>CAYXAP010000004.1:6326-49264 GCA_964462035.1 uncultured Sandaracinus sp.
CGGAGTCGGAGTCGGAAACCGACGAGCTAAGGAAACGGTAAGGGAACGAGCAGAGTGGTCAGCGCCCGCTCCGCCAAGAGTGGTCCGTGGAGGAAAGGAGACCCCCATGGACGCGATCACTCACGAGAGCACGGGCGTGCACATCGCCCACACGCACCCCAACCCGATCCGAGGCCGCTTCAACGCGGCGTTCTTCCGGTGGATGGACTGGTACGTCCGCTGGAAGTTCGGCGCGATGAAGCGCCGGCTCTTCGCGGACCTGCCCGACACCATCGTGGAGCTCGGCGCCGGCACCGGCGCGAACTTCCGCTACATGCGCCGCGGCACCAAGGTCATCGCGGTCGAGCCCAACACGCACATGCACGCGGCGCTGCGCCAGAACGCCGCCCGGTTCGGCATCGAGCTCGAGATCCGCAGCGCAGGCGCCGAGGGCATCGAGCTGGAGTCGGACAGCGTGGACACGGTGGTCTGCAGCCTGGTGCTCTGCACGGTCGACGACCCGGAGCAGGTGGTCGGCGAGGTCCGGCGCATCCTGAAGCCGGGCGGGCGCTTCCTCTGCATCGAGCACGTCGCCGCGCCGGCGGACACGATGGTGGGTCGCATCCAGCGCTGGGTCTTCCGGCCGTGGCGCTGGCTCTTCGAGGGCTGCCACACGCACCGCGACACCGGCTCGCTGCTCCAGGGCTCGGGCTTCGCGGAGGTCTCGATCGAGCCCTTCACCGTGGCCACGGCCTTCGTGCCGGTGCGCCCGCAGATCCTCGCGCGGTGCGTGGCATGAGCCGGGCGTCGTCGCCGATGGCGGTGCCCTCGCGGACCATGGCCGACATGGCGTCGCTCGCGCCGGAAGGCGAGCCCACGCCGGGCGCCGCGCGGACCCGCTGGCTGCAAGTCGACGGGGTGGCGCGCCGTTTCGTGGTGCGCTTGCCGACGCAGAGCGCCGGGCCGATCCCGGTGGTGCTGATGTTCCACGGCACCACGAGCTATCCGGAGGAGCAGCTCGCGCTGACCGGCATGGGCCCGAAGGCCGACGCGCACGGCATGGCGCTGGTGCTGCCCGAGGCGCTCCGCCGGGTCTGGAACGTGCCCCGCGACTCGGCGCGGCCGTCCGACGACGCCTTCGTGGCCGCCATCCTCGACGAGTGCGCCGCACGCTTCGAGCTGGGGCCCGTCTTCGCGACCGGATTCAGCGGCGGCGGTCGCGTCGCGTGTCACCTGGCCGAAGCGCTGCCGGGCCGCATCGCCGCCATCGCGCCGGTCGCCGGCCTCCGAGCGCCGGGACCACGCGCCGATCGCATCCCGGTGCTGGCGATGCACGGCCTGCGGGATCCGATCAGCCCCTACGCTGGTGGCGGCTCGCCGGTGTGGACCTACGGCGTCGACCACGCCGCCCGCGGCTGGGCGCGCCACCTCGGCTGCGAGCGAGTCGACCGGCACCAGCGGGGCGACATGGTCCGCATCCACCACAGCGGCCCCGGCGCCAGCCTCACCCTCGAGCGCTTCCAGCTCCTCGGCCACCAGTGGCCCGGCTCACCGGTGGACATCGGCCCCGACTTCGGCCCCGCCGAACCGGACTACGACGCCAGCGGCCGCATCCTCGCCTTCTTCGACGCCCACCGCCGACCCCCCCCGTGACCGACGCCACGCCGTGAATGGCGCTCGTTCGAGCCGAGGCCTCGAGCGGGTGATACGTTGGGAGGCTGCGGCATGCTGTTCCGTTCGCACGTCCTCGCGCCGATGCTGGCGCTCTCCCTCGTTGCGTGTGGGGACGACTACGTGCCGGTGGCGCCGACCTCGCCGGAGGCCTACGCGCTCGAGCTCGCGGCCAGCTACTGCACCTTCGGGCTCCGCTGCGAGAGCACCAGCGACGTCCAGCGCTTCAGCGTGTTCTGTCACCCCATCGCCGTGGAGCAGCGGCTGGCCTTCCTCCTCGATCGACAGCCACACATGGCCTACGACCAGGACGCGGCGACTCGCTGCCTGCTCGCCATCGACGCCGCCACCGCGAGCTGCACCACGCCGATCTGTGAGCCGGTCCTGATCGGAACGCTCACCGCGGGCGCCGCCTGCGACGGACCGAAGCAGTGCGCGCCGGGGTTGGCCTGCGCGGGCGTGGAAGACGCTCTCCGCTGCTCGGGCGAGTGCACACCCCGGGCAGGCGAGGGCGAGCCCTGCCGGAACGACGTGTGCGCCGAAGGCCTGCACTGCGCTCGCGGTCGCTGCGCCGTCGACGGGCTCGCCGGCGACCGTTGCGCCCGGAGCTCCGAGTGCGCGACCGGCCTGGCCTGCGACCAGACCCTCGGCGAGTGCTACGCGCTCGACGACGCCGAAGGCCGCGCCTGTGACCCGCGTGGACCGGACACCTGCCCGGTGCCGACCGACTGCGTCGATGGCGTGTGCACCCGCCACCCGCTCGGCGTGATCGCCGGGCCGGGTGAGCCCTGTGGTCCATGCGCCGCCGATCACTACTGCGACGACGGCACGTGCATGCCCAACCCCGGCCTGACCCAAGCGTGCGACGACGACGAGCGCCACTGCATGGAAGGGCGCTGCGTCGAGGGGACCTGCCAGCTCCTGCCCGCCCGCGCGCCCTGCGACGACGACAGCGAATGCGCGACCGATCGCTGCATGGGCGTGTGCGAGGTCCCAGCCGCGGTCGGCGCGCGCTGCGACACCGACCGCGACTGCGCCAACGGCCTCCGCTGCGACGGCGGCCGCTGCGTGGTCCGCGGACCCTGCGACTGACTCAGTCGCAGGCGGCGGCCTCGGTGCACACTCCGTCGCGGCAAGCCACTCCGTCGGGGCAGCCGTAGCGAGTCGTGCAGGGGTCACCGACCTCCCCCACGTCCGTGCGGACGCAGCGGTCGTCCTCGCACCGGCCGCTGTCGCACTGGTCGTCACGCTCGCAGGGCGCGCGTTCCATGCGGGTGCCGCACACGCCGCTCAGGCAGGTGCCGACCATGCACTCGAGCTCACCGGTACAGGCCTCGCCGAGGACCGGCTGCGGGACGCACACCTCATCGATGCAGAGCACCCGGCCCGCGCACCAGTCGTCGGAGATGCACGCTTCTCCGGGCGCCTTCAAGATGCTCAGCGTGTGCGGCTCGCAGACCCCGTCGTCGCCGCAGCGCGTGGGCGGCGGGCAGGTGTCGAAGCGCCGTCGCTCGCAGGGCTGACCCACGGCATCGACGGGATCGAAGCAGCGCCCCGCCGCGTTGCAGTCGAGGTGCGGCAGACAGCCGAGCCGGGAGCTGCATGCGCCACCGACGTCGGCGCGCGCCACGCAGACGCCCTCGGCGCAGCGAAGTCCGGCCGCGCACGGGCCGTCGGAACAGTCGGCCCCGAGCGCCACGTCCGGCTGGCACGTGCCGGTGCAGCTGAGCTCTTCGCTCTCGCCGGCGCAGTGCAGTCCCGGCCCGCAGTGGCCGACGTCGTGGCAGGCGTCCCCTACCGCGCCGGTGCCGGCGAAGACGCGGTAGCACGGGTCGTCGGCCGTTCGGAGCACGCAGCTCTCGGCGGCGTCGTCCAAGCGTTCGAGGCAGGCCTCGGCGGCGTCGTCGTCGAACGCCATGAAGGGCAGCATGTCGGTGTCGAAGAGGCCCGGCAGCCCATGGTCGTACTCGTACGCGGGGTGGCAGAAGCGGTGGTGCGTGGTGGGGTCGAACGGCGGCTCGCAGCGAACCGCGTAGGCGCAGACCTTCTGGCGCGCGGCCTCGACGAACGCGCTCGCCGCCGGGTCGAGCTCGGGACGGTCCGGAGGGGTCGTGCCCCCATCCGTCTCGGTCGCGCCTCCGTCCATCGGCGTGGTGTCCGGCGGGCCACCGTCGGGTCGAACGCCGCGGCTCATGTCCGGCACGACCGCCCCATCGGGCAGGGCGTCGACCGGCGCGTCGTCACCGCACGCGAGGGACAAAGAGAGGATGAGCGCCAAGGCGCCGGTGGAGAAGCATCGATTGAGAATGTGGTTCATTGGAAGAATGGGCGGCGAGTGAAGCGATGGGGTGCGCGCCGCGCCGACTCTCCTCTGCAGCAGCCGTGCCGAGCCTCGTGCTCCGCATCGGTGCCGAAAATCGCGGGGAATCCGGCTGCGCCGCCGACGCGCGGGTGTGAACCACGAGCGCCAACCGCCAACGGGAGTCCACTGTGAACGCCGCTCGTGCTCAAACGAGAATGTCGCTCGTCGATTGTCACGGCGTCTGCGGGTCTCCAGCGCCCGGACCACCTGACGTCTGGGTCGGAACCGTGCCGCCCGGTGGCTCCTGCCAGCACGACACGCAATGCGAGCCCGGCAACTTCTGCTCGGGCAGGGCCGACGCGGTCTGCGGCGGTGCCTGCGCGCCGCTGCTGCCGAACGGCACGCGGCCTGCGAGTGGTACGCCCATTGCGAGTCAGGGCCACGCGTGCGTCCCCATCCCGCTGGGCGGCGATTGTCGCGACGACCTCGATTGCGCGGAGGGGCTGTGCGGGGTCGAAGGTGTCTGCCACGCGCGGCGCGCGATCGGTGCGCGGTGCGACGGCAACGACTGTGTCGAGGGAGCGCGCTGCTTCGATGGCGCCTGCGTGTCCCTCGCCGAGTGCGAGTAGGCCGTTGCTCTCGGAGCGAACCACCCCTAGGTGGCTTCCATGGGGAGCGCAAAGCGGGTCGCAGTCGTCGGTGCAGGGATCGCCGGGCTGACCTGCGCGCGCCACCTCGCCGAGCACGGCGTCGAGGTGCGCGTCTTCGACAAGGGGCGCGCGGTCGGTGGCCGGATGGCGACTCGGCAGCAGCAGGGCCGACAGCTCGACCACGGCGCGCAGTTCTTCACCGCGCGCTCCGAGAGCTTTCGCGCGGTGGTGAACGAGTGGCTCGCGGCGGGCGTGGTCGCGGAGTGGACCCCCGAGGCTCCGGAGAGCTTCCGGGCGCGCCCCCGCTACGTCGGCCGCGGGATGAACCGCGGGTTGCCGGAGCTCCTGGCGCGTGAGCTCGACGTGTCGCTCCGGACCGAGGTCGCGCCGCTGCCTGGCGGCGGCGAGTTGCTCGACACCGACGGAGCGTCGCTCGGGCGCTTCGATCACATCGTGGTCACCGCGCCCGTCGCGCAGACGGCGCGCTTGGTCGCGCCGCTCGGGCTCGATGCGCTCCTCACCCGCGCGAGCCACGCGCCCTGCTGGGCCGTCTTGGTGGAGCTCGCCGCCAAGCCCTGTCACGAAGAAGTGCTCCTCGACCGGGGTCCGCTCGCCTGGATGGCCTGCGACTCGTCGAAGCCGGGGCGACCGCCCGGTGAGACCTGGGTGCTCCACGCGACCCCGCAGTGGACGCGCGCCCACCTCGAGCTCGCGCCGGCCTCCGTGACCGAGCGCCTCGTCCGCGCGTTCGCGAGCGCCGTGGGCACCATCGTGCAGCCGACCTTCGCGGTCGCGCACCGCTGGCGCTACGCGCAGGTCGAACAGGCGGTCGGCCAGGCCTGCCTGCACGACCGGAGCCGTGGTGTGACCATCGCGGGCGACGGCATGCTCGCGCCGCGGATCGAAGCCGCCTGGCAGAGCGGCCGCGCCGCGGCCGAGCGCGTGCTCGCGAGCTGAGCGGTCAGCGTTCGCTGATGACGCAGAAGCCGTTGCCGAAAGGATCGCTGCAGAACGCCGCCATCTTCGGCCCGTGATCGCGGAACTCCTGCTCGACCACGCCGCCGGCCGCCCGAACCCGGTCGAGGGTCGCGTCGAGATCGGCCACGTGCAGATCGGCGTGCACCGGCGTCCAGTGGCGCTCGTAGCCACGCTCGGGCCCGTCGGGTGAGCTCTTCGTCCCCGCGGGCTTCTCGTGCATGCAGACGCTGAGGTTGTTGGCGTCGAGGATCGCCATGGTCGGGAACGGCCGCGAGGTCTCGACGAAGCCGAAGACCTCGCCATAGAAACGCAGCCCTTCGTCCAGCTCGGGGACGTCGATGCTCAGGTGCACCGTCGGCCGGGTGGGGTCGAGCTCAGCCACGAGTGATCGACTCCAGGCGGGCGTACGAAACCTCCAGACCATCCGCCATGCCGCTCTCGAGCACGGCCTTCCTCGCCTCGGCGTCGGGGAGGGTCATCCGCATCGTCATGATCGTTCCGTCGCCGTCGGCGGCGAAGGTGGTCTCGACGTGGTTCTCCGGCGTGGGGTCCGGCAGGAACATCTGCTCCACGTGCACGATGCGGCGGGGCGCGTCCACCTCGAGGATCTCGCCGGCGATGTGGAAGCCGCCGCCCTTCCCGTCGGTCCATTCGTAGCGGAAGGTCCCTCCGGCGGTCGGGTCGATCTCGCACACCGGCATCGTCCAACCGTCCGGACCCAGCATCCACTGCTGGATCAGCGCGGGGTCCGTGTGCGCACGGAAGACCGCTTCGGGGGAAGCCGCGAAGCGGCGAGTGACGACGACGTGGGTGTCGCCTTCGGTCTTCAGCTCGAGGGTCATGTCGGTTCCTTTCCGCCCTCGCTCGCCAGCAGGCGATCGAGGCGCGCGTAGTTCGCTTCGAGAGCCGTCCGGAGCATCGACAGGTATTCGTCGAGCTCGGAGAGACTGCCGGCCGCGAGCCGGCACGGGCGCTTGGTGCCGTCGACCCGCTGCACCACGAGGCCGGCGTTGGTGAGCACCTTGATGTGCCGCGAGACCGCCGGCTGAGAGATCGGCAGGGGCTCCGCCAGCTCGTTCACGGTGGCTTCGCCTTCCGCGAGGCGAGCGAGGATCGCGCGGCGGGTCGGGTCCGCGAGCGCGGTGAGGGTGGTGCTGAGGTCGACGGCTGCGCCCATGACCCAGTCTATGCAATAGTCGTTATATAACGTCAAGCAAATATTATGGCCGTTCGACTCTGAGCTAGAGTCGGGCGATGCGTTGGCTGCCCATCGTGGTGCTGCTGCTGGCGGGCTGCGGCTCGAAGAGCGCGCTCCAGGTGGGCGCGCCGCCGCCAGAGCTGCCCGATCTCGGACCGGATCTGACCCGCTGCGTTCCGAGCGGCCCGGAGACCTGCAACGGCGTCGACGACGACTGCGACGGATGGGTCGACGAGGCGCTGCCGCTTCGGCCGGTGGGCGAGAGCGTGGTCTTCCGCGACACGGGCGAGGGCGAGACCGGCGCGTGCGATACCTGCGCGTGGGTGCGCGACCTCGCCGTCGAGAGCACCTCGGCCGGGATGCTCGCGGTCTGGCACCTCGGCTACCTCGGCACCGAGCCCCAGCCCAACACGTACTCGCGATTGCTCGACGACGGAGGGCGCCCGATCGGTGAGATCCTCCGCCACGACACCTTGCTCAAGGGCGGCTGGACCACCTCGGCGCCGCACCCCGACGGCATGATGATCACCTACTGCGGCCGGGTCCGCGGCGGTGACGACGTGACCACTCGCGCGCTCTTCGATGCCCGCGGCGTGCCGATCTGGGAGGTCCGCGCGCAGCCCGACCGGAGCTGCGGCGCGTGGCGGCCGGTGAGCGTGCGTACGGGGCCGCGGATCTTCACGGCGTGGACCGACAACAGCTCCGGGCCCGTGATGGGCCACGAGCACCTGATCGACATCGCCGGACCCGATGGCGAGTCACGCGACTGGGAAGAGGTGCTGCCGGAGGGCGATGGCAAGCCCGCGTTCGCGGTGGGCCACGGTCGGGTGGTGCACGTCGCGGCCGCTCGGCCGGAGCCGCGGGTCTCGGTGCTCTACCTGCAGCCCTACTCGCTCGAGGGCGACCCCCTCGGTCCGGCGGAGGTCCTCGTCGAGCGGCTCGGCCCGGAGAGCTTCTACGGCGAGCCGTGGGTGTTCCCGACGCCCACCGGCTTCGTGGTGCACATGGGCGAGCGGTCGCGCGAGATCGGCGGCCGCATCGTGCTCGATCTGGACCGCGAGGGCCGAACGGTCGGTGACCCCCGGCGCTACGACACCGAGCTCGAGCTCATCAACACCATCGACGACGCCATCGCCTTCCGGGGCGGGGTGATCGTCGCTTCACCCATCCGCGACGAAGCCGGCGAGAGCGGCTACCGGGTCTTCTTCACCAACACCCGCGGCGAGACCGTCGACACCTGGGACCCCCGCGAAGACGACGAAGGCTACGGCGACGGCGTCTTCGTGGAGCACCTCGGCCAGCTCTTCCTGGCCTACCGCCGTGGCGTCGAGTCCCCCGACGGACGGGCCCGGGTCCAGCTCCGGATGTGGCCCCTCGGCTGCGAGCCGTGAGGCTGCGAAGGGTTGCGGTGCTGCTATAGGGTTCCGCCATGCGTGCCCTTCTCCTCGTCACCACCATCCTCTTCGTCGGCTGTCCGGATGACGCCACCGACGGGCCCGACCCCGACGCCGGACCCACGTGCGCCACCGACGCGGACTGCGACGACGGCGTCTTCTGCAACGGCGCGGAGACCTGCGACACCGGGCTCTGCCGTGCGGGCGACGGGCCCTGCTCGCCGGGGGAGGTGTGCGTGGAGTCCACCGCTTCCTGCGAGAGCGACTGCCCCGATGCCGATGGCGACGGAGCGACCGACGCATCGTGCGGCGGTGGCGACTGCGACGACTCGGATGCCGATCGCTACCCCGGCAACACGGAGATCTGTGACCCCGACGACGTCGACGAGGACTGCGACCCCGAGACCTTCGGTTTTCGGGACGTCGACATGGACGGAGCCCCCGACGCCGAATGCTGCAACGGCACCAACTGTGGCACCGACTGCGACGACACTCTGGCGACCGTCGGCGCGTCGCCGATCGAGAGCTGCGACGGACTCGACAACGACTGCGACGGGATGGTCGACGAAGAGGTGTTGACCACCTTCTACGAGGACGCCGATGGTGACGGATTCGGCAGCGCGACCGGCGAGACGATGGTGGCGTGCATGCGACCGACGGGGTTCTCGAGCAGCGACACGGACTGCAACGACGCCGACGACGAGGTGAACCCGAGCGCGTACGACCAGTGCGACCCGGCGATGGTCGACGACGACTGCGACGGCACTCCGAACAACCCCAGCGCAGGCTGCGACTGCACCAACGGTACCTATGACTGTCCCGAGCAGCGTGGGCGCTGCATGGGTGCGACCTTCGTCTGCACCGACGGGATGCCCGGTGCTTGCTCGTACACGCCGCAGGCCGAGATCTGCAACGGGCTGGACGACGACTGCAACGGCATGATCGACGACACCGTGCCCACCACCGTCTACTACCGAGACATGGATGGCGACGGCTACGGCGACCCCGACACGATGATGGTGACGTGCGAGACGCTCGGCGACGAGTGGGTGACCAACGGGTCGGACTGTGACGACGCCGACGAGGACGCCTTCCCGGGCCAGACGCTCTTCTTCGGCCGTTCCCGCGCGGGCGGCGGTTGGGACTTCAACTGCGACGGGAGCGAGGACATGCAGTACGACACCGGGTACTGCAACTGTGACGTCGCCAGCGACGTGTGCGGCATCGTCGCGACGACCACCCCGGTCTACATGCCTGACGATCCGAGCGACCCGTGCGGCGGTGGCGGTTTCCTCGCGAGCTCTTGCTCCAAGAACGCGGACGGAGTGTGCGGAGACCCGTCGGTGTTCTGCGAGCCGGGCGGTGCTTTCGTCACGATCGCCTGCCGCTGACGGCGTGGACGAGCCCCCCTGCGGGGCGTAGGCTGGTCCGCCATGAGATGGATGGGTCGGGGGCTGACCGTCGTGGCGGTCGTGTGGATGGTGGCGTGCGGCGACGACGACACCGGCGGCGAGGACGCGGGGAGTGGCTGCACCACCGCGGCCGAGTGCGACGACGGGGTGTTCTGCAACGGCGCCGAGGCCTGCGAGATGGGGGTCTGCGTCGCGGGCGACGACCCCTGCCCGGTTGGGGGTTGCGACGAGGAGGGCGACACCTGTACCGACGAGTGCCCGGACGCGGATGGCGACGGCCAGACGGACGTCGCGTGCGGCGGGTCCGATTGCGACGACTCGGACGACAATCGCTATGTGGGCAACCCCGAGGTCTGTGACCCGGACGATCATGACGAGGACTGCGACGACTCGACCTTCGGCTTTCGGGACCAGGACTCGGACGGTGCGCCGGACGCCGAGTGCTGCAACGGCGACAACTGCGGTACGGACTGCAACGATCTACTCGCGACGGTCGGCGGTTCCCCGCTCGAGAGCTGCGACGGCCTCGACAACGATTGCGACGGGATGGTCGACGAAGGGGTGCTGCTGACGTTCTATCCAGACATGGACGGCGACGGCTACGGCGACCCGGACGGCACGACGATGCTCGCGTGCATGGCCCCCGTCGACCACGTCGGTCTGAACACCGACTGCGACGATACGGAGTCGGAGATCAATCCGGCCGCATTCGATGCCTGCGAGCCCGCCATGATCGACCAGGACTGCGACGGGACACCGAACAACCCGGCGGTCGGCTGCGACTGCACCGATGGGACGTACCCCTGCGCGGAGCAACGCGGTGCATGCGCAGGGTCGACGTTCGTGTGCACGGGCGGATCGCCCGGAGCCTGCTCCTACACGCCGCAGATCGAGACGTGCAACGGCATCGACGACGACTGCAACGGCATCGTCGACGACTCGCTCCCGACGACCACCTACTACCGCGACGCCGACGGCGATGGGTTCGGCGACCCCGACGACACCCTGGTCAGCTGTCGGCCGTCCGAGGTCGGCTACGTCACCAACGACGCCGACTGCGACGACACCGACTCGGATGCCTTCCCCGGGCAGACCGACTTCTTCGACACGCCTCGCAATGGTGGGGGCTTCGACTACGACTGCGACGAGGACGACGAACAGGAGTTCCCGATCGGGTCATGCCGATGCCGCTTGTCGAGCTGCGATCTGAGTGGGCGCGGGGGCGGGGTCTACATCGACGACGGAGGCCGCATGAATTGCGGGACCCCCGTTTTCCTGGCGACCGGCTGCGTCCAGAGTTCCTGCAGCACGCGATGCGACCCGGCGGGATCGATGCAGACGATCGCCTGCCGCTAATGGGTGTCCATCCCCATTTGGGGGCTTGAACGAAGCGCCCAAAAAAGGGTACCCCATCGGCTCGCGAGCCGCGTTCGACGGTTCGCCGGAGGGATATCGATGGATCAGCATCCGCAACCCCAGGCCCCGCCGCAGCAGGCGCCGGCCCCGCAGGGTCAGGCCCCGGCACCGCAGGGGGCCGCGATGGCACCGGCGCAGCCAGTGGCGCCGCTCACGCACGAGATCACCCACGGGCCCTCGTTCGCGATGCTCCGGGTCGACCTGCAGCCAGGTCAGAAGGTCGTGGCCGAGGCCGGCGCGATGGTGGCTCGGAACAGCAACGTCGAGATGGAAGTGAAGATGAACGCCGGCAGCCGCGCCGGGTTCTTCGCGAAGGTGAAGGCCTTCTTCATCGCCATGATCCGCAAGATCGTCGGCGGCGAGACCTTCTTCGTGAACCACTTCACCTCGCCACAGGCACCCGGCGCCGTGTGGGTCGCCCCGACGCTCTCGGGCACGATCGCGCACCGCCGGATGCAGGGCGAGACCATCACGCTCTCGACCGGCGCGTACCTGGCGAGCTCCGGTGACTTCGAGATGAAGATGAAGTTCGGCGGCTTCAAGAGCCTCCTCGCGAAGGAAGGGGCCTTCTTCATACAGATCACCGGAACCGGAGACCTCTGGTTCAACAGCTACGGCGGCGTGCACGCGGTCGACATCAACGGCCCCTTCATGGTCGACAACGGTCACCTCGTCGGTTTCGAGGGCAACGTCACCTTCGCCATCAAGAGCGCGGGCGGCGGCGCCATGGGCTTCCTGGCGTCGGGCGAAGGCCTCGTGGTCCAGTTCGAAGGCCAGGGCCGGGTCTATCTCCAATCACGAAACATCGGATCCCTGGTCGGGTGGCTCACGCCGCTCTTGCCCGGTTGAGCGAGGAGCGAGCGAATGCCCCAGATCGAAATCGGATACAAGCCCGCCCAGGCGATGGCGCGGGTCATCCTTCAGAACGGCGAACAGTTCCGCGCGGAGTCCGGCGCGATGGTCGGCATGTCGACCAACGTCCACATGGAGACCGGCTCCACCGGCGGCGTCATGAGCGGCCTCAAGCGCATGTTCGGCGGTGAGTCGTTCTTCCAGAACACCTTCACCGCCCAGGGCGGCCCCGGCGAGGTGCTGCTCGCCCACAGCCTCTCGGGCGACATCGTGTCGCTGCCGATGAACCCGAACGGGTACTTCATCCAGTCCTCGAGCTATATCGGTGGCGACCCCTGGGTCCACACCGAGACCAAGGTCGGCGGTTTCAAGAGCTTCTTCGCGGGCGAGGGCGTCTTCGTGCTGAAGGCGACCGCGCAGCAGGAGGGTCAGGTTCTGGTGGGTGCCTTCGGCGGCATCCAGGAGCTCCAGTGCGATGGCAACCTCGTCATCGACACCGGCCACCTCGTCGCGTGGGACACCACGCTCGAGTACAGCGTCGGCAAGAGCGGCAGCGGCTGGATCGCCAGCTTCCTGTCGGGCGAAGGCCTCGTGTGTCACTTCACCGGCCAGGGCCGGATCTGGATTCAGACCCGAAACCCCCAGGAGTTCGGGTCCATGGTCGGGCGGATGCTTCCCCCGCGGGAGAACTGAGACATGCGCTACGAGATGTTGGACAAGCCGGACTTCGGCGTCGTGCGCGTCGGGTTCGAGCAGCCCGGTGAGCAGATGGTCGTCGAGTCGAGCGCCATGGTCGCCCGCGACGCGGGCATCGAGATGAAGACCGAGATGAAGGGCGGTCTCCTCGCCGCGGCCAAGCGGAAGATGCTCGGCGGTGAGTCGATCTTCCAGAACACCTTCACGTCCACCGCGCCGAACCAGCAGCTCTGGCTGGCCCCCGGTCCGGAAGGCGACGTGATGAACCTCGACATGGACGGGAGCTACGAGGTGCTGCTCAACAGCGGCGCGTACCTCGCGGCCTCGCCCAGCGTCACGCTCGACACCAAGTGGGGCGGCGCGAAGGGGTTCTTCAGCGGCACGGGCTTCTTCCTCCTGAAGTGCTCGGGTCAGGGTCCGCTCTTCTTCTCGGCCTACGGCGGCATTCACGCCGTGGACGTCGGGCAGGCGGGCTACATCTGCGACACCAGCCACGTCGTCGGCTTCACCTCGGGGCTCGACTACAACGTGCAGAAGGTCGGCGGGCTCAAGAGCCTCTTCTTCAGCGGTGAGGGTCTCGTCTGCCGATTCCACGGCCAGGGTCGCCTCTGGATGTCGACGCGAAACGCGGGCAGCCTCGCGGCCTTCGTTCATCCCTTCCGTCGCGTGAAGAGCAAGAGCAACTAGGTCGCGAGGCGGGGACGCGTTGCGCGGCTCCGCATCCGTGCCATTGCCCGTTCCCGTGCTCTCTTCACACGAACCCCCGTACCGAAGGCCAGTGGTCGCGTTGCTCGCGACCCTGGCCTTCGCCACGTCCGTCCACGCCCAACCCGAACCGGACGCCGAGCCCGAAGAGCAGGCGGCGGCACCCGAGCACGAAGAGGGCGCATCGGAGGCCTCTGCGAGCGAGTCGCTCGAGTCCGACGGGGCGGCCAGCGGTAGCGGCACGAGCCGACCGAGCGAGCTCGACGTGCTCGGCGCCATCGTCGCGAGCGCCGGGGTCGCGGGCGAGCTGGCCACGCCCGTCTGCAACGGTGAGACCACCCTGCGGCCGATGGAGGCCGCGAACGCGCTCGAGTCGCTCTACCGCCGCCGGTCCGAGGGCGCGCTGGTGATCGACACCGGCGGGCTGCTCGCGCGGCACGGAGTGATGCGACATGCGGCGCGCGAGAACCCGCAGGCGCTCGCGCAGCTGGTCACGCGCATGGGCTACCACGCGCTCGCGTTCGGCGAGACCGACCTGGGGGACCCGCGGCCGTTGCTCCTCGCGCGGCTCCGCGCGTTGAAGGAAGCGGGCATCCCGGTGCTCGCGACGAACCTCACCTGCGACAGCGAGCACTCGGAGCTCTGCGATCTGTTGATCACCTCCGAGGACGGCCTTCCCACGCACGTCATCCGTGACGCCGACGGCGACGAGACCCGCGTGGCCGTCTTGGCGTTCCTCGAGCCGGAGGTGATGGCCCGGGTCGGCCCCGACCGGACGGAAGGGCTGACGCTGCGGCCGCTGAAGGAGAGCATCCGGCTCGCGGTGACCGAGGCGCGGGCCCGCGGTGCAGAGACGGTGGTGGCGATCATCGACAGCGGCCGGGGCGCGAGCGCGGCGGCGCGGGCGCTGAGCGCCGTGTCCGAGCTCGAGTCGGCCGAGAAGCCGGACCTCATCCTCTCGAGCGACGCCGGCTCGGAGCTGCTCTTCGCGCGGCCCGCGACCTTCCGGCCCGCGCTCGTGGCGCCGCCACCCCGCGGCGCGTCCGACGTGCGCGTGCGCCGCAACCGGCTCCACGGCACCTACGACGTCCTCGCCCGACCGGTGACGCCCGGCGAGGCGAGCAGCGCGGCGATCCCGGAGCTGGTCGAAGCGGTCGGCGCGGGCTTCTGCGAGGAGCTCGGCGAGCTCATGCCCGGCGGACGCTTCTCGATGGTCGACGAGGAGTCGGGCGATCCGGTCCCGATGGACGACGAGGGGCTGGTGGAGCTCACCGCGGGCGTGATGCGACAGGTGGCCGACGCCGACGTCGCCATCATCAACCACTACGCCATCGACAACCGCTGGCGGCCGGCGAACCCCGAGGGGCTCACCGGCGCGGACGTGCAGATCGGCATCCAGTACGACGAGCCGTTGATGGTCGCCGAGGTGAGCGCCTTCTGGATGAAGCAGTTCGCGCGCTCGCAGCCGGAGGAGCGCGACCTGATGGCGCTCGGGCTCGAGATCACCGACCGCTACGGCGCCTTCGAGAAGGTGAAGGTGAACCGCCGAGTGCTGGACGAGACCGCGCGCTACCGGATCGTCACGGTGCGCTTCCTGGCGGAGGGCGGTGACTCCGACGTGCTCGGCGGCGCGGCCGACCTGGACTGGGAGCCGCTCGAGGGCGTGACGCTCCGGTCGGCGATGACCGAGTTCCTCGAGGAGCCGCATGACGAGGATCCGCGCGAGGCGGTGGTCGACCCGTGGGAGATCCTGGAGTGGACCGGTCGCATCAACGTGGACGCGACCTTCACCGGCTCGGCCGTGCGCGACGCGAGCCAGTACGGTGAGGGGCCACTGACGAACAACCCGCAGGTGCTCTTCGGTCTCAACAGCCAGCTCGCGCTGAACGCGCTGAGTCGCTACGCGAGCTGGGAGAACCTGGTGACCGCGACCTACTCGCTGGCCCGGACCACCGAGAGCACCGGCTTCGACGAGGGCTCCGATCAGCTGACCTACCGCAGCGCCGGGCTCTATCGGCGCTTCCGGGCGGAGAAGGACGAGCTCTACGTGCCCGACCTGCTGGTCGAGGGCCTGCTCCGCACGGAGTTCAGCCGGGCCGACGAGCGGGACCATCACTTCATGAACCTCCGCTTCGTCGGCGGTCTGCAGTGGCGGCTGCACCTGAAGGTCCAGGCTCGGCTGGTCGGCGGTCTGGAGGTCATCGAGGTCGCCGACCCGAACCTGCGCAGCGCCCAGCCGGGCTTCGGCGCGCAGTTCAATCTCGGCCCGTGGACCGTGATGAAGAGCGGCCTGAAGAAGCTCACCCTGACGGCGAACCTCGACTACTTCGCCACCAACCCCGGAGGGCGAAACCGTCACCTGCTCCAGGCGCTCTTCGACATGCAGCTCAACCTCACGGCGGCCTTCGCGCTGACCCTGAACGTGAGCTTCTACGGACTGCGCGACCAGATCATGGCCACCGACACCATGCCGGCCGAGGACGGCGACTTCGCCTTCGCCCTGCAGACGACGGCCGGGTTCCGCGTCGCCTGGACGGAACGCTGGCTCGCGTATTGACGCCGGCGAGTCGCGCCCGGGACGACGTGGTTGTGATCTCGGCGACGTTCGGATAACCCTGTCGCTCTGCGCCCCCGCTGGGGCGGGAAGGAAAGAGACATGCGGCGAATCACGACGATCCTCGGAGTCCTCGCAGCGCTGACGTTGGTCGGTTGCGGCGGAGACGTGGACGAGACCTTCACCGGTAGCCTCGAGAGCGGCGATGACCTCGTGCCCCAGGACAACTCGTTCGTGGACACGTACACCTTCGACACCAAGGAGGGGTACAGCTGTAAGATCGACATGACGTCGACCGAGTTCGACACGTACCTGATGCTCCAAGGCCCTGCCGGTGAGGATCTGGGCCAGAACGACGACGTCGCGCCCGGGAACACGAACTCCTCGCTCACGGTCGTCGCTCCGAGCGCGGGCACCTACACCGTCAGCGCCAACTCGAAGACCAGCGGCCTGACCGGCGCCTACTCGGTGCACGTGGTCTGCTCCAAGCCCGGCGGCTGACCCGCTCCAGACTGTGCCAGTGGCCGTGCCAAGGTGTGCGGCAAACTGTGCCACTTGAGGTTCGCGTGGAACCTCGCTCGACTGAACCCCTGCAATCGCAGGGGTTTTTTCGTTGGCCCGCTACGTGCTCATGGACTTCCCCGGAATGCACCGGAAGGAAGCCATGGCACACGCAGCTCCCCGCTACGAACCTCTGGGCGAGGGTCCCTTCGCCAAGACCCACGAGAAGTTCACCCGGGTGGGCGAGTTCGAGTGGGCGGCCCTCGGCGAGGGGATCGAGGATCCCCGAGAGCGCGAGCGCGGCCGCCGTTCGTTCATCCTCCGGGCGCTCGACGAGCAGCGCTCGCTGCTGGCCTTCTCCGAGCTGCTGACCGAGCTCTGCCTGAGCGGCGCGCCGATCGACGTCATCGGCTCGATGACCCGCGTGGTCCGTGACGAGGCCCACCACGTCGATCTCTGCGACCGCGTGGTGAAGCAGCTCGGTGGCTGGGGCGAGAAGTCGCCGCAGCCGAGCTGGGTGCGGACCAACAAGAAGCTCTCGCTGAAGCGCCGGAGCATCCAGATGGTGCTCGGCTCGCTCTGCATCGGCGAGACCCTCTCGGTGGCGATGATCGCCGGGGTCCGCAAGCACACGACCGACCCCGTCACCCACGAGGTGATGACCCGGCTGCTGGCCGACGAGTCCTTCCACAGCCGCTTCGGCTGGTGGTGGCTCGAGTCGATGCCGCTGACCGACGAGGACCACGAGTTCGCCCGCGGCTACCTCGGGCGCATCCTCCCCCAGGTCGCGTCGTCGCTGCGTCCGAACGCCGAGGCGCTCGCCAAGCCGCACCGCTACAGCCCGTTCGGCAGCATGTCCGCGGCCGAGCGCGAGCAGGCGTTCACGGAGACGATGGAGACCAAGATCCTGCCCGGCTTCGACAAGGCTGGTTTGGATGCGAGCGGCATCTGGGCCGAGCTGGAGGCTGCGTGATGGCCGCGCGGAAGAGCCTCTGGGAGAAGCTCCTGCTCATCGCTCGCGCGGGGACCGGGGGCCGCAAGCTCACGATGGGCGCGGTCACGACGGCGCTCGGGCTGGTGCTCTCGCTCGGCTCCGGTTGTGCGGAGTCCAGTGAGCTCCCGAGCGACGATGGCCTGATCGTGAACGACATGGGGGCAGACCAGGGCTTCATCGACCTGGACGGCGATGGGTGGTCAGAGCCTCAGGACTGCGACGACACCGACCCCTACGTGAACCCGGAGGGCATCGAAGACGAGTGCCCCGACGGTGTCGACAACGACTGCGACGGCGTCATCGACGAGGGTGACATCGGGATCTGCAACGTGGTGCCCGACGCCGACATGGATGGCTACACCGCCGTCGCCGACTGCGACGACAACGACCCGAACATCAACCCGGGCATGCCTTCGGAAGGCTGCTGCCCGGACCCCGGGACACCGGACCAGAACTGCGACGGTCGCGTCGGGCCGAGCGCCGACGAAGAGCCGATCGCCTGCAACTGCTTCTACGACGAGGACGGTGATGGCTACGGCGAGGGCTTCGGGCCCGGGCCGGACTGCGACGACACCGACCCGACCATCCACCCCGGCGCGGACGAGGTCTGCGGCGACGGGGTCGATCAGGACTGTGACGGCGAAGACGCCGCTTGTGAGCTTTGAGGAGACTATCGATGCACGGAACGAAGAGTGGTGCGCTGGGACGCGCGGTGTTGGTGGCCAAGGCGGCCTGCGCCTCGGTCGGCAAGCGGGTGAGCGCGGGTGCCGTGGGCACGGCGCTCGCGGTGATGCTCTCGCTCGGTGGTTGCTCGCAGAGCCACACGAACCTGCCGGACCTCGATGGGGACGGCTACGACCGGAGCGTCGACTGCAATGACGACGACCCCTCGATCAACCCGGGGGTGAACGAGGGCGAATGCCCGGACGGCGTGGACCAGGACTGCGACGGTCACGACGGAAATCCGGACATCATCTGCAACTACTTCCCGGTCGACGTCGATGGTGACGGATGGGTCGAAGGCGAAGACTGCGACGACACCGACCCGAACACCTACCCGGGCGCGCCCGAGGACTGCTGCGAGGGCATCGACCGCAACTGCGACGGCGTCGCGGACATGTGCACCAACTGCTTCCCCGAAGGCTGGGACGAGGACGGCGACGGCTACTTCGTGGGCGGCTGGGAGCCCGGTCCGCAGGACTGCGACGACACCAATCCGGAGGTGCACCCCGGCGCGACCGAGGTCTGCTTCGACGGCATCGACAACGACTGCTCCGGCGCCGAGGACGACTCCGACGAGTGCGCGGTCATCAACCCCATCCCGGATGCGGACGGTGACGGCTACACCATCGACGTTGACTGCGACGACAACAACAGCTGGGTGAACCCCGGCATCGAGTTCGACTGTGTCGACGGGCTCGACAACGACTGCGACGGCGTCGCGGACGAAGACGCGGAGGCCGACGAGTGCCTCTGGTTCATGAACGGCATGCTGGACGTCGACGCCCTCGAGGCCGAGGACGACGCGCCCGTGCTCCTGCCCGGCGAAGGAGAGGGCGACACCTTCGCCTGAGCTGGATTCCGACTCTCGGGGCCACCAACCCCGTGCGAGCTGACAACCGTCATCTCAACCCAACCTGTTCATTCCACCCTGCGAAGGCCGGGGTCCCATGGTGGGGCCCCGGCCAACGTTTTTCTGGTTTTGGTGTCGCTGCAACGTTCCAGGAAAGCGTGGTTCTCTTTCTTTCGGTGCGTCGGTCGTGCGATCCTCCGTGGCCATGAAACGGATGATCGTTTTGCTCGTGGGCGCCCTGGCGCTCGTGTCTTTGGCCGAGGTCTCGAGCGCGGAAGCGCAGTCGGTGGAGCACTTCAAGAGCTCGGACACTCGCGTGTCCGGCTACTTCGCGCTGACCGCGTGCTGCGAAGGCCACGTCGTGGACCTGGATGGGCCCGACGAGGGGGAGTTCGACCTGGACCCCGGCATCGGGTTCGGCCTGCGCGTCGAGCGCAAGGTGGCCGACTGGCTCGCGATCGGCGGCCTGTTCGAGATGCTGGCCGCAAAGGCCGACGGGGTGGACGACCGATTTTTCTTCATCGACGCCGACATCTTCGGGAAGGTCATGTACGAGGCGCAGCTCTCGGGCTCGATGGGCCTCGAGCTCTACGGGCTGATCCCCTTCGGCTTCACCGTCGGCATGGACGGGGACGACACCTTCGGCGACGAGGTGCGGGCGTTCGGCTTGAACACCGGCCTGCTCGCAGGCGCGATGCTCCTCCTGGACGGCTTCGGGATCTTCGTCGAGCTCGGCTTCCGCCATCGGAGCGTGTGGGACGAGGTCGACACCTTCCTGGGTGGCGCTCGCGACGTCCGGCTCGGGGTCACCCAGTTCGCGATGAACTTCGGCGCGTCGGTGACCTTCTGATGCGCTTCGGGGCCGTCGCCGCCGCCGCGTTCCTGTGGCTCGCTGCCTCGCCAGCGTGGGCGCAGGTCGATGGCGACGAGCCGTTGGTGGCCCCGGAGAGTGGGGCGGCCGACGAAGACTCGGACGCCAGCTCGGGCCCGGCCGTGGGGCAGCGCATCGCTCGGGCGTATGCGCAGCGGACCATCACCATGCCGGCGCGGACCCTTCGGCTCTCGGCCTTCTTCAGCGGCCACCACCAGGAGCTGGGGGTGGCGCAGGAGTTCGTGTTCGCGTTCCAGATCGGCGGTGGGTACGGCATCACCGACGACCTCGAGATCGGGATCGGCACCGAGAAGATCGGCCCTTCGGCGATCGGCGCGGGGCGCGCTGGCGCGAGCGGTTGGCGGCCGACGGGGGAGGGGTTGCTCTCCTTCGTCGTCGCCGATGGGGATCTCGATTTCGGCGACATCCCGATCTACGGCCGCTATCGTTTCTTGAGCACGGACACGGTGGAGATCGGCGCGGAGCTCGCGGTGCTCATCCCGACGCGGACGGACTTCGCGCTCCGACTCGGCGCGCCGGTGCGAATCCACGCCGGGGAGATCTTCGCGCTCGACACCGGCCTCTACGCATCGATGATCTTCGGGCCCGACCCGGCGCCGAGTGGCCTCGACGACAACTTCTGGGGCGGCCTGTGGATCCCCATTCGCCCGGTCATCAACGTGGCGGACTGGCTGGGCCTGGCGCTCACGACGGGTGTCCACATCGGCCCCTTCGACAACAATTACGTCGCCATCCCGCTCGGCCTCGAGGCCGTCGCCGCCTTCCCGCTGGGCAGCGCCACCATGCTCGACCTCGTCGCCGGCTTCGAGTGGCCCGCCTTCCTCCGGCCCGGCACCGACAACAACGACAAGGCCGAGGTCAGCACCTACGTCCTCAGCGCCGGCGCCCGCCTCCACTTCGGCCTCTGACCCTATCGATCCCGGGGACACTCCCCCCCTCCGGATCCCCCTATTTTCCAGGGGCTTCCGAGCCAAGAATTCAAACTGTTGCGCGCCGACCTGGTCGTCGCGCGACTCTGACAGTTTGAATTCTCCGCTGGGAGAGCCCTATTTTTCCGAGGGTTCCGAGGGGGGGGAGTGTACCCGCTTTCTGAGCTTCAGGATGGGGGGGAGGTGGAGGGCGAGGGTGGCGATGAGGACGGTGCCGGTCAGGGCGCTGGCGACGATGGCGCCGGTGGGGGCGAGGCTGCTGTCGGCGCCGGGGAGGAGGCGGAGGATGGCAGCGACCCACATGGCCATGGCGATGAGGTTGAAGCCGATGAGGAGGGTCTCGACGAGGCGGACGGAGACGACCCGGCGCTGAGTGTCGATGGCCGCGACCCTTCGACGCTCGTCCGGGTCTTTGGGGCCGTCCTCGTCGGAGGTGAATGCAGGGCCGCTCGCGGCCCAGGTGGAGAAGAGGATCATCGTGAGGTTGAACGCGATGAGGGCCAGCGCCCACCAGAGCTTGGTCGGTGACGCATAGCCGTGGCCGTCGGCGGCCCAATGGACCGGCGCGACGCTGGGCAGGTGCGGCAGGGTCCAGCGGAAGAAGAGGCAGACGACGGCCAAGGTCGATGCATGCAGTAGCTGGAGCGGCCAACTGATCAGGCTTCCCACGGTCGCTGGGACGTGCGGGTCGAGATAGCGCGGGCCCGGGATCGCCGGGTCCCGATGGCGCCGCGACCGAATCGCCGCCCCCGCCATCACCATCGCCGGCCCAACGATGGACCAGAGCAAGGTCGCGCCGAACGCGAGGTCCGGCCGCCGCCGGGTACCGATCGCGACCAGCCACAGCATCGCCAGCACACCGTTGATCACCCGAAACTGCGCGACGCTCTTCCGGTCGCGCTCGCTCGGCTCGTCGAGCGGTACCCCGAAGCCGTCCCGGGCGCTGATGGACGCGTCGCACGCCACCGCGACCCCGAACGCGAGCAGCAGCAGCGGAAGCCGGTCGATGAAACCCATCATCGGCCGAGCGCGGACTCGAGCATCAGGGCTCGGCCGGCGGCGTCGACTGGCGCGCCACCTCTTCGAGGAGCCCGTCGAGCTCCTCGAGCCGCTCGTCGAACGCGACGGCGACCTTGTGCTGCCACAGACCCTCGGTGTCTGCGTCGTTGTCGGCGACACGCACGATGGTTCCGCTGACCTTGCGCTCGGAGATCTCGTCGCCCGGGATGCTCATGGTCATCGTCACCTTCGCGCCCGGCTCGGGCTTGGCGGCGGCGACCATCATCACGCCCACCTCCGAGAGGTTGCGGCTGATGCCCATGATCACGTCTCCGCTGGTGGCCATCTGCATCGGGAACCAGATGGCGTGGCGGGGGGCTTTGCGCTTTTCGTCGGTCACGGTCGCTCCATTCTACCGAGTCGGCTCGTTCGCTTCTTACTTCGCCAGGCCGATCTCCCGCAGCCGCTGCTGCAGGAATTCGTCGTTGTGGATCGGGGGATACTTCGCCTCTTCGCCCTCCGGCACACAGCTCTCGAGGACCTCGAGCGTGACGTCCAGGTGCGGGTGCACGAAGAAAGGCATCGAGTAGCGCGGCTTCGGATCGCCCTTCGGGTTCACGACCCGGTGCGTCGTCGCCGGGATTTGGTCGTTGGTGATCCGGCTCATCATGTCGCCGGTGTCCACGATGATCTGCCCGGGGATGGCGTGAATCGGCAGCCACTCGCCTTCGCGCGTCAGCAACTCGAGCCCCGACTCGTCGGCGGGCGGCAGCAGGGTCATCAGGTTGATGTCCTCGTGCTGGGCCGCGCGCATGACACCGGGCTCGTCGAAGCCATCGCAGACCGGGTAGTGGATCACCCGGAGGATGGTGTTCCCCTTGTCGACCATCTCCGGCAGGAAGCGCTTCGGCTGTCCCAGGTACGCGCTGAACGACTCCAACACGTCGAAGGCCACGCGATCGAGCTCGGCGAAGAGCGCCTTGCTCGCCGCCTCCACCTCGGTGACCTCGGCAGGCCACAGGTTCTTGGGCAGCCGCGGCGCCATCGGGTCGCCCTCCGGCAGCTCGCGCCCCGCATGGAAGAACTCCTTCAGGTCCGCCTTCTTGCTGTCCTTGGCGTGCTCGACGCCGAAGCTCGTGTACCCGCGGCGACGCCCGTCCTCCGGCGTCTCGTACTTCCGCTTCACATCGTCGTCCAAGGCGAAGAAGGCCTTGTAGGCGGCGTAGGTCCGGTCGAAGACCGCCTGGTCGATGCCGTGATTCTCGATGGCAGCGAAGCCGAGCTCGCGCAGCGCGTCGCCCAGCTTCTTGGTGAAGGCTTCGCGTGTGCTCTCGTCCCGATACTGGGAGAGGTCGACGACGGGAATGGTCTGTTCCATGGGCTTTCTCCGTGTCACCGGGTGTGGGCCCGGCTCGCCGCAGGATCTACCACAGCTGACCCGGGATCGTCGCGGCCCGGCGCTCCCGAACGAGAGGTGATTGCTCCCAGGCGATCCTTCTGCTTTGGTGGGCCCCGATGAAGCGTCTCGAGCGCCTCTTGGACCTGGTGCACGTGCTCCAGAGCAGCCGCGAGCCGGTGACGCTCAGCGCGCTCAAGGAGGCGTTCGCCGACTACTCGGGCGCGAACGACGAGTCCATTCGCCGGAAGTTCGAACGGGACAAGGCCGAGCTGGCCAACCTCGGCATCGTCCTGAAGTACGTCGATGACGAAGACCGCACCGGCTACGTCCTCGACACCGACGCGACCTACCTCCCCGAGATCGAGATGGGCGAGGAAGACCGCGCCCTCCTCGCGACCGCCGCCCAGGCCGCGCTCGCGACCCCCGGCTTCCCCCACCGCCGGGCCCTCCGGCTCGCCCTGGCGAAGCTCGGCACCGACCCCGCCGACGACGAGCGCGCGCTCCTCCGAGTCGGCCATCGCGCCGAGAAGGCCGGCGCCGAGCACGTCGAGGCGCTGAGCGAAGCGGTCGCCGAGCGCCGCAAGGTTCGCTTCCACTACCGACGCGCCGATGGCGAGACCGCCCAGCGCGAGGTCGACGCCTACGGGATCTTCCTGCGCGAGGGCGCTTGGTACCTCATCGGTCACGACCACGCGCGCGGCGCGATGCGCGTGTTCCGAGCGTCGCGGATGGAAGCCCCCGAGGTCAGCAGTGGTGGACCGCACTTCGAGGTGCCGGAGGGCTTCTCGGTCGCCGAATACCGTGCCGTGTCGCCGCTCCAGTGGTCGGTGCACGAGCCCGTGACCGCCACCGTCTGGGTCGACCCGGAGGTCGCGTTCCTGGTCGAGCGCGATTGGGGCGACCCCGACGACGAGAGCGTCTTCACCGTGGAGACCTCGAACCTCGACTTCCTCGTCGACCAGGTGCTCTCGCTGGGCCGGCGTGCCGAGCTGCGTTCGCCGCCACGAGCCCGCGAGCGACTCGTCGACACCCTGCGCGCGGTGCTCGCCGCCCACGAAGGGAGCGCTTCGTGAGCCGGCTACCCGAAGACCTGACCCGCTTCCTCTTCCTGGTGCCCTACGTCGCCCAGCATCGGCACGGCGTCACCGTGCGCGAGCTCGAGGACATCCTCTCGATCTCGCGCAAGGAGCTCGCCACGCTGCTCGAGCGGGTGGCCATGGTCGGCGCCCCCGATGGTGGACCCGACGAGCTGGTCGAGATCTTCCTCGAGGGCGGCCGGGTCCACGTCGCGCTGCCGCAGCGTTTCACTCGACCGCCGCGCTTCGACGTGCGCGAGATGGTGGCGTTGCTCGCCGCGCTCGCGCCGCTTCGCGCGAACGCGCCACCGTCGATCGGCGAGCGAGCGAACGAGCTCTCCGAGCGCATCGCCGGGCTCGCCAGCGAGCGGGCGGCGGCGATCGGCAAGGACGTCGGTGACCGTGTGCAGATCCTCGCCGATGGCGCCGAGCGACCGGGGGTGCTCCACACCCTCGAGAGCGCGCTCCGCGAGCAGCGCTCGGTCGAGGCCGAGTATTGGACCGCGGGCCGCGATGAGCTCAGCACCCGGCGCATCGATCCCGCGGGTCTCGTCCAGGTCCGCGGTGCCTGGTACCTGATCGGCGGCGACGAGAAGACCTTCAAGGTCGAACGCTTCCGGAGCGTGGCGCTCGGCGAGCCGATGGACGAGGCCCCGGACGTGGATCTCGAAGAGGCCCGCCGCCGCCTCGAAGAGCTCGACCTCGGTGATGGCGCCGTGCAGGTGAAGGTCGGCGAGCGGACCTTCCGCTGGGGCTCCGGCGGCGCGGCCGGCACCCGTCGATGGGTCCGCGCCCAACGCGGTCGCGCCGTGATCACGAGCCCGCCCGAGGCGCGCGAGGCGATGATCGCCGAGACCAAGGCGCTGCTGGCGCGCTACGAGGATGGATGACGCGAACGTTGACGCTGATGGTGCTCTTGGCCGGCTGCGGCGGATCGGTGCCGACGGAGCTGCACGGTACCTGGAGCGCGTCCGGCGACCTCGGCGGCGGTCACTCGTGGATGAAGGAGTACGTGGTCGACGCCGACGGCTTCGAGATGAGCGGCTACCCGCCCATCTCGAAGAAGTGCGATCTCGAGCTCGTCTCCACCGAGGGTACGGTGCACACCTTCCGCGCGACCGGATGCCTCGAGAGCGCGCCCGGGCCCGAGGCACCCGTCGACGACCACGACATCCGTGTCGAGGTCCAGGGCGACTCGATCACGTGGGACGGCGAGGCGCTGCAGCGGCAGCGCTAGGTCGCCCGAGCGCCACGAGCGCGTCAGCGATCGCCAGGGCGCTCAGGACCCCGAAGACCAGGCCAGTGGTCAGCCGGAGCCACCAGAGATCCAGCGCGGGGATCGCCAGCCCCAGCGCCACCTGGAGCGCCAGCGGTCCGGCTGCCAACGCCCACCACGCCATGCGCTGGAACGGGACGCGCGGAATGACGGCCGAGAGCAGGCCGCCGATCGCCACGCCCGCATAGATGCCGGTGCAGCGATGGCAGACCGCCGCGCCCTCGAACGAGCGCCCCGGGTCGGCGTGGCAGACCACCGCTCCCACCCCGTGGATCACCGAGTGGAGCGTGGAGCCCTCGGGCGCGAGCCAGCCCATCAGCACCAGGGCCGCGGCCGGCAGGCCGACCAACGCCGCACCGAGGATCCGAGGGCCCATGCGCCGAGCATAGAAGCCGATTGGCCGTCAGGGGTAGCCGCCGAGGCGAAGTCGACCCACCATGCAGGGTCATGGGCAGAATGCTGACGATCCCCGACCCCCACGACGCACTCCCCGGCCGAGACGAGCCGATCCAAGTGTCGGACGTGCACTACGTGAACGGCAATCCGACCGTGGGCCCCTGGCCCGAAGGCATGGAGGAAGCCGTCTTCGGCCTCGGCTGTTTCTGGGGCGCCGAGCGCCTCTTCTGGCGGCTCGATGGCGTCTACTCGACCCAGTCCGGCTATGCCGGCGGGCACACCAAGAACCCGACCTACCAGGAGGTCTGCAGCGGCGGCACCGGCCACACCGAGGTCGTGCGGGTGATCTTCGATCCGAAGAAGATCGGCTATGGCGAGCTCCTGAAGGCGTTCTGGGAGGCGCACGACCCGACCCAGGGCATGCGCCAGGGCAACGACACCGGCACCCAGTATCGGTCGGCCATCTACACCTACGGCGATCAGCTCGCGCAGGCCCAGGAGTCGAAGGCGGCCTACGAGGCAGAGCTGAAGGCGGCTGGCATGGGCCCCATCACCACCGAGATCCGCGAGGCGCCGCCCTTCTACTACGCCGAGGACTATCATCAGCAGTACCTCGGGAAGAACCCGAACGGCTACTGCGGCCTCCGCGGAACCGGCGTCGCCTGCGCGCTCTGACCCACTGAGCGATTCTCGCGGGTTCTCGCGCGGGCCCCGCCCCTTTCGCTACTCTCGCGCCCTTGGACCCCGTCCTCCTCGAGCTCCGATTCGGAGAGACTGCGTTCGCCATCCACTCGTTCGGAGTGGCGATGGCGATCGGACTGGTCGTGTGTTGGTACGTCGTCACCGGCCCGCCCTCCGATGGGCTGAGCCGGCGGCTCCGCGGCCGGGGCTTCGTGGCGATGGTCGGCGGCGCTGCGGTCGGTGCGCTGCTCGGTCGGCTCTTCGGCGGCGGCGGTCTCTCGCTCGGGGTGCTCGGTGCGTTCGCCTTCCTCCGGCTCGTCGGCCCGCCGACGGTGCTCGGCCGCCATGGCGCAGCGGTGCTCGGGCTCGCGGTCCACGCGTGGGGCATCGGGGTCTGGCTCGACGGCGCCGTCTTCGGCTACCCGCTCGCGGCCGACGCACCCGAGTGGCTCCGCTCGCTCGGTATCTACTCCCGCTGGCCGGACGGAACCGGCGCGCCCGCGCTCTTCGCTCAGATCGGCGAGGGCTGGCGCGACCGCGGAGCCCCGTACTCGCTGGCGACTCACCCGGTCGGTCTCTACTACGCAGCGTTCGGCGCTGCGCTCGCGGCGTTCGCGGTCATCCGCCGCGGCCGACCGATGATGCCCTGGGTGTTGGTCGGGCTCTTCGGTATCGGGCGGATGCTCCTGGACGGGCTCCGTCACGATCTCTCGCCGGTCGGGCTCGCGTCCGAGCGCGCGCTGAGCTGTCTGCTCTTGCTGATCTCGATCGTCGGACTGTGGATGCAGATCGTCCAGCCAGCGGACGATCCAGAGCCCGACGTCAGTCGCTGACCGTCGCGCAGGCGTTGGTGAAGCAGTCCTCTTCGGGGCGCTCCGCGGTGCTCACGCGCAGGATCACTTCGTCGCCCTCGCGCCAGCCGCGCGTGATGAGCGTCTCGCCCGGCCACACCGGCTTGCGGAACTGGCCGCGGAGCTCCTTCAGCTTCGCCGGGTCGCCGCCGCAGACTTCATTGAGCACTGCGCGGCCGACGTAGCCGTAGGTGCAGAGCCCGTGGAGGATCGGCAGGCCGAAGCCGGCCTTCTCCCCGATGGCCGGATCCGCGTGGAGCGGGTTCAGATCACCGCTGAGTCGGTAGAGCAGCGCCTGCTCCTCGCTCGTCTTCTCGGTGACCTCGAAGTCCGGGGCGCGGTCGGGCTTCTTGTTGCGGAAGCTCGCCGGCGGACGCTCGCCACCGAAGCCGCCGTCGTTGCGGAAGAGGATCAGCCACTCGGTCTCGCAGACCAGATCGCCACTGCCGTCCTTCGTCTTCGTGGTGAAGATCGCCTGCCCCATCCGCTTCATGTCGTAGATGCCCTCGACCTTGCCGGTGGTGAAGAGGCTCTCGCCCGCCGAGAAGGGCCGGTGGAGAGTGATCTTCTGCGCGCCGTGCACCACGCCGAGCAGGTCGCCGCCGGTCTTCTCGAAGAGCTCGTCCATCGCCGCGAACGCGGGGATCACGGCGTAGGTCGGCAGGACCTTCGGTCCGCGCCCTTCGTAGAGGAAGTCCAGCTCGTCGCGCGTCGCGCCCACGCCCAGGGCGTAGAGGACGGCGTCCTTCCAGGTGAGCGAATGGACGAGCGCTTCGGTCTCGTCCCCAACCACGTCGGTGCGTAGGGCCATGAGGCGCGCACCTTACCCGCTGGTGGGGAAAAATCGAGCGTCCGCGTGCGCTATACCGGGCGGAGCCGGCGGAGCTTCAGGACCCGGCCGCCGCCGCCGTCGGGGTCGATGGGCGGGAGCGAGAGGACCAGCCGTTCGATCCACGGCAGGGCGTGGATCATCGCCGCCTCGGCGTGGAGCTCGGAGAAGCGCGAGACCTCGAAGGCGAGCACCAGCCAGTAGATCCCGCCGAAGCTCCGGGCGAGATAGGCGAGGTCGTCGTCGTGGACCGCGTGACGGGTGCCGAGCTCGCCATCGCCACGGCAGGCCTCTCGGAGCGCGGTGGTCGCGGCGAAGACCGTCAGCCGCCGGTGCCACTCCTCGGCGTCGCGCTCGTCGCCCGCGTCCGCGCGGATCCGCGCCACCGGGCGCTCGAGCTCGGCCGGGATCGGCTGGGTGTTGGTGCCTGCGAGCATCGCGGCGAGGTCGAGGTCGCCGGCGTTGGCCAAGGCGAGGGCCTCGGCGGCACGGGCGGCGGATTCGAGGTCCTCGTCGCCGCGCGGGTTGAGTGAGGACCCCCAGAAGACCGGGGAGTCGTTGTCGACCACGAGCGCCGCGAGCGCCGAGGTCTGTCCCGCCAAGACGTCCAGCGCGTCGTCGAGCGCGTGCTGCGGGTTGCCGGTCGGCCGCGGCGCGGGTGGGCTCACCCGGTCGAAGGTCGCGTCGAAGGAGCGCGCCAGGAAGACCAGCTTCTCGCGCAGCCGGGTGAGCTCCTCTTCGGGGCGGGGCTCCTCGGCCTCCGGGAGCAGCGCGACGAGGCGGAACCCGGTCGGGAGCGCGCACCACACGGCGTCTTCGCCGGGGTCCTTGCCGCCCAGCTCCAGCCGCGCGTCATCTGCGCCGAGCTCCTTGCGGACCACCTCGAGCAGCCGTTCCACCTCTTCCATCGGCGAGAGCATACCGAACCCGAGCGCTCGCGCCGAGTGACCTGCGTCGGTGTACTAGATGCAGCTGCCTTCGTAGCTGCACCAACCGCCGGACTCGAGGGTGGCGCCCATGGGCAGCACGAGGAGCAGATCGCGGAAGATGGCCACCCGCACGCCGTCGGCGCGCTTGACCGTGTAGACGAAGGGGTAGCCGCGGATGCAGCCGCGGGGCAGGGCGTCTTCGAACGCGAAGCGGACCTCGAAGCCCAGCAACGTGCGGCCGACGACGCCACGGAAGGTCTGGCCGGTCTCGTCGAGCTCGGCGACGTTCTCCGGCGGCTCGGCGAAGGTGGCGACGGAGCCACGGTAGAACGTCGCAGCGTCTTGGTCGGCGAGGTCGACCACGTCGACCGCGTCGAAGGCGCCGCCGTATTCGTCGCCCGCCGCGACCACCTGCTCGAAGGCGACCTGGAGCGTGGAGGCGGTGGTCTCGCGCAGGAGGTGCACCTCGTCCCCGCTCGGGAAGCTGCCGTCGAGCGGGTCGTAGCCGAAGGTGCGTTCGGCACGATCGGGGAAGCCGTCGCCGTCGGTGTCGGGATCGAGCGGGTCGGTGCCCTCGGCCATCTCGGTGACGTTGCACAGGCCGTCGCCGTCGAGGTCGTCGGGCGTGCCTCCGGAGCCATCGAGGACCCCTGGGCCTTGGTCGCGGGCTGGTGGCGGACCGACGTCGTCACCGCAGCCGACCGCGAGCGCGAGGAGCAACGACGCGAAGGTGAGGAGGCGAGCCACGGGCCAAGCGTTGCCGGCTCACGGCCCATCGTCAACGACTGGCTCGTCGTTCCGCTCGACGGATCCGGGTGCGCTGCGTAGGGTTGGCTCGTGAAGCCCCCTCGGGATCTGCAGCGCGACGTTCCGCTCGCTCCACGCACGACCCTCGAGCTCGGCGGACCGGCGGAGTACTTCCTCGAAGGGCGTTCACTCGAAGCGCTCCACGCGGGCATGCGCTGGGCGAAAGCCGAGGGGCACTCGGTCACGTTCCTCGGCGGTGGCTCGAACGCCATCGTCCCGGACGAGGGGGTGCGCGGGCTCGTGATCGCGATGGCCACCCGGGGCGTGGACGTGACCCGCAACGCGGACGAGGTTCGCGTGCGCGCACAGGCCGGCGAGGACTGGGGCGAGTTCGTGACCCGCGCGGTCGCCGAGGGTTGGGCGGGCGTGGAGTGTCTCGCGGGCATCCCCGGTCAGGTCGGCTCGACCCCAATCCAGAACGTCGGCGCCTATGGTCAGGACGTGAGCCACACGGTGGTGCGCGTCGGCTGCATCGATCGGCTGAAGCACGAGCTCCTGGAGCTCGAACCCGAGCACTGCGGGTTCGGCTACCGCGACAGTCATTTCAAGCGGCACCCGGGGCGCTACGTGGTGACCGACGTGACCTTTGCGCTGCGGCCCGGAGGAGCGCCGACCTTGGCCTACCGCGAGCTGGTCGAGCGCGCGCCGAGTGACCCGAGCCTCGAGGCGGTCCGCGCGCTCGTCGTCGAGCTGCGCCGCGCCAAGTCGATGGTTCTCGACCCCACCGACCCCAACCGACGGAGCGCGGGGAGCTTCTTCACCAACCCGATCGTCGACGCCGGGAGCCTCGCGAAGGTCGAGGCCGAAGCGGCCCGGCGAGAGCTGGGCCCGGTCCCGCAGTGGGCGGTGGAGGGCGGCACGAAGCTGGCGGCGGGCTGGTTGATCGAACGCGCCGGCTTCCCCAAAGGGAGCCGGCGAGGGGCCGTGGGCCAGAGCACCAAGCATGCGCTCGCGCTGGTGCACCATGGCGGCGGGACGACGGCGGAGCTGCTGGCCTATGCCGACACGATCGTCGCCGGCGTCCGCGAGGTCTTCGGAGTCACGCTCGAGCGCGAGCCGCGGCTTCTCGGCCGCGACTGACGCGGTGGCGACGGTCGAGCGTCACACCGACATCGTGACGCGTCACACCTGACTGGGGCGAAACGTTACGCCCGGGTGTGACGCGTGACGCTCAGCCGCGCGCCGCGGAAACCGTGGAATTCGCGAAGGAAACGCGGGAAAGACTGCGGAACTGGATGAATCGGATGAAGAGTCGCATGGGTCTACCTCGTGGTTGACCCATGGACTCTGCAGCCCCCGTGCCAGGCTAGCGGCACGTTCAAACCGATGGCCGCGCTAGAAGGCCAGGCTCATGCCCACGGCGGCGTAGGGCGTACCCAGCCGAGCCATCAGGGCGAAGTGGTCGTTGATCCAGAACTTCCCGCCGACGGCGAACATGATCCAAGCGCCGGGGTAGTGGCCGAACCGATTGTTGGCGTCTCCGTCGAAGAGCCACGGCCCGAGGAAGACGTTGGCGCCGACTTCGGCGAACGCGCTCAGCTTCTCGTTGAAGTAGAACTCCCAATGCAGGCCGACGGGGAAGCCGAAGCCCGGGCCGTACCGATTGCCGCGGCCACCACCGGGGTTGTACCGGATGTAGTAGAAGTCCGCGCCAACCGTCAGGTAGACGGCGTTGTTGAGCGTGCTGATGAAGCCGTTCTTCACGAGCGGGATCCCCAGTCGCACGCCCGTCGCGAGCCCCAAGCCATGCCAGCTCGCCCCTACGTGGACGTCGAGGGTCACGGGGCGAGAGCCGGTGTGCGGCCGCTCGATCGTGATGTTCGTGATGTCGTCTTGGGCTGCGACCTCACCACCGTTGGCGGTGAACGTAGCGAAGGCGACACAGGCGGCGAGGAGGACTCGTTTCATCCCCCGATGGTATGGGCCCCTTCCGTCACGGTTCAACGGTTACAATTGCCTACGTTGCCCCCACTTGTGGGCACATGAGCTGGATCCCCTGGTCGTGCAGGGGTTTGCCGATGGGCGTCGCACTGGCCGCTCCAGCTACCAGGGATCGCTGAAGGCTGGGTTCGTGATGAACCCTTCGTCGGTGAGGCTCTCGAGGAAGGCGATGATGTCGGCACGCCGCTCCTCGGTGAGCTCGAAGCCGTTCACGAAGAGGCTCTTGTTCGGGCTCAGGGCCCCATCGCCGACGTTCTCGCCTTCGGTCGTGAGGGTCCCACCGCGGGCGTAGTGGTCGAGGACCTCGTCGAGGGTCTCGAGCGACCCGTCATGCATGTAGGGCGCGGTCAGCGCGATGTTGCGGAGGGTGGGTGGCTTGAAGCGGCCCATGTCGCCGGGATCGCCGGTGTGCTCGAAGAGGCCGGTGTTGCTCGCCGGGTACGCGCCCCGGCCGTCGATGTTGTAGAGCCCGTTGTTCTGGAAGCTGGCCTGATCGAAGACGTTGTCGGCGTGGTCGACGGCGGCGCTGAAGACGAAGCCGCCGTGGCAGTGGAAGCACTCGAGGTCTTCACCGAAGAAGAGGTCGGCGCCTCGCTTGGCGGACTCGCTGATCGCGTCCTCGTCGCCGTTGGCATACCGGTCGTAGGGGGAGTCGCCGCTGATGAGCGTGCGCTGGAACGAGGCGATCGCCTTGGTGACGTTGGCCACGGTGAACGGATCGGAATCGTTCGGGAACGCCAGCGGAAAGAGGTCCTGATAGACGGGCTCGGCTCGGAGCCGCTCGAGCATCTCGGTCTCGCGGCCCGCCAGGCCGAGCTCGACCGGGTCTTCGCCGAACATGGGCACCAGCGCCTGACGCTCGAGGTCACGGAGCGCCGAGTTCGCCCAGGTGAGCGTCGGCGCGTAGGCGACGTTCGCGAGGCTCATCGAGCCCCGCGGCGTCATGTCGCCGGTGCTCCCGGGGCTCACGGCCAACCCATCGGTGAAGGCGAGCGACTGGATGTGGCAGCTCGCGCAGCTCTGGGTCTCGTTCCCGCTGAGTCGGGTGTCGTAGAAGAGGTAGCGACCGAGCTCCGCCTTCTCCACGCTGATGTCGTTGTCGGCGGGCACCCGCGGCTCCGGGAAGCCGGGCGGTAGCTCCCACTCGTAGCCGTCGTCGCCGCCGCAGCCGATGGTCGCGAGTACGCCCAACGCGACCAGGATGTCGCGCCAGTGGCTCATGGTTCGAGTCGGAAGAATGACTGGCTACCGGGAGCCGGCGAGCCGCCGAACGCGAGGCCGAGGCTCTCGAAGATCGGCGCGCAGTCGGGGTCGTCGGGCGCGGACATGCATCCGGGGGGAGTCATGTCGGTGTTGTCGAGCATCGAGGCCTCCACGAGTCCAGCGATGTCGGCCACGATGCGACCCGACATCGGGTCGAATCCCCCGGGCAGGTCCACCGAGACATCCGAGACGTTGAGGTCCATGCAGGTCGCGGTGCCGAGCATGTCCCCCTCGCAGCGGGTGCTGCCGAGGTGGACGCGCCAGGCGTCGGCGAGCGAGCTGCTCGCGTCGATGCGCACGAACTTGTAGCCGGCGTTCCAGGTCCAGAAGAGGTCGCTGAGCGAGAGCGGGGGCTCGGCGTCGGTCGGGTTCTGGTGGTTCAGCGCCTCGGGCACGCCGAGCTTGAAGCGAACCCCGACGTAGTCGCCCTCGGGCGCGTGGCCCTCGACGATCGTCCGCAGGTCCGCGTTGCCCATGTCGCCGCAGCCGGTCTCGAAGTCGAGGAGCGCGACCGCTCCGTTCTGCCACATGCCGTCGTCGTCGAGCTCGAAGGGGACCTCGGTCCCATCCACTTCGACCAGCCGGACGTCGTGGACGTAGAAGCGGAAGTCCCGAATCGTCAGGTCCGCCCCCGAAGCGCCGAGGCCCGAGTAGGTGTCGCCGCAGTTGAACGGCTGGTCGCCGACCATGGCGGCGAAGGCGATGGAGGTCACCGGGGTGCTCTCACCGCACGAGGCCACCGCGAGACAGAGGCCCAGCAAGTAGGAGGTGCGCATGGGCCGAATGCTAGACCTGGTCCCGAAGACCGGCAACAGGACACGGAGGTCGGTCTTTCGGGCCTTCCCCGCTTACTCGAACTCGAGCCGCCAGTGGAAGTCGACGCCGACGTTGCCCACGTTCGAGGCGCTCTCTCGGTTCACGTTGTCGTACTGGATCCGCATGCTGGTCTGGTCACCCATCCGCATCTCGGCGCCTGCCTGGAAGGTCCGGTCATCGCCGCTCAGGCCGGTGGCCGCGCTGAGCCGCACCCGCTCCGTGATGCGCTTGCCGACGGTGAGCATCGGCTCGGGCCGGCCGGTGTTGGGTGAGTAGCGAGTCGTCACGGCGAAGTCGTCGATGATGCCGACGGCACTCGTCACCTCTTCGTTCACGCCGCTCAGAGCACTCAGCGCCTCGAGCGCGGTGCCGCCGACGTCACCGGCCTGCAGCTGCTGCGCCTCGGCGCTGGTCATGCCGACGGTGAGCAGGAGCATCAGGTCTTCCTGGCTCAGCGAGGGGGTGGAGCTCGCGTCGATCCGGAAGGCGTCCATCGTGCCGTGCGCGTGTAGTCGAACGCGCCAGGCGGGTGCCGTCAGGTCGGCCGCCGACGCCTGCCGCCGAACCTCGGTGGTCGCGGTGACGTCGAAGTGCGGATCGATGCGGGTCGGGTCGTCGAAGGTGATGTCGCCGTCGGCGACGCTGAGGTCCGTGTTCCGGAAGCGGACGGTGCCCTGCGGGATCGCGATGTCTCCCACCACGCCCCATCGTTGGTCGGTGCCGACGATTCGGAAGGGCCGCTCGCGGTCATCGACGTCCAGCGTCACGTCGAGGAGGTTGTTGGTCACGCGCACCGGGGTGCGGGTCTCGATGCGTACGTCGAGCTCGACGTTGTCGTCCTGCGGGTCGTAGCGCTCGACCTGGGTGACCTGCGGCCGGTAGAGCTGGCCGAGGGTCGGGCTCAGCTGAATGGGGCGCCGGTAGGAGACGCGCCCCAGCTGCACGCTGCCGGAGAGCAGGGGGAGCCGCTGCCCCTGGTTCCACGCGACCTGGGCGCGACCGTCGAAGCCCACCTCCACGCCTTCCTCGGGCACGAAGACGGCGTTGCGCATCGCGAGCTCGAAGGTGTAGCGGGTGAGCGCGCCATTCTCGAGGTTCGCCGCACCGCTCGCCGAGAGTCGACCACCGCCGAGTTGCCCTTCGAAGTCGGTGAAGAGGATGTTCCGTGCGTCGAAGCGCACGTCGCCGCGCAGTCGCCGGATCCGTGAGCCGTCCGCCGTGGTCAGCCCCCCACCCCGAAGCCGTGCCTCGCCGTACACCGCGGGGTTGCCCATCGGTCCGCCGACGTCGACGTGCATTCGGATCGTGCCGCTGCTGCCGCTGATGTCCTCGCTCATCAGCGCGAGCACGCCGAGGTGCAGCTCACCATCGAGAGCCAGGTCCAGCCGGCCGCGGGGGGAGATCCGGCCGCGCGCCTGGAACGCGGACTCGGCGTTGCTCTCGAGCCGCAGCTGCTCGATCTCCGCGCCGCCGGACTGGAGCGCGATCACGATGGGCTCTTCGTTCCACACGCCGAGCGTGGTGTCGGAGCCCGCGAGCCCATCGGTCTTCAGCTCGAAGCGTTCGAGACGGATCTCGCCGTCGAGCGAACGGTCCTGGAGCATCGCGCCGCCGGTCAGGGCGATCCGGCCGTCGACGCCGCCGCGGAGGCGCTGGTCGTCGAGCGAACCCGCCAGGAAGGGCGCGAAGTCGAGCTGATGGAGATCGATGACGCCGCGGGTGGGGTAGACCGGCGTCCAGCCGAGGGCCATGTCCACCGCGACCTGCCCCTCGAGCCCGTCGCCGCAGACGAGAAAGGCCTGCGGAATGCGCGAGCGCGGGATGGTGCCGGTCTGGGTGCGGATGTCCGGGCCCGGTCGCCAGTCGGCGTGGGCCAGCCCATGGCGCGCGTGTGCGCAGGGTTGGTCATCCGGGATGGTCGCCCACTCCTTCGCCTCCGCGACCCACGGGTCGGAGGGATCGGTCAGCCGAACGTAGGCGCGGCCGTCGCCGAGGAGCGCGTCGCCCCAGCCGAGGCCGGTGACCATCACGTCGAGGTCCATGCGTGGCAGGTCGGCGGTGCCCTCGATCGTGCCGAGGACGGAGTAGCTGCCGCGCAGTTGCGGCAGGCTCTCGCTGATGCCTTCGGTCTTCGCGATCGCGATCTGATCGGCGGCGACCGTCAGCTGCAGCTCCGTGTTGCGCTGGATCTGGCCTTGGAGCGCGACCGAGCCCTGCTCCTTCCGGAGGCCGAAATGCTGGATGGCGAGCACGGCGCCGTTCACTCCCTGACCGATGTCCTGCCAATCGAGGTGACCCTGGAAGCGACCGCGGTCGAAGGCGAAGCCCGCGAGCTCGGCGCTGAGCAGCTCGAAGTCCATGTCCGACACGAAGGTGCCCTCGGAGGTCTGGCCCGCCTGCCCGTAGCGGAAATGGATGCCCATGTGGCCGCGGGCCATGCCCTGGTAGGGCGTGAAGCGCTCGTCCCGGTCGAGCTGGAACACGTGATAGACGTCCTGCAGCGAGAGGCGCGAGGCGTGGAGCTGGCCGGTGACCTCGACGCCATCGGTCAGGTCGACCTCGAGGTCGCGGACGCGATAGCTACTCCCGGGCTTGGAACCGGTGACCTCGGGCAGGAGCACGCCGTAGTAGTCCTCGCGGATTCGCCAGTCGGATTCGACGTCGCCAAAGCGCATCGTGTCGAACTGCAACCCGCGGAGGTTCGCGTGCCCCTGGACCTGGGGCGCGTCGAAGTCGGAGCCGACCGTCACGTCCACGCTGCCGGTGCCCGCGAGCGTGATGCTGTCGGTCAGCGGCGTGAGGTCCGCGAGGTCGAGTCGCTCGGCGTGGGCTTCGCAGTGGAACGCGCCGGCGTAGCCGAGGTGCACGACCGGCACCCGCACGTGGGAGCCGGCGGTGTCGAGCGTCACGTTCCGGAACTCGACCGCCTCGTCGTCGATGTGCCAACGGCCCTGGATGCGGCCGCGACGGACGCCGATGATCCGCTCTCGCGGTCGCGCGTGGTACGGGCCGACGGTCACCAGGAAGTTCTGCGTCGACACCTGCACCGGCCCGTCGATGAGGAGCGGGTCGAGCGTGCCCGAGAGGGTCGCCTCGCCTTCCATCGGCCACCAGACCGGGGTGTCCGAGGTGACGCCGAGCATGTGGATGAGCTTCGCGAACTGGAAGTCGTAGGCGACGTGCACCTCGATCGGGAAGCCAGCCTCCGGGTCGAGGTCCAGGCCGCCATCCAGCTGCACCGTGCCTCCGTCGAGCGGCAGGTGTGCTTCGCTTCCCTCGAGGATCTCGATGCGGTCGGGGGTGGCCTCGAGCTGGAGCGCGATCGACTCGCCGATCTGATAGCGGTCCGCGACCTTTACCCCGAGGAGCTGGAGCACCCCACGACCGTGGGGAACGCCATCGTCCATCGAGACGTCGGCTTCGATCGCCACCCGGCCCTCGAGCGCGGGGAGCTCGACTCCGAGCGGGAGATCGGCGACGTGGCCGACGTCGAAGTGCCCGACCACGTGGCCCGCATAGGTGAGCTCGTCGCCGCCGAAGCCGAGCTCACCGCCATGGAGCGTGAGCCCTAGGTCCGGGGTGCTCAGCTGCAGGTCGTCGAGGGTGACCGACTGGTCGAGGTCGGCGCCACCGCTCGCCGCGAGCTCGAGGATGGGCTCGGAGCCAGCCTCGTGGCGGACCTCGCCGCCCTCGGCCGTGAGGGTGAAGTCGAGCTCGTCGCCGCTCGCGGTGAGGCTGAGGTCGAGCCCGTGGATCTCGGACACGACGAAGGGGGAGGCATCCACCTCGATGCGACCGTCGGTGATCTCGAGGCCCTCGAAGGGGAGCTCGATCGCGCCGCCACCGTCGCTCTCGGGGAGCTCGGGCAGGTTCACCACCGCGCCGTCGCGCACGCTCAGGCGCACGGTCGGCGAGTGGAGCTCGATGGTCTGCAGATCGACGTCGCCGCTCAGCAGCGCCGACAGCGACGGGCGAATCACCAGCGAGTCCGCAGTGGCGAAGGAGCCCTCTTCCGGGTGGTCGAGCTCGATGCCGTGCGCCTCGACCGTCAGTGAGGGTGGCCACCAGCCCCAGATCACCTCGATGTCCTCGAAGCTCGCATCGAGGCCGAGCTGGTCGTGGATGGCCTCCACCGCGAGGCGCCCCATCCGCTCCTCGCCCCAGTCGGTCTGAGAGAGGTAGATGGCCGAGCCGACGAAGAAGAGCAGCGTGAGGCCGATCGCGCGGAGGATCCGCCGGCCCCACTTGGACTTCACCGCCTTCTTCGCGCGCTTCCGGGCGCGCGCGGGGATGCTCTCGCGGCGGGGCTGCTGCTCGTCCATTGGCGGGATTCGTTCGAAATTCCGAACGAATCACCGTATCACGCGCGGTGCGGTCGGTCCCGCAAACGGCGAGGGTCGCCGCTACTCGATGATGGGCTCGCAGGTGTGGGTCACGTCGGTCGCGTAGACCCGAGGCGTGATCACCTCGGTGCTGCTGACTCGATCGGCCTGCAGGGCGATCTCGAGCATGAGGAAGCGCTCGGGGGTGATCCCGGCGGCCATGAGCGCGTCACCGATGGAGAAGCGGTCCGCGGGCGGCGGGACCGAGCCCACGGCGACCCACTCGGCGAGGGCGAGATCATCACGGGTGGCGGCGGTCTTCGCCCGGAAGGAGAGGGTGGTGCCCGGCGGCACCGAGGCGTCGAAGACCACATCGGTCCAGGAGGGCACCCCCCCGTCGGGGCAGGCCTCGAAGATGTGCCGGTAGAAGCCGCGCGGGTTGGTCGCGAGCCGGAGCTGCAGACCGGTCATGTCCGAGTAGGTGTAGTTGCCACGCATGCTGGCGGCGACGTTGGTCTCCACCGTGTTGGCGTCGATGGTCATCCCGGGCGTGATGACGATCGCGTAGTTGTTCTGGGTGATCGACCAGATCTTGCCCTCGGCGTCGATGGCCATGCCCTTGTTGGAGGGGCCGGCGGTGCCCGGGACGATGAGGCGGGTGTTCGGGTCGTCGGCGTCGATCCGGAGGATGCCCGACTGCTGGAGCGCGCCCCAGACGAACCCGTTCGCGTCGGCGGCGATGCCGTGGGTCCAACCGGGCGTTCCCTGGGTCACGTTCACCCACCGCGAGCCGCTCGGAGCGCTCGGATCGTAGCGGCTGTACATGGAGGTGTTCGAGCCGTTGCGGCCGCCGAACCAGACTCGCTGGTTGAAGTCGACGGTGACACCGTAGGGCAGATGGGCCATCGGGATCCGCGCGCGGATGGCTCCGTCGCAGCCGTCGTTCTCCGGCGTGCCCGCGTCGCAGATGGCTTCGGCGGCGCAGCCGGCGGAGTCCGTGCAGCGGTTGGTGTCGAGGCGCCCGATAGCCGACTCACCGAGGCCGCTGATCCAGAGCTGACCGGAGCCGTCGAGGGCGAAGCCGTAGGTCGGGACCGGCGAGGGCACGGTCAGGATCACGTCGCCGGTCTCACCGTCGAGCTTGCTGACCGTTCGGGTGGCGTGGCCGCCGACCCACACGTACTCGAGGAGCGCCCCGTCGAGGCCGTCCACGTCCTGCGCCGCGACTGCTCGGATGAGGTTCTCACCGGGGAGCGCGTCGTCGAGGTTCTTGTGCCAGAGGATGCAGTCGTCCTCACCCCACGGGAGCATCTCGCCGTCCGCGAGGTTGGTGCTGATCGCGCCGTCGCCGTTCAGGTCCTGCGACGTGGTCACCACTCCGTCGCCGTTGCTGTCCGGGCAGTCGGTGCCGAGCACCGAGATGCGCGTGAGCTCGTTGCCGTTGCGGTTGCCGACGAAGGCGTCGCCCCGCGAGTTCACGCTGGTTCGGGAGGGGTCGTTGCCGGCGAAGTAGGCGCCGGCGTTGACCACGGCGCCGGTGAAGTAGCGGCCGACCTCGGGGTAGGGGGCCATCGTGCTGAAGCGCGAGACGGAACCCTCGGTGGTGTTGGCGACCCAGATGAAGTTCGTGTTGATGCGGCGCGAGTCGAGCACCAGCGCGCCGTCGTCTTCGTCGACGCCGACACCGTCGGACTCGTCCTCGCTGTCGTCACTCACGTCCCAGGGCATCCCGTCGGGCGGACCGAAGCCGTCGGCCCGGCAGAGCGGGTCACAGTTGCCGCAGCGGCTGAGCACGCCGTTGTCGATCTCACCGTCGCAGTCGTTGTCGAGTCCATCACAGACCTCGGTGCCGTTCTGCGCCGGGTCGGTGTCGTCACAGTCCATCCCGAGCGAGCAACCGTCGCCGTAGCCGTCGCCATCGAGGTCCATGCACCCCGGCTCGGTGTCTCGACGAACGCACGTCATGTCGATGCAGAGGAAGCCCGGGTCGCAATCGGCGACGGTCGTGCATGGCCCACCCGTGTCGTCGGGTGGTGTGCACTCTCCGTCGATGCAGACGGCATCGCCGGTGCAGTCCGCCGTCGACAGACAGGGGCCACCGAGGGTGGTGCCGCAGTCGCAGGCAGCGAGGAGGAGGAGGAGCGCGGCGGAACGGAGATGATTCATGGGGGTTCTCTACGAGCTGGGGATCACTCGACGATGGGAACGCAGGTGTGGGTGACGTCGACCGCGCGAACCCGCGGGGTGATGACCTCGGTGGTGCTGGAGCGTTCGGCCTGGAGCGCGATCTCGAGGAGCAGGAAGCGGTCGGGGACGACGCCGGCGTCCATGAGCGCAGCCGCGATGGAGAGCGGCGACGTGTCGGGCGGGGTCATGCCCACCGCGATCCAGTCCATCAGGTCCAGCTCCGCGCGGGTGGCGGCGGTCTTGACCCGGAAAGAGACGTTCGTTCCCGGCGGGATCTCCGCGTCGAAGACGACGTCGGCCCAGTCGACCTCGCCGCCGTCACACGCTTCGAAGATGTGGCGATAGTAGCCGCGGGGGTTGGTCGCGAGCCGCAGCTGCAGACCGGTCATGTCCGAGTAGGTGTAGTTGGAGACCAGCGTGGAGGCGCCCACGCCCATCTCGACGGTGTTGTCGTCGATGGTGGGGCCGGGCGTCACCACCACTGCCTGGTTGTTGCCGTTGGTGATCGACCAGACCTTGCCCTCGGCGTCGATCGCCATGCCCTTGTTGTTCACGCCCGTGGTTCCGGGGACGGTGATCCAGTTCGTCGGGTCGTTCGCGTCGATGCGGATGATGCCCGCCGTGCTCCAGCCCGCACCCCAGACCCAGCCGTCGGCGTCGGCGGCGATGCCGTTGATGACGTGGCCGTTCGGGGTGACGTTGACGGAGATCCAGCGCGAGCCGCCGGCGGCGCTCGGGTCGTAGCGCGAGAAGCGCGCGTCGTACGTCGATGTGGGGTGTGGCTCGTCTCCGCCGAGCCAGACTCGCTGGTTGAAGTCGACCGTGATGCCGTAGGCGCGATGGGGGGCGGGGATGCGTGCCTTCACGGCGGTGTCGCATTCGGTGCCCTCACCGGAGCTCGCGACGCAGATCGCATCCGAGCAGCTCGCCAAGTCGACGCAGCGGTTGGTGTCCACGCGACCGAGCGCGCGGTTGCCGCGGCCGCTGATCCAGAGCTGGCCGTTGCCATCGAGGGCGAAGCCGTAGGTCTGTACCGGCGCCTGCACCGAGAAGAGCGGCTCACCGGTCTCGCCGTCGATCTTCGCGACCATCGAGGTCGCGTGACCGCCGACCCAGACGTACTCCTGGACGTCGCCATCGAGGCCCGCGATATCTTGCGCCGCGAGCGCGCGGACGACGGTCTCACCGGGGAAGACGTCGTCGAGGTCGCGGAACCAGAGCACGCAGTCGTCTTCGCCCCAGGGGAGGAGCTCGCCGTCGGCGAGGTTCCGGCTGATGACGCCGTCGCCGTTCAGGTCCTGCGACGTGGTGATCGCTCCGTCGCCGTTGCTGTCTGGGCACGAGTCTCCGAGCACCGAGATGCGCACGAGGCCGGTGCCGCGACGGTTCGCGACGTAGGCGTCGCCCACCGAGTTCACGCTCGTCCGCGAGGGGTCGCTGCTCGCGCTCGCTTCGGGGCCCGTGTAGTAGCGACCGACCTCTTCGTAGGGGGCGGTCGTGCTGAGCCGCGAGACCGTGCCTTCGCCGGTGTTCGCGATCCAGATGAAGTTGGTGTTGATGCGCCGCGAGTCGAGCACCAGCGCGCCGTCATCGTCGACGCCGACGCCATCGGACTCGTCTTCGCCCTCGTTGGTGACGTCCCAGGGCATGCCATCGGGGATGCCGAAGCCGCTCGACATGCAGGTCGGGTCGCAGTTGCCGCAGGCACTCAGGACGCCGTTGTCGATCTCGCCGTCACAGTCGTTGTCCATCCCATCGCAGACCTCGGTCCCGTTCTGTGCGGCGTTGCGGTCGTCGCAGTCGGGACCGAGCGAGCAGCCTTCGCCGTACCCGTCGCCGTCGAGGTCGGTGCAGCCGGGCTCCACGTCACGGTCGGTGCACAGCCCATCGATGCAGAGCTCTCCACCGGCACAGTCCGCCGCCGTCGCGCACGGGGTGCGGTCATCTGGATCGACGCAGACGCTGTCGATGCAGACATGGCCCGTCGGGCAGCTCGCGGTCGACAGACAGGGCTCGCCAGCGCCCCCGCCGCAGTCGCAGGCAGCGAGGAGAAGAAAGCAGAGACTGAATCGCAAGCGGGGCATCGAGACCTCATCCAATGGGGTCGAAAGACCCCGTTTCCATCACGATCCATAGGATCCTGCGAAGACCATGCCCAGTCAATTGCGGAGTGATTTCAGTTCATGCCGCGGCGCGCAGATGCGCACCGCGCACTTCTTGCACAGTGAGCCTCTTTCGCAGAGTCCCTCGTTGGCGGCGGGGTCGAACGACCTTCAGCGCGATTCGGAGTCGCCGCTCCTCGCGTCGAGCCAACGCGCGACCCTCGCCCGTCGGCCCGCATCCAGTGTGGTGAGCGCGAGCCTCGCGCGCAGCAGGTCCACGGCGACGACCTGATGGTCGACCGCCGCGGCGACGAAGCGGAGGTCTTTGTCCCGGCCCGCGACGAGCTTGGCGATGCACAGGTCATGGG
>CAYXAP010000004.1:49364-279047 GCA_964462035.1 uncultured Sandaracinus sp.
AAGCGGAGGTCTTTGTCCCGGCCCGCGACGAGCTTGGCGATGCACAGGTCATGGGGCTCCAAGCACCAGCCGGTCGCTCCTCGTGTCGCCGGCGTCTTCACCGGCACCAGCCGCTCCTCCCAGCCGTCGGGAAGCGCCGCCGCTTCCGGGCCGACCCCTTGGGCGTAGTAGCCGAATGTGTCGTGGAAGGGCGAGAGCTCACCGATCGCACCATCGATCAGCTCGGCTCGCTCCGGTAGGTTCTTCGGGTAGACATCCGCCTCGTCCGAGACGAGCAGCGCCTCTGGGGCGTCGGGGTGGCTGCCCAGAATCGACTGGCTGCCGAGGATCACGATCTCCTCGTCCTCCGCGATGCTGGCTGCGGCGCGGATGATGTGCTCGAGGTCACGTCGTTTCACGTTCGCGCACCTCGCGGTGAATCTGCCAGCGTTCCCTGGCGTCGAGGGCTCCGGCGAAGGGCGAGGATTGCCGCATCGCAGTCATCAGCTCGCCCTCGTCGACCAGCGCTCTTCGGATGGCTTCGACGGACCCGCTCAGGATGGTCAGCCAGCGCTGTCCGTACTCGCTTCCCTCGGAGGCCTTCCGCTGCGCCTGCGCTCGGGCTCGAGCGAGCACCACCTCGTCCAACCGCCGAGCGATGACGCGGTGGTACTCGAGGCTTCGCGCTTCGGCCAGGCGGTGCGGGTCCATGGCCCCATGATAGCGAACTCGTAGTGAGCGGCTGCTAGAGTTGCTTCATGGAGGTGGCTCGGCCGGCTCGTCTTCGTCTGCTGAGCGCGGTGCTCCCGCTCCTGCTCTGCGGTGTTGGTCCGGCTCGAGCGCATGACCTTCCGGATCTAGGCCGCGGTGTGGTGCTGAGCGCGCACGGGTCCGTGATGGGGGCGGTGCGGCCATCCATGGGAGGGGTCACGCTCGGCGCTGGCCTCGCGGTGAGTCGCTTATGGTCGCACCCCAGGAAGGTAGGCGCTTCGGGGGCCTTTCTGTGGGCATCGGGCTACGTCGCGGCAACGAACTTCAGTCAGCTTCGGGGCTCATTTTCGGAAGAGTCTTGGGCTCCCGAAGGTGGGCTTCAGCTGCGGCTGGGATACCGAGTAGGGTTCGTCGAGCTGACCGGGGGAATGATGGGCCATGACCGAGGACTCGTCGCGCGAGCGATGATTGGTGTCTGGTTCCCCAATATCGTTTCCGTCTCGGCAGGAGTCGTGTCCTTCGACGGGACCCCGTACGCGGCCGCGTCGCTCACGGTTGGGTACGGCTCCCGGCTCTGACCGCGCGTGGCGGTGTCCATGCCTCTCGTCGCGACCGCGGCCATTCCGGCGGGTTCGGCGCGCGAAGCGCGGGCGCTCAGCGATCGCGTCAACAAGATGCTCTATGGCCTGACGGGGAAGGCGAAGGTGTCGTAGCGATCCGCGAGAGCCGCCGGGCAGCGTCGCCCGGCGGCTCTCGCAGCGCTGCGCTACGCGGCGCTGCGCCGCGTGAGCTTCCAGAGCATCGCGCAGACGTGATCGACCCGATCCGCCACCGGAGCCACCGACTGCTCGCTCACGAGTCCCGTCGCGACCGCGATGTCGATGCAGGCCATCGTCTCGCGAGCGGACCCGAGCGCAATCTGGAAGTGGTTGCGCTGCCGCTTGCCGGGCAACAGCCCGAGCCCCTCCGCGATGTTGAGCGCGACGGACCGCGACGCGCGGTGTAGCTGATCAGCAATTTCGCGGTCGCCACCGGCACGAACGACCGGAATGACGCGGCTGTGCACCTCGCTGACCATGCTGACGCTGACTCGATAGACCTTCATGGGAACCTCCGCTGTGTTGCTGCCGTGGACACCTCGTCCAGGCCAAAGGCCCCCGCCCTCGAGCACGGGCGGAGTCAACCCCTTGCCGCCGCAGGCGGTGCGGAGCCGAAGGCGGAGCAGGGTTGACGCCGCCGAGCACGAGGGCACTGTGAGAAGACCAGGACGAGAGACCAACTCACCACTGGTGGGACGCCTCAACGGACGTCGGTATCGGAGTCGGTCATCGGTTCTCGGAGTCGGTCATCGGTTCTCGGAGTCGGTCATCGGTTCTCGGAGTCGGCGTTCGGAGTCGGCCGTTGGCGTTCGGATCAGAGCCGCTCGAAGCCCAACCAATCCAACGCCGGCCGACCCTTCTCCGCGCTGACCGCGCGGTCCACCTTCAGGCGCAGCTTGAAGTCGTGGTGGTCCGCCGGGTCGCTGATGGTCTGCTCCACGAGCCAGTCGTCGCCGTCTTCGGTGACCTGCAGGTGCTTGGGGCTGCGGGCCTCGGGGTCGGTGAGGATGCGCTCGTGCTCCTCGAAGTAGGCATCGATCGCGGCGACGACCTCGTCCTTGTCGGGCACCTCGTTCAGCGCGTCGCGTAGGCGCGACAGATCGCGACCGGCGACCGCGCGGACGACGCGCCATACGGCGTTGCGGATCATGACGGTGAACGCGCGGCGGTCCTGAGTGATGTCGTGCTCCTCGGGGAGCTCGTGCTCGACCTCTTCGAGGGCGTCGACGTTCGCGTTCGGGTCGGTGAGCCGCTCCCACTCGTCCAGGATGCTCGAGTCGACGGCCTTCACCGTCCCCTTGAGCCACGCCTCGAGATCGCGGAGCTCTTCGGTCTTCGCGCTGTCGGGCACGGTCTGGATGAGCGCCTTGTAGGCGTTCGAGAGGTAGCGCAGGAGCACGCCCTCGCTGCGCTGCAGACCGTACTCCTTCACGTACTCGTTGAAGCTCGCGCCCATCTCGAAGAGGTCGCGGGCGATGCTCTTCGGACGAAGGTTCTCGCCGTCGCCGACCCAGGGGTGCTGCTTCGCGAAGACGTCGAAGGTGGCGTAGATGAGGTCCGCGCGTGGTTGCGGCAGCTCGACCTCCTCGAGCTTGGCCATCCGCTCGTCGTACTCGATGCCCTCCGCCTTCATCGCGTTCACCGCGCGGCCCTTCAGCGTGTTGAGCTGCGCGCGCAGCACCGACCCCGGGTTCTCGAGGGTGGCCTCGACGAAGCTGAGCACGTCGAGCGGGTAGTCGGGGGCGTCGGTCTCCAGGGTCGTGATCGCTTCCACCACCCAGAGGCTGAGCGACTGGTTGAGCGAGAAGTCGTCCTGCAGGTCGACGCTCGGTCGGGCGCCACCCTCGGTGATCTCGACGATGCCCGCGTCGCGGAGCGAGCGGAGGATCTGCAAGGCGCGGCGTCCGTGGCGGAACTTGTGTTTGCGCGCCTCGTGGCTGCGTTCGATGAGCGTTCGCAGGCCCTCGCAGCCAGCCTTGGGGCGCGAGTCCGCCGGTGCCGAACGGCTGAGTACGTTGAGCACCATCGCGGTGGTGACCTCGAAGCGGCTGACCAGCCGCTCGGGCTCGGAGCTCTGGAGCCTCTCGAAGGTCTCCTCGTCGAAGTGCGCGTAGCCGCGCTCGGGCGGCTTGCTCTTCTTGATCTTGCGGAGCTTCTTCGGGTCGCCGCCGGCCTTGCGCCGCGCCTTCTCGTTCTCGACCACGTGCGCCGGCGCCTGCGCGACCACCGAGCCGCGATCGTCGAAGCCCTTGCGGCCGGCCCGGCCGGCGATCTGCTTGAAGTCCCGCACGCTGAGCACGGCGGTCTTCTGACCGTCGTACTTGCAGAGCTGGGTGAAGAGCACGGTGCGGATCGGCACGTTCACACCGACGCCGAGCGTGTCCGTCCCGCAGATGATCCGGAGCATGCCGCGCTGCGCGAGCTTCTCCACGAGCAGCCGGTACTTCGGGAGCATGCCGGCGTGGTGCACCCCGACGCCGTGTGGCAGCCAGCGGCGGAGCTCCTTGCCGAACGGGCTCGTGAGCCGGTGCCCCTTCATCACGTCCTTGATCGCGGCCTTCTCGTCCTTGCTGAGGAAGTCGATGCTCATCAGCGCCTGGGCCTGCTCGGCCGTGCTGCGCTGGGTGAAGTGCACGATGTAGATCGGCGTGCGCCCCTCCTTCAGGAGCTCGTCGATGGTCTCGTGGATCGGCGTGAGCCGATACTCGAAGTCGAGCGGCACCGGCCGTTCGTCCGTCTTCACCAACGCGGTCGGCGCGCCGTTGAGCTGGGTGATCGACTCCTCGAAGAAGCTCGTGTCACCGAGCGTCGCGCTCATCAGCAGGAACTTCGTCTGCTCCATCGCGAGCAGCGGCACCTGCCAGGCGTTGCCGCGGTCGTGGTCCGAGTAGAAGTGGAATTCGTCCATGACCACGTAGTCGACGTCGGCGCGCGTACCCTCGCGGAGCGCCATCGACGCGACGATCTCGGCGGTCGCGCACACGACCGGCGCGTCGGCGTTGACGGAGGCGTCGCCGGTCATCAGACCGACGTTGTCGGCGCCGAGGATCTTGCAGAGGTCGAAGAACTTCTCGTTCACGAGCGCCTTCACCGGCGCCGTGTAGAAGGCGGTCTTCTCCTCCGCGAGCGCCATGAAGCAGAGCGCGAGCGCGACCAGCGACTTCCCGGACCCGGTCGGGGTCGCGAGGATGACGTTCTTGCCATCGAAGAGCTCGAGGATCGCCTCTTCCTGCGCCGGGTAGAGCTCGATGCCCCGGTCCATCGTGTACTCGAGGAAGCGCTCGAGGAGAGCGTCGGAGTCGAGGCGCTGCCCGGGGGGCGGCAGTCGGTCGACGAGGGAGGCGCTGGCGTCGGGGGAAGACACGGGTGGCGCACCATAGCTCACTCCGTGGCCCGTGCCGGGCACACCGTGTTCGCTACGGCCGGCGGCGAGTCCCGAGGCCCTCGCCCCCCTCGCTTCGCGAGCGTCAGAGAATGCAGCTGGCGGCGTCGGTGCCCGTGACGGCGACGCGGCGCGTCGCTTCCCAGAGGCCGTCCCACAGCTCCGCGCGGAGGGTCGCCGCGGCCGTCGCGTCGTCGACGATGTAGCCGAGCTCCGCGAGGTTCGCGTCGTACAGGTTCTGGGAGCCGATGTAGAAGGTCCGGTCGTCGACGAAGACCATCTTCGAGTGGTTGCCGATGCCGGCGCCGTCTTCCCACGTGTCGTCCGGACCGAAGCGGAGGAGGCTGACGTGGAGCCGCTCGCAGAGGACGGCCATCGGATCGACGCCGGCCGGAACGGCGGCCGGGTGCGCGTCCACCCAGGCGGCGATCTGCTGAGCGACGTCCTCGGCCGTCCAACCGTTGCCGTAGTTGGCGGACGCGCCACTGAGGCCGCCCGGCTTGCTGCCGGGGGTGCTGAGGGCGACGTACACGTCGACACCACGGAGCGCGGCCCGCGCGAGGGAGCCGAGGGTATGTTCGGGCCAGTCGCCGATGGTCACGCCGCTGACGGAGACCGGACCGAGGTCCTGGATCGAGAGGCGGATGGTGTCGTCGGCCGAGTCGAGGAGCGCCGAGAGGGCGACGTCGGCCGGGTCGGCACCCACGCGGCCGAGGCGGCCGACGGTGATGACACGCGCGCCCCCGCTGCCGGCTCGCGGCGCGGGCTCCCCGAAGAACGACGGGCAGGAGGCGGCCCACCAGGGGTGCACGCTCACGTCGTTGTTGCCGGCCCACGACCACGAGTTGCAGGTGAAGTCCCACAGCTCGTCCGCGAAGCGGTGGGCGTCGCCGGCCGCCGAGCCCCGGAGTCGCATCGAGATGTCGTGGACCGGCGCGGTGGAGAGGTAGTGGTCGGTCCAGAGGTTGTGCCCGCCGACGAGGGCGACCTCACCATCCGCGGCGACGATCTTCGCGTGGTTCCAGGAGTCGAAGCCGTAGCGGTAGGCGCCGACGGAGACGGTGACGCCGTGCCACCGAGGCAGGTCGCGGACGAAGCTCTCGAGGATCGCGTCGGTGTCGACGTCGTAGAAGATGATGTTGCCGAACAACGCCCGCACCTCGATGGTGCGACCTGCGTTCGCGAGGTAGGTGATGCCGTTGCGGATGGCGGCCTCGAAGCGGCCGTCGGGCGGGGAGAGGCTGGCCAGGTCCACGTACGACTCGGCCGAGACGATCACGTCGTAGATCGCATCGACGAAGTCCTCCGAGTGACCGACGCAGAGCGAGCTCGGCGCCTGCCCTGGGGAGGTCACCGTGGCGGCCAACGGTGCACACACGCCGGTCGTGCAGTCGGCATCGCTGACGCAGCGGCGCAGGCCGAAGTCGGCATCGCAGCCGGCAGAGCCGGCGTCGCAGGTGTCCGCCTGGGGAAGGTCGGCGGCGCGCCGACCCCAGTGACTCGCGGTGGCGGTCTGGACGAGCCAACCCGGTTCCAGCGTGGCGTCGCCGCTGAAGCGCCAGGTCACGCCCTCCTGATCGGGATGGCTCGCTGCCAAGGCATCGAGCACGGCTCGGCCGTTCGGTGAGAAGGCGTTCTTGGTGACGGAGAGAGAGGCCGCGTCGAACCCGACGTCGGCGGCGCATGCGCCGCTGAAGGAGAGGGCGAGGAGCGCGGTAAGGAAGCAGAGATGACGATGGATCATGGGAATCTTCGAAGTGAGAAAGGAATGAAGTGACCCCCCGGTCGGCACGCGACCCCTCCCGTCGCGTGTCATGACGCACCGCGTCAGCACGTCCCGTGCCATCCGCAATCATTGGCGAATTGCAGGAATGCCGGCGGCTGCGCCTGCCATCCGGACCTGCCGGTGGCCGACCGAGTGGTCACCCCCACCCCCCGCGAGGAGTGTCTCTTCAAACCGCGAACGACACTCCGGTCGCCCGGACGCTCGAGCTCTCCCGAAGTTCATCGCGAGTACACCATCCGAGCATCGTGTGTACCTCCGCGGCACTCGAGCGGCTGGAATGATTGGCCTTCTCGGTTGGCACCCATGTCGCTTGGGCGCCTCGGCATGTTCACTTGCCCTCGCCTCGCATGGTGCTCGGTCGCCGTGTTCTTGCTCCTGCCGATCGGCCAGATCGCTCGGGCGCAGACTCCGGAGCCCGAGTCGTCCCTTCGCCGCTTCGTGCTCATCGGCGGCTCGGTCGGTCTACAGACCTCGGGTGATCCAGAGAGCGTCGAGCCCCTCGCGCCGCTCATCGGAGTCGAAGCGTCGTGGCACGTCGTGGGTGGTTGGGACCAGCTGCTCTCGGGGGGAGGGCTCGCCGGCTCGCTTCGCTACGACCACGGCGCTCGCGGAGTCGAGCTCGCAGCGTCCGTTCAGGGATCGCTCATGCACATGCTCGCCGAGGTCGGTCCGGTCGCCGTGCTCGGTGCGCGGCGTGCGGGTGTGGGTGTGCGCGCCGGTGTCTGCATCACGTTCGCGTTCGCGAGCGCGTGCGGTCACTGGGTGTACGGGACCCACGGGCAGTTCTTTCAGCTCGCCGTGCTCGGGAAGGGGGTCTTCGAGCCACGCCCCTTCCGGCGCTTCCGCGTCCGCCGCTAGGCGCCCATCGACGCGATGCGCCCACAGACGAGCCCTCCTGCCGTGCGTCGAGCTCGCCACCGAGGCCGAACGCCCGCCGTTCGTCTCACGAGAACCCGCACCTTCGTGCGCGTCGTCGATGGGTCGTGCTACGGCTACCCCATGAGGGGCAGGCGAATCGTGATCGGGCTGAATGCCCTCGGCATCCTGCTCGCGGGCTGCGACCAGCCCGCGTCTTCGGGAGATGAGCACGCCTCGCCGGTCGCTACCGGAGAGGCGACGGCAGCCGTGAACGACACTGCCGACGAGCCGGCGGAACCCGCTGCGGAGGTCCCGGCACCGCGAGAGCACGACGAGCCTTCGGAGCCGCGTCCGGCGGAAGAGCTCTCGCTCACGGAGCTGATCGTGGTCCTCGAGCCTGGTGAGAGCCGCGCGACGATGGAGACGATCGCCGAGGCCGAGGGGGCTCGGATCACCGAAGCCGTCGAGGACGTGGGGCTCTACAACCTGCACGTCGACGTCACGAGCGCGGCTGAACGTGACGCGATTCTCGCGCGGATGCAGGCGCGGGCGGAGGTGAAGATCGCGACTCCGGACGGCTCGCCCGATGCTTCGAACGCAACTGCGGGGTTCCGTGGTCGATGAGCGGTTCATGCTCCGTGTCGCGCTCCGCCCAGTAGCCTTCCTCCTTCCGCTCTCGGCTCTGTTCGCTTGCGGGGAGAAGCCGCCGCTGCCGGGGTACGTGCCAGACCTTCGCTGATCTCTGCGCCTGCCGACCCCACTCACGTAGTGGAGCTGCCGGACCATCCGGGGGTCCGTGCGCCGTACGACCTGGCGCTGCTCCTGCTCGACGAAGGTGAGTCGCCGGCGACGGCGGAGCGCTTGGCCGCCGGAGTCGGTGGCTCGGTCGTCGGTGGCATCCCCGATCTCGGCTTCCATCAGCTGCGCTTGCCGACGCGCTCGCTCGATGAGCTCGACGCCGCGCTCGCGACACTGAACGCCGATCCGTCCGTACTCTCCGCCGGCTACGACTTCGTCATGGAGCTGCGGGACTGTCCCGCCACCAGCGACGTGGACTCGCTCGACCCTCCGAGCTCGTGCCCCTGGCAGACGAACCAGCTGCAGCTCGCGGTCACCACCATCGAAGAGCTCGACGTGCCCTTGTCCGTCGTGAAGGTGGGGCTGGTCGACAGTGGCCTCGCCCACCGCAATGGCGAGTTCGACTCGGTTCGGGTGATCGACGCGCGCGCCGAGGGGGGCGTCCCCGACGCGCTCGACGATCCCCTGATGCATGGGACCCACGTCGCTGGAGTCATGGCCGCCGATGATGGCGACGGCGGTCTCAACGGGATCGCCTCCCGTGTGCTCGGGCGACGCCTCCAGCTCATCGTGGCGCCGACGACCGCTCCTCTGGATCCGCTGATGCTCGCCTCGAGGGTGATGGTCGAATCCCAGCGAGCGATCGGCGCGGGCGCGCGGATCATCAACTGGAGTCTCGGCGCCGGTCCGTTGACGGAGCCGCTGAGCACGCGCGACCAGACCGCGCGGCAGATCCTGAGTCAGCTGGCGCAGAACCGAAGCAACGTGCTCTTCGTCGCGGCGGCCGGGAACGACGACTACGCGCTCACCGGGAGCAACGATCTGCCGGCCGGCATCGCGCAGCCGAACGTGATCACCGTGGGATCGCACCTGGACTGCGCACCGACGGAACGCACCCCGCTCTCGTCGTCTGGTGCTCGAGTGGAGATCGTCGCCCAGGGCGAGAACATCCCGGTGATCGGCGTGACCACCGGCAGCGCTTGGACGGTGACGGACGGCACCTCCTACGCGGCGCCTCAGGTCACCGCCCTGGCGGCGATTCTGGCGTCGATCGACCCCGAGCTCACGGCGCCGGAGCTCAAGCAGCGCATCCTCGATGGTGCCCAGGAGGGCCCTGCGTCGACCTCACCGCGCGCGCTCGACCTGGCGGCCCCCGTGATCCAGCTCTTGCTCGACCTCGCCGGAACCGACCCGCTGCTCGACGAGGACGGCGACGGTGTCGCCGACCGATCGGGTGCAGTCGTCGGCCGCCTCTGCGGTGGCCCGACCTACACGGTCGAGGGCTTCGGCACGCACACCTATCCGCAGGAGGCTGGCGATGGGATCGTGGTCACCGGCCACCTCCTCGAGTTCGGCTTCGGCCTCGTCCTCCAGCGGCAGGGCTCGGATTCGCTCGCGATGATCTGCGAAGGGTGCCCCTTCGACCTCGCCACGTTCGGCGTGAGTGAGGAGGGGCCGGTCACCGTGGCCTACACGCGGGGCGCGCCGACGAGCGGGGTCGGCGGCACCGGCGTGAGCGGCAGCTGGACTCTCGAGGAGTGCACGATCTTGGACCGCTATCCGAGCGTGCTCTCGTCGAGCGACACACCGATGACGGTCCTGGTCCGCAGCTCGGTGAGTGGCCAGATGGAGGCCGGCGACGGATCGACCGACGAGCCGGAGGTGGTCTCCTTCGACGGTGAGTTCGAGGTGCCATCCATCGTCGACCCACTCGAGCCCGACCATGGGCTGATCCAGCGGATCGAGTCGATCTGCGAGAACGGCCGCTTGCGCTGAGCTCGCGCTCCTACCTCAATCGCAGCTGCCGCTGACGCCTGCGGCGACGCGCTCGAGGATGGCGGCGATGGCCCCATCGAAGTCCTCGTCGCAGATCGAGCGGACGACGGTCTTCGCGCCCGCGTCGTCGAGGGCGCTCGCCGTGCGGACCATGCGGCGCGCCGGGTAGGCCACGCCACGCGCGGTAGCGCACGTCGGGAGCAGCCGGGTCGACTCCATCGGGTCGACGCGCTCGGCCATTCGTGGGTCCGCGAGGATCGCCGCGTAGTCGCTCCCGGCGGTGTCGGTGGGCACGCCGGTGATCGCGGCGTAGACCAGGGCGGTCGGGTCCGACACGAGCGGGAGTAACCCGTCGACGTATCGACTCGAGGGCTGCAGCACGTCCGAGTGGTTGAAGCAGCGCATGTTGAGGTTGGGATCGAAGCGAGGGTCATCCAGGTCGAAGAGCCCGGCGTCGGTCGTGGAGCAGTCGTCTTCGTCGGTCAGGTGGAGGACCGCCAGCACCGCACCCGGACGCAGGAAACCGGCGTTGGCGCCATCTCCGTGGCCCGTGGTCGAACCGCTCGGGAAGGTGAGCCCCGACGTGGAGGGGCTGAGGGCCTTGAGCGTGGCGTCGAGCGGTTGCTCGAAGCCGCAGCCTCCGGTGCCCACGCTCGCGACGCAGGCGACATTGGCGGACGCGGCCGGATCGGAGCCATCGACCCACTCGGGGTAGGTGGCCATGCACCCCGGCAGTGCGGTGTTGCCCGTGGTTCGCAGCAGGCCGTCGCCACCACCGCCCGAGCTGCAGATCGCCCCGCCCAGATCCGTGCTCACGACGCCTACCCGCAGATCGGCGACCGCCGGGAACTCCTGGACGCCGTCGCCGTCGATGTCACCGGTCGCCAGCGCGTCGATGAGTCGGGGGATCTCCGCGGCGAGCAGGGCCTGCTCCTCGGCCATCGAGCCGGAGTCGTCGATGGTGAGCAGCAGATCCAGCTGGCCCGCCGCGCGACGGCAGCAATCCTCGCAAGCGGTGCCGACGAAGGCCTGGCTGAAGTGGTCGGTGGTCGTCGACGCGACCGGAGGCTCGACGGAGGTCGGCAGCGCCGCGAAGTCGCCGCGTTCGTTGGTCCAGAAGATCGTCGCCGTGCTGGCGTCACCCTCATAGGGAAGCCGCACCTCCACGGGGCGCGCGAAGGTCGTGCCCTCCGGCTCGAACTGGAAGATCGGCGAGAAGGCGGTGAAGCCGGAGGGTGCCCTGCGCGTGCTCGCGGTGACGGTGAGCTCGACGTCGCGGTCGAGCGCGCCCGGCGGGATGGCGAGGGTCAGCTGCTCGAGACGGAGCTCGCCACCCTCCGGGCCCACGAGGGCGGTGGTCGATGCGCCCGTGGGGATGGGGTCCGGCACCGCAGGCGGGCCCAGATCCGGGTCACCGGTGACGGTCGTCGACTGGGGGCACGCCAGCAGGAGCGGGAGCAGGACGAGGAGGTGCTTCATCGGGATTCCTTCTTCCACCACACCCCCTCGTCGAGCGAAGGGGCGCGGTTTTCCAATCCACCAGCGAGGATCGGAGCGCCGGTCGCTCCAGGGCTCGAGTCAGGAGAGAAGGGCGCGGACCTTCGCCAGAAGCTGCGAGAGCGTGAAGGGCTTTTGCAGGAAGTCGGCGCAGCCCCGCTCGAGGAGCTCCTCCGCCTGACCCTCCCGGGCGTATCCGCTGACGAGCAATACCTTCAGGTCCGGCTGCAACTCGCGAATCGCGTCGTAGGTGCTGGCGCCGCTCATGCCCGGCATGGTCATGTCGAGGACCATCAAGTCGACGGCGGCGCCCTGCGCACGAACGATCTCGACGGCTGCTCGGCCTCCTTCGGCCTCCAAGACGTCGTAGCCGAGCTTGGTCAGCAACCGAGCCGTTCCCCGCAAGACCCTCACCTCGTCGTCCACCACGAGGATGCGCTCCGTGCCCGCGATGGCCTTTCGATCGGGGGGCGTGGACTTCGGTCGGGGACGGTCTTCGCTGGACGGAAGGAGAAGGGTGAAGGTCGTGCCCTGACCCAACTCGGTCGTCACGGAGATGTGCCCGCCGTGGTTCGTGACGATCCCGTAGACGGAGGCCAATCCCAGACCCGACCCCGCGTCGCGGGTCGTGAAGAAGGGCTCGAAGACGCGCTGGCGAGTCGCGTCGTCCATGCCCATCCCGCCGTCGCGAACGGTCAGCCGCACGAAGCGCCCACTCGCGCCTTCGACCCGGACTCCGAGTGACGTCGCCCGGTCCTTGGGCACGGTCTGGTTCTCCGCGCGAACCACGATCTGGCCGCCATCCGGCATGGCGTGTCCGGCGTTCAGGAACAGGTTCAGGAGGGTCTGCTCGAGTTGGGAGCGGTCCATCCGCACATGGTCGAGCGGCTCGTCGAGCTCCTTGCGGACCCGCACGTCGCGACGGGACTGGCCGAACATCTCGCTGACCTCGTCGACGAGGGCCGGCAGGTCGATGAGCTCGATCTGGATCTTGCCGCGGCGCCCCAGGCCGAGGAGCTGTTGGGTCAGCTTCGCGCCCCGCTCCACCATCGTGAGCATCTCGTCGACGGCTCCGACCGCCGAGAGGGGAGGAACTCGAGGGTTCGGCGCCTCCTCCTCGAACTCCATCTGCAGGAGGCTCAGCGTCGACATCAACCCCGTCAGGATGTTGTTGAAGTCGTGCGCCACCCCTGCGGCCAGGGTGCCGACCGCCTCGAGCTTCTGGGCTGCGAAGAGCTGCTCCTGGAGCCGGTCCCGCTCGGCCTCCGCGCGTTTCTCTTCCGTGACGTCGTAGGTGACCCCGATCATCCGCCGGGGGATGCCGTCCGGCCCCCTCAGGATCAGCCCATATCCCCTGATGTGTCGCACCTCCCCATCGGGACGGATGATCCGGTACTCCGACCGAATCCTCCCCTCGCCCGCGAGCGCGTCGGCGGTTTCGGCCTGCACTCGCTCGCGATCCTCGGGGTGAACCGCTGCCGCCCAAGCCTCCTCGGGCCTTCCCATCGTCTTCGGGTCCAGCCCATAGATCTCGATCTGTCGAGCGTCCCACCGGGTCTCACCGGACGAGGCGTCCCAGTCCCAGACTCCGGCGCCGGAAGAAGCCAGCGCGAAGGCGAGTCGCTCCTGCTCCTCTCGCAGCGCTTCGATGGACGACTCCGATGAGGTCGAGCGTTTCTCGGACTTCAGTGGCTCCCCCTCGGTCATCCGTGGACGCCATGGTCCGGCGGGCCGCCCCGAGTGGTCAAGACGGGATCCGCTCGCTCGGCCATCGTGCGGCTCGCGGGGGGGTGTTCGCGAATGAACCGATCCTCTAGAATCGTACCGTGTCGCAGCACTCCGTACTCGTCGACGAGTCCGAGTGGCCGGTAGTGCACATCATCTACCCGGCGGTTCTCGGGCCCGACTCCATCTCCGAGTATGTCGCGGTCCTCGAGTCACTCGGACGGCGCGGCATGCCCTATTGGCCGCTGGTCGACATGCGGCGGATGGAGATCTCGAAAATCAAGCCGTCTCACCGAACCGAGCTCGCAGCGGGGGTGGATGACGTCAACCGGCGCTTCCCCGGCATCGTTCAGTGCGAGGCGGTCATCCACGACTCCCCGGTCATCCGGATGATGCACACCGCCCATCTGTGGCTGCGCAAGGAGCTTCCCTACCCGAGCAAGATCTTCTCGACCGAAGAGGCGGCCCGCGAGTGGATCGCCGAGCTCCGACGCAGTGGCTGAAGGCGGCGAGATCGCGGCGACTCAGTCGGCCATCGTTCGCAGCAGCGCCTGGGCCATCGCGTACTCGTAGAAGCTGACCATCTCGGTCTGCAGCACGCGCTCGAAGAGGGCCTTGGCTGCGCCGGGGTCGCTCTCGAGCTGGCGGACGCCCTCGTAGAAGTGGGCCTCGGCGGACTCGCCCGTGCCGTCGGCAGCTTCGAGGAGCTCCTCGTAGGCGAGGTCGCCGGCACCGAAGCGCGCGAGCTGCCCGCTCCAGCCGTTCACGGAGGCGTTCTCACGGAGCACGACGTCGATCTCGCCCTCGGCGTCGCCCGAGGCCCGCGCAGCGATCGCCTTCACCCAGAGCGCGAAGTAGACCTTCCATTCCGGCGCGAGGCTCAGCTGGCGCTGGGACATCCGGAAGATCTCGTGCGCGAAGTCGAGATCGGGCGCGGCGCTCACCAGGTGCGAGAGGATGGTGGCGTAGGTTTCGTGCAGCCGGGGCTCGGCGTTGACGGCGGACCGGAAGGCCTGGAGGGCTCGCTCGCGTTCGCCGAGGGCGTCGAGGAGGACGCCGCGCCGCGTCTGGAGCCGTGCCATGAGCAGCCGCGCCTCGGGCTGCTGGCCGAGCTCGGCGGCGGTGCGGTCCCAGGCCTGAAGCGCCTGACGGTACATGCGTTGCGACTGCTCCTGGTTGCCAGCGCCACCGAAGGCGTCGCCCAGGCGCTCGAGGAGCTCGGCGCGCTCGATCGGGTTCTCCGCGAGGTCCAGCGCTCGGCGGTAGTGGCGGGTCGCCGCTTCGGCGTCGCCGCGGCGGAGCTCGAGGGTGCCGAGCTGCATCAGCGCGTTCGCAGTTTCCTGTGCGGCGACCGAGGCCTCGAGCCGCCGCTGCGCCTCGCCTGCGTTACCGGCGTGCATCTCGGCGGCGCCGACCAGCAGCTCGATGCGGCTGCGCGCGATCGGGGAGGCCACGTCCGGCCAGCGCTCGTCACGTTGATCGAGCAAGTGCTCCGCGCGCTCCGCGAGCTGGCGGGCGGCCGCGGCGTCCTGTCGCAGCGTGCCGAGCTCGAGGAGCTCGTCGAGCTGAGCCAGCGCCTCGTCGTAGAGGGCTCGCAGGTTCGGCGCGAGCTCGATCGCGCTGGCGTACCAGGCGGTCGCGTTCTCGACGTCACGGGTCACCGCGGCGATCCGAGCGAGGCAGGTCGGGAAGCGCGGGTCGTTCGGGAAACGCTGCAGGCCCAGGCGACACACGCCGCGTGAGACGTCCGGCTTCACTTCGCGGTAGGCCTCGGAGAGCTCGACCAGCGCATCGGCGCCGTCATCGTCGTCTTCGCGCGCCTGTTCGAGCACGGTGAGCAATCGGGCTTCGGTCTCACCGTCCTCGCCCATCGCCCGCACGCCGTCGATCGCACCGACGATCAGCCCTTCGCGCAGGTACACGGCGGCCACGTCGAGCGGCGCCACCCGGCGCACTTGCGCCGGGAGCGAGCCGAGCTGCAGGACCATCTGCGGACCTTCTTGGAGCGCCTGCATCACGGCGTCTCGCCGCGCGACGTGCAGACTCGCGAGCGTCTGGAGCACGGTCGGCCCGGGCGTCAGCGTGGCGTGGGCTTCCCACACGTCGATGAGCTCGGTGTAGCGCTGCATCGCCGTCGGGAGCTCACGCCGCGCGTCTTCGCCCCACTCGGCGACGAGCCGATACTCCGACTCGGCCTCCTCGCGTCCGTCGGTGCGCAGCACCAACAGCCCGGAGAGCACTCGGGCCTCGTCACCGCGCGGGTTGCCCTTCCGGACGATCGCGTCGGCGACCGACACCAGCGCTTCGTGGACCGGGCCCTGGGTCAGCTCGCCGGGCGTGTAGAGGTCGGTCATCGCCTCGAGCCGCTCGCCGAGCGCGGGCAGGTCGAGCGTGCTCAGGTCGCTCTGGCTCTGGCCGTAGTACGCCATGAGACGCTCGCGCAGAACGTCGCGGGCCTCCGCGTCGGTCGGGAGCCCGTGATAGACGCGGAGCATCTCGGCCAGGTTCTCGGAAGTGACCTCCGCCGGGAGGTCGACGCCGAGGGCAGTCGTGGAGCGGCCGGCACCGGCGCCGGACCCACAGGCCAGGACCAGCGCGAGGGCCATCGTGCAGGCCACCGCGGCCGCTCGAGTGGGGCGAAACATGATGTTGGAGAGCATAGCAAGGGTGGGGGGCGGCGCCGCCCCTCTCTGGGACGCCCGACCGGTGGACTCCGTTCCAATTTCGTTGGAGTCTTCGGCCCCCGTGAAGCTTGGAACCCCGCCGATCCACGGCCTTCGGGCCCTGGGGATGACCGCGATGGCCATCCTGGCGACGCAGGGATTCCAGCTCCTGGTGGCCGGGAGCTTCCTCCTGGTCCGGCGAACGGACCTGGCGGAAGCGGTCGCACGGGTGTCGAACCACCCCCTCAGTTTGGGGGTGGCTCAGCTCCTCGGTTTCGGTGCCGTTCTCAGGCTCGCCGAGCGATCCGTCCGCCGAAGTGGCGGCCGTCCCTGGGCCCTCTGGCTGGGACCGCCCGCACCGCTGGGGGTGCTCGGGCTCTGTCTGCTCGCGGGGGTCGCCCTCCAGCTCCCGCTCGCCGAGATCGGCAACGCCGTGCAGGAGCTCGCGCCCATCGGCATGGAGTCGGAGCTTCGGCGGCAGCGGCTGATGGAGCCGCAGGGGCTCGCGGCGAGCCTGGTCGCGCTCTTCGCCTTCGTGGTCGTGGCGCCGGCCACCGAGGAGCTGCTCTTTCGCGGGGTGCTGCTGCCGGGGCTCGTCGCGCGCCACGGCCAGCTCACCGGTCTGCTCCTCGGCGCGCTGCTCTTCGGTGCGATTCACTTCGACTGGCCTGGCTTCGCGACCGCCACGGTTGCCGGGGTGGTGCTCGGCGCGGTGCGGCTCCGAACCGGCTCGCTCTGGCCCTGCCTCGTGCTGCACGCGGCGGTGAACGCGGTGCCGCTCCTGGTACCGAGGTCGGTCTGGCGCATCGGCGGCTTCAACGTTCCGAGCGAGAACGTCGGTCACGTCCCGCCGACGCTCCTCTTCGTGTCGCTCGGAGTGGCCGTGCTCGCGCTCGTGTTGCTCGAGCGACGAACGTCGCGCTAGCTCTCGCGGCTCTTCAGCCCGAGGCTCTCGAAGGCGGCGCGGAGTGGCGAGTCCGCTTCGCGAAGGCTCTTGATCGTGGACGTGTAGCCGTCCTCGAGGATCACTCGCCGCGCGTCGAAGTTCATCGGTGAGTGCATGAACATCACGGCGTCGTCGCGGGCCGGCTCGAGGAGGTGGATGTCCACGCCGGGGTTGGCGGCGCGGAAGGCCGCGAGACCGCGTTCGAGGCGGGCCTCCGTCATCAGCCGCCAGCTCTGGTTGTAGACCCAGAGCAAACCCTTGTCGCGGACGCGGCCCTTGGGGCCGTGGCCGGTGGGCACGGCGTTGGTCGTGGGGTCGGTGCGGACCGGGACCATGGCGTTGATGACCACCACGAGCTCACAACCTTGCTCGACCGCGATGTCCACGTGGCCGGTCTCGCCTGGGGCGCCGGCGATGAAATCGCGGCCGTCGATCCGAACCGGCGCGAAGAGCATCGGGGTCGCGAGCGAGGCGGCCACCGCCTTGGCGACCGGCACGTGGTCGATGTCGCCGCCGACACCGAAGACCACGCGCTCGCCGCCGTCGAGGTCGTGGGCGACGAGCATGAGCTTGCGCTCGTAGTCGCGAAAGGACTTCGGCAGCCCGCGCCGCGTGAGGAACTGGAAGAAGAACTCCTCGAACGCGTCCGTGGTGAACACGCCGGCGGGGAGCGAGTCCCAGAGGCGATCGATCTCCTGCCAGTTGCTCTTTCGGAGTGGGTTGCTGGCGACGCTCCCCGCGAAGCGACGGAGGGCACCGAGGGTCGACGACCAGACCCGGCGTAGCTCACGCAGGTCCACGCGGAGCAGGTGCTCGCGCTTCATCGGGAAGAAGTCGTCGGCGGGATCGAGCAACGCCCGGTACAGCCGGGTCGCGCCGATGCCACCAGCGATCGCCGTGGCTACGGGCGCACCGGACGATGCGCCGAGGATCACGCCGAAGTCGCTCGCTTGGAAGTCCTCGAAGTGCTCTTCGAGGGCCGCGAGCACTCCCACCTCGTACATCGCGCCGGTGATGCCCCCACCCGCCAGGCAGAGCGCGACCTTCTCCAGCTTCTTGGCGGTCATGGGGGAGCTGTATCACTTTCGTCTGTCCGCCGGGGGCCTCCTTCGTCCGAGCGCATCCAGGCCCACGCCAGCGCGCCGGGGCCAGCGAAGGCGGAGAGCGCCACCCAGAGGAGCATGTGGGCGGGCATGAGCAGCACGAGCGTCGTTCCGCCGAAGAACGCGACCGCGGGGAAGTAGAACCGTCGATCGGCGAGCACCGCGGCGATCGCGGAGCCGGAGCCGAAGAAGAAGAGCTCGAGCGCGAGGCTCGCTTCCTCCCGTACGCCGAGCGAATAGGACACGGCGCGCAGCGCCACGGAGAGCAGCACCAGGATGGTGATCGACCACATGATCCCGCGGCTGCGTCGCGTGGACATGATCGTCCGTCGCATCAGGAACGCGCCTCCCAACACGACCACCGAGAGGAAAACGGTGTAGGCGAGCGTGTGCCACCACTCGTAGTGGTAGAGACCGAGCCGCATGCCGACGTAGCCGACGAGACCGGGGATGGAGACGAGGAGCGCGACGGCGAAGATGAGGCCGCCGCGCGCGCGACCTCCGGCGTCGACCGACTCGAGCTTGGTTCGCATCTCGAGGCGGGCGGCCTCGGCGCGCTGGCGCGCGGCCTCTTCCCGGAGCGGTTCGGCCCGTGGCTCGTCCTTCAGCTCTTCGAGGAGCCCCTCTGCCGAGGCGGTCTCCATGCGCCGGAGGTGGTAGCCGGTCATCGAGAGGAGCGCGGCTGTCAGGCCTTCTCGAGCGTCTTCTGCTTGCGGGTGATGACGCAGCGCCTCCGCGAAACCGAAGCGGGCCTTCGCGAACGCCCGCTGCACCCGCGCATTTCTCGAGTCCTGCCGCTCGGCGATGCGCAGCTGTGGGTGGGTGGGTTCGCGCGCCGACTCGTCGACCAGCATCTTCAGCTCGACGAGTGCTTCGCGTGCGCCGTCCGCGACCGATGCCGCCACGCGGTGCTCGAGAAAGTCGCTCAGCGCGCTTCGGAGCGCTTCCGCGCTCTCGAAGCGGTCCTCGGGGGTCGGTGCCATCGCCTTGCGCAGGATCCGACCGAGCTCCTCGGGGACGTCGCGCGGCACGTCGGGCGGTTGGGCGCCGTACGCGGCGTAGAGCAGATCGTGGAGCGACTTCCCCTCGTGGGGCGGTCGGCCGACGAGGATCTCGTGGAGCGTGCCGCCGAGTAGATAGACGTCCGTTCGCGGCGAGAGCGGTGCGCGCGCCAGGTCGACCATCTCGGGCGCGAGGTAGGCGGGCGTGCCGAGGATCTCGGACACCTCGTCGGCCATCGGCAACCACCCGCGCTGCGCGTCGTCGGTGCTCACGGCGACGCCCCAGTCGACCAGGTACACCTCTCGAAAGGCGCCGATCATCACGTTGTCGGGCTTGAGATCGAGGTGGAGGATGCCGCGACTGTGGGCGTAGTGGACGGCCTCGCAGATCCGCATCAACACCCGTAGGTGCCACGCCAGCCGATCGGTCGCGGCCGGCAGGGCAGGGTGGTTCGGTTCATGGATCAGCGTTCGCCAGGGCGTGCCCTCGATCCGCTTCATGACCACGACCGGGGCGTTCCGTTCGTCCGTATCGAGCGCGTGGACCGGCACCACGTTCGGGTGCTCGACGAGCGCCAACACGCGCGCCTCGCGCCGGAGGCGCGAGGCGAAGATCGGCGTCATGAACTCGTCCTTGAGGGTCTTGAGCGCGACGTCTCGCCGGAGCGCGGGTTGCTCCGCGAGGAAGATCGACCCCATGCCGCCTTCGGCGAGTTGGCCGCGGATGCGCATCTCGTGGCTCGCGCGATCGGCGGCAGAGGGCGGCGGCAGGGTCGGCCCTGGGCTCTTCGGCGGCAGCACGCTCCGACCGGCACGAAAGCGCGGCGCGAGCGTCGGCTGCAACGTGGAGTCGAGGGCGTGGTTCTCCGGGACCGACTCCAGATCGAGCGTCTCGAGCAGCTGCTCGAGGGTCATGTGGCCAGTGGCCATGACCCTAGCCCCCCGTGATCAGCGAGTAAGTGATCACCGCGCTGGCGGCCGCGGCGATCAGACCGAGCACGACCAGGCCGACCCACTTGAGCGTCTCCTTCTTGGCCGGCTTGCTCGGTCGGGACGCGCGAGAGGGTCGGGAGGTGCGCGCCGGCGCGTGGTCGGCGACGCTGAAGCGCGGCTTGCTGACGCGGCCACCGGCGGCATCGATGAAGGCCTCCGCCAGTGCACGCGGGGTCGGGAACCGGTCCTCGGGCTTCCGGGCCATCGCCCGCTCGACGACTTCTTGGATGCCGTCGGGCAGATCGGGCCGGCGGGTCGCCAGCGGCTCCACCCGCCCCTGGAGGATCGCGCCGAGCAGCTGACCCTGGTCTGACGCGGTGAAGGGGGACTCTCCGGTCAGGCACTCGTAGATGACCACGCCGAGGGCGTAGATGTCCGCAGCTGCGCCGGATTTGTGAGCCGACGCGATCTGCTCTGGCGCCATGTAGCGCGGGGTGCCGATCACGGTCCCGGTGGCGGTGAGCTTCTTCGCGCTGAGCGAGAGCGAGAGGCCGAAGTCGAGGAGCTTCACGGACGGCCCGGACTCCGGCAGGAAGATGTTGTCGGGCTTGAGGTCCCGGTGGATGACGCCCTGGGCGTGCGCCGCCTCGAGCGCGTCGGCCGCGCTGCTGAGGATGGAGGCCACCCGCGAGGGATCCATCGGGCCGCTGCGCTGGATCAGGTGCCGGAGCGTCTCGCCTTCGAGCAGCTCCATCGCGAGCCAGGGAATGCGCCGATGGGTCGCGTAGCCATGGCGAAGGATGGAGACGATCCCCGGGTGGTCGATCGACGCGAGGATCTGGCTCTCGCGTTCGAAGCGCTGGCGTGCTTGCTCGTCTTGAGCGCCCTTCAGGAGGATCTTGATGGCCACCGGCCGCTGGTCCATCAGGTCCTCGGCCCGAAAGACCGCACCCATGCCGCCCGTTCCGAGCGGTTCGCCGAGGCGAAAGCGGTCCGCGAAGAAGGACCCGGGGCTGAAGGGATCGACGACATCCGTCGGCTCCGGGGCGAGGAAGTCCACCTCGTCCGCCGTCCCGGGATCCGTGTGGACCCGTCCGTCCGGCGCCTCCTCGAGGGTGTCGACCGGCGGCACCTCGCCGTCTTCGTCCTCCACTCGCGCAACCACGGCTCGGCGACTGTACATGTGACGCTGGGCAGGCGCATCCAAGAACGCGCCCGCACAGACGTCAGACGTCAGATGCGCTCCACATCTTGGACGCCATCGATCCGCTGAATGCCGCGCATCACGGTTCGCAGGGCGGTCAGGTCGTCCACGGTGAACTGGAAGAGGTTCACGGCGCGGCCGTCGTCCGATGTGCGACAGGTCGCCTCGGAGATGTTCAGGCCGTTCTTGGTGAAGACGCCGGAGACCTTCGCGAGGATGCCGGGGGCGTTCTGGGTGACCACCCGCAGCGAGACCGGCAACGACATCTTGGCCTTGCTGGTCCACTCGACGTCGATGCGGCGCTCCGGATCCAGCTCCATCGAGCGGGGGCAACCCCGGCGGTGGATGGTCACGCCGCGGCCACGGGTGATCCAGCCGACGACCGGATCGCCGGAGACCGGGCTGCAGCACTTGGCGAAGCGCACGAGCAGGTCGTCCATGCCGTCGATGCGGATGGTGTCGTCGTTGCGCCGGGTGACCTTCCGGAGCGTGCGCTCCAGGAACGACGGCTCGAGGCTCTTGCGCTCCTCGGAGTCCTTGTCGTCGACCAAGTCGGCGAAGGCCTTGGCGTCGAGCTTGCCGTAGCCGATCTGGGCGAAGATCTCGTCGATGTGCTGAACCGAGCTGCTGCCGACGACGCGCTCGATCTCGGTCTTGTTCTTCATGAAGCGCGCGAAGCTGAGATCGCGCTTGTGCATCGCCTTCTCGGCGAGGTCGCGACCGAGCTTCACGCTGCGCTTGCGCTCTTCGGCGCGCAGGTAGCTCCGGATCCGCGAACGGGCGCGGCCGGTGACGACGAAGTCCAACCAGTCCTTGTTGGGCGTCTGGGTCTTGTTGGTGAGGATCTCGACGACGTCGCCGTTCCGAAGCCGGTGACGGAGCGGCACGATCATGCCGTTGACCCGCGCGCCGGAGCAGTGCTCGCCGACCTCGGAGTGGATCGCGTACGCGAAGTCGACCGGCGTCGCGCCGCGCGGGAAGCTCTTCACGTCGCCCTGCGGTGTGAAGACGTAGACCTCGTCCTGGAAGAGGTCGACCTTCACCGACTCGAGGAACTCGGCCGGGTCCGTGACGTCCTGCTGGAACTCCATCAGCTGACGGAGCCAGGCGAAGCGAGCGGCGTCGCGGGCCTCGATGCCGCCGGTGTTCTGCTTGTACTGCCAGTGCGCCGCGATGCCGAGCTCGGCGGTGCGGTGCATCTCGTGGGTGCGGATCTGCACCTCGATGCGGCGGCTGCCGGGACCGATGACCGTCGTGTGGAGCGACTGGTACATGTTCGGCTTGGGCAGTGCGATGTAGTCCTTGAAGCGACCCGGGACCGGGGTCCATTCGCTGTGGATCACGCCGAGCGCCGCGTAGCAGTCGGCGACCGTCTCCATGATCACTCGGAAGGCGACGAAGTCATGGATCTGTTCCAGCTCCACGCCCATGCGGCGCATCTTCCGATAGATGCTCCACAGGTGCTTGCGGCGGCCGCTCACGTCGAGCGCGAAGCCGCGGCTGATCAGCATCTTGCGGACCTTGGTCGAGACCTGCTCGATGTACTCGTCGGTCTGGGCGGCGACCTTCTCGACCTTGCCCTCGAGCTCCTCGTAGGCGTCCGGGTGGAGGTAGCGGAAGCTCAGATCCTCGAGCTCCGCCTTCAGCCAGTTGATGCCCAAACGGCCGGCGAGCGGCGCATAGATCTCCATCGTCTCGCGAGCGATGCGCTCCTGCGACTCGGCCTTCATGTGCTCGAGCGTGCGCATGTTGTCGAGACGGTCGGCGAGCTTCACGAGCAGCACGCGGATGTCGCGCGCCATCGCGACGAGCATCTTGCGGAAGGACTCGGCCTGCCGGTCCTCCTTCGAGTGGAAGTTCACCTTGCCGAGCTTCGTCACCCCATCGACGAGGAAGGCGACCTCCTTGCCGAAGAGCTGCTCGATGTCCTTCTCGGTGACGTCGGTGTCCTCGACGACGTCGTGCAGGAGCGCGGCGCAGATGGACGCCGGGTCCAGCTTCATCTCGGCGATGATGTGCGCGACCGACGACGGGTGGATGAAGTAGGGATCCCCCGACTTGCGCATCTGCCCCTCGTGCATGCGCTCCGAGTAAGCGAACGCCTTGTCGATCAACTCGGTGTCGGCCTGCGGGTGGTAGGCCTGCACCTTGGTGATCAGCTCAGCCAGGCCCGTCATCGTGGGAGGGGCACGCTCCCTGGAGCCAGACTTCGGCGTGCGGGGGGCAGAGGCGAAATCATCTGGAAACGGTAACACCGCCCTCTGGGGTAGACAACGACAGGAGGTGCACCCGGAGCGCCGTCAAGGGCGCGACCTCACGGCCGATGCCGTCGGCCGGAACGAGGGGCCTCATCGTGGTACACACAGCTCCGTGAGTCGGGCTCCCAGCTGGCGCGGGCGAGTGGCCAAGGGTGCGCTCCTCATCGGCGCGTTGGTGGTCGGTGGAGTGGTCGCCAGGGCCTACCCTCGGGACGTGGCACTTCGCTACGATCTCGGCGACGACCACGGCCATTGGGTCGAGGCTCGGATGAGCTACTCCGGCGACGAGGGGGAGATGGCTGGCGTGACCTTTCGGCAACCGGAGGGAATGCCGGAGCGGCTGAACCACGAGGTCGAGCTCTCGCCGGGCGAGTATCGGGTCACCACGACGCTGGTGGACGCCGAGGGGGAGGCGGTCCAGATCGAGCGCTCGTTCGAGGTACCCGTGGAGGGGGTGATGACGATCCACCTGGGGACCGACCGATGAGCATGACGAGCGTGAAGACCCGGCATGGCGGCCGGCGAGTGGTCCAGCTGCCCCGGTTGGCCCTGGTGGTGCTGAGCGGTGAGGGCCGCGGCGAAGAGTTCGTGATGGAGGGCGAGCGCCTCGCCATCGGCAAGTCCAGCAGCAACGACATCGTGCTGACCCACCAGACCGTGTCCCGGAGTCACTGCGAGATCCTCCGCGAGGGCCAGGGCTACGTGCTCAAGGACCTCGGGTCGACCAACGGCACCCTCCTCGATGGTGCCGAGGTCCGCGAAGCCTTCCTCAAGCCCGGCGCGGTGCTGACCGTCGGCGAGGTCGAGCTCAAGGTGCGGACCTTCTCCGAGCGCATCGAGGTGTTGCCCTCCGAGCGGACCCGCTTCGGCGGTGTGGTCGGCCGCAGCCAGGGCATGCGCGAGATCTTCGGGTTGCTCGAGCGGCTGGCGCCGAGCGACGCCACCGTTCTCCTCGGGGGCGAGACCGGCACCGGCAAGGACGCGATGGCTCGCGCGATCCACCAGGCCAGCAAGCGCAAGGAGCGCCCCTTCATCGTCGTCGACTGTGGGGCGGTCGTCGCCAACCTCATCGAGAGCGAGCTCTTCGGGCACGAAAAGGGCGCCTTCACCGGCGCGAGCGAGCGACGGCGCGGCGCCTTCGAGCTCGCCGATGGCGGCACGCTCTTCCTCGACGAGATCGGCGAGCTCCCGCTCGACCTGCAGCCGAAGCTCCTCCGGGCGCTCGAAGCCCGCAGCTTTCGCCGCGTGGGCGGCAACACCGAGCTCTCGGTGGACATCCGGGTCATCGCGGCGACCAAGCGGAACCTCTCGGTCGAGGTCGACCGCGGCAAGTTCCGGGAGGACCTGTACTTCCGGCTGGCCGTCGTGCCCGTGGATCTCCCGCCGCTCCGCGAGCGAAAGGAAGACCTGCCCCTGCTCGTCGAGCACCTGCTCGAGGGGATCCAGGCAGGCGACCCGGACGCCGGGGAGCTCCGCATGGCCGAGGCCGCCGTCGAGGCGCTGGCGGGTCACGACTGGCCCGGCAACGTGCGCGAGCTGCGCAACGTGCTGGCGCGGGCGGCGTTCCTGGCGCGGACCGGCGACGGAGAGATCCGGCTCGGCCACGTTCCGGTCGGAGCGCCGGTGGGTGGCGGGAGCGGGATCGCGCCGACCTTCGATCCGCAGATGAGCTACCGCGACACGAAGTCGGCGTTCGAGCAGGAGTTCGAGCGACGGTACGTGGAGTGGCTCCTCGAGCGCCACGACGGGAACATCTCCGCGGCGGCTCGTTCGGCGGACATGGACCGCAAGTACCTGCACAAGCTCGCGAAGAAGCACGGGGTCCACCCGAGCGACAAGTAGCTCGGGTCGCGTGGAGGACGTAGCGCGAAGCGCTAGAACGCACCGAGCGGCTTCGCCGCGAGACCTTTGGGTTTTGGGGGAGCAGGAGGAGCGATTCGCTCGCGACGACTGGGGGGATCGTCTCAAATCCCACGGATGGAGCGAGACTACGTCGCGCGGGGCTTGCCGCGCTCGGCGGCCTTGCGGATCGCGGCGGTCAGCTCGCTGAGCGGAGAGCCCTTCCGCACGTAACGGGCGTCGAGGGTGCGGCGGGTGAGCTTCTCCAGCTTCTCGACGTCGGCTGCCGAATAGAAGACGACGGGCGGGCGGTCGCCGCCGGTCTTCCCGGCGAACTGAGAGACGGCCTCGCCGTCGAGGCCCGGCATCATCAGGTCGAGGACCAAGACATCCGGTTTGTGCTGCTCGAGGAGGCCTGCCACGCCGAAGGGCGTCCGAGAGGTCACGACCTCCCATCCCTCGTGCTCCAGGGCGCGACGAACCATGTCGAGAACGGATTCGTCGTCGTCGACCACGACGATCGAGAGGGGCTCCATGGCCGGCCAAGGTAGCACGACTCGATGGGTCGACGCCGATGGTCGGAACCCCGGGCGCCCGTTGCTGTCGGAGCCCCCATGCCAGCCACTGCTTCCCGTCTCCGGCGGGCGCTCGCCCTCTCCGTCGGGCTCGCCTCGCTCCTGGCTGCCTCACCGGCAGCGGCCTTCTGCGGCTTCTACGTCAAGGACCGAGAGGTCGAGGACCTGAAGAGCCGTGCGAGCCGGGCGGTCCTGCTGCGGGACGGAACCACGACCGTGCTCTCGATGCAGTCGAGCTACGAGGGGCCGGCCAGTGACTTCGCGCTGGTCGTGCCGGTCCCGAGCCCGATCGGTCCGGCCGACGTGCGCACGCTGGACGCCGAGGTCTTCGAGCGCCTCGACGAGCTGACCTCCCCACGGCTGGTGGAGTACTGGGAACAGGAGCCGATGTGTCCCTCGATGGGTGGTATGGGCTACGGGACCATCGGTTTTGGGGCTGGTGGGCTCGGCGGGGTGGTCTCCATCGAGGCTCAGTTCGCCGTTGGCGAGTACGACGTGGTGGTGCTCGGAGCGAGCGAGTCCGAAGGGCTGGTCCAATGGCTCCAGGCGCAGGGCTACCAGCTCCCGCGCGGCGCCGAGGCCGTGCTGCGACCCTACGTCGAGCGGGGCATGCGCTTCTTCGCGGCCAAGGTGGACGCAGGCCGCGTTCGCTTCGAGAACGGCCGCGCGCTCCTTTCGCCGCTGCGCATCCGCTACGACTCCGACGAGCTCTCGCTGCCCATTCGGCTCGGGACGCTGGCATCGCCCGGCAAGCAGGATCTCGTGGTGCACGTCATCAGCCGCGACGGGCGCTACGAGGTCGCGAACCGACCGAACGTGCAGGTGCCCACCAACCTCGAGGTCCGCGCCGCGACCAAGGGTCGCTTTCGTTCGTTCTACGAGTCGCTGCTCGACCATGTCTGGCGGGAGCGACCGAACAGCGTGGTGACCGAGTACGCCTGGTCGGCGACCACCTGCGACCCCTGCCCGGGCCCGACCATGAGCGCCGACGACATCACCACCTTCGGCGGCGATCTGCTCGCCGACGCGCACGAGCAGTACGTGGGGGGCCGAGGCTTCGGAATGGAGCATCCGCAGGTCCTCGAAGGGCCGCTGCTTCCGCGCGCCCGCATCACGAACGCCCTTCGAGCCCGCATCACCGAGCTCTTCGAGTGCGTCGAGTCGCCGGTACGCGTCGGGCTGACGCTCACCGTCGGCGAGAACGGGGCGGTCGAGACGGCCATCAGCGGCGCGGACGAGCCCATTCGCGAGTGCCTCGGTCGAGCGCTATCCGAGCTCTCCGTGAGCCGCGCCGGCATTCGCGCGGGTGTGGTGAAGGTCGAAACGGGCCTGACGCTGAGCCAGACCGTTCGACGTTACCTGCCGAGCGCCCAAGGCTTCACGGTCACGCGGCTGCGTGCTCGCTACGGGCGTGAGGCCCCCGACGACCTGATCTTCCGCCAGGCCCCCCCGATCGCCGGTGGCCTCGGCGAGCCGGACGACCAGGGTCACTTCGACACCGAGGTTCGCCCCGCGGACACGAACACCTTCCAGGCCCGCTACGCGGTCCTCCACCGATGGCGTGGAGATCGCTGCGAGGGGTGGATGAGTGGCGGTTGGGGCGGCCCGGACGGCGACGACGACGACGAGGTCGTGCAAGGCGCGCCGGGGCTCTTCCCTCGGCGGGAGCGCGTGTCGCTCCGCCGATTGCTCCGTGGCCCTTTGCCGCGCCTCTCGGCGGCGCCGACCCCCGTGGACGACGCGCCGCTCGCCTTCTTGCGAACGACGATGCAGCGGACACCGATCTGACTATGCTCGGGCGTGGCCGAGCGCGACCCCGATCTCACCCATCCCTGGTTCGAGCCCATCGAGCCCCACCTCTACCTGCAGCGCTACCCGAAGCGTTTCACCGATGCGCAGATCCGAGAGTTCCTCGCGTTCATGACGCGGCTCGTGCCGACGCTGCCCTCGCCCTACGCTTGGATCGTCGACACCGGCGGTCTGCTGCGGACCAATCGGGCGCAACGGAAGATGCTCGCCGAGTACGGGGAGGCCACCGCCGCGCGCGACCGGGTAGACAGCGCGGGTGCAGCGATCCTCGCGCACGGGATGATCGCCCGCGGGTTGGTGAAGACCGCCTATCTGGTCACGCCGCCGGTCTACCCCTACGCGATCGTGGCGACGGAGGCCGAGGGCGAACGGTGGGCGCGTGCCCAGCTCGCCGCTCGCGGCGTCACGCTCTGATCAGGTGCCGCCGTCCATGGGGACGCCGCCGTCCATCGAGACGCCGCCGTCCATATCGCTGCCACCGACGCATTGCGCGATGGTCTCGCCGGGGCATGCCGGCGTGGACTCGCCGGCGGCGACCGCCTCGACCCAGCCGAGCAACCAGGGCGCGGCCTCGGTGGCGGTCGAGTTGTGCTGCGCGCCGCGGAAGCAGCACCCGCTCCCGAAGCCAGCGTTCTCGAGGACCGTGTCGAGGTCCCCGATCGGGATCGTGGCGTCCTCATCGCCCGCGAGCATGACGAGCTCGGGTCCGTCCGAGTCGAACGCGGGACGCTGGTCACCCAGCCGCCCGTACCAGAGCTCGCCCGGGCCCGAGCAGACACCGAAGCCGCACTGTCGCACGGACGCCGCGAAATTCTCGTCGAAGAGGTCGCCGACGGTGGCGGCTACCCCGAAGAGCGCCTCGGTCATCGCGGGGCCTTCCGCCTCTTCGATGCACTGATCGTTGAGGGCGGCCATCGCGTCCTCTCGGAGCGATGCCCGGATCGGGTTCCACGCGACGTCCTCACCGTCATAGGCCGCGCCGATGCCGACGTAGCTCATCGCGATGAACGAGCCGGTGTTGCCGTTGACCGTGGGGTCGATGGTGCGGTCCGGGGTCAGGAAGACCTGCGCGAAGATGGTGAGATCGAACCAGCCGGGCGCCACACCGGCGACGCCGACCACGTCGAGCTCGGGCGCGTACGAACCGTGCATCGACTGGGTCGCGAGAGCAGCGTGGCCACCGGCGGAGTGGCCGGCGACGAGGATCGAACCACTCAGCGCTCCGTCGGGCGCCGCGGCGAGCGCGGCACGTGCGCCATCGAGCACCGAGTGAGCGGCTTCGACGGCGTCGAAATAGGCGTAGGTCCCAGGCGTGCCGAGGCCGATGAGATCGGGCACGAAGACCGGTGTGCCGTTGCCGAGCAAGAAGGGCAGGGCGCGCTCGAGGTCCTGGAAGAGCCGCTTCGACGGCGCGCACTCGTCGCCCATGCCGGTGGTGCCGGACACGTAGATGAGGAGCGGGGCGTCGCTGGCGTCGGGCGGTAGGTAGAGCTTGCCGCTCGCGTACGCGCCATCACCGTTGCGTCGCTCCGAGCGATAGCCGACGAGGGTCACGTTCGAGTCCTCCGTCAGCGTCGGGCCGGTGTAGTTGTCGGGGCGCTCTGCCGGGAAGTTGATGGGCCGGCGAGCCCGAGCGTCGAGCTCCGACGCGGTCAGCGTCGGCAGCGTCGCGCAGCGCACGAGCCGACCGCGTTCCGCGGCCGAGTGATCCGGGAGCCCGTCCGGAGGCGTGTAGAAGTCGTCGCCGGGTGCGGCCGTGCAGTCGACGACCAGCTCGGAGCCGCCGTCTTCGTCCATCGACATGTCGACCTCACCGCCCATGTCGACGTCCGGATCGTCCGTCCCGTCGTCGTCGTCGCCGCAGCCGAACACCAGGAGCGCTCCGAGGAGCAGTACCCACACACTTCTTCCAGCATCGCCCATCACACCACCGTCCATCCCAATATGGTGCCGCGTGAGGAACCTCTCAGTCAACGGCGGCGACCGCGATCGAAAGCGAACGGCGCTCGCGGCTATGGTGCACCCTCATGGACGATTCGGACCCGTGCCCCTGTGGCGGCCCTGGCTATGACGAGTGCTGCGCGCCCTTTCACCGAGGGGCCGAACCCCCCGACGCCGAGCGACTGATGCGCTCACGCTACTCGGCGTTCGTGCTCGCCGACCTCGACTACCTCTGGCGCACGCTGCATCCCGACCACGACGATCGCAGCCGGGACCGCGCCGAGTGGGAACGGGAGCTTCGCGCCGGGTCGAAGAAGCTCCGCTACCGGCGCCTGCGAATCCTGGACACCGCGCCGCCCGATCGGGATGGCGTGGCGCAGGTGCTCTTTCACGTGACCTTGTCGGCGAGCCGACGCGACGCGAGCTTCGCCGAGCTCAGCTACTTCGCGCAGGACGGCGATGGCTGGCGCTACCTGGTCGGAGAGACGCGCGCGTTGCCGAACCCCGATGGAATCACCCTGGCCGATTGGAGCCGATCATGAGTCGCTGGTCTCTGCTTTGTTGCGCGCTGCTCGCCCTCTTCGGGTGCGACGACGAAGAGGAGTGTCGGGCGAACACCGATCGGATCCAGCAGCGCCTCGATGCGCTGCCGACCGGACCGGGCTCCATGGTTCCGGAGGGCATCCAGCCACCCGAGGCGGAGGGGGAGCCGCTGGTGTACGACGTGCCCGAGCTCCTCATCGAGACGGACGGTGGCCTCTTGCTGAACGGCACGCCGGTCGACTCCGCAGCCGAGATCGAGCGGGAGCTCCGCATCTCGAACGAAGCACGCCGCCAGTGGCACGGTCCCGAGTGGGGGCCTGGCATCCACGTGTGGGCCGACCGGTCGCTTCCCTACGCACGGCTCCAAGCCGTTGCGGAGGCCCTGGCTGGCCGCGAGGCGTGGTTGTTGGTGACGAGCGAGCAGGCCGAGCCACCGCAATGTCCCGAGAGTCTCGGCGAGGTCTGCCAGCCGGCGGGGGATCCGTCCACGCGCGCGACCGTCCTCGCGGACGCGGCGACCCGCGTGATGGAAGGCTGCGAGCCGCTCGAACGCTTGTTCGCTCGGATCGCCAGCATGGACGTCGCGGACAAGGAGCGGGCGTTCCGCTCGGGGTTCGCTCCTGCCGTTCGCGAATGCGACTGCGATATGGACATGGCGGCGATCGAGTATCTCGCCGTCGTGGTCGCGGGCGGGCTCGGGCCGCGGGTCACCCGCCTCCGGCTCCAGGGCTCGAGCGAGGGCACGGTCGGCGACTGGGTCGCCTCCCGCCCCTCGCCCTGATCAGCGGAGCGGGATCTCGCGCGCCTCGGCCGCGTCGACCTGGCGGACGAAGTTCGCGAAGCCGGGGTAGCGCTCGGCCGGGACGCGCATCAGCGGCACGTGCACCTGCCGCCGCACGACGAGAGCGCCGTCGGTGGTGGACGCGCGCGCGCTGAAGCGGGCGCCGCCCGGGCCTTCGAGCTCGACCGGAGCGAGCGTCGATGTCGGAGCGGTGCCTTCCAGGCGGATGCGGATCTCCAGATCGATGTCCAGGGTCGGTCCGACGATCTGCGCGGTCGTGCGTTCACCGACCTGCGCGAAGCGGGGTGTGAGCATGGTCGGGAAGAGACCGGGCAGGACCAATCGCCCGCCCTGCTGACGGGCGAGACTCGGCGTGCGAACGGTGTAGCGGAGCACGAAGGGCTGCTCCGGATCGTCCTGACCCGTGATGCGCAGCGATTCGAGGCGCCCGCCCGGAACGACGCGTGCGGCGTAGCCCTCCTCGAAGCGCTCTTCGAGCACGGCGTCCGGCACGCCTTCGAGGTCCGTGCGCCACTCGATGGCTTGGAGCCCGCGGAAGGTCTCGGTCACCTCGAGCCGGGCGGAGCCGTCGCTGTCGATGTCCGCGAGGATCTCGATCGTTCGCTTCTCCGAGCCCTCCGGCTCCGCCGGGAGCGTGACCTTCCGGACCTCGTCGCTCCGTTCGTAGGGAAGCAGCACCAGCGCGTCCTGGCCACGCATCGTCGGCGAGATGTAGCCGAAGGGAATGCCGCGGGCGCCGGTCACCAGGTACTGGTCACCGAGCTTGAGCACCAGGTTGCCGTAGGTCTCGTCGTCGGCGAGGTCGGATTCGGTCTGGTCCGCGGAGTAGTCGCGCACGAGCACGAGCGACGAACGCACGCCGACGAGGCCGAGCAGGTAGTGGAGCACGCGGGTTCGGTTGCCCGTGCGGCCGGAGAGCATCGTCGGGGCGATGCCGAAGACGTCGTTGTTGTTCTCTACGTTCTCGAGGATCCAGTAGTAGAGCTTCTGGGCCTTGGCCGTGTCGGTCTCGGCGCCGCGGGTGATCCGGCGGGCGAGGGCGAGCGCGGCCGGGTCGATCGGGTTCCGGTCCGCCATCACGTCGCGGAGTCCTTCGAGGAAGAGCCCCCAGCTCGCGTCGTGGCCCCACTGAATCGAGGGCATGTACTCGCGCGGAGCGACGCTCAGCGGTTCGCGCACGAGCGGCTCGCTCTGGTCGACACGCCAGCGATGGATGACGAGACCATCGCGCTCTTCGCGCTGCGTCTCCGGGGCGTCGCCACGAGGGTCGACCACGATGGGCATGTCCGCCGGCGTCGCCACCACTTCTTCGCTCCGGTAGAAGGGCGTCTCGAAGCTGGTGAAGTAGAAGCGGTCTCCCAGGATGCCGCCCGGCAGCCCCTGGGGCGGGCCGAGCACCCGCACGTACTCGTGCTCGACGAAGTCACCGACCGCCACGAGCGGCAGGTTGATGGTGTTCATGTTCCCCATCAGGTCCGGCTCGAGGCGCGTGCCGTCGGCCTTGATGGTCCGCAGGTTCAGCACGTAGCCGCTGTCCGGTGGGGTGAACTGACCGAGCTCGTCGACCGACTCCTCGCTGTTCGCGTGATAGATCTGATGGGTCAACACGAGGGACGAGCCGTCTTCGAAGACGCGCACCGCGGTGTAGTCGAAGACCAAGACCGTGGGCTCGTCGTAGTCGACGCCGGAACTCTTGTACTCCTCCAGGATGGCGGCCCCGTCCTGACGGAACGCCGTGAGCTCGTCGGTGCCCCCGAGCGCCGAGCGCACCCGGCGCAGCTCGATCATCGCGGTGGGCTCCGCTTCGATCGCGCGGTCCAGCACGTCGAGCGCCTGCGGCGTCTGACCGCGCGCGAGTAGCTGGTCGGCGAGCTCGAGGCGGTAGGTCGCCGACTGCGGCCGCTCGCCGATCAGCTCCTGCAGGACCGTCTCGGTCGCGGCCGGGTTCGCGCGTCCTTCGGTCAGCTGGATGCGGCTGGCGAGCAGTCGCGCTCGCGCCTGCGGCGGCTCGAGCTCGGCGATGCGATCGAGCTCGGCGACCGCATCGTCCCAGCGACGAGCGTTGATGAGCTGGCCGAAGCGTGCGGTGCTCCGCGCGTTGCACTGCATCAGGCGCTCCACGAAGGTGTCGATGCGGTCGATCCGGTCACGCCGCTGGGCGTGCGAGAGCGCGACGCCGACCGGCGTGCAGTTGCCCGGAGCGACCTGGAGGGCGGCCTCGATGTGACGCTCGGCCTCTGCGTCCCAGCCGCGGTTGAGCAGGAGCTCGACCAGGGCGAGGCGGAAGGAGATCAGGTCCGGCCACGTCTCCAGCGCGGCCCGCAGATCGGCGATGGCCTCTTGGTCACGGCCCTCGGCCGCCTTGAGGCGCGCGAGCTGGAGCACGGGGAACCAGGACTGCGGGTCCTTTTCGTGGACCTTCGACATCAGCCGTCGCGCATGATCCCGGCGCATGTCGCTGGTGACGTAGGGGTCCACCAGCGCCACGCCGGCCCGGAGCACCATCACCGGGACCGAGTCCGCACACTCGCGCGAGTCGAGCGCGGTGCGGGCGCCGATCGGGAAGCCCCGCTCGAGGCGCATGGCCGCGCGGATGTAGCAGTCGATGGAGTCGCCTTCGGGCACCGCCGTGTCGGGGGTGCCGGGCAGGAGCGCCACGCTGAGGATCGGGTTCGGATGCCGCGTGGTGACCTTCACCTCGATCTCGTGGGCGCCGGCGCTCAGCTCGACCTGGTGGAAGGTCGTGCGACGGAGCGGCGTGCGCCGCATGTCGATGGCGACCACTTCCTCACCGTCGACGCTGAGCTTGACCGAGTTCGGTGTCTCGAGGCGGACGGTGTAGGTGCCGCCCTCGCTGATCTCGACCATCGCTTCGGCGTAGGTCGTGCCGGCTTCGGCCAGCGGGCCCTCGCCGAGGTGGATGTCGCAGCCACGGCCGAAGAGCTCGCGGGTCTCACGGGTGCCGCGGCCTTCACCCAGGTCGTATTCGCCGGCCATCGGTCCATGGCCGGCGGCGGCGAAGGTCTGGTCGAAGCCGAGCAGGTCGCGCGGCCCGAAGGGACCGGCGACCCGCCAACGGTCGATGCAGCCGGCCGAGGCGGCCGTGGCCTTCACGGCTTCCGCGTCGCCCATCCGGTACTGCTGGTCGATGAGCAGGCTCGCGGCGACGGCCCGCGTCCCGATGGTGGTGCGGGGGAGGGCAGCCGCGACTCGCGTGCGAATGGCCTCGTCGAAGCCGCTCGCCAGGTCGCTCAGCTCGGCGAGGGATCCGAGGGCGACCTCGGCCGTGGCCGGGTCGTTGCCGGCGGCGCGTTCGAAGCTGCCGAGCAGGGACTCGAGCGCCTCGTCGGGCCGGCCGTGGAGGAAGGCTTCCGTGCCGGCGACGAGATGGAGCCGCGCGTTCTCGGGGTCGAGCTCGAGGGCGTGCGCGACGGTCTCCTTCACCCGCGCCGGGTCACCGTCCTCCCGGAAGAGCTCGGCGATCGCGAGCACGCGCCAGGCCTCGGCGTCTTGCCGGTTGGCGTTGGCCCGCTCCCGGAGCTCTTCGATGGTCGGCTCGGAGGGGGTCTGGGTGCCACCGCGCGCGCAGGCGGCGGCGGCGACGAGGCAGAGGATGGCGGCGATGCGGGTCATCGGGATCGTTCGTTCGAAGAGGGACGGCATTCTCATCGCTCCACCGTCAGGCGCTGGCGGAGGATCTGGTCGGCTTCCTGCACCCATCGGCGGAAGGCTGGGTATTCCTCCGCGGTGACGCGGTCGCGAGAGATCTGGAACTCGGTGCGCGTCTGCACCTGTCGGCCGGACTGCTCGACCGTCATGACGAGCTTGCCGAAGGGGCTCTCCGCGCTACCGCCGCTCGGGACCTCGCCGGCGCGCATGCCGTTCGGGAGCTGGACGGTGCGTTCCTCGAGGTACGAGCTCGTGCCGCCGAGGTCGAGCGGGTGTCGCCGCCGTGGCGCCCGCGCCATGGCGCGGGTCAGGTCGTCGAGCACCGAGGGAGCCATCCGGAGGCTCTCGCCGTCGCGCTGTGCGAGCTGTGGGACCTCGGCGACGTACCGATAGCGCACCGGCTGCTCGAGGGTGTCGAGGTTCTCGAAACTCTGGGACTCGAGCTGCAGGCCGGGGAAGTTCCCGCGGAGCGAACGCTCCAGTCGGTCCTCGCGGGTGCCCTCGGCTTGGTAGGTGCTGCGATAGCTGGGCGCCATCGCGCCGATGACGACCTCCTGCGCGCGCACGTTGCCGGAGCCGTCGTTCGCGAGGCGGACGTTCAGCGTCCGCTCGCGGCGGTTGTGCTCCGGACCGAGCACGGGCGTGCGCCGGAGCTCGGAGCCCTCCGGCCAGACGTGCAAGACGGTCACGCCCTGATCCATCGCCGGGAGCTCGGCGATGCCGCTGTGCTCGGCGGTGCCGTCGATGTAGAGGTCGAGCGCCGGCACGTAGGCGATGGCGTGGTCGAAGATCGCCAGGCTGGCGGGAAGGTCGTTGATGTTCCCGTTCCGCCGAGTGCGCGTCAGGATGATGTGCGCGTCGATGCCGGCCTCGCGGAACATCGCGAAGAGCAGCGACGCCTTGTCCTTGCAGTCACCGAAGCCGCGCTCGGCGATCTGGGTGACCCGGTAGGGCTTGTAGCCGTGGATGCCGAACTCGAGGGCGACGTAACGGGTGTTCTCCACGACCCAGTCGTGGATGGCCACGACCTTGTCGCGGAGCTCGGTCTTGCCGCGGGTGAGCTCGGCGACCTTGTTCTCGAGCTCCTCGTCCAGCCGGAGCTGGTCCTGGATGAGGCCCCAATACCAGCGGCCGACGTCCTCCCAGGTGCGGTAGGTGCTGACGTGGAGGTAGGGCGACACCTCGGTCATGCCGGGCATGCCTGGCTCGCTCCGGATCGCGGGCACGTCGTTGGCCACGAAGCGGTCGATGCGGGTGTCGCCTTCCTCGGTCCGCTCGTGCCGCAGGCTCTGCAGGCTGGGCTCGTTGAAGAAGAACTCGCGCGACTTGGGCGTGATCAGCACGTACTCCTCGTGACGGATCGGCGAGAAGCTCTGCAGGAAGCTGAGGTCGCCGTAGTAGTCGGCGAAGAGGTTCCGGTGGGCGACGTCGTCCAAGCGCCAGCGGAGCTCGACGGTGTCGCCGGGCTCGAGGTCGGGGAACACGAGGACCCGCGCGCGGGTGTCGTAGTAGATGCGGTACCAGGGTTCGCCGAGCTGCTGCTCGAAGGTCTCGGTCGCCTCGAGCACGCTGCCGTCGGCGCGGTGGATCCGCGCGAGCCGGATGTCGAGGCGCTGTGAGGTCGGGTCGAACTGGATCGCGTACGTACGGAACTGACGCGCGCCCTCGTCGTCGTGGAGTTGCACGGCGATCTGGCGGAAGCTGGAGCCGAGGCCGTTCTCGTAGACCGTGTTGACGGTGAGGTCCTGGAGAGTGGTCGTCGGGAAACCGGTGCCCTCGGTGCGTCGGGTCAGGATGGTCTCGGCGTCCGCGGCGTAGCGCTCGTCGGCCCGGTCCGCTGGCTCGATCTGCTCGAGGAGCTCGCGGGTCTCGGCGTCCTGCGGCCGCAGCTGGAGCGCGGCACGGAGCGTGTCGCGCGCCGCATCGGGCTGCTGCTGGCGGAGCAGGAACTGGCCATGCTCGACCATCAGGCTCGCGGCCTCGGGCGCGACCTGAAGCGCGAAGGCGTAGATCGCCGCGGCCTGGTCGTTGTCGCCGAGCGCCTCGTAGAGGCTGGCGACGTAGCTGAGGTTGCGCTGCGAGAAGGGGGAGATCTGCCGAAGCGCCTCGAGGTGCTCCACCGCGGTCGCGCGGTCGCGGCGGCGGACGGCGTCGGCGATGAGCACGCGTCGGTTGCCGCTGTCGTCCCATTGGCCCTTCAGGGCTTCGGTGCGGTGGCGGATCTCGGCGTCGCGGTCGCCGACGGCCGAGGCCGCCTCGGCGCGCGCGTTCGACCAACCGGGGGCTTCGCTCGCCTGCGCGCCGAGCTCCTCGACGATGCGGCGGGAGGCGCCGGGCAACCCGAGGTCTCGGAGGAGACCGGCGTGGAGCATCTTCGCTTCCCAGCCCTGCGGCGTGTCGGCGTTCTCGAGCTCCGCGAGGATCGGCAACGCGTCTTCCGGGTGCAGGCCGGTCTGCTCCATCCGCGCGTGGAAGAGGCGCACGTCGACGTCGCGGGGCGCGACCTCGAGAGCCTTCTGTAGGAAGCGGTTCATCTGCGAGCGCTGGTCGGAGAGGAGCGCCGCGAGGATCAGGTACTCCGGCTTCGGCTCCGCTTCGGCCGCGGCAGTCGCGAGCTGCCGCGCCCGCCGCTCGGCGGGATCGTCGGCGCCGGTGTAGTCGAGGAAGCGCGCGAGTCGGTGCTGCGCCTCGGCGGAGGGATCGTCGCCGGCGACGGCGGCCTCGAGGGGCGCGAGGTGCAGCGTCGGTGCGTCGGGCAGGCGGCTCACGCCGTGTCCGTCACCAGCGGCCGCGGGCATGGTCTCGGCGCTGACGGTGACGTTGCCGAGCGCGCGACCGCGCGGATCGGTGATGCGCAGGTAGAAGCCCCACGAGGTGTCCGTGACGCAGTTCTTCACGACGAGGCGGTTGGCCCCCTGGTGGGCGCCGACCGTGACCGCGTGGCGATCGAAGCCGGGGTAGCGGTAGGCCTCGTCGGTGTGCACGAGGGTGCCGTTCCACCAGACTTTCTGAGCGCCGCCGGCGCCGGTCCAGAGCGCGATGGGCTGAGCCCGTTCGCTGGTGACGGTGGTCGCCGCGTAGCTGCAGACGTTCGCGTAGGGGCGGTGGACCGCGTCGAAGCTGACGAAGCCGTAGTGGGTCAGCCCCGCCGGGTAGCGGCGCCACCCGACGTCGCGCTCCTTGCCACGCCACACGGAGCCTGCCTCGAAGGTCGCGAGATCGGTCTCCGGACCCATCGCTTGGTCGAGCCCCTGCTTGCCCTCGTTGTCGAAGGGGCCGGCGACCTGCCAGTCGGTCACGTAGCCGAGCTCGCCGATGGCCTCGTGAGCGGCGTCGACGTCACCGAGGTAGAGCCGTGCGCGCGCGAGCAGCGCCTGGACGTAGGCGCGGCGGGCGACGGGCAAGCGGCGGTTGCGCGCGAGCCTCTCGAGCTCGGCGACCGTGACCGCCGGGTCGGCGTCGTCCCAGTGCGCCCACATCTCGAGGATCGGCAGGATGCCCTCGGCGCCCCGGGCTCGAGCGGCTTCACGACCGAGCGCGCGTTGTTGAGCGTCGAAGGGGTTGTCGGCGAGCGCGGGCAGCGCGGTGGCGGCGACGAGAAAGGCCGCCAGGAGGGCGCGCGAAACGGGCGCGTTCGAAAATCTCATCGGGAGCAAAAGAGGACCTCGCGAGGGTGAGCCGTGTCCATACTTGGGCGCTCAGCTCACGACAAGCGTGGTGCCTGCGTTGTTCCACCACGGTCCGAAATCGCGTAGGGACGAGGCCGCGCCCGTCAGTCGCTCTCGTACGACGCCAATGCCAGCCGAGCCCGTCGCAGCTCCTCGCGCAGCGTCGCCCGCTTCACCTCGTCGGCGGACGCGTTCCGCCGAAGGAAGGCTCGCAGGTGGGTTCGCGCCGCGGGGGCGTCCCCGATTTCGTGGGCGATCAGCCCCAGGATCAGCTGCCCATAGCCCTGCCCACAGCGGGCGGTCGCCAGGTCGTGCCGGATCCCGTCGAGATCTTCGACGGCCTCGCCGTTCTCCAGGCGGATGAACGCCTCGTGGGCGATCAGGAGCGGCCGGTCCGCCTGCGAATGGCGCAGTCCCTTGTCCAGCGAGTGCAGCGCGCCCTCGGTGTCGCCCACGAAGTGCTGGAGGGTCGCCAGCGCCCAGTAGTGAAAGGAGCGCCGACGGACCGGAGCGTTCCGAGCCGCCAGCCGCTGCGCGCCGAGCGCCCCCTGCACGTCACCGACGGCTTGAAGGGCCCGGCACCGGTCGTGGTGCGCGATGTCCGCCAGCGGCCCGACCGCGGCCATGGCCAGCGCCGTCTCGGCCGCCTTGCGGTAGCGGCGCTCGGCCATCTCCGCGAGATAGACCTGCCGGAGCAGCAGCACACGGGTATCGAGCTCGATGGCGTCGGTGGGCAGCGCCAGCCCGAGCTGGGCTTCTCTCCGTCGTTCCTCCGGGTCTTCCGCGCGGAGCGCCCGCGCCAGATAGTCCTCCGGAAGGAGGCTCGAGCCCCCACGTGGGGTTCCCGAAGGTGGGTCCGAAGCGGTCATGCCAATCCACAGGCTAGCACGCACCTGAGACAAGTCGATCCCCGGTGACTTCGGTACCTTAGAGACCATTGTCCACAATTTCTCCCCGTTGCGCCGACCGGCGTGGGGATCCGCCCGCAGCGGATGAACCAGCGTTCAATGGCTTGAGCCTTCGCACGGTGTGCAAGGGTGGGGCACTGTAAGCTGCGCCCCTCAGCGGAGGTTCGGATGTCTCGCAGTCGCTTCTTTTCTTCTCTTCTTCTTCCCTCGCTCGTGTTGAGCCTCGCCTGCGGCGAGAGCTTCACCGAGGACGACCCCACCGACGACACGGACATCACGTTCGACGCGTCGCTGCCCGATGGCGGGCCGGGTGACTTCTGTGGTGACGGCAACCGCACGGACCCGGAGCAGTGCGACGACGGCAACAACGACGACGGTGACGGCTGCTCGGCGGATTGCGTGGTCGAGATGGAGTGCGGCGATGGCCGGCTCCAGCCCGGCGAGCAGTGTGACGACAACAACACCATGGACGGCGACGGCTGTGACTCGAGCTGCCGCCGCGAGGCCTTCTGCGGCGACGGGGACCTCGACCCCGGCGAGGTCTGCGACGACGGCGGCAACTTCTCCGGCGACGGCTGCCGGAGCGACTGCCTTTCGGACGAGACCTGCGGCAACGACATCGTGGACTCCGCCGCCGGCGAGCTCTGCGACGACGGGAACATGATGGACGGCGACGGTTGCAGCTCCACCTGCACCGTGGTCGAGATGTGCGGCGACGGTACGATGAGCGACACCGAGGAGTGCGACGACGACAACCTCGACCGCTTCGACGGCTGTGGCCCCGACTGCATGATCGAGCGGAGCCTCGTGGTCAGCAGCCTGCTCTTCGGCGACCGCACGGTCGGCTGCGACTACAGCGGTGACGGCGAGGCCGACAACGCCTTCGCGCGCGCCCTCGGCCCGATCGGCCCGCTCCTCAACGACATGTTCCTGGGCGACGCCCCGGCGAACGGTGACCTGCTCCTCGTCCTGCACATGCTCGGCCTCGACGACCCGACCGCCGCGAACGACGACTCGCTCGCCATCGCGTTCATGCAGGCGACCGACCCCGACGGCGACCCGATGAACAATCTCACCGGCAGCGGCACCCTGGCCGCCGATCCGATGGCCTTCGACGCCATGGGTCGACCGACCACGAGCTTCGCGAGCCGGATCGAGTCCACCATGCTCAGCGGTGGTCCCGAGGACATCCTCCTCCCGATCGGCTTCTTCCCCATCGAGCTCCGTCAGGGCCAGCTCCGCGGCACCACCACCGCCGCCGCCGGTGAGCTCACCGGTCTGACCGACGGCCTCCTCTGCGGCGCCGTGCCGGTCTCGACCATCGCCGTGCTCCCCAACATCATCGAGATGTTCACCGGTGAGCCCGCGCCGCCCTGCGACGGCAGCATGCAGCCCAGCAACTTCGCCGACGTCCTGATCGGCGGCACGCCGAGTGGCTTCATCTTCCCGCTCCGTGGCTCTTCGCCCGACGTCGACCTCGACGGTGACGGCCTCGAGCGCTTCGAGGTGGACAGCGACGGCGAGCGCGGCTGCCAGCCGGTGGTCGTGGCCTGCGTCGACGGCGACGGAACTCGCGTCGAGGGGCGCGACTGCGTGAACGACCCGGATTTCGAAGACGGCTGGAGCGCGGGCTTCGACGTCGAGGCGATCCGGGTGAACCTGACCGCGCCGATGATGTCGATGCCCTGATGTCGGGCGTCCGTCAGGGAGCCCTGGCGGACTGCTGACAGGGGCCGTCGGGGCGCGTAGACTCGCGCCCCATGGCTTCCGAGCGTTCCCCTCTCGACCGCGCACGCGAGGCCCGCATGGCGGGCAAGACCGACGACGCGCTCCGCCTCGCGATCGGCCTCCTCGAGGCCGACTCGCAACAGCTGGGCGCGGCGCTCTTCCTCTCCCGGGTCCTGATCCACGAGGGTCGGGGCTTCTTGGCGGCCGAGGTCGCGACCCGGCTGGTCGACGCCTTCACCCGCCGAGGGGACCTGCCGCAGGCGGTGGTCGCCGCGAAGACGGCCGCCGAGGCCGGTGAGGACGAGGGCGCGTTGCTCGTCACCGTGGCCGACGCTTTCGGGAGCGACTCCGACCGATTGGACGACGTGGCGCCGGCGCCGCCGCCCCTCCCCCCGAACGTGGAGACGCCGAAGGCGCTCGCCGCCGTGCGGGGCGACGCGCTCCTCGACAAGGCCGAGGCGGCCCTCCAGAGCTACTTCGAGACCGACGACCCGGTCGACGAGGCGAGCGCGCTCCCCAAGCTGCCGCTCTTCTCCGGGCTCGACGGCGACGAGCTGAAGGAGCTCCTCGCGGCCTTCTCCCTGAAGGACGTGAAGGGGGGCGACACCCTCGTCGTCGAGGGTGAGGAAGGCACCGACGCCTTCGTCATCGCCAATGGCGTCCTCCATGTGGAGCGTGCGGCGGACGAGGGCGACCAGCCCCTCCTGCTCGCCGCGCTCGGTCCGGGCGCGATCTTCGGCGAGATGGCGCTGGTGAGCGACGCCCCGCGGGCGGCGAGCGTCGTCGCAGACGAGGTCGCCACCGTCCTGGCCATCGCTCGAGAGGACCTCGAGCGCCTCGCCAAGATCACCCCGGAGATCGGTCAGCAGCTCGCGAGCTTCTGCCGGGGGCGGATGATCGCGAACCTCCTGCGCCACAGCTCGATCCTGCGATCGGTCTCCGGCCCCGACCGCGAGGCACTCTTCCACCGTTTCGGCACCGAGCACTTCGATCCGGGGCAGTCCCTGGTCGAGGAGGGTCAGGAGGGCACCGGCCTCTTCCTCCTGGCCAGCGGAGCCGTCGAGATCGTCGGCAAGGACTCCGACGGGGACGAGCTGCGCATCGCGGAGCTGGGGCCCGGCAACGTGGTCGGCGAGATCTCCCTCGTCCTCCGCCGTCCGGCCAATGCCACCGTCCGGGCCCTCACCCCGACCGTGGCCCTCCATCTGGGCCGGGACGACTTCCAGGACGCCATCCGAGAACACCCCACCCTCTTGGGGGAGCTCTACGAAACGGCGACCCAGCGGGACGAGGAGACGCGGACGGTCGTGGCGCAGGAAGCCATGGACGTCGAAGACATCGTACTGTTGTGATCGCCCGTTATTCGTGTAATGAAACGCGGCTGAACGCCGACGACGGCTTCAGCAACGAATGATCGTGGCGAATGCAGGGGAAGAGGTACGGCCGCGGGGATCGGCTTGGCCGAGGCGCTTCGTGTACGGCGGGGTCAGCTTCGACGTGCTGGACCCGAGCGCCCGACCGAGTTCGGAGTTCCACTTTCCGGTAGATGCGCCGTCGTTCGCGAGTGTCGTTTGCGATGTGCACGGGACGCCGAGCATCGTGGACCGTTCTCAGGTAGGACACCGGACGAAACAGGTCATCGCAACGTGGTCGGACGACAGCGCCGTGGTGGATGGCAGGGGAGTGCACGCGCGGATCCGTCGGGTCGGTGAGCGGCGCTTCGTCGCCACCGTCGAACGGAGGCTGGGGCCTCTATCGCCGCATCCCGTGGAAGAAGCGCTCGCCTACGCGTTGGTGGAGCACTGCGGCGGCATCGTGCTCCATGCCGCGGCGGTGTCGCTCGGTTCGGAGGGAACGGTTCTCTTCATCGGTCCGAGTGGCGCGGGGAAGACCACTGCGTGCACCCTGACGGGCCAGCCCTTCTTCGCGCAGGACAAGCTCGCGTTGGCCCCGCGGCATGACGGTGAATGGTGGGCCTGGCCCCTCACCGGCGGCTCGATGCCCGAGGATGCCAGGATGGCGGGCAAGCCGGCGCTTCGCGTGGCCGGCATCTGCCGAGTTCGCCGCTCGAGTCCAGAGACCCGGTTGACCGAGGCCTCCGCCCACCGAGCGGTGTTTCTGGTGCGAGAGTCGTGCTTTGCGAACACCTCCCTCGGTGATGACCAGGACAGGCTCGATGCCATCACCGAGCTCTGCGGTCGCGTTCCGGTGGCCGAGTTGGACACGGTGCTGGGGTCCAACCCGCTTCAGGTGCTGAAGGAGTGGCTCTCGTGAGCGCGGCCCTCTTCCGACCCGCGCCCGGGGTCTCGAGCCGAGTCATCGATGGTCGGGCGGTCATCGTGGTCATGCCTCGAGAGACGCTCCACTCGCTAAACGCATCGGGTACCTACTTGTGGAGCACGATCGGCGCTGGGCGGACGCGCGACGCGCTCTGCCGCGCTCTCGCGAAGCGCTATCGGCTCGATGAGGGGAACGCCGCGAGCGATGTCGACCGGTTCCTCCAGCAGCTCACGGAGCTAGGGGCACTCGAGGTGTCGAGCGATGGGTAAGCTCCCTGTTCAGAAGGGGACCTATCGCGACCTCGTGAGTGCCGTGTACGGCGACCGCCCCAGCTCGGCGATGATCGAGGTCGCGGATCGCTGCAACGAGGCCTGCGTTCATTGCTACCAGGTTCAAGGGCAGAAAGGGGAGATGGCCACCGAGGAGATCACCGGGATCCTGCGGGATCTCGCTGCCTCGGGAGTCCTGTTTCTCACGGTATCCGGCGGCGAGGCGACCCTTCGGTCCGACCTCGTGCAGATCATCCGGGAGGCGCGCGGCCTCGGCTTCGTGGTCACTCTTTTCACCAACGGTCTCCGGATGACCCGCGAGCTCGCCCGAGAGTTGGCCGCGCTCGAGGTCTTGCGAGTCGAGCTGAGCCTCTACGGCGACGAAGCGGAGAGCCACGACTGGGTCACGCAGGTGCCGGGGTCTTTCGACAAGACGGTCGCCGGCATTCGCCACCTCGTCGAGGCGGGCGTGGCGGTCATGGTGAAGACGCCGTTGATGGTCACGAACATGCGACGCCAGGACGAATACGAAGCCTGGGTCACGAGTCTCGGCGCGATTCCATCCATCAGCCCCGACTTGATGCCTCGCGAGGGGGGAGACCGGAGCCCCGAGGCACTGCGCGCCGATCGCGAGAGCACGCTCGCCGCGTTCGAGCGTTCCGGGCTGCTCCCCGAGCGGGGCTTGCCCTCCGCTCCGGTCTCGAAGCCTCTCTGTGGCGCGTGCAAGAACGTTCACATCGAGCCGAACGGCCAAATCCGTCCCTGCACGATGCTCGATGTCCCGATCGGCGATGCCAAGGCGGGGAACATCGTCGCTCAGGTTCGGAGCAGCCCCGCGGCCCAGCTGATGCGCTCGGTGCGCTGGAACGACGTACCGGGCTGTAATGAATGTGCCCTCGTTCCCCATTGCCACCGGTGCCACGCGAAGTCGTTGGCGGAGGTCGGAGACGCGCTTCGACCCTACCCCTCGGCTTGCCGCACCGCGCTGATGCGGTGGGAGCACGAGACGGGGCGTGATGCGGGTTTCGATTGGGCAGCCGACGACGCGGTCGGGCCCTTTCGCGAAGTGAATGGACGGTTGGAGGCGTTCGAGCCATCGCCGGACACTCCCGAGCAGGTGGCGCTCTATCGAGAGCACCCCTGGCTGAAGGGCGAACCGAGCCACCCGGTCCCGCCGGCCCGCCCGGGGGCCCTCGTCCAGCTTCGACGGCCCGGACGTGAGGCTAAAATGGAGAAGGTGCCTGGAGCGGCTGCGGGGACCGACCCGGTTCGCTAGAGTGTGCGGGCCAACTTGCTTGGAAGAGGAATGGGAAGATGACGAAGTTCACGAGAAGAATCGTAGAAGTCGGGGTGCTCGCGCTCGCGCTCGTTGGGAGCGCTTGTGGTGACGATGACGACCCCAACGTAGTCATCGAGAGTCCCGCGAACGACTCGACCATCACTGCTACCGACGACGTGGACCCGGTCCTCGACGGTATTCAGGTGGCGGTCGACGTGGCCGTGATGAACGAGTCCGATGGGGAAGAGGTGTGGCTCTACACCGACGGCTCGGTGCTCACCGAGATGCCGGACGCGGAGCCGACTCTCGTCGAAACGCTCACGGACGGAGTCGTCACCTTCCAGCCGACCCTCGAGCCTGGAGTCCATGCGCTCGTTGCGTGTGTACGCGACTGTCGTCATCGCTCTCAGCAAGTGCGCGTGACCGTGGTGGCGGGCTGTGGGGGCATCGTGTTCATCGACCCGGCGCCCGCTGAGGGGGACGTGACGCAGCTCGGGCCCGCGGACGACATCGATGGGGTCGCCTGTGACGACGGCACCTTCACCACCAACGTTCGTCTGACCACGACGGTCGCCGATGGGACTGCCCTCCAGCTCTTCGTCAACGGAGCGCCTGGGCCGACGACCACTGCAGCCGGTGGTCAGGCGCTCTTCGCGAACGTCGTGCTGGGCGAGCGGGGATCGGACCCCAACACTCTGCGAGTTCAGGTGACCGACGACGCGGGCGGCACGTGCACGCAGGAGTATCCCAACTCGATCCTGGTCGATTGTGACGGGACGTCCTGTTCGCTCACGCTTCCCGACGCCGACCGCAGCTTCCTCAACGCGGACGACGACGTGAGTGCCGCGGACGGTTTCCAAGCGGACTTCGAGGTCACTGGTGGGATCGAGGCCTCGGGGGAGTCGTTCAACCTCATCGTGGATGGGGACATCCTCACCGCGGTCAGCTCGACCTCCGGTGGCAACGCAGTCGCTCAGTTCGACGCCATCGACCTCTCCGAGGGACGGCACAGTGTCGTCGCCGAGTGTTTCGACGAGCTCGGAAACCGAACCCGGACCGAACCCGCCCAGTGGATCGTCGACACGATCCCCTGTGATGTGAGCGTCTCGGAGCCCGTCGCGGACACGCTCTTCATCGACGACGACGACGTCGACGACACGGTGGATGGAATTCAGATCGACGTGGCCGGGACGGTCTCCGGAGTTGCGTGCACCGGTGTCACGGCCGGGCCGTGTGGAGGAGCGGGGTCGAGCCTCGCGCTGACCGGTTCCAGCTTTGGGGGGAACGCTACCCTTGCGAGCACTCCGATGCAGGAGATGTGCGTCATCGTCACCGACGAAGCGGGCAACACAGGCGAGAGCCGAATCCCGCTGCGAGTTCGCACCGACGCCCCCCAGCTCCAGATCGTCACACCCACCTCGGGCACGGTCTTCAACGAGACCGGCGCAATGGGCGGGACGGCCGACCTGGACCCGGCTACCGACGCCTGCGACATCGCCGCCACGGTGAACTGCACCGAGGTGGGCGCACCGGTCGAGCTAGTCGCCGTATCCAGTGGGACGGTCCTCGGCACCGCGGATTGTGTCGCGATGGCGGGCCTCCCGTCTCCGTTCACTGGTCAGGCGACCTTCGCCTCCGCGGCGGTGCCGAGCCGCAACGACGGGAGCAGTGGCAGCATCGTGGCCCGCCAGACGGTGGATCGGCTCACCGGCATGTCGGCCCCAGTCGATGTCGTGCCGGACTGCGATGAACCCACCCTCACCTTCTTCGACCCGACGTGCGGCTCGACGCTCTCGCCAACCACGGATGATGCGGATCCCGGCACGCCGGGCTTCCAGTACCGGGTTCGGGTGATCAACCTCACCAGCAACGAAGCCGACCTGACCACCCTCACCGCCGTCGATTCCGGTGGTGGCACGGTGCTCTCGGCGATGTCCACGACCCGAACCGGCGAGTCGATCTTCTTCGATGCCGACCTCGGTGCGGGGGGCGAGCTCACGCTTCGGGCGTGCGCTACGGACGACGCCGGCAACACCGGCTGTACCCCCGACTGCCCCGTGACCATTCTCGACCTTCCGGCAGTCGCGATCACCAGCCCCGGCGACGGCGCCTCTCTCAGCGGGGCCGACGACTGTGATGGTGGTTCCGCGGGACTCCAGGTCCGGGTGACGGGCACGACCGATGCCCCCGATGCTTCTTCGGCGTCGGTGACTTTCGGCTCGCTCGCCCCCCAACCTGTCGCCATCAGCGGCGGGGTGATCGATGCATGTGTGGATGCGGATCAAGGGGGTGGCGTGACGGTCGTCCTGTCGGTCGACGACGGCGGTGCAGTGGGCACGGCGTCGATCATGGTGGATGTCGACTCGAATCCTCCGACCGATGTGATCTCCGATCTCGCCCTGGGATCCGTGATCGATCGCCGTGGCGGGATCGCTCGACTCCAGTACACGTCGGTCTCCGATGAGGATGGCTCGACCCTGGCCCAGACCGAGATCCGCTGCTCCTTGTCCCCGATCGACGACGAAGGCGATTGGAACGCTGCTTCGGTGTTCGCTTCGCGGGTTGCGGCGAGCCCGAGCTCGCTGGTCGCGGAAGACGTCCCTGGCTTCAAGGTCGGGGTGGAGTACTTCTGCGAAGCCCGATCGAGCGATATCGGTGGCAACCTGACCGGCCTCTCCGGCACGGGTGGCACCTCGATCCAGCTCGACTTCCTCTCGCAGACCATCGCCCTCGGGAGCTCCGTGGGCATGGGCGTGCGCGCCATGCCGATCGGCGACGTGGATGGAGACCTGATGACGGACTTCATCATCGGCGGTGACAACTCGGCCTACCTCTTCTTCGGTCGGACCTCGTTCGCCGCGGCTTCCGAGGCCCCGGACGTGATCTTCCAGGGTAGCGGCGGGTTCGGCAACCGCGTCAGCGGCTTGGGAGACTTCAACGGCGACGGGATCTCCGACTTCGCGGTCGCGGCTCGCTCCGAGAGCTCCGTCTATGTCTTCTTCGGTCGTGCCTCACGCGCCGATTGGGGCTCGGACCCGATCGTCGTCGGCCCCAGTGAGTGTCCGGCTGCGGCGCGCGCCCTCTGCATTCGCGGGCCGAGCGGAGAGTTCCTCGGCTGGCATCTGTCGTCGGTCGGCGACTTCAACGGAGATGGTATCGCCGATCTGGCGGCCGGCGCCCCGGTCGCGTACGGATTGGTGGGCACCCACTACATTCTCCTCGGTTCCACTGCGTACGGCACGACGAGCACCTCGGCCATGGTCGAGACTCTGGTCGGATTCGAGGTGACGTCCTCCACCGCCCCCGCCCGCACGTTCATCGGTAGCTCGGCGGTCTATCGAGGGGATGGCAACATCGACGGCAGAGACGACGTCGTTCTCGGCGCGACGGGCAGCAGCTCGGCGGGAGTCGCCGGTCGGGCCAGACTGCTCGATGGTCGAGACCACTCCGGCGGTGCCGGCCTGGACCCCATCGATTGGGACGGGCTCACGGAAATCAGCACCGGCATCGCCGGGAGCTTCGCCGTGGACATCTTCGCCCTGGGAGACATCACGGGCGGCGGCGCCACGGACGTTGGGATTCGAGTCGGTACCTCGGCGGGGAACGTTCAGGTCTTCACGGGGGAAAGCGGGTTCCTCACTGGGTTCCAGGTGAGCAACGATCTCCCGAGCTCTGCCAGCGACACCTTTGGCATCCGATCCGCCAACGGAATCAACCCTGCGCTCGGGGGGATGGGTCAGATCGACGGCGCCTCTGGCATGGAGCTCCTCCTTGCCTCGGAACAAGCGGGTACCGGACCGGGAGACGCGAGGCTCTGGTATGCGCCCACGTCGTCGTCCACCGTTCGTTCCAGTGCGCCCACGATCTTCCCCGCCACCAGCGGAACGGGGGGCGTCTCCGCGGGGTTCGTCGGCGACATCAATGCTGACGGACACATGGACATCGCCATCGGCGAGCCGCAGGCCGCTTCCGGAGCGGGTCTAGTTACCCTGTACTACTGAGGACCAGAGAATGACTACTGAGGACAAGAAGCTGATTGACGAGGTCAGTCCTGACGATACGGAAGACGGCGTCGAGGCCTACCAGCCCCCGAGCGTGGTCGAGTCAGCCCGTTTCGAGACGATCGCGAGCGCCCAAGCGTATGATCCAGAGTCGATTGACTGCCTCTAGTCGTGAGCGCCGCGCCCAACACACCTGATCCATTGGTCGACGTGCTTGAGGTGGTCCCCCACCTCGAGCTCACGCTCACCAGCTCGAGCATGCGACCGTTCGCTCCGAAAGGGGCGCGGATCGTGTGCCGACGTCCCCACCCAGATGAGGACGTCCTTCATCGGGTCGTGCTCGTGCGTCAGGGGGATCGCCGCCTCGCCCATCGCGCCGTTCGAAGCTGGATCGACGCGGATGGCGAGCAATGGCTCTACACACGAGGCGACAGCAGCGCCGGGTCCGAGAAGGTGCGAAGGGCGGATGTGATCGGCGTCGTAGACGCGCTGTACATGGGAGGGGTGCAGGTGCCGCTCCACCGGCTTCCCGCACGCGTGGAAGGGACGATCGCGTGGCTCGCACGGCAGGTGGTCGTCTTTCCTCGACGGCTCAGGCGCGCACGAAGGCGCATGCTCGCCGCGTGAGCACGAGCAGGGCACGTGCCGCTGGGTAGCTCCGTCGATCTCCCGACCCGGCTCACGGCCGCGGTCGGCAAGGCGCTCCGCGGCAAGGACGAGGTGGTCCAGCTCGCGGTGGTGACCCTGCTCGCGCGGGGCCACCTGCTGATCGAGGACGTGCCCGGCGTCGGCAAGACGACGCTGGCGCGGGCGCTGGCGGCGTGCGTGGGCCTGACGTTTCGCCGGCTGCAGTTCACGTCGGACCTGATGCCGACGGACGTGCTCGGCGGCAACGTCTTCGATCGCGACAAGGGCGAGTTCGTCTTCCGTCCGGGGCCGGTGTTCACGCAGCTCCTGCTCGCCGACGAGATCAACCGAACCACTCCGCGAACGCAGAGCGCCTTGCTCGAGGCCATGGATGAAGGGCGCGTGTCGATCGACGGCGTGACCCACGAGCTCGAGGATCCCTTCCTGGTCATCGCGACCCAGAACCCTCAGGACTTCCATGGGACCTATCCGTTGCCGGAGTCTCAGCTCGACCGGTTCCTGATCCGTACCGAGATCGGCTACCCACCCCCCGAGGTGGAGCGCGCGGTCATCGAGAGCCGGCGCAAGGACGGTGACCCGATCGAGTCGCTCGAGGCGACGGTGACTCTCGAAGAGCTCCGGGCTGCGCAGGCTCAGGTCGACGAGATCCGCGTCGAACCACTCCTGATCGACTACCTCCACGACCTGGTGCTGGCGACTCGAAAGAGCCCGCTCATCGAGATCGGTGCCTCGACTCGCGCGGCACTGGCGCTCGAGCGGGCGGTGCGCGCGCGTGCGCTCGTGGAGGGTCGGGACCACGTCCTCCCGGACGACGTGAAGGCGTTGGCCGAGCCGGTGCTGGCCCACCGGGTCCGGCCCGTGGTGTCGAACGAGGGGCGCGGCGACGCGAAGCGGGCGATTCGCTCGGTGGTCGACGAGCTTTCCGTCCCGCTATGATGACACCGTGACCGACGGTCGGCGCCCCGAGCGGAAGAAGCGGAAGAAGAAGCGGCGGCGACGGGGCTTTCGACTCACGCGAGAGGGGAAGATCTTCCTCGCGGTCTGCCTCGGCGTGGGCCTCGCCGCGGTCAACACGGGCAACAATCTGCTCTATCTGGTGCTCGGGCTCATGCTCAGCCTGCTCCTGGTCAGCGGAACGCTCAGCGACCTCGTGCTGTGGCGGGTGTCCGTTGCCCGCCATCTCCCGAAGCGGCTCTTCGCCGGAGTCCCGATGGCCGTCGAGCTCGAGCTCCACAATCGAAAGAAGCGCGCCCCGAGCTACGCGCTCGAAGTGGTGGACCTCGCGGCGGGCGAGACGGAGGCGCCCCGCCGATGCTTCTTCCTCAAGGTGCGCGCGTCGGCCAAGCAGCGAGCGGTCTATCGGCGCGCCCCGGCGGAGCGCGGTTGGCTCCGTTTCGAAGAGGTGGTGCTCACGAGCCGCCACCCCTTCGGGCTGATCGAGAAGCGCCGCCACCGCCGGTGCAAAGGGGAGGCGCTGGTCTTCCCCGCGCTCGTGCCGGTGGTGCTCTCCGAAATTCCCGGGCTCGGCGCTGGCCGAGACGACGTCATCGACGCTCCCGGGCGCGGTGCCGACGTGCGAGGTCTTCGCGACTTCCGCGAGGGAGACGAGGCCCGCGCGATCCACTGGCGGCGGTCCGCGGCGCTCGATCGCTTCGTCGTCCGTGAGCGTTCGCGGGAGGGACGGGGTCGGCTCACCCTTCGTCTCGACCAGGCTCGGCCCGAGGGCGCCTCCGACGAGTGGGCCGCCGATCTCGAGCGACGCATCTCTCGAGCGGCGTCGCTGGCGCAAGCGGCTCTCGCCGACGGCTTCGCGGTCGAGATCGTGGTGAGGGGAGGGCGCTCCCCCATGGTGCTCGGCGGTGGCCCGGCCGACCCGATCTTCCGCTACCTCGCGCTCCTCCAACCGGTGGACGCCGCCGAGGCGGCGGACTTTCCCCTCCCCCCGCGGAATGCGTTCGTCCACGAAGTCCACGCGACCCCGATTCCGGAGGCGGCCGAGTGAGCTCACGGCCATCCCGAGGCTTGCCCTTCCACCGGCTCCACACGGCGGTGACCTATGCCATCTCCGCGCTCGGCCTCTTCGCCCTGACCCGGGGCCAGCAGGTGGGCTTCGGGGGCTCCCTCGTGCTCCTGGCGGGCTACGTCGCCAGCGCCTTCGGTGGCTCGTCTCGGCCACGTCCGCCCATCGATCTGGCTCGCCGCACCACCGTCTGGAACGCCATCATGCTCTCGGCGGTGGCCATCCAGTTCGCGCGCTTCTTCCTCCTGGGCGAGAGCATTCTCGGCTTGGCGTTCGAGCTGGCTGGGGGGCTGCAGATCGCCAAGCTCTTCAACCGGCACACGGCGCGCGACCATCAGCAGATCCAGGCGCTCGCATTCCTACACCTCATCGGCGCGAGCGTCCTGACGACGGGCCTCGACTATGCGCTCATCTTCTTCGGTTTCGTGGTCCTCACCCCCTGGATGCTGGCGCTCACGCAGATGCGCGCGGAGATCGAGCGCCACTACGGAGGCCCGCCGCTCACCGAGCTGACCACGGCACCCGAGGGCGTCGAGGAGCAGCGCGCGCGAGCCGACGCGATCGCACGCGTGCTCCGTTCGCGACGGATCGCGGGCCCGGGCTTTCTGCTCGGAACGGCTGCGCTGGCCATTCCGCTCTTCCTGGTCACGGCGGGGTTCTTCCTGCTCTTTCCCCGAGTCGGCATGGGCTTCCTGAGCTTCGGCGGCGAGGCGGCTCAGCAGGTCGCCGGCTTCGGACCGAACGTGGAGCTGGGGGACTTCGGCGTGATTCGAGACGATCCGACGGTCGTGCTGCGGATCACGCCGTCGAACCTCTCCGCGGACCCTCCCGCGTACGAGAGCTTCCGACTGCGCGGCACCTCCTTCGACGAGTACCGTGACGCGCGTTGGAGTCGGACCGATGGCCCGCGGCGTCGACTTCGGGGTGAGTACGGCGGCTGGATTCCGCTCCGCGATCGCGCCCGGAGCAGTGATGTCGACGTCGAGTACGAGGTGGTCCTCGACCCGCTCGGCGAGCGAGTGGTCTTTCTGCCGCCGGGCTCGATCGGTCTGCGCTCGCCACCCCGCATCGAGGCCGGACTCGATCGTCCACGCCATTTCTTCGTCCGCGACGGTCGAGAGATCCGATACGGCGACCCCGACGGACTCTCGCTTCGCTACACGGCCTACGTCGACGAGTCGGCCAGCGAGCTCGATGACCCGCTGCCCGACGACCAGTGGTCCCGCTACCTCCAGCTCCCCGACGGGCAGGAGCGCATCGCGGCGTTCGCCGAGGAGCTCGCGGGCGACGGCTCGAACCGCGATCGCGCAAAGCGCCTCGAGCGCTGGCTCCGAGACTCCGGGGAGATCGAATACAGCCTGGATCTGCCCGATACGCGCGGGGCCGACCCACTCGAGGTCTTCCTCTTCGAAGCCAAACGCGGCCACTGCGAGTACTTCTCCACGGCGCTCGCGGTGATGCTCCGCTCTCAGGGGATCCCGGCGAGGAACGTGACCGGTTTCGTGGGCGGCGTCTACAACGAGTACGGTCGCTACTACGCGATTCGCCAGGGCGACGCGCACAGCTGGGTGGAAGCATGGTTGGACGACCGATGGGTCACGCTCGACCCCACTCCCCAGGCCCGCGGCGAGATCATGGGCGAGACCGGCCTCCTCGCCGAGCTACGCGCGGCGATCGACGCGATGCGCATGCGTTGGTCCCGTGACGTGGTCGGCTACGATTTGCGCGACCAGGTCGACGGCCTGCGGAAGTTCTTCCGCTTCCTTCGCTCCCTTCGCGACACCGACACGGCGCGACCGGACGAGGAGGGTTCCAGTTCGTCCGCGGCTGGTAGCGATGCGCCGACCTGGCCGATCGCCGTCGGTCTGGTGGTGGTGCTCGTGGCCGTGTTCGTCTGGTGGCGCCGCAGGCGAAGCCGGCGAGCCCGCGATCCGCGGGCACGACGCCGGACCACCAGCCCGAGCGCTCGGGAGGCCACCCGGCTCTATCAGCGGCTCGAGAAACAGCTCGCGGGCATCGGCTTCCCACGGGCGCCATCCGACACCCCCAAGGAACACGCGGAGTCCCTCCGCGAGCACGAGCTCCAAGGACAGGAGGTGATCGAGGAGATCACCGAGGCGTACCTCGCTGCTCGCTATGGAGGCGGGACGATGGACGCGGCCGAGAGGCGCTCGCTCGAGCGACGGCTGGGAGAGATCGCGGCGAGCAAGGCCCGCCCGGGGGTCAGCGCTCGAGTCCGTCGATGACGGCGTTGACCGCGGACGCGTCGCTCATGACGTAGAAGTGGAGCGCGGGAGCGCCTCCGGCCAGCAGCTCTTGCGCCTGCTGGCGGGTCCACTGAACGCCGATGTCGAAGATGTCCTGCTTCCGAGCGCCGTCGATCTCGTCGGAGAGCGACTGGGGGATTTCGCAATGGAAGGTTCGCGGGATCGAACGCAAGTGGCCGCGACGGGTGAGCACCTTGAGGCCGGGGATGACCGGCACCGTGACGCCGGCCTCTCGCAGCTGCTCGACGTAGCGGAAGTAGTGCGAGTTCTCGAAGAACATCTGGGTCACGACGTACTCGGCGCCGGCCTCCACCTTCTCCACCACGCGGCGGATGTCGGTCTCGATGTTCGGGGCCTCGAAGTGCTTCTCCGGGTAGCCCGCGCACCCGACGCAGAACTCCGTCGGCGCAGCGTCGAGGTACTCGTCCAGGTACTTGCCCTGGTTCATCTTCGCGATCTGGGCGATCAGGTCGCGGGCGTAGCTGTTGCGAGTCCGCCCGTCGCGGAGCGGCTTGCGGTAGCCCTTGTCGTCCCCGCGGATGGCGAGGACGTTGTCGATGCCCAGGTAGCGGAGCTCGATGAGGAAGTCCTCGGTCTCCTGCTGGGTGAAGCCGTTGCAGAGGACGTGGGGGACTGCGTCGATGTTGTACTTGTGCTGGATCAACGAGCAGACCCCGAGCGTGCCGGGGCGCTTTCGCTTCACGTGCCGTTGAATGCCATCGGGGGTCTCTTCGTAGACCACTTCGGCTGGGTGGCTCGTGATGTCGATGAAGGGCGGCTGGTGCTGCTGGAGATCCTTCACCAGGTTCAGGATGTCCTTGACGTGATCGCCCCGCTTCGGCGGGATGATCTCGAAGCTGATGGGGGGCTTGCTCGCCCGTGCCAGATGTTCGGTGACCTTCATCGTTTCAGAGGCTGATTGCCATGGGCGAAGCGCCAGCGCAACGGAACGGCCCTCGGAAAGACGGGCCCCGCTCAGCGGTGGAAGACGTGCTCCGCGGCCTTCGATTCGGGTTCGTCGAAGAGATCGGCCAGCGCTCGGAGGTGGTCGAAGGTGTAGATCCCGCTCCCGTGGCCATCGCCCCATTCGAGGCGGAGCGCGTAGCTGCCGGTCGGCTCGATGTTGCGGAGGACGAAGGCGTCGTCGGGCAGCTGCTCGGTGCCTTCGACCCAACGGACCGGCCCCTCGTGCCCCTGGCAGACCGCACACGGGCAGTAGCCACGGAGCACCTGGTGCCGGTGGAACGTGGTGGAATCGTCGTCCCAGACGATCTCCAGGAGACGCGCCCCCTCGGGCGCTCGGACCTCGATGGGCTCCATCATTCCTCCCAGCCGAGCAGGAGCATCGAGGACGTGCTCATCGTGCTGCGGGTGGTCTCTCGGGGCGCTTCGCGCATGGGCGTCGGTGCTTCCATGGGTGTGGTCTCGGCGACCGTGGGCTCCGCGGTCATCGTCGCCTGCCGTCGGGCGCGCCTTCGCCGGGTGGGCGTCGGCTCGTCCTCGTCGGCGGAGTCTTCGTCCGCGGTGGGTTCGTCGTCGGGGAGCGCTTCCGGCTCCGCGACCGGGGCCTCTTCGAGCTCCACCGGCGCCGCGGCCTCTGGCTCTGCCGGCGCGGGCTCTTCCGGTTCGGCCGTGCCCTGCGTCGGGCTGGACTCCAGCGGGGTCGCCACGGGCGACTGCGGCTCCGAGCCGCTCAACGCGAAGTAGGCACCACCACCGGCAGCGAGCGCGGCCACGAGCGCGATGCCGACCATTGGAAGCCACCTGGGCGATCCGCTCGTGGCGGGCACGGCGGTGCCGGTGGTTCCCCCCATGCCCGTCCCCGAGACCGAGCCGGTGGTAGGGACGATGGCAGAGGTCGAGAGGGGGGTCCGCTCCATGACCGTCGGGGCGTCGTCGATGCCCTCCTCGATGGTGGGCTCCGGGAGGCGGACCTCACCGCTGAGCGCGAGCTTCAGGTTCCGGTCGAGGTCGTCGAGCGGTGCGCCCCCGAACGCTTTGACGTGCTCGGCCACGTCGGCCGCGGATGCGGGCTGTCCCACCGCGGCTTCCATCGCCCGGGCGAACGCGAGAGCGCTTGGCCATCGGTCGTCGCGGTTCCGCTGGAGCGCCTTGAGGATCGCTGCGTCGAGCGCCTCGGGCACGTCCTGCCGGTACTTCCGGATGCTCGGCACCGGGGCCTCGGTGATCTTCTTCAGGGTCATCAAGGGGTTGTCGCCCTTGAAGAGACGCCGGCCGCAGAGCACCTCCCACGCGACGATGCCGAGCGCGAACACGTCGAGCCGCCGATCCAGCTCTCCGCCGACCGCTTGCTCCGGCGCGAAGTAGGCCATCTTGCCCTTCAGCTCCCCGGTCTGCGTGTGGCTGTGTCGCTGCATGGCGCGCGCGACGCCGAAGTCGGTGATGCGCGTGCGCCCGGCCCGGTCGACCAGGATGTTCTGAGGCGACACGTCGCGGTGGATGATCCGCAGTGGCTCGCCCATCGGCGTCGTCGCTTCGTGCGCGTCGTGCAGGCCTCGGGCGGCCTCCGCCAGGATTCGGGCCGACACCTCTGGGCTGAGGAAGCGCTTGGCCTTCAGCGCACCACGGACCAACCGGCCGAGGGACACGCCCACGACCAGCTCCATGACCAGGTAGAGCGAGTCGTCGTCCGCCCGCCCGAGGTCCAGGGTCTGCACCACGTTCGGGCTCGAGATGTTCGCCGCGACCCGCCCTTCGTCCAGGAACATCGTGACGAAGCGCTCGTCTTCGGCGAGCGTCGGCAGCATCCGCTTGAGTGCGACGACCTTCTGAAATCCGCCCTCACCGACGATCCGCGCCGCATACACCTCCGCCATGCCACCCCCGGCGATGCGGAAGAGGGTCTCGTAGCGGCCGAAGCGTCGGCCGAATTCCTGAGTGATGGCGGACTGGCGCCCGGTGTTCGGGTTTGCGGTGATGGGGTCCTCCGGGGGGGCTTCAAGAATAGATCAGCCCAGCCTTACGAACCATGTTCGGCGACTGCCGTTTCGTGACTCATCGGTCACAGAGGTGTGGGCCCGTCCGGCCCCCCTCACATTGGCCGCCGGCCCCACCGGGGTCGTCCGCGCACACGATCTCGTTGCAGTGGAGGACGTCACAGAACCACGTCGGAGGCCCGGAGCTCACGCTGCTATCGACGACGCAGCCCGTCAGGCCCGAGGGCGGCGGGTCCACGGCCGAGCAGGTGGTGGCGTCGTCGGTGCACTGTGGGACCGCGGAGATCACGGGCTCCCACTGGGTCCGCTGGCCGACGAAGAGCGGTCGCTCGAGGCGGTAGCGAATCGTGGCCTGCGGGTCGGTCGCGCGGATCTCCGCAGTGCCCGTGCGAAGGCTGGCGCACTCGCGGTCGAGGCAGAAACGCACCTCGATCAACACGTCGCAGTCGCCCATGAGGCTCGGGTCGCAGGCGAGGTTGGGGTCTTCGATGCTGAACTCGTAGGTGCTCGGACCCGAGGTGAGCTCGTGCGGTTGCGGCACCCAGGTGTTCTCGGGGACCGGGAAGTCGCCGCGCGCCACGAGCACTCGGACGTACATCGGTTCCCCGAGTGGGTTGGCCGGTAGGCCCATCCGTACGTCGAGCACGGCGTTCGAGGCTTCACAGCCGAGGCCGGCGCTGGCGAGCAGGAGCAGGAAGAGTCTGAGGGTGAAGGCGCGCATCAGAACCGGAACACGTTGTCATAGGCGGGCTCGACGCCGTCGTCCTTGGCCAGCCAGACCCCGAGACCCACCGCCCCCCCGATGACCACCACGGCCACCGCGATCCAGAGGATCGGGCTCTTCGCGATCGAGGACCCCTCTTCGGTGGTCTGCCGTCGTTCGAGCTCGGCCATCACGATCTGGACCCGCTCTCGCGCTCCGTCGCTCAGCCGCCCCTCCCAAGTGAAGGTCTCGTAGCCTTCGCGCTCGGCGCTCAGCCCGTGCTGGCCCGGGTCGACCTCGACCTCCGTCACGGTCTCGATCGGAGTGTCCAGCCGCCGTCCATCCAATCGGAGCTCGTACTCGGCCGCGGGGTCGAGGCCGGCCAGCTCCAGGACCGCGACTCGCGCAGCCTCTTCGTCTCGCAGCGGTCGCGCCTGTTCGGTCGCGGGCGAGTCGGGGTGGCTCTCGATCAGGCGATCGAAGGTGTCCCGCGCCTCCTTGTGCCGACCGAGCGCGCGAAGGGCCATGCCCGCGTTGAAGAGCGCGGTCGGCACGCCACTCATCAGATAGGCCTGCTCGAATTCGCGCAGCGCATCCGACCAGCGCCCGCTGTCGGCAGCTTCCTGACCCCGCAGGAACGCCTCTCGAGCCGCATCGCGATTGGCGTCGCTCGTCTGCGCCGACCCGACGGCAGAGACCGCGACCAAGCCGGTCACGAGCGTCAACGAAAGAAAAGCGCGCACCATTCGCTGTCCATTGTCGCCTGGCTGGCCGATCGGCTCAAGAGGCACGCTCGGATGGGCTCGCCCAGCGAGCCAGGTACTCACCCATCCGGAGCTTTCGCTGGGTGCTGGCCGAGGTCATGTAGCGGATCTTTCCGTAGATCGGACGCTCCGGACCCCAGGCGCGGTCGTAGCGGCCCAGCACCCAGAAGATCCCCGAGTAGGAGTTCGGGTTGCGGCCATCCAGCGCGTAGCGGTTGTTCAGCTCGATCATCACGGCGAGCGCATCCCGCGGGTGCTCGGTCCACTCCAGGATCTTCTTCCCCCAGAGCATCCGCAGGTAGTTGTGCATCACGCCCGTCTCACGCAGCTGCCGCTGTGCCGCGTTCCACACGGGGTCGTGGGTCTCGGCCCGGGCGAAGACCTCGAGCGGGTAGACGTGCTCGCGGGGGTCACTCGCGTGCTCCTCGAGGGTGGCCCGAGCCCAGCCCGGGAGCGATTCGTAGTCGGCGTGGTCGGCGCGATGGCTGCACATGTTGTAGCCGACCTCGCGCCAGGTGATCGCCTCGTCGAGGAACGACTGCGCGGCCTCGCTCATCGCCCACCACGAGCGCTGGCCGGTGGCCTTCGTCGGCTGCTTCTCGGCGGTCCAGCCTTCGCGCTCGGTGACCCGCGCGAAGAGGTCGTGGGCCGAGACGAAGCCGAAGTGGAGGTAGGGCGAGAGCCCGCTCGCAGCGTCGTCGTCCGGGTGGTTTCGGCCATCGCCGTACCGGTCGAGATCGTTCTCCAGGAACGAGGCGAGCCGTTCCTCACCCGCCTGGTACCCTCCGCGCAGCGACGCCGGCCCGATGGTGTGGTCGATGGGGAGATCGTCGAGACCTTCGTCACCATCGAGCAACGCCTTGGGGGCCGCCGGCCATCGATCGAGGACGGTCCGCGGGATGACCGCTCCGCTCAGGTCCTTGCCGACGAAGGGCCGCTCGAGCGGCGCCTGCTCGAGATGCCCGAGCAAATTCTTCTGCAGATGGCGGCGGAAGTCGTGCGCGCGGCTGAAGACTCGATCGGTGTCGTGCATCGGGTAGAGCCCGTTGGTGTCCACCGCGTCCAGTCGCACGATCTCCTCGAGCTGCTCGGCGGCGGCCTCCAGCATCCGCGGCAAGAAGAAGGTGGGGAAGTCGTCCGTCACGACCGCGCAGGCGTGCTCGGCAAGGGCCTTCAGCAGCCCCTTGCCGTCGCCTGCCACTCGCTCGACGTAGGGGTGGTAGCGGATGCCGTGGCGCGCGAAGTACTCGGATTGGTCGGCCATCCCGTCGATGACGAACCGATGGAAGCGGTCGCAGGCCCACGGGTAGCCCACCCGGAGCGCTTCGAGGACCAGCAGGGGCTTGCCCACCGCCACCGCCAGATCGACCGAGTGGTCCAGCGAGAAGTTGTGGTGCGGCCTTCGCGCCGAAGTCATCCAGTAGAGGACGAAGTCGCCGTCGTCACGCAGGGGCGTGTCGGTGAGCGTACGGACGCGAATCGTCGGAACGGGAGCCATGGGGCGTGCCTTGGGCCGGAAGGCACCAGAGGCAAGGGGAAACCATGGCGAACCGCGGGGACGCTCTCGAGCAGTTCCGCCACGAGCCGCGCCTCGAGGACGTCATCCACCGCCACTCGCCGCTCTGCTCGAGAGCGTCCCCCGAAGCGCGCGGAACCCTGCGTCTGCCTGAGCCGACCTACCCCCGCCGGCGCCGCCAGAGCAGGACGCCGAACGACACCAGCCCCGCCCACGGCGCGCTCGACCCACCGCCCGGCGTGGCGCAGCCGCAGCCCTCGTCACCGCCGTCGTCGCCACCATCGCCGGTGCCCATGTCCGGGCCCGGGCCCATGTCCGGCGGCGCGCAAGCGTTGCAGTCGTCGCGGTTCGGCCCGCCGGGCTCGCCGAAGTCGCATTCCTCGCCCGTGTCGACCACACCGTCGCCGCAGTAGGCCTCGCGACAGCCGGTCTCGCGGCAGGCGTTGGCCCGCTCGTCGCTCACCATGTCGCCGTCGTCGCACTCCTCACCGGTGTCGATCACCCCGTCACCGCAGTAGCCGAGCCGGCAGTTCGAGCGACAGGCGTCGGGGGTCTCGTCGTCATAGGGGCCGTCCGGTCCGAGATCGCATGTCTCGCCGGCGTCGCGGTCGATGAAGCCGTTCCCGCAGGTGTTCTCGCAGATGCTCAGGGTTCCGTCCGGCTCCCAGCAGGCGAAGCCGGGCTGGATGTCGCACGTCGACGAGCAGCCGTCCGGGTTCCCGTCCGCGTTCGTGTCTTCGACGTTCCCGTCGTCGCACTCTTCGCCGGGCGTTCGCTCGCCGTCACCGCAAGCGCTCACGCAGGCCTCGCCCTCGGAGGGGCGCTGGAACCCGGGCTCGCACTCGCAGTAGCCGATACCGTCCGCTGTCGTCGTGCAGAACTCGTTCGAGCTACAGGTCACCGCGCCGCTCGCGCACGGATCGATGCGCGTACAGGTCAGGCCGGAGCCTTCGTAGCCGGTGGTGCATTCGCAGTCGTAGCCGCCGACCTGGTTGATGCACACCGCAAAGGTGTCGCACTCGTTGAGGTCCTCGCTCGCGCACTCGTCGAGGTCGGTGCAGGTGGTGCCGTCACCCTCCCAACCCTCGATGCAGGTGCATCGGAACGAGCCGATGCGGTTGGTGCAGGTCGCCATCTCGTCGCAACCGGCCTCACCGGTCTCGCACTCGTTGACGTCCACACAAGTCGTGCCGTTGAACTCGTAGCCACCCTCGCAGGCGCAGGTGTAGCCGGGCGGCTCGATCTCCTCGCACGCGCCCGCCCCGCACGGGTTGGTCGCGCACTCGTCGATGTCGACGCAGGTCCCTCCCGTGAAGGAGTAGCCGTCTGCGCAGGTGCACGTGTACGAGCCAGGCGTGTTGTTGCAGCTGATGGCGCCCTCACCGCAGGGGCCATCGTCGCATTCGTTCACGTCGACGCAGGTGGTGCCGTCGAACTGATAGCCGCTGTTGCAGCGGCAGGTGTAGCTGCCGGTGCGGTTCACGCAGGTGCCGGGGCCGCAGATCCCTGCGGTGGCGCACTCGTTGATGTCCGCGCACGAATCGCCCGTGCCGCCGTAGGGACTGCCCGTGCCCATCCAACCGTCGTTGCAGGTGCAGTTCCAGCCGGGCCGGAAGGTGATCGGCTCGCAGCTCGCGTTGGCATCGCAGTCGTGGGTGCCCGCCACACAGGGGTTGGACACTACGCAGGTGGTGCCGTTGAACACATAGCCCGAGTCGCAGTTGCAGGTGAACGTATTCGGCGGTGACTGTTCGATGCAGGTGCCGTTTCCGCAGCGGCCCGGGTCGGTGGAGCACTCGAAGTTCACGACGCAGGTGGTGCCGTTGTCGCGATAGCCCGAGGGGCAGTTGCAGACGTAGCCGTTTCCACCGTTGCTGTGCGAGCACGTGCCGGTCCCGCAGGGGTTCGGCGAGCACTTGCTCACGCACCCGTTGAAGCTGCCGGCGCTCAGCAGCTGGAAGAGTCGGTCGTCTCCGAGCGTGGAGTTGGGCGTGACCCAGTCGTGGTACCGGGTGCGGTCGTGGCCGGCGCCGTTGTAGGAGTCCTCACAAGTGCAGGACCAATCGCCGCGACCGTTGCCGCTGCTTCGGCTGCAGGTGGCCACGCTCTCGCAGTCGTGGTTCCCGCTCGAGCAGGTGTTGTAGAAGCTCTCCAAGAACTCGAAGCGGCTCGAGGAGGTGTTTCGGTTGTTGTACGTGCTGAACGAGAAGTCGGTGTTGCATCGCGTCCGCAGCGTCGCGAACGCACCGGCGTTCGGGATGTCCGAGCAGCTCAGCCCGGAAGGGTTGCCGGGGAGCGAGTAGTAGGTGGAGTCTCGGCTCGTGCTGTCGCCCCACTCGTTTCGGAGCTCCTGCCCGTTGGTCCAGCCGTCGTTGTCGGAGTCGAGCGACGCCAGGTACGCGTTCCAGGTGTGGCTGTTGGCCTGGAAGTCGAGGCCGAAGGGGTTGAGGCAGCTGCCCGCGCAGCCGTACCCGCCGTAGGTGCTCGCGTGGCACATCCAGCAACGCGTGTTGCTCTCGCTCGCCACCGCGCTCTCGGTGTAGCGACCGTTGGGGATGTTGCCGCCGTAGGTCGGGTAGGCGTGGGCCGTGCTCGTGTCACCGAGCGCGAGTAGCCCGAGAGCCAGGACGAGCGCGGCGCCGGAGCGCGGAAAAGCATGGGGCATGGAGGGAAAGTCTTACCCCCGCCAGGGCTGCGCGCACGGAAAGAGTTGGGGTCCCTGGATGGCGATTGGCCGGCCGTCCCCGGTCAGCGACAGCTCTCGTCGGTGTCCGGACAGACGAAGCGCACGTGGGCGTGATCCCGGTGCCGGGCGTAGTGCCGGATGATCCCCTGTCGGTCGTGTCGGCGCCGGGGATACTGGAACCAGCGCTGGAGTTGGGCCTGGGTCGCCCCTCGCCGCCGTGCCTCTTCGTAGAGCGGGCGTTGCAGCGAGTGGTCGATGAAGATGGCTTCGACCTGGTCGTTCTTCAGCCACGCTTCGAAGAGGGCCCACTGCCGCTCGGCGTCCAGGTCTTCGGGTTGGAGCCGGCGCATCGGACAGACTCCGTTCGGACAGCGCACCTGATAGAAGCTGAGGTCCACGTCGCGACCGGACTGGTGGCTGCGGTGGTCTCGCATCCGGCCGCCTTCCCGGTTGCTGACGTCGTGGACTCGGATCTGCGGGGACTCGGGGAAACGGTCGAGCACCGCCTCCACGCCGTCCTGGATCCACAGGACCGTCTCCAACGTGCCGTACGCCCGGCGCCGATCCCGCAGGTAGTAGCCGGGGTGCGGCGGGAGCTGCTCGGCGTTGGCCAACCGGCCGTGGTGCGGTCGGCCGATCGACTCGGAGGTGCTGGCGGGGATCTCGGAGTAGATGCGCAGCGTGCTCCCGAAGCGGAGGTCGTCGCCGCGGACTCGCGGGTTCCACCGACGCAGCTGCTCGAGCGTCACGCGATGGCGAGCGGCGATTCGACTCAGGTTGTCCCCCCGACGGACGACGTAGTCCACGCGGTGACGGTCTCCCAGGTCGTCGATGCGAAGGACCTGCCCTTCGCGGAGACGCTCGGGGTCGAGGTCGGGGTTCAGCTCCTGGAGCCGCTCGATGGTGGTGTCGTGGTCGACGGCGATGCCGCTCAAGGTCTCGCCCCGGGCTACGCGGTGGGTCAGCCCCTCTTCGGCGTCGGGCTCGCGGACCACGAGCTCCTGGCCTGGGATGATCCGGTCGCCTTCCAGCGTGTTCCACTCGCGCAGCTCCTCGACGGTGACCGAGAAGCGTGCGGCGATCACGCTCAGCGCTTCCCCTGGCTGAACTCGCCAGGTCCGGGTTCGGTCGGCGTCCTGCGCGTGGACGGTCGCGGCGCACGCCGCGAGCAAGACGATGGAGAGAGCCTGTCGCACACCTCTCGCCATCGCATGGCGGAGGGCCGGGGCTCAAGAAATCGGCAGATCGGCTACGCCGCGCCGAGGTAGAGCTTCAGGTGCTCGACCGCGGCCTTCTTGTCGAAGGGTGCGTCGGCGATCTCGGCGCGCTTCGAGATCTCCCGGAAGAGCGTCTCGAGGTGATTGTAGAAGCTCTCGCACTCCTGGACGGCGGCCTGGAGCCGCGGGGGATCGAGCAGGTCCACGTCCCGCAAGCCGGCGAGGGCGGCCATGAAGCGCTCGAGGCGCTTGTAGTCGCTGAGCCGGAGCAGCTGGTAGCCGATGGCGCGGAAGTGCTCGAGGAACTCTCGGACGAACTGGAAGCTCGCATACCCGGCCCACTCGTCCGCGGGTCGGTTCGGCGCGGCCTTCGCCTTGGCGAGGAAGGCCCGGAGCACCTGCGTGAACATCCAGACGTCGCGGCGGAGTCGTAGGCTGCCGTCCCGGCGGGACAGGTCGGGGGAAGCCAGGTTGGGCTCCTCGAGGTTCGGCGCGAGCTCGTGGCCGAGGATTCGGATGGCGTGGTGCAGGGTCGCTCGGAGGCTGGCGGTGCCCATGACCAGCTGAGGCCCGAGGTTCGCTCCGGAGAGATCCTCCCGAAGCGGCGGGAGCTCGCGTTCGAACGTTTTCCGGATCTCCACGTTGAGCATGTTGGCCACGCTCTCGAGGGTCCGGCGAAAGCGGAGCAGCTCTCCGGCCTCCTCCGCGAGCTGGTGCCGCTGCAGCGTCAGCTCCGACGCCGGCACCGAAAGGAGCTGCCGCTCGAGCGCGTTGGCCATGTGCTCGCCGGCCTTCTGCCCGAGGTAGCGGGTCAGCGCCCGCATGTCGCTGCGAAACACGCTCAGGATGAGGTAAGCGCGCCGCGCGGTCTCCGGCTCGGCCGCGTACTCGTCGACCAGCCGGGCGTACCGAAGCGCGCGGAAGAGGCTGAGGAAGGCGAGGGCCGCGACCCGATGGGACGCGTCCGGCGCCCCATGGAGGATCTCGAGCACCTGGGGGTTCCGGATCCGATCGAGCTCTGGGCGGAACTCGAGGGTCACGAGCGGATCGAAGTAGGTGTTCCGACCGATCTCGCGGGTCACGGTACCGAGGAGCGCAAAGTAGAGCCGGTGCGGTATCCGCGGCAGGCGGGTCATCCCGTCGGCCATCTCCAGAAACGCCCCGAAGGTGTTCCGAAGCACGAAGAGCGACTCTTGCGGCGTGTCCTGGGCGAGCTGGTCCTTCACCAGTCGCGTGCGGAGCGCGTCCTCGGGTAGGACCGACTCCAGGTAGCGGCTGAACACATAGGCCCGGTCTCGCTCGCCGAGGAGCTCGCGGACCTTGGAGATCGCCTGGTGCATCCCGTCCCGGAGGATGCGCAGCTCTTCGCTGAAGTCGTGGGCCACGGCCGGGGTCTTGCTCGGCGGCCCCGGGTGGTTCCGGGGGTTCCCGAAGCAGCCGAACGCCTTCAGGAGCATCTCGAGCTCGAAGAGGACGTCCTCTTTTCGCTCGAGCGGCAACGACGCGTACCAGCCATCGCGTGCCTTGGCTTGCTCCCGCCGGAGGTTTCGCGTGTCGCGAAGCAGGTTGGCGTAGACGTCCCGCACGGCCGGCTTGATAGCACGCCCGCCCGGTCCCCGTCTCGTGACTGCGAGCCGTTCAGTCCAAGCAGGCCTCGACGGCGGCCACGAGCCCGTCGGCCGTCAGCGGCTTCGTGATGAAGCGGGAGCGCTCGAGCTCCTGGGCTCGGCTCGCCAGGCCCTCGGGATCGTAGCCCGACATGAAGAGGACGGGGACGTCGGGCCAGCGCCGACGGAGCTCGGCGACCATGGTGGCGCCGTTCATCCCCGGCATCACCACGTCCGTCAGGATCAGGTCGGGCGCCTCCGCCGTCTCTGCCCACTCCAGCGCCGCCTTGGGCCCGTCGGTGGGGATGAGCTCGTATCCGGATGCCTCCAGGACTTGAATCACGACCTGTCGGACGTTCGCCAGGTCCTCCACGAGGAGGACTCGCCGCCCGTGCCCGGTCGCGGGGGGCGTCGGGCGAGCCCGCGGAACGACCTCCACCGCACCCTTCGCCTGGCCGAAGACCATGACGAACGAGGCTCCCTGCTGGGGCGCACTCTCGACCCAGATGACCCCATCCATCTGCTCCACGATGCTCGCGACCGTCGCCAGGCCGAGGCCCGTGCCTTGGCCCTCGGGCTTGCTGGTGAAGAAGGGCTCGAAGATCCGGTCGCGCAAGGAGGCTTCCATCCCTTCCCCCTCGTCCTTCACCGTCAGACAGACGTGCGGGGCGGGGGGCGCCGCCCGAGCGCGCTCGGGTAGCCGGTCGGTGGCGTCGGTGACCTCGATGGTGATGTGGAGCCGGCCGCCGTTGGGCATGGCGTCCCGTGCGTTGACCGCCAGGTTGAGCAACAGCATCTCGAGCTGAACCGGGTCTCCCTCGACTCGGGCGTCGACGTCGTGGCTCGCCTCGAGCGTCACATGGTCGCCGACCGCACGTCGGAGCATGGGCAAGAGACTGTCCAGCGTCGCGCCGAGGTCGACCACCCGTGAACGCACCGTCTGTCGGCGAGCCAGGGTCAGGAGCTGCTTCGTGAGCTCGGCTGCGCTCAGCGCCGCGTCGCGCACCGGCTCCACGAGGGGCGCCGAACGCTCGGACGCGTCGCGCGCCAGCATGTCGAGCCCGCCGAGGATCACCGTGAGCAGGTTGTTGAAGTCGTGGGCGATGCCTCCGGCGAGGCGGCCCACGACCTCCATCTTCTGTGCATTCCGGATTCGCTTCTCGAGCTCCCGCTTCTCTCGTAGGTCTCGCAGCGCGACCACACGGGCAGGGCCTCCCTCGAGCTGCACCGGCACCATCCGGGCGCGCGCCTCGACCGGCACTCGCTCGCCGGAGCCCGTCAGCACTTCGCTCTCGTAGGGCTCGTGGTCGCGCGCACGGATCTTCCCGAGCACCTTGGCCCGCTCTTCGGGCGGGATGAACTCCAGGAGCTGTCGGCCGATCAGAGCGCCGACTGGCAAGCCCGCGAGCTCGTGGGCGGCTCGGTTGGCGCTCTGGATCACGCCGTCTCGGTGGAGGAACACCGCCTCGAAGGCCGCATCGCTGAGCGCTTCGAGCATCTCGTCTCGAATGGTGCGCTTGGGGGCGTCGTCGCTGGGAGGCGCGCTCAAGTCCCTACCCTGAGGCCATTCGTCACCTGCTCCAACCTCGCTCCGGAATGTTGCCCCGACCCGCCGCGGTTCCCATCATCGTGTGGATGTCCCGGTTCTTCGCCATCACCAGTCTCGCGCTCTTGGCGACCTGCGCGCGCGACGCGGTCCAGCCCGCTTCGGGCCAGGATGGCCAGCCCCGCGCCGCGGCCGCACCGGCGGCGCTGCCCGACCCAGTCGAGCGACGCTTCGACCCGGCGTCCGTGGCGGCCGAGGGAACCGTGGCCCAGGTCCGCGCCGCGATGGACGGAGACGACGCCCCCCGAGCAAAGCAGCTCGCCGAAGGGGCGCTGGCGTCGGCCTCCGAGCTGACCCGAGGGCGCCTTCGCTGGCTCGCCGCCGATGCAGCCCTGGCGGCGAGCGATCCCGCGGGGGCCGTCCGCCACCTCCGCCAGCTCGCAGCCAGTGATCATCCGCTCGCTCCCTGGGCGGCCGTTCGCGCTGCCGAGCTCTTCGAGAACGACGACGCCGGGCTCGACCCGGCGGCCGCCGCGGCCATCGTCGAGCCCTTCCTCGCCGAGGACGTGGAGGGCGCCTTTCGAGACGAGGCTCGGCTGATCCACGCTCGCGCACTGGCCGTCGCTGGGCGCTGGGACGAGGCCGCACCTCGCCTTCGGGCGGTGGTGGACGCCGCAGCGCCGACCAGCGGCGCCGCAGCCGCGGCCATCCCCCTCGCGGACCATCTGGCGGAGTCCGAGGTCCTCGCCGACCGCGAAGAAGCCATCCGGCTCTACACCCGTGTGGCCACGCGCGGACCCCGCGCCACCATCGGCGTTCGAGCCCGCCAGCGGGCTGCGGCCCTCCGCGCCGCGCTCCCTGCGGAGCGACGGGAAGCGCTGGCCCCCACGATGGACGACCGGATCGCCGAAGCCGAGGCCTACTGGCGATCGGTCCTCTACGAGGAAGCCGAGCAGGCCTGGGAGGCCATCGCCGCCGACCTCGCCGACGATCCGGAGAAGCAGTGCGAAGCGCGCCTGGAGCAAGGGCGAGCGATGAGCCGTCGCCGGGCGCGCCGCGAGGCGGCTCGCCACCTCGAGGTCGTGGCTCGCGAGTGCTCGGACCCGGATGTCGAAGCGCGTGCTCGCTACCTCGCGGCCCGGGCCTACACGCAGTTCGACGAGGTCGAGCGGGCGCTCGCCCTGTACGGAACCCTGGTCGCCGAGGCGCCCAGCCACCGACTGGCCGACGACGCAGTCTATCGAAGCGCGCGGCTCCATCGCGGCCGGGGGGACGACCAGGCTTTCGTCGACGCCCTGAGCTCGATGGAGACTCGCTTCCCCACCGGCGACATGCGTGGCGAGGCGCTCTTCGAGCTCGGCTTCCACCACCGCGAGCAAGGCGACCACGCGGAAGCCCTCTCCGTCTTCGAACGCGGCATGCAGGCTGGCGTCGGTGAGGACGCCGAGGACGTTCGCGGTCGCTTCGCTTACTGGCGGGCGCGCTCGCTCCTCGACCTCGGGCGACGGGACGAGGCCATCCAGGCCTTCCGGCAGCTCGCGATCGACTGGCCGCTGGCCTACTACGCCCAGCAGGCGTGGCGACGGCTCGAAGCGCTCGACCCGGCCGTTGCGGCCGGCATCCAGGCGCAGCTCACGGACGAGGACGTCGCCGAGTCCCTGACCTTCCCGTGGCGGAGCGAGCTGGAGACCCCCTCGTTCGCGCGAACCCTCGAGCTCTTCCGGGTCGGTGCGATCGACTCCGCCAGCGAGGAGCTCGGCCGCATGGGCTTCCTGGGCGCTGGCGCCGATCCCGACGCTCGCTGGCTCGCGGCCGCGCTCTACGAATCGGCCGGCGCCCTCCCGCAGGCGGCGCGCTTGGTGCGGCGTCACCTCGCCTCCTTCCGCCGCGTTGCTCCGGTCGGACGCGCGCGAGCGCTCTGGCGGTTGGCCTACCCGCGCGCCTTCGCGCCACTCATCGAGCAGCACGCGCAGGAGCGGAGCGTGCCGCCGAGCTTCGTCCGAGCCATCGCTCGGGAAGAGAGCTCCTTCGATCCGAACGCCGAGTCCTGGGCGCATGCCTACGGGCTGGTGCAGATCATCCTGCCGACGGCGCGCCGGATCGGCCGCGGGATGAACGTCCCCATCAACTCGCGGACGCTTCGTCAGCCCGAGGTGAACCTGGCGGTCGGCACTCGGCTGATGGCGAACCTTCGAGCCAAGTACGCGCACCAGCCGGGGCTCGTGCCCGCTGCCTACAACGCCGGCGGCGGGGCCGTCGACCGCTGGCTTCGGAACCGAGGCGACGGCGAGTTCGACGAGCTCGTGGAGCGGATCCCCTACGACGAGACCCGCCGCTACACCCGGCGGGTCCTCCAGAGCTGGGGAATCTACAGCTGGCTGGACGAGCGACGGCTCCCGGAGCTGCCACTCGGTCTGGGGCGACACGTCAGAAGCGAAGGATCGCAGTGAGCGACCCTCGGTCGCGCACCCCGAGCCGCCGATAGACGTCCTTCAGATAGCCGCGAGCGGTCTCTGCCTGGACTTCGAGCGCCGCCGCGATCCCCGCGAGGTTCTTGCCCTGCATCACGAGCGCCGCCACCTGCTGTTGGCGTGGGCTGAGCATCTTCTCCGCGGGCGCGGTCCAGTGCCCATGGAGGGTAGGAACATGGGACCGGCGAAAGAGCGCCACCTGGCCTTCGTCCGTACGCAGGAAGTCCACGCGCAGATCACCGACGAAAGGTACGCCCGATCCTCCGGCACACCCCGCCGCATGGAGGAGCGCACGCTGGAGACGCTGGACCGAGCGGCCGGCGAGGTTGCCGAGCGTCGATCGCAGGAGCTCGAGCGCTGCGTCGTTGAACTGCACTGACTGCCCCACGATGACCGCGTGCGGCAAGCTGGCGAGCACTTCACCCCGCTCGCCCGTGTGGTCACCCCGGAGAGCGGCCAGCGCGAGCGGCTCCTGGAGCATCTGCTCGATCTGGGTGCCGACCAGTCGAAGCTGGGTCTGCGAGCATCCACCCGAACGGGGCGTGGCGTAGAAGCTCACGCGTACCGGCCCGTCGATGCTCCGCAGGAGCGCCGTCGCCTTCGTCCATGGCGTGACGGCATCCCCCCCCTTGAGTTGCCACCGTCCATAGGGGGCACCCCTCGCGGGTTCGTCCATTCCGTTCACCGGTGGCGTGAAGGAGCCTCGCTGGACCACCCGCCGCCACCCGCGTTCTCCATATCGACTCGCCACGATCGCTTCCGCGCCGGTCAAGTCGCATGCGGCTCCGAAGAGCCTCTCGGCATCCGCGAGGCAGAGCACCCCGCGGTCCACTGCATCCAACAACGTTTCCATTGCCCGATTGTCATCACCGCCCATAGGGGCAGTTATAACACAAAAATCCGCGATGGGTGGAAATCTTACCCCCCGAAGGACTGCGCCAACTCTTCGATGAGCTCCTTCGCCCTCGGGCTGAGGTCCTTCGGCACGTCGACCTGGACGACGCAGACGACGTCTCCGCGACCCCGGCCGCGGCGACGCGGAGCCCCTTCGCCTTCGATGATCAACGTCTCGCCAGGCTGGATTCCAGGGGGTACGATGAGCTCGTATCCCTCGTCCGATTCACGTAGCCCAGGCACTGCTACTCGCGCACCGAGCGCTGCTTGCGGAAATGACAGATGGAGGGGGTGAACGAGGTCGTCGCCGTTCCGCGTGAAGTGTGGATGGGGGTGCACTCGGAGGTCCACCAGGAGGTGCCCTGCCGGTCCGCCGCGAATGCCGCTCTGACCCTCACCTTGCACTCGGAGGGTGTCCCCGTTGTCCACGCCGCCGGGGATCTCGACCCGAACTTTTCTGTCCGAGATCGTCTGCCCGGACCCCTCACAGGAGGTGCAGGGAGACTTCGGCGTGCGTCCCTGGCCGTCGCAGTCGGGGCAGTCGACCTGCACCACGAAGGCCCCGCGGCGGACCGCCAGCCGGCCCATGCCATTGCATCGATGACAGGAGTCGAAGGCGCCGCCGTCGGCGCCCGTTCCCTCACAGGAATCGCAGGGCTGAGCGTGTCGCAGCTCGATCTCGCGGGTCACGCCGTGGAGCGCTTCGGCCAGCTCCAGCTCGATGGCCGTGCGCACGTTCGCTCCGCGCGAAGGGGCGTCCGGTCGTCGGCGACGGACGCCGAAGAAGTCCCCGAGCATGTCCTGGAGCCCACCGAAGATGTCGGCCGGGTCGATGAATCCCTGTCCCTCGACGCCGGCGTGGCCGAAGCGGTCGTAGGTACTCCGTTTCTCCGGGTCGGAGAGGACCTGATAGGCCTCGGTGGCCTCCTTGAAGGCCTCCTCGGCGGCCGGATCCGGATTGCGGTCCGGATGCAGCTCTCGGGCGAGCTTCCGGTAGGCGCTCTTGAGGGACTTGGGGTCGACGTCTCGAGAGACGCCGAGAACTTCGTAGTAATCGCGTTTCGCCATGGGGGCCGCGGGCGGGCGCAAGATAGGCGCGAGAGGCTCTCGGTCAACCGGTCGCCTCTCGGGCGACCCGGCTCAGGCGTCGCGCATGGCGTTGCGAACGGCGTCGTAGCGGGAGGGCAGGGTGGCCTCGAAGCGAGCCACGCCGAAGAGACGGAGGAGCGCTCGGCGACCGTCCTGGTCTTCGTGCATGCTGGACACCGCTTCGGAGAAACGGCTCCGGAGGTCGCTCGAGGTCGCGGCGACCGCGACCAGCGCGTCCGAGGGGATCGGCACGGTGGCGGCCACGATCTTCATGCGGGTGCTCTCCCCGCTCAGGCCCCAGCCGCTCCCCACGATTCGTTCCTCGTCGCCTTCTTGATGGACGAAGGTGGCGCCTACGTCGGCCTCGCCACGCTCGACGGCTTCGACCACCGATCCGTGGGTGCCGAGATGCGACTCCTCGGAGAAGAAGTGGTCCGGGTCGTGCCCCTGTTGTTTGAGCAGCAGTCGCGGGAAGAGATAGCCGGCGCACGAGTTCCGATCGACCCACGCCACGCGGCGCCCCCGCAGGCTCGCGAGACCGTCGAAGTCGCTCTCGCTTCGGACGAAGAACGCGCCCCGGAACTTCGCCCGGTTGGACCGGATGCCCGCCAGCAGTGCCATGACCCCGGCGAGGTCCTCGGCGCGCACGTAGACCGCCGGGGGGAGCCACGCGAACTCCGCGTCGCCGTCGAGGATGGTCTCGAGCAGCTCCGAATAGCCCGGCGTGGCCCGCACATCGACCGGCCGGCCGATGCGGCGCGCGAGCACCTTCGCAAAGAATGCTGCGGCGTCGCCGCGGGCCGCACCCACCGGCCCCGTCAGAAAACGCAGCGGCGTCATTCGACTCACCATAGCGATCAGGAGCGCGCGGCGCAGGGAAAATTCGCGGCGCACGCCACATGATTCGGTCATCATCCGCGGGTGGTGGGCCGAGGACATGCAATCGTCACGGCGCTCGTCCTCCTGTTTGCGTGCGGAGACGACGTCACCATCATCGATGCGCGTGGCGACGCCGGAGCTCCGCTGCTCGACGGCTCACCCGAGCTCGATGGTGGCGCGGCGCTCCACCCGGAGCCCTACGTCCCCGGCTCCGCCCACTCGCCGCTGACGCCCTACGTCGTGGAGAGCCTCCGCGCCGTCCGGGCGCGGGCGGCGCATGACGACGCGGTCTTCGCGAAGGTCGGGGACTCGATCACGGTGAGCGACCAGTTCCTCCACTGCCTCGATGGCGACGCCCTCGAGCTGGATGGCCGACCGCTGCAGCCGGCGATCGATCACTTTGCCGCCGGCGACGCCGCGGGCTCGAGCCCCTTCGACCGAGCGAGCCTCGCGGCCGCGGTCGGCTGGCACGCGGGCCGTGCGCTCGAAGGGAGCCCGACCCCACTGCAGCAGGAGGTCACTGCGCTCGACCCGGCGTTCGCCCTCGTGATGTTCGGCTCGAACGACATCGGCATCATCACCTTCGAGGACTACGCGAACGCCCTCCTCGACATCGCCGATCAGCTCCTGGACCAGGGCATCGTGCCGATCTTCAGCACCTTTCCGCCTCGCGGTGACGACCCAGCCGTCGACGCAGAGGTGCCCTTCTGGAACCTCGCGGTCCGTGCGGTCGCCGAGGCTCGCCAGGTGCCGCTCGTCGACCTGCACGCCGCGCTGGTGGAGCTCCCCGCGTTCGGCCTCGGCCCGGACGACCTGCACCCCAGCGCCTTTTCAGGGGGCGCGTGCGTGTTCACGGCCGAAGCGCTCGACGACGGCTACAACGTTCGAAACCTCCTCACGGCGGAGGCGCTCGCTCGAGTCCACGCGCTCTTCGTGGATGGTGGCGCCGCTCCCGATGCGCCGGGCGCTCCCCTGGCCGGTGCCGGCTCCCACGACGATCCCTGGGTCATCGACCGGCTCCCCTTCACCCACGCGGCGAGCACGCTCTTCAGCGAGGAACGACGCCTCTCGCTCTACTCGGGCTGCGACTCGGACTCGGACGAGTCCGGTCCCGAGCTGGTCTATCGACTCGAGCTCGACGCGCCGGCCACGCTCCGACTGAACGTCTTCGATCGGGGCGAGACCGACATCGACCTCCATGTCCTCAGCGCGCTCGACGAGAGCGCCTGCGTCGCGCGCGCGCACCGCGAGATCGAGGTCTCGCTCGCCGCAGGGACCCATTGGGTGGTGCTCGACACGTTCGTCGGCTCGCGGGAGTTCGCGGGCGAGTACCTGCTGACCATCGGCGCTCGCTGAACGAACCACGAGAACCTCGGGATGCTGGTTGTGTACCGGCGGTGGCGTGACAAGATGGCCCGGCCATGCGCTTGGCGACTCTACTCGGGCCGGATCTGAAGGTCCTCGAAGGCGACCCGGAAGCACTCCGCGAGGTCTTCGAAGACTTCCACCCGGAGGACGTCGCGGAGCTCCTCGAGGACCTCGGCAACGGCGACGTCGCGCGCATCCTGGCCGCGCTCCCGAGCGAGGTCGGCGCCGATCTACTCGAGCGGCTTCCTTCGGAGCGGCAGGTCGAGGTCCTCGAGATCCTCGAGACCGAGGACGCGGTCGACCTGCTGACGGAGATGGACCCGGACGACCGGGTCGACTTCTTCACCGAGCTCGAGGCCGACGAGCAGCGAGCCCTCCTCGACGAGCTCGCGCGGACCGACCAGGAGGCCGCCACCGAGACCCAAGAGCTGCTCGGTTGGGACCCGGAGTCCGCCGGTGGTCTGATGACCCCCGAATACGCCGCGCTCCCGCCCGAGATGAAGGCGTGGGAGGCGATCGAGGCGCTCCGGGAGCTCGCGCGTCTGGGTGAGGCCGAGACCATCTACCAGGTCTACGTCGTCGGCTACGGCGACAAGCTCCTCGGCGTGGTCTCGCTGCGGGACCTGCTGCTGACCGACCAGGGACACACCCTCGCGGACATCATGACCGAGAAGGTCGTGACCGTGGCGCCGACCGACGACCAGGAGGAGGTCGCGCGGCTCTGCGCGCGCTACGACCTCAACGTCGTCCCGGTCGTCGACGAGCAGCACGTCCTCCTCGGCGTCGTGACCATCGATGACGTCGTCGACGTCGTCATCGACGAGGCGACCGAGGACGCCCAGCTCCAGGGCGGTGTCGTTCCCCTCGAAGACGGATACTTCGCCACCGGGCTCCTCGAGTTCGTTTGGAAGCGCGGGGCGTGGCTGATCGTCCTCTTCCTCGGCCAGCTGCTGACCGCGACCGTCATGGAGCGCAACCAGAGCGTGCTCCAAGGGACCCTGGAGCTCGCCCTCTTCATCCCGCTGATCATCTCCAGCGGCGGCAACGCTGGGTCCCAGTCGTCCACGCTGATCATCCGCGCGATGGCGGTCGGTGACGCCGAGCCGCGCGATTGGCACCGGGTGCTGGCGCGCGAGCTCGTGATCGGGCTCGCGCTCGGCCTCATCCTCGGGGGCATGGGCTTTGGGCGTGCGTACATGGCTGGCCAGACCGTCGACCCGCTCGCGCTCGGCGTCGCCGTCGGCGGCAGCATCGTCGCGATCGTCACCCTGAGCACCATCATCGGCTCGCTGCTCCCGATGTTGATTCAGCGGCTCGGGCTCGACCCTGCGGTGAGCTCGACTCCCTTCATCGCGTCGGTCGTCGACGTGCTGGGGCTGCTGGTCTACTTCAGCGTGGCCGTGTTCGCCCTCCAGACCTTCTTCTGAGCGCCCACACACCGTGACCTTTTCCGTCGCGCGCTCGTGGCATGCTCCGCGCGATGGGAGGTTCCTCCACGCTCGTGGTCTCGAGCTCGGCGGCGATGCGTCGCGCCGAAGCGCTCCGTTTCCTGGACGCATGCGACCCGCTCGACGAGGTCCTGCTCGTCGCGGCGACGCGCGCGGCTGGCCGGAGCCTCCTGCTCGAAGCGGCCCGTTCCCGTCCACGCTTCGGTGTCCGTGTGCGGACCCTGGGTGTCGCCGCCGGCGAACGCGCGCTCTCCCAGCTCGCGGCGATCGGTCGCACACCCGTCTCCGGGGTCGGTCGCGAAGCGGTCGCCACTCGGGTGCTCGAGCGTCTCTCGGCCGAAGGCGCCCTCGGTCCACTGGAGGAGGTGGCGGATCTCCCCGGCCTCCCGCGGGCCATCGCGAACACTCTGACGGAGCTGCGGCTCGCTGGCTGGGATCCCGAGGTCGCGGTCCCCGACGAGCTCGCGTTCCTCCACGGCCTCGCTCGGGTCTATGCCGACGAGCTCGCGCGAGCCGGCCTCGTCGACCGCGCCGAGGTCTTCGGCGCCGCCGAGTCCGGCGCCGCACCGACCGGGCCGGTGCTCTTCCTCGACGTGCCCATTCGCCACCGGCGCGAGCGAGCCCTCGTGGAGTCGCTGGTGGGCGCACGCACGCTGGCCTTGGTTCCGGAGTCGGACGAGCGAAGCGTCGAAGCGTTCGCCGAGGCCCTCGTCAGCGAGCCGCGCCGGCTCGAGCCCGCCTCGGCGCCTCCCGCACTCGGCGCACTCCAGGAGCGCCTCTTCGGCGACCGGAGCGACTCGGCTCCGGGGCCGGACCCCAGCGTCCGCTGGATCGCCGCGCCGGGAGAAGCCCGCGAGTGCGTGGAGATCGCCCGCGATCTGATCGTCCGGGCCGGCCGGGGGCTCGCCTTCGACCGCGCGGCGATCGTGGTCCGTGACCCTTTCGCCTACCGGCCGCACCTGGTCGAAGCGCTGCGGCGCGCGTCGATCCCCGCACGCTTCCACGCCGGCGTCGCGCGACCGGACCCCAGCGGCCGCGCGCTCCTGGCGCTCCTCGACTGCAAGGCCGAGCGGCTCAGCGCCTCTCGTTTCGCGGAGTACCTCTCGCTGGCGGTCGTCCCCGGTCTCGAGGAGGGCGCGCCGCCGGCAGCCGACGACGACGGCTGGGCCGCCCCCGACGATTCGCTCTTCCCCTTCGAAGAGGTCGAGCCCTGGGACGAGCCGGAGCCCGAGGCGATCGACGCGGAGGCGCCCGCCGTGGCGGGTGCCCTTCGCGTGCCGCGGCGCTGGGAGCAGCTCATCGTGGACGCCGCCGTGGTCGGCGGTCGCGATCGCTGGCTGCGGCGCCTCGAAGGCCTCGAGCGCGAGGTCGACCGCGCCCTGGAGCGCGCCATCGACGAGGAGCACGAAGACCGCCGCGGCCGCCTCGAGCAGCGACGTGCGGACCTCGTCCGGCTGCGCGAGTTCGCGCTCCCGCTCCTCGACGAGCTCATCCAGCTGCCGGAGAACGCGAGCTGGGGGGAGTGGGTCGGCGCGCTGTCGGCCCTCGCGACCCGTGCGCTCGCCGACCCGGAGCGCGTGCTCCAAGTTCTCGCCGAGCTCGGCCCGATGCGCGAGGTCGAGGGCATCACCCTGACCATGGTGCGCCGAGCGCTGACCCCACGGCTCGGCGAGCTGCGGGTGTTGCCGGGCCGCGACGAGGTCGGCGTCGAAGTCCTATCCACCGACGAAGTGCGCGGGCGTTCGTTCGATGTGGTCTACGTGCCGGGACTGGCCGAGAAGATCTTCCCTGCGCGGGTGCCGCCCGACCCGCTGCTCGGCGACGACGCCCGGGTGGCCTGGCGCGCCGTGGCGCCACTCACCCTCGCCACCCGAGAGGAGCGCGCCGAAGACGAGCGGCTCGCGCTTCGCCTGGCCGTCGGCGCTGCCGAGCGCGCGGTCGTCCTGAGCTGGCCGCGCATCGACGTCGACCGAGCACGCCCGCGCGTGCCGAGCTTCTACGTGCTCGAGACCGCGCGCGTGGTGACCGGCGAGCTCCCCAGCGCCGACGCGATGTTGGAGGAGGCGCGCGCGCAGGTGCCGCCGCTTCGCTGGCCGGCGCCGCGGGATCCGGCCGTCGCCATCGATCTCGTCGAGCGCGACCTGGCGACCATGCGCGACCCACTCCTGAACCAGGGGCCGCCCGGCTCCCTGGCGCACCTCGCCGGCACCAACCCGCACCTCGCCCGCGCGCTCCGCGCTCGCGTGCGACGCTGGGATTCGCCCAAGTCGTGGAACGAAGCCGACGGGTTGGTGAAGGTCGGCGAGGAAGCCGCGGCGCTCCTCGCGGAGCACGACCCGGCGAAGCGCCCGTACAGCGCCACCGGACTCCAGCGCATCGCGACCTGCCCCTATCAATTCTACCTGAATCAGCTGCTGCGGCTGGAGCCGCGCGAGGTGCCCGAGCCGATCGAGGAGCTCGACCCGCTCCAGCGCGGGAGCCTCGTTCACGACATCCAGTTCGCGGTGCTGACGCGACTCCGCGAAGAGAAGTCGCTGCCGCTCGACCACCCACAGCGCCTCGCGCGGGCCCAGCGCGTTCTCTCCGAGGAAGCTGCGGCGATCGGCGCGCGCTACGAGGAGGAGCTGGTGCCCGCCATCCCCCGCGTTTGGCAGGACGGCCTCGCCGAGATCGTCTCCGACCTCGGCGAGTGGCTGGCTCGGCTCCACGAGGAGAGCGTCCACTGGGTGCCGACCCACTTCGAGCTCGCCTTCGGGCTCCGCCACGGCGATGGCCGGGACGAATCCAGTCAGGACGAGCCGGTCGCGCTCGACGAGGGCATCCTCTTGCGCGGCGCGATCGACATGGTCGAGCGAAGCGAAGGCCGAGTGCGCGCGACCGACCACAAGACCGGGAAGGTCAGCGCTCGCAGCGACACCATCATCGGCGGCGGTCGCACCCTGCAGCCGGTGCTCTACGCGCTCGCGCTCACCAAGCTCTTCCCCACGGCGACCGTGGCCGGCGGGAGCCTCTTCTACTGCACGTCCCGTGGCGGCTTCGAGCGGCGCGACGTCGAGCTCACCCCGACCGCGCGGCAGATGGTCTCGCGCGTGCCGGAGCTGCTCCGTTCGTTGCTGCAGTCGTCTTTTCTCGCCGCGCACCCGGTCGGTGAATGGGCCTGCCAGTGGTGCGACTATGCAGCCGTGTGCGGCCCGCACGAGCACGCGCGGGTCCAGGGGAAGGAGCTGCGCCCCGAACCGCTGGCGCGCCTGGTCGCGCTGAGGACGAGCAAGTGAGCGAGGCATCCGAGCAGGAGACCTGGGTCGACGCCGACGCTCGGCGAGCGATCCGTGAGGACCTCGACCAGAGCCTCCTCGTCGAGGCCGCCGCGGGTACCGGCAAGACCGAGTCGCTCGTGACGCGCCTGGTCGCGCTGCTTCGGAGCGGGCGCGCGCGCCTCGATCAAGTCGCCGCACTCACCTTCGCCGAGAAGGCCGCGGGCGAGATGAAGCTGCGGCTCCGCCAGCGTCTCGAAGAGGCCCGCCAGGCCACGACGGATGCCGACGAACGCGCCCGTCTCGAGCAGGCGATGGGCCAGATCGAGACCGCCCACGTGAGCACCTTCCACGGGTTCTGCGCGGACATCCTGCGAGAGATGCCGCTCGAGGCCGGGCTCGATCCGGCCTTCGTGGTCGCCGCCGACGGCGGCGACGCGCTCTACGACCGCGCGTTCGAGCGCTACTGGCAGGCGGTGCTCGCCGATCCGCCGGTTGGCGTTCGGCGGATGCTCCGCGAGCGCACCTGGGCGCGCGACGAGGGTCCGCGCGGGGCGCTCCACGTCGCCGGGAAGAACCTCGTGCAGCACCGTGACTTCCCCGCACCGTGGGGCACGGCGGAGTCGGTTCTGGACGTCGCCGAGATGGACCAGCTCGTCGCGCGGCTCGCGGAGCTCGCGCCCTACGCTTCGGAGGGCAAGGTCTGGGACAGCATGCGCAAGGGCTTCGTGGCCGTCCACGAGTTCGTCCGCAGCGTGCGCTATCGGCGCCAGGCCGCCATCGGCGACCCGGACGCGCTCGCGGAGCACGCCGAGTGGCTCGACGCCGGACTCCGGCGGATGCTCGGCCGGAACGCGGGGCTCTACGAGTACGTCGGCAGCTATCCGGTGCTCGGAAAGTTCGATCGGCAAGAGGTCGCGAAGCACCGCGACGAGGTCGCCGCCGAGCTCGAGGCCTGGGCCGAGCGCACGGGACCCGCGCTCGCCGCCCAGCTCCAAGAAGCGCTCGTGCCGCTCATCGCGAGCTACGAAGAGGTGATGCGCGAGAGCGCGACCGTGGACTACCTCGAGCTGCTGCTCCGGGCGCGGGAGCTCCTCCGCCATCACCCGGCCGCTCGGCGAGCGCTCCGCTCCCGCTTCACCCACGTGTTCGTCGACGAGGTCCAGGACGCCGATATCGTTCAGATGGAGATCGCGTGGTCGCTCGCTTGCGAGCCAGCCGAGCCGGCCAGCTGGAACGAGGCGACGCCGAGCCCCGGTGCGCTCTTCCTCGTCGGCGATCCGAAGCAGTCGATCTACCGCTTCCGGCGCGCCGACCTGCGCCTCTATCAGCGCCTCGCCGAGCGGGTGGCCGAGTCAGGCGGCGCCGTGATCGAGCTCCGCCGCTCCTTCCGTGCGGTGCCCGGGATCCACGCGTTCCTGAACAAGGCCTTCGCCAAGGCGATGATCCCGGAAGACGGAGTGCAGCCTGCGCCGGTCGCGCTGGAGAGCCACCGCGAGCGGAGTGGCACCCAACCATCGGTGATCGCCCTCCCGGTGCCGCGGCCCTACGGCAAGACCGGCATCACCAAGGGCGCGATGGCCAAGAGTGGCCCGGCGGCGATCGCGAGCTTCGTGGCCTGGCTCGTCCGCGAGAGTGGTTGGACGGTCGAGGAGGGCGGCGAGCGGCGAGCGATCGCGATGCGTGACGTCTGCATCCTCTTCCGCAACCAGAAGAGCTGGGACGGCGACCGCGTCCAGACCCACGCGCGCGCGCTCGAGGCTCAGGCCATCGCGCACGTCGCCGGCGGACAGAAGGGGGGCGCGGAGCGCGAGGAGCTCGGCGCGCTCCGTCAGGCCCTCGGGGCCATCGAATGGCCGGACGACGCGCTGCGGGTCTACGCGACCCTGCGCGGGCCGTTCTTCGGCGTCCCGGACGAGAGCCTCTTTCTCTTCCATCGCGCCCACGGGCGGATTCACCCGCTGGACGAGCACGACCCGAAGCGCGCGTCGAGCGATGCCGAGCGCGAGGTGATGGAAGTGCTCGCCATCCTCCGCGAGCTCCACATCCGCCGCAACGAGCGGCCGTTGGCCGACACCGTCGTGGACCTGATGGAGCGCGCCCGGATCTACGCGGGCGTCGTCCTCTGGCGCGCCGGGACGAACGCGATGGCTCACCTCCGCGCTCTCGTCGACCGCGTTCGCGCGATGGAGGCGGCGAACCCGACCTCGTTCCGCAGCCTCGTCGAGCGTCTCGAAGAAGACGTCGAGCTGGGCCGCGACGTCGACACGCTCCCTTTCGAGGAAGAGGTCGATGGCGTTCGGCTGATGACCGTCCACAAGGCCAAGGGACTCGAGTTCCCGGTGGTGGTCCTGGCGGATCCACAGGCGAACGGCGCCGGCCGGAAGCCCTCCCAATGGGTCGACCTCGAAGCGGGCCTCTGGGCGGAACGAGTCTGCGGCGCGTCGCCGGCGGAGCTGGTCGCCCATGAAGCCGAGGCTCAGGTCGCGGGCGACGCGGAGGAGCTGCGGATCCTCTACGTCGCGTGCACCCGTGCGCGCGAGCTGCTGGTGGTGCCTGCTGTCGGCGACGGACCGCCCGAGCCCGAGCGCCGGGACCACGGCTGGCTCGCGCCGCTCCACTCGGTCCTCTACGTCTCCCGGAAGCGTCGCGGCGAGGCGGGCGAGGCGCCGGGCTGCCCCGCGATGGGCGAAGAGGCCACGGTGCTGCAGCGGCCGCAGGGCATGCTCACCGACGACCCGATGCGTCCCGGCCGGCAACGCAATGGGGTCGTGTGGTGGAGCGCGGAGCGGCTGCGCGCCGGCCGTCGCTCGCCGACCGGTGTCCGGGGCAAGCTGCGGGAGCTGCTCTCTCCGAAGGGCAAGGCCGCGAAGGCGGCGATCGCCGACCACGAAGCCTGGGTCGCGGAGCGGGAGTCGCTGCGTTCCCGAGCGAGCGTCCCGACGATCCGAGGGCGGACGATCACGGCGCTGGGCGCCGAGCGTGGGGCGGAGCTGGGAGCGGCGATTGCGACGTTGAGCACGGACGCCGTGCACGACGCTCGACCGCGCGGCGCGCGCTTCGGCACCCTGGTCCACCTCGCGCTCTCGGAGGTGCCCTTCGACGCCGACGGCGGCGCGATCGATGCGCTCGTTCGAGCCCACGCGCGGCTCATCGGTGCGACCGACGAGGAGCGAGACGCGGCGGCTCGCGCCGTTCGCGCGGCGCTGGTGCATCCGCTCCTGGTTCGCGCGGCCTCCGCGGCGCGGGTGCGTCGAGAGGTGCCGCTGATGCTCGCCATGGCCGACGGAACCATCGCCGAGGGTGTAGCCGACCTGGCGTTCGAGGAGACCGACGCCGATGGATCCCACTGGACCGTCGTCGACTACAAGACCGACCTCGCCGACGGCGCCGACGACGCCTATCGCGGTCAGATCGCCCTCTACGTCGAGGCCATCCGTGCGGCGACCGGCGCTCGCGCCGAAGGCATCCTCCTCGGCGTCTGAGCAGCGTTCCAGTCAGTCGTCCGAGCCGCAGGCCGGGCAGCCTCGGATCTCGGCGGCGCGTAGCGCGCCGCAGTGGCCGCAACGGTGCTGGCCGATGCGCGTGTCGCCGAGAGCGGTGAGCTCCGGGTAGATCGTCTCGAGCTCGAGCGAGCTCATGCGGTCGTCTTCGGCGGCGGGCGACCAGATCACCTTCAGCGCGACCAGCTCGTGCGGGGACAGCCGGGCGCAGCCCTCGAGCGCCGCGAGCACCGACTCCGTGGTGTAGCGCCGCGGAACGTCGCCGATGGGCCGGGTACTACCGACGACGAACGAGACCACGACCAGGCCTTCGCCTTCTTCGGACTTCGCTTCGAAGCGCTTCTCTCGTCCGCCCTTGGTCCGGTCGTATCGGTAGCGCGACTCGAGCTCCTGGCAGAGGGTGAAGAAGCGCTTCTCGGCGCGCTGTGCACCAACGATCTGCCGAGAGATCGTCGCGTAGCGTGCGGCGTCGATGGAGCGACCGAGCAGCGTGATCGTCTGACGGGCCGCCGCGTACATGCCCTGCGCCGTGCTCGTGTCGCGTCGGGCGAGCGCGTCGAGCGCCCGTTGGAGCCTGGCCCGCTCGGTCCAGTCGAAGGCGAGCGAGACCCGCCTCACCTCGCAGTGGGTGGGGCGGTGGCCGGGCCCGCCGGAAAGCTCGATCCGACCTCCCTCACGCCACCGACCGACGAGCCACATGCCAGCCCACAGACCGAACCAGACCCCGAGCGCGAGGGGCCAGTGGGGACTGTCGCCTTCGTCGTCCGCGCCACCGACGATGGTCGCGTTCCACGCCGAGTCGTAGTCGCGCTCCCCCACCTCGTGCTCGGCGAGCTCGCGCTCGGAAGCATGCGTGACCACTTCGTGCGGCCGCTCCAATCGATCGCTGCCAAAGTAGCGCTCGAGCCGCGCGCGCTCCCGTGGTGGAACCCGGCGGTCCTGGCGGAGCCGCTCCTGTCGTCGCTGTTCCGCTTCCCAGGCCGCGGCGGCCGCTTCGCGCGCAGCGCGTTCCTCGGCGGTCTCCTCGGGTTCGGTCGACGTGGTGTCATACGAGTTGCTCGAGGAGCTCGAGCTCGAGCTCCACGAGGAAGAGCTCGAGCTCGAGGACGACGAGCCGCCGCCTCCGAATCCGCGGGAGCCCCCGAACGCACCCCCCGACGATTGGGCGGCGGTGGTCGAGGCGAACCCGACCGAGAGCACCACCACGATCAGCCCCCGCATGGCGCGAACGTACCAGAGAGGCCCTGGTCGCGGGCGGTGGGCTCGTGCATCCTCGCACCGTGACCGCGCGGGGGATGGCAGCTGGGGGCGCGACGATCGGCTTCATGCTCTTCATCGGCCTGATCTCGGCGGTGAAGTGGTGGCGCCCACTCGGTCCCGACGAGGCCGAGGCCGCCCTCGAGACGCAGCGGAGCGTGGTCCCCGATGGGTACGTCGAGCTCGATCGCGGCGCCGAGCCGCCGGGGCCGGACGGCGTCTTCGAGATCGCCTTCGACGTCCCCGCGCTGGCCTGCGTGCGCGTCCTGGTCGCCGGCGAGGTGAGCCGGGGCTTCCACACGACCTCGCTGAAGAACGGCCGCGGTGAGACCGTGGTCCACGGCGGGATGTATCGAGGCGCGGACCTCGGTTGGTGTGTCGGCGCGCGGAGCGAGACGCTGCGGCTCCACGTCGAGCTGGGCGAGGAGGAGAGCGTCCCCGGTCCGATCCACTACTGGGTCCTCGCGGGCGACGTGCCCCAGGGCGAGCACTGGAGCCAGCAAGTGCGCGGCTACGCTGACGATGAGGCCTGGAGCGCGCTCTGGCTCGAGCGCGAGCGGCTCGCCGCGGAGGCCCGCATCGCCGCGCGCCCGAGCGAGGGCCCGGTGCTCTTCGAGCAGGATGTCGACCCGCAACGAGCGTTCGCGCTTCCGCTCTCGGACACGACCCGCTGGGCCGCCGAGCTCGCCGGGACCCTCGACGCACCGGACTCGAGCTACCGGCCGGCGCTGGTGGACGCGGATGGCTCGACCTCCGGAGCCCAGGTGCCCATCGTCAGCCCAGGCACCGAGCCTCACCGGCCGCTACTGGTCCTGGACCCGCGTGACCTCCCGGTCGATGGCGATGTTCCCTGCGTGCAGGTGCGTTTCGATCGGCTGTCGACGGCGGTGCCGCAGCTCCGGCGCTTCGCCATCCCGCGGCCGGGGCAGCTCGAGCTCGGCACCGTGATCGTTCGCGGGGCGGACAGGCGTTGTCCTTCGGACGGCGTGGCTGTCTATGCGGTGCCAGAGGCCGATGTCGCCGAGTGGCGGGTCACCGTGAGCGCCGCCGAGACACCGACGGACGCGGCGCCTCGCCAGCCTACCGAACGGCTCGAAGGGTCCATCGAAGCGGGACCGCACGTGGCCGCCCAGGAAGCGTGCAACGCGGGCGACGGCGAGTCGTGCCTCGCCCTCGCCGAGCACTTCGCCATCGGTCGCTATGCGGCCCGAGACCTCGATCGTGCGATCGAGCTCGCCACCGCGGTCTGCGCCGTGAGCGAGATGGCGTGTGGAGTGGTCGGTGACTACGAGCAGATGGCGGCGCGCTCCGCGCGCGCGGTGCCCATGTGGCAGCGCGGCTGCGACGCCGGTGATGGCTGGGCGTGCGTGCAACTCGGCGAGGCGCGGAGGCTCGGCGAAGGCACGGATTTCGACCCGCCCGGCGCTCGAGCGGCATACGAGAAGGCGCGCGAGCTCGAGGTCGCCATGGGTCAGATGGCCAGGCGGATCCAGTCGCTCGACGAGCTCGAGCTGACTCGCTGAGCCCGCGACCCTCGGAGTCGACTCCGACTCCAACCGCGGCTCAGCGGGCCAGGAGCGGGATCCGCTCGGGGAAGCTCTCCGGAATCCGCACCCGTGGCCGCTCACCGAAGAGGGCGCGCTCCAGGTGCAGCGCCCGGTCGGGTAGATCTTCCGGGATCACCCCGTCGCAGCCGTCGGGGAGCAGACGGGGGAGCGCGAAGCCGAGCGCCAGCGCGTGCGGCTCGAGCGAGCCCTCGTGCGCTTCCGGCTGCATCGCGCAGGCCTGCAGCACCGCGACGTGGGCGACCTCGTCGGTCGCGAAGGTAGCGAGGTAGGCGGATAGCTCGGCGCGGGTCGGGCCGTTCATGCTCTCGGGGCAGCCGGGACATTCCACCGCCGCGCCCCCGTCGGCGACGTGGCGCAGCTCGTGGATCGCGACCGCGCGCGCGACCCAGGTGCCGAGGCTCTCGACGGCGTCGGCGAGCGCGGGCGTTTGGCCGAGCCGTTCGCTCGCACCGATCATGCGGGCCGCTTCCCCGAGCGTGACCTCCGGGCAGTCGCGACCGCGGCTCCGATCGAGGGCGCTGATGAGCGCGTTCTGGTCGGGTGGCGCCAGGCCGTTCCAGGGCAGACCCCAGACTCGGAAGCGGGACCCGCACTCGGCGCGTGCGTGGATGGATGCCGCCACCTCCACGAGCGCGAGCTGGTCGACGGCGGTCTCGCGCAGCCGCTCCCGCTCGGCCGGCTCGAGTCGCAGCCTGGCGCGGACCGGTCCCGCGACCGCCTGCTGCTCGGTCGGAAGGTAGGCGTCGAGGCCGGGGTTGAGCATCGGCCAGACATGTCGGACCGCGAAGCGCAGGGTCTCGTCGAGGATCACGAGCGCCCCTTCGTCGCGGCCCGGCGAGTGACCGAGGAAGCCCTCGTCCACGTTCGTCAGGTCGGCGCGACGGAGGAGTCGCACCCGCCGACCCGCGTCGTCGCGGAGGTCGCCGAGCACCTCGTAGCTGCGCGTCACGAAGGTCGCTTCGCCCTCTCGGTTCACGTGGAGGTTGGCCTCGAGCCGCCAGGGGATCTCGTGTCGGTCGAGGTAGGCGTTCCAGGCCCAGAGCAGGTAGTCGATGCGCTCGGCGTTCGCGACGGGGTCGGCGCCTCGCTCCTCGAGCTCGTCGAGGATGGACACCAAGTTCGGGTCCGAGCGCACGGCGAAGCGGAGCTCGGTGAAGGCACGATGCGAGGTCGCGGCCCGGTCGAAGTCCGCGATGCCGTGCTGTGAATGGGACCGGTGCGAATGACCACGGGCGATCAACCAGCGGGGGATCAGGGTCGCGTGCACCCGACGCCAGTCGATGTCCTGCGCGGGCTCCGCCTCGTGCCGGGCTTCGTAGATGGGCGCCCCGGTGCGGTCCGTTTCGCCGCGCCACAGCCGGCCGAGCTCCACCCAGTAGACCCCAGCGACGATCGCGCCGGTCAGCGCGGTCACGACCAGCACGCTGCCCGCGCGGAGCTTTCGACGACCGGTCGCGCGAAGCGCGCGCAGGATCACCGGATCCCGAGGGAGGTCCCCCGAGTCCGGCTCGTCGCCGGGCGTCTTCGTCGCCCTGCTCACCCTTCCAGTCTGCACCACCGCGCGTCCTTCGACACGCGCGTCCGACACTCGGCGAGCCCAGAAGTTCCGAGCGCTGAGGAAGACCGTCGGCTTGCTGAGCTGGATGGCAGGCCCGATGATGCCCAAGTGCAGAGTGACACAGCGGAAATGCCGATCGACGAGGAGCGCTCCGCGCCGAGCGTTCCTTCCCCGATGACGGTCGAGCGGGGGATCGAGCGACGGGAACGACGTCGGCACGATGGTGGCGCGAGCGAGCTCTCGGCCCCAGAGCTGGACGAGCTCGCGGTCGAGGCTCCGCTCGAGATCCGCCTGGGCGGCGAGCCGCTCGCGACCACCATGCGTTCGCCAGGCGACGATCCCGCGCTGGTGCTCGGCTTCCTGTTCGCGGAAGGCATCGTGAGCGCCGCCCAGGAGGTCGGCACCATCGCCCACTGCGGCAGCCCGGAAGACGAGGGCTACGGGAACGTGGTCGAGGTGACGCCCGGGCCCGGCGTCGCCTTCGACCCGGAGCGCGCCAGCGCGACCCGGCGCGGGACGCTGGTGACCGCGTCGTGTGGCGTCTGTGGGCGCGCGTCGATCGACGACCTGCTCGCCCGCTTGCCCGAGCGAGTGCCGACACCGGCGCTCGCGGCGTCCGTGCTGGCCGCTGCGCCGCGGGCGCTCTCGGCGGACCAGCCCAGCTTCGCGCGAACCGGCTCGGTCCATGCCGCCGCCGCGCTCCGGGCCGACGGATCGGTGCTCGCGCTCACAGAGGACGTCGGTCGGCACAACGCCGTCGACAAGGTGGTGGGTCGGCTCCTACGGGAGGGCCGCCTTCGAGAGGCCGCCATCTTGACCGTCTCGGGGCGGGTGAGCTTCGAGATCGTCCAGAAGGCCGCCGTCGCTGGGATCGGTGCCGTCGCGGCGGTCTCCGGTCCCACCACGCTGGCGGTCGATCTCGCCGACCGGGTGGGCATCGTCCTCGCTGGCTTCGTCCGTGCGGACGGCATGAACGTCTATTCGCATGGGGAAAGGCTCACGCATTCTTCGGCGTGAGCGGCTGAAATCACAGGGTTTTCTCGCTTTCAGAGCGACCCCTTAAGAGGTCCTCAACATTCGGCGCGTCGGACCGGATGACCCATGAAGGAGGACCCCATGACCAAGAACGACGAACTCTCGATCGACATCGACCTCGATCCCGCGTTCGACGTGGCGCCCGCGGCCACGGAGGACTCCGGCATCCTGGACCTGCGCGCGCTGCTCGCGGAGCAGAAGGCTGCCGAGGCTGCCGGCGAGACCCGGCCTCTCGTCCCGATCGCCCCGCCGCTCGTCGCCGAGCGTGACACTCGCCCGCGCACGTCGATGTCCTTCATCGCCTGGGGCGCGTCGGTGACGGTCTTCGCGCTCTCGGCGATGGTCTTCGCGGCTGCGGCACCTCGTTCGGCCCCGAGCGCGCCCACGATGGCGTCGATCGCCAAGCACGAGATCAGCGCCGGTGGCTTCGCTCCGATCGTGGAGCCCGCCGCGCCCATCGCGCTCGAGACTCCCGAGCCCGTCGTGGAGCCGGAGCCCGAGCCCGTCGTCGCGGCCGTGACCCCGCGACCGCGACCCCGCACTCGGCCGGCGGCTCCGGCCCCCGAACCGAGCCGCCCCGCCCCCTCGCACAGCTGGGACTCCGGCAGCGCCGACGGCGAGGTCGCCCTCGATGCCTCGCTCGACGATCTCCTCGACCGCGCGATCGGTAGCGGCACCTCGCCCGACCCGATGCGCGAGACCCTCCCGGAGACGCCGACTCGCCGGCAGGTCTCGACCACTCTGCGAGCCCTCGAAGGCGAGGTTCGCATGTGCGCCGAGTCGGGCGTCGCTCGGGTGCGGCTCGTCGTCGACGGAGCCACCGGTCGCGTCAGCAGCGCGAGTGTGAGCGGCGAGCACGCCGGTACCGCGGTCGCCTCCTGTGTGGCCCAGGCGGTCCGCACCGCGCACTTCCCCCGCTTCGAGCGTGAGCGCTTCGTGATCGACTACCCGTACGTGCTCTGAACCGAGCGCAGCGCTAGTCCTCGTCGAGGACCACCCAGCCCTCTGGCGTCCAGCGCCAGAGGGCTCTGGTGATCGGGTGGTCGACGTAGCGGTAGGCTCGGATGGACGCCTCGCGGAGCGCTTCGATCGTCTCCGGTGTTCGCGAGCCGAGGATCACCAGGTCGCGGTTGCATGGCGCCACCACGAGCTCGCCCTCGGTCGCCTCGGCCACCGCCGCGAACTCGCCGTGCATGAGGAGCCGGGCGGCGGCGTAGCCGTCGGTCGGACCGAGGGCCTTGAGACCGTTCGGCATCGGCTCCACCGGCAGGTCGCCGTGGTGCTCGCGGAGGTTCGCGATCGCGCGGGCGTGGGCCTCTTCGACGGTCATGCCGAGCGCCTCGAGGTCGTCGGGGTCGAGGCCCCGCGTGACTCGCGGGAAGTCCACGACGAGCACCACGTGCACGTCCCCGACGAAGCGCCGCGTCAGATCGGCGAGCTCCGGGGCGCCGCGCCGCATGGTCGCGACGAAGTCGACGTGCTTGAGCACCGGCCGGAGTTGCTCGGGGCGAGCCGGCGTGTTTTGCGCTTCGCGCGCTTCGGCCAGCGCGGCGATCCAGTCGTCCATGCGCTGGTCGCAGGAGTCGGGGTCCCGGTCACAGATCGCTCGCAGCGAATCCATGGCGACCTCCTGGTCGTCCACCCGGACCAGGTCCTCGCCGATCACGCTGATGTCTGCGTCGGCCATCGCCCGGCGCGCTCGGGCCGCGAAGTGGCAGGCCAGCCGCTCTTGCGGAGCGTTCGCGGAGCAGGCCGCGTCGTCTTCGGGGTTGCCGCTCCGTTCGGCTTCCGGCGGCGCCTCGCCACCCGTCTGCACCCCGCCGTTGAAGGGCTCGTAGGGGAGGGTTTCGTCTTCCTCCGCGGTGGTGGCCGTCGGGTCGCAGGCGAGCGCCCACACCAGGGCGAGACGGAGCAGGCGCATGGGGGCCTTAGTAGCCGTCGCGGCCCGCAGGCTCAACGGCGCCGTGCGTCTTCGAGCGCGCGGCGAGCGATCTCCTTGGCGGTGGCTTCGGCCTTCGCTCCATCGATGACCTTCACCGGGGGCCCGCTTGCCCGGCGCTGGCGACGAGCCTTCGTCTTCTTCTTGCGGCGGCCGCTGCCCTTCCGTCGAGCCCACCACAGCTTCGGCAGCTTCCACGCCATGAAGCCGTCGAACGGGGCGACCGGGATCAGGTTGAACGCGGCGAGGAAGAGGTTCGTGAACAGGAACGCGCTCAGGAGCTGGCGGAGGAAGTCGATCTGGGGGATCGGCACGAGCGTCGTCAGCAGCAGCGTCGGCACGTAGAGCACGAGGATCTGAGCGAGGACACCGCCCCACGCGATGATCGCCTGGTCGTAGACGGATCCCCTCTCGTTGACGCTGCCACCGCCGAAGGCGTGAACACGGATCTCGAGGTTCTGCAGCCCACGGCGCCGGGCCAGGAACGAGTGGCCCAGCTCATGGATCACAACGAGTAGGAAGAAGCCGACCCAAAAACCAGGGACGAACTGGAAGCGGCCGAAGAGGAAGGCGCCGAACGGGATGCTCCAGTGAAGCCGGATCGGAACACCCATGACTCGTCCGGCGTTGAGGTAGCCGGTGTCGAAAACGCCGCTCATGAGGTCCCACCATAACCTTCCCGTCGGCGCGCGCACCGACTGAATCGGGGAGCGCCGTGGCACCCCATCGGCCCCTTTGCTAGAAGCCGGCAGCCCCTCGACCGCCCATGACCGACTCCGACAGCCCTCCGAGCGCCGAAGAAACCGAAGCTCCGCAGTTCTCGCGTGCCGTGCGCTGGGGACACCTGCTGCTCTGCGGCCTGGGCGGCTTCCTCCAGTGCTTGGGCTTCGCCGGCTTCAGCCTCTGGCCCTTCGCGCTGGTCTCGTTCCTGCCGATGATGTGGGTGCTCGATCGCGAGCTGCCTCGAGCGAGCACGAAGCGGGTCCTCGCCCTCGGTCTCTTCCACGGCGCGGTCGGCTACGCCGGCGGCTACTACTGGCTCTACACCTTCCTCGAGACCTTCTCCGGCTACTCGGGGGCCCCGAGCCTCGCCTTCGCGTCGTTCTTCTGGATCTACCAGGGCGGCCAGCAGATGCTGATCTACTGGCTCTACTCGCGCGCTCGTCGCCGCGGGTATTCGGTCACGCTCTCCGCCGTGCCTGCGCTCCTGGCGCTCGAGCTGTCCTACCCGGTGCTCTTTCCGGCGTTCCTCGCCAGCGGCTTCCACGAAGTGCCGCTCTTCCTGCAGATCGCCGACCTCGGTGGGCCGATGCTGCTCAGCGCCGTGGCCATGGCGTTCAACGCCGGCCTCTACGAGGGCGTGCGCGCCGTGGTTCGCAAGGAGCCGCTCCCGAAGAAGACGCTCGGTGCCGTGCTGGCCGCGGTGCTCTTCACGCTCGGCTACGGCGCCTACCGGCTCGCCGAGGTCGATGGCCGAGTGGCCGAGGCCGAGACCATCGACGTGGGCATGGTCCAGGTGAACATGGGCATCTTCGCCAAGCGCGAGGAGCCCTTCGAGGGACACCGCCGCCACCTCGTGCAGAGCCGCCGCCTCGAGGCGCGTGAGGACCTCGATCTGCTGGTCTGGCCGGAGTCCGCGTTCACGTTCTTCTTGCCGGAGGGCGCGACCAACCTCCGTCGGCGCGTGCTCCCCGGCATCCAGTCGCCGGTCGTCTTCGGCGGCCTGGCGCGGCGAGAGGTCGACGGCGAACGCCGCCACTACAACACCGCCTATCTGGCGGACGGCGCCGGCGAGATCGTCGCGACCTACGACAAGACCTACCTGCTCGCCTTCGGTGAGTACCTGCCCTTCGGCGAGACCTTCCCGATTCTCTACGAGTGGTCGCCGAACAGCGGCCACTTCACGCCGGGCGACCATGTTCGTCCGCTGGTGCTCGAGCGGGAAGAGGGCGAGCCGATCCGGATCTCCACGCTCATCTGTTACGAGGACGTGCTCCCGGGGTTCACCCGCAAGGCCGTCCGTGAGGGCGAGCCCAACCTCCTGGTGAACATCACCAACGACGCCTGGTTCGGAGACACGCACGAGCCTTGGATTCACTTGGCGCTCGCAAAGTTCCGCGCGGTCGAACATCACCGGGCCCTCGTCCGCTCGACGAACAGCGGCGTGAGCGCCTTCGTCGACCCGGTCGGCCGAACCATCGAGACGATCGGCGTCAACGAGCGGGACGAGATCGCCGCCGAGCTGCCGCTCCTCGACTCACCGACGCTCTATCAGTGGGTCGGTGACTGGCCCGGTTGGCTCGGGCTCGGGGCCATCGTGTTCATGGCCTTCATCGGCCGTCGCAAGAAGGACGACGAAGAAGCCGAGGGCGACGCCGCCGAAGGCGACGACGAAGAGGTCAGCGGCTCTTGACCTTGGAGGCGGGCCGCTCGGCCGCCTCGACTACCTCGGCCGGAGCCTCGGCGCCAGCCTTCACGCGGACCTTCGGACCCCGCTTGGCGCCCTTCGGTTCGTCGTTGTCGGTGTTGTCCAGCTCCACGAGCGTCCCGAAGAGTCCGGCCACCGCCGTCGGCATCAGCAGCGTCGAGTCGGTCCAGGCGGTGCCGGCGTCGAGGCCGGGGATCATCTCGGGGAGGCCGAAGCCGAGCCACTTGCTGCTGACCCAGTAGGCGAGCGCTCCGAAGCCGAGACCGAACACGGCCTTGAGCACCCCTTCGATCCAGGCCGCCTGCTTCCACGGCGGCTTTCCGGCGAGCACGCCGGCCGTGGCGCCGGTGGCCATGGCCAAGAGGTAGCCGAAGAGCGCAGAGCCGACCGTGATCCAGCCGAGGCCGAAGTGGAGCGCGGCGCCGACTCCGGCGCCGATGAGAAGGCCCTTGAGCAAGCCGAGTCCCAGTCGCTTCAACATGTCTGCTCTTTTCGTTCCGTTGTCTCGGGGTGCGCTTCAGGAGTCGCGCGAGTCGCCGTTCCGTGTCCAGGAAGGATACGCCCGGTTCGCGTCTTTGATTTCCTCCGCTGCACTCTACCCGTCCTGGGTCGCCGATCCCCAGGAGATCCGATCACTTCCCCTGGAAGCGCGCTTCGCGACGTTCGACGAAGCTCTGGAGGCCTTCGGCTGCGTCCTCGGTCTTCATGATCGCGCGTGTCTCTTCCATCATCGACGCCATGGCGGCGGCCTGGCCCTCCTCGATGGCGAGCCGCGAGGAGCGGAGCGAGGCCTGGACGGCGAGCGGGGCCTGTGCCGCGACCGTCGCCGCCAGCGCGACGCCGCGCCCGAGGAGCGCGTCGGGCGCGGCCACCTCGGCCACCAGACCGATGCGAAGCGCCTCGGCTGCGTCGAAGACGTCTCCGGTCAGCAGGTAGCGCTGGGCGTTGCCCCAGCCGACCACTCGCGGGAATCGGATCGTCGCGCCCCCGAAGGGGAAGATGCCGCGCTTCACCTCGATCTGTCCGAAGCGCGTGCCCTCCGCGGCGATCCGGATGTCGGCGGCCAAGAGCAGCTCGATGCCGATCGTGAGGCACCAGCCCTGCACCGCGATGACCACGGGCTTCGTCCGCACGCGACCATGGAGGCCGAGCGGGTCGACGGTGCCTTCGGGGAAGAGCGGCTCACCTTTCGCGACTGCCGGGCCAACGTCCGAGAGCTCCAGGCCGGCCGTGAAGTGATCGCCGTCGGCGTGCAGCAGGCCGCAGCGCAGGTTCGGATCCTCGTCGAGCGTGGTGTACGCCTCGGCGAGCTCCCGGAGCATCTGGCGGTCGAAGGCGTTCCGCTTCTCGGGACGCGCCAGCTCGATGCCCAGCACGTGGTCGGCGGGACGATGGGTACGGATTCGTGTCGTCATCGGCGAGATCTCTGCAACTTTCCGGTGGTATGGTTTTTGTTCCGCCCAAAAGGGGATAGGTGCGGTATGCTTCATCCGTCGGCAGGCGATAGCTGGCACAGGGCACAATGACCGAGTCAGTCAACTTCCTCCAATGGCTCGCGGGATCGGAATACCACCGACCCGGCTTCAAACGGACACGGCGTCCATCCCAGATCCCCGGCGTGCTCAGCGTCGGCGAGGTGAAGGCCGTCTTTCAGCCCATCATCGATCTGAAGACGAAGAGCATCTTCGCGTACGAGACGCTCGCCCGGAGCAACTCGCCGCACTTCGAGAGTCCGCCCAAACTCTTCACCGAGGCGATTCGCAGTCAGTGTTGCGGAGCGCTCGGCCGCATCCTGCGCGAGATGGCTGTGGACTCCTGTCCGGACCACGCACTCTTCATCAACATCCACCCGCAAGAGCTCGACGAGGGCTGGCTCGTACAGCCGGACGACCCGATCTTCGGGCACTACCACCCGATCTACCTCGAGATCACCGAGTCGGTGCCACTCAGTCACTTCTCGCTCTGCCACTCGATGCTCCGCGAGATTCGCTCGAAGGGCGTACACCTCGCGATCGATGACCTCGGCGCGGGATACTCGAACCTCAAGTACATCGCGGACCTGCATCCGGAGATCGTGAAGCTCGACCGTGGGCTGATCGCCGGGCTGCACACCGATCCACGCCGTCAGAAGCTCGTGACGCACATGGTCGCGCTCTGCGAGGACCTCGGTGCCAAGGTGGTGGCCGAGGGCATGGAGACCGAGGACGAGCTCAAGGCGTCCATCGACACCGGGGCACACTACGGTCAGGGCTACTTCTTCGCGAGGCCGTCCTATCCGCCGCCGCCCGTCATGTTCTGACGGCGGCGAACCTGGCCACACCGCCGGCCTCCCGGCGTCGGGTCAGAAGGACGGGGAGCCGGAGGCCTGGAAGCCGCCGTCGTAGGTGAAGAGCGCGGCGGCCTGCACCGACTCCCCGCTCGCGCCAGTCACCTCGGACACCGAGGAGACGCGCGGACCATCTGGGGTTCGCTCCACGTGGACGACGACGTCGATCGCGTCTGCGACGAGCGCGGCGATGGCGCCCTGGTCACCACGGCCCGCGAGCCGGGCGCCGAGCTGCAGCGACGCCGTGGGGTCGCCGCCGTTGCTGCCGCCGTAGCCGATGAACGAGCCACCACCCCGTGACGCGACCGCGGCGAGCGCCTCGAAGGCGTCCGCGCCAGCCACGCCATGGACGACGAAGCGGTCGGCGCTGAGCAGCGCGCCGTAGCGAGCGACCGCGCCGACGTCGAGGCCGCCACCGGGCCCGAGAGCCACGTGTGGACGGCCGAGGGCCAGGTCGCTGGCGCCGACGGTCACGAAGCGCTCGTCGTCGTCCGTCAGGCCGGCGAGGGCCGCGAGGATCTCGCTGGCCAGGTCCGAGGGACCGATGACCGCGACGTTCTTGCGGGCTCCGACCGCGCGCCCGAGCACTTCGAGCACGGCCTTGTCCAACACTCCGCGAGCGATCAACGCCTCGGAAGGTGCTGGGGAGGTCCGGCGGATCTCGACCAGCGGGCCACCGATCGCGACCGGCGGGAGCACCACCGTCACCCGCTCGCCCTCGGGCAGCGTGGCTCGAAGCACCGGGCCGTCGCTGCCGTGATCGGCACCGCCGCGCGCCACCAGCCGGCGACCGATGGTCGCGAGCATGGCACCCGACGAGAAGCTCACGTTCTCCGGGGTGAGGCCGGCGCCGCGGTCCACCAGGATCTTGCGCGGTCCCTCGGCGACGATCGCCTCGACCTCGGAGTCCTCGAGCAGGCTCTCGAAGGGACCGAGGCCGACGGCCTCGCGCAGCGCCGCTGCGACGACGCCCTCTTCACTGCCACCGAGCTCCTGGACCGTCGCGTCGATCGCCGCCTTCGCAGCGGTCCAGCGACCTTGGTCGTCCTGACCGGCCACCGATGCGTCATCGACCATGAACCGGCCACGGAGGCTCGCCATGATGCCTGCGAGGCTTCCCCCGTCGGCCATCGTCGACGTCGCCTGACCCAGCGAAGGGCGGGGCGCGGTCGGGCCGGGGGAGGGCTTCGGAGCGGGGGCGGCCTTCGGCGCCGGCGCAGGGGTCGGTGCCGGGGCGGGCTCCGGAGCCGGAGCCGGAGCGGGAGGCGCAGCCTGCGGCTCGGGGGCCGGAGGCGCCGGCGGGGGCGGCTCGGGCTGGGACTGCGGGAGCTGGGGCGGACCCGGGGAGGGCTGGGGCACCGGCGCGGGCGCGGCTTGCGGGGCTGGCGCGGGCTGCGGGGCCGGCGGCTCGGGCGCTGGCGGGGGCGCCGAGCGCAGGGGCGGGGGCCCACGACGGGCCGGAGCGGGTCCAGGGGCGGAAGGAGCCGGCGCGGCGGCTTCGGCACCCGCGGTTTCTTCGACGGTCAGGATGAAGTCACCGATGTAGACCTTGTCCCCCGGCTTCACGACGAGCGGAGACGTGATCTTCCGGCCGTTGACGTAGGTGCCGTTGGTGCTCTTGAGGTCGACGACGATGAAGCGAGCGTCCTTCAGGACGATGCGGGAGTGCCGCTTGGAGACGTTCCCCTTCGGCAGGATGATGTCGTTGCCCTGGACGCGGCCGATCGTCACTTCGTTCTTGTCGAACTCCATGCGCCGCTGAGCGCCGCCCTTTTCGGTGATGACGACTGCGAACATCCGCTCCTCTTCGCTCCTACCTACAAGTCAGGGCCGGGCGTGGTGCCCGGACCACCGCTGACCGGGCGCCATTGAACGATCCAGGGACTCTCCCGTCAAGCCTCAAATCGTCGGTATCAGCGGGGTTTTCAGCGCGACCGCCGGTCCGCCATCACTCCACGAGGCGCAAGCCCGGCGGAAGCGAATCGCCCATGAGCCGTCGCTCGTCGGCCGCATCGAGGTGGGCCACCTCACGGACCATGGTGACCCAGCTCTCCGGCTGGTCGGCATGAGCCAGCCGGTCCGCGACCTGCGTTCGCAGCTCTTCGGAGAGATCGCGCTCCCGATCGCCGCTCCGGCGGGCCAGGAGCGCGGCCGCGAACGCCGCCTCCGGCGCGTCGGTGAAGTCGAAGGTCAGGGCCTTCTCGAGCCACTGGGACGCGACGTGCCGGGGGACCACCTGGTGAGCGCTGCCATGGAAGGGCACCCGGGCGCCGAGTCGGCCCACGGCCCACCAGGTCTGGGGATTCTCGTCGTGGAGGTCGAGCCGTTCGACGAGCCAGCCGCCGATCTTCGCTTTCCGCTCCGGCGGCACCCGCTCGAGAGCGCCGGCGAGTCGGACCATGTCGTCGTAGCCGAGCTTTTTGGGGCCCTTCGGCCGCTTGCGCTTCTTGCGACCCTCCAGCGGGGGCTGCAGGTAGAAGTCGATCTCGTTCAGCAGCTTCTCCTGCATCTTCGGGGGGAGTCCGCCGGCCACCCGCCGCCACAGGATCCAGAACTCGGACCAGTTCTGCGCTTCGGGCACGAACTGCACGCCCTGGTCGAGGATCGGCCCGAGTTGCTCCACCCGCCACTCGTCGAGCGGGTAGCCGAAGCCCGGTCGCATGCACCAGCCGACCAGGTGAAACCACATCCGCTCATGGTCCGCGGACCGCCGCCGGCGCTTGAGCCCGGCGAGGAGCGCGCCGAAGAGCTCCCGGAGCAGCGGTGTGTCCCAGCTGTCCCGGGGACCGAGGATCTTCTCGAGGTCCACGCGGAGCCGCTTGATGTCGCGCGGTTCCGGTGCGGCCTGGCCCTTCTTCGGCTTGCCGTAGATCAGGTCGACCTTGCTCGTGGCCTCGGCGAAGCGCGCGTGGAGCTGGCCGACGCGCTGCGCCTCGCCTGACCCTCCGCCGCCCCGGAGGCTCAGCTCGAGCTGCCAGCGCTTCCCCGTCTCGGTGTGGACGCAGCCGACCTCGAGGGTGCCGATCTCCGTGAGCGCGGCGACGAGCGAGACGGGGACTTCCTTCGTCTCCTCGTCTTCGGTGGTGAGCACCGCTGCGATCGGCGGGAGGGTCTGGTAGCGCTCCGGGTCGTCGATCGAGACGAGCTGACCCGGCCGGACGTGTTCGACGTCGGCGGTGGTCGACGCGACGTGGAAACGAACGGGGCGGCCGACGCGCAGCGAGAACGTTCGCTCCTTCAGCTCGACCTCCTCGCCCTCCTCCGAGCCGCGCGGCAGGATGCAGACGCCCTTCTGACCGTCTTCCGACTGCCGATCGACGAGCAGGAAGTAGCTTCGGGCGGAGCCGCCGCCGATGCGTAGGCCGAGCCCTCGACGGGCGAGCCCGTACGCCACTGCGCCGCGAGCCACCGCGAGCTCCGGGCGGTCGTTCTCGAGCAGCGTCGGGGCGTCGCCGCCTCGCCACCGACCGAGGATCCCGCGCATCCGATCGCGGAGCAGTCCGCTGCCGAAGACACCGCCGTTGAAGAGCACCGCGTCGGGCATCGCGCCCTCGCGGGCGCCGCCCCGGAGGTCTTCCTTGCCCATCGCCTCGCGGGCGAGGTCTTCGTGCCGAGCCAGGAACGCCGCCACGTGTCGGGTGACGCCAGCGTCGGCGACGTAGGGCAGGCCGAACTCGACGATGCCCGCGCGCTTCGTCTCCGGGCGCGCGTCGGCCCCGATCTCCGGGAAGAAGCCCTCGAGGACTCGCTCGCGCACCTCGTCACGCGTCAGGCTGGTCTTCAGCGCGCCGCCGACGAGCTTGCGGCCGCTGCCGAGCACCGTGATGTCGGCGCTCTCGGGCGCGTCGCCGGAGAGCAGCCGTTCCTTCGCGAGGCGGCACTGCTGCACCAGCTGGTTGAAGCGCGCCGCGTCGAGGCTTCGACCGAGCCGTTCCTCGGCGAGGCGCGCGAGGGTCAGGTCCATGTTGTCCCCGCCGAGCATCAGGTGCTCGCCGACGGCGATGCGAGTCAGTCGGGGGCCGCTGTCGCGGAGCTCGACCTGGATCAGCGTGAGGTCCGTCGTGCCGCCGCCGACGTCGACGATGACCGCCAGGCGGGTGTCGCCGAGCGCCTCCTCGAGCCGATCGCGCTGCTCGTCGAGGAACGCATAGAAGGCGGCCTGCGGTTCCTCGACCAGGCGCACCTTCAGTCCTGCGCGCTTGGCCGCCTCGAGGGTGAGCGCGCGCGCGCCCTCGTCGAAGCTCGCGGGAACCGTGAGCACGACCTCCTGGGTGTGGAGCGGGTTCTTCGGGAAACGCTGATCCCAGCTCGCTCGCAGGTGACGCAGATACGAGGCCGACGCCTCGACAGGGGAGATCTTCGCCACCTCGGAGGGTGCACCCCAGGGGAGGATGTCCGCGGAGCGGTCGACCGCCGAGTGGCTCAGCCAGCTCTTGGCGCTCGCGACGAGGCGGCCGGGGACCTTCGCGCCGAGTCGGCCGGCGAGCTCGCCGACGACGTGGTCCTGCGATTCGCTCCAGGGGAGGGCGATCTCACCGGCGGCGAGCTCGGCCTCGGCCGGCTGGTAGCGGAGGGAGGGGAGCATCGCACGCTGGTCCACCTCGCCGGGGGCGACGAGCTGGTCGACGTCGAAGGTCTCGACGGGCGGCGGCGCACCCGGCTCGTCTCCTTCACCGGGCGTCGCCTTCGCCGTGTCGGCGTAGGCCACGACCGTGTGGGTGGTGCCGAGGTCGATGCCGACCAGGAAACGCGACGGAACGGCCATGGTCGCGAACGCATAGGGCACGGCCGGGGTCGTCGGCAAGCGGGATCACGCACCCCGCGCCGCCCGACGCTCAGGCGGGTGGGTGCAGCGGCGAGTCGCCGGGGGCTTCGGCGTCGGCGCCGCGGAGCTCGGCGAGCGCCTCGAGGGGCAGCGGGAACCAGCGCAGGTGCTCGAAGTCCGCCGAGAGCTTCGGTCGGCACACCAGCGCGTCGGGCACGGCCTGTGGCGCGGCGTCGAGGAGCTTGCGCGCTTCCTCGAGGTAGGTGGCGAGCACCCACTCCGGCTCGGTCGCGTGGCGAGAGCGGTACTCGAGCTTGCCCGAGCGGTAGCTGAGCGAGCGCAGGCTCATGGGCGGCTCCGGCCGGCCGCGCACGTGGGTCCACTGGCCGGTCGAGGGCTCGAGCTCGTACTGAGGCAGCAGCTTCCAGCCCTCTTCGGCCACCATGTGGACCGCCTTCAGCAGGAAGTCGAAGGACTCCTCGGAGAGGAAGTAGTTGAAGTTCACCCGGACCCAGCCGGGCTTCACCCCTTCGCAGCCCTTCACGATCTCGCGCTCGAACTCCTTCGAGGTCTGCAGGTCGATGCCCAGCAGTCGGTGGCCGTAGGGGCCGGCGCAGGAGCAGCCGGCGCGCGCCTGGATGCCGAAGAGATCGTTGAGCAGCGTCGCGATGTAGTTGTGGTGCAGGTAGCGGCCCCCGTGCTTGACCACGAAGGACACGATCGAAAGTCGCCAGGCGTCGCGGTTGCCGAGGATCTCGATGTTCGGGTTCGACTCCCAGCTCTCGATGGCGCGCCGGATGAAGCCGTGCTCGTGCTTGCGGATCGTCTCGTAGCCGACCGCTTGTTTCAGTTGGAACGCGAGCCCCGCTCGGATGGAGCCGAGGATGTCGGGCGTGCCGCCCTCTTCGCGGACCTCGGGGTCATCGAGGTAGCGGTGCTCCTGGCTGTTCACGTAGCTGACCGTGCCGCCACCGGGGATCGCCGGGACGGCGTTGCGGAAGAGGCTGCGCTTTGCGATGAGCACGCCAGGCGTCCCCGGCCCGCCGATGAACTTGTGCGGGGAGAGGAAGACCGCGTCCTTGTAGACGAGGTGCCCGTCGGCCTTCTCGTCGCGCATGTTCATCTCGATGCTCACGTAGGGCGCAGCGGCGGCGAAGTCCCAGAAGGAGAGAGCGCCGTGGGTGTGGAGCATCGCGGCGATGGCCCGGGTGTCCGAACCGATGCCGGTGACGTTGGATGCCGCCGAGAAGCTGCCGATCTTGAGCGGTCGGTCGGCATGTGCCTCGAGCTCCCGGCGCAGGTGCTCGAGGTCGATGCGGCCGTCGGCGTCTTCCTGGATGACGACCACGTCCGCGATGGACTCGCGCCAGGGCAGCTCGTTCGAATGGTGCTCGTAGGGGCCGATGAAGACCACCGGTCGCTCTTCGGGCGGGATCTGATCGAGGAGCTGGTAGCGGCACTGCAGCTCGTTCGGGAGCCGCAGATTCAGCACGTCGATGAGCTTGTTGATCGCGCCCGTCGCGCCGGAGCCACAGAAGACCACCACGTCGCGATCGTCGCCCCCCACGGCCTCCTTGATGATCGCCCGGGCCTCCTCCCGGAAGCGGGTGGTCTGGAGACCGGTGCCCGAGGACTCCGTGTGGGTGTTCGCGTAGAGCGGCATCACCTCGTGGCGGATGTAGTCCTCGATGAACTCGAGCGACCGACCCGAGGCCGTGTAGTCGGCGTAGGTCACCCGGCGGGGCCCGAAGGGGCCCTCCAATACCTGGTCGTCGCCGATGATGGCAGCGCGGATGGTCTCGATGAGGCGGTCGGAGCTCTCGGTCATGGGGTTCCTCCAAGCTATCGCGCCGGCCGGGGAGCGACCATGCGGAAGCTCCCGGTTCGGAGTTTGGAGTTCGGAGTCGGAGTCGGAGTCGGAGGTCGGAGTCGGAGGTCGGAGTCGGAGGTCGGCGGTCGGGGGCCGAAGTCGACGTGACAGCCGACCCCTCTGGCCCCACGCTCCGGCGGTGCGCCCCCTCATCGAAGCGATCCTCCCCGATGGCCGGCTCCTCGACCCCACGCTGCCCCCGCGACCACGGACCGAGTCGCGCGCACTGGTCATCGGCGCCGGTCTCGGTGGGCTCGCCGCCGCCATCCGGCTCGGAGCCCGGGGTTATCGGGTGACCGTCGTCGACCGGCTCGAGCAGCCCGGCGGTCGGGCGCGAGTCTTCGAGGAAGACGGCTTCACCTTCGACGCCGGGCCGACGGTCGTCACCGCGCCCTTCCTCTTCGAGGAGCTCTGGCAGCTCTGCGGGAAGCGGCTATCGGACGACGTCGATCTCCGGCCGGTCGACCCCTTCTATCGAATCCGTTTCGACGACGGGACCCTCTTCGACTACTCGGGCGACCCGGTGAAGATGCGGGCGCAGATCGCGCGCCTCGCCCCCGACGATCTCGAGGGGTACGAGGCCTTCGTCGCGAAGAGCGAAGCCATCTTCAAGATCGGCTTCGAGCGTCTGGCGCACGTGCCCTTCGGCAAAGCGAGCGACATGCTCCGCGTCGCGCCAGCGATGGCGAAGCTCGACAGCCACCTCACGGTCGCGCAGCTGGTCGGCCGCTACGTGAAAGACGCGAGGCTCCGTCAGGTGCTCTCGTTTCACCCACTGCTCGTCGGTGGCAATCCTTACTCCACGACGAGCATCTACACGCTCATCGCGTACCTCGAACGCAAGTGGGGCGTGTGGTTCCCCATCGGCGGAACCGGCGCGCTCGTGAAGGGGATGGTCGGGCTGATCGAAGGGCTCGGTGGCGAGCTCCGCCTCGGCGAAGAGGTACGGCGCATCAACGTCCAGAACGGACGCGCGACCGGCGTCGAGCTCCGGAGCGGCGAGACCCTCGGCGCCGACGTGGTCGTGTCGAACGCGGACTCCGCGTGGACCTACCGGCACCTGGTCGACTCCGAGCACCGCAAGCGCTGGACCGACCGCAAGCTGGAGAAGTCGCGCTACTCGATGAGCCTCTTCGTCTGGTACTTCGGCACCCGCCGTCAGTACCCGGAGGTGGCCCACCACACGATTTTGCTCGGGCCGCGCTATCGCGGGCTACTCGACGACATCTTCGAGCAGAAGGTGCTGGCGGACGATTTCTCGCTCTACCTCCACCGCCCGACCGCGACGGACCCGAAGCTCGCACCGAAGGGCTGCGACGGCTTCTACGTGCTCTCGCCGGTGCCGCACCTCGACGCGGGGGTGGATTGGGAAGAGCGCGCCGAGCCCTACCGGGCAGCGATCGCGCAGGTGCTGCAGTCGACGATGTTGCCCGGTCTCGAAGACGAGCTCGCGGTGTCGCGGCTGCTCACGCCGGACGACTTCCTCTCCGACTACCTGAGCTTCAAGGGCGCGGCCTTCGGCATCCAGCCGACGCTGATGCAGAGCGCGTACTTCCGTCCGCACAACCAGAGCGAGGACATCGAAGGGCTCTACCTGGTCGGTGCCGGTACTCATCCGGGCGCGGGCATGCCCGGCGTGCTCTCGACGGCGCGCGTCCTCGACACGGTCGTCCCCGACCCGCGCTGAGCATCGCCGAAGCGAAACGGCGCGCCCGCTCCGAGGAGCGAGCGCGCCGCTCAGGTTCAGAGCTCGCAGCCGATGAGTACGTCGCCGGCTTCGGGTGTGCACTCGTCGAGCGTGCCGGGCCCGCCGTTCAGGGTGTCGTCGTAGCCGAAGGTCTCGGGGATGGGCACGAGCGTCTGACCGATGAGCGGCAGCGTGAGCATGGTGCAGCCGCCGCCATGCAGCATGTCGTTGCCGTCGTTGCCGTTCAGCACGTCCTGCAAGGGTCCGCCGCAGATGTCGTCGTTGCCGCCGTCGCCGTTGATCGTGTCGCGGCCCTCGCCACCCTGGAGCAGGTCGTCACCGGAGTCGCCGCTGATGGTGTCCCCGCCGTCGCCACCCTTGATGTTGTCGTCACCGCCGTTGCCGTCGATGGTGTCGTCGCCGCGGTTGCCCTCGATGGTGTCGTTGCCCGAACCACCGCGGATCCGATCCGCGCCGCCGTTGCCCTCGATGGAGTCCCGGCCGTCGCCACCCCGGATGTCGTCGTCACCGTCGCCGCCGCGAATCGTGTCGTCGCCTTCGTCGCCGTGCAGCGTGTCCGCGTGGTCGCCGCCCTCGATGACGTCCTCGTCGAGGCCGCCGAAGATGGTGTCGTTGCCCGGGCCACCGAAGAGGACGTCCATGCCGTCTTCGCCCTCGATGGTGTCGTCGCCGACCTCGCCGTGGATCACGTCGTCGTGGATGCCGCCGAAGATGGTGTCCGCGCCGTCGCCGCCGAAGATGTCGTCGTTGCCCGGACCCCCGTGGAGCTCGTCGTTGCCGCGCTCGCCCTCGATGGTGTCGCCGTGGCCGCCGCCGCGAATGACGTCGTCCCCATCGCCGCCCCGCAGCGTGTCGTTGCCCGTGCCGCCGAAGATGGTGTCGTCGAAGGTGCCGCCCTCGATGAGGTCGTCACCGTCGCCGCCCGAGAGGCGGTCGCGCCCGGCGTTGCCGTGAATCTCGTCGTCGCCGCCCTCACCGAAGATTCGGTCGTCGCCGTAGCCGCCGCGGACCACGTCGTGACCCGCACCGGCGCAGATCACGTCGTCACCGCCGCGTCCGTTGATCGTGTCGTTGCCGCCGAGCGCGACGATGACGTCCGCGCCGTTGGTGCCGTTGATGGTGTCGGCACCGTTGGTGCCGACGATGGTGGCGATGCGCCCGTCGCAGCGCAGCTGGGCCTGAGCGCTGTTCGCGGGAAGGAGCACCGTCGTGGCTCCGAGTCCGAGGAGTCCGCAGAGCAAGTGTCGAGTCGTGGTCATGTGATTCACCTTGGTGAGAGAAAGCGGATTGCGGCGGCGAACTGCGCCACCGTGCCGGGGCATCGACGTCAGCCCGCGGCGGTCATGTCGCCGCCGGTAGCAGCGGATGTGCCAACGCGGCGAGGCGTCGAAACGGGGTGAGTCCGACCGGGGTGTCGACACTTCGACAGGTTCGAATCGACGAACGTTGGACGGTCGACGAGCGCCCGTCATGAGTGAGCGCATTTCGCCCCATGAGCTGTGAGCGCGCTTCGCCAACGCGCGCGTCACGAGGCGATCGGGCGCGAGGATCAGACGTCGGCGAGGGCGTCCGCCAACTCGCTCATCGTCTGGAAGCGGTCGGCGGGGTCCTTCTCGAGCGCGCGCGAGATCAGCGCGTCCACTGCGGCCGGCAGCCCGGGGACACGTTCGCTCACCGGCTGCGGTTCGTCCGTCAGGATGGTCTTGAAGGTGCGCTGCACGAGCGCTTCCTGACGTGGACCGGGCGGTGCCTTGTCGAGGGGGAAGGCTTCGACGCCGGTGAGCATCTCGTAGAGCAGCACGCCGGCGCCCCACACGTCGCTGCGCGCGTCCGCGGGGTCGGCGAAGACCTGCTCCGGCGACATGTACGAGGGCGTGCCCAGCGCCTCCGCCGGGCCGGTGATGCTCGGGCCGGGGTCGTGGATCTCCTTGCTGAGTCCGAAGTCGATCACCTTCACCACTCCGTCGGCGAGCACCAGCACGTTCGACGGTTTCAGGTCGCGGTGGATGACGCCGCGCTCATGGGCGGCGTGCACGCCGGAACAGACACAGGCCAGGATGGCTTTGCACTCGTCGAGCGGGATCGTCCCCTCGGCCTTCAGTCGTTGGTAGAGCGACCGGCCTTCGAGGTGCTCCATCACGATGTAGGGCGTGCCATCTTCCATCAGCCCGGCGTCGTAGGTGAGCACCACGTTCGGGTGTTCGACCAGGCTCGCCAGTCGAGCCTCGCGCATGAAGCGCGCGTGCGAGCGCGGAGTGATCAGCTTTCGAGGTAGGACCTTGAGTACGACATCGCGCTCGTGAAAGAGATCGTGCGCGCGATAGATCATCGACATGCCGCCGCGGGCGATGCCTTCGTCCAACCGGTAGCGGGCGACGATCGTGGTTCCGGGCCGTGGCAAACCCTCGGATTTCCAGGCGTCCGGCTCCTTGCTCACGTGACGATGATGGGGCCCCGGCGTCTGGCGACAAGCCTAAAGATCAGCCCTCGTCGCGCAGCGAGAGCTCCACGTTCCATCGACGCTCCCCTTCGCGGGGCCGAGCTTCGAGAACGAGTGTCCCTACTTCGGTGACACGCGCGCCCAATCGGACCGGCACGACGTCGCCCGAGGGTCGATCGTCGGCGGGCAAGGTCGCCTCGATCGCCCCCAGCTCCACGAGCTCTTCGTCGCTCCAGCGCTGCAGCATCGTGCCGGTGGCGTCGTCCCTTCGGACGGACGAACCGAAGAAGCGGAAACGCACCGGCTCGCCGACCACCAGGCCGAGCTCCTGCGGGAGCAGCGCCGCCTCTTGACCTTCTTCCAGGCCGAAGGGGGCGACGCAGACTGCGTGCACGGGCGGGGCCATGCCGGGCACGGCCGGCTGCGCGGTCTCCACGCCGACGTAGTAGGCCTGGGCGAGACCGCCCCGGATCCGCACGCCGCCACCGCGTCTGGCGTAGCCATAGTAGGCGGCACCGCGGGCGACGGCGCGATCGAGATCGGGTCCCTCGAGCAGGCGAGCCCCGGGCGCGCCGTCGTTCTCGAGCCACTGCCCCATCACCTGGGTCAACCGTTCGGCGATCGCAGGCGCCTTGAGCACCCCACCGTTCCACAGGAGGGCGGTCGGATGGCGGAAGGTGCCTTCGCCGTCCACGTGTCGTGCGAGGAACGCGGCGAGGTGACGGGTCACGCCCGCGTCCTGGGCGTAGGGCAGACCGAGCTGCGTGAGCGCGCCGCGTGCGCGGGCCGCGGGGTGTTCGGTGACGTCGACCACCGGGAAGAACCCATCGAGCACCACGGCTTCGACCTCGGCGCGGGTGAGCTCGGTTCGGAGCGAGCCGCCGATGAGCTTGCGACCGCGGCTGGGCACGACGATGGGCACCGACTCGGCAGCGCCGGCGAGGAGCGCTTCCTTGGCCTGACGGCAGCCCTGCACGATGCCGCGCACCTGCCAGTCTTCGACCGTCTTTCCCTCGCCTTCGAGCTTCGCCTTCACCGTGTAGGCGAGGGCGAGGTCCATGTTGTCGCCGCCGAGGAGGATGTGGTTGCCCACGGCGATGCGCTCGAGCCCGAGTGAGCCTTCGCGCTCTTCGACCGCGATGAGCGAGAAGTCGGTGGTGCCGCCGCCGACGTCGACGACGAGGATGACGTCGCCGACCGAGAGCTTCTCGCGCCAGTCGCCGGCGGTCGACTGGACCCACGAGTAGAGCGCGGCCTGGGGCTCCTCGAGCAGCGTCAGGTTCTGGTAGCCGGCGCTGTGGGCGGCTTCGGCGGTGAGCTCGCGTGCGGCCGGGTCGAAGGACGCCGGCACCGTCAGCACCACCTCCTGCGCGGCGAAGGGCGCTTCGGGGTGCGCCTGGTCCCATGCTTCGCGCAGGTGCGCGAGGTACTGCACGGACGCGTCGACGGGCGAGAGCCGTCGTTCCCCCTCCGGTCCGTCGACCGGCAGGATGGCCCCTCGGCGGTCGACGCCGGAGTGACTGAGCCAGGACTTGGCGCTCGACACGAGTCGGCCGGGGCTCTTGCCGCCGAGCTGGCGAGCCAGCTCGCCGACCAGGTGCGCCGGGGTCGGGCTCCAGGGGAGGGCGGTCGCGCCCGCGGGCAGCTCACTCTCGTGTGGCAGGTAGAGGAACGAGGGCAGCAGGTCGCGCGCTTCGACCTCGCCGGGCGCGATGCTCTGAGGGACGCGCAGCACTTCGAGGGCGATCTCCTCGCCTTCGCTCAAGTCGTGGTCGACCGCTGCGACCGCGCAGTGGGTCGTGCCGAGGTCGACGCCGATCGTGTAGGTGAGCTCGTCCGCGTCGCTCACAGCTCGACCTCGGCGGCGGCGATGACGTGGACGTCGTGCTCTTCGGTGAGCGCCGGGAGCTCGATGCGCGTGGCGCGCCAGCCGGCGTGCTCGAGGGTGCCGGTGAAGGGGGGCTCGCCGACGACGTTGCCGGTGAGTCGGATCGCCTGGGCGTCGAAGCCCTTCTCGAGCGTGATCTTGGTGCCCTCCTCCTCGGAGCGGATGGGCTCGAGGTCGACGTGATCGTCGAGCGCCTTGCGGCAGCCGTCGTGGACCACGCGCGCGGCGGTGCCGATCTCGGCGTCGGAGAAGTTCGCGACGTCCTCGCGGAGGAAGTCGACGAAGCGGCCCTCGCGCTGGAAGAGCGCGAGGAGCTGGAGCGCCGAAGCGGTCGGCGCCCGCTCGATGCGCGGCTTCTCCGGCTCGGGCTCGGGCTCGGGCTCCGGCTCTGGAGCGGGAAGCGCCAAGGTCTCGCCCTTGGCGAGCGCACGGACCCCCCCCGCGAACTCGGCGTTGCCGAGCGCGCGGAAGAAGGCCCCGAAGGCGATGGCGATGCGGGCGAAGAAGGAGGGTCGGTCGAGCTCGTCGGACATCGGCAGCGACGTAGCACGCCCCAGCCATGAGGGAAGCGAAGCGCCGAAGCCCGGCGTCGACGTCACCGCCAAGAGGGGAAACGTCTACGCACGGCGGGGACGCTGTTACGCACTTACGCCGCCTACACGCTTCAAGCATGAGCCACGTAGCCCGGCTCGAGTGCTTGACAGCGTCCCCCCTCGCCGCGCGCGGCAGCAGTCCAGCGTCTCACGTCCGCTCTGCTCCCTGCGCCTCGTCCGGACCCTTCAGCCGGAGGCGTCCAACGCCTGACGGAAGTCGGCGAGGATGTCCTCGGCCGTCTCGATGCCGACGGAGACCCGGATCATGTCGGTGGTGACCCCCATCGCCTCGCGGACCTCGTCGGGGAGGCCGGCGTGGGAGGTGGTCGCCGGGCGGCAGACCAGCATCTCGGCGCCGCCGAGGCTGGGCGCCTCTCGCGCCCACTGCAGCGACTGGATCAGCTTCTGGCTGCGGGCCACCCCGCCCTCCGGCGTGAACGAGAGCAGGCTGCCGAAGCCACCCGTCAGCGTCCGCTCGCTCGCGGCCATCTGCTCGGGGTCGGTCGCGATGCCGGGGTAGTTCACCGACTCGACCTCCGCGTGCTCGGCGAGCATCCGGGCGAGGGCCATGGCGGTGGCGTTCTGCTGCGCGACTCGGAGGCCGAGGGTCTTCATGCCTCGGTTGAGCAGGAAACAGGCCTCCGGGTCGGGGCAGACCCCGACGCGATTGGCCGTCTTGCGCACCTGCAGGCAGGTCGCCTCGTTCGCGATGATCGCGCCCGCGACCACGTCCGAGTGGCCGTTGAGCGCCTTGCTCGCGCTGTGCAGCGAGACGTCGATGCCCAGCTCGCGCGGCCGACAGAGCACGGGCGTCGCCAGGGTGTTGTCCACGACCGTGATCAGATCGTGGCGCTTGGCGAACTCGGCGATCGCGGGCAGATCCGCGACGAGCATCCACGGGTTCGAGATCGTCTCCGCGTAGAAGAGCTTGGTCTTCTCGTTGACCGCCTCGTCCCAGGTCTCCGGCTTGGTCAGGTCGACCGTGCGGGTGATGATCCCCTCGCGCTTGCCGAGGGAGTCGAAGATCTTCTTGGTGCCGCCATAGATGCGGAGCGGCGCGAGGACTTCGTCGCCGGGCTCGAGCAGGGCTTCGAGGGTCAGCCAGATCGCGGCCGTCCCGGAGGGGGTGACCAGCGCGTTGCCCCCTTCCAGCATGCCGAGTTTCCGCTCCACCGCCCGTTGGGTGGGGGTGTTGTTGAGGCGGATGTATCGAATGTCGTCGAAGGACTCTGGGTTGCCGAGATCGTAGGTCGAGCTGCGGTGGATCGGGGGAACGAGCTCCCCGTCACGACTTTCTTCTCCACCGTGGACCAGGCGCGTCTGTAGGCCGGGTAACACGACCTTTTATTTGCTCCCGGTTTGCGGATGCTGCAAGAAAAAGGGCGAAATGACGCGCCCCCTGATCGCTCTGGCCCTCGTGGCCGGGCTGGGGGCGGCGGCGTTCGGTGCGTGGCGAGTGCTCGCACCGAGCGATTCCTCGTCGCCCCCGGCCAACCTGCCGCCGATCCCTCCGGAAGCCACGGAGGAAGAACCGGTGGTGGCGACCGAAGAGGGGTTGCGCATCGAGGCTCCGGAGCCGCCGGCAGAGTGGGACGTGCCCGAATGGGCCCCGCAGGCGGCGGTTCCGGACGACTTCGACGGGTCGCTCGCGATGGCCTATCAGTTCGCCGCGCCCGTGTTCCAGCGGCCGCGCGAGGATCCGGCCGTGGTCGGGATCGTTCGGCGAGGCACGGCGATCCCGGTGCAGGGCCGGGGCTTCGGCCCCGGCTGTGACCGCAGCTGGTACGAGGTCGAGGGCGGCTACGTCTGCTCGGCCGAGGGCTTCGCGGTCGGCCCGTCACCGAACGAGCGGCCGCAGCGGGCCCCGGACCTGACCAGCGCGATGCCCTTTCAGTATTCGATGGTCTCCGAGCGCGGCGCGGCGAAGCTCTATCGGCCGCCACTGATGCAGGAGCTGGAGGACATCGCCACGGGCGCCAGCCCGGAGACCGAGCCGGAGGTCCTCGCGCTACGGATGGTCGGTGACTACTTCGTCGCGCGCGACACGGTCGAGGAGGCGCCGGGCGGCGAGTGGCAGCGCACGGTCCGGGGGCACTACGTGAACCGTGAGGCGCTCGAGGACCTGAGCATGCCGACCATGGTCGGGGCCGAGCTCGGCGAGGAGCGAACGCTCCCGATGGCCTTCGTCTTCGGGGAGGAGCGGCCGCTCTTCCAGATCGAGGACGGAGAGGTCGTCGAGGCTGGGGTCGCCGAGAAGTACGCCCGCTTCGAGGTCGCCGACGAGGTCATCATCGACGGGCGAGCGTTCGTGGTCCGGGCCGATGGGCTCGCGGTCGAGCGTGAACAAGTTCGCGTCGCCCGGCGCACCGAGCCCGACGAGCGAGTCGAGAGTGACACCTACATCCACGTCGACCTCGATGAGCAGGTGCTGGTCGCCTACGACGAGGGCGAGCCGGTCTACGTGACGCTCGTCTCCTCGGGGAAGGAGGGCTATGATACCCCCCGTGGAGTTTTCCGCATCGACAAGAAGTTTCTGTCGGTGACGATGTCGGGCGAAGATCCTCACGATGGTCCGTACGAGGTCGAAGAAGTCCCATGGACGATGTACTACTGGGAGAGCTACGCCCTCCACGGCGCGTACTGGCACGACGACTTCGGCAAGGTCCGCAGCCACGGCTGCACGAACCTCTCGCCCTCCGATGCACGCTGGCTCTTCGAGTGGAGCTCCCCCGAGCTGCCGGCCGGATGGCACGGCTACAACGCTCGCCACGGCACCTGGGTCCAGTTCACGCGCGAGAGCGAAGGTGACGCCTGAGCGGAGCCGGGCCCGTCGGGCCCTCCTCCTGATCGCGTTCGGGCTCCTGATCGCCGCGGGGGCCGGCGAGCACCCGGTCGCGGCCGACGCGCCGCCGTCGTCGGCCGTCATCCCCGTGCGCTTCCACATGACCCACATCGGCGGCCAGCCGACGAAGAGCGACGAGTGGCTCGACGAGCAGATCGCTTGGGCCAACCGCGTCTTCACGCCGACGGGGCTCAGCTTCCGCAATGCGGGCGTCGAGCGGCTCGCTGGTGACCACGCGGTCCTGAACTCGCGCAACGACCGGAACCAACTCGCGCGCTACCTCGAGCGCGGGGTGGTGAACGCCTTCGTGGTCGGCGAGATGTACGACGTCGACAACCGCGACGAGTGGCGTCGTGGTGTCCACTGGCGGCTGCAATGGCGGCCGAATCAGCACTTCGTGATCCTCACGGGGATCGCGCCGCCGACGACCCTGGCCCACGAGCTGGGTCATTTCTTCGGCAACCGCATGCACCGCTGGGTGCCGGGCAACATCATGAGCTACGAGCACGGCTCTTCGCCGAGCTTCGACCCCGATCAGCTGCGGCGCGTCGAGGACACGGCCCGCCAGCTGCTCCGCTCGCGGCGGCTGTTCACCATGGGGGCCTACGAGTCGATGGTCCGAGAGGGCCGGCTGCCCGCGTTCTTCTACCCCCCGAGCGTCCGCCGACCGCCCGTTCGCGAGCGTCGGCGCGCCTCCCGCTGAGCGCTGGACGCTGCGCCGTCGGGCGGCAATGCTCCGCGCCATGCTCTCCCTACCTCTTGCTGGGCGCGGTGCCCGCGTGGCTGCCGCCATCGCTTTCGGGCTGGTGGGATGCGGCGACGACGGAGGCTCCCCGGAGCAGCCCCTCGAGGCTCCGGTCCAGGCGGCGGAGGCCACGCCGGAGCCCGAAGCTCCGCCCGAGCCCCCCCCGGCACCCGAGCTGGACGTGGATGGCGAAGCTCGCTACGGGGCGATCCCCCTCGCACCCGGGTTCTCGCCCGACCCACACGAGGAGCGCGGCACCTCCCGCGGCGTGGTCGCGGCGTCCGAGCTCGCCGAAGATTGCGTCGGCTTCGTCACCGAAGCGCCGCTCCACGTGGTCGAGGCCCGCGGTCCCTTCGCCCGGCTCCACCTGATGGCCGTCGGTGAGGCGCCGGTCGGGCTCGTGCTCCGAACCGACGATGGGGAGGCTCACTGCGTGCCGATCCCCGAGAATGACGAGCCCGCGCACCTCGTTCAGCACCTCGGCCCGGGCGAGCACCGGGTCTGGGTCACGACCGCCGAAGCGGAGGACCCGGTCCGCTACACGTTGGGTCTGAGCGAGATCGAGCTCGTCGCCGACGCGCTCACCCCTCCCTGAGCGGGGGCAAGGGTCGATCTCGTCTGCCACCCAAGGTTCGCACGATGGGGAAGGTCGTTCCCGTCAGAGCGTGATATGGTGGCCACGGCGATGAGTGAGGAGCTGCTCCAACCAGCTGCCCAAGACGACCCGAAGGTGGGAATGGTCCTCCAGGACCGCTACCGGATCGTTCGAAAGATCGGCGAAGGCGGCATGGGCGCCGTCTATGAGGGCGAGCACGTCCTCATCAAGCGTCGTGTGGCGATCAAGTGTCTGCATTCGCAGTTCGCCACGAACCCGGAGATCGTCGCGCGTTTCCACCGAGAGGCGCTCGCGGCGACCAGCATCGGTCACCAGAACATCATCGAAGTCACGGACATGGGCCGCTTCGACGACGGCTCGGTGTTCATGGTGCTCGAGTTCCTGCTCGGCCGTGACTGGTCGGACGACATCGACGAGACCGGCGCGCAGCCGCTCGGCAAGACGCTCCACATCCTCGACCAGGTCTGCGATGCGCTGACCGCGGCTCACGCCAAGGGCATCATCCACCGAGATCTGAAGCCCGAGAACATCTACCTGATCGAGCGCGGCAACGACCCCGACTTCGTGAAGGTGCTCGACTTCGGTATCTCGAAGTTCAAGGACAGCGCCGGCGGCGGCAAGGGCATGACCCAGACGGGCACCACCCTCGGCACGCCCTACTACATGGCCCCCGAGCAGGCGCAGGGGAAGAAGGACATCGACAACCGGGCGGACATCTACTCGCTCGGGGTCATCCTCTTCCAGGCGCTCACCGGTCAGTACCCCTTCGACGACGAGTCCTATCCGATGCTCGTCCTCAAGATCTGCACCGAGCCGCCCCCGCCGCTCCGCCTGTACCGGCCCGACCTCCCCGAAGAGCTCGAGCTGCTGATCGCCAAGCTGCTCGCGAAGGACCCGAACGAGCGCTTCTCGGACTGCGAATCACTCAAGGCGGCCCTCCAGCAGTTCCGATCGATTCAGGACACGCCCGAGGTCGCCGCGGACGCGCCGAGCACGGCCAACATGCAGTCCTCGCTGTTGACCGGAGCCGGTCAGGGCGACGTACCGGCCCAGAGTGGCATCCGCCCGCCGGCCACGGCGATGCACGACTCCGCGCCCGACGCGCCGGTCGTCCCGCCGAAGTCCAACCTCCCGATGATCGCCGTCATCGGTGCAGTGGTGATGATCCTCGCGGGCGTCGGGGTCGCTGCCGCGCTGGGTCTCTTCTCCAGCCCCGAGCCACAGATCCCCGTTGCCCCCACCATTCCGGTCGCCACCGGCGAACCGGTCGAGGACGACGTCGAGGACGAGGAGGACGAGCCCCTCGGTGAAGAGCGGGTCTGGGTCCGGATCGACACCGAGCCCGCCGACGCCGAGCTCGTCCGCGACGGCGACCGCATCGCCAACCCCTTCCAGGCGCGCATGCCCGCCCAGCGCGAGCCGCGCCGGATCGAGGCTCGCAAGGACGGCTTCGTCACGCAGATTCAGGACCTGAGCCTGCGCTGGGAGCAGAACCTCACGATTCGCCTCGAAGAGGGCTCCGGTACGGACGACCGCCGCGAGCAGCGTACGACCACGCGCAGGCGCCGCCGTCGCGGGGGCGAGACGACGGCTGCCATGAGCGCCACCGGCGAGACCGCACCGGCGACCATGACCGAGACGCCCACCGCGATGGAGGCCACCATGGCCACCGAGTCGACGATGGCGGAGCCCGCCGCGACGATGACGACCGAGGCGACCATGGAGAGCTCGATGGGCTCGACCATGATGAACGGCCTGCTCGACATCAACATTTGACGAGCCTCCGATAGCGCCTTTCTCCGGACCGAGAGATCGGAGCCGGCGCGCTGGAATTATCCCCTGGCGTCCCAAATCGGCGGGTGCCTTCGGACGGCCCTTGCGGTAGCATCTCGCCGACGATGTCGGGGGAGATGACCCAACGAGCTTGGTTGTGTTTCGTGTTGATCGGAGCGGTCGCCTTCATGGCGATTCCGGCGCACGCGCAGCCTGAGGAAGCCACCGGTGACGAAGCCTCCGGAGGCGAGGCGGAAGGCGGAGGCGAGGCGGAAGCCGAGGAAGCGCCGCCGGAGCCGGAGGATCCCAACCTCGTCGAAGCGCGCGAGCGCATCGCGCGGGCGAACGAGCTCTTCAACAACGAGAACTACGACGCGGCCGCGGCGGAGTTCATCGAGATCCTCGAGCTCTTGGGCGATCACCCGGTTCGCTTCCAGGTCCTCTACAACGTGGCGAAGTCGTACGAGGCGCTCTTCCAGTACGGCAAGGCGATGCAGTTCTACGAGCGCTTCCTCGCCGAGGGCGGCGGTGAGACCGCGTTGGCGCCCGAGGTCAACGCCAAGATCCAGCTCCTCGAGGGGCTGCTCGGCACCATTCTGATCGTGGTCGACCGACCCGAGTACGAGGTGTGGGTCGACGATCGCGTGGTCGGGACCAACCTCGACCGAGTGCTCGTCCCCGGCGGTACCCATGTGGTGGAGGTACGAGCCCCCGGCTTCGTTCCGAACCAGAAAGAGGTCCAGGTGCCTGCTCGCGCGGAGCGGACCGTGGAGTTCGAGCTCGAGGAGCTCGCCGAGGAGTTCGAAGGCATGCCGCCGTGGCTCTTCTGGACCGCCACCGCCGGCGCCGTGGCCATGGTCGCTGGCGGTGTCGTCTACGGTGTGAAGGCGATCTCGCGCCGCAACGACATCGATGTCCTGCTCGACAACGACTTCGGCGGAGTCGGCGACGTCGACGAATCGGACCGGGATGACGTCCGGAACCTCGCGAGGAACGCCGACATCTTCTTTGGTGCCGCGCTCCTCCTGGGTACGGCGGCGATCATCTTCGCCGTCTTCACCGAATGGGGAGACGACGAGGAAGAGGCGGACGGCGAGGCCAGTTTTCGGCTCTCGCCCGCCGTCGGTCGCGACTCTGCCGGGCTCTGGCTCGAGGGGACGTTCTGATGCGCCATCTACTGACTTTGGCCGTGATGGGTGTCGCACTCGGTGGCTGCACCATCCTGAACCTGGATGGGTTCGAGCTGCCCAACTGCCGGACGGTGGCTGCCGGCAACCCCGACCTCGATCCGGATGAGCTCTGCGCGTTCACCCTCAACGAGAAGAACGGCTTTCCGAGCACCTGTCACCCTTATCGCTGCACGCTCGCCGGTCGTTGCGTGCTCGAGAACGAAGAGCGCTGTGACGAGATCGGCACCTTCGACAATGACTGCGATGGGTTGATCGACGAGAACCTGGGAGCGCTCTTCGACTCGCGGGCGGTCCAGAACGACCCGGACTTCTTCCGGACCGGTCACACGGGTCAGGACCTCACGTCCGTGTCCGTGGCTCCGGGCATCTCCGACGTGACCGTGACGTTCACCGACGAGGAGGACGACGCCTGGTCGTTCCCGCTGGGGAACCTCGCAGAGGACTTCCGCTACGGCCACAATGCGATGAACCAGCCCTGGCCGCGAAGCTCGGAGACGCTCGTCGATGGCTGCTGGCGGCAGAGCTTCCCCGCGGCCGGCACCGGGATGACCGGCGCGCCCGAGTTCGCGTCGACGACGTGTAGCTTCGCGTCGATCGCCACGGACCGCGTTCAGGGCGTGGGTCTCATCGCGGCGATCAACACGCGGTCCGGGTGCTCCGACGGCCAGCTGCGGGTCGGTCACACCACCGCGGAGGAGCCTGACGTCTTTCAGGTGAACGGCCCGTGGGAGCGCTCGAACTCGTTCCTGGGTGTCGGCCTGACCTCCGATGGCCGCTGCACGGCGACCCAGGCGCCCGAGTGCCAGGCGGCGATCGAGGCGACGCAGAACGACGACGTCTGCGACCCGGAGTGCGGCGCCGACCAGTTCTGCTCGGCGGGCGTCTGCATCGACGACCGCCTCTGTGCCAACGATGGCGAGTGCGTCGACGGGGGCCGTTGCCTCTGCGGCGAGTGCGTCAGTGACGCCAGCTACGATCGCGCGCAGCTCTGCGGCGTCTCGGACGTCGCGATCGCCGGGACCACACCAGAGGGCGACCAAGCCCGCGGCGTGGTCGCGTTCACCAGTGGCTCCCGTGAGCATCGCTGTGCGAGCTTCGAGCGGGACGTGGCCATCATCGGCGCGTCGCTCGTCAAGTCGTCAGGGGCCGGGACCCTCGACTTCGTGACCACGACGAACGAGGGCGTGCCCCAGGTGCTCGGTCAGACTCGCGCGTCGTCGGCGCCAGCCGTCTACGGTCTGAAGGATCAGTACGTGATCGCCTACCCGACGCCGGCCAGTGATGGGCTCGCCATCCACGTCATCGCCGGGCTTCCGGGGCTGACGGCGAACGACGACGACTTCTCGACGGCGGTGTGCATCGACAACCTCGCAGGCTCGATGGTGAGCTGCGGCGACGAAGGCCCCACGGCCGTCTGCGGCCTCACCGAGTGTGGCACCGACGTCGGCGTCTGCAGCTCCGGTGAGCCGACCTGCTTCCGCGGCGAAGGCATCTGCGACGGTCACGTGGCCGGTGGCGACGAAGTCTGCGGCACCGGCGCCGACGAGGACTGCGACGGAGTCATCGACGAGGACCCGACCGGTCGTCCGTGCATCGCCATGGGCGACTGCAGCGCGCGGCCCGATGTCTGTGACGCGATCGACAACGACTGCGACGGCGCCGTGGACGAGGACTTCGTGGGTGCGGCCTGCGGCACGACCGCCGGCGCATGCGTCGCCGGTACGGAGGTGTGTCGTGGTGGTCAGATCCACTGCATGGGCTCGGTCGACCGTGCGGAGGACGCCACCGGCAACGGCATCGAGTACGTCACGCCGGTGATGGCGGGCTTCCCGTACGGCATGGGCATCGACGACGACTGCGACGGGAGCGTCGACGAGACCTCCGAGGTCACCAGCTGCGCTGGAACGGGCGAGACCGAGTTCTGCAACGGCCGCGACGACGATCGTGACTGCGCCATCGACGAAGACTCGCCGCGCATCCAAGCGGCCGACCTCATCGACACTCCGGAGCAGGAGCGACCGAAGGAGGTCGTCCGCCAGTGCATCGAGGAGCCGCCCTTCCCGGACTTGCCCGCGACCGTGGTCGAGGGAGCGCTGGGCTTCGGAATCATGGACGACGTGTCCATCGCCGGTACCTCCTTCGCTCGCGGCAACGAGATCGCCATCGGTGTGGCGTGGCGGGAGAAGAGCGAGACCGATCCTTCGCAGAGCAAGATCGGGTTCCGCATCCTGCGCTTCGAGACCACCTGCACGTGCCTGATGCCGGGCACCGTGGAGTGCAGTAGCCCGCTCTGCTCCGAGTCCACCATCACTCAGATCGAGTTCGTGGGCGCCACCGACCCGGTCGAAGTGACCAACGGCATGGCCCGCTACGGCCCCCCGCACATCTCCTACGCCCCCAGCGGTGTGGTCGTTGCGGGGACCGAGCGGCGGGGGCGGTCGGTGGACCGAGACGGTGGCTTCGTCGTGGTCTACTCACAGCCGCAGTCGTCGGACGACATGGTCTTCCGAAGCGCGGCGATGCTTCGCACCTTCGCGGAGTACGACGGCCTCGCCCGCGATGCCTCGTGCAACGACGTGCATGCGGAGTGCGTCCGGCTGGCCATGGAGGCCGACCTGCCTCCGCGGTGCGATGGCTGCAGCACGAACATCACGGTGACCGGTCTCCCAGGCGAGATGCGTGGGATCCCCGACGTCACCTTCCCGCGGTCCTATTTCGACCAGCAGCTCCAGAAGACGCGCTACCTCTACTTCGACGAGCGGAACCGCGAGTTCATCTCGTACGGCTTCCAGTGCACCCCACGCGAGTGAGGCTCGGCTGACCTGGGAAGACGCCTGGCGTGAGGGGCGCACCCGCTGGGATGCGGGCGCCCCGGCGCCGGCGCTCGAGGAGCTGATCGCCGCCCAGCGGCTCCCGGCCGGTCGCGCGTTGGTCACCGGCGCCGGGCGCGGCTACGACGCCTTCGCGCTCGCGTCGGCCGGTTGGCAGGTGACGGGCCTCGACCTCGCGCCGACCGCGGCGACCGCGTTCGAAGCCGAGCGGGCGTCTCGCGGCGTCGCGCCAGCGCAGGCCCGGATCGCGCTCGGAGACTTCTTCACCTGGAATCCGCCCCAGCGCTTCGACGTCATCTGGGACTACACCTTCCTGTGCGCCCTACCGCCGGGGCAACGCCACCGCTGGGGCGCTCGGATGGACGAGCTGCTGGCGCCGGGCGGCGTCCTCGCCACCCTCGTCTTCCCCATGGTCCACCCCGACGACGGCTACACCGGGCCCCCCTGGCCGCTCTTCCCCGACGACATCGCCGCCGTCCTCCCCAGCTGGACCCGCACCCACGAAGCTGTCCCCACCCACTCCCACCCCGGCCGCGAATCCAAAGAACGCGTCTGCCTCTGGCAGCGCTGAATCCTGGGGACACTCTCCCCTCCCACAACCCCCGACTCTGCAAGGGGTTCCGAGCGGGAAATTCAAACACCGTCGTGGGATTCGGTGAGCATCATCCGCGAGCTCGCATGGGGGTCGCGCTGGGTCTTCTCGCGCCGCTCGTCGTGCTCGTGGTGTCCATGGCCGCGTGCGTTTGAATTCGTCGCTGGGATCGCTCTGTTTCGCAGGGGCTTTGGAGAGGGGGGAGTGTCCCCAGAGCTTCCCCAGAGCTCAGTGGATGCAACGCTGGGGGCACTGGCGTTCGAGGTTGGTCTGGAAGAGGCCGGGGTGGCCGGGCGGGATCGGTAGATCGCTGCAGGCGTTGGGGGTCTGGAACGGTTCGTCGCGGTAGCGACCTTGCAGCTCGAGTGGGGCGGCGCCGTGGCGGCAGGCGTCGCGGATGGACTCGTGGAGGGCGTGCGGTGGCCAGAGTCGATCCCGGAGGTGCGCGATGAGCTCGTCTCGGCCTCGGGCCGCTGAGGCCGGGTCGGCACGCTCGATTCGCACGTAGGGATCGCGGAGCCGAATGGCTTCCGGGACGATGAGGTGGTTCCAGCAGCCCTGGTCGATGCGCACGTTGCTGAGCATCGCGGCGGTGTGGTGGACCTGAAGACCCAGATAGGGCGTCAGCGCGTTGAGCAGGAACGCGGCGAGCAAGACCCCGCCGGGGCGTGAGGGCGGCCGATCGCGCCAGCCGTGGACGTCGATGTCGCTCCAGGGACCGAGGCCGACCCACGCCGCGGCCCAGAGGAACCAGACCCCCGCTTCGCTGACCTGCCACGCGGGGTAGGCGATCCAGTGGTCTTGGAAGTAGAGGGTGGCGTCCATGCCGGCGAGCGCTCCGCCGACGCCGAGGACCCAGGGCCAACGGGCGCGAAGGCGCTCGCCGAGCGTCTCGATGGCGTGGTCGTCGAGGAAGCAGGGGTAGCCGGCCACCATCACCCAGGCGAACGCGGGTGCGAAGACGATGGTCAGCGGGACGTGCATGGTCAGGGCGAGGGGGATCGCCCAGCGTGGCCGCAGCCGGAAGAGGAGCACCAGGCCGAGCTCGGCGGCCAGGAAGAGGAAGGGCCAGTAGGGGTCGACGGGGCTCGGGCCGAAGGTCCAGCCCCAGTTCTCGCCGAGGAGCTTCACCCCACCGGCCGCGCAGCTCACGTCGCCGTTCAGGAAGTCGCGGTTGAGCTTGTGGAAGGCAGCGACCCCGTAGACGGCGATGGTCGCCCAGCGGACCGTCCAGGCGTGCGCACGGTCGTCGCTCCCTCGTGCACAGAGCAGCGCCGCGGTCGCCATCACGCTCAGGTGCACCGACTGGGTGAGCTGATCGCCGAGGAAGAGCAGCGGCCACAGGAGCCCGAGCAGACCGGCGAGCCAGAGCGCCCAGCCGAGCCGGCGCGGTGGCGCGGCGGGGCGAACGAGCAGCCCGGTCGCGCTCAGACCGAGCAGCAAGTTCGGGATCAGCCACTCGAGGTGGCGGACGTCCGGCAGGGTCAGGTGGAAGAGCGCGGCCAACGCCCACGCGCGAGCGAAGAGCCGGAAGCGTCGGCTCGGCTTCGCCAGTCGCTCGTCCAGCTCGCTCACGGCCCAGAGGCTAGCAGGCTGTCGAACGTCTCCGGCGCCGCTTCGCGGTGCCAGCACGGCTTTCGCAGCCGTCCCCTCACGCCCGAAGATGCTCAGGCATCTGCTCGGTTCGCGGACCCTCCGACTCACGCACCGGACACCACGATTCGTCGGGCGGCGAAGTTCAACAGCCAGCCATCGCGTATGATGGGCCGTGCGTCGCGCGGTGCTCATCGTTGGCGGGTTGGTACTCCTCGCCGGTCTCGGCCTCGGCCTGGTTCAGACCCGGGAGCTCGCGGCCGAGGAAGTCGATCTCGGGGGCGACGCGGTCGCGCTCGGCGACCTCGGCGATGACCCGATCGTCCGCGCGTCGCTCCAGGAGGGACAGGCGGCGTTCTTCGAGGTGTGCTCCGAGGACGGCTTCGCCGCCGGTTGGGACGGCGTGGTCTTCGAGGTCTGGCACCTCGGCGATGGCGCCGTCGCGGACTCGAAGACGTTCGAGCAGTGGTCGCCGAAGGTGAACCGCGCCGAGAGCCACGGCTGCGTGGTCTTCGTCCAGTGGGAGTCGGTGCTCGTCGCCGGTGACTACGGAGTGCGACTGAATGGCCTGCCGCACACCGATCCCACAGCCCGTGTGCAGGGCCGCATGATGGCGGTTCGCGCGCTCGGTGAGGCGAACCAGCTCGCGGTGCTCCTCGCGTTCCTCGGCGGGCTGCTGATGATCCTGGGGCTCGCGCTTCCGGCGACGAAGCCCGCGGCGTTCGATTCGCTCGCCGACGAAGTGCTCGAGGCCGATGGAGACCAGGGGTCGACCTTCCTCTCGGTCTGGGTGACCAAGGCGGCGTGGCTTCGGGTGCTGGTCGCGCTGATCCTGCTCATCGCCGCGATGGTCGGGCTGTCCGCGCTCCAGGGGACCTTCCTCGGGCTGGTGCGGGCGCTGCTCCTCGCCGCGGTGGAGATTGGGCTCGCCGTGGCGTTCCTCGCGCCGCTGGCCGACGGAGACGAAGAGCCCAGCCGCACCGTCGCCCTCGGGATCCGCCGCCCTCGGCCGGCGTGGTGGATCCTGGCACTCGCGCCGATCGTCGGAGCGGCCGTCTGGATCGGAGGCTCCTGGCTCTCGCGTCTGATCCCGTCGACGGGTCTGTCGCCCGTCGAGGCCTTCGTCTCTCACCCGAGCGGTGCGCTCGCCCTCGCCGTCGTCGCGGTGATCGTCCCGATCGCAGAGGAGCTCTTCTTCCGCGGCTTCGTGTACGGCGCGCTCGACCGTCGCCACGGCGCGTGGGTCGCCAGTGCCGTGACCGTGGTGGTCTTCGCGGTCGCTCACCTCCCGCAGCAGTGGGGCGCCTGGGGCCCCTTCGTCAGCGTGACCTTCACCGGCATCGTCCTGACGGTGCTGCGGGCCACCACCCGATCGATCTTCCCATCGGTGGTGGCGCACCTCGCCCACAACGGGCTGATCACGCTGCTGGCGCTCGCCTAGGCGGCGAGCTGGAGCTCTCAGCCCTCGGCTTCGTCGTCGGAGGAGGACTCTTCCTCCTCTTCTTCCTCTTCCTCGTCGTCCTCGCCCTCGTCGTCGCTGGACGCCGGGGCGCTGCCGCCGCGGAAGCGGGCGCTGACCTCGTTGGCCTCGGTCATCTCGACCAGGCAGGTGTCCGCCGAGTCGGTGCATGCACCCGACCAGCCCACGAAGTCGGCGCCGTTGGAGGGCCGGACGCGGAGCTGGACCATGGTGCCGAAGGGGAACGCCGAGGTGCAGTCCTCGCCGCACTCGATGCCCTCCGGGTCGGAGAGGACCTCGCCGTTGCCTTCGACGGTGACCTCGAGCTCGTTGGTCCGGATGCGGATCCGGCCTTCGCGCTCGGCGGCCTCCCGAAGCTCACGCACGTAGGTCGCGACCGCTTCGCGCTGCTTCGACGCGAGCAGTCCACCGCGGATACGCTCGGAGACGTCCCCTTCGAAGTCCTCGCGGGTCGCCTCCTGGCGCTCCTTGAGCTGATAGATGACGAAGACGTTGCCGAGCTGGATGGGCTCCTCGGGGAGCGCGTCGTCGAGGTCGTGCTCGAAGACGTCGCGAACCAAGGGGCTGGCGTCGAAGGGCCCGCGGATCGGGCTGTCGCCGCGACCGAAGAGGGAGGTCTCCTCGACCTTCGGGGCGAGCGGGTTGTTCGGCGCCTCCTCGACGAGCTCCTCGGTCTCCTCGGGGGTGATCTCTTCGCCTTCGGCGGCCACGGGCGGTTCCGGGGACAGACCGCGAGCCTGTCGGCTCAACCGGTTCCCGAGGTCTTCGGCGCTCATGCCGCCGCGGAGAAGCTCGAGCGCTTCGGCCGCCGCCTCACGGGCGCGGGTCACGCCGACGTCTTCGCGGTAGAGGTCCTCGGCGAGCTCCAGCTTCGCCTCGTCCTCGGGCACGTCGCCTTCGCGGCTGCCGAGCACCTCGATGATGTGGAACCCGAGCGGAGTCTGGACCACGTCGGAGAGGGTGTTCGGTGCGAGCTCGAAGGCCACCTCGTCGTAGGCGGCGGGGCTCCGGCCGCGGGGCCGGTAGCCGAGGTCGCCGCCGCGCGGCGCGGTGGCCGTGTCCTGGCTGTGCTCGCGCGCGAGCGCCGCGAAGTCCGCACCACCCCGAAGCTGGCGGAGCAGGTCCTCGGCCTTGGCGCGGGCCTCCGCGTCGGCGTCGTCGCCCTCACCGGCGGGCCGGATGAGGATGTGGCGGCTGCGCACCTGCGGATCCAGGTCGGTGTAGCGGTGGCGGTTGGCCACGTACTGCTCCTGGACGGCTTCCTCGTTCTCGGCGATCCACGCGCGGAGGTCGGCCTCGGTGGGCTCCAGGCTCTCGCGGTAGAAGGCGGGGTTGAACTGGGCGTAGTCGATGCGCGCCTGGTCCTTCTCGCGAACGTAGGCCTCCCAGACCTCGCGCTCGGACACGCTCACGCTCGAGCGGACGGTCTCGCGCATGCGCTCGGCGAGCTCCTCCAGGATCTGCGCCTCGGCGAACTCACCGACGTCCCGGCGGAGGTAGTTCTGGATGTATCGCTTGGTCCGATCGAGATCGAAGCGACCATCCTCGTCGCGAATGTAGCTCTCCGGAATGCGGACGGCGCCCGAGCCGATCTCCGAGTCGACACCCAGCGAGATGCGGATGGTCGCCTCTTCTCCGAAGCGCTTCCACACCTCGTCGGAGGTGACCTCGTAGCCGAGCTCCTTGGCGGCCTCGGCGAGCAGGTTGCGCTCGATCAGTCCGTCGAGGACCGCGGCCCAGAGCTGACGACGGCGCTGCTCCTCGGGCGGGTACTCGTCGAAGCGACCCAGGAGGTAGCTCGCGCGGAAGTCGCCCGGGCTGATGGTCTCACCATCGACCTTGGCCGCGTACGAGCTGCCGCCCGTCGTGCAGCCCTCGGCCTGAGGGCCGCCGAACTGGAGCACGAACACGGCGCAGAGCAGGGAGACCAGCATCACGAGGACGAAGGTCTGAAAACGATTGGCAATCTTTTCGAACATTTGGAAAGGGGCCCCGCCGCGCGGAGGCCGCGCACCATAGAAGAAGGGCTCAGCGCGGGCAACGCGCCGCCGAAGGATTGTGTGATGGAGCGCTGACCAAGAGTCGGCGTGAGGTGATGGGTGGTCTGGGTGCGTGCGATGGTGCGTCCGCGAACCGAGGAAATACTGGAGTATTTTCGAGCGTGAGGGGACGGCAGCAGGGTGCGTGCTCAGGACGCGCAGCGCCCGCGCCGGCTCTTGGTCAGCGCTCAGCCCCTATCGAGGGTTGGGAGCCGGGACGGGTTCGGCCTCTGGCGCCTCGCCATCGATGGGGATCAGACGGGTCTCCTTGCCGAAGCGGAGCCGACGCCCACGCCAGACCACGGTCCGGCCGAAGACGGCGTTGACCCACAGCGGCAGCAGCAGGAGATCCTTGACCGGCGAGAGCAGCGCGTAGCGCCACTTCATCGGGGTGCGGACGAGCCGCAGGGCGACCTGGTCGGCGACGCCCTTGGCGACGATGACGCCCGCGGCGGCACCCATCACCGAGACCTCGAAGCCGGAGGCGACCACTCCCAAGATGGAGAGGGCGACCGGGTTCGAGAGCAGATCCGCTACGAAGCCGGGGAGATGGAGCGTGACCCGCATCTTCAGCCAGCGGCCGTGGCGGCCTACGAAGCGCTCCACCCCACAGTCCGAGTTCACGTTGAAGACGGGCGTCGGCGAGAGGAGCACCTTCTTGCCGAGGGCCTTGTAGCGCTCGCCCAGCACGAAGTCCTCGCAGAGTACGTTGCGCACGCTGGCGAGGCCGCCGAGCTCGTCGTTCAGCTCGCTCTTGTAGAGGAGCATGGACTTTCCGCAGACGCAGGTGATGTCCGCGACCCGCAGGGCCAGGCACATCGCCGGGGCGATGAAGGCGCTGAGCTGGAGGTTCTCCATGGCGGCGCCGGGGCGCTCTTCGCCGACGCCGACGACCACGCTGGTCAGGACCGAGGCCTCGGCGGCGATGAGCTCGCCGACGATGCGGCGGAGGTAGCTGGCGGGGACCCGAACGTTCGCGTCCGACTGGTGGATCAGGTCGTAATGGGCCGCTTCGACCGCGCCCGCGAGGTTCGCGACCTTCGGGTTGAGGCCAAAGGTGTCGTCGCTGAGGACGAAGCGGACCGGAACCTGGGGATGCCGGGCGGCGACGCGCTTGGCGACCTCGAGGGCCGGATCGTCGTCGTCCGTGGTCGCGAAGACGATCTCGAAGGGCGCGGGGTAGTCCTGGAGGAAGAAGGACTCGAGGTTCTCCTCGAGGGCGTCTTCCAACCCCTTGAGGGGCTTGAGCAGGCTCACCGGGGGCAGGGCGTCGGCCGGCGCGACCGCCGGATCGTCCCGGAGATGCCGGCGGGTGGCCCAGAGCGCCACCAGATAGAAGGCGAACGCGAGGCCCGCGAGCGCGAGGAAGCTCCATCCGAAGACGAGCGCGAGGCTGAGCGCGGGCAGGGGCATGATCGGGCCGACTATGGCCCGCGGGAGGGGAGTGACGCAAACGGGCGGCAATCTGCGCCAGATCCGGGAGAAAGCCCCGAATTCAGCGGCAGGCGCCCATGCAGACCCGGTATTCGCTCCGGCAGGCGTTCACGCATGGCGCGCCTCGGTCGCCGCATTGGCGGACGCAGACGTCCCACCGCGGGTTGCAGAGCGACGTGCACGGATGGCTCCCATCGGTGATCGGCGCGGGGGGCGGCGGCGCTGGCGGGCGCTCTCGGACCGGCGGCGGCGGGGGCCCGGGTCGTGGCGGATCGATCGGATCCCGGTCGGCGGGCTCCGTGACCTGCTCGTTCCCAGCGTCCTCACCTTGGGGGTTCGCCTCGCCGGGGGCCACCTCGATCCTCGGCGGCCCGCCGTTGGTCGAGGCCTCGACGAGCACCTGAGCGCTGCCGGCGGGCGCGTCGTCGGCCAGGGCTGGCTCGCCAGGAGATTCGTGCGGCAGCGGTGCCATCGCCTCACCGCGCGAGAGCGCCGCGAGCCGACGCTCGGCGTACCGCACCCGCACCGCGGGTTGGGCGCTCGACCAGTGCCGGAGCCACGCGGCCCAGCAGGCCTGTCGCTCGTCGACGGTCCGCTGGTCATCGAGGTCGGCCGCGTGGCAACGCTCGAAGTAATACGCGCTTTGGTGCACCATGCGGGGGCTCGCTCCGCAGGCGGCGAGCACCGCAGCGCCGGCCAGGGTGAGGACCCAGCGGCTCCCTCTCCCCGTCACCATGAGCCCACGCATCGATCGAGATCCTAGCACGGCCCGGCCCACCCATCAGGGGCGGCTCGCCCTGCCGACGGTCGGCGATCTCTGGCTGGCGTGGCACGCCGAGGGGCTGGTCAGCGTCGATTGGGTACGCGGCGACGACCCGCCTCACGAGGACGTGAAGGTGGTGAAGCGCGTCCCTGCGAGCTACGGGCGCGCGCTACGGGACTACGATCGCGGCAAGGCGGTGGATCCCGCCGACCTGCCGGCGGACTTGCGGCAGGGCACCGCGTTTCAGCGAAGGGTCTGGGCCGCGCTCCGAACGATCCCACGCGGGAAGGTGCGAACCTACGCGTCGGTCGGCCGCCTCATCGACAACCCGCGCGCGATGCGAGCCATCGGCATGGCCAACAACGCCAACCCCCTGACGCTCGTCGTCCCCTGCCACCGGGTGGTGGCGGCAGGGATGCAGCTCGGTGGCTACGGCGGCGGCGTGGAGCGGAAGCGAATGCTGCTCCAGCTCGAGGGGGTCGTGGTCGACGGAGAGACGCTCCGGCCGGGCCAGCTCGCGCTCTTCGAGTGAGTTTGCGGTCGACCTCGGAGTGAGGAGTAGGTGCGGATCGCCGCCCACGAGGCCCGATTTCACGTATCGTTCGCCGATGATCCGCGCTGCCTCCGCCCTGCTCATCTGTCTCTCGCTCGCGTGTGGCGACGACGACGCCCCGGCCGAGTCGGCCCCCGAGACCCCGACGGTGGAGGCGGAGGCCACCGCGGCCCCGGAGGGGGAACGCTCGGCCCCCGAAGAAGAGCCCGAGGAGCTCGGCGAGCCGGTGGATCTGCTCGCCGCTGCGCCGACCGCCGTGGCCGTGTCGTCCGCCTACCACGACCGTGACACCCAGGTGCCGAGGCTCTTCGACGGTGACATGGAGACCGCCTGGAACTCCCGGAGCGACGACCTCGTTGGTGCGTGGATCGAAGTGCGGCTCCCGGCCGAGGCGCGGGTCACCGGCATCGCCCTCACCTCCGGCTTCACCAAGCCAGGGGGCGACACCGATCTCTTCACCGGCAACCAGCGCGTGAAGAAGGTGCGGATCCTCCGCTCGGGCGCCGAGGTCGCCACCCACGACCTCGATGTCGATTCCCGGGAGCTCCAGATCCTCCCGGTCGAAGGCGAGGGCGGAGTCTGGCGGATCGAGATCGCCGAGGTCCTCGCTGGGACCAAGGAGAACTGGAAGGAGATCTGCATCTCCGAGCTGAAGGTGATGGGTCACCTCGAAGGCGCCGAGCCGGACACCCGCTTCCCGCGTTTCGCGGTGGGCGCGCTTCCGGAGGAGCCCGCCGCGGCGAATCGCGACGAAGTGCTCGGCCAGCTACGGCTGAAGACGCATCAGGTCATCACCGCATGGATCAAGCACGAGGACGACATGCTCCTTCTCGAAGAGGGGCAGCCGGAGGGGTGGGACGAGTTCGACCTCGAGGAGTTCCGCAGCGCTCGTCGTCACGTGCTCCAGCGGGTGCTCGATCTGGTGGACCCGGTCGTCCCGGAGGCCGACCGAGTGCGGCGACAGCTCTATCTCTCGCCCGCTGGGAGCTGGGACGCGTACGCGCCCGACCTCGAGCCCGTCGCCGCGGCCATGACCGCGTTGATGGAGTGGGCGGATCGTGACGAAGACCGTTGCCGGTGGGCGAAGGGCCACGCGCAGATCCGCCTCGAGCGTGTCGAGGCCCTGGTCAGCATCAACTCGTCTCAGGACCCGGACTTCGAGGGGGAGAACCTCGACGCGATCGTGACGCTCACGGAGCACGCTCAGGGCTTCGGCGCCGACTCTCGCACGGTCACGACGCGGCTGCTCCGGATGCCCGAGATGCCGCTGGCCTCGTTCGTCGCGAGCGACTGGGCGACGATGCGCGAGCAGCTGCAGCTCGCCCAGCGCACCTGCGGCTGGGAGTAGCGCGCGGAGCTCACGGTTCGTAGACGCAGTAGGTGCCGGTCGTGAGCGACCGGTCCAGGTGCTTGGCGAGCGCTGGGTCGTGCTCGGCGATCCGCCGAAGCGCGTCCTTGAGTCGGCGCTGGACGTTCACCCGCGCCCGCTCCGCGACCGAGCCCCTCTTCCGGTCACGGCCGCCCAGGCCGAGCGCCCGAGTGAGCTCGTCCTCGAGGGCTTCGAGCTCGGCGCGCGACCGTTCGATGCGACCCAGGTCGTTGGCGTTCTCCGCGCTCGCGAGCTCCGCACGAAGGGTGCGCACACGGGCCCGGTAGGCGGCCTTCGCCTCTTCGTCGAGCGCGGGGATGTCGGCGCTCGCGGCGGGCAGCATCGACGCGGCGCCCGCGAGGTCCAGGACGTGGAGCTCCCGGCCGGCTTCGGTGACCAGTCGGTCCAGGAGCCGCAGCCCCCGCGTGTCCTTGAGACGGAAGCTCTGCTCGCCATGGGTGACGCACCAGGTCTCGCCGTCGCGCTCGAGCGAGAAGGGCAAGCCCACGGGAGTCGGAGCGATCCGGTTCGGCGTGCCGGTCCGGATGGGCGCTCCGAGAACCACGCCGACCTCGTTGGCGAGCACCCGCGCTTCGTCTGCCGTGGCGCTCGCACCGTCTTCGCCTCGGGCAGCTCGCACCGCCGCGAGCTCCCACAAGCACCACGCCAGCTGCGGGCGCGCGCCGGCCGAGCGACACGCGGCCGCCGCCGCGTCCAACGCTTCGCGAGCCTCGTCGAGTTCACCGCGCGCCGCGCGGAGCACGCCGTAGGCACGGTCGACGGGCCCGCCGGGGAGATGACCGGTGAAGCCTCCGCACCACCAACGACCCCGGTGCCTTCCGAGCGCATCGGCGAGCGCCCCTTGTGCGTCGCGCTCGTCGGTCCGGGCGAGTGGGTGCGCGAGCCAGTCGTACATGCCGCGATCTTCGAAGGCCAAGGCGTAGTCGACCCGCCGCCGCGCGACGGTCACCGTTTCCCCGCGGTGGATACGAAGCGCGAGGGACACGACGGGGAGCACGAGCTCGGTCAGCCACCCGCCTTCGACTCCGGGGAGCCCACGGAGCTCCGCCATCGCGGTCTCCAAGCGCCGCGGCTCTCCGCGCAGGAGCGCCTCGAAGAGCCGTTGGGTCCCCAGGATGCGGCCCGGCTGGGCGTCCTTGCTCGCCTGGGCGAAGGTCGCGGCCTGCCGCCGCCGTGCCGCTGCGCCTGCGAAGTCGCCGTGGTGGACCGCGATCCCGGCCCGCAGCGCCGGTGGTGACCAGCGGTACGAGGGCAAGCCCACGGCCTCGGCCGCGGCTTCGGCCGCGTCGATGGCCCGCGCCGCACCCTCGAAGTCGCCCAGCTCCCAGCGGTCGAACACGCTCCGTGTGTGGCCGCGCCAGACCTCCACGCGTTCGCCGAGTCGCTCGGCGATGGTGACGTATTCGACGTTCATCTCGAGTCGCTCCACGGGGTCGCCGAGATCCATCAAGACCGCGATCGCCGGTCGCATCGTCCGCAGCAGCACGCCCGGGTCACCCACGCTTCGCGCGAGCGATACCGCTTCCCGCGCTCGGGCGAACGCGGTGTCCAGGTCGGGCTCGGGAGCCGGGTGCTCGGCGGCGGTGAGGCGCGCGAGGATCTCGGCGCGCATGCCGAGGGTCGCGGGGTCGTCGGCGCCCTCGCGGTGTAGCGCGAAGAGGCTGCGTCGAAGGAGCTCGGCGAGCTGGTCGTCGACCTGTGCCGCGACGATCACGGAGCCATAGGCCAGCGCGGCCCTTCCCAGCGCGCGCGAGTCACCGGCCGCTTCCGCCCGCTCCGCGGCCTCCAGGCAGGTGCGGCGCCCGGCTTCGATCTCACCGAGCAGCAGCTGTGCTTCGGCGAGCGCGATGGATGCGTCGATCGCTTCGTCGGCGGGGGCGATCCCGACCGCTTCTTCAGCCAGGTCCCGCGCGACGTCGAACGCGAGGCGCGCGTGCGCGAGCCGCGCGGCGGCCCGCACGGCTGGGTAGCGATCGGTGCGACGGGCTGCGCGGAGGTGGTGGGCGATCTCGATCCACGGCGGCTCGGGGCGAGCCTCGAGCCGCCGGGCGATCGCGGCGTGGTGGGTCGAAGGATCGTCCAGCCGAGCGTAGGCGGCTTCGCGCTGGAGGATGTGACCGAAGCGGTGGCCGGGGCAACCGTCCACGTCGACCGAGCGCAGCAGCCCGGCGGCCTTGGCCGCCGCGAGGTGGCTCGTCACATCGACTTCCGGTCGGACCGCGGCGAGGTCGTCATCCCGCACCTCGCGGCCCCAGACCGCGGCGATCGCGATCGTCTGCCGAACGCTCTCCGGGAGCGCGTCGAGTCGTGTTCCGAGCGTCGCTTCGATGCTCGCTGGCAACTCACTGGCGCCGGGCACATCCGATTGCAGGCGCACCAGCTCCTGCAGGTAGAGCGGGTGCCCCTCGCTCCGACGGACGAGCCGCTCCGCGTCGTGTGCCCCGACCGCGGCCACGTAGCGACGCACCTCGTCGTCGTCGAGCGGCTTCAAGTGCACGACGCCCGCTCGCCGCTGCAATCGATCGCAGGCCGCGGGATGGAAGGATCGGAGCTCTCGTTCGCGAGCCGCGGCCACGATCAGCAGTGGGACGTGGCGCGCCGAGTCCGCGACCACCTCGAGCGCCGCGATGGTGGAGGGGTCCGCGGCGTGGAGATCGTCGAGGACGATCAGCGTCGGCCGGTCCGTGGCGCGGTCACAGAGTCCCCGGCTCAAGGCTTCGAGCAGCGCGAAGCGCGCCTCTCCGGGCGCGAGGCTGCTCCGCTCGGTCGGGTCCTGGGCGAGGATCGGCGACAGGCCCTCGGGTGCGGTCCAGCCGGTCCGCTCCAGCGCCCGCAGGGCTTGTGTCCAGGGCCAGAAGGGTGGGGCTCCACCGGCTTCCCAGGCGCGCCCCCAGACCACCTGGAATTGGCTCGCCGCCGTCTCGAGCTGGTCCAGGAGCGCGCTCTTGCCGAGACCCGCATCTCCCAAAACGAGGACGGCTCCCCCTTGGCCATCGCCCGCGCGTTGCAGGCGCTCCGAGAGGAACGCGCGCTCCTTCTCTCGTCCGATGAACGCCGGCCGCACGGCCGCAGCCTACGGGGCCTGGTCGGTCGACGGAACGACGTTCCGTCGTTTGTCACGCCTCACGGGAGAAGGCGCAGCCCGCGCCGGGAGCAACACCATGGAACTGACCGACCTACTCGACCTCACCTTCTTCGGAGGCCTCGCCCTCTTCATCTTCCTCGATCTCGTGCTGCCTGCGCGCCGCTTCTCGACCCAGCGCGGCTGGCGGCTGCGGGGCGCGGTCTCCTTCGTCATCTACATGGCGATCGCGTTGAGCGCGCCCTTCCTCTGGGACGAGGCTCTCGCGGCTCATCGCTTGGTCGACCTCAGCGGGTCGCCGCTCTGGCTCCAGGGCGTCGCCGCGTTCGTGGCGGCGGAGCTCCTCATCTACGCTTGGCATCGTGCGCTCCATCAGGTGCCCTTCCTCTGGCGCATCCATCAGACCCACCACAGCGCCGAGCGCGTGGACATCTGGGGGGCGTTCTACTTCCACCCGGTCGGGAGTCTCGCGTGGGCCCTGGTCGGGAGCCTCGGGCTCGTGTGGGCCGTCGGCGTGCTGCCCGAGGTGGCGGTCGTCGTCGGCACCGTCATCGGCTTCCTCTCCTACGTCCAGCACGCGAACATCCGCACCCCGCGGTGGCTCGGCTTCTTGACCGCGCGTCCGGAGATGCACGCCGCCCATCACGAGCGGGGCCGACACACGGACAACTTCTGCGACCTGCCGATCATCGACCGGATCTTCGGCACCTATCGCAACCCGGCCACCTGGGACGAGGAAGCAGGCTTTCACGACGGCGCGAGCGCTCGCGTGGTGGACCTGATGCTGCTGCGCGACGTGACCGAGCCGCCCGACGAGGGCGAGCCGAGCCGGAACTCGCTCGAGCCGGTCAGTGCCTGAGCGCCACGATGGATCGGGGGTGCACCTGCGCCCCCGGTCCGCGCGGATCTGACAACCGACGCCGCGGTCGATACGTTCGAGACTCCCCCAAGGACGGCAGAAGGACCGTCACGGACCGAGGAGATCGATGCGCGAACGCGACGACATGACCTTTCCCGCCGGCGAGTACGAGCGTCGCCTGCGGGAGCTCCGAGAGCGGATGGAGCGGCGGCTGCTCGACGCCGTGATCATCAGCGACCCGGAGAACCTCTTCTACCTCACCGACCACCAGACCACCGGCTACTCGTACTTCCAATGTCTCGTGGTGCCGCTCGAAGGCGAGCCCTTCGCCATCACTCGGAAGATGGAGGAGTCCAACATCATCGCCCGCACCTGGGTCGAGCTGACGCGGCCCTACTCGGACACCGGTGACGCGATGCAGATGCTCTACTCGGCCCTTCGCGAGTTCGACCTCGTCGACAAGCACGTCGGCTACGAGCGGAACAGCTACTTCTTCCCGGCCTATCAGCAGGACCGTTTCCGCGGGCTCTTCGACACCAAGGAGAAGCTCCTCGACTGCTTTGGCATCGTCGAGGAAGGGCGCGTCCGAAAGTCCGAGCCGGAGCTGGCCATCATGCGCCGCGCGGCCGCTGCGGCAGAAGCGGGCATGCAGGCGGGGCTCGACGCAATCGCTCCCGGTGTGACCGAGAACGAGATCGCCGGTGAGATCAGTCGCGCGATGTTCGCCGCAGGAGGCGAGTACCCGGCCGTGATGCCCTACGTGACCTCGGGCCCACGCTCGATGATCGGCCACGCCACCTGGGAGGGCCGCGAGGTGCAGCCGGGCGAGCACGTCTTCCTCGAGGTCGGCGGCTGCCTTCGCCGCTACCACGCTGCGATCATGCGGACCGCGTGCACCGGTGGGCAGTCGGACTCCATGAAGAAGGCGGAGTCGGTGATGATCGCCGCGCTGGACGAGCTCTACGAGCTCGCACGACCCGGTGTGACGATCTCCGACGTCGACCTGCTGATCCGCAACGTCATCAACGACAACGACGTCGGCGCCTATCTGATCACCCGCGCGGGCTATTCGATCGGGATCGCGTTCCCGCCCAGCTGGGACGAGGGCTACATCCTCAGCATCAAGCAGGGGGACCCCACGGTCCTGCAGCCGGGGATGACCTTCCACATCATCCCGTGGATGTGGGCCGTCGACGGCGACAAGACCTGCGGGATCTCGGACACGATCGTCATCACGGAGGATGGCTGCGAGTCGCTCTTCACCATCGACCGACCGATGACGGTCGTCGACTGAGCTCTGTCAGCCCTGCTTGGGGCCGACCCAGACCTGCTGCGAGTTCACGAACTCGCGGATGCCCTGCGGCCCCAGCTCCTTGCCGTAGCCGGAGCGCTTGATGCCGCCGGAGGGCAAGCGCGGGTCGGTCTTCACGACGCCGTTGACCGCGACCTGGCCGGTCTCCATCTCGCGCGCGAGCGCCTCGCCGCGCTCCGGGCTCGTCCATACGCTGCCTGCCAGGCCGTACTCGGTCTGGTTGGCGAGCTCGAGGGCGTGGTCCGCGTCCTCCGCGCGAATGACGACCGCGACGGGCCCGAAGGTCTCCTCGCGGAAAGCGGTCATCTCGGAGGTCACGTCCGCGAGGAGTGTCACCGGGTAGAAGGCGCCAGGCCCCTCCGGCAGCTCGCCGCCGAGCACACATCGTGCCCCCTGCTCGATCGACTCGCTGACCTGGCGGTGCAGCTCGGCTCGCAGGTCGGCGCGCGACATCGGGCCGACGTCGGTGGCGGCATCGGTCGGATCACCCACCTTCAGCGAACCGAGCTTGGCGCTCAGCTTCTCGACGAAGGTGTCGTAGACCGACTCCTCGACGATGAGCCGCTTGGCGGCGATGCAGGACTGCCCCGTCGCGATGATTCGCATGATCGTGATCTTGTCGATGCAGTCGTCCATGTCGGGCAGGTCGGCGAGCACGATCGCCGGGTCCGAGCCGCCCAGCTCGAGCACCGCCGGCTTGATCTCCGACGCGGCGATCTGCGCGACGGCCTGCCCGCCACGGGTCGAGCCAGTGAAGGAGATCGCCGCGACCCGCCGATCGCGGATGACCGGCTCCACCCGGTCGGTGGGTAGGAAGAGCGCCTGGAAGAGTCCGGGCGCGGCGCCAGCGTCGGTGAAGACCTTCTCCAGCGCCCTCGCGCACGCCGGCACGTGCGGGTCGTGTTTGATGAGGCAGACGTTGCCCGCCATCATCGCTGGGGCCGCGACCCGGAACGTCAGCCAGAAGGGCGAGTTCCACGGGAGAATGCCGAGCACCGCGCCCAGCGGCAGGTGCTGCACGTAGCTACGGGTCGCGTCGGACTCGAGCACCTCCGGCTTCAGGTAGCCCTCCGCGTGCGCGGCGAAGTGCTCCGAGGTCCACGCACACTTCTCGATCTCGCCACGGGCCTCGCGGTCGACCTTCCCCATCTCCTGGGTCATCAGGGGGGCGAGCTCGTCGACCTGGTCGCGGAGGACCTTCGCAACGGATCGGAAGAGCGCGCCGCGGTCGGCGAAGGAGCTCTTCCGCCAGCTGCGGAAGGCCTCCGCGGCGCGGCTCAGCTTCGCTTCGACCGCGGCCGCGTCGTCGATCGGGACTTCGTGGGCCGGCTTTCCGGTCGCGGGGTTCAGGGAACGGAGGGTCTTTTCATCGGTCGCCATGACCCCCTCTAACACATCGAAAAAATCGATCGAAACGAGTCAGGGTGCGATCGCGAACCAGAGGACCAGCTTCGGGTCCCGTTGGCCCAGCATCGCGGGACCCAGGTAGAGGTCGGGTCCGACCTGCCGCAGCTCGTCGCGGATCGCCCGGATGAAGAAGGGGTTCTCGGGCAGATCGTAGTCCAGGAAGATGCACGGCTCGCCATCGATCGCCGAGGGCTCGATGCGCGTCTCGAACCGGTACATGTCGCCGAGGAGGACCACGCGGTTGATGCCTTCGCCGACCGTGGCCGAGCTCGCCTGGAAGGACTTGCCGTACCAGGGGAAGTGCTCGCGGCGCGCGAGCTCGGCGAGCCGGCGACGCGGTCCCGGGCGGCCGAGCGGGCCGACCAACGCGAGCATGCGGCCGGTCGGCGCGCCGTTCAGGGCTCGCAGATCGAACATGCGGCCCCCGCGGTAGAGGCCGTCGAGTGCGTCGCTGTCGAGGCGGGCGAGCTCGTCGAGGGCGCGGGGGGCTTCGGTGGGCCACTCGGCCTGGGTGTCAGTGGTCATCGGGGCGGTTTCGGTCGGCATCGTGGACTCCTTCATCAGCTCTCGTCGCGGCGGATCGCCCGCCAGACTCGGTCTTCGGTCTCGGCCAGGAGCGCGTCGTCCCAGCGGAGGTGACCCAGGCGGTGCGCCCGGAAGAGGCCCGAGAACGCGCCCCAGACGATCGCCATCGTCGCCTCTGGTGGCAGCGGGGCGAGGGCCGCGCGTGCGGGCTCGGTGGCCAGGATCGCGTAGAAGGGCTCGAAGGTCCGCTCCTCGAGCTGCTGGCTGGCCTCGTCGAGGTAGTCGCCGTGGTGGTGGTGCTCGAGAAAGACGATCACCTCCGGGCTCTCGCGAGCGAGCTGCACCAGCCGGTGCCAGAAGCGGCGGAAGATCGCGCGGGGCTCGAGCTCGCCCTGGAGCGCTGGCGCGAGCGCGGCCATCAGCCGGCCCTTCAGCGAGCGATAGAGCTCGTTGACCAGGGCCTCCTTCGACTCGAAGTGGCGATAGAGCGAGCTGGGGGCGAGCCCGGCCGCCCGCGCGATGGCGGGGACCGAGGTGCCGTGGAAGCCGCGTTCGGTGAAACAGGCGAGGGCGGCCGCGAGGATGGTGTCCCGCGTGCTCCCTTCGGCAACGGCCTGCGAATGGTCATTCACATGGCTGGTGTGCAGTGCCCGCTAGAACTTGTCAAGTCAGCGAATGATCATTCGCCAACGGCGATCATCGCATGCCCATGCCGCCGCGCACGCGGACTCGGGCGCCTCCGCGGCCCCCGCGGGCTCGGACGCGAGCGCCACCGCCGCCCCGGACCCGGACGTGGCCCATCGGTCCGCGGACGTGCGCCATGCCGCCGGGCCCTCGGACCCGCACGTGGCCCATCGGCCCACGGAGGTGGACCATGCCGCTCGGACCGTTGATGCGGACCATGCCGCTCGGACCGTGGACGCGGACCATCGCGCTGGGCCCACGAATGTCGATGCGCCCATGGCCCTTCATCAGACCGGGGTTCGCTCGCCAGCCGGGCGGTCCGCCGTGCGGGTGACCGTGCAGCCGGACCTCGGCGCTCGGCCGCACCCGGACGCCCCAGGTGTCGTGCACTGCGACCGTGTAGCGCGGCAGCACGGCGCCGTGGTGGTGATGGCCGTGGTGGACGACCGTCACTCCGACCGGCGCGCGCGCGATGCGAACGGGCTCCGGGACGGCGCCCACGAAGTGCCCGGCGTCGGCGCTCCAGACGAGGGTCACGGGGCGCCGCTCGCGACCGACCGTCACGATCACCTCGGCACCGTCCTCGACCGGCTCCTCGCCGACCACCCACGCGTCGATCGTTCCGTCGTCGTGGGGCACCACCTCGACGGCGTAGTCGCCGGCGACCACGACGTCACCGCCATGGGCCGGGCCCACCGCCACGACGCGACGGACGCGGGTCCGTCGCGGCCGACCGTCCGCGATCACCGTGAAGCCCATCGGGCCGGGCGCGAGCGTCACGTCGGCGGAGAGCTGGCCGACGTAGCGACGCTCACCCGGGTCGTAGGAGAGGATCACCGGGTGGGGCGCACCGTCGGTTCCCTGGACCTCGACCTGCACCGCGGTCGGTGTGTTCCGACCGACGTTCGGTCCTTCGACGTAGGCGTGGATCGCGCCATCGGCGTGGGGGACGATCTCGGCTGCGTACTCGCCGGCCACGACCACGCGACCGCCATGCGCGGGCGTGGGCGCGGAGGCGACCGCCTCGAGCTGGCCCACCGCCGGCGGCTCGCCGTCTCGATTCACCGAGACGCTCATCGGCCCGGACGCGATCTCCGCGTCCCCATCGGTCTGGCCCATGTAGGCGCCGGCGACCGCGTCCCAGCGGAGCGTCACCGGACCGTCTTGGCCGGAGAGCTGGACGTCGACCGTGCCGTCGCCTTCGACGACGTCGCCATCTGCGTCGAGCACCAGTGCGGAGATCTTCCCATCGACGTGCGGGACCACCTCCACGAAGAGCTCCTCGTCGCTGGTGGGGATGATCGTGCCGCCCATCCGGGAGAGGAGGTTGTCCAGGAGCCCTGGACTGGCCGCCGTGGTTCCGGGGGTCTCGTCGTCGTCGCCGCAGCCGGCGATCGCCAGGAGCGCACCACACACGACGGGGAGGAGATTGGTTTTCGTTCGCATACCCGCCAATGACGCACGTCCCCACGTGAGGCTTCAAGCCACCATGTAGGAGGGTTCGACCGAGAGCGGAAAAGACGGAGAAACGGTGGAGGTTCATGTGCGACGATGTGCCCATGCAGGGGAAGGTCGTTTTGGTCACCGGCGCGAACACCGGTATCGGCGAGGTCACCGCTCGCGAGCTCGCGGGCGCCGGCGCCAAGGTCTGGCTCGCGTGTCGCAACGAGGGCAGGGCGCGCGAGGCGATGGCGCGGATCCGTGAGGTCCACCCCGAGGCCGATCTCCATTTTCTCGCGCTCGACCTCAGCGACCTGGGCTCGGTCCGCAACGCCGCCGACGCGTTCCTCGAGAGCCAAGAGCGCCTCGACGTGCTCATCAACAACGCGGGCCTCGCGGGCCAGCGAGGCCAGACGAAGCAGGGCTTCGAGATCGCCTTCGGCGTGAATCACCTGGGCCACTTCCTCTTCACGAAGCAGCTCACCCCACTGCTCGTCGCGAGCGGCACCGACGCCGACCCCTCGCGCATCGTCATCGTGGCCAGCCGCGCGCACACTCGCGTGAACGCGAAGAAGGGCATCGATTGGGACGCGCTCCAGAAGCCGACGAAGACGGTCAGCGGCTTTCCCGAATACTCGGTGTCGAAGCTCGCCAACGTATGGCACGCCAAGGCCCTCGCGCGCCGGCTCGAGGGCGAACCGGTGCGGGTCTACTCGCTCCACCCCGGTGTGGTGGCGTCGGACGTCTGGCGAAAGGTCCCGTGGCCGTTCCGTTCGCTGATGAAGCTCTTCATGATCACGAACGAAGAGGGTGCGCAGACCACCCTACACTGTGCGACGAGCCCGTCGGTGGTGGGTGAGAGCGGCCGCTACTACGACGAGTCTGCACCCGCGGAGCCCACCGCTCTCGCCCGTGACGAAGCGCTCCAGGAGGAGCTGTGGCGGCGCAGCGAGCAGTGGATCGCGCCACGTTCGTAGCGATTCGCCCCATGCGACACGCGGAACCGTAGGCGCTTTCCAGCGGCACGGGGATTGAACCTCGATCGCTCATGAATGCCGGTCGACGGTCCACCCCACCACCCCCGCTGAGGCCCAATCGTCCGACGCTGAAGCGGAGCTCGCGGGAGCCCTCCGCGATGCGTTTCGGTCCCTTCGAAATCGATCGCGTGCTCGGTTCGGGCGCGATGGCGACGGTCTACGCGGCCCGCCACGACTACTGGGGCCGCGTGGCGCTGAAGGTGGCGATGGAGCCACGGCACGGCGCGGCGCTCGAGCGGGAGCACGCGCTGCTCCACCGTTTCGAGCACCCCGGCATTCCCCGCCCGTTGGGCTACTTCGAAGTCGCCAATCAGCCCACGCTCTGCATGAGTCTGCTGACCGGGCTGCCCTTTGCCGTCGGTCAGGAGGCGCGCTCGGCGCGCCAGACCGTCACGCTCGTGATCTCTCTGCTCGCGCTGCTGGACCACGTACACCGTCGCGGCATCGTCCATTGCGACGTGAAGCGACAGAACGTGCTCGTGGGCGACCGGGCGCAGTTGCTCGACTTCGGCATCGCTCGCGACATCGGAGCATCGGCTGCCGACTCCGCAGGGCAGGTGGCTGGCACCCTCGCCTACATGGCCCCCGAGGTGCTCGAGGGGCGCGAGGTCGGTCCCGAGACCGACCACTACTCGCTGGGCGTGCTCCTCTATCATGCGCTGACCGGCCGCTTTCCCTTTCCGCGCGAGCACGCGCTCCATCTCTCGTCGAAGCAGGATCGGGTCTGGTTGCCACCGACGACGATCCGAGCCGACCTACCCGACGCGGTGGACGAGCTGCTCTTTCAGCTCTTCGAGCCACGACCCTCGGACCGCCCCGCGAGCGGTGCGCTGCGAGCGAGCCTCCGGACCCTGGTACCGCTCCTACCCGATCGGCCCTCGACCGAGCTGGCCTTCGGCTGCCCCGAGTCGGGCACGACGCGTGACATGGCGGGCGACTAGGGCGAGTCGTCTTCGGGGCCTTCGGGCGCTTCGGCATCGGCGGCCTCGGCGTCCGAGGGCACGCCAGCATCCGTCGCCGTGGGGGCGGCCCCTTCCGCACCGGCATCCACGCCGTCGACGGTCGGGAGCTCGAGCCAGCCCTCGGAGTAGGCCAGGTAGCCCGCGGCCCCGAGCGCTGCCACCGCGATCGTCAGCGAGATCAGGGTGCTCGCGGCCTTGGCGAAGGAGAACCCTTCCTTCGGTGGTGGCTCGGGGGCCTTCGCCAGACCGGCGCCGAGCCGCGGCCGCAGATCCGTGGTCTCGCCGGTGCCGAGCGAGGGGATGCCCTCGTCCGGCGGCGGGAGGAAGTTCCCGCTCGACCGCTCCGGCTCCATCATCTCGATGTCCGCCAGATCGAGCTCCTCCGTCGCATACTTCGCGTGGGGCGCTGCCTGCGTGTGCTGCGCGACGAAGCCCTCGTCCGGCGCGATGTCGGGCGCCGGCATCTCGAGCTCTTCGGTTGGGAGCGCCGCCGCGCTGATCTTGTCGCTCATCACCGTGGCGAGGAGCTTGGCGAGATCGTCCGCGGTGAGCGTGACGGCTTCGGGCATCGCCTTCACCAGCCGATCGCGGAGCGCCTTCGCCGTCGGTATGCGTTGCGAGGGATCCGGACGGAGCGCGTCCATCACCACCTCGTCGAGCGCGTCCGGCAGGTCCACGTGCGCGCTCGGCGGCGCGATCCGTGGTGCGCGGACCATGTCGAGCTGGTGCACCTCGTTCGGCGAGTGGAAGAGGCGCCGGCAGGTGAGCATCTCCCAGAGCACGATGCCCAGCGCGTAGACGTCGGTCCGGCGGTCGAGCGACAGCCCGTTGGCCTGCTCCGGCGACATGTAGCCGATCTTTCCACGGAGCACGCCTGCGCGGGTCTGCTGCTGTTGCTGGGTCGACTTGGCGACGCCGAAGTCGATCAGCTTCACGTGGCCGGCGAAGCTCAACAGGATGTTCTGTGGGCTGACGTCTCGGTGGACCACGTTCAGCGATCGGCCCTGAGCGTCGGCGAGCTCGTGGGCGGCGTGCAGCCCCTCCGCCGCCCGCGCGGCGATCCACGCCGCCAGAGCCGGGTTCAGCGAGCGCCCACGCTGAGCGAGCCGCTTGAGCAGATCGTAGAGCGCGCAGCCATGGACGTATTCCATGACCATCAGGAACGTGCCCTGGTCCTCGGTCAGCTCCTCGATGTGCACCACGTGTGGGTGCTGGATGCGCGCCATGAGCCGCGCCTCGTCGAGGAACATGCCGATGAAGCGCTTCTCCTGCGCCAGGTGCGGGTGGACGATCTTGATCGCCACCAGCTTCTGGAACCCCGCCACGCCACGACGACGGCCGAGATAGAGCGAGGCCATCCCACCCGACGTGACGTGTCGTACGATCTCGTACCCACCAATCGTCTGGCCCGGGGCGAGCTCCTTCATCCGCGAAGAGAGTCGCGCCATCCCCAGCGACGGATCAAGGCATTCCCGCGAACGCACGGCGCAGCTTGCTGATCGGGCGTCATCTGGGCTAAGCGCCGGGCGTGACCACCGACGACCTCCGCCTCGAGAGCCTGGCCATCCATGCTGGGCAGGAACCCGACCCGATCACCGGCGCCGTGATGCCTCCGATCGTCCTCGCGAGCACCTTCGCCCAGAAGAGCCCGGGGCAGCACTCGGGCTTCGAGTACGCGCGGACCGACAACCCCACCCGGCGGACCCTCGAGAAGTGCGCGGCGGCCCTCGAGGGTGGCGCCCACGGCTTGGCCTTCTCGAGCGGCTGCGCCGCGATGACCACGCTCCTGCTGACCCTCGAGCCCGGCGACCACGTGGTGGCCTGCGACGACGTCTACGGCGGCACGCACCGGATCATGGAGAAGGTGATGCGCCCGAAGGGCATCGACATCAGCTGGGTCGACCTCACCGATCTCGACGCGGCCGACGCGGCGATGACCGAGAAGACCAAGCTGGTCTGGATCGAGTCGCCCACGAACCCGCTCCTCAAGATCATCGACATCGCCGCGATCGCCGAGCGGGCCCACGCGAAGGGCATCATGGTCGGCGTCGACAACACCTTCGCCACCCCCATGCTCCAGCGGCCCCTCTCGCTGGGGGCGGACGTGGTCCTCCACTCGACCACCAAGTACCTCAACGGTCACTCGGACGTGGTCGGTGGGATGCTCATCACCTCGGACGATTCGCTCAACGAGCAGCTCCGCTTCCTCCAGAACAGCGTCGGCGCCGTTCAGTCGGCTTTCGATTCCTTCCTGGTGCTCCGGGGGCTCAAGACCCTCCCGGTGCGGATGGCTCGCCACTGCGAGAGCGCGCTGGAGCTGGCGAAGTGGCTCGCGGACCAGCCCGCCGTGGCGAAGGTCATTCACCCCGGCCTCGAGAGCCACCCCCAGCACGCCGTGGCGGCCAAGCAGATGGCCGGTTTCGGCGGGATGATCTCGGTGGAGATCGAGGGCGGCCTGCCCGCATCGCGGGCGTTCCTGGAGACCACGCGGGTCTTCACCCTCGCCGAGAGCCTCGGTGGCGTGGAGTCCCTGATCGAGCACCCAGCCCTGATGACCCATGGCGCCGTGCCCCCCGAGAAGCGGGCCGCGTTGGGCATTTCCGACGGTCTGATCCGGCTCAGCGTGGGCCTCGAGGCCATCGAGGACCTCCGCGCCGACCTCGACCGAGCCCTCGCGGCCGCCCGAGGCTGACCACGCCGCTTGCTTGCCGCGAGAGGCAGCCGGTTGCTACACATCGCTTTCGAGGCCTTCGCCTCGTGAGGAAATAAGAGGGAATGATGCGAACGACGCTTGCCTTGGTCCTGATTGCCGGCACCGCTTTCTCCTGTGGGGATGATGGCGGCGGGGTCGCGGTCGATGCGCGCTACCAGGTCGCCTGCCCGCTGGACACCTCCGGTCCGGCCTGCGGCGCGGCCTCCGACCCGGTCGACGTGCTCGGCTTCGGCGGCGAGGACGTCGAGGGCATGGGGACCATTCGCGCCACCTGCAGCGCGGTCGACGCGGCCGATGGCACCAAGAACCTCAACTTCTCCCTCGGCTATGGCAACGACCCGCTGATGACCGTCCGTGGCCTGGTGATCAGCCCCGACGGCGGTCCCGTGCTCGGCTCGAGCTGCCGCGTAGAGATCCGCGACAACGGAAACACCTATGGCGGCAGCACCTACGGCGCCTGCGGCAACGTCGCGCCGACCGACGACCAGCCCTGCCAGTTCTCGTCCTTCACCTTCAACGACGACGGCGAGTTCGGCCCGGAGCTGGTCACGACCCTCCTCTGCCGGAACCTTCGCGCGCCGGCGGCGCCGAACGACATCGTTCGCGACGTGACCTTCCCGATGCAGCGCTCCATGCCGGCGCAGCTCAAGCTGATCAACTGCGAGAACTTCTGACCGCGCCCTCCAGGGCGGCCGCCTTGGACCATCGCTCCGAGCCGCGCACCGACGACCCGCTGACCGGACGCTTCGACGTCTGGCAGCTGAAGGGCGGCCACCGCTACTCGCTCGACGACGTGCTGACCGCCCGCGAGGCGCTCCGCGCGGCGCCGGACGCGACGCGCGTGCTCGACCTGGGGTGTGGCATCGGGTCGGTCCTGCTCATGGAAGCACACGTCCTCGAGTCGGCCCGGCTCGTCGGCGTCGAGGCGCAGGCGCTCTCCTTCGGCCTGGCGCGCGAGAACGTCGACCGGAACGGCCAGGGCCATCGCATCACACTGATCCACGGCGATCTCCGAGAGTCCACGACTCAGGCTGCCGCACGCGATGCGGGTGGCCCCTTCGATCTCATCAGCGGGACTCCCCCCTACATGCCACCTGGCACCAGCACCCCCTCACCACACCCGCAGCGCGCCCACGCCCGTGTCGAGCTTCGGGGCGGCGTCGAAGACTACCTGGCCGCGATGGCGCCCCTGCTCGCGAGCGAGGGGCGCGCCGTCGTGTGCTGCGACGCTCGCCATCCGGAGCGGGCCCTCGATGGTGGCCGCGCCGTGGGGTTGAGGCCGCTGCGACAGCTCGACTGCGTCCCGCGCGACGGTCGCGATCCACTCTTCTCCGTCTTCACCTTCGGTGGGCCAGAGTCGACCGAGCCCTTCGTCCACGTGGACCCCTTCGTGGCCCGTGATGCCGAAGGGCAGCGCACCGAGGCGTACGTGGCGCTGCGCCGCTTCTTCGGTCTCCCGCGACGGAGCGAGTCGTGAGCCGCGACCGAAAGGGCCCGAGCCGAAAAGGCCGCGACCGCCGCGGGGGCCAGAAGCAGAAGCGCGCGCTCTCCCAGCGGGCGCCGACCACCGAGGTCCGCGGTGATCCCCGGCTCGTGGAGATCCTGAAGGGCGCCTTCGACAAGCTCGAGATGGACCCGGACCGGCTCACCCACGCTTTCCACACCTACCCCGCGAAGATGCACCCGATGCTGGCGGGGGCGTTGATCCGAGGCTTCTCCAAGCCCGGCGACGCGATCCTCGATCCCTTCTGCGGGAGCGGCACCGTGTTGGTGGAGGCGATGATTTGCGGCCGCCGCAGCCGCGGCGTCGACCTGAACCCGCTCGCACTGCGCGTGGCGGAGGTGAAGACCACGCTCCGCGGGAAGCGCTCGCGGGACCAGTTCCTCGAGACCGCGCGCCGGCTCGCTGCGCGCTCCGAGGAGCGCGTGCGCGCGCGGGTCGACGCTCGGGCGCCGCTGAAGGGCGAAGAGCTGCGCTGGTACGCGCCCCATGTGCTCAAGGAGCTCGCGGGGCTGCGCGAGGAGATCCTCGAGCTCCCCGACGAGGATCGCCGCGCGTTCGAGATGGTCTTCTCGTCGATCCTGATGAAGGTCTCCAAGCAGCGCTCCGACACCGACGGGCGCGAGACCGAGCGGCGGATCCGCAAGGGCCTGACGACGGAGCTCTTCCTGCGACGCGCGAAGGAGCTCGAGGAGCGTTGGGGCAAGCTCAGCGCAGCCTGCCGGAAGCTCGACGAGGTCCACCGCCCGCGGATGGCTCAGGGCGACGCGCGCAACCTGGCGACCCTGATGGAAGGGCGCGAGCCGATCGATCTGATCGTGACCTCGCCGCCCTACGCCGGAACCTACGACTACGTGGACCACCACGCGCGCCGCTACCCCTGGCTCGGCCTCGAGCCCACCCCGCTCGAAGAGGGCGAGATCGGCGCACGCCGCGCGCTGCAGGGGAAGGCCGGCGTGTCGCGATGGGATCGCGAGCTCGGCGATGCGTTGAAGGCCATGCGGGCGGTCCTCGCCGACGAGGGTCACGCGGTGCTGCTCCTCGGCGACGGCCAGATCGGCGATCAGCGCATCGAAGCCGAACGACAGGTGGAACGCCTGGCACCGATCGCCGGGTTGTCGGTGCTCGCGGTCGCGTCTCAGGGGCGGCGGGACTACTCCGGTCGCCGCAACCGCCGCGAACATCTGATCGCCCTACGCGTCGCAGCGCGCTGATAGGCTCGCGGCGTGGATGGTGGGAAGGCGAAGCCGGAGCCGCTGAAGCTCGAAGCGGCGACGAAGAAGCCTCGGCGGCGCTTCACGCGTCGCATGGCCGATCCGCCGGGTATCGCCTGGTACGGCTTTCGCTCGCTCTGGGGCCACATGCGACACTTCGCCGCGAGCGCGATCGCCTCGGACGGCATCGACGGTCGCGAGTGGATGCGGCCCGACCCGCCCGAGGTGCTCACCGAGCGCATCGCCAAGAGGATTCGAGCGTCGAACCCGGACGCGCCCACGCTGACCGAGGCGCTCGAGAACGATCTCTGGATCGACTATCTCGCCGACTCGGGCGAGCACGCGGGCGTGACGGAGGCCGTCGCTCGGCTCATCGCGCGCGAGGCCTGGGTGCCGGATCCCGAGGGCTTCGGCGAGCTCCTCGCGCCTCGAGGGCAACTGTTGATCTTCGGTGGGGACACGGCCTACCCGGTCGCCACCGCGCGGGAGATCCACGACCGCGTGATGGTGCCTTTCAACAAGGCGCTCTACGAAGTCGGCGAAGACGGCGTGGCGCGCGCGCTGCTCGGCATCCCGGGCAACCACGATTGGTACGACGGCCTCGACGGCTTCAGCCGGCTCTTCCGCTACAAGCGCTTCGACGAAGACGACGCCGTCGTGCCCGGGATGACCCGCTCGGCGGACACCTCGATCGCGGGGCGAGCCGCCGAGCTGGTGAAGAACATCGTCGTGGGAGAGGCCCGCGACAAGGCCGACGCCATGGTCTTCCACGGCTATCGCGCGATGCAGTCCGCGAGCTACTGGGTGCTTCCCATCGCTCCGGGGATCCTGCTCATCGGCGCGGACCGGCAGCTCCGCAAGGTCGACGCCCAGCAGCGGACCTTCATCCGCCACGCTCGAGAGGCCGCGAAGAAGAAGGGAGGAGCGAAGATCTGGGCGCTCCTGCCCGATCCCTACCTCGCGTTCGGGCGCCCGAGCACCACGGGCCACGAGACGGTCGAAGCGCTCGGCCTCGATCCCGAGGTCGACGACACCTTCTTGCTGAGCGGTGACATCCACCACTACCGCCGCGAGAAGGTCGGCGAGGCGCTGCACGTGACTGCCGGCGGCGGTGGTGCGTTCCTTCATCCCGCGCCGATCCAGAAGGACCCGGATCGAAACGAGGCCGAAGTCGAGTGGCCCGACGCGAAGCAGTCCCAGCAGCTGCTGCGCCAGGTGCCGTGGTACGTCGCGCTCGGGCGCGCCGGATTGATCCCTCACGTGATCATGGGGCTCCTCTACGCGCCCTTCCTCGGCATCGGTGGCTGGTGGGCCGGCCATGACGGTCTCGGTATCGCGACCGTCATCGCGGGGATCGTCACCGCACTCGTCTATGCGTTCCTCGGCGGCGTCCGAGACGGGCCAGTCCTACCGATCGCGTTCCTCTCGTCGCTCGCTGGGGCGACCACATCGCTCATCCCGATGGGGACACTCCAGGTCTTCGCGTTCGCGGCGGAGCACCTCGAGCTCCAGCCCAACGCCTGGCTCGGGGGCGTCCTCGCGCTCACGGGCGCCATGGTGGCCGGGGGGTTGGTCTTCGGCGGCTACTTCGCGGCGCTGACTCGGCTCGGTCTGGAGGAGACGCAGGCCTTCACCGCGCTCGCGCACCCGGGCTACAAGCATTTCATCCGCTTTCGGGTGAAGGCCGACGGCAGCGCGGTGGATGGGTGGGTGATCGGCATCGCCGACCCGCTCGACAAGCGCTGCGAGCCCGTCCTCGTCGACCGATTTCGCTGGGTGGTGGACCCGGACGCGGTCCAGAGCGGTCTTGGGGCCGCCGACGCGACGATCGTGGATTGACCGCTTTTTTGACCCCTGACGGTCCCTTGCGGAAGGTCGGGTCATGGCGTCGGAGGAACGACAGGAGCTGCGGGGAACGACGCTCGACGCTCGCTACACGCTCGGGGGGGTCATCGGCATCGGTGGCACGGGCGTGTGTTTCGAAGCGACGCGATTGAGTGACGGTCACCCGGTGGTGGTGAAAACGCTCCGGCCGATCTTCGCGGATCATCCGGACCTGGCTCGGCGTCTGCGTCGCGAGGGTGAGGTGTCGCGCTGTGTGGCGCACCCGAGCATCGTCCCCGTCATCGACGAGGGGATCCTCTACGACGGATCGCCCTACACGGTGATGGAGCGGATCGACGGTGAGCCGCTGCACCGCATCCTTCGGCGCATGGGGCCGCTCGAGGTGCCCGTGGTCGCCGCGATCACCCTGCGCGTCGCCGACGTGCTGCACCGCGCCCACGCCGCCGGCTACATCCATCGGGACGTGAAGCCCGAGCACGTGATCCTCGACCGCACGTCCAAGGGCGAGCTCCGCATGTGGCTGCTCGACTTCGGTGTCTGCGCCGCAAAGACCGCACCGGCCGACGAGGTCGAGCGTGAGCGCGGCCGGGTCTACGGGACCCCTTCGTACGTCTCTCCAGAGCAGGCCTCCGGCAACCCGGCCGTCGACGCCCGCGCCGACATCTTCGGGCTCGGCGTGATGGTCTTCGAGGCCCTCGCCGGTCGCTTGCCCTACTCGGGGTCGACCGTGACGAACCTGCTGCGCGCCATCATCCGTGAGGACGCACCGAGGGTCGGCCTGCTGGTCGACGGCGTCAGTCAGGAGCTCGACGCCATCGTCGCCCAGATGCTCGCGCGCAAGCGCGAGAACCGGCTGCCGAACATGCGAGCTCTGGCTCGCGCCTGGCTCCCCTACGCCCGCGACCGTCGCGCCATCGAGCGCAACATCGCCGCGTCGCTCGATCTCAAGACCGCCGCCACGGGCTACCGCTCGGTGGTCTCCGAGCACGTCACGACCGTCGAGCGCACGGCGGCCTGACCCTCGCGTTCGCTCGCGATCGGCCCTAGAGAGCGCCCATGAGCGTCTCGATGGCACCGCCTTTCCTCTACGGCACGGCTTGGAAGGAGGAGCGCACGGAGTCGCTCGTCCTGCAGGCGCTCGACGCCGGCTTTCGCGGCATCGACACCGCAAACCAGCGGAAGCACTACTTCGAGGCGGGGGTCGGCGCGGCGCTGGCGAAGGCCTTCGACGCGGGGAGCGTCGGTCGCGACGATCTCTTCCTGCAGACCAAGTTCACCTTTCGGGGCGGCCAAGACGACCGGCTCCCCTACGATCCCGATGCGCCGATCGGCGACCAGGTCCTGCAATCCTTCGAGCGTTCGCTCGAGCACCTCGGTGTCGAGCGCATCGACTCGCTGGTCTTGCACGGACCGTCGCGCCGTCAGGGACTCGGCCCCGCGGACGAGAGCGCTTGGCGAGCGATGGAGGCGATCCAGCAGGCGGGGCGCGTGACCCACCTCGGGGTCAGCAACGTCAGCGGGGAACAGCTCGACGCGCTCCTCGGGCTGGCGGAGGTGAAACCCACCTTCGTGCAGAACCGCTGCTACGCCAGCCGTGGCTGGGACGCGAGTGTTCGGCGACGCTGTGACGAGGGAGGACTCACGTATCAGGGCTTTTCGCTGCTGACCGCCAACCGCGACGTGCTCGCGAGCGACGCCGCGAAAGCGATCGCGAGCGCCCACGGGGCGACCGTGCCCCAGGTCGTCTTCGCGTTCGCGCGTCAGCTCGGCATGCTCCCGCTCACGGGGACGAGCGACCGCGCGCACATGCGACAGGACCTGGACGCGCTGAGCCTTCGGCTGACGGGCGACCAGCTACGCACCCTCGAGACCATCGCGGCCTGAGCTCGCCGCCGCTGCTATTCTTCAGCCCATGTGGCGCCTCACTCTCTTCGTCTTGCTCCTCGGTGCGTGTGGGGACGACGGCATGGGCGATGACGATCCGGGGGACGCCCCCGAGGCCGATATGTTCACCCCCCGGCCGCCACCCGGTACCGGGGCGGACGGTTGGGAGTCGGCTCATGTCGAAGGTGGCGTGAACGGGGTCAGCTGCGACTCGCCCGAGTCGGACTTCGCTGGCGCTCCATCGGTCACGGTCGGCGGCTCGACCCTCTACGCCGGCTGGCGGCAGGCGAGCGGCGACAACCAGAACCCCATCGTTGCGCGCTTCGACGACGGGGTCATGGTCTGGTGCTCCGAGCACGAGACAGAAGGCCCGGACGGTCGTGCAGAGGCGATCACCTGGGACGGCGGCGACGTGGCCTATGTCGTCTACACCATCGTGGGCGGCGGGACCGGCCTCGAGGGGCACGGCGGCTGGCTCTCGAGCTACGCACCCGGCGCGATCAGTGGCGGAGGCGCGAAGGTCTCGGTCGTCGGCCGGGTGGACGCGAGCGATGGCTCGCTGACCAGCGCGACCTTCGTCATCTCCGTGCTCTCGAGCGGAAACGTCAACACCCACCGACCGGCCGGGGCGGCCACGGTGCTCGAGGACGGGACGGTCGAGTTCCTCGGCGACTCCGCCCACAAACCGATCGACGCGAACGGGCGGGAGTCGATGGACTGCACCGACTATCCCTTCGACTCCCGTTATCGCTTCAGCGCCGACCTGAGCGAGCTCGTCTGCGCCGACTCCACCAACTGCGTGGCCGAGCGGCCCTGCGACTGAAGGCCCTTGGCAAGGGAGCGGCTCGGCGCCAGAGTCGCGAGCGATGATCGTCGAGCAACTCTGGACCGCGAACCCCTTCCGCAACTTCAACTACCTGATCGCTTGCCCCGACACCGGTGAGGCGCTCGCCATCGATCCGCTGGACCACGCGAAGTGTCTCGCGGCAGCGAAGGAGAAGGGGTGGACGGTCACTCAGGTGCTGAACACGCACCACCACATGGACCACATCGGGGGCAACGGGCCGATGAAGGCGGCGACGGGCGCGGCGATTCTCGCGCACGCCGGCGCCAGCGATCGGATCCAAGACATGGACCGGGGCCTCTCGGCGGGTGACGTCGTCCAGGTGGGCAAGAGGGTGGAGCTCGAGGTCCTCGACACACCGGGACACACCATGAGTCACGTCTGCCTGCTCTCGCGGACGGACACGCCCACGCTCTTCTGCGGCGACACGCTCTTCAACGCCGGCGCCGGCAACTGCCACAACGGCGGCCACCCCGCCGAGCTCTACCAGACCTTCGCGGGCCAGCTCGCCGAGCTCCCGGACGAGACGCTCATCTATCCCGGCCACGACTACATCGAGAACAACCTGGGCTTCACGCTGGACCGCGAGCCGGACAACGCGAAGGCGAAGGCCCTGATGGGCGACGTCAGCGGTCAGGACCCGAACGACCCGCTCGTGACGACGCTCGCGCTCGAGAAGGAGATCAACACCTTCTTCCGGCTCCACAGCCCGACGGTGATCGCGAAGCTGCGCGAGCGCTTCGACGATCTGCCCGAAGAGCCGGACGCGAAGACGGTGTTCCTGAAGCTGCGGGAGCTGCGGAACTCCTGGTAGACCGACTCCGCGGACCTCCGACAACCGAGCTCAGGCGCGGGTGCAGAGAAACAACGCGTCGTCCAACTGCACCACCGGCTGGCGCTTCCCGCCCCGGCACAGATACGGGACCCGCGAGAGCGAGCGGACGTCGTAGCCGAGCGGCCGTAGCAGGTCCGCCTCGAGCGTGCTCGCGGCGTGTTCCCAGCTGCGCCGGTCGATCGGCAGCATCTCTTCCGGGTCGACCGTCGCGGGGCCCACGTGCACGTGGGGTGCGAGTGGCAGCGGCGTCGCGATCAGCAGCCACGCGCCCGGGGCCATCAGGTCACGGAGGTTCTCCAGCAACGAGATCGGATGGCTGGTTCGGTCGATCACGTTGAGCAGCGTGATCGCGTCGAAGGGCTCGACGCCCTCGAGCCGGACGTGGACCAGGTCCTTTTCGTGACAGGGGTAGCCCTTTTCACGGAGGCGCTTGGCCATGCCCTTCGAGAGCTCGGTGGTCTCCACCGCGTCGAAAAGGGGCGCGAGCTCGGCGGTGACGTGACCGTCGCCCGCGCCCACGTCGAGGAGTCGCCCGCCGGGCGAGAGCTTCACGGCCCCGAGCAGCCGCTCGAGCTGCGCGGTTCCCACCACGCGCATGTCATGGGTCCCGGCCAGCGCGTTGGCGTCGTAGTCGCTGAGCATCGTTCGAGCGACCGCGCGCGCGGCGAGCGCCAGCGCCTTGTTCGGTCGGTCGATCGCGTCGTCGATCCACTGCCGGGTCGCGTCGTCCGGCGGGACCTCCACGAATCGCTCACGGAGGAGCGCCGAGAGGTTCGCGCGCTTCGCCTCGAAGCGAAGCCGGTGTCCACGGTGGCGCAGCATCGATCAGGGCGTGAACGCTTCGACGGTCGGCACTGCGGCGAAGACGGGCTCGTTGGCACCGCCGATCACCCAGACCCGGCCATCGAGCCCAGCCATCGCGTGGCCGTGGCGCGGCGTCGGGATCGGCGCAGCGGTCGACCACTCGCCCGTGCTCAGGTCGAGCGCTTCGAAGGTCTGGAGCGCTCGGTCGCGCTCCTCGCCGCCGCCGACGTAGGCGACCCCATCCAACACCGCCGCCGCGAACCCACCGTGCGGGGTCGGCATCGGCGGCCCTTCGCGCCACTCGTTCGCTGCCGGGTCGTAGATCTCCACCACTGCCATCGTGGGCTCGAGGCTGATCGATCGACCGCCCAGGATCCACAGCTCCCCATCGTGGGCGAAGCTCGCCACGTGCTCTCGGGGGGTCGGGATGGGCGCGCCCTCACGCCACTCGTCGGCGTCGGGGTCGTAGATGAGCGCCGGCGCGGCCGCGGCCAGCTGCGCGTCGCTGTTCGCGCCCAGGCCCTGTCCGGCGGCGACCACGATCTCGCCGCCGATCGCCGCGGCTCCGGCCGCCGCTCTCGGCGCAGGCAGCGAAGCGATCGCCGACCACTCGCTCGCGCCGGAGCGGAGCACCCAGCAATCCGACAACGCCTCGAACGCCAGGCTGTCCATCCCGCCGATGGCGTAGAGGTCACCGTCCATCGCCACCAGCGACAGGTGGTGCCGCATGGCGGGGAGGGCGGGCAGCTCCCGCCAGGCGCCCTCTGCCGGGTCGAGCTGGCGCACGGTGCCGACGATCCGGATGGTCGACTCGAAGCCGCCGGCGATCACGATCGTCCCGTCGAGGATCGTCGCCGTGACCTCCTGCAGCGGCGCGGGCAGGCACCGCTCGCAGCTCCAGGGCGCCTCGGCGGGGCAGGGCGCGCACTCGGGCGCGGGCATGTCGCTCGGCGGCGCATCCGCGGTGGGCAGGTCCACCGGCAGCGCGGCGTCTTCGACCGTCGCCGCGTCCACACCATCGCCGTCATCGTCGCCACAGGCGCCGAGCGCGAGCGCAGCGACCAGGAGCCCCCCCAGCCCTCGCATCAGTTCGCCTTCCCGCGTGGCTTGCGTGGCTTGCCCCACATCCGGTCCCAGCCCTTCCGATAGGCCGTGGAGGCCACACGTGCGGGCCCGGGCTCGGCCTTCTTCGGCCGCGGTGCCTCGTACTCCACGTCTACGTCGCAGAGCAGCGGCATCTCTGGCCGCGGCGTCAGCTTCACCAGGTCGCCGGTGAGCGGCTTGCCGTCCTCCACGGGGCGGATCTGGCCAGCGCTCAGCTCGTCGCCCTTCTTGCGAAGGACCTCGAGCCCCTTGCCGTCCTCGGTCCGGCCGTGGACGAGGACGACGTCCTCGCTCGCTTTCGGAGGCGTCTTCTTCGGCGCGGGGGTCTTGCGGTCGGTCTCGGCCACGGTTCTCTCAGATAATGCAGGATGGGCTCGCAGTCACGGGGCAGGGCGCTTGCCAGCCTCGCGGCGCCGAGGGAGGTTGGGCCCGTGAAGGTCCGCTACCACGCCGCCGCCCGGGAGCTCGCTCAGCGCTCCGAGGAGACCCTCGAGCCCGAGGCGACCCTCGACGAGGACGCGCTCCGCGCGCTGCTGGCCGAGCGGCACCCGGCTCTCGCCCCGCATCTGCCGCGGATGCGCTTCGCCCGAAACGGGGACTTCGCCGCGAAGGGTGCCCGCTTCGACCCCAGCGACGAGGTCGACGTATTGCCGCCGGTGGCGGGTGGCGCCCCAGACGACGACCCGGTCCGGCTGGTGGCCATTCGCGAGACCCCGCTCTCCATCGACGAGTGCTACGACGCGGTGGCTCACCCTGGTGCCGGCGGGATCGCGCTCTTCGTCGGGGTCGTCCGGAACCACGCGGATGGCCAGAGCGTGACCGGTCTCGAATACGAGGCCCACGACACCCTCGCCCCCAAGGAGGCCCGGCGAGTGCTCGAGGGAGTCGCCGCCGAGATCGAAGGGGTCCGCCTCGCGGCCACCCACCGGGTCGGCCCACTGGAGGTGGGCGAGCGCGCGGTGGTCGTCGCCGCCTCGGCTGCCCACCGAGACGCCGCCTTCCAGGCCTGCCGGCTGACCATCGACCGCTTCAAGGAGACCGTGCCCATCTGGAAGCGGGAGCACTTCGACGCCAGCGACCCCCGATGGGTGAACCTCGAATGATCCCCGCGTGAGGCCGCTCTCGGTCCCGCCCGTGATTCTTGGCAGCGCGCGCGCGATCGTGAAGGATGGCGCACGTGACGGACTCGTGACGGAAGGTGTGCTCGCCTCCGCGCGTACGAGAGCGCCGTCCCGATGCACGCCATGGAGATCACCACCACCGCCAAAGACGTCGCGCCCGGCATGGCCGCGATCGCGACGGCCATGGCGCGGCTCTACGGCTACGAGCAGGAGCCGCGGCACTGGTCCAGCGACGACTCCGCCCGCTCCGGTGGGCAGGACCCGCTCGAGGGCGTCAGCGCCTTCCCCGCGGGTGACCACTGGCACTACGTCACCTACGGTCTGACCCAGCTCTACGAGGACGACTCGTCGTTCCCGGCGCGCCCGGGGGTCAGTGGCTTCGGCTTCGAGCTCACTTTTCGGGTCGCTCGCCACGCTGGCGACGAGGCGCCCTATTGGCCGGTGCAGATGCTCCAGCGCCTCGCGCGCTACGTCTTCCGGAGCTCGAACCTCTTCCGGGCGGGCGACCACATGGAGCTCAACGGACCGCTCGGTGGCCTCCGCAACACCCAGCTCGAAGCCGTCCTCTTCACCGAGGACCCGCAGCTCCCGCCCCTCGAGACCCGCAACGGCACCATCCAGTTCGTGCAGGTCTTCGGTGCCACGGCCGACGAGGTCGACGCCGTCCGCGATTGGCGCTGCGACGGGTTCCTCGAGCTCGCGTCGGCTCGCAACAAGATGCTGGTGACCTATCCGGGTCGCTCCTCGATGATGAGCGACCCCGAGTTCGCCAAGGCGTGCCGCAAGGGCGCGCGCCGTGACGGCTCGTCCCACGGGTCGAGCTTCGCCTCCGTCGTGCGCTGGGAGAAGGTCGGCGAGGGCGTCGAGATCACCGTCGGCGCGATCGCGGTGCCCGATCTCCTCCGGATGCTCCGGCTCCGTTTGCCCTACAACCGGACTTTCAAGCTCGTCGGTCGCGCCGCCAGCGTGGTCTTCGTGCCGGGCCTCGGCTCCGGCTGGCAGCCCGACGGTCCCGAGCTGATCCTCTCGGTGCCCTGGGACGCCGCCGGCGCCATGGCCGAGGACCTCGAGCCCAAGCGTGGTCGCTACGAGTGGCCCGGTCTCGAGGGCGTCACCGTCATCGTGGAACCGACCGACGTGCGCGGCGCCCGCGGCGAGCTGCTCCGCGTGATCGGTTGATGAAGATCCACCTCACCAACGCCGACGCCCGCGAGGCCTCGCTCGAGCTCGAGGGCAGCCTCGTCTTCGAGACGCTCGACGGTGCCGAGACGATGCACCGCTGCGACCCGAACGCGGTCTACTCGGAGATGCGCGCCCATCTCGACCGCCTTCTGGCCGCGGGGTGGACGATCGCCGAGGCCGACGAAGTGGACCTGGAGCGCCTCGGCAAGGGAGCGGCGAGCGAGGCCCAGACCCTGACCATCCCAGACGAGCTCCGCGAGCTGGCCGGTCTCGCGCCGGCGACCATCGAAGGGCGCCTCACAGCAGCCGTCCGAGGCCTTCCCCACGTTCACCCGGCTGCGCTCGCCCATCTCTCCGGCGCGCGTGAGGAGCTGCGCGACGACCTCGAGCTCCATGACTACCGACCGAGCGCGCTCCTGACCGCGCACCGCGTGGGCGCCGTCGATCGCGCCGACCACCTGCTTCCCTTTCTCGAGGTCGGCCGGGTTGGGGCCCAGACGCTCTACCTCGATCTGCTCAACGGGACGCTCTTCGCCTTCCACGCCGACGACTGGGTGAGCACCATCGATCCGGCGAAACCGTTGGTGGCCCAGATCGCAGCGCTCGCTCGCGGAGCCGGCGACCGCGGCGCCCTCGCGAAGTCCTGAACTCATCCGGCCAGGGCGGTTGACCTGCCCACGCTCCCTTCGATACCCGTGGGAGATGGTCGCCGCGCCGCCTCTCCGTCGTTCTACCGAGCCCGCAGCAGCTGCGGGTCCGAACCTGTCGGCGCTCGGGTTCCGCTCGCAGCCGAAGGAGCTCCCCCGAACGCGACTGCGGATCGACGGAGACGTCCCGGAGTGGCTGCGAGGCACCCTGCTCCGCACCGGCCCGGCGACCTTCGAGGCGCCCAGTCGGACCATCGAGCACTGGTTCATGGGGCTCGCGATGCTCGTGCGCCTCCGCATCGGCGACGAGCCCGGCGTTGCGGAGGTGACCGCCAAGCACCTCAAGTCCCACGCGCGCGAGCGAGCGATGCGGCCCAACCCCTTCCCGCGGCTTCGGGCGCTCGCGGAGCGCATTCGACCCTTCCTCGGGGAGCGCCCGACGACCGACGACGGCAGCGTGAACGTCGCGCGTTTCGGCGACGCGATGGTGGCGATGACCGAGACCACCCGCCGCGCTCGCTTCGACCCGACCACCCTCGAGGCGCTCGGGACCCTCGAGCACCGCGATGTCCTCGAGGGCCACCTCACGACCGCGCACCCGCTCTGGGATGCGAAGCGCGGATGTCACTTCAACTACATGAGCCGCTTCGGCCCGAAGGCGGTCCACGTCGCCTATCGGATGGACGCCGGCCGGCGACACCTACTCCGCGAGCTCGAGACCGATCGGCCGGCCTACATGCACTCGTTCGGCGCGACGCCGAACCACATGATCCTCGTCGAGGGCCCGCTCTTCGTGCAGCCGCTCGAGCTCCGCTTCCTCACCAGCGACTTCTTCAGCGCGCTGAGCTGGGACGGCTCCGCCGGTACCCGGATACGCGCGGTGCACAAGGACTCCGGCGCGGTGCGGACCTGGCATCTCGACGAGCCCTTCTTCATGTTCCACACGATCGATGGCCGCGAGACCGGCGACGCGCTCGAGCTGGACCTGATCACCTATCCGGACAGCAGCGTGCTGGAGGAGCTGGTGCTCGAACGGCTCCGCAGCGAGGGACCGCCCAAGGCCATCGGCGCCGTCCGCCGGATTCGGCTCCCGAGCGACGGCGCGGCCACCATCGACGCGCTCGACGTGCCGGGCTTCGAGTTGCCTCGCATCGACCCACGTCGCGCGGGGGACTCTCGAATGGTCTATGGGGTGACCAACGATCTGCCTGGGACCTTCGTCGACGGGCTCGTGAAGGTCGATCGGGAGAGCGGTGCACACACGGCGTGGCGAGGCGACGGCCTCTTCCCCGGCGAGCCGATCTTCGTTCCCGACCCGAGCGCCAGCGAGGAGGACGAGGGGGTCGTCATCTCCCTGGTGCTGGACGGTCGTCGGGAGCGTTCCTTCTTCGTCGTCCTCGACGCGAAGAGCTTCACCGAGCGGGCGCGCATCGAGCTACCGCTCCACGTGCCGCAGGGCTTCCACGGCGAGTTCTTCGAAGACTGAGTCCGAGCTACTCGGCGGGCGCGACGGCGCTCGCGTCGTCACTCTCGGGGAGCGACGGCGTCGGGCGGATCACCGAGAGCGCCACGCCCACGGCGCCACCGAGCTCCTCCATCGTCGCGCCGGCCCGGCGCATGATGCCCAGGCCTTGCAGCGTGGCCGTGAGGTGGCGTGAGACCGCTTCGGGGTCCAGCGGCTCGACCTCACCGCGCGCGACGGCGTTCTTCAGGGCGTTCCGAAACGCCTGCATGGTGCGCTCCATGTGCGCCTGCACGCGTTCGGCGACCGCGGGGTCGTCGGCGCCGAGCTCCACGCAGCTCCGGCCGATGAGGCACGTCCGCGGCGTCTCCGACGGCTCGGTCTCCATCGCTCGCAGCCCTTCGAAGAAGCCAATGACCGCCGCATAGCCTGCGTCTGGAGCCTCGAGGTCGGCGAGCATCGCGCTCGCCCGTCGCTCGATGTAGCGGTCCAGGCACGCGAGGTACAGGTTCCGCTTGTCGCCGAAGGCGTTGTAGAGGCTCTGGCGACTGATCCCCATGCAATCGAGGAGCGCCTGCAGCGACGTCGCGGCGTACCCGTCCCGCCAGAAGAGCTCCATCGCTCTCTCCAGCACGGTCTGCTCGTCGAATGCTCTCGGTCGTCCACCCATTTGGTGAGCCTTCACTTTGGCCATCGACGCGGAATCGGTCAAATGACACGTGTCTCGGGTGATTCGTCGGTCGGGGCGCCGCAGCGTTGCCCCCGCGGGCCTCAAAAGGCACTGTGGCGCCCGTGAAGACCCTCCTCGCCGTGCTCCTGGTGGCCACCTGCGCCCCGAAGGACCCGCCCGCCACCTCCGCCGACGTGGTCCGGCAGCGGCCGCCCGCCGAGCAGATCATCGCCCTCGAGACGGGCGAGGAGGTCACCGAGGAAGAGATGCTCGCCGACCTCGAGCGCGGCCGAGTGATCTACATCGGCGAGCTCCACGACAAAGCGGAGGACCACGCGGTCCAGTACCGGCTGATGCGCCTGCTCTACGATCGGCACCCGTCGATCGCCGTCGGTATGGAGATGTTCCAGTACCCCTACCAGCCGGTGCTGGACGACTGGACCAACGGTCGGCTCGACGAGACGAACCTCCGCCGACGCAGCGAGTGGGATCGCCGCTGGGGCTTCGACTATGCGCTCTACCGGCCCATCCTCGATTGGACTCGGGCCCGTGCGATCCCCGTGCTCGCGCTCAACGCGCCCTCGGAGATCACCCGAACGGTCGCCAGCGAGGGGCTCGACGGCCTCTCCGAGGCGCAGCGGGCCGAGCTCCCGCCGCTCGACATGGAGGTCGAGGGCCACCGGGCGATGGTCATCGAGGCCCTCGGTGAGCATGCCCACGGCGACGACGATCCAGTCGCGCTCGAGCGCTACTACACGGCTCAGGTGGTCTGGGACGAGACCATGGCCGAGCGCGTCGCCGAGGCCGTCGAGCGGAGCGATGCTCCGAGCCGGCTGGTCGTGCTCGCGGGCGCGATGCACGTCCGGGGTGGCTTCGGCATCCCCTCGCGCGCTTCGCGGCGTGGGGCGACCCCCTACCGGATCGTCCTCGTCGCGCACGACGAAGAGGAGCTCGAGGCGTTGATGGCCGAAGACCCGCCCCCGGCGGATTACGCCTGGCTGGCGGGTGCTGCCGAAGAGGAGTGAACGACGATTGCGTCGGGGCGCCCCGCGGTCGACACTGCCGATCATGCTTCGGTCCTTGCGGCTCCTCGTCGGCTTCGTCGCCCTCGCCCTCTCGTCCTGTGGCTCCGACGGCACGACCGCGATCCACGAGTTGCCGGCCGCCGAGGTCGACAGCACCGGCGCGACCTTCTTCGACACGCCTTGGCCGACCGATCTGCGCCTCGACGCCACCGGCCACATCGACGTCAGCAGCTTCCCGAACCCAGCCAGCGTCCGGCTCCTGGAGACCTACAAGGCCGAGATGAACGCGCGCCTCACCGGTTACAGCGTCAGCGCGCCCGCCTATTTCCGCTTCGACGCGCCGATCGACCCGGCGTCGCTCCCGCTCGATGGCTCCGCCAGCCTCGAGGATGGCTCGAGCGTCGTCGCCGTCGCCCTCGAGGGGCCGCGCGCCGGTGAACGCCACCCGATGGTCGGTCACTTCCGAGAGGAGCCGACCCTCTACTGGCCCGAGAACACCCTCGCCGTGCGGCCGCCGCATGGGCTGCCCTTCGAGCCCGACACCACCTACGCCATCGCGCTCACGAGCGAGCTCCGCGCCGCCGGCGGTGGCTCGGTCAGCCGCTCTTCGACCCTCGACCGCCTCCTCTCCGGTTCCGGCGACGCGGCGGCGAGCGCGCTCTACGCGCCGGCCGTCGCCGCGCTCGCGGGGGTCGGCGTCCCGGAGCGCGACATCGTGAACCTGACCGTCTTCACGACCCAGCATCCGACCATCGAGCTCGAGCAGGCTCGCGACTGGCTGGTGGCGCAGGAGCCCCCGGCGCGCGTGGCCACGAGCGAGCGATGGATCGAGGACACTGCGGACTATCGCTTGGTCGAGGGAGCGTACATGTCGCCGATCTTCCAGAGCGGGGAGCTCCCCTACTCGACGGAGGGCGGCGAGGTCACCGTCGTCGACGGAGTCCCTACGGTGCATGGGGAGTTCGAGGCGCGCTACGCGATGACGGTCCCGACGACCGACATGCCCGAGTCCGGCTGGCCGATCGTGCTCTACGCCCACGGCACCGGCGGCGACTTCCAGACCTTCGTGCGCAACCGGGTCGGCGAAGACCTGGCCCGCCAGGGCTTCGTGACGATGGGTGTCGACCAGGTCCATCACGGCACGCGGAACCCGGGACCCGCCGGCCCCGAGTCGCTGGTGTTCAACTTCGGCAACCCACTCGCCTTCCGCGACAACGCGCGCCAGGCCGCGCTCGACGTGGTGGCGCAGGCCGCCTTCGTCCGGGCCAACCCCGAGATCACGCCGCGGGCGATCGGCGAGGGGAACCTCATCGACCCGGACCGCGTCTACTTCTACGGCCACTCACAGGGCGGGCTCAACGGTCCACTCTTCCTGGCCATCGACGACCAGGCGAAGGGTGGTGTGCTCAGCGGCGCCGGTGGCCACCTCGCCATCGCGTTGGTCGACAAGGTCGAGCCAGTGAACATCCCGCAGCTCGCCGGGTTCCTGCTGCGCTTCCCGGGCACCGGTGACGCCGCGCTCGAAGCCGAGCACCTGGTCTACGAGCACCCGATCCTCGCGTTCCTACAGACCTGGACCGACGTCGCCGACCCCACCAACTACGTCCACTACCTCTTCACCGCCCCGCGGCCGGGCTTCGAGCCCAAGAGCATCCTCCAGACCGAGGGCATCACCGATGCCTACACGCCCCCGCGATCGATCGAGGCGCTCGCGACCGCGGCGCGGATCCCACCGCTGATGCCGGTGCTGCAGCCGATCGAGCCCATGGAGGCCATCGGCCTCGCGCCCATCAGCGGACCGGTGAGCGGCAATGTCGCGGGCGGCGCCGCCACGGCAGGTCTCATCCAGGCCGACGGCGGTCACTTCGTGGCCTTCGACGCCGACCTCCGGGTCCGGATCGCGGACTTCTTCGGCTCCTTCGCCGAGGGGGTTCCCACGATCCCGTGAGCGACGACCCCGAGCGCATCGTGCGGGAGGTCGCCGAGGCCGAGGAGTTCTTCGACGACCTCGAAGGCCTGACGGTGCTCGGGCGGGGCGAGATCCATCGCGCTCGAGTCGACGAGGTGCTCGACGAAGAGTCATCCAGTCAGGCGGGGCGGGTCGCTCGGCACGCCGTCGCCTGGGACGGTCCCCCGGCGTGGCTCGAGCTGGTGGAGTCTGGTGCCGTGCCCGACTCGCTCCCGCTGACGCCGATGCCCTTGCCCGAGGGGTATCGCGACAGCTCCGCGCTCCAGCAGCTCCCGGAGGGACCGCGCCGGCGCTTGGCGGGCGCGCTCGAGGGGTGGGCGTTGACCTCCGAAGGGACCACACCACCCCACCGGATCCGCCTCTGGCGAGACGAGGTGATCCACGCCCGACTGGCCTCGTATCACCTCTGGGTGTCGAGCGAGCCTCGCCAAGCGCTGGTCGTGGCTCACGAGCGGACTCCGGGGCAGGTCGCGGGTGGGGTGGTCGTCACCCTCCTCTCCGGCGTCGGGGCCGGCGGCTTCGGGCTGCTGCTCGGACCGGTGGTGGGTGCATGTGCGTTCGCTTTCGGCGCCGGGCTCATGGGCGTGACGGCCGGTCAGGTGCTCAAGCAGAGGTACCGAACCGCGTGGCTCCGCGAAGAGACGTGAACCCACCAGTCAGGGGCTGATACCCTGCTGACATGCGTTCTTGGTGGTTGGCCTTGTTGGCGGTGGGCTGCGCCGTCGACGTCTCTGGAGTTCCGGGGCGAACCCCTGGCTCCGACCTCGGTGTCGAGGACCTCGGGATGGTCGATCTGGGCGGTCGCGACCTGGGTGACCGCGATCTCGGCGATCGCGACATGGTCGTGACGGATATGCCACCGACCGACATGGGCCCTTGCCAGGGCTACGCCGATCCTGCGGCGACCGGCGGCTCGGGCACCGCGACCGATCCCTACGGTTCGGTGATGGCAGCGCTCGACGTGGCTGCGCCCGGTGACGTGATCTGCCTCGCGCAGGGGACGTTCGACGAGGAGGTCGCCATCACGCGCGAGGGCATCACGCTTCTCGGCGGCTGGTGTAGCGGCTTCGGGATGCAGGACACCGGCGGATGCAGCACGACGATCCGTTCCGCTTCCGGCCGTGGCCTCGGCATCGCGGACGCCAACGGCGTGCGCATCGAAGACCTCGGGCTCCAGAGCGCGAACGCCACCGAGGCGGTCTTCAGCTCCTACGGTGCGCGGGTCGTGCGTTCGACCGGGGTCGTCTTCGACAGCGTGGACGTCCTCACCGGCAATGGGCGCAACGCAGCGGATGGTGGCCCGGGCGCCAGCCCCGATGATGCCGATGTGGGCGGCATGGGCGCCATGGGTGGTGACACCCTCGCCGACCCGGCGGCTGGTGGAAGCCCCGGTCCGAGCCCGTGCGCTCCCGGCGGTCAGGGGGGCCGGGGTGGGGTGCCCTTCGTGGAGCCAACTCCCGGCGACCCGGGAAGCGGTGGCGCGACCGCCGGCACGGCCGGGGCGAACGAGATCACCTCGGGGCCGGTCGCCGGTGGCGCCGGCGGTGACGGAGCCGATGGAGCCGAAGGCACCGGCGGCGTTGGTGGCCCCGCCTTCGGCAGCCTCGCGGACGACGGGACCTACGTGCCCGCGCCCGGCGTGAATGGAACGGCGGGCGGCAACGGCGGCAGTGGAGGCGGCGGCGGCGGTGGCGGCGCCGGGCTCATGGGCACCAACGTGGACCGTGGTGGCGGCGGCGGCGGCGGCGGCGGCGCGGGTTGCGGTGGCGGTGGCGGCCAGGGCGGCGGCGGCGGTGGCGCGGCGCTCGGCATCGTCGTCGGCGATGGCGCCGGGGTCGAGCTCATCGACGTGCGGATCTCCGTGGGCAACGCCGGTAACGGCGGCGACGGTGGCGACGGCGGGAGTCGGAGCAACGGGGCCGACGGAGGCCCGGGCGGAGAGCCGAACGGCGGCAACGGCGAGCCCGGTGGCCCGGGCGGTGCTGGCGGCCGTGGCGGTCACGGCGGCGGCGGCGGCGGCGGCGGCGGCGGCCCCGTGGTCGGAGTCGTGGTGTCGGCCAGCGCTTCGTTGACCGAGAGCGGCGTCACGGTGACTCGGGGCATGCGCGGCGCGAAGGGCGGCAAGGGGCAGGGCCCGGGCCCCGATGGTTTCGACGGCGCCGACGGCCTTCAGGTGGACGTTCACGCTCTCTGAACGGCGTGCGCTACTTCGGCTACGGCTCGAACCTGGATCTCGCCGATCTCCGGCGTTGGTGCGCCGAGGTCGGCGTGCCGCTCGGTCGCTACGAGCCGGCGGGAGCTGCGTTCCTCCCGGATCATGGGCTGGCCTTCCACTACTACAGCCGGCCTCGGGCCGGGGGCGCGCTCGACGTCGCGCCCGCGCTCGGTCGCGCGGTTCCGGGGATGCTCTTCGACGTCGACCACGAGGCGCGAGCGGTCCTCGACCGCAAGGAGGGCCTCGGTATTCGCTACGAGCGACGCGAGGTCACGGTGCTTCGCGACGATGGGTCGGTCGAGCGAGCCTTCACCTACGGCGTGATGGAGCCCTATCGCGAGAAGCGACTGATCGCTCCGACACCCGAGTACGCCGCGATCGTGCGTCGCGGACTCGCGGACTTCGGGCTCTCGTCGGCGCCGCTCGAGGCGGCCGCCGTGGGCCGGGTCAGCGCCTTCCCCGAAGGGGTCTTCGTCTACGGCACGCTCAAGCGTGGCCACTGCCGGGAGCACCTGCTGGGCGCGACGGAGCACGAGAGCGCGACGATCGCCGGCGAGCTCATCGACCTCGGCGCCTATCCAGGGCTGCGCGCTGGCGAGGGCGTCGTGCGCGGCGAGCTCCATCGACCCGGGGCGGACGGCATGAGCGCGCTTCTCGCGCGCCTGGATCCCGTGGAGGACTTCGAAGGCTGGGAAGGGGTCGAGCGCTCGATGTACCACCGCGCGATCGTCCGCGCGGAGACCGAGCGCGGTCCGACGCTCGCCTGGACGTACCTCTATCGAGGCGTCGAGCCTCGGCCGACGATCGCCGATGGGGTGTGGCGCGGCGAATGAGTCTCAGGACGAGGTCGCTCTCGCCCCAGCGCACCATGGAGCCTTTCATACCCCCGAGTGGCCGTGGCTCCATGTCACGAGGCGAAACGTCACGATCGACAGCTCTCAGGTCGATGTGCGAAGGTCCCGATCGCGCCGCGGGCGCATCGCGTTCCTATGTGGGTTTCACCGGGCCAGGGCAGAGACGAAGCGGCGAAGATCTTCCACGGTGCGCGGCTGTTGATCGTGGACGACGATCTTCCGGTCGCCGACGCGCTGGCCGGTGCGCTGCGTGAGCTCGGCGCGGAGGTCGGCCTGGTCGGCGCGGCGGGAAGGGGCGTCGATCTCGTCGGCTCCATCGACCCGGAGGTGGTGCTCGTCGAGGAGTCGGTTCGTGACATCGACCCGCTTCGAGCCGCCCTGATGGCCAACCCGCGACTTCGCTTCGCGCGGGTCCTCGCGTTTCGTCAGAAGGAGATCTTCCCGCGTGGGAAGCCCACCCAGTCCGAGACGCCGCCGGACGGGCTCTTCGGCCATCGGCTGGCCGCGCTCGGCGAACGGATCGCCCCGGCCCTCGCGCCGGAGCGAGCGCTGACCCGGGCCTCCACCGACCTCGCTCGTTTCGAGGTGGATCTCGGTGAGCTCGGCCCAGTCCGCGCGCTCCGGGCGCTCGCGGCGTCGGAATCGACGGGGGTGCTCCGCCTGCAGGTGCGAACCCCGAGTCGAAGCTGCTCCATCGAGGTCTCGGGCGATCAGGTCGTCTCGGCCCGCGCGTATCAGGCCGGCGGTGACCGCCTGGACGGGCTCCCGGCGCTCGCGCAGTTCCTCGAGCTCGACGATGGCGACGGGAAAGTCGAGCAGCGCAGCGCGGCGGCGATGTCGAACCTGGTGACGCCGCTGCCCGAGGCGATCGCCAAAGCGGTCGATCTGCTCGCGAGCGCCGAGACCAACCAGTTCCAGGCGCTCGACGCGGATGTGCTCTCCACGGTCCAGAGCGACTTGAGCGACCTGGCGAAGGATTCGGTGCCGACCACGGGACCGAAGCACGACGAGGTCACCCGCCAGGTCGACCTCGCCGACTACACGGACAAGTACCCCTCGATCTTCGACGAGGACACGTCGGACGATCGCACGCTGCCGTCCATCCCGCCGCCCAAGCTCCTCGAGGACGCCACGCGGGAAGACGGCTCGGACGCGCCGGGACCGGACACGACTCGTCGCGCACGGGCGCTCGGCGGGAAGCCGCCCATCGCGCCGCCGAAGCGACCTCCGCCGCCCTCCGGAGCCCTCCGGATGCCTCGACGGATCAAGGGGGGCGCGCCCAAGCCGCCGCTCGATCCACGACCGTCGCCGAAGCCGAAGATCCCGGAGCCGCCGCCGCGTGCGCCCGCGGTCGCGAAGGGCGTGCCCCAGTGGAAGCCGCGCGGGCCCGAGAAGGCCGCGCCCAAGGCACCGCGCCACCCCGACCTGGCGAAGACGCCGGACGTGGCGGCGCCGCCGAAACCACCGCCACGGCACGCTGACCTGGCGAAGACGCCCGAGGTCGCGCCGCGCAAGCCGTCGCCCGCCCCCCCGAGGCCCCCCAAAGCCAAGCCGAAGGCCACGTTGCTGGGGATGCCGGCGAGTCAGCCGCCCGGTCCGGCTTCGCCGCCCCCCGAGCCTGCGCCGGCACCACCAGCAGAGCCCAAGCCTCAGGCCGCCGCGCACGTGCCATTCGAGGGTGAGGACGAGCCGACCACCCAAGACTCCCTACAGAAGGCATCCGAATCGGTGCGCCCGGTCCTCGGCTCGTTCCAGCCACCGGTGGATGCGAAGCCGCCCAAGGCGCCGCGCCTGACACCCGACCCGTCGAGCGCGCCCATCTCGACCCCGCCGAGCTCGAGCGGGCCGAGCTCGAGCCCCCCTGGGCTCGCCCCGCCGCCGTCGATACCTCCCGCGCCCGAGGAAGGGTCCGGTTTCGGCGCGCGAATCCTCCTGCCTGCAGCGCTCGTGCTCGTCGCTGCCGGCGTGATCGGATGGATCTTCATCCGCCAGACACCGGAGCCCAGGGCGACGCCCCTCCCGGTCGACCCCGCCGCGCTGCCCAGCTCGATGGACGTGCCGGACACCGCCACGGACTCGGAGTCGGAGACCGCCGCGGATTCGGAATCGGAGACCGCCCCGGACTCGCAGATGGCTACGAATTCGGAGTCGGAGTCGGCTTCGGAGTCGGAGACGGAGACGGCGTCGGAGACGGAGACCGCTACGGAGTCGGCGTCGGACACCGCCGATCCCGAGTCCGACGAGCTCCCCACGCTCGCCGCGCTCCCGCCCGTTCCCGTGCCCTTCCTTCCAGACGCCCGCGAGAACGGTCACGACCGCGAGCGGTCGGAGGCGCTCCGCGATCTCGCCGACGAGCAGACTGGCGACGCGCGCCTCCGCTACCTGGCCGCGGCCGCTCATGCTGACCGCGGCAACCCTCACGCGGTGGCGGCCATCGCGGACTACTACTCCGAGGCGGGCGAGCACCCCTTGGCCGAGGCCTGGGCCCGCGAGGCCGTGCGCCTGCGCCGCCGCCGCGCATCCTATCGGGTGCTCCTGGGCGATGTCCTCGCTGCTGCCGGTAAGAGCGGGCCCGCCCGTCAGGCCTGGCAGCAGGCGCTCGAGATCGACCCCGATCACGCCGCCGCTGCCGCCCGCCTCCGCTGAGTCCGCGAGCCCACGGCGGCGTGTCGCGCCTTCCACCTCGGACTGGAAGGAGTTCCGTCGCCAGTGCGTATCACTGACGGAATGACAGGGGAAATTGGCTCGGAACTTCCGCGCTCCCCATGCGTCTGACCTGGCAGGCCTCTTGAAAGGCCTTCCGACCATGGATCAACACACCGCCATCCTCGTCGAGACCGGACCCTCCATGGACCTGGGGGCTCCTTCCAAGCGTCTGCAGGCGACCCGCGAGGCGCTACGGCTCCTGGGCGGTGCGGGCGCATGGACGCCTTGCGATGGTCGCGTCCGCTGGGTCCCGGCCCGTGCGTTGGCGGCTACCCTCGGCGCGGCGCGCCACGTCGACCTGCCCCAAGCCGCACGGCAGGTGGCTCGCCTCCCGGTGGACCGGGTCATCGTGATCGGCGACCTCTACGACCCACGCGCGGTGCTCGATGCGATGCGTCCGCTCGGCGACCGCGAGCGGATATTCGTCGAGGTGCTGACCCCCGCCGAGCGTGGGGCCGCGCCGGTAGACCCGGTCGAGCGCGCTCTCGTGGCGTATCTCGAGACGCTGCGCCCGCATCGCGAGCGAGCGCTGGGCGTTCTGCGGTCCAGCGGCGTTCGGCTCGAAGACCTGCGGCTGGCGGCCTGAAGCGACCTCCGAACGCTAGAAAGCCCCGAAGCCAGAGGCCCCGGGGCTGTCACCTGCCAAAAGGCGGGTGCTACTTCTTCTTGCTGCCGCCCTGACGCGCCTTGAAGCGCGGGTTGGACTTGCAGATGACGTAGACCTTGCCGCGGCGGCGGACGACGCGGCAGTCGGGGTGGCGCTTCTTGGCGCTGCGGAGCGAGTTGACGACCTTCACAGTTCGACTCCTAGAGCTCGACGCCGAGCTTCTCGAGCTCGCGTTCAGTGAGATAAGGGAGAGCCTTGGCGAGACGACGCGGGATGACGATCGTCTGGCCCTTGTACTCGACCTCGACGAGCGTCGGCGCTTCCACCTTGTCGTGGTGGGCGCGTCGCTGATCCCGGCGCATCCGGGACTTCCTTCGCTTGGGGACAGCCATGAGTGTTCTCCAGTAAGGCCCCGAAAAGCGCAAGGCTCCCGGGGGGCGAGCTTCTTAGGCGATCCCTCCTGAGCGTGCAAGCGATCCAACGAAAATTGTCACGCGCTCGCCCGGCGCTTGACGACCTGGGCTCTACGATCCAGCTTTAGACCACTGGTCGAACCAACGGTCTAACGACCCCGAGCCACATGTCACCGCTGCCCCGATTCGAGAAGCTCCCCCCGGCCAAGCGCCGGCTCATCCTGGACGCCGCCGCGGCCGAGTTCGCCGAGAACGGCTTCGAAGGCGCGTCCTTCAATCGGATCATCGCCGCCGCCGGCATCAGCAAGGGGGCGATGTACTACTACTTCGCCGACAAGGCGGACGCGTACGGGGCCGTGCTCGACGACGTGCTCCTCCGCATGCGCGAGGCCGTCGCCGACCTCCCCGAGCCCACGGACGCCGAGGGCTTCTGGGCGATGATCGCCGCGGGCACCGAACGGCTCAACGAGACCTTCTTCTCCGACGAGCAGCTCGCGGCCTTGGCCCGCGGCCTCTACCAGAGTGGAGGCTCGAACCCGGCCTACCGTCGACTGATGGCCCAGAGCCTCGAGCTCGTGGAGGGCCTCATCGTCCGCGGTCAGGCGCACGGCGCGGTCCGAACCGACCTGCCGACCGAGCTGCTCGCCGAAGCGACCACCGGTCTGATGGTGGCCATCGATCGCTGGTTCGCCGAAGCGGTGACCAGCACCCCGATGGACGAGCTCGAACCGCTCGTCCCGAAGGTCCTCGCGATGACGCAGGACCTGCTCGAACCAAGAGGAGTCGAACGATGAGGATCGCGATCAACGGCACCGGCGTGGCCGGACCCACGCTGGCGTATTGGCTTCGCCGCCATGGCCACGAGCCCGTGCTCTTCGAGAAGGCCCCACGGCTTCGCACCGGCGGCTACGTCGTGGACTTCTGGGGGGTCGGCTACGACATCGCCGAGAAGATGGGTTTGCTTCCGCGGCTGCACGAGCTCGGTTACGCGATGGAAGAGCTGCGGATGGTGGATGACGAGGGCGAGCCCAAAGCGCGCATGCGCGGCGACACCTTTCGGGCTCTGACCGACGGTCGCTACGTGAGCATCGCGCGCGGTGACCTGGCGGCGACGATCTTCGACGCCTGCGAGGGCATCGAGGCGCGCTTCGGCCGGTCCATCGTCGGCATCCGGGAGCACGACCGTGGCGCGCGGGTGTCCATCGACGACGGGACCGCCGAAGACTTCGATCTGGTGGTGGGAGCGGACGGACTCCACTCCCACGTGCGTGAGCTGACCTTCGGACCGGAGGAGGAGTTCGAGCACTTCCTCGGCTTCCAGGTCGCCGTCTTCATCGTCCCGGACTACCCGAAACGGGACGAGCGGGTCTTCCTGAGCCACACGATCCCGGGGCGGCATCTCGCGCGCATCTCGCTCCACGGGAACGAGACCGCGTTCCTCTTCATCTGGCGCAGCGAGCGCAACCCCGAAGGCGGCGCGTTCCCGATCTCCGACGAGGAGAAGCGCCGTGTGCTCCGCCACGTCTTCGCGGACATGGGCTGGGAAGCGCCGGCCGCGCTCGATCTGCTCGATGGGGCAGAGAACATCTACCTCGACCGCGTCAGCCAGATCCGGATGGATCGATGGACCAAAGGGCGGGTGGCCCTCGTGGGCGACGCCGGCGCGTGTGCGTCGCTGCTCGCGGGCGAAGGCAGCGGCCTCGGGATGACGGAGGCCTACGTGCTCGCGGGGGAGCTCGCCCGAGCCGAAGGCGACCACGAGCGCGCCTTCGCCGCGTATGAAGCGCTCCTTCGCCCCTTCGTGGAGGGCAAGCAGGAGTCGGCGTTGAAGTTCGCGGGCTTCTTCGCGCCGAAGACGAAGCGAGCGATCTGGATGCGCGATCTCGGTGTGCGCCTCGCTTCGGTGCCCTGGCTCGCTCGGATGTTGGTGGGCTCGAGCCTCCGCGACGACATCGAGCTGCCGACCTACGAGGTCGCGCGGCCGAAGGCGGAGCCCCCGTCCGCCGCGCCGAGCCTCTGGGCCTGATCACGGTGCGATGCGCCGGAACACCACCGCGAAGGCCACGTGGTGGTTCACCGGAAGGCGCATGTTGATGACGCGGTCGCTCGCGCCCTCGACCTGAACTCCGTAGCGCGTCCCGCCGCCGGTCATCGGGAAGTTGGTCTGGAACTCGTTCGGCGGCTTTGCGTCCAGCGGGATGCGCTCGACGCCGCTGCCCAAGAGCTCCCGAAGGAGTGCCAGCTCGGGCGCCGAGTCGCGGCTCAGCGGCACGCCCGCCTCGTCGAGGACGTCGACGTAGACGTTCACCCGCCCGCCGCTCTCACCAACGCCCTCGAAGGGCTCGGCGGACCAGAAGTCCGGGCCCAGCCCATCGGCCTGGTCGCCGTCGCCGTTGCGGTCTTCGTCCGTCTCGAAGCCGACCGCGACCAGCTCGTAGAAGGGTTCGCCCTCGACTCGCTCGCCCGGACAGTAGCCGACCGCTCCGAAGCCGTCGTCGTGGCCGTGGCCGCCCAACGTGTCGGCACCCGTGCCGTCGAGCGGGGCAGCCCAACGAACGTCGGCCGGCGGCGGTCTCGGGTCGGCGAAGTCGCAGGGAAGGGGAGGGCCGAGGTCCGGCCGGACGAACGCATCGCGGTCGACGCTTCCCGAGTCGGCCATCGCGGCGTCCCGTCCGCCGGTATCGGTGGCCGTGGTGTCGTCGTCGCCGCACGCCCCGAGCAGCAGCAAGGCCAACCATGGGCCACGTGAGCGGACGTGCATCGACAGAGGGTAGCGCGACCGACTCCGAAGGCGCGCCATCGCCGCCGCCGGTGGGCAGCGTGACCCCACGAACCGATCGGCGACGACGATTGAGTCGGGCGTCGGCGCTCACGTCGTGCGACGATCGAGGTCCGGGACTCGGAGAGACGATGCGACGCTCGGTGATGAGGTGGTGGCCCATGACTCTGATGTTCGCGCTGGCCTGTGGTGGACGGCACGAGGAGTCGCCGCCGGATCCAGTCCCGGAGTCTCCGGTCGAGCCCAGTGTGCCGGTCTTCGAAGAGGGGGAGGTCACTCGCGAGATCGAGCCTGCCCGGACCGCGGAGGCCGAGGAAGAGCTCACCCGGTTGGATCTGAGTGAGGACTTCGCGCCGAGGATCTTCGCGCCCGCCCCGCAGCTCGGTGAGCTCGGGACGCCATCGTATCGCGCCACCTACCTCGCGCTGGCGGACGAGCGACTCGAGGAGCTACCCGACGATGTGGAGCCCGAGCGCTACCTCGAGGTGTTCGGCATCTTTCCCACTTTTCGCGTTCTCGCAGAGCGCCTCGGGGACACGGCGCGGCACGAGTGTCACGGCGCCGTGGACGCCGCTCGGCTCCGGACGCTGCCCTACGTTCTCAAGTCGAACGAGATCGACGTCGCCGCCGATCGCCGCCGCGTGCAGGCGTACGAGCGCGAGCTGCCGCGCTTCGAAGCAGAGCGCAACGAGCGCGGGCTCGACTCGCTCGAGGCGCTCGACGGGCTGACCGAACGTGGGCGGGTCTTCGAGCAGTTTCTCAAAGACCAGCGGCGGGTCGAGGTCGTGCGCGCGATGCAGGAACATCTGAAATGCGATGGGCTGCTGAGCACGCCCTTCGTCGATGGCGTGCTCGACGAACCGACCGCCGATGGGCTCGCGCGGTGGCAGCGCCGCCACATGCGCTACGGCACCGGCTCGATCGACGCCGCTAGCGTGGAGGCGATGCGAGTCGAGAGCCGCGAGCTCGACTTCCGGCAGGTGCTGCGCGCGCTTCGGGAGCGGGTGATCGACGCCACGGGGGTCATCGAAGACGGCTCGGCCGCGCACCGGTGGGGCACGGTCCTGGGGCGGGTGATCGATGCGCCCGAGCTTCGAGCGAGCGCTGGCCACGAGCCGCTCGAGAACGGTGCGCCAGATTGGGTCTCGCCGGCGACGGATGCCGCGGCCGAGGCACTCGGCTGGACCTCGCCGGACGCGTTCCTGGCGCACGCGGAGGAGCTGCCGGCGACCGCGCTCGTTCGGCTCCCGACGCCGCCCGCCTACCACGGTGCGCACATGAGCTTGCGCGCCGAGATCGATCGCGGCGACCTGAGCTACGAGCTCCCCCGTGACGTTCGCGGACCGCGAGCGACGCCGACCCACCGGCCGGTGATGACGCTCTACGCGCGGGACGGAGAGCGCGAGCTGGCGCTGGTCCGATGGCCGACGACGATCGGTGGTTGGATGCAGGAGACCGGCGGTGGTGGCGTCGGCCTCAAGTACAAAGAGTCACCGGTCGGCCCACGGGTCTGGCGCGACGTGGTGGCCGCGCCCGCGTGGATCCCACCAGGGAACACGCCGGTGAACGAGCTGGTGCGCCACGTCGGCCGCGACCGGGTGGTCCCGAATACGACCCTCTTCGGGCCCGGCTATCGAAGCGCCTACGGCCTGGCCATGCTGGTCCATCACCGGCGCGAGGAGAACCCCCTCGGACCTGGGGACCCGGTGTTCGTCGATGAGGGCGTGCGCACTCACGGCTCGGGCGCCTATCGCTCGATCCTCACGGGCTCGAGTCACGGCTGTCATCGGCTCCACAACCACCTCGCCGTGCGGCTGACCGGGTTCGTGCTCGCGCACCGCCGGCACGTTCGCCGGGGCTCGCTGCTCGTGCGCCACAGTCGCGAGCTGCGGACCTCGCTCGGACCCGTCACGTTCCGCATCCGATCGCGTGGGTATGCCTACGAGCTGACGCCGCCCATCGAGGTGGAGGTGCTCGAGGGCAACATCCTCGGACGACGCCGGACCGCAGACTTGCGGCTCCATCCGATCCGCCCATGAGTCGCGACTCGACCCATGTTCCGGCCATGCGGTGCCTGCTGGTGTGTCTGTGCCTGGGTTGTGGCTCGGCCGAGCCGATCGCCGAGACTCCGGTGGCCGTGTCCGACGCCGAGAACCGAGAGCCGACCACCGACACCGATGCCGACCACCGAGAGCCGACCACGGACCCCGACGCCGAGAACGAAGAGCCGACCACCGACCCCGACGCCGAGAACGAAGAGCCGACCACGGACCCCGACGCCGAGCACCGAGCCGCGGCCAGCGATGCCCGCCCCGCTACTCCCGACGACTCGGTGGTCCCCCGGCGCTCGATCGCCGTCCCGCTCTACGGCATCGCGGGTTGTCCTCGCCCGGAGCGCTCATCACGGGTTCCACGCGTCGACTCGTCGGACTGGTCCTTCCCCGGCGGCGCCCAGCTGATGGTCACCGCCCGCGTCATCCGTCGCGAGGCCCACGACGAGCTGAGCGATTGCTACCAGGGCACCGAAGCCCACGCCGCGTGTCGCAACGTCACCGCGAACGTCCTCCTCGACGTCGCGCCGGACGGCTCGGTCCCGCGGGCGGTGGCGGCCGCTGCCGAGGCCGACTTCGCTCGCTGCGTGGAGACGGCTCTGCGCGACCTGACGCTCCCGGAGCCGGACGGCGGCGGGCTGGTTCGATTGCGCTTCCCGCTGTACTTCCGAGTGCACTAGCAGGTGTCGAAACGCGCGCTTCGGGCGCTGTTCAACGACCTGCTGGGACTCGCGAGCCACAACTGTGGTCTCGGCGCCATGGTCGGTCCGCGCGACTCGCCGGTGGGCGCAGGGTGCGGGGAGAGGCACGCCTCCTGCACTCCCATCGGTGATGACCCGCGCCACCCGCCAAGAGAAGACCCACCGCATCCGTAGATCGGTGGGCCGCCGACAGCACACGCTCGACGACCGTCGCCTCCTGCAGGAGCGCTTGGCGATGCTCGGCCGCATCGGGGCCTTCCTGGGGCTGTGCACGCTCCCCATCGCGCTCGGCTTCGCCGTCGCGCACCCGGAGCTCGTGGGTCCACGCTATGTCCCCGGGGGTGTGCTGCTTCAGCTATTGCCCACCCTCGCGCTGGCCGGAGTCGTTTGGGCTTGCTCGCGTCAGGCGATGAGCCTTCGAACGCTCGTGGGGCTCGAGGTGGGCCTCTCGCTGATGGTCTTCGCGGTCATCGCGCTGCTCCCCTACTTCGGCGCCGTCGCTGGCTCCGAGCCGGCGTCGGCCATCGCGAGCGTCCTCTGTCTCGCATTCCTTCGCGCGTTGCTCGTGCCGAGCACGGCCATGCGGACGCTGACCGTCACCGCGGTCGGCGCCATTGGCGTCTCGGCCGCGATCGCGCCCTTGGTCGTTGCCGGCGGCACGTCGCCAGCGCTGGCCGTTACCACCCTCGCGACCTGGACGGCCATCGCGGTGGCCATCTCGGCGGTCGCCTCCGACGTCATCTACGGACTCCGCGACCGGGCCCGCCGCGCTCACGCGCTCGGGCGTCATGAGATCGTCCGGCCCATCGGCGTCGGCGCCATGGGCACCGTCTACCTCGCGAAGCACGAGTGGCTGAACCGGCTCTCGGCGGTGAAGGTGCTGCCGGCAGAGAGTCTGGACGAACCCACGGCCCTGCAGTTCCAGCAAGTGGTCCAGCGCACCAGCCAGCTGAGCCACCCCAATACCGTTGCCATCCACGACTACGGCCGGACGGAGAACGGCGACCTCTTCTGTGCGATGGACTACTTGCCCGGCCGGAACCTGGAGCAACTGGTCGAGGAGGAGGGACCGCTCAGCACGCAGCGGACCATCTGGCTGATGAGTCAGCTCCTCTCCGCGTTGATGGAAGCGCACGAGCTGGGGATCGTTCACGGCGATCTCAAGCCCACCAATGTCATCGTCGGCGACCGAGGAGGGATCACCGATCTGCTACAGGTCACGGACTTCGGCCTGCTCGAATCGCTCAGGGGGCGTCGGCCCCGCCGAGGGGACGCCGTTCCTCACCACTTGGCGCCCGAGCAGATCCTCGGATCGCGGGTGATCGATCACCGGGCAGACCTCTACTCGGTGGGAGCCCTGACCTACTTCCTCCTCGCCGGGGCCCACGTGTTCGATGGATGCACCTTCGGTGAGCTGCTCTTCCATCAGCACTCGTCGCAGCCTCCGCCGCTGTCGAGCGTCGCGCCGCAGCCCATCCCTCACTCGCTGGAGGCGGTGGTCATGGCCTGTCTGCGAAAGAACCCCGACGCTCGGCCCGGGAGCGCGCGGGAGGTGCGCGACCGTCTCCAGAGCGCGCTCTTCTCCTCGTCGCTTCGGCTCACCGCCCCCGAGACGCCCCAGGCCATGGCCAACACCGAGCCTGCGATGTCCCTCCACGGTGACGTCGATGTGCTGCCGGGCTACTCGACGGGCCGCCCTCTGAGCCGGGCCGAGCTCGACGCGACTCCGCGGATCCTGCGCCGGGACGGCTGAGCGCACCCACTCGTGGCATGCTCCGTCCCGTGCGACGGGATGGACGAGCAGCGCTGGCGATCCTCTGTGGGCTCGCCTTCGCCGGGTGCGGGGACGATGACGGCGACGGTCCGTCGGATCCGCTGGACGGGAGCGCCGACGAGCGGGACGCGCGCCCCAGCGACGAGGACGCGAGAGTGCCCGACTCGGACGGCGGCGATCCGGGCGGGACGCTCGCGGAGCGCTACCCCGGAGACGAGGGGATCGGAGGCGATCCTGCCGTGCTCTTCCACGACGACTTCGAGGGCGGCTGGGGCCAGTGGGACGCGCCGACCGCCGACACCATGTACCTGCATCTGGAGAACGGCGGCCTCGCCAACGCCGGCAGCGGCTACCTGCGCTCGACGGTGACGCGCGATCATCTGGAGGCGGACCAGTACATCTCGGCGAGCCCGCGCTACGTCTTCGACCGCCGCGTCGACACCGTCTACTGGCGCTTCCACGTGCGCTTCCCGAACGTCGCTCCGAACCCGCACCACTGGGTGCGCGTGGCCGCCGGCACCGAGAGCTGGAACTCGAGCGGGCTGGCCAACACCGTGCCGCCCGGCGACGAGGGCTTCTGGTTCGACTTCGACATCAGCAACGACGACGTCTTCAACTTCTACGTCTACTGGCACCAGATGCGCTCCGGCCGCTGCAACGACGGCAGCGCCACGCCGGGCTGCGAGGGCGACCAGGGCACGACCTACTACTACGGCAACGTCTTCCAACCGAACGACCAGACCGCCTACCCACGCGACGAGTGGTTCTGTGTAGAGATGCGGGCCGAGGCGAGCACGCCGGGCAGCAGCGACGGCTCGCTCGCCTTTTGGATCGACGACGTGCCAGTCGGCGACTACGGCCCCGGTCGACCCGACGGCACCTGGCTCCGCGCGACCTTCCACGAGGACGGCTGCGAGTTCAGCGCCTGCACCGACCCGGAACCCTTCGAGGGCTTCGACTTCCGCACCGACCCCGACGTGCGCTTCAAGGCCATCTTCCTCGACGCCTACTACGAGCGCGACAGCACCGACCGGAAGATCGAGACTCTCGAAGGCCGGGGCCTGACCGTCTCCCGCGAGATGACGATCCTCTACGACGACGTCGTCGTCGCGACCGAGCGCATCGGCTGCCGCACCGGGGGCTGACCGAGTTGGCGACGCCCACCGCCCGACCCGAGAATCGCGCCCTGCCGACCGACTTCGTCGCCGTGAGCGCGCCTCGCGCTGGCGGGCGGCCGCCGGTTCGCGCTGGGCCGTGAGCGCGCTAGGCTCCGGCCATGAGCGACCTCATCCTCACCGAGACCGTCGACGGGGTCACGACCCTGACCATGAACAACCCGTCCAAGCTCAACGGCTGGACGGCCTCGATGCTCGAGGCGCTGAAGGGCGCGCTCGCCGCGGCCGGCGCGGATGACGCCACGAAGGCCATCATCCTGACGGGGGCGGATCCCTACTATTGCGCCGGCGTGAACCTCGGCGCGGTGATCCGGCCGCAGCACCCGAAGAAGCTCCACGCGATGATCGTCGAGCTCAACCAAGCGCTCTTCGAGTCCTTCATCGACCTTCCGAAGCCGATCCTGGTGGCGGTGAACGGTCCGGCGATCGGTGCGTGCGTGACCTCGGCCGCGCTCTGTGACGGGATCATCGCCTCCGAGAAGGCGACCTTCTCCACGCCTTTCCACGCGCTCGGGGTGACGCCCGAGGGCTGCTCGAGCGTGATGTTCCCTCGTCTCCTGGGCGACGGCGCGGAGCGCATGCTCGGCCCGGAGGGCTGGCGGCCGACGGCGCCCGAGGCGCTCGAGGCGGGGCTGATCAACTGGGTCGTTCCGCACGAGGAGCTGATGGACGAGGCGCTTCGCATCGCCAAGGGCTGGGTGGCCGAAGGGAAGGAGCGCACCTACCGCGGCGACCTGACCCGCGAGGAGCTCCTGCAGATCAACGCCGACGAGTCCGTGCAGCTCGCCGACGCTTTCCTGAGCCCCGCCTTCCTCGATGGCCAGTTCCGCTTCCTGTGGAAGAAGAAGAAGCGCCCGATGTCGCTGGCGTTCCTCACCGCGAAGGTCACGCACCCGCTCTGGTCGCGCCTGCTCTGACGGAGCCCGCGCGGGCCAGCGGCCGGCGATCGAACCGCCAGGCGCTGGCCGGGTGTAAGGTGCGCGTCGCTTCGTCGTTGCTTCTCCATGCGTTTCCCGTGGCTCATCTCGATCCCCCTCGTCATCGCTTGTGCCACTGCCGGCGAATCGGGTGAGCTCACCCGCCGGGAGCGGCGCCGGTGCATGGAGCCGGAAGGCGCCCGCGAACGGATGGGCGCCGCGCAGGCGGCGCAAGCGACCGCGCTGGCGGACGCGCTGGCGAGCGCGGGTCTCGAGAGGGTGCCGACGGCGCCGAGCCTCCACGAGATGTACGCCGGCCTCGCCGAGACCGAGCCCTACGGCTTCGCCGAGATGGAAGGGCAGCTCTACCTGGTCACTCGTGACCCTCGAGAGACGCAGCACGTCGTCGCCGTGGATCCGAGCGGTCGACCATGGCGCGTTCGCCTGGACTGGGAGGTCTCGCAATCGGACACGATCGTCGTGTGTGGCTGCGGCTCTCACGGCGGCGCACACCCGCCTCCCCGACCCGAATACGCGTTCTACCGAGTGCCGGATGGCACGCCGCGGGTCGTCGCCGAACGTGCGCTTCGGCTGACGCGGCACGTGGTTCACGTCCGCTACGCCAACGACGTCGGAGACGACCACCCGACCTGTATCCCGATGCCCTGACGCGCGAAGCGGTGCCCGGAGGGGGGCGACGGCAGCGAAGGGCTGTGGCTGCGCACGCAGCTGCGCCTCACCGGTGCGCAGAGCTGCTAACGTTGTGGATGCACCCCGCTTGGGAGAGACGGCGCCTTGGACTTCGGCGGGATGTCGGGCGAGTGCTCGATGCGACTGCCGTTCGCGTTGCTGGCACCCGAGTCGAAGCCCCGGCCCGACTCCTCGCGGCCTGGGTCGCGCCGATGCCCTGGGAGCTCCCGGAGATGGAGCTCCGGATCGGAACGTGGTTCGGGACCTTTCCCATCAGAGACGAGACGGGGCGCCAGCTCGGCGAGGCCAACACCGTCCCGGTGCACCTGCGAGACGGTGCCGTCGCTCACCATTGGCGACCTTCGCGGATTGCGGGTTGCCGCGAAGGCCGCCCCTTCAGCGTCGCGGCGCTCCGACAGGTCACGGGTGAGTGGCGGGGCGTGCTCTCGGACGTGGGGCACCTTCGAGAGTGCGTCGTGCGGCGTCTCGGTCTCGGTGCCTCGGCGACGCTCGCTCCCCTCCCACTGCTGGTTCTCGCCCGGACCGTGACGTCGCTGCCGGCGTATCTCCATCGGCGGCGCCGTGCGCCCATCTCCGACGGAACGCTCCCCGCTCGCTTCGCGGCCGCGTTCAAGGTGATGGCCGGTGTGCACATGGCGGTGGAGGACCTGCTCCTGCGGGACCACGACGGAACGCGCCATTGGTCGGCCGAGGAGCTCCTCTCGTACATCGAGCGTCGAGAGCTCTTCGTCTCTCCGGAGGGCAACGCCTGCGGCGGACCGGTCAAGATGATCCTCGAGCTCCTCCACCTCTGCATCGATGGGCCGAAGGCCTCGCTTCCCCACTCGGCGGTTCCCGATCACGTGCGCGCCTTGGGCCGCTTCTTGGACTACGGAGAGACCTGCGCGCGCTTGGAGCTGATGCAGCTCCGCCATCGCGCCGCCCTCGCGCTCGCGCTCGCTCCCATCGAGGATGCACCTTCTCACCCGCTCGCTACCGCCCGGCAGCTGGACGAGCTCTCGGCGCCCCAGGGGGCCCGGGCGCTCCCGCGAGCGCTGCGCGCGATGGGAGTGACGGACGTCTTCGATCCGGAGGAAGAGCGCGAGCTTCCGCGTTGGCTCGAGCTCGCCACGCGTCAGCCGGTCGTGAGGCAGACCTATCGCCGACTGGCAGCGAATCAGCGGCAGGCGCGCGCGGCCTATCAGCCTCTCAGCGATCAGATTCAGGACGCGCTGGGCGAGCCTTGCCTTCCCGTCTCCGGGGACCAGCTCTTTGCGCGGGCACGCCATCTGCGCCGTGCGGTCCAGCGCGCTGGCGTCGGCTGACACGAGCGAACGGGGCTCTCGCAGAGGCGCTCGTTCGAATGGCGTTCGCTCGAGAAAGTCGCATCCGTGTTCGTCACCTCGTGCCACGCTACCGCTCGTGACGCGTCCGTTCATCGAGCTGCTGCGCAAGCACGAGCAGGGGTACACCGCGACCTACTCGCACCTGCTGCTCGCGCTCGTCGACGCGACGCTCGTGGAGGTGCCGTTTCGGCACGAAGCGCTCTGGGGCGACCAGCTTCGTCCGGGGGACCAGTGGCACTACCACGGCGAGGGACCGCTGGAGGAAGCTCGGTCGTGGGGTGAGTACGAGGAATCGACGCGAACGGATCCGGAGCGATTGCTCGACCGCATCCCGCGCGGAACGTTCGTGATGCACCTGCTCGCGGGGAACGACGCGTCGGCGCTCCGGGTCCGGAACAGCTACCTGGAAGGGCGGGACCCCGATCGAGCTCCGGCGGCGTCGGTCGGCGAGCAGCTGCGGACGGCCGTGACGGCGTTCTTCACGGACGAGCCGCTGCCGGAGGTCGCGGTGCACGACCCGCTCGTCGCCGACTGCTACGCCCTCCTGCATCGCGCGCTCGAGGGGCCGACGCCGGCGTGGGTCGAAGCGACGAAGCTCGTTCGGACCCGAGAGCGGTGGCGTCTGCGACTCGCGGAGAGGGCGCCGCTTCGTTTCGTGCCGCTCGGACCGTGGGCGGAGCACGCCGGGATCGCGGCGAAGGTGCTCGATGTGGGCGCCAGCGAGCTCTCGGCGGAGAAGGCCGTCGAGTGCTTCGTCGCCGACGACTCGATCGATGGGCTGGCCTTCCCCAAAGGCGCGAGCACCGGGCCGCTGGCGCGGCTGGCGCTCGGGGAGCATGCGGCGCGGCTGCGGGTGCTGCTCGGCGCGCACCCGTCGCCGCGGTTTCGCCACCTCGCGATGGTGCGCTCGCCCTACGGGCTCGAGTCCCTGGCCGACATGGAGCCGCTGCAAGCGGTGCTCGGACTGGAGAGCTTCGGGCCACAGGACTTCGAGCTGCTCGCGACCGCAGAGGCGTTCCGGGAGCTGCGCTTCTTGGAGGCACGCGGCCCGCGATCGGAGGACGGCGCCGAGCAATCATGGATCCGCAGCGAGCGCACGCGGCACATGCGGGTGCTCGCGTTCCACAACCTCACGGCCGGCGACTCGACCTTCGGCATGGACGCGCAGGCGCTGACCGCGCTGGCCCACGCGGACTGGAGCTCGCTCCGGGTGCTCGACCTCCGCAACTTCGACCACCTGGAGCCGGAAGCCGTCGAGGCTTTCGTGACCAACCCGCGGCTCGGACCACTCCGTCACCTCTCGCTGGAGGGTAGCTGGGCGGATGCGAGCTCGCTCGAGGCGATCGCGCGCTGCGAGCGGCTCGCCGCGCTGGAGCTCCTCGACATGAGCCGCACGCGAAGCGAAGACGGTGTCGGCGCCATCGGCGAGAGCCCGCACCTTCGAGAGCTCCGAACGCTGCGGCTCTGGATGGTGACCAGCGAAGGCGTGCGCCGCCTGGCTGAGAGTGGGCGCTTCCACCAGCTCGCGGAGCTGGCGATGCCGCGCTCGGCGCTTCGGGAAGCGGTTCGCGAGCTCGCGGGCGCAGAGTGGTTGGCTTCGGTTCGAGTGCTTCAGCTGGAGGAATCGGACCTGGACGACGACGCCCTGCTGGAGCTGATGCGCTCGCCCTACCTGCAGGGGATCGAGCGAGTCGAGCTCTTCAAGAACCCGATCACCGCGAAGGGGGTCGAAGCAGTGCTCCGACTCGAGCTCCCGGCACTCCGCAAGCTCGGTGTCTATGGAACCAAGGTGCGGAGCCAAGCGCACCGCATGGCCATCAAGGGGATGCGGCCGAAGGTGGAGGTGCACATCTGATGGCGGTCCTGGAGACGATCCTGGAGCCCGACGTGCCGCCGGTGACGGTCATCGTGGTCGACGAGGATTTGCCGACGGCCGTGGAGGCGTTCGCCGCCGATCCCGCGATCCAAGGGTTCCGGCTGGCCGCAGGGCTGGACCTCTCGCCGCTCGACGCGGTCGATCCGGACGAGGTGCGCGCGCTCGTCTTCGATGGCGCGCTGAACGCCGACGTCACCACGCGCTTCGAAGGGCTCGAGGTGCTGCACGCGGCGTCGCTCACTCGCAGCGACCTCGAACGGCTCGGTGACCGGCTCGACACGCTGCAGGTGTTGCGCGCGACGGAGTCGGGCGATCTCGGTGGGGACATGCAGGTCCTCGCGGACGCGCCCGCCTACGCGGAGCTCCACGTGCTCCACCTGGTCGATCCCTGCGTGGGCGACGATGGCCTGCGGGGATACTTCGACGGGCCGCGCCCCTTCCACCTGCGGGAGCTGGTCCTCGAGAACGAGAGCGCCCGGGGCTGCGTGCGCGGGATGCAGGGCATGGGCGTCTACACGCTGGGTCGCGGCAACATGCCGAACCTGCAGACGCTCGGGCTCGCGCGTCAGCGGCTCGACTCCCTCTACTCGCTCACCAAGCGTGACTCGACGTCGACCAAGGTCACCAAGCTCGACCTCCGGGAGACGAGCTGCGCAGGCAGCGTGGGCTACCTCGGCCGATCGAACATGCCGCTCGAGGAGCTCGATCTGCACGGGCTCTGCATCGCGGACTACGCGCGCAAGGATCTCTTCCGGGGCGACCTACCCAAGACGCTGCGCTCGCTGCGGATGAGCACGCTCGGCAACGGCGGGCTCCAGCAGCTCGCGGAGGAGCCGCTGAAGCTGACCACGCTCCGGCTCGACTGCGCGGAGCTGACCAGCCTCGACGCGTTGGTCGCCGCAAAGTGGTTCCAGAAGGTGCACACGCTGGACCTCGCCTGGAACTTCCTGGACGACGAGGCCCTGGCGCCGCTGCGGTCCGAGTCACTCCAGCGGGTGCGACTGACGGGCAACCCGGTGAGCACGGCGGCGGTGGAAGCGCTGATCGAGCGTAGCCCCGCACTCACCGACCTGGTGCTCGAGCGGTAGCGTCAGGACGTCGAGGAGCTGCCCGTCGCCCCACGGCTGGTGGTAGCGTGGGGCGATGGGGCGATGGCAACGAATCCTCTGGACCCTGGCACTCGGTGTGGCGCTCGTGGGCTGCCACGACGATCCCCCGCCGCAGACGCCCGAGTCCGCGGCGGTGGACGACACCCCCATCGGCACGGAGCCCGGCAATCGCTTGCAGCCCGCCCCCGACCGCTTCGCCGAAGGCTGCTCGAGCGACACCGACTGCGTGATCGAGTCCGACCCCTGCGGCTACGCCCAATCGATCCTCGCCAGCGAGCGCGACGAGTACCAAGAGGGATTCGAGGGCGTCGCCTACGACTGCCCTCCGGTCGAGTACCCCACCGACCCCGTGGCGGCTTGCTCCGCGGGCCGCTGCGTCGGCCACGTTCCAGGCGATTGAGCGCGACTGGGGTTGCCTGCCGCGAGACACGCTCGATGAATCCGTACAGCGAAACGCCCGTTCCGGACGAGCCCCCCCTGGAGGAGCAGCCGACCGTCACGAGCGCGACGGCGGACACCTCGGCGGCAGAGTCCCCGGTGAGCTCGGCGAATGCGGTGCTCGCACGACGAGAGCACGTCGCCGACGCCCTGCAGGTACGGCACACCTTGAAGATGGGCGCGTCGGCATGGGCCGCATTCGGATTGATGGACGTCGCCGTCGGGCTCTTGATCCGGCCCGAGGCCATACCGACCCTCTTGGCGATTCGCTACCTGCTCTTCCTGGGAGTGGCACCGCTCTTGTGGCGTGCGCACCGGCCGCCCCTCCCCTCGGAGCGCCTCTTGCGCTTCTTCGATGCGACTCCTTCGCTCGGGGTCGCGTTCGCGGTCTCGTTGCAGTGCGTGTTCTTCGGCGGCATCGAGAGCGTGCTCGCCCCCGGAGTGGTCGTCGCCGTACTGGTGCGGGGTGCGTTGGTGCACGAATCCTGGCGGCGCGGTCTTCCGATCGTAGCCGCGATGGTCCTCAGTTTTCCGCTCGTGATGTTGCTGGCAGCGCCCTTCGACGACGCGATCGCGGCCCAGCTCGGCGAACGCGCCGCCCTCGCTCGCGGGTTGGCGATCTGCGCATTCCTGCTGGGGGCTGGCGGTGTGTCGTTGGCGTCTGGCGATGCGTTCTGGCGCATTCGTCGACAGGCCCTCGATGACCGCGCAGTGGGCCCCTACCTGCTCGAGCAGAAGCTGGGCGCCGGCGGAATGGGCGACGTGTGGCGTGCGCAGAAGTCCGGGCGAGCGTCGGTGGCTTTGAAGCTGCTGCGTCCGGCGGCCTCCGGTCTCGAGCGCGCCGTGGTCCGCTTCGAGCGCGAGATCGCGGCACTCGCGAAGCTCAGCCATCCGAACATCGTTCGGGTGTTGGACTACGGAGTGAGCGACAACGGCATCTGGTACTACGCGATGGAGCTGATCGGCGGCGAGGACCTGGAAGACCGGATCGACCGACTCGGGCGGTTGCCGGAGGCCGAGGTGCGGGTGGTGGCCGAGCAGCTCTCCGCGGCACTCGCGGCAGCCCACGAGAGTGGCATCGTCCATCGCGACGTGAAGCCCTCCAACGTCCGGCTGGAGGAAGGACGGGTCGACCGCCTCAAGCTCCTCGACTTCGGAATCGCACACCTCGCGCAGGGATCGGAGCTCACCGCGACCGGCGCCGTCGTCGGGACGCCCACCTATATGGCGCCCGAGGCCGCCCGCGGTTCTGACGTCGACGCACGAACGGACGTGTACTCGGTGGGCGCTACGCTCTACCACGCCATCGGGGGCGAGCCCCCCTACGACGGCCCTTCGAGTCTCGCGGTGGTGACTCGCGTGCTGGCGGGCCCGCCGCCACCGCTCGGAACGCTGGCCCACGACGCCTCGCCCGAGCTCATCGCCTTGGTGGAGCGCGCGATGAGCCGGGACCCGGCGGATCGCTGGGCGGACTGTGGCGAGATGCTCCGCGCTCTCCGCGCTCTCGGCGACTGAAACGGCGACGGCGCCCGCGACCCCAGGGTCACGAGCGCCGTGGCGCGAAGCGGCTCGAGCTCACTCGAGATTCCAGCGAAGGCGGAGATAGGTCTCCACTTGTTCGCGCTGCGCGACGCTCAGCACCCGGCTGTAGATCAGCACCTCCTTCACGTCGCCCTGGAAGTAGCCGGAGCTCGCGCGACCGAGGTGGAAGATGCCACCGCTGCCGATGTCACCCGCCGAGAGGAGCGCGTCGATGGTGCCTTCGTCTTCATTGGTGTCGACGTCCAGGTAGTGGAGCGTGCTGTTCATCCGGGTCCCGTAGACGAAGCGGGTGTGGTGTCCGTTGGTCGATGCGTTCAGCGTCGCCATGTCCGACGCGCCGCCCGTCCGGTGAGTCAACGACCAGTCGGCGTCGAAGCGGCGGTCCAGCGAGACTCGCCAGGTCGACGCAGTGGTCAGCCCCAACAAGCCGTCGTTGCTGGTGTAGCCGGAGTGATCGACCACCGCGACGATGGTGTAGTCGTTGCCACTGAGGCCGCTCCAGCCGAGGATGCCGAGCGAGTCGTTCGACCCGTCGAAGCGCACGGCAGGACCCTGCGGCGTGGACACCCAGACCGGTCGGTTCTCGGTGGTCGACTGCCCGAGGCTGGCGAGGTCTGCGCCGCGGCGGTCGCGCCACTCGGTGACTTGGTTGGCGCCGTTCCGGGTCACGAAGGTCGTGTCGGCGTCGAGCCAGAGCGCGAGACCGAAGCTCGGAGGCAGACGCAGCTCGCAACCGACCGGGCCGTTGATGTAGCCGGGCATGCACTCGGCACACGCGTCGCCGGTGTAGCCCTCGTCGCACGCACAGAAGCGTTCCCCGCCCATCATGTCCAACTCGCACGAGCCGTGGTGGCAGACGAAGGGCGAAGAGCAGTCGACCATGCACACACCGTCGTCGTCGACGTCCTGGTAGCCGGCGGCGCACTGGTCGCACTCGGTACCCGCGTAGCCCGCCGGACACTCTGGGTTCGGCTCGGGTTCCGGCTCGGGTTCGGGCTCCGGTTCCGGTTCGGGCTCCGGCTCCGGTTCGGGCTCCGGCTCCGGCTCCGGCTCCGGCTCCGGCTCCGGCGTGACCCCCATGTCGCCTGCGATGGATCCGTCCGTCGTCCAGTCCATCGTGTCGCCGGTCTCGCCACCGCCCCCGCACCCGACGCCGAGCGCCAGTAGGACCCCAACGCACCACCCATGTCGCAGCTCGAGCTCGATCTTGCGTCGCATCACAGCTTCCTCTCTCCGTCCGCCGCGCCACACCGCGTGGCGCCTCTCGTGCAGACGAAGAGGGGCATCGCAAGGGCGGTGCCAACTGCGATGGCGCGAGAATCGTTGGCGTTTTTCCGGATACCGGGTTCGCCCCGGCGGCCTGTCCCATGGGACGGCGCGGCCATGTCCCAGGGTCAGCGGTCGATGCCGAAGCTCTTCATCCAGCGATAGACCTGGCGCCGGTCGCGCCCATACCACTGCGCGGTCGCCCGCACGCTTCCGTCGTGCATCGCGAGCGCCTCGCGGAGCTCTTGGGCCGTCTGGGGGGCGGGCCGTTTCGCCGGGCGCCGAGCCTCTCTTGGTGCCGGTAGGTCGGTCACATCCTCGAGCTCACGGTGGGTGATGGGTCGACCACTCTCGCGGAGCGCCATTCGGTGGACCATCCGGTCGAGGCCGCGGAGGTTCTCGGGCCAGTCGCTCACGAGCAGCCGCTCGGCGGCCCGGCTGTCGAAGTCGAGCGGCACGTAGGCGCGGCTCCGCTCGTCGCACCAGCGCTGGTGAAGGCGCTCGATCCAGAGGAAGAGGTCGCTCCTCCGATCGCGCAGCGGCGGCACCCTCAGCTCCAGGAGCGACAGTCGCGCGAGCAGGTCCTGGCGGAACGCACCCTCGTCGACCAGCTGCTGCAAGTCGCGGTGGGTGGCCGCGATCACCCGAACGTCCACCTGGACCTGGTCGGTGGCGCCAACCGCGCGGACGGTCCCCTCCTGGATGACGCGCAGCAGCTTCGGCTGTAGGTCGAGCGCCAGCTCTCCGATCTCGTCCAGGAAGAGGGTGCCGCGATCGGCCTCGCGAAAGAGACCACGCTGGGCAGCCCCGGCTCCCGTGAAGGCGCCGCGGACATGGCCGAAGAGCTGACTCTCCACCAGCTGCGGCGAGAGCTCGGCGACGTTGAGTGGGACGAACGCCCCGGCGCGCCTGCCGAGCTCGTGGACCGTGCGGACCACGTGTTCCTTGCCGACGCCGGTCTCGCCGCGCACGAGCAGCGGCGACGGGTCGGCCGCGACCTGCGTCAGCCGCCGACCGAGCTCCTGTGCGGCGGGCGACTCGCCCACGATCGCTCCGTTGGCGCCGTCGACCGGCCCCCGCAGGATCTCGTAGACGAGCACGACCGAGCCCAGGCGCAGCACCGAGCCATCGCGGAGCTCCTGCGCGGCATCGCCGAGGGGACGGCCATCGAGCCAGCTTCCGTTGTGGCTCCCGAGGTCGCGCGCGAGGTGGACGCCGCCCGCGCCCACCCACTCGAGCTCCAAGTGACGGCGGGAAACCGTACCGTGGCGGATGCTCCCTTCGGGTCGCTCGGGGCTTCGGCCGACCGTGAGCGACTGCTGCGAGAGGGTGATCGAGTTCCGGAGCTCGGTGGGGTGCACGACCGTGAGCTTGGCGCCGAAGGCCGCCGCCGACACGCGGCAAGCGGGCTCGAGATCCACCGTGGTGGCGTGCGTGAGGGTGTCCTCCACCATCGCTCGATCGGGAAACTAGCACGCCCCACCGCCTGTGGTTCCGGTGGCCCCTTGCGAGCCGGAAGGGCTCAGTAGGGGGCCACGTCCAGGATGCGCCACAGGGGGGACCCGTTTCGGTACTCGTCGTACCGCAGCTCTGCGCTCGCGAGGAGTGAGGCGCCGATGTCTTCGGGGAGGATCGCCCGCTGATCGGGGCCCGACGCGGCGACGCCTTCGCCGAGCACCTCCTGCGCGGCGAAGTCGAAGGGCAGCGGGTTCATGCCGCCGGTCTCGCTGGACGCACCGGCGACCGAACCCGGCCGTACGCCCGCGCCGATGAGCAGACAGGAGCTCGTGAAGTGGTGGTCGCGACCACCAGTCGCGTTGCAGCGGGGCGTACGGGCGAACTCGCTGAACACACAGATGGTGGTGTGGTCCATCCAGCTGCCCCCGAGCGCCGCGTCCGCGGGAGTGGTCGCCAGGTCGTCGACCAGTCGGGCGATCGCGTCGATGGCCGAGTGGAGCCCCCGGGCGTGGACTCGGTTCCCGGCGCCGTGCGTGTCTCCGCCTGCCGGGAGTGCTGCCGAGATGAACTGGGCGAAGCCGGTCTTCACGGCCAGGGATACGAACGCGGCGCTCACCGCCGCGCTACGTCGGTCGGAGCTGCTCTCGACCCCTGCAATCCCGTAGCGTGCACGGAGCGTCCGGCTCGCCTCGTCGTCCGCGTCCAGGAAGCCGAAGGTGGCGGCGAGGTCGTCATCGAGCATCGCGCGCACGCTCCTCGACGAGCCGGCCAACGAGCTCAGAAGCCCCTCGGTGTCGTAGCGCTGCGCCGCCTCGCCGAGCGGTCGGTCGGCATGGGCGGCGAGCGCCGCCTCGATCGCCGGGGGCTCTCTCAACGCTTCCGGTCGCGCGAGGATCCGGCCGAGGTCGTCGACCGAGCTGGCTCGAAGGGCCGCGAGGCGCCCATCCTCCTCGCCGGTGTAGCTGCTCACGGAGAGGGCGACGGTCGGGAGGAGCGTGCCACCGAGGGCGGGATCCAACGCGTTCAGCTGCCCGGCGAGCCGAATGGGCATGCTGGTCCCACGGGCGGCGGTTCCCACCGAGGGCTCGCCGGTGAGGAAGTAGAGGTAGCCCGGCTCGTGGCCGAGGGTTCCCATGTTGATGCCGCGGACGATGCCCATGGGCACGCCGCGGTCGACGAGCGCCGGGAGGTTCACCGCACGCAGCGGCGCACCGTCCGTCATCCGAACCGCCGCCGGGCCGAAATGGAAGCCCGGGTCCGTAGCGACCGTGGGGCGGTGGAGCGACTCGCCGTAGTCGGCGGTCGTCGCGTACTCGTAGCCGGAGAAGCGGTAGCGGGTGTCGATGCCGGTGCGCTCGACCTCGGCTCGGTACTCGCTCTCGCTACCGGCGGCGAGCTCCATCTCGCGCGGGTCGAGGAAGAGCAGCTGATCCCAGCCGCCGGGAAGGTAGAGGAAGACGAAGCGCCGTTTGGTGGGGCCGGCGTCGGCCAGTGCTCGACCGCCAGGCAGGAAGCGGTGGGTCATCGCTGCCGCGCCGGTCGCCAGCCCTCCGAGAAGGAAGCGACGGCGGGTGAGGAGAGGGAGGCGGGCAGTCATGATCAGTAGGTGAGGAACTGGGGGTCTTGGAGCATCGCGATGCACACGGTCCGCCACGCGCTGGTCGCGCGGGCGACCTCGGGGTCGGGCTCTTCTTCGTCGGTGGGCTCCGAGAGCTCCGCGTTGTCGAAGCCGATCCGAAAGAGCTCTATGAGCGCGGCGAGCTCGTCCGAGTCGGGGTCCATCTCTCGGCCCCACCAGCGGAGCGCGAGTCGGCGGAGGTTCGACCGGATGGCGTCTTCGTCCCCGGGCAACCGGTGGCCGGGCTCGGCCCCGAAGAGCAGATGCGCTTGGCCGCTCGGATGGCCACCGCCGGCGACCTCGGCGGCGGCCACTTCGCCGCACGTGAACCGAACGCCATCCTCGGCGAGCTTGGAGAAGGTCACGGTGGCCTCGAGCGCCTGCCGAACGGTGTAGTCGTAGTCGGGCTCACCGAGACTCGAGCCGTACACCTCGAGCAGGGAGGCGTCATCGCGGACCACCGATCCCTGCGGGGAGGCCGGGTCCACCACTCGGGCGGTGCCGACGTAGTCGAAGCCGGTGGCGCCGCGAAGGGCCGCTCGGAGCTGCGCGGCCGAGAGGCGGCGAGCGGAGCGGGGCATCCGCATGCGTCGCTCTTCCTCCTCGTCCACGACCGCGCGACCGCCGATGACCCCCTGGCAGGCGGTCAGCACGAGCAGTGTCCATCCGAGCGCTCGGCTCACGGTGCCTGCTCCGGTTCGACCATTCGGTACGCGCTGCTCGCGACGACCGCTTCGATGAGGGCGCGGTAGCTCCGGTCGGCATCCCGGAAGGCGTCGGTGAGGGTCTCGAGCTCGGTGCTCGTCGGCTCTCGGCGGACGAGTCGACGCCAGGCCTGCTCCGCTGCACATGACTCGAAGCCATCGCCAGCGGCGAGATCGGCCTCGACCATCGCCCTGGGGCCGTCGTCCATCCGGGTGTAGTGCGCCTCGTCGCGGTACACGGCGGGCCAGAGGTGACCGGCGTACGCCGCCTCGGTATCGCCGAAGCTCGACCAGTTGGCGTAGAGCGTCTCGCACTCCTCGCGGAGGTCGCCCCCCACCACGACGCCGCCGGGAACGAAGGGGTTCTCGGCGCCGTCGCCGCACTGGTACAGCCGGCCCGTGCGGCTCGTCCCGTCACCGCCGACCATGCAGTAGCGGCAGGCCTCGTTCACGGGCGGATACACCGCGGGGTCGAGGTAGCGCCCGGAGCGGTCGGGGTAGCGAGCGAAGTAGAGGCCGTCGGTCTCGAGCCGAGCGTGGCAGCTGCTGCATCCGGAGCGCTCCGCGATGTCCGGATTCGCGTCCTCGGGGTCGGGCTGGGGCGCGTAGTCGAACTCGCTGCTGCAGAGGAACTGACGCCGGTACTGGGCGACCCGGGCGCGCGCGGTCGGGAAGCGCAGCAGGAATTCGAGCGTGGTCAGGATCCCCGCGTGATTCTCCGTGCGCTCGATCGGCACCCAGCCGTCGTCTTCGTAGTCGACCTCCTCGAGGGCCGCTTCCGGGCCGACCGGACTGGTGACACGAATGTCGCCTTGGCCAGAGAGGGCCGGCCACTGGTAGCGCCAGGCCAGAGCCAGCGGACCGTTCACGAACGAGCGACGGGTCCGCAGGATGTCCAGGTAGTCCTCGTCGGCGGCGACGACGGAGCGAATGATCCGCAGGGGCTCCTGCTCGATGGCGGACCGCAGCCGATGCTCGGTCCGGGTCTCGTCGTCCGTGTCGTGCTCCCGTTGTGATGGCTGGCAGTAGACCCCCAGCGGTCCGCAGCCGCAGGAGGGGTCCTCGATGGAGAACCCGCGCTCCGAACGGACCTCCGCGCAGCTCACCGGATTGCCGTCGACGTCCCGCCGAACGAGGCCGTGCTCCCGCTGCTGTGCTTCGACGGCGCAGGTCCGGATCGGCACGCCGCGCGACCAATAGTGCTCCACCCATCGCCAGCCATCCCGCATCGCGTTGTAGGTCGCGGGGCGACCTGGGCGACCGCCACGGGCGGGCTTGCTGCCGCGGCCACCTTCGGCGAACTCGGCCGCGTAGTCGCAGGCATTGATGATCCGCTCGTATCCGTCGGGGCAGCGCATGCCCGGTACGTCGAGCTCGTGCCGGCCCTCCGGGTCGTCTCCGGCGGCGGTCATGTCGGCGTAGCAGTCGTGGTTCTGGTCGCCGTCGGTATCGAGGTGCCCCGGGACCGAGTCACGATCTCCGCAGCTGGTTTGGAAGCAGTAGTTCTGACAGTGCTGCCAATCTCGAATGGGCATGACCATGCCCCAGTGGTCCGCGTCCTCGCTGTAGTACGTCGCGGTGTACGACTCCCCGTTGCCGCTGTCCTCGGCCGACACGACGTACCGGTTGGCCGGCGTGCCGACCACCGAAGGGTCGGGGTACTCGGCCTCGGCTCGCATGTCGCAGAAGTGGGCCGGATGGGCGTGGCGACCACCCCGGAGGGTGATGCCGGTCCCCTCGCTCTCGAAACCGAGCACGTAGAGCTCCCTCGCTTCCGGGTCGTCGACCAGCGTCGGGTCGGCCCCGATGTCGGTCCCGCGCCCGTTCACCGACCAGCCGATGTCCTCCCAGTCTTCGTAGCGAGTGGGGCGCACCGCGCCCAGCGGGGTCGCGGTCAGGCGGTAGCGCGAGATGTTCGGCCAGAGCACCTCGGCGTGCCATCCTTCGACCTGGTCGAGGAACTCCTCCGATCCCAGCATCTCGGCCACCAGCTCACTCGGTACGTCTCCCGTCTCGAGGACTCGCTCGTACTCCGCGTCGGACGGCGGGCGCCCGCGCAGATCGAACGAGAGGCGCCGGAGCAGCTCGGTCGCCCGGAGCGGTTGCGACTCTGGCTCCGCACCCATGTCGCCGGCCGCCATCTCCGGTGGGCCTCCGCAGCCTTGGAGGACCACGAGAGCCACGAACAGAGCCTGAACCACCGATGCCACGTCACCACCGTGCCAGCGCCCCGCCGACGTCGCTGGCGTTTCGCCATACACCGTATGGACGGGCGTCAGTCGCCGGTGCGGTCGAGAGCCAGCGCGCGGCGGCCCATGCCCAGGATGGCGTCTCGGAGGAAGTCCTCGACCTCAGCAGAGCTCAGCCCGAGATCCTCGGCTCGTGTCGTGAGCGCAAAGCCGACGAGCAGGTGCTCGATGGCCGTCATCGTGAGCTGCCAGCGCACCTCGTCGCCGCCGACCAGCTTGGCCGCGAGCTTCGCGCCGTTGGCGATCCATTGGCGGGCCGGCTCCCAGCGCCGCTCCACGAGCCCCCCTCGTTGAAGGGTGTCGAGCCGGCGGGTCAGCAGCAGCTCACGGTGAGTCACCGCGAGTCGGTGGATCTCGATGCACATCTCCACGAGTCGCGTCTGCCGGTCGTCGGCGGCGGGGAGGTCGGCCATCGCCGACTGCAGGATCCGGTTGAGCCCGTCGTGCCAAGGATCGGTGAGCGCATCGAGGAGCTGCTCCATGGCCGAGAAGTAGTACTGCACGGAGCCGACGCTCACGCCTGCTCGCTCGGCGACCTTGCGGAAGGAGAGAGAGCTCCGCCCTTGCTCTTCGACGAGCGCTCGCGCGGCTTCCAGGATCTTGTCGTGGGTGTCCATCCCGAGCGAAGGATACAGCGCTCGCGTTCGTTCGGTCCGTCGAGGCCAGCGCGTCGTACGCTCCTCCGCGCATCATCGTGACCCGCGCTTGCCACGGGCTGAAGTAGCGGGGCTCCCGCTCCACCTCGACGAAGCCGAGGGCTCTCGTAGAGACTCTGCGCACGCTCGCGGGCTCGACCGTGAGCCGAACACGCCGGCAGCCCATGAAGCATCGCAGCTCCCGATCGAACGGTGTGACCGGCGCTCGGCGGCGTACACTCACAGGACACGTATGAGCGATCGTGCCGAACGCACTCGCTACGCGTAGACGTATCCCAACCGAACGGTACTCAGTGTTTGCGAGACCTTGAGCCTGATCACCGGCGGCGGTTGCAGCACATCCGTGAGGTTCGGAGGCTTCGCCGCCGCCGAGCTGTTGACCTTCTGCCAGTCTGCCCAGATCTCGTCGATGAAGGCGTGGTGCATCCAGAACACGGGGTCTGCGGGGGACGCTGCGGTGGCCATCGTTCCGCCAACCGAATTGTGTGGCAGGTTGTGGACGGATGGATGGAGCAGTCGCAAAGGATGCTTCGTCTGCGACATCAATCACACCGAATTCGGGTGAGGCTGGTCGACCATCCCGATAGAAGGTCGCAATCAAAGTCGACAGTGTAGTGCGTCATGCGGCAGTGATGCGGTGATGACACTCGAGCGTCAGACGACCACCGCTCCACTCATTCGTGCGCTATCATTCGCGTCATGGCTCGCCCCATGCTCGTCGCTCTCCTTTGTCTCGCCGGCTGCGGCGGCCAGACCGGCCCGTCAGACACTGCGGACGGTTCTACTGGCTGTCCCTACAGCCTCGACGATCCCTGCATCGACCAGGACGCCTTGACTCGATGCGAGGCGGCCTACGCTGAATGTGCGGGGGACGTCTTGGTGCTCGAGAGCTGTCCGCTGCAGTTCGCCTGTCCCTGAGCCTCGTCCGGGGCTTCGTCGCCTCGGGCGGCTCGCGCCATCTCTTCGTGGCTCGAAGACGCGTTCGACGGCCCGGCTCACTGCCGAAGCCGAGCCGTGTTTCAAGCGCTCTGGACGTTGTCGCGGCCGGAGTGCTTGGCGGCGTAGAGCGCCTTGTCGCTGGCCTCGAAGAGCGCGTGGCTGTCATCCGCGTGGTGCGGGTAGGTGGCGACGCCGAGGCTGGCGGTGACGTTGAGCTTGCCGAGCTCGGTGCGGAAGGTGGTGGCCTTCAGCTCCTCGCGGATTCGCTCGGCGAGGAGGAACGCGCCCTCGGTGTCGGTCTCCTCGCAGAGCACGCAGAACTCTTCGCCGCCGAAGCGGGCGACGATGTCGGTCTCGCGCTTGGCCCGCTGGAGGATGGCGCCGAGCTCCTTGATGACGACGTCGCCGGTGGCGTGGCCGTAGGTGTCGTTGACGCTCTTGAAGTGGTCGATGTCGGTGACGATCAGGCTGAGCTGGCGGCCGAAGCGAGTGGCCGAACGGAGCTTGCGGTCGAGCTCCTCGAGGAAGGCGCGCTTGTTGAGGCAGCCGGTGAGACCGTCGGTGGTCGCCATCTGCTCGAGGCGGCGCACGGCCTGGGCGTTGCTCAGCGAGACCGCGAGCTGGTTCGCCAGCACCTGGAGCGTGGGGCGGACCATCTGGTCGTAGACGCCGGGGCGCTCGGCGGCGAGGGCCACGGTGCCAATGGCGTCCTCACGGACGACGAGCGGAAGGATGAGCAGGGACTTCATGCCCTCGAGATTCGCGCGCTTGGTGAAGACCACCTGCTGCTGCAGATCCACCTCGCCGCGATAGGGCAGGTAGTGCCGGTTCTTCACCGCCATCGCGGTCAGGCTGGTGTTGTCGCGGAAGGTCAGCGAGGTGAACCGATCGGCGTCCTTGCCGGTGACGCGCCGCACCCGGTGCCGGCGGTCGGACGGGTCGTAGAGCGTGATGGCCGCGAAGTCGTAGGGCGCGATCTCGGCGGCGGCCTCCAGGCCCGCGTCGAGCACGGCCTCTTCGTCGAGGGCGGCGCCGAGCATCTGGCTGGCGCGGTAGAGGATGGTCTGCTCGCGCTTGCTGCGCTCGAGCTGCACGAAGACCCGCTCGTTCTCGAGTGCGCGGAGCAGGTGCGCGATGGTGCTCTCGAGGAGCGCCTCTTCCTTCTCGGTGAACGGGCGGTCGGCGATCCGGTCGGCGCAGAGCACGCCGCGGACCTGGCCGTTCTCGACGATGGGCACACCCAGGAACGCCTGCACGAGCGCGGGGCCGTCGTAGTAGCAGAGCCCCTTGTAGCCGGGGCGGAGGTGCTCGAGGTTCATGGTCGATTGGCGCTTCACGACCGCGCCCACAGCACCCTCACCGGCGCCGAAGGGGCCCTCGGCCACGTGTTCGGAGTCGGTGACCAGCTCGACGATCCGGAGCTGCTCCTCGTCGTCGCCGCGCATCAGCAGCACGCAGGTGTGCAGGTCGAGCGTGCGATGGAGCAGCTGCAGCACGTGGTAGAGCTGCTGATGCACCTCTTCGACGCTGGAGCGGAAGAGGCGCTCCTCGTCGCTGGCGCCACCGGCCGCCGGCGCGCTCACCAAGCGGAACATCCGCGACTCGTGGCGGAGCTTCTCGCGCTCGTGATCGAGGGCGCGGCGGGCGCCATCGCGAACCCGGGCGATCTCCGCGCGGGTGAAGAGCAGGTTGAGCACGCCGAAGAAGGCGACGAAGACCGCGTGGGTCGCGAAGGGGGCGATCTCGCCGCGTGCCTCGGTGCCGAAGTAGAGCGCGGCCTCGAGGCCGAGCGCGATCACCACGAGCATCGCGCCGACGGGCTGCCGGGCGAAGGCCGCCACGAAGGCGACGACGGCGTAGACGAGCGGGTAGAGCGGGCCGGTCAGCCCGCCGAAGACCTGCACCGCCGCGTGGGCGGCGACCAGCGCCATCGCGCCGAGCTCGAGATCGATCCAGGCGATGCCCTCGTCCTGTCGCTCGCCGCGCAGGAACTGCTTTCGCCGCGCGGCGAGACGTGCACCGAAGACCGCGGCCCAGGCGACGGCGACCGCGGCGTGCTCGAGCCTCAGGGCGTCGGGCTCGACCCGGAAGATGCCCAGGAAGTCGAGGGCCGCCACGGCGAACGCGGTCAGCAATCCATAGGATCCCCGCACGGTCCGGCGGAAGGTCAGGGCAGCGTGCACCAGCGTCGTCATCGCTCGTTTCATGCAGTACGCAGTTGGGGGCGCTCTGGGCAAGAAAGCGACGGGTCCGGGCGAGCGTCGTTTCGGTGCTGAAACTGGGTCCCGGCGCGCTCGCCCGCGTAGGATCGGTGTCGTGGAGCTGGCCCGCCTCGAACCGGCAAAGATCCTCGAGACCGCCGAGCGGCTCGAGAAGCGGATCGAGGAGCGCTTTCCGGAGTCCGGACTGTCTCGCGTGTGCTCCCAACTGGTCGAGCTCTGCTCCCACGCGAACGAGACCTGCCACCAGATCCGCGAGCCGAACTGGTTGGTGCGGATCCCGAGCTACGGGCTGCTCATCTTGATGATCCTCGCGTCGGTCGGTGCGCTGCTGATCGCGATGTTCGGCGGCAAGGACCACGGCGGCATCAGCTGGGCCGAGGGCCTGCAGGTCGCCGAAGCGGCCATCAACGACGTGCTCCTCCTCGGCGCGGCAGGCTGGTTCCTCGCGAGCTACGAGGTCCGCCGGAAGCGCACCCGGGTCGTCGGCGCGCTCCACCGGCTGCGCACGCTCGCGCACCTCATCGACGTGCACCAGCTGAGCAAGACCCCCGGAATGATCGGCCAGACCCAGGCCCACACCCCCAGCAGCCCCAAGCGGACCTTCTCCCGCTTCCAGATGGGCCGCTACCTCGACTACTGCAGCGAGATGCTCGCGCTCAACGGCAAGGTCGCCGCCCTCTATGGCGACGGCTTCGACGACCCGGAGGCGATCCGCGCGGTCACCGAGGTCGAGGAGCTCTGCATCGGCCTACAGCGGAAGATCTGGCAGAAGATGATCCTCCTCCGCGGCAGCGGCACCGCCGTCCGCGCAGGCTAGACGCGGAGCGTGGAGCGGACCATGGCGACCAGGTCGTCCCGGTCGAAGGGCTTGGTGAGGTAGTGGCGGGCGCCGGCGTTGATGCCGTCGACGATGTCTCTCGGGCGGTCCTTCGCGGTCAGGAAGATGACCGGGATGCGGCCGAGCTTGGAGTCTCGCCGGAGCATCTTGGAGAGCGTGAAGCCATCGAGGCCGGGCATCATCACGTCGGTGATGAGTAGGTCGACACCGGGGTTCTCGCGCAGCCAAGCGAGGGCCTTCTCTCCGTCTTCCACGGTGTAGACCGTGGCGAAGTCGCGCACCGCGACCTCGATGAGCCTGCGGATGGCCGGGTCGTCTTCGGCCACCAGCACGTGTCGTTCCTTCGACTTGGCCATGAGTGAACCTCTAGGGCTCGCGGCTAGTCGGGCAAGAGGTCGGCGAAGACGAAGCCGTCGCGCTCGACGATCCCACCCGGCGTGACCGCGATCGGCTCGGCGAAACAGGGGGCCGCGTAGCAGAAGGTGTGGGCCTCGCCCTTCTCGCCGCAGGGGTCGACGCCGTCGGGGAGGTCGTCGAGCAGATCGTGATCCCAGTGGCGGCCGGCGAAGCTGGGGTCGAGCTGCTTCGGATCCACGCAGGTGATCCAGGCCTTGAGCCCGGAGTCGACCATGGTCCGCGCGAGCTGGTCGGTCGGCAGGCCCCAGATCGGGAAGATGGGCTCGATGCCGGTGCCCTCCATGCGCGAGATCCGGTAGTCGCGGACGTCCTCGAGGAAGAGGTCGCCGAAGGCCATGACCTCGACGCCGGCCTCATGGGCCTGGGCGATCGCGCCCTTCATCCGCTCCTCGTAGGCCTCGTTCGAGCACGGTGAGGGCAGGTCGACGGCGATCAGCGGGAGGCCGGCGGCGTCGGCCTGCGCCTGGAGCAGGGTCCGGCGAACGGCGTGCATCGCCACCCGGTCCGCCTCTTCGTTCAGCGTGGTCAGCAGGCCGACCACCTCGACGTCGTCGCGCTCGCGTAGCGCGCCGAGTGCCCACGCGGAGTCCTTGCCCGAGCTCCACGAGAGCCAGCACTTCTTCTTCGCCATGGGACCCGCTTAGCACGGGGTTCCCCTCAGTCCGCCGGGAACTGAAAGACGAGCTCGCCCTCGCGAATCATCCCCAGCTCGTCGCGGGCGACGCGCTCGATGGCGGCCGGATCGTTGCGGAGCCCCTCGACCTCACGCTCCAGGGCGCGGACCTCGGCTTCGAGCCGAGCGTTCGCCTCCTGCACCTCGCCGAGCTCGCTCTTGAGCACCCGGTATCGCGGAAGCCCACGCTCGTCGAGGATGCGCAGCGGCACCGCGACGATCGCGAGCACCAGCAGCGCGAAGGGCAAGAGCCAGGCGTGCCGCGAGGACATGGGCCCGACCATCGCCGACGCTCCCGAGCCCCGTCCAGAAACCGGGGCAGGGCCGCGGCTCCGTGGAGCGTGAAGCGTGCAGGGATCGGTGCGCTGGAGTAGCCTCCGAGGACCGGATGGCCGAGCTCACCCAGCGCTCTCGACGGATCCTCTACGCGACGATCACCGAGTACATCGCCTCTGGTGAGCCCGTTGGCTCACGTCGGCTCGCTCGGCGCTACGGCATCAACCTGTCGCCCGCGACCATCCGCAACGTCCTCGCCGACCTCGAGGAGATGGGATACGTGGCCCAGCCGCACACCAGCGCCGGCCGCATCCCGACCGTCCAGGGCTTTCGGATCTTCGTCGAGGCGCTCGTGCGCATGCGAGACGTGGCCCCCGAGGACCGAACCGCGGTGCTCGAACGGCTGCGCAACCTCGACCCGGGGACCGACATCCAGCGCGAAGCGGGCCAGCTGCTGAGCACGCTGACGGGCGCCGCCGTCGTCGTGACCAGCCCCAAGCCCGAGGAGGAGCTGCTCCGCCAGCTTCGGTTCCTGCGCCTCGACGATTCGCGGATGCTGGCGGTGCTCGTGACCCAGAGCGGCGCGGTCCAGAACCGTGTGCTGCCCGCGCCCGCCGAGATGGCGCCACCGGAGCTCGAGCGGGTGAACAACCTGGTCGCCGAGATGCTGGAGTCCGCGCCCCAGAGCCTGGTGGCCATCCAGGGGATGGTCGCCGAGCGCCACGATCGGGAGCGCGGCGCCATCGAGGAGTTGCGCCAGCGGGCTGCCGAGGTGCTCGGGAAGACCATCCAGCAGAAGGCGGCGCCGCAGGTCCTGATCGAGGGCCAGGAGCGGCTCTTCGACCGGCCGGAGTTCCTCGACGCGGACAAGATCCGCCAGTTCCTCCGTGCCTTCGACGACCGAGCGCGATTGCTGGCGATGCTGGACGAGACCCTCGCCTCGGGTGGGGTCCGAGTGCTCATCGGATCCGAGGCGAACCTCGCCGATGTCGAGGATGTCACGGTGATCTCCACGTCCTACAGCCAGGACGGTTCCTCGAAGGGAACGCTCGGCGTGATCGGCCCGACCCGCCTCGACTACGCGAAAGTCGTACCTCTGGTTGGGTTCACCGCGCGGGTGATGAGCGAGGTCCTCGGCGGCACCGACGACGAAGGGTAGGGTTGCCTCACCCAAACGGGGGATCGCAAGAGGCCCTGCACCTCTCGTGTTGCGTGCTAGCATCGCCAGCCCCAAACGCAGGGGCAGCCCGGAGGTTTGAGCGTGACGGACGAGCCGGAGACGGACCGACCCGAAGAAGAGGACGAAGAAGAAGGCACGGAGACCGCCGAGGCCTCGGCGGAAGATTCCGCCGAGCCGGTGGATCCGTTGGAAGAAGCGCAGGCCAAGGCCGCGCAGCTGAAGGACCAGCTCCTTCGGACCGCCGCCGACTTCGAGAACTTCCGAAAGCGGGCCAAGCGCGACATCGAGGATGCCGCTCGGCGGGCGAAGGAAGAGGTCCTCGCCCAGATCCTCCCCATCTACGACAACCTCGAGCGCGCCGTTCAGGCCGCCGGGGGAGCTCAGGACGTCGCCGCCGTCGTCCAGGGGGTCGAGATGGTCCTCAAGAGCTTCGAAGACGCCGCCGAGGGCATGAACCTCGAGCGCGTGAAGACCGTCGGTGAGCGTTTCGATCCGAACGTCCACGACGCGATTCAGCAGCAGGAGACCGAGGACTCACCGCCAGGCACCATCCTCGCCGAAGTCGTCTCCGGCTGGGTGCTCGGCCCGAAGCTGATCCGCCCGGCGATGGTCGTCGTCGCCAAGCCGCCGTCGGCCGAGGCGTAGCGCATGCCGAAGGTCATCGGAATCGACCTGGGGACCACCAACTCCTGCGTCGCCTTCGTGGACGACAACGGCGAGCCGGTGGTGATTCCGAACGCACAGGGCTCGCGCACGACGCCCTCGGTGGTGGCGTTCACCAAGGATGGTGACCGCCGCATCGGCTCGGTCGCCAAGCGACAGGCGCAGACGAACCCGGAAGACACGGTCTACGCGGTGAAGCGGCTGATGGGTCAGGAGTTCGACTCCTACGACGTCAGCGAACACGCGAAGCTTGTCGCGTACAAGGTCATCCAGAACACCAACGGCGACGCCTGGGTCAGCGCGGGCGGTAAGGACTACTCGCCGCCCGAGATCTCCGCGATGATCCTCGAGGAGATGAAGGACATCGCCGAGAGCTACCTCGGCGAGGGCGTCACCGAAGCGGTGGTGACGGTGCCCGCGTACTTCAACGACGCGCAGCGCGCGGCGACGAAGGCGGCCGGCAAGATCGCCGGCCTGGACGTGAAGCGCATCATCAACGAGCCCACCGCTGCGGCGCTCGCCTACGGCTTCGAAGAGAAGGACGGGCAGCGGCTCGCGGTCTACGACCTCGGTGGCGGCACCTTCGACATCTCGATCCTCGAGATCGCCGGTGGCGTCTTCCGGGTCCGTGCGACCTCCGGCGACACGCACCTCGGCGGCGAAGACGTCGACCACCTGCTCGTCGAAGAGCTCGCCAGCCGCTTCGAGAAGGAGCATGGCATCGATCTGCGGAACGATCGGATCGCGCTGCAGCGGCTCAAGGAGCAGGCCGAGAAGGCCAAGCACGAGCTGTCGACCTCCCTCGACACCGAGGTGAACCTGCCCTTCCTCGCCGCGGACGAGTCCGGCCCGAAGCACTTGGTGACCACGCTCAAGCGCAGCGAGCTCGACATCCTCGCGGGCGACCTGATCGAACGGTCGTTGGTGCCGGTGCAGCGAGCGCTCGACGACGCGGGGCTCAAGAAGACCGACATCGACGTGGTCCTGCTCGTCGGTGGCCAGACCCGGATGCCTCTGGTCCGCCGGAAGATCACCGAGTTCTTCGACGGCAAGGAGCCGCACAAGGGTGTGAACCCCGACGAGGTCGTCGCCGTCGGTGCCGCGCTGCAGGGAGCCGCGCTCTCCGGAGTGGTCGACGAGGTCCTCCTCCTCGACGTGACGCCGCTCAGCCTCGGGGTGGAGACGGGCGGTGGCGTGTTCACGCCGCTGATCCCCCGCAACACCACCATTCCGACCAAGGCGCAGGAGATCTTCACCACCAGCGTGGACAACCAGCCCTTCGTGCCGGTTCACGTCCTGCAGGGCGAGCGCGAGATGGCCGCCGACAACAAATCGCTGGCCAAGTTCGAGCTCGCGCCGATCCCGCCGGCGCCTCGTGGCGTACCGGAGATCGAGGTCTCGTTCGACATCGACGCCAACGGCATGGTCAACGTGACCGCGAAGGACCTGCGCTCCGGCCGGAGTCAGTCCGTGCAGGTCGTGGCCTCGAGTGGTCTGTCCGAAGAGGAGATCGACAAGCTCGTCGAAGAGGCGACCCAGTACAAGGAGAGCGACGCGAAGCGAAAGGAGCTCGCCGAGCTCAAGAACGGCGCGCAGTCGCTCATCTATACGACCAAGCGCGCGGTCGAGGAGATGGCCGAGTTCGTGGACGCTGGCGTCATCGCCGAGGTCCAGCTCGACATCGAATCGCTCGAGACGCTGGTCGCCGAAGACGGCGACGCGGTCGAGCTACGCGACGCGCTCCAGCGACTGGAGCTGAGCGCGTACAAGATCGCGGAGGCCATGTACGGCGACGAGGGGGCCGCCGCGGGCGACGAGGCGGAGGAAGCCGAGAGCTGAGGCCGCGATCGAGATGTAAATGCATCAAGGTTGCATTTGCATCACCCCCTTGCTAAGCATCCGGTTCCCGCGAGGGAATCGACATGCAGAGCTTCCTACGACTCCTCCTCCTCTCCGTCCTTCCTCTCTCGCTCGCGTGTGGAGACGATGGCCCCATCACGGGCGACGGCGCGCTGACCGTGCTCCTGGAGCCGGAAGATGCGCTCATCGAAGGCCTCGAGGCCGGCGCCGGCGCCGACGACATCCAGGACGGATGGTCGGTCACCTTCGATCGCTACCTGATCACCGTCGGGGCGATCGACGTGCACCTCTCGACCGACGAAGCCGTCGAGGCCGAGGGCGAAGACATCTGGGTCGCCGATCTGAGCCGCCTCCCGGCGACGGGGCTCCCGCTCTGGCAGGTCGACGGGCTCACCGCTGGCCGCTGGGAGTTCTTCTACACGACCCCGGGCGCCGCCGACGGCAGCGCGCCCCACGATTCGGTCGCCGTGCCCGACCACGACGCGATGATCGCTGGAGATTGGACCTACCTCATCGACGCGACCATGACCCACCCGACCGGCCAGTCCTGCCCGCCCGCGAGCCTCGCGGTTCCGGGTGAGCGGGTCGCCAACGGCAACACCAACGCGCGCGGCGAGGCCTGCTACGACAACCCGACCATCGAGTTCGAGTGGGGTCTGACGGCCGAGACGACTTTCGGCCCCTGCGTGGTCGACGAGATCCCCGGCTTCGCGATGCCAGAGGGCGGAAGTCAGACCGTCGCCGCCACCATCCACGGCGACCACATCTTCTTCAACGGCTTCCCGGAGGGTGACGAGGGCGGCGCCCGTCGCTACGCCCAGTGGATCGCGGACAGCGATCTGAACCTCGATGGGACGGTCACCCGTGAGGAGCTCGAGGCGCTGATGCCCTCGGATCTCGCGGAGATCGACGAGCGCTACGCCATCGGCGCTCCGCCGGTCGAGCTCACGTCGATGTGGGCCTACCTCGTCGGCCAGCTCAAGACTCAGGGTCACTTCCAAGGGGAGGGCGAGTGTCCCTTCGATGGAGTCATGCATGAGCACTGAGCCGAGCCCGCTTTCGGTGCACCTTCCCGCTCGCTATATTCGGAGGCGGACTCGATGACCCGGGCGAGCACCAGTACCGACGACCTGAAGAGGGAGCTCCGCGACGCGGGCCTCCGCGCGACAGGGTCGCGGGTCGCGGTGCTTCGTTGCGTGCGAGAGATGGGCAAGCCCGTGGCGCTCGCCGATGTGGTCGAGCTCCTCGGCGCCGAGGCCCCGGACCGCGCGACGGTCTACCGGAACCTCGTGGACCTCACCGACGCCGGGTTGCTTCGCCGCGCGCACCTCGGGGACGCGTGGCGCTTCGAAGGTGGCGAGGAAGAGCACGCGCACTTCGTCTGCACGAAGTGCGGCACCGTGGAGTGCGCCCCGGAGGTCACCCTGGAGGTCGCCAAGTCCGGTCGGGCGTCACCCCACTCGGTCAAGGACGGGTCCTTCCAGGTCCAGCTCCACGGCCTCTGCGACGACTGCCTCTGAGTCTCGCCGATGGGCATCCTGCCGACTTGCAGCCACGTCTGCGCTTCTGAAACGCAACATCGTTGCAATTGCATCTGTGTGTGATAGGAGCGCTTGCCCTTGTCTTCTCGGCTCAGAAGCGCGCTCGTCGCGCTGGCCCTCGGCGCGTCGTTGCCCGTGAGCGCACAGACCCCGGAGCCGGATCCCGAGGAGTCGGCGTCGGCGTCGGAGTCGGCGTCGGAGTCGGAGTCGGCGTCGGCGTCGGAGTCGGAGTCGGAGTCGGAGTCGGAGGTGGTGCCGCCCCGCGTCCTGAGCTCGACGCCGATCGTGTATCCGCAAGGGGCGACGGGCGACGCCGAGGTGCTCGTCGCCGTGACGCTCGACGCGACCGGTGCGGTCACCGAGGTCGCGGTCGAGCGCTCCGCGGGCGAGCCCTTCGACGCCGCCGCGCTCGAGACGGTCCGCGGATGGACGTTTGCGCCCGCCACTCGAGGCGGGGAGCCGGTGGCCGTGCGGGTGCCGGTGGCGGTCCGCTTTCGGATGCCGGTGGAGCCGGAGGCCGACTCGGACACCGCCACCGACGCCGAGAACCGACTGCCGACTCCGACGTCCGACTCCGAGAACCGAGGTCCGACTCCGAACGCCGACGCCGAGAACCGACTGCCGACTCCGACGTCCGACTCCGAGAACCGAGGTCCGACTCCGAACGCCGACACCGAGAGCCGAGCTCCGACTCCGCGCACCGACTCCGAAGACTCGTTCGGTGCCACTGCGGAGGTCCGCGCCGCGGAGCTCCGTCGCCAGGAGCGCGCCGCGAGCGACTTCGAGGTCGGCTCCGACGTTTTGCGTGCCGCCCCTCGGGACGAAGGCGCCGATCTCCTCAGCAGCGCGCCGGGCTTCTACGTCGCCCGACCCGCCGGAGCGGCCATCGCCCACCGGATCCTCGTCCGCGGCTTCGACGCCGCTCATGGTCAGGACCTCGCGGTCGACGTCGGTGGCCTGCCCATCAACCTGCCATCCCACATCCACGGGCAGGGCTACGCCGACCTCGGCTTCGTCATCCCGTCGGTCGTCCGCTCGCTCCGCGTCACCGAAGGCGTGCACGACCCGCGGCAGGGCGACTTCGCCGTCGCCGGCTCGGTTCACTTCGACCTTGCCGTGGAGGAGCGCGGCTTTCGCTCCGAGAGCAGCTACGGCAGCTTCCAGACCTTCCGGCAGCTCGCGCTCTGGGCTCCCGAGGACGCTCCCGACGAGACCTTCGGCGCGGTTCAGATCCAACGGTCCGACGGCTTCGGTCAGAACCGCGGGTCGCTCGGCGCCAGCGCCATCGTTCAGGTCGCCACGCCCCGCGGCGGTGGCGGTTGGCGCTTCCGTGGCCTCGGGTTCGTCAACGCGGCCCGCGCCGACAGCGCCGGTGCGTTGCGGGTCGACGATGTCGACGCCGGTCGGGTGGGCTTCCACGACGTCTACGACTTCCCGACCGCCCGCGCGCAGAACGCGGCCAACGCGCGCATGATGGTCGGCGTCTTCGGCGAGCGACGCTATGCGAGCGGCGCGAATGCGGAGGTGGGGGTCTTCCTCGGAGCCGATCTCTTTCGGGCGCAGCAGAACTTCACCGGCTTCCTCCAGGAGTCGCGCACCCTCGAGGACGTCGCCGGTCGTGGCGATTTGATCGAGCAGCGCAACCGGACGACGACCCTCGGTCTGCGCTCGAGCTACCGGAGCCCGAAGGCGCAGCCCTGGTCCTGGCTCGAAGCTCGGGTGGAGCTCGGGGTCCAAGCGCGCTTGGACTGGATCACGCAGGAGCAGAACCTGCTCGACGCATCCGTCCGGAACCAGACCTGGGACGAGCGCGTGGACGCGGACGTCTTCGGTACCGACGTGGGCGTCTACGGTGACGTCGAGGTGGAGCTCGCCGAGCGCGCGACCCTCTCCGTCGGCGCACGCGCCGACGTGCTCCTCTACGAGGTCGACGACCGGCTCGGGAACTTCGTCCCGGCGTCCCGCCCCGACGACAGCTTCATCCCGGGCTTCCGGCGCAGCGCGCTTGGTGTCGCCGGCGGTCCGCGGGCGAGTCTCTCGGTCGAGGCGACCGAGGGGCTGACCTTCATGGCCGCCTACGGTGAGGGCTTTCGATCGCCGCAGGCGCGCCTGCTCGAGGACGGTGAGCGGGCGCCCTTCACCAAGGTGCGCTCCGCCGACCTCGGTCTCCGCGCCCGCTGGGACGATCGCCTCGTGGTGACCCTCGCCGGCTACTGGACTCGCCTCTCCGACGACGTCGCCTTCGATCCGGAGGAAGGCGCGCTCCGGCGCATCGCCGCCACCCGTCGGCTCGGCGCGGTGGCCCATGTCGAGGCCCGCCCGGTGCGCTGGCTCGTCGCGGCGGGCTCCGTGACCTATGTCGACGCCGAGCTGCTGGACCCACCGCCGGCCACGGCCGAGGAGCCGAACCCGCCCTTCGAAGAAGGCCAGAACCTCCCCTACGTTCCGCCCGTCGTCATCCGTCTGGATCTCGGCGCCGACGGCCCCCTCGGTGAGCTGAAGGGCGGCGAGGTCTCCGGCCGAGTCGGCGTGGGCTTCTCCTACCTCTCGCCGCGGCCGTTGCCCTACGGCTTCTCCGCCGATCCGGTCGCGCTCCTCGATGCATCGGCCGCGGTCTCGTGGGGTCCGGTCGAGCTCGGGCTCTCGGTCTTCAATCTGATCGGCTCCGACTACGCCGCCTTCGAGCTCTTCTACGTTTCGGACTGGAGCGGAGGCGGTGTGCGCAGTCGGGTGCCCGCACGGCATCGCATGGCGGGCTCGCCGCGAACCATCATGGGAACGGTGGGGCTCTCGTGGTGAAGCCGTTCGTCGTCGCCCTGACCCTCGCCCTCGTGGCTGGTTGTATCGACACCGGTGCGGAGCCGGTCGCCATCCCGCTATCACTCGCCGGCACCGCCGCGGGCGCTCCGGTTCCCGCGCGTGGCGGTGTGCCCGTCACTCTCGAGCGCGCAGACTTGGCCTTCGGGCCGCTGACGCTCTGCGCAGGCTTTCAGGCCGGCGACGGCTGCGATTCGGCGCTCGCCGAGTGGACCGATGGCGCGGTCATCGATGTCCTCGACCCCACGCCGATGGGCGTGGGCGAGCTGACCGGCATCAGCGGCAGCGCACGTTCCTACATGTACGACCTGGCGTACGTCTCGCTGCTGACGACTACGGATCCGCTCCCGCTGCCGGCCGCGGATTCACTCGGCGGCGCGTCCTACGTGCTCGAGGGCACGGCCGAGGTGGACGGGGTCGCCCTCCCCTTCGCCGCGAGCGCCGTGCTCGCGCAGGACGCGAGCGTCGAACGGGGCATTCCCATCGTTCGGAGCGGCGCCAGCGATGAGTTCGCGCTCGAGCTCGACTCGGCCACCGCCCCGCTCACCCTTCGCTTCGACGCCTCGGCCTGGGTCGCGGACATCGACTTCTCGACCCTGGTACAGACGGAGAGCTGCGCGGTAGGCGTCGACCGGGTCTGCGATGGCCAGCGTGCCCTTCGCTGCGGCGCTGCCGGAGCCGTGCTCGAAGAGACGGACTGCGCTGCCGCGGGCCAGGTCTGTCAGCCGAACGTCGGCTGCGTCGATCGAATCGAGCTCGCCGCGGGGTCCCAGGCGCTCTCCGCGATTCGCGCCGCGCTCCTCTCGCGAGCGCGCCCCTCCTTCGAGTGAGGGTGTCGACGCGGGCAGCGGACGCCACTACAAAGGCGGCATGACCGTGCTCCGCTCGCTCACCGACGGCGTCTGGGACCTCCAGGACGTCCTCTCCCTGCCCGGCGGCGTGAAGCTCCCGACCCGCACCACCATCCTACGCGACGCGGCTGGCGGGCTCGTGCTCTACGGCCCGCTGAAGCTCTCGGATGAGCAAGCCGCCGCCATCGACGCGCTCGGAGAGGTGCGGACGATCGTGGGCCCGAGCCTCTTCCATCACCTCTACCTGCGGCAGGCAAAAGAGCGCTGGCCCGAGGCTCAGCTCCTCGGCGCGCCCGGCCTGGACGTCAAGCGCGAGAACCTGAGCTTCGACCGCATGCTCAGCGACGGTGAGCTCGCGCCGGGTGTCCGCGCGGTCGTCATGCGCGGGATGCCCAAGCTCAACGAGACCGTGCTCGTCCACGAGCCCTCGGCCACGATGGCCTGCGCCGACCTCTGCTTCCGCATCCAGGAGGCAAAGGGCATCTCGAAGCTCGCCTTCCGGTTGATGGGCGATTACGGCCACACGTTGAAGTGCAGCCGGCTCTGGAAGTGGAGCATCAAGGATCGCGACGCTTACCGGGCGAGCCTCGAGTCGCTGCTGGCCGCCGACTTCGACGCGGTGGTGATGGCTCACGGCGATCCGGTCATGGACGGCGCGAAGGCGCAGCTACAGGCGGTGATGGGATGATCCGCTTCTCTTCGACCTTCGACTCCGGCAACGGCGAGCTCCTCGAGCAATCGGACGACGAGCTGCGGCTCGCGATTCGCCCCGACGTCGGCGACCGCCACCTGCAGTGGTTCCACTTTCGCCTGACCGGAGTGCGCGACCGGCGCGTGACCTGGCGGCTGACCAACGCCAGCAAGGCGAGCTACCCGCGGGGTTGGGCCGGCTATGCGGCTTGTGCCTCGTACGATCGCGAGCACTGGTTCCGCGTCCCGTCGCGCTACGAAGGTGGCGAGCTCATCGTGGACCACGCGGTCAGGCACGACACGGTCTGGTACGCCTACTTCGCTCCCTACGACGAGGAGCGGCACATGCGCCTCATCGGAGCGGCGCAGTCGAAGCCCGGGGTGGAGCTGAGCTCCCTCGGCGCAACGCTCGATGGGCGGTCGCTCGACCTGCTCACCTTCGGTCAGCCGGACGGAGCGCCGTGCTGGATCATCGCCCGCCAGCACCCGGGCGAGACGATGGCGGAGCACCTCGTGGAGGGCCTGCTCGAGCGCTTGCTCGATCCGGCGGACGCGCTCGCTGGGTCGCTCTTGGCGCGTGCCCGCTTCTACGTGGTGCCCAACATGAACCCCGACGGAAGCGCTCGTGGTCACCTGCGCACCAACGCGGCGGGCACGAACCTCAACCGCGCCTGGGCCGAGCCGACCATGGACGCCAGCCCCGAGGTCTTCCTGGTGCGGCAAGCCATGGACCAGACGGGCGTTCGCTTCTGCCTCGACGTCCACGGCGACGAGGCGCTTCCCTACAACTTCATCGCTGGGGCCGACGGAGTGAAGGAGCTCCCGGACTCGATCCACGAGCTCCGCCATCGCTACGAGGCTGCGCTGATGACCGCGAGCCCCGCGTTCCAGCGCGAGCATGGCTATCCAAAGGCGGCGCCCGGCGAGGCGAACCTGACGATGGCCACGAACCAGCTGGCTCATCGCTTTGGGGCGCTCTCGATGACCCTCGAGCAGCCGTTCAAGGACGACGCCAACCACCCGGATCCAGAGGTCGGGTGGTCACCCGCCAAGTGCCGCGCACTCGGTCGCGCACAGCTCGACGCGCTCGCTGCCGTCGTCGACTCCCTCTGACCCCCAGGCTTCGTTCCGCCCCGTTGAGCCCTTGTTCTCGCACAAAGCCACAAAGCCACGAAGGATTCACAAAGGATCTGGGTGTGGTCAACGGCGGCCAGCCAACACTTCACGTTGCTCCACCGTCGACTGCCACGCTGCCGACGACGGACGAATTCTCACCTTTGTGAAACCTTTGTGGCTTCGTGTCTTTGTGCGAGAATTCATGAGGCCTCAACGGGGCGGATTGAGGCTGGCCGGGGAGGAGCGGGGGCCTAGAGGCGCCGCATGAGCCGCACGGTCTCGCCCGGCGCGACCTCGACGTTCACGTTGTGCATCGTGCCGTCGGCGGTCCGTAGACCGATCCGGTGCGAGCCCGAGGAGACCCGGAGGTTGCGCACCGGAGTATTCTGGCCGGTGTCGCGGCCATCGACGAAGACTCGCGCCCACGGGATCGTGTTGATCACGATGGTCCCTCGACCGCGTCGGCTGGTCATGCTCTCGCCGCCACCGGTGTTGCGCTCGATGCGCATGATGCCGCTGGGTTCGGGGTCCTCGCGCTGGATGCGCATGACCGAGCCACCCGTGTTGGTCGCGACACGCATGGTAGAGGGAGTTTCTTCCTCTTCTTCCTCTTCTTCTTCCTCTTCCTCGGAGTTGGAGGCGACCTCTTCCTCCTCCTCTTCCTCCTCGGCGGACTCCTCCTCCTCCTCGGATGCCTCTTCGGCTTCCTCCTCCTCTTCCTCCTCTTCGGAGTTGGAGGCGACTTGGGAGTTGGGATCGCTGATCAGGACCACGTCGAGCATGGCTACACCGCCGGCGCCGACCTGCACATCGCGCTGCACCGCGCGGTAGCCCGGCGCCACGATGGTGACGACTCGGGAGCCTTCTTCGATGCCGTCGACGCGCACCGGAGCAACGCCGCGGGGGATGCCGTCCACCCGGACCTCGGCGCCCACGTCCGGCACGGTGCGGACCTCGATGGTGCCGTGTCCCGGACCACCGAACGCGAGGTAGGCGCCGCCGACGCCGACCGCGATCATCACGATGGCCGCGACGATCATCAGCGCGATCTTCTTACCCTTGCCTTCGTCCGGATCGACGCGAGGCATCTCGGTGGTGGCGAGATGACGCTGCTGCTTACCCGGGTCCCCGGGCGGCATCGAGAAGGACGGACCACTGGCAGCGCCGCCGGCGACGGGCGGGGGCGCCATGAGGCCGCCCTCGCCCGGGCCTACCGTCGCTCGCTGATCGATCAGGCCGCCACCACCGGGCGGTCCCGGGACCCCACCGAGCGGTCCCTGCTGCTGCAGCCGGGCGCGCGGCCCGGTGCTGAACGCCCGGGTGTCTTCCTCGACCTCCGACGCGCCGAGCTCCTCGAGGTCGTCGGCGGAGAAGAAGATCTGGGTCGCTTCCGCTTCGAGCTCATCGCTCTCGGCGGCCTCCTGCATCGCGTCGAAAGGCGACGCGGTGATCATGGTGGCCTCGCCCTGGAGCTCATCGGGCTCGAAGACGTCATGGTCGTCCTCGACCAGATCGTCGGCGTCGAGCTCCTGGATGTCGGGCATCGCCGGGCGGGCCGGGGGCGCCTTGGTCGGGCGGGGTCCGGAGGCGGGCACGCTGCGTCGCTCGCCACCAGCCACCGAGGGACGGCCGACGTGCGCGTAGGAGTCGAGCTTGTCCTTCTCCTTGTCGAGCTCCTTCTGGAACGCGGAGGACATCCACGCCGAGAGCTTGCCGCTGGTGAAGGGCGGTCGCTGGGTGACCAGGAACTCCTGGAGCGCCTCGTGGAGCTCGCCGGCGCTCTGCCAGCGGTCGGCTGGCTCGCGAGCGAGCGCACGCATCAGGATGTCGTCGAACTGCTGCGGGACGCCAGGGACCACCGCCGAAGGCGGCGCGACCTGGGCGTGGCGGACCTTCTCGAGGGTCGAGAAGTCGGACTCGCCGGTGAACAGCCGGTCGGCGGTCAGCATCTCGTACATGCACGTGCCGACGGCGAAGATGTCCGAGCGGTGATCGATGGGCAGGCCGCGGACCTGCTCCGGGCTCATGTAGCCGAACTTGCCCTTGAGCACGCCGGCCTGGGTCTTCGTCGTTCGCGACGCCGCCTTGGCGATGCCGAAGTCGATGACCTTCACCGCGCCGTCGTAGCTGACGAGGATGTTCTGCGGGGAGATGTCCCGGTGGATCAGGTTGAGCGGGTTCCCGCGCCGATCGCGCTTGGTGTGCGCGTACTCGAGGGCCTCGCACATCCGGCCGGCGATGTGGGCCACCATGGCGGGCGGCATCCGCTTCCGCATCTTTCGGAAGCGGTTCATGATCTGGAGCAGGTCCTTGCCCCAGACGTACTCCATCGCGATGTAGTGGGAGTCGCCGATCTTCCCGAGCTCGTAGATCGGGACGATGTTCGCGTGGTTCAGGTGGCCGGCGATCTTCGCCTCATCGATGAACATCTCGATGAAGTCGTCGTCCTCCGCCATGGTCGGCAGGATTCGCTTGATCGCGATGATCTTCTCGAACCCCTCGATCCCGAAGGACTTGGCCAGGAACACCTCGGCCATGCCGCCGACCGCGATGCGATCGAGCAGTAGATACTTGCCGAACGGAATGACCCGCTTCTTAGGTCCCTGCTGAGGACTCGCGCCCCCAGCCGGGTGATGCATTCCCATCCCCCTAAGAATGCCTGGCCATCGGCAGTGGATCAACGTTCACGGGCCACGTTCCCGGATTTTGGTAGGGGGTCATATGACCCCACCTGCGGTCGCACACCGTTCGATTCGCCGTCATCCCCGGTCACCAGTCCCCAGCCCCTTCCACGTTGGCCAAACCCCATCGTGTCGATTGCAGCTTGTTCTCGCACAAAGCCACAGAGCACACGAAGGAACACAAAGGTTGGGTTGGGATCGTCCGCGGCGCTGACGATCGACGCAAGATCGAGCGCACGACCGCGATGCCGAGCCTCAATCACCCGCTTCGTGAACCTTCGTGCCCTTGGTGCCTTTGTGCGAGAACAAGGGCTCATCGGGGAGGAACGAAGGCCGAGACGGAAAGAAAAAAGGCCACGGCGCGGACGCCGTGGCCTCTTTCGCGAGAGGCTCGCCTCAGCCGGCGTTGGCCTCGACGCCCTCGAAGGTGATGCCCACGGAGACGTTCTGGCAGATGCCGTCCATGTCGGGCTCGAGGTCCGCGACACCCTCGAGGGTGGTGCGGATGAGGCCGGCGTCGATGTCCGGCGCGACGGCCATGACGGTGGTGACCAGCTCGTCGATGTTGAGCGAGCCGCCGATGAGGCCGCCGGTGAGGGCGGGGGTCTCGGTGACGGTGGCCTGCACGGTCGCGCTACGAATGGTCAGCGCGATCTCGGTGGTCTCGTCGAAGGGGATCGAGAGCGGAAGGGTGTCGACCGCGACGGTCATCACGCCACCGCTGACGGTGCCGGGCGCATCGCTGACGTAGGTCATGTCGATGGTGAAGCTCTGGCCGGGCGCGATGGCGGTGCCGTTGAGCATCGGGGGGTTGCCGTCGGCGGTCGAGCCGAGCGACAGGTCCATCGTGATGTCGTCGTTGGTGGACTCGAGGCCCTTGACGTCCATGAGGATGATGATGGAGCCGTCGGCGATCGCGCCGTCGATGGTCTCCTGCAGGTCGCTACCGAGGGCCGCCTCGAGGGTCGGCGCGAGGGTGGCGAGCTGGTTGTCGATGCCGGGCGTGCCGTCCGGAGCGGTCCAGTCCTCCTGGAAGCACCCCTGCTCGTCGGTCGAGTCGCTGACGCGGTTGTCGATGTCGAACCCGGGCACGTTGCCCGACGCATCCTCCACGCCGATGGCGAGGGTGCTGCCGACGAAGAGACACTGCGCGTCCGCGCCACCGCAGTTCAGCGGCATGGGCGGATCATCGGTGTCATCCGTCGTCATCGTGTCGGTGTCGTCGTCCCCGCAACCCACGGCCATAAGGCCGATCGCGAGCATGCAAGCCAGCTTCTTCCAGTCCATCCCGGTGTGCCTCCTTCGTGGGTCCGCGTACTTCGGAACCTCAACGCCCTGGCGGGCGCGGACGAGGTACCACAGGTCGCTCAGACCTCACAAGCTATCTGATTGAAACGCGCCTCCCGTGGCGCGCCGGAAATCTATCACGGATTTGCCGGTTGGGCTCCCGCTCGCCCTTCGACTTCCGCGACCGCCGCGTTCCCCGCCGCATCGGTCGCTCGGACGGCCAGCACGTGGGTGCCGGTCGCGAGCTCGGCCAGATCCAGGTCGAAGCGCTCTTCGGCCTCGTCGAGGAGCTGGTCCTCGGGGAAGAAGAGGCGCCAATCGCCGCCATCCACCGCGAATTCGAGCTTCGCGATGGGGCCCATTCCGTCCCTGGCCGTGCCGACCAGGCGGCCGCCACGCAGCTGCACTTCGACGGTCGGGTCGTGGTCGTCGACCAGGAAGGGCTCGGACGTCCGCACGTCGCGAAGGGTCAGCGCGCCGGGGTTGTCGCCCTCGTCGGAGGCTTCGACCTGCACCACGTACCACCCGTCGGGGATGCCGCTGGTGTCCCAGGTGTAGTGCTCGTCGGTGACCTCGACGTCCTCTTCGAACATCGGACGCCACCGCTCCTGGCCCTCCTGACGGAAGCGCAGGCGATAACGCAGCGCGTCACTGTCGGGGTTGGTGACCGACCACTCGATCTTCAAACGCTGGGACGGGGAGGGTGGGGAGTCGGGGTCGCTCCCGCGGGCATCCACGGAGACCTGGGTGACCGAGGCCCGCTGGTTCTGCGGCAGGTAGAAGGCCTGGGTCGCGCGGAGGACGGAGCCGCGGGTGAGCTCCGCCCGGATCTGGAGGAAGCGGGCCGCCGGGCTGCGGATCGGCCCCGCGCTCTGCATCGGCGCGGACCAGGCCGTCCAGGTCTCGTCGGGCTCGGCCGAGTTGCCGCTCCGGGTTCGGATCGCGATGCGGCCGTCGCCGCGCCACTCGAGCCGGCCCCAGCGCGCGACGAAGCCCGCGTCGAGCGCCTTGCTCGTCCAGGTCGCCGAGTCGCCATTGGCTTCACCGACTCGATAGATCGCCGCCGAGTCACCGGTCACGAAGATGGGCGCGTCGCCATCCAGGGCGAGGCCGGTGACCTGTCGCTCGTCGATGTCCACGTAGGTGGCTCGCCGTCGGTCGAAGCCCACGCGATGGATCCGGCCTTCCTTGCCGGTGCCGACGTAGATCTGCTCGCCGACGATCTGGACGGCGGTGAAGTGCTCGTCATCGTCGCCGTGCAGCCGCTCCGCGCGGCCTTCGGCGCTGACGCGGTAGAGCCGACCCTTGCCGGCGGTGCGACGCTTGCTGCGGTTCTTCGCCTTGCTCACCGGTCGCGGCGCCGGCATGTCGTTGGCGGCCACGGCGAGCACCCCACCGGCCGCAGCCAGGGCGGTGACCTCGTTGCCCGGGAAGTCGTAGACGACCGAGACGTCGGTGCCGCGAACGCGATAGACGATCGCTTCGCCATCGGTGCCCGCGTAGAGGTCTTCACCGTCCAGCGCGAGAGCCATGATGTGGCCCTGGCTCGCGTCGAAGACGACGTTGGCCTGGCCGTTCGGCTCGATTGCGAAGAGCCGTCCCTCCGGACCGGTGCCCGCGTAGAGCCGGCGGCCGTCATGGACCAGCGCCCAGACGTGCTCGGTCTCGGGGAGCTGCACGAGCTCTTCGACCGAGCCATCGCCGAGCGCGACTTTGTAGATGCGCCCTTCCGGGAGCGTGCCCGCGTAGAGGGTGTCGCCGTCGATGGCGAGCGCGCTCACGAGCAGCTGGCCGGTCTCGGCGAAGGCGGCGACCTGACCACCGCGCATCCGATAGATCTTCCCGGCGTCGCCGGTGCCGACGTAGACGCTGCCGTCCGAGCCGCGAGCGACGGAGTAGGCGAGCGCCTCGTCACCGAGGCCGAGGCGGGTGGTGGTCACGCCGGGGACGACGGCGCCGTCGGAGCGGACCATGGCGCCGTCGAGCTCACCGCGATTGAAGTCGCCGGCGTCGTCGAGGGTGAAGTGCCGGGTGGATACCGCGGATGCAGGCAGGGCGATCAGGACGACCGTGCAAGCCATGGCAGAGGCCGCGGCGAAGAGGAGAGCGCGTGTGCGTAGGGACCGGTTCATCGGCTGTGGATTCGGATTCGGCGATCGGTAGTCGGCTGTCGGAGCTCGGTGTCGGTAGTCGGCTGTCGGAGTTCGGAGTCGGAGTCAGCGGCGGGGTCGCTCCCGGACGCTCAGCTCGAGATCGGCGTCACCCAGGACCACCTGCCCGAGGTCGGTGCTCTGGCGAACCTGGGTGATGAACGGGCGATCGGGGGTGGTGCCGCTGTCGCGGTCGAGCGCGTCGAGGGCGCTGCGTGGGAGGGAGCGGACCACGTGGCCGGGAAAGCGGAGGCCGCGGCTCGGCATCTTCAGCTCGGCCACCACGGCGGTCGACTCGTAGACGTCCTCGCGCACCCGCCGGACGAGGTCCTGGATGTTGCGGGGCATCGCGTGCTCCACACCCACCCGTGAGCCCGCGTTGATCTCGATCTTCACCTCTTCACCGGCGAGGCGCTCGGGGATCCGAACCTGGATGGTCCGGAAGACCTCGCTCTCGTCGTAGCGGCGCAGGCGGAGGCGAACGTCGACCGTGCTCCCTGGATCGACCTCGTTGGCGGGCACCGTCGCCTCCACGATCGTGAGCGTGTCGTCGCCGAAGGTCACGTCCAGCTCGAGATCGACGCTCGTGAGCCGCGTCGGCTCGAACGCGTTGCCATAGGCGATCTCCATCAGGTCGAAGAGCCGGAGGTGCGAGAGCGCTCGGACGTCGCCGGGGCCGGCGCCCATGTAGCCACGGTCCGTCAGCGTGATCGGGTCCATCCCCTCGATGGCCACGGTGTAGCGGGCCGTGAACATCACGTCGGTCTGGTCGCTCGAGCTGGTCTTCAGCGCGTTCGCCAGGGTGCTGAAGAGGAGCATCGGCGTGAGCAGCCGGTGGCTGGCCAGCTCCACGTTCCACTCGTCCTTCGGCGGGTCGACCAGGCCGTTGATCTTGATCCGCATCGGGATGGTGGCCGGCTGAAGGTCGGTGTCCACGACGATCGCTGCCTGCCGGTCGTGGACCAAGGTCCCGAGCGGCTCCTCGGCTTCGGCGATCTTGAAGCTCCGCGCGACGCTCGCGAGGAAATGCAGTACGCGGGCGGTCGAGGTCGGCAGCCCGATCTCGCCAGCGTTCATCATCGGGTGGCCGAAGCCGACGAGCCGGTGGCCGTTGCCCACGTGGGTCACGGTTCCGATGGCAGTGGCGGAGACATCCCCCCGAACGAGCTGTACGCCGATCGCGCCGCCATCCACGAAGCGCGGGCGAGACTCTGCGTTCGCCTGCTGCCGGCGGGCACGGCGACCGCCGCCGCCTTGCAGCGGGACCCAGCCCATGGGCTCGAGCTCGTTCCCGAGCAGCGTGGCGATCTCGTCGGTGAAGCCACCGAGCATGATCGGAGTCGCAGCCGGCCGAAGCTGGTGCTCGCCGACCGGCGGTCGCCGCTCCACGTGTGCGCGCATCGGAGCGAAGGCGTCGGTGCGCTCACCGCGATACGCCGGCAGGCCTGCGAGGTGGCGGGCGCGCTGGCGTCGGGCCTGACCTCGCGGACGCATGCTGCGAGCGGAGAGCACCTCCGCGCCGGGGAAGGAGTCCGGCCGGTAGGGCCGGTCCATCTCATGGAGCATGTTGCTGATCGGCGTGACGCCCGCGATGGGCTCCATGCCGAAGGGCCACCCGTAGGCGTAGGCCCCGGCCAGTTTGCCGTCGATGTAGATGGGGCTGCCGCTCATGCCGCCCACCGCCTTCGTCCGCTCCAGCCGAGGGTGGGGCGTTCGGATCAGGATCAGGTCCTGGTCGGGTCGGAACCCGTGGAGGACGTCGATGACCTCGACGTCGAAACGTTCGGGCTCGGTGCCTCGGAAGACGGTCAGACCGTAGCCGGTCATCCCCGGTCGGATGTCGTCGACGGAGATCGTCGACGGCCCCTGCTGGGCGATGGCGCCTGCGGTGAGAAGGGCGGCCGCGAAGGGCAAGCCTCGGAGGAGGTGCAAACGCATGAAGCGCGAGAAGCCTAGGCGATCCCGCGCGGTTCCGCTATCGGCGCTACTCGGCGGCGTCGGTGGCCGGCTTGTCGGCGGGCGCGACCGGGGGCCGGACGTCGGCGGGCATCGGCAGGTCGCCGATGACCGTGATCAGGTCGTGGATGTCCTTGGGCTTCCGAATGCAGGTCGTGGCCCCGGCCAGCCGAGCGGCGGCACGGAGATCGGCGGTGTCGTCTTCGGCGAGCAGCACGGAGACCAGCGTCGGGCAACGCTCGTGGAGATGGCGGATGACCTCGATGCCCTCCATCCCCGGGAGCTCCTCGGAGACCAGGACCAGATCGACCGGCCACTCGGCCACCAGGGCCAGGGCCCCATCGCCGCTGCTGGTGCCGACCACCCGGTTTCCTTCGACCGTCAGGGTGCGAGCGAGCCGCCACTGCAGATCGGGGTCGGACTCGACCACCAGCACCCCGCAGGGGCGCAGGTTCCGTTCCATCTCCCCACTCCCGGGCCCCGTATCGTCATTGCTACCCTCGGCGCCGACCAACGCGTCGGGTCGCACCGACGAGAGGTCGTCGGGCCCGGTGCGGTCGGAGTTGTCAGGGAGATCGGGCATGGGCTCGTGGCCAGCGAAGGCAGATCGGTGGGGCTCGGTCCAGGGTGGGGTCCCCACCATGGGCCTATCGAGAGCCCCCTCTCGCACCGATGGACGCGAGAGCTTGGGGCGAGTGCGCCATAAACCAAGCTCAACCATCTTCCGACCCGAGGGTCGGGTGCGTCCAAGACTCTAGGTCACCAGCTGGACTGGCGCAACGGGGCAGACCAAGTGGTCATAATTGCACCGCATTCGGTTGGAGCCTCGCGCAGTCCGCGTGCATCCGCGGATGGTGAACGGCGCTCGTTCGTCTGGGGTGTCCAGTCGATTGCGATTTTGGCGCCAGCCATCTAGTTTCGGCGAGTGCTGCCTCCGCCGCTGCCGCATCAGGTACAGGTCCTCCAGCGGGTGCTGGACCGGGTCGCCGTGGCCTCCGCCGATGGTGGTCCCACCCCGATGGTGGTGTTCGCGCTCGACGGGACCCTCTACGACAACCGGCCGCGGACCCTGCAGATCCTTCTCGAGTACGCCGAGGAGGTCCGCGAGGGTGACCTCGAGCTCAGCGATGCGCTGAGCTCGCTCAGCATGGAGACCGTCCATCGGCTCCTGAGCGAGACGCTCCGCGAGGTCGACGTGGTCCAGGGCGACGTGGTCCACGACATCACGAACTACTGGCACGAGCGCTTCTTCTCCGACGACTACGCGACGCTCGACCACGCCATCCCGGGCGGGCCGGGGTATGTCCGGGCGCTCCACGACGCGGGCGCCTTCGTGGCCTACGTCACCGGTCGGGACATTCCCGGGATGCTCCTCGGCACCATCGCCAGCCTCCGCGACGACGGGTTCCCCGTCTGCGCGCCCGGGATCGAGCTGGTGCTCAAGCCGGACGCCACGCAAGGCGACGAGAGCTTCAAGCGCAGCATGTGGCGCAAGCTCCGCAAGCTCGGCGACGTGCTCGCCGTCTTCGACAGCTCGCCCGGCGTCTGCGACACGGCGCGCGGCTTCTTCCCGGACGCCGACGTGGTGCTCGTCGATACCTGGCACCTCGAGCCGCCCGACGAGGAAGCTCAGGTCGAGCTCCTCAACGACTTCCGAATGGGTTGATCAGAAGGTCGCCTGCTCGTCGCCCTCACCGGGCGTGACGACGGCGGGCTTCGGCTTCTTCGGCTGCGGCTTGGCGTTCCAGACGCGGGCGGCCAGCAGCACTCCGATCAGCGCCACGGGCACCATGGCGATGGGCCAACTGATCCAGTTGGCCGGGTCACCGGCGAGCTCCGGCTCCGCGTCGCTGGGCAACAGGAAGCCATAGGTCAACGCCATGACCGCCGTGCCCATGTAGACGAAGCCGTCGATGATGCCGACGGCGACCCCGACGTTCTTCTTGCCGCCGAAGTCCATGCTGGCGGTGCCCGAGAGCATGCCGTGCACGCCGATGACGGCCATGGACATGAAGATGACCATCCAGCCGACGAGCGGGGTCGTGTAGAGGAAGATCAGCGCGATCGCGCTGACCAGCATGGCGACGTAGAGGATGCCGGCGACCGGACCGCGGCGACTGTCGAAGACCCGGTCGCTGATGATGCCCGCGAGGGTGCCGCCGAGGATGCCCGCGCAGCAGAGGAGCATTCCCCAGTTCTCGAAGACGAACGACGACTTCAGGTGCAGCACCTCGTCGGTCTGTTTTCCGAAGATCTGGAACCACTGCATGATCGCCTGCCGCAGGAACCCGCTGCAGAACTCGATGAAGGCGATCGTGACGATGACCGGGTTCCGGAACATCAGCTTGAAGACCTCGACCACACCGAGCCGAGGACCGTCGTCCCCGCTGGAGGCGTCGGCCGTGTCGAAGTCGTCGTGTCCGGCCTCGCCGGGCGTGTTCCGGACGAGCGCGATGTCGATCACGAGGAAGATGCCGAGCAGGATGGTCGGCACCAGGAAGACCCACTCCAGGCCGAAGCCGTCGAGGATCTTCCCGCCCAGGTCGAAGGCGAAGTAGATGCCGAGCGAGATCAGCACGCCGAAGATCGCGCCGAAGACACCACGCTCGCGGACGTGGAACCACGGGGCGTTGGTCTTCACGATCGCCACCGCGCCGAAGCTCTGGAAGTACATGTTCAGGGCGTAGAGCACGCTGAAGACGATCGTGAGGTTGGCGGCGAGCGTCTCGTGCATCGGCCCGTCGTTCAGGATCGAGAGCGTGACGAGGCCCATCAGCAGGTTCATCGCCGCCGAGCCGCCCGCGCCCGTGAGGATGGCCTTCTTGCCGCCGAAGCGGTCGGTGAGCGGTCCGTTGAAGACGAAGGACGACCCGTAGATCAGCGTTCCCCAGAAGAAGATGGTGGCGAAGTCCTGATTGGTCATCAGCGGCTCGCCATCGCGCATCAAGTCGCCGAAGGCTCGCTTGCTGACCGTGAGGTTGTAGCGCCCCATGTAGAGGAAGGCGTAGGTCAGCCCGAGCGGCAGCCAGTTCATCACTCGGCGCCGCCGGAAAGCGGTGGAGTGGCCGAGGTCGATCTTCGGCAGCCGGAGGATGACCGCCCCGATGACGACCAACAGCAGCAGGATCGGCAGCAGCTCCTGGAGCCACGTCGGCAGCGATTGGTAGAGCGCGTTCATGCGGGGCCCGGCATATCACGGCCGGAGCCCCTTTTCAGCGACGGGTGGGTGAGATGGGCGCCTGGGCCCCGATCGGGTAGGCTCCCCGGCCGTGACCGAAGCGTCCGCCGACTCGAACCAGCCGCTCCTCCAGATCGAAGGGCTCCGCACGGCATTTCACACCGACGACGGGACCACCGTCGCGGTCGATGGGGTGGACCTGCGGGTCGAGGCGGGCCAGACGCTGGGGCTCGTGGGCGAGTCCGGCTCCGGCAAGAGCGTGACCTCGCTGTCGGTGATGCAGCTGCTGCCCAAGGGCATCGCCAAGATCGAGAAGGGCGGCATCGCGTTCCTCGGCAAGGACGTCGTGAAGCTCCCCGAGAAGGAGATGCGCGAGCTCCGCGGCGACGACATCGCGATGATCTTCCAAGAGCCGGGTACCAGCCTGAACCCGGTCATGCGGGTCGGCGCTCAGGTCATCGAGGCGATCGTCCAGCACGAGTCGGTCACCAAAAAGGAGGCGCGCGAGCGGGCCATCGCGCTCTTCGACGAGGTCGGCATCCCCGAGCCCGAGCGGCGCATCGACAGCTACCCGCACGAGATGAGCGGCGGCCAGAAGCAGCGCGTGATGATTGCGATGGCGCTGAGCTGTAACCCGAAGCTCCTCATCGCCGACGAGCCGACGACCGCGCTCGACGTGACCATCCAGAAGCAGATCCTCGATCTGATTCGGAAGCTCCGTGACGAGCGCGACATGGGCATCCTCTTCATCACCCACGACCTCGGGGTGATCGCCGAGATCGCCGATCGGGTCGCCGTGATGTTCCGCGGCAAGCTCGTCGAAGAGGGCGACGTCCAGACGATCTTCCGCGCCGCGAAGCACCCCTACACCAAGGGGTTGCTCGCCTGCCGGCCCCGGCTCGACACGACCTGGCGTCGGTTGCCCACGGTCGCCGATTTCATGGACGTCGAGGAGCGCGCCGACGGCACCATCGAGATCGTCGAGAAGGCCAGCTCGGTCGCCGACCTCGAGGAGCGCTTCGGCGAAGGCCGCGGCCGTTACCTGCACCCACCGGCAGCGCTCGAGGCGCTCGGTCATCCGCTCGGCGAGGTGCCGCTCCCCGAAGGCGCGACCACCGTCCCCGAGGACGAGGAGCCGTTGCTGCAGGTGAAGGACCTCCGCGTTTGGTTCCCGATCCGCAAGGGCTTCCTCGGTCGAGTGAAGGACCACGTCAAAGCCGTCGATGGCGTGAGCTTCGACGTCTACCGCGGACAGACCCTCGGGCTGGTCGGCGAGTCCGGCTGCGGCAAGACCACGACCGGCCGCGCGATCCTGAGGCTGCAGAAGCGGACCGAGGGCTCCATCCGCTACGAGGGCGTCGACGTCTCGGAGCACAGGGGTGCGGCCTTGAAGGACTGGCGCCGCAAGGTGCAGATCGTCTTCCAGGATCCCTACGCCTCGCTCAACCCACGAATGACCGTCGGGTCGGCCATCGCCGAGGGCATGGAGATCCACGGCATCGGCGACTCGAAGCCCGACCGCGAGAAGCGCGCCGCCGAGCTCCTCGAAGAGGTCGGCCTCAGCGCCGACCACCTCCGGCGCTACCCCCACGAGTTCAGCGGTGGCCAGCGCCAGCGCGTGGGCATCGCGCGAGCGCTCGCCGTGCAGCCGGACCTGATCGTCCTCGACGAGTCGGTCTCGGCCCTCGACGTCAGCGTGCAGGCCCAGGTGCTCAACCTGCTCAAGGATCTGCAGGAAGAGCGACAGCTCACCTACGTCTTCATCAGCCACGACCTCAGCGTCGTGAAGTTCATGGCCGACATGATGGCGGTCATGAACACCGGGAAGATCGTCGAGCTCGGCCCCTCCGAGGCCATCTACGCGAACCCGGCGAAGGAATACACGCAGCGCCTCATCGAGGCGATTCCCGACGACAGCCACGTCGTCGGAAAAGACACCTACCGCGACTGAGGCTCCGGCAGACCGCCGATTTCGTAGACGCGACTTCCGGCGTCCTGCACGTACCAGCGGCCATCGACGAGGGCGGCTCGGTAGCTGACCAGGTCCAGCTTTGCGATCTCGCGAACCTTCCCGCCGGCACATGAGAACACCCGGGTCGCATTCTTCGGGGCCTTCCGGGCCTTCGGGTCCAGCGTCAGCACGATCGCGAGCTCGCCGTGAACCGCGAGGAGATAGTTGGCTTTCGCGCGCTTGGCCTTCCCGCGCGAGCTCCAGCCTTCCGTCCTGCGCTCGAGCACGTGAACTGCCGAGCCATCGGCGATCCACACGCGGTCGGCGCTGACCGCCTCGACGTCGGCGATCGCCTCGGCTTCGAGCACCACCTCGGTGCGCTCGTCGGCGACGTCGACCGCCAATACGCGACCCTCCGTTCGCACGAACACGCGAGCTCCGCCGGGCGCGATGGACAGGCCGAGGACATTGTCCTCGAGGTCGTCACTGACGGCGTCGGTCAGATCGGTCGCCGACCCGCTCGGATCGGTCAGCTCGAGCGTACGCCGGTGCTTGCCGGCCTTCAGGGCGATTAGCGTGCAGCCGTCCCGCTGTTTGGCGATCGATCCGGGGTTGGCCTTCTCGATCGCCAGCGGTTGGAGCGACACGGCCTCGCGGACGTCGGCCGAAGGGTTCTCGACGCGAGTCGCTTCCACCGTGGGCTTCTTCGTTGCCAGCGCCTTCTTCTTGCGAGTGGGCTTCTGGGCCGCCGCCTCTAGGGCGGTCGGATCCACCACCAGCTCGAAGGGCTGGCCGGGCCATCCGAAGAGGCTCCGGCCGTCCCGTTGGCCGGCAAAGGGGACCTTCACCTTCTTCAACGTCCCCAGCCGAACCAGCCGATCGTTCACGAAGGCGTATGCGCTCAGGCCGGCGTCCAGCTGTACCGCCGCTCGCGAGATCCCTGCGCCTCCGACCAGCGCGTCCACTCGTCGGTCGCTTCGCGCACCTGATGGTAGATGGCGTCGACGACCGGGACGAGCTCGTGTGCTCGGTCGAGGAACTTGGTGATCGGACCCAGATGGCTGGCGCCGCCACGCCCCTGCGCCACCGAGAGCTCGAGGATGGGACCGGACCATCGCTCGCCCATTCGGCTACGGGTCGCGAAGCGGGCGTAGCACTCACCGAGCGCCACGAGCTCGTCGTCGGTCGGTACACGCTCGAAGCAGGCGGTGACGACGTGGGCGTCGGCTTCGTACCAGTCCGTGGGGAAGGCGCCATAGAAGCGAAAGGGGTGGTTCGCCATGGGGCGAGCGTAACTCAGCCGTGCGGATGTATGCTCCCGGCCGACGCGGCGCTCCGAGCTGGTGGTGTCACCACCTCCTCGGGGGACCCCCGAGGCAACGACAGGATCTTTCATCGCTGCGCGCGGTGGGCGGGCTCCCGATGGAGCCGATTCACCGCGCGGGACGGAGACTCGTCGGAGCGTCGCGTCACCTTCCATGAGTCACTCCGTCGCCGCCGCCATCGCCCTGGCCCTGCTCGAGCCCGAACGGTGGCGCTCGGGGATCCGCGCGAGCCTCGAGTCCTTCGAGGGACTCGAGGCCTCGACCCGGCGGCGGATCGGGCGACTGGTGAAGTCGCTCGTCGTCCGTCCGGAGGTGGACGAGCTGGCCGCGCTCATCGCGCGTGACCCGAAGGTGACCCTGCGCGGAGTCGTGCCTCGCCGGTGGGCGACCCCGCCCCTCCGGATGATGGGCCCTCCCTACGGCGCACCCCCGCTTCCCACGCCGGCGGAGCTGGCGGCCTTCCTCGACCTCGAGCTCGGCGAGCTGAGCTTCCTCGCGGACCCGAAAGGCTGGAACACCGATCCGCGGCGCCAGCACTACCGGACGCGCTGGGTGCCGAAGCGCCGCGGCGGCCGGCGGCTGATCGAGGCGCCCAAGGCACGGCTGAAGCACGCGCAGCGGCAGATCCTTCGAGGCGTCCTCGATCCCGTGCCGCTGAGCGGCGCGGCCACCGGGTTCGCTCGGGGCTCGAGCCCCCGCGCCCACGCCGCGCGTCACGCCGGCAAGCGCTGGGTCCTGAAGATGGATCTCGCGGACTTCTTCGCCCACGTGGGGTCCGGCCGCGTCCGGGCGATCTTCGAGACGCTGGGCTACCCGCTCGCGGTGCGGCGGCTGTTGGTCGGGCTCTGCACCACCCGTCCACCGGCCGAGCTCTTGAACGGCGCCGACGCCGTCGAACGCGCGCTCCATGGCCGGCGGCGGTTGCCCCAGGGCGCGCCTACCTCACCGGCGCTGGCCAACCTCGCTGCGGCTCCGCTCGACCATCGGCTCTGGAACCTGGCGGCGTCGCTCGGCCTGACCTACTCGCGCTACGCGGACGACCTCGCCTTCTCCGGCGAGCGCATCCCGGACACCATCATTCCCCGGATCGCCGCGATCGGCATCGAGGAGGGCTTTCCACTGCAGCTCCGCAAGACCCGCCGCATGGGCAAGTCCGTCCGGCAGGAGCTCACCGGGCTGGTGGTCAACGCCGACCCCGCGCCGCGCCGCGAGGCGTATGACCGCCTTCGCGCCACGCTGCACCACGCCGCCCTCGACGGTCCGGTGGCCGCGAACCGGGAAGGACACCCCGACTTTCGTTCGCACCTGCGTGGCCGCATCGAGTGGGTCGCCGCCGACCGCCCCCATCGAAGGGCGAAGCTCGAGCGGCTCTTTGCTCGGATCGCGTGGACCGATTGAAGGTCAGGGGCAGGCGCGGTTGCAGACCCGCACGTCGCCCGCACACGTCACTTCGGAGCCCGGGCTGCAGGTGATGCCACAGCTCACGGCTCCGTCGCAGCGGACCAGGCACTCGCTCGTCCCGCGACACGTGACCTCACAGCTGTCGACGCCGCTGCAGTCGAGCTCGAGGATCCCGCCCGCGCGGGCGGCGATGTCGACGCTCGCCGCGTTGCGGGCGTCGAACTGACACATCGATGCCTGGCAGACTCCCGTGAAGTCGCTGCCGGTGTCCGCCGCGTCCACGGAACAGTCGTCGGAGCTCCGGCAGTCGACCGAGCAGTCGCCGGCGCACCGAACGCTGCAGTCGCAGTCGTCGCACGCGCACGCGTCGGCGCCCACGCCACACGGGTCGGGCAGGCCAGAGCACGAGGGGTCGACACCGCCGTCGGCCACGAAGGCGTCCGGCATGGACGCATCGGGGCCGGGCAGGCCGCCATCGTCGGACGAGCCGCCATCGCTGGACATCCCGCCGTCCACGAACACCCCACCGTCTGCGCTCGGCCGTGTGAGCGGCGGGTCGTAGGGGCTCAGCTCGTCCACGGCGACCTCGCTGCAGTCACCCTCGCTGCAGGTCTCCTCGTCACCACAGGAGATGGTCAGGCAGGAGCGCTCGAGGTGCAGCCAGAGCACGCGCACCTGGTCGGGCACGAACGAGAACTTCGACGTCTGCCGGAGCCGTTCGGTGTCGCCGAGCATCGCCACTGCGTGGACGGTGACCTCGCCGTCGGCGTTCGGCCCCGGGAGCACTCCGAGCACGCTCGGCAAGTCGGCCTCCTGCCTCAGCAACCCTTCGGCGATGCGTCGCGAACCGTCGGGGCCGCGCACGTCGATGACGATGCGATCGACCTCGTCGGGGACGCTCAGGTCCGTGTCCACCGCGACCAGCACCTCGGTCAGCACCGGTGCCTCGCAGCCCACGAGCGCGAGCACGAGCACGAGCAGGTGTCGTGTGTCGAGATCCATCGTCATTCCTCTACCCCGCTCCGTGTTCCCGCTGCTGCGCGAGCAGCCCGCGCCAGGCGTGGTGGCATGCGGGCTGCGGCTTCGTCCAGTGACAACCATTCGTGAGCGTCATGCTCGTCGCTTCGCTCGACGTCGCCGGGCGGTGCATCGCCTCGATAGACGATGACCACCATCGGCCGCCCCCGGCGCTCCATGGCGTAGGCGTCGACTGGTCCGTCGGCGATCGTCACCGCCAGCTGCGTCTCTTCGAGCGCTTCGCGCGCCGCGGCTGCTCGCGGGTCTTCACCGGGTTCGACGCGACCCGAGACCGACTCCCAGATCGTGGGGGCTGCGTCGTTCGTTCGCGCTCGACGCATGGTCAGCACCCGCCCGGCACGGAAGACGACGACCACGACGGCGACCAGCTGCTCCACGCCCTCCCTTCTGGTGGACCCGGTCCGTTGGGGCAAGGAGCATCTCCATCCCTGGAGCCCGTTTCGATCCGAACTCGGACCCCCCTGTCAACATTCGGCGATCCCCGATCGCGCTTTCTGGATCCATTGGCCGATCCCTCGGGACGATGCGTTTCGCGGCCCCGCCGCCCCCCTACGATGCAACGAACTCACGAGCCCGACGTGCCCTCCATTGCGAACCGCTCCTTCGTGCGACAGACCCCGCCTACGCGAAGCGAGCTCGCCGAGCTGCTCTTCGCGAAGAACGTTCGCCCGGACACCACCCCGCCGGTGCCCAGCGTCGGTGAGCTGACCGCCGGGCTGACCTCCCTGGCGCGCGGCCTTCGGCGAAAGGTCCTCATCCCCCTGGCGGACGAGCCGCTGGAGTACGCCCTCGTGCGGCGCGACGGTCGGGTGCTCATCAGCATCTACGAGACCGCGAGCGCTCCCGAGGTCCATCAGCTCGACCATCCCGTCGACTTGGCGACGCTCCTGGAAGCCTGCGCCCGCAGCGCGCTCGACCAGGCTCAGCTCGCCGCCGATCCCATCGCCCGGCAGATCGCCGTTCGCACCGCCGAGCGCGCGCGGCGAACGACCCTCTCGCCCGACCCGGCTGCCAGCGCGCGCTCCGAGCGACACAGCTACGGTTCCGACGAGGACACGGACGAACCGCTCTCCTTCGCTTTCGAGGCGCGCATTCACCCCGAGCGAGGTCTGAGCAGCGCGGGCGGCTCTCGAGCCACGACCAGCGCCGATATCCACGCGCTCCTCTTCGAAGGCATCCTCACCGCGCGCGTTCGCGGCCGGCGCCTCGTGCTCAGCCGGGGGCCGATCGTGCTCGCGGCGCAGCGAATGGTCGTCGCAGTTCGCGCGCTGGTCGACGCGTGGGAGTCCGGCCGACCGCTCAACGTGAAGCTCCGGACCGGCGCCTTCGGGATCGGCGTGCGTCTCGATCGCCAGGAGCGCGCCGAGCTCCTGCTCCAGGCGCAGGGCGAGACCCTCCGCGCCGCGGAGCTCCACCCGGAAGACATCGCGCTACCGGTGCTGCGGCTCGCGTCCGAGCTGCTCCGAGCCCTCGTTCGGACCGACCGCACCCAGAGCCGAAACCTGCGGGTGACCGCACTCCGTGACGAGCTCCGTTCGCTCCGAAAGGCCGTGCGGTCCCGACGCCGCTCCGGCTTCACCAACGCCGATCCGGAGCGCCTCGCGCTCTCGCTGGCATCCGAGGAGCACCAGACCTCGCCTGGTTGTGCCGTGCTCGACGACCCACGCTCGGGCATCCGCTACGAGGAGCGCTGGCGCATCGACCTCGGCGGGCTCGACGCAGGCGCCACCTACTTCTGTGGCGACCGCCTCGTGCTCGCGACGCCCGACCACACGCTCGCGGTCGAGCGCGGCACCGGTGAGGTCATCTGGGCCCGCGAGGGCGGCGGGAGCCTCTTGATGGCCGGACGCACGCTCGTCCGTACCTCGGCCGAGGGCGACATCGAGCTCTGCGACGTCGCCGATGGGGAACCCTACGCCGTGGCACGCGTGGTCCCGCGTGTGGGTGGCCGTGAGCTCGCGCTCGCGGTCGGCGGTGGAGACGTGCCGCCGATGGCGGTGATTGCCGAGGGCACCTCCCAGCTCGTCGCCCTCGACGTTCGAACGGGCGAGCCGCGCTGGCGCTTCGCCGCCGCCGGGACCCGGTTCGAGACCACCCGGCTCGGTCGCCTGCTCCTCGTCGCCACCGAGGGAACGATCCACGCGCTCGACGTCGCCACCGGCGAGGAGCTCTGGCGCCACGTCGCTCGCACCCGTTTCGCCTGGGCGCCGATCGTCCAGGGCGACACCGTCGTCGCGGTCGGCGCCGGTCGCCACGGGAAGCTGGTCGGCATCGCGCTGGGCACGGGCGAGACCCGCTACGAGCGAAACCTGGATGGTGCCGTTCGCGCGGCGCCGATCGCCGCGGGCGGAGTGGCCATCATCGCTTGCGGCCGCGAGCTCGAGGGCCGCGAGCCCCGCACGGGCGAGTGCCTCTGGCGCCGCTCGGATCCGGGCATCGGGGACGGCGCCGCGACCCTCGACGTCGACGGCCTCCTGGTCGCCAACGCCCCGGGGGGCCGGGCCTGCGCCATCGAGGCGGAGACCGGCGAGACCCGCTGGATGCGGCCGCTCGGCGATCCGCTCGCCGACGAAGTGCCCCGACGGCTCGAGCCGGTGCTCCGTGGGGCCGCGCTCTTCGTCCCCGCCGCCGGTGTTTTCCTCGTCCGGCCGTCGGACGGAGCGCTCCTCGGGGAGATCGACGACGATCTGGTTCCGGACCGGATCCGCGTCGATGAGCGGGGCTGGGTCTACATCGCCGAAGAGAGCGGCCACCTCGCTGCCTTCGGGCCGGCGCCCCAGCTTCGGGTGCTCGAAGGCGGAAAACGCTGAACGGGTGTCCCGGGCCAGGGTCATCTCTGATTGCTCCCATGGCCCCCCATCCGATAACCTGCGCGCCATGCAGAGACTCCGAGCGCTCCTCGTGGCGCCCCTCCTCTTGGCCAGCATTCCCGCCTTCGCTCAGGAAGACGGACAGGTGTTCGTTCTGGGCATCCGCTCGGTCGAGGGCGACGACGAGCTTTCCCGCAACCTGACCGGCGCGATTCGCCAAGAGGCGCGCGGGGTCACCGAGTGGAGTGTCGCGGACGCGGAGATCTCGCTCGCTCAGATGAGCGTCGCCCACGGCTGCGACGAGCCGGACGCCCAGTGCATGGCGGAGATCGCCGAGGAGCTGGCCGCGAGCCGGATCGTCTACGGCACCGTGCGCCGAACCGGCGCGGGCGACCAGTACGACTTCGCGCTGACCCTCTACAACTTCAACGCGGGCACCGGTCAGATCGAGGACTCGCTGACCGACACCATCCCCAGCGTTCAGGCGGACATCGACAACCTCCGCCCGCGGGCGGAGCGCTACATCGCTCAGTTCGCCGGTCAGGCTCGCTTCGGCTCGGTGCGCTTCCAGACCACGACGCCGGGCGCGACCGTCTTCGTCGATGGTGAGAACGTCGGCCAGACCGACGAGTCCGGTGCGCTCATCGTCGAGGACGTGACCGAGGGCAACCGTGACGTCCGCATCGAGGCACTCGACCACGAGACCTACGAGGGCAGCGTTCGCGTCGTTCCGGACGAGCAGACCGAGCTCCGTGCTCGGCTGGTGGCCGAGCAGGAGACGAACCTCGGGTGGATCCCCGGGGCTGCGGTCATCGCCGCTGGCGTGGTCTTCGGTGCGCTCGGCCTCAAGTTCGGCCTCGATGCGCAGGGCCAGAAGGACGAGCGAGCGGCGCTACTCTCGCTCGACCCAGCGAACCGAAACTGCGTGCGGGACGAGCTGGCGGAAGAGGTCGGCAGCGGTGCCGTCACCGCTGCCAGCCGCAGCAGGGCGCTGATGGAGTGTCCTGCGGCTGCGACGCGCTTGGGTAACCTCACCCCTCTCCAGGCGGGCTTGCTCCGAGCCAACGACACCAGCTCCATCTGCGAGAACCCCGACAACCTGGTCGAGGGCCTCGAGGATGCCTGCAACGACCGGTCGAAGTTCCGCATCATGCAGTGGGTCTTCTACGCACTCGGTGCCGCCGCCGTCGGTGCCGGCACCGTGTTGCTCATCAACGGCCTGAGCTCCGGCGACGACGCCGAGGGCTCGGCCCGCGGACCGAGCCTGGACATCCAGCCCTGGATGTCCGGGCGACGCGATCTCGGCGTCAACGCCACCCTCCAGTTCTGAACCGACCGGAAGATGCGGATCGTCGGCGGTGCGCTTCGAGGCCGCCGCTTTCCGGCGCCCAAGGGTCAGGGCACCCGTCCGACCTCCGAGCGTGTGCGCGAGGCCCTCGCCTCCGCGCTGGAGGCGCGCGGAGCCATCGCTGGTGCGCGGGTGCTCGACCTCTTCGCCGGTAGCGGCGCGCTCGCGTTCGAGGCGCTCTCCCGCGGAGCGGACCATGCGGTGCTCGTCGAGTCCGACCGCAAGGTGCAGCGCGGGCTGAAGTCGAGCGCCGAGGCGCTCGGTCTGAGCGAGCGAACGACGCTCCGGCGCGACGATCTCTTCTCCGCCAAGGCCGCTTCCGCCATCGGTCGGCTGGGTCCCTTCGACCTGGTCTTCGCCGACCCGCCCTACGCGCGACTCGCCGAGCTCGGGCCCCTGTTGGAGGGGCTCGCGCCAGCCCTCGCGAAAGGAGCCCTGCTGGTCATCGAGCGCGCGAGCCAGGACACCCTCCCACAACATCCCTTCCACGTCGCCACGAGCTACCGCTATGGTGACACCGCCGTGGACCTGCTATCGCCGCAGTGCACGCCCAACCGATGAGACCTTCGCGATGAGAACTGCCGTCTACCCGGGATCCTTCGACCCGATCACTCGAGGCCACACCAGCATCCTTTCGAGCGGCATGAAGGCCTTCGATCGGATCGTCGTCGCCGTCCTGAACAACCCGCGGAAGACGGCGATGTTCACGGTCGACGAACGCATCGAGATGATCCGTGAGGCGGCCGAGGAGATGGGCTACGGCGACCGCATCGACGTGGACCGCTTCGATGGACTGCTCGTCGACTACTGCCGCCAGCAGGAGGCGCAGGTCATCCTCCGCGGGCTCCGCGCCGTGGCGGACTTCGAGTACGAGCTGCAGATGGCGAACATGAACCGCCACCTGAACCCGGACGTCGAGACCGTCTTCATCATGGCGGACGACGCGTATTTCTACGTGTCCTCCAACCTGATCAAGGAAGCCGCCAAGCTCGGCGGTAACGTCGAGGAGCTCGTGCCTGGCAGCGTCGCCGCGCGTCTCCGCGAGAAGCTCGGAAAGTAGCGACCTAATCTTCGAGCGCGAGCGCCCGATCGGGCTGCTGCGATTCACGGCTGCGGATCAGCGGGGCGGCCTGGTGCACGCAGTCCAGCGGCGGTCGGAAGGGTCCCGGACGGATCGCCCCGGTCTTCAACATGCGGCGGAGGGTCGGGAGTGCGGCGAGGGACACGCGCCCGAGCCGGAGCTCGTCGACGGTCGCGTGGCCTTCGTCGAGCGCCTCGCGAATGCGGAGCCAGCCGAAGAGGTACGCGGCGTCCCGAGCGACACCGCCGCCGCGCCACGCACGCTCGCCGAGCGCGACCGCCTCGGTCGGCGTGAACCCGAGCTCCTTTGCCAGGTGGCGAACGGTGGACTCGAAGGTCGCGCCCGCGTGCATCCGGTCCGTCACCCAGACCCGGGCCGCGAGCGTTCGCAGCCGATGGTCGCTCATCAGTCCGGCGCGCTCTTCGAGCGCCAGCGCGAGCCCCTCCTGGTCCGTGAAGGCGTCGGCGGTTCCGACGCTCAGGAGCGCGATGGGCTGGGCGCGGCCGTTCGCGGCGGCAACCAGGTGGCCGAGGATCTCGTGGGCCGCCAGCCGCCGCGCCTCGCGCACGCCGAAGGGCCGCTCCGCGAGGAAGAGCGTGCGCTCGCCGGCCGCTGCGTTGGCGACCAAGCGCGGCTCGACCTGCACCTCGATCCGAAGGCCGGCTCGCTCGGCCACCGCATGCATCAGCGCTGCAGCGGACCCATCGCCGGTGACCGGTAGCGAGGGCGGCTCCGCGTCGCCATGGACCGTTTCGAGGATCCGGTCGGCGGCTTCCGCGAGCTTCATGGTCTCGCCGTGGTACCGGACCGGTCGGTCGCCGGTCCCATAGAGTCGCGCCGCCATGGGCCGGACCCGCCGCGGCTCGCCGAGGACCTCCATGAGCGTCAGCTCGAGCTCGAGCTCGTCGAGGCGCGCGAAGTGCAGCTCCGCGGCCTCGCTCTGCGGCGCCAGAACGCGCGCCTCGTCCAGGTCGCGCCACACGCTCCGCGGCACGCGCTGGGGCTCGGCGGCGAGCTTGGGCTCCATACGCTCATTGGTCTCGAGCGCCCGAACCAGCCGCAGCCGCTCGGAGCGGCCGTGACGGGCGGTGAGCGCGGGCAGCAGCCGCGCGACGGAGGCGATGCGACGCAAGCGCGCGTCCAGCTCTCGCTGCACTCGCTTGCTCAACCGCGCTCCTGACCGACCCGACTCACGACGCAGGACTCTAGCACTCCGGCCCTTGCACGCATGCGGTCGGCTCCCGGAGTCGGTCGTCGGAGTCGGCAGTCGGCGTCGGCGGCGGTCGTCGGTTCTCGGAGTCGGCAGTCGGCGTCGGCGTCGGTCGTCGGTTCTCGGAGTCGGTTCTCGGCGTCGGCAGTCGGCGTCGGCAGTCGGTTGTCGGCGTCGGCAGTCGGTAGTCGGCGTCGGAGTGTGTAGCCTCGCTTCGCATCGGCTTGCCTTTGGCAAGGGGTGAAGGGGCTGGGCTCGTCCTGCTCGTCCGAGGCTGCCCTCGTGGTCGGGGTAAGTAAACCCGACTCGCTACGCTCGTCCCGCCTACG
>CAYXAP010000005.1:0-174706 GCA_964462035.1 uncultured Sandaracinus sp.
CTAGGGTTCGATGCGGGCGCGGACCAGCTCGACCTCGAACGCGACGGAGATGGCCTGGCAGACGCCGTCGGCGTTCGGCTCGAGATCGGCGACGTCCTCGAGGGCGTTGCGGATGAGTGAGTCCCCGGGATCGGGGCTCGGCGCCAGAGACGCGATGACATCGTCGATGACGATCCGGCCGACCAACAGCCCGGTGCCCAATCCGTCCATCCCGATGGGGGCACGAAGTCGGACGTCGTTCAGTGGGAAGGCATCCGACGTGATGTCGTCGAGTACCCACACGAGCTGCATGTCTCCGATGGGAGCGTCGAGCCGGCCATCGGCGATCGAGCCTTCGCCGGTCGTCGGTGCGTCCAGCCACGCCAGGTCCTGGTCCGGCTGCAGCTGGCCATCGGCGTCCAACCCGGGCTCGCCATCGCCGACCAGCATCGTCGGCCCCGCCTCTACCCGCACGTTCGGGTCCTCGGTGCTTTCGACGGCGGCGAGCGTCACCGCGAACAGGAAGTCACCCCGCCCGATGGCTCGCGCCAGGCCGTCGCCGACGGACTCCCCGACCGCAGTCTCGAAGGTCGACGCCATCAGCACGAACTGATTGTCGACGCCCACCGTCCCATCCGGCGCGACGAAGTCCGCGTGACCGCAGCTCCGTGCGTCGCCTTCGTCGCTGACGTGGCCGTCGAGGTCCACTCCGACGACCCGCCCGTCTGCATCCATCCTCGGCGGGCGGAGCGCCGAGATCACGAACGCACAGGGCTCGACTCCGCAGCTCAGCGGCTCACCCACCGGTCCGCCGTCGGGCGCGCTGGCCGGCTCTCCACAGCCGGAGACCAGAAGCGAGCATGCCGCGAGCCAGCGACCGAGGGCGCGACGGGAGACGAGGTGCTGCATGGCCTTCACGAGGGGTCGATGCGGGCGCGCACGAGCTCGACCTCGACGGCGATGGAGATCGACTGGCAGACGCCGTCGGAGTCGGGGTCGAGATCGGCGAGACCCTCGAGCTGGGCCCGGTTGTCGGTGTGCCCACCGTTGATGAGTGGGGCGCGAACGATGAGGTCCTCGATGTCGAGGTGGCCGACCAACGCTCCGCGGCTCGGGGTCCCGTCGGCGAACGGAACGAGCAGGCGCGCGTCGACGATGCGCAGCGGGAGGGTGCCGTCGCTGAACGGCTGAAGCACCACCTCGCCGAGGGGAGCGTCGAGGAGCTCTGGGCTCACGGACGCGGGGCCCGAATGGGCCGGTTCCACGCGTGCATAGGTTTGCTCGGGCAGCAGCTTGCCTCGCGGGTCGAGGTCGGGGTGTCCGCTCTCGGTCGTCAGCGCTCCGAGTCCGGCTTCGACCGTGGTCGGGCCGGAGCCCGCCGGAGGGGGCACGAGCTCGACGAGGAAGAGGAACTCTCCGAAGAAGATGCGCTCCCGAAGCGCGTCGTCCAGGGACTCCCCGAGGGCCGCGTCCAGGGCGGGCACCAGGGTCGAGAACTCGTTGTCGACGCCGGGCGTCCCGTCGATGCCGACGAAGTCCGGGTGACCGCAGCCGAGCGCATCGTCTTCGTCACTCACCCGATCGTCGAGGTCGAGCCCCACGACTCGGTCGCTCTCGTCCGGCCTCGGGGCTCGAAGGGCGGAGATCACATACGCACATGGCTCTCCACCGCAGCTCAGCGGCTCGGCGGTGGGACCGGCGTCAGGCGCTGCCATCGGAGCCGTGTCCCCACAGGCCGCCGCCGGCAAGAGTAGGAGCAGCGCGCGGAACCGAAACATCCCTCAAAGCCTACACCCAAGACCGTTTCATGGCCGACACCCTCGTCACTCAACCGTTTTTCGCCCCATTCGCCGGATTCGGCTAGCGTCCTCGTTCATGCTCTCTCCGAACCAAGTCCGCGAGCTGCTCCGGGCGATGTGCGACGAGCTCGGCGTGTGTCTCTCCGAAGGTCACGTCGAGCGCCTGGCGGCCCGTCCGCCGGAGACCGTGGAAGCCTTCGTCGACGAGATCGTTCGCATCGAATGGGAAGACGCCGGTCTCGAGAACGGCCTGCGCTCCGAGATGGAAGCGATGGTCTCGAGCGCGATGGATCGCGCGCTCGCTCAGGCCAGCTGAGTCATCGCCCCCGTTCGATGATGAGCGCCTCGACTTCCGCCCGTGACACCGGGCCGAAGTGGCCGGTGAAGAAGGTGGTCGCGTCCGGGGCGACCTCGAGCAGGGTGCGCAGGTCCTCGAGGTTGTCGTCGAGGTCGCAGATGTAGAAGTGGGTCGTCGCGGTGTTCCCGACGATGGAGCCGCGGAAGAGGTCGCCCACGAAGGCCGCCTCACCGGCGACCACGAGCAGCGAACCCTCGGTGTGACCGGCCATCGGGAGCACGCGACCGCGGACACCAGTGACCCGCGCGAGCGACGTCGGGGCGGCGATCCATCGGTCGGCGACGGTGCTCTCGAAGCGCAGGTTCTGGTCTTCCTCGAGACGCTTTCGGGCGAGCCAGTCGGTCGGGCAGAGCGGCTCGTTGACGCCGGCCGCGAGCATCGCGCGGTCGCCCGCACCCGCGACGATCGGGATGCCGAAGCGTTCGTGGAGGGCCTTCGCGCCGCCCGCGTGGTCGGCATGACCGTGGGTGAGGATGACGGCGCGCAGGTCCGATGGGTCGACGCCCACACCGCGGATGGCCTCGATCAGATCGTCGATGCGCCGCGGCGTCGCGCTGTCGACCAGGAAGGCGCCGTCGTCGCCGATGACCAGGTGGGCGTTCGAGTGGTCGAGGCGGAACGTGTGGACCTCGATGGCGCTCCCGGCGGGGTGATGGTGCTGGCTGGCGGTCGCGCAGCCGGCGGTGAGGAGCAGGAGGAGGGCGAGGCGCCGGTTCATCGGCGCGAGCCTACAGCCTCACGGCGAGGGCCGCAGCGCCAGGCTCGCGCTGGTGCCCTTCACCCGAACCCGGCGGTGGCCGGCGGCGTCTTCGGGGTAGGGCGCGTATCGGAGCGCGCGTTCGACACAGCGCTTGGTGGCGCCGTCGCCCACCGACCCCCGCACCAGCTGCGCGCGCGCGCGCGATTCCCGGAAGCGGATCTCGAAGTCGAGCGCGATCCCCGACGACTCGAAGTGCGGGTTGCAGCTCTCGAAGGCGCAGCCGATGGAGCGGTCGATCGCCTCTCGGACCGTTCCCGCGGGAGGAGAGAGGACCATCGCCTCGCAGGCGCCGTTCCTCATCGCCGCAGGGAGACGGGCGACTCGTTGGTCGAGCGACTCGACGGTGACGGCGTCGTCGCCGGGTTCGCGCCGAAAGGGAAAGACCACGGTGAAGGTCTCGTCGCGGAAGGGTGGGAGCCGGACCGTGCGCTCGAGCGCATGCCGCGCGCAGCGTGCCGCGGCTTCTGGCAGCTGGCCGCCCGGCTCCACGCGTTGCACGCGGCCGTCGGACCCGAAGGTCAGGCGAATCGGGACTACTCGCCGCTCCTCTTCCGCGAGGCACGCGCCGACGAGGGGGCGCACCCGCATCAGCTCGGTCATGACCTGGTCGCGTGTCGGTCGGTCGCCCTGGGGTCGCGCGCGGGGCGCCTCCGCGCGGCCGGGAAGGGTGTCCAGCGAGGAGAGGATCAGCACGCCGCCCACGTCGAGGGTCGCGCGAGCCCGACCGGGCTCTGCCGCGAAGGGAGTGCGTCCGAGGATGCGCGTGACGCATTGGTCGCGGGCGCGGTCTCCGAGCGTGCCCCGCACGATCCGCGCTCTCGCTCGGCCTGCGCCATCGACACGCAGGGCGACCTCCACCTCGAGTGGATCGTTGGAGGGCCCGCGGCACGCTTCCGCGATGCACGCTGCCGCTCGGCCGGCGTTCGCGGAGTGGTCGGGCAGCGGCTCGCTGGCGAAGAGATCGACGCAGCGATCGGCGCCCGACCGCAGCTCCGGCGGCTCCGATTGCCCGAGCGCCAGGCTCGCGAACGCGAGCGCGCCGACGCCGACCCATCCGATCTTCCGCCCCATCGCTCCAGAGGGTAGCAGTCGGCCCGACGGGGGTGTTCAGGCGCGCGTAAAAGTGAGAGCATAATCATCCGCTGGGAGTGGTTGCGAAGGAGGGCGGGGGTGATTCGAAAGCTCGGGATTCTGTGGGTGGGGCTGCTGGCCGTGGGCTGTGGGGACGACGGCGGCGACGGGGGCATGGACGCCTCGACCGTGTGCGAGACCGCCGCCGACTGCGACGACGGTGTCTTCTGCAACGGCGAGGAGACGTGCTCGCCGGGGGCCGCCGGTGCCGCAGCCAACGGTTGCGTCATCGGCTCCCCGCCGTGTGACGCGACCGGCAGCTGCGACGAGGCCGCCGGCATGTGCGTCGAGGACTGCGGCGCCGAGGCGGACATGGACGGCGACGGGGTCGACAGCATCGCTTGCGGCGGCACGGACTGCGACGACTCGGACCCGGATCGCTTCCCGGGGAACAACGAGATCTGCGACGACGCCGGCCACGACGAGGACTGCGACCTGACGACCTACGGTGGCCTCGACAGCGACGGCGACGGGGAGGACGCGCTCGTCTGCTGCAACGTCCAGGAAGATGGCTCGATGGCTTGCGGCGAGGACTGCAACGACGGCGACCGCACGGTGAGCTCGACCAACAGCGAGGTCTGCGATCTGCGCGACAACGACTGCGACGGGATGGTCGACGAGGGCGTGGCCGTCGCCGGCTTCAATGACGAGGACCGGGACCTGCACGGCGACCCGGACATGAGCCTGATGGGCTGCGCCGGCACGGCGGGGCTCTCGCCGCTCGGCGACGACTGCGACGACATGAACCCTGCGAACCACCCGGCGCAGGCGGAGCTGACCAACGGCGTGGACGACGACTGCGACGGGATCATCGACGAGAGCGGCGGCGGCACGCCGCGCTGGTGGCCCGATACGGACGGAGACGGTTTCGGCGACCCGGACGGAACCCCGATCGACAGCACAGCGGCGCCCCCCAACCACAGCCTGCTGCCCACCGATTGCGATGACGACGACGCGGCGATCAACCCTGCGGCCGAAGAGCTGTGCAACGGGCTCGACGACGACTGCAACGGACGCGCGGACTTCGTGACCGATGCGGGTGACCTCGAGGACGACGACCGCGATGGCGTGGCCGACGCGGCGTGCGGTGGCAGCGACTGCGACGACACCAACCCGACGGCCTATCCGGGTGCGCCGGAGATCGAGGACGGCCGGGACAACAACTGCGATGGCTCGGTCGACGAGGGCTGCGAGGACGGCGACTGGTTCCTCGACGCCGACGGAGACGGTTACGGGACCGGCGACGCGATGGCGAGCTGCGTACCCATCGACGCGCGCGCGTCCCGGGCGGGCGACTGCGACGACACGAACCCCGACGCGAACCCCGGCGCGGAGGAGGCCTGCAACGGTTTCGACGACAACTGCGACGGCCGCGTGGACGAACGACCGGACCAGCTCTGCTTCGCCCCGAGCGCGCTCGGGATCTGCGAAGCCGGCGAGTGCCGGATCCGCTTCTGTCAGATCGGCAGCTCCGACTGCGATGGCGACTTCGCCAACGGCTGCGAGATCGACCTGCTGACCGACCCGGACAACTGCGGTTCCTGCGAGGCGACCTGCTCCGACCAGGACATGGGTCTACGCGCTTGCTCGGAAGGAGCCTGCAGCCTCGACTGCTTCGCCGGCTTCGAGGACTGCAACATGACCCTCGACGACGGCTGCGAGACCAACACCCTGGTCGAGGCCGACAACTGTGGTCGGTGCGACAACGTCTGCAGCGACCGGACGAACGCGGCCGGGACCTGCGGCGCGGGCACGTGCGGCATCACCTGCGACATGGGCTTCGCCGACTGCGACATGGACCCGATGAACGGCTGCGAGATCGAGGTCGCGGCCGACCGAGACAACTGCGGCGTGTGCGGCAACGTCTGCTCCGGTGCGGACTCCTGCGTGCGCGGCAGCTGCCTGATGAACCCCTTCGAGTCGGATGGGTCGCTCGGGGACGTGGTGATCTCCACGAACACCGTGCTGCCGAGCGGCGTGTACCACTACAACTCGCTGCGGATCGACCCGGGCGTCACGGTCACGACGGACGGCGAGGGGATCCTCGAGATCTACTCGGTCGGCGACATCGTGGTGGAGGGCACGATCGACCTGAACGGGGGCAAGGGCGGCGACGTGACGGTCCCCGGCACCTTCATCTGCGGGGTCTACTCTGCAGGCGGCGGCCAGACGGGCGCGCCCATCGTCGGCGAGAACGGCAGCGGCAGCACGTGCCGCGTGCCCGGGCCCGGCGGCCTCGGCGTCACCGGAGGCGCGGGCGGCTTCTGCGCCAGCGGCGGCAACTTCGGCGGCGGCAACGGCGGTGATGCGCGCAGCGGTGCGGGCGGCGGCGGTGGCGGCGGCGGCTACGCTGGCGGCGGCGGCGGCGGTGGCTTGATGGACGCTGGGGGCAACGGCGGTCTGGCGACCGGCGCGGGCTCCGTGCGTGGGGCCGGCGGCGCCGCGCTCACGGGCGGCGGTGGCGGCAACGCCGGCGAGACCGCCTACGCGGGCGCCGACGGAGCGAGTCATGCTGCTTCCGGTGGCGGCGGTGGCGGCTCCATCGGTCTCGACGCCGCCACGGATCTAGCGGTGGCGAGCACGTTCCGACCAGGCTCCGGCGGCGGTGGCGGTGGCTCTGGCTCGTGTTCGAGCGGCGGCAACGGCGCGGCCGCGGGAGGCGGCGGCGGTGGCGCGCTCCGGCTCGCTTCGAGCACGCGCATCGAGATCGCCAGTGGCGCGGTGGTGACGGCCCGCGGCGGCGTCGGCGGCCGCACCGCGAGTGGTGCCCGCAACAGCGGCGGCGGCGGTGGCGGCTCCGGCGGAGTGATCTATCTATCTGCGCCCGAGCTGGCCATGAGTGGTTCGGTGCTGGCGGGCGGCGGGGCCGGCGGAAGCAACACCGACGGCGCGAGCGGCGGCCGCGGCGGACCGGGCCGCATTCGCGTGTCCACGCTTCCCGAGCGTTGCAGCATCGTCGGCATCTTCTCGCCGGGGCTGGTCTCCGGCTGCGACGAGACACCGACGCCGATGGACCTGATGACGTACGTCGGCGTCTATCCCAACTGAGCGGTCCAGAGCTCCGACTCCGAGAGCCGACTCCGACTCCGAGAACGTCCTCAGCCCTCGAGCGGCTCGGCGAGCGTCCCTGGCGCGAACCGAGCCACGAGCACGTAGGCGAGCGTCGCCGCCGCGGTGCTCGCCAGTCCGACAGGCACGGGCCCGAGCGACTCGAGGCCCGCGAGCTGCGCGCCCAACCATAGACCGGTGCCGAGACCCATCGCCGCGACCACCGCCCGCACCGATGGCCGCTCGAGGTGTACGGCGACTACGAGCGGCACCAGGAGCGAGACCATCCCGAGCTCGTAGCCGGACTCCAGCAGCGAGTAGGCGGACTCGCCGAGGTATGCGACGCCGACGCTGACGAGGCCGACCCCGACCACCGCGATGCGCGTCCGCGCCAGGGGGGAGACTCGGTCGCTGCGGCGCCAGAGGTTCTGCGCGATGACGGTCGCGGGCGCGAGGATCGCGCTGTCGAGGGTCGAGAGCACCGCGCTCAGCAGTGTGACCACCAGCAGCACCGCGAGCGCCGGGTGGAGGGCGAAGCCCGCGAGCATCGGGAGTGTGGCGCCCCCCTCGGGATCGATCGCGTAGCCCGCCAACCCGAGGAAGAGGGGCAACAGACCGAAGGTCAGGTAGGCGCCACCCGCGATGAGGCAGGCGTTCCGCGCGACCTTGGCGGAGCGGGCGGCGAAGATGCGCTGCATCAGATCCTGGCTCGGCAGGTTCCCGAGCGCGCCGGCGCAGAACACTCCGAGCCAGGCGGCGGCTTCGGCGAGCGACTCCCGCGGGATCCAGATGCGGTGGCCATCGGGGACCTGCTGCCAGACCGCCAGGGCGCCTTCGTTCACCGAGTCACCGAAGTGCAGGGCGACGGCGCCGGTGAGGATGACCAGGCCGACCAGCAGGAGGACCATCTGCAGCCCGTCCGTCAGCGTCACCGCCCACATGCCCCCGAGGGCCGTGTAGAAGATGCCGAAAGCCGCGACCGCAGCCAGGCCGGCGCTCACGGGCAACCCGAAGAAGAGCTCCAGGAGCTGCGCCAGCGCGACCAGCTGCGCGGCGATCCACCCGAAGTAGACCGGGACCAGCAGCGCCGCGGAGAAGGTCTCCACCCGCGGGCCGAAGCGACGGCGGAAGAGGTCCGCGAGCGTCACGAGCTTCAGCGACCACATGCGCCGCGCGAAGAAGAGCCCGGCCAACACCAGGCAGACCCCGGCGCCGATCGGATCGAGCGCGGCCGCGCGCAGCCCCTCGGCGCGCACCTCGTCGGCCACCGCGAGCAGGGTGCCGGCGCCGAACCAGGTGGCCAGGAGCGTCGCGCTCGAGAGCCCCAGCGTGAGTCGCCGACCGGCGACCACGTAGTCCTCCATCGAGTCCACCCGGCGCTGCGCGAGCGCCGCGAGCGCGAGCACCACGACCAGGTAGATCGCGGAGCCGACTCCGACCCAGAGGGCGACCTCCGAGGGCACCGACGGACTGTCCATGGCGGCCGAGGTCTAGCGCTCGCTCACTCGTGGAGCGAGCCGATTCAGACGTGGATGCTGAGCGAGACCCGGCTGGGGCGCAGGTAGGGGTAGGGCACGACGCGCGTGGCGTCCCGCGCGGCGATGGTCTCCTCCGCTTCCTCGAGCTCGCGCTGGAGCGCGGCCTCGAGCGGCGCGACGCGTGGGTCGTGGAAGTGGCCCTTCGGGTAGTGACCGATACGGTTCAGCTGCACTCGGAAGATCGTATAGAAGAGGTGCATCCCCTGGTACGCGGCGGCGTAGGGCGGCCACATCGCGCGGAGCGCCTCCTCGCTCGCGTCGGTGGTGTCGGGGCCCGGCCCGAAGGCGGCGGCCTGCATGTTCGGCACGAAGCCGAAGAAGTCGTACGAGGTGTAGTTGAACGCCGCGTGGAAGGTGGTGCAGCGGTAGAGGATGCGCGCCACCAGGTCGCGCAGCTGCTCGAAGGTCTCCACGGCCGTCAGACCCTGCAGCCGGCCGCCCTGCTCCGAGCCCATCTCTTCCACCCAGGCGGCGATCTCGATGTCTTCGGCGACCGCGGTGTCGTCGGGATAGTAGAGCCGTAGGTAGGCGGTGACCCAGCGCTCGAGCGGCGCCCAGGAGAGGAGGCCGTCGTCGCGGAAGGGGTAGTCGGGGAGCGCGTCGGTGTCGCCCACCCCGCGCGCCGCGAAGTCCTGGTGCGGCGCGGTTTCGAGCAGACGGAGCTCGCGCAGCGACCTCTTGGCCAGGTCGAGCGAGCCCTCGAGCGTGCCGCTCTGCAGCCGCTCCATGTTTCCGTCGGGGCCGATGAGCGAGGTCATCGCGATCTCGTTGGTGACGAGCGTGTTCGCGAAATGCGGCTCGAGGAGAACGAAGAGCGGGTGCGCTTTCGCGAGCTGCCGGTGGGTCGAGACGATCACCGACTCCATCACCTCGTGGCACCAGGCGAAGTGCGAGATGATCCCCTGGAAGTTCCCGTCGGCGGAGGTCACCACCGTGCGGGCCATCTTCCAGGCCGTGCCGTCCGCCGGCGTGAAGATCGGGCCCGGCTCCTGGCCGCACTGGATGGCGATCGCGCGGAGGCCCTTCGGGGTCGCGAAGTAGAGCGCGATCGGCGCGAAGACGTACTTCTGCCGGTTCTCGAAGCTGCCCGGTGGGATGTCGTCGAGGATCGCGTAGTCCGCGATGAAGGCGCGCCCCTCGGCGATGGCCGCCTCGAGGGTGTCGGCGGGCAGACCCTGGGCGTCGAGCGCCTTGGCGACGTCGGCCTCGGTCACGGCGAAGTGCGCGAGCGGGCCCTCGAGCCGGCGGAGCATGACGGGGTTGGTGCCGGCCACCGCCTGCCACGCGAAGACGTCGTCGCGTTCCCAGGTCGCGGTGATCGAGGGCGGGTCCATCTGGGCGTACATCGCCATGTAGCTGGCCACCGTTCCATCGCCGTCCTTCGGCGCCTTCAGCTCGTTGACCTTGAGCTCGGCGGTGACTTTGGCGATCTCGAACCAGTACTTCGGGTCGCTCTTGTCGCGCAGCGGGACCTTCTCGACGCTGACGATCTGCTGGTAGCTGAAATCGAAGACGTAGTCCTCGCGCGCTTCTTCGAGCGCACGAGCGCGCCGTGCAGGGTGTTCGTCGTGTTGGGGCAGGCAGGGCTTCATCGCGTGCTCAGATGCTGATCGACTGAAGCACCAGGGAGGGCTTCAAGAAGGGGTAGGGGAGGAAGCGGTCGCGCTCGCGTTCGTCGATGATTCCTTCGATCGATTTCAGGTGCCGCTGGAAGCCGTGGACCGCCTTGCTCGCCTCGTGGTTCCGGAAGTGGAAGGGCGCGTAGTGGCCCAGCTTCGTCGAGCGCACGTGCGAGAGGAAGTAGACCATCGTGACCCCTTCGAGCGCGGGGCGGAGCGGCGGGAGCATCGCAGTCAGCGACTCCTCTTCGTCGGCGAGGTCGGCGCCGGGCACCGGCTCGTAGGAGGCGCCGTTCATGTTGGGAACGAAGCCCATGTAGGGGAACTGCGCGAAGTTCACGGCCGAGTGCCCCGGTCCGGCGATGTGCACGAAGGTGGTGATCAGAGCGATCAGCTCATCGACGGTGTTCACGCTGGGGACGCCGGTGAGCCGCCCCCCGTCGCTCGCGCCGAGCTCCCGGACGAAGGCCTGAAGCTCCTGGTCGCCGACCACATCGGCGTCGCTCTGGTAGAAGATCGTGACGTAGTCGCGGACGAAGCGCTCGACCGCTTCGAAGACGAGCAACACGTCGTCTCGGTACGGGTTGTCGAGCGCCTCGGTGTTCATCAGGCCGCGCGACTCGAGGTCCTTCCGCGGGGTCGCTTCCGAGATCGGGTAGGTGTCGAGGGCCTTCTTCACCACGCCCGCGAACGCCTCGATGGTGGGCGCGAAACAGTGGTCCACGGTCCCATCGGGAGCGATGAGCGAGGTCTTGGCGCTGTGGTTGATGGCCAACGTGGTCTCCACGTGCGCCTCGAGCAGCCGGTGGAGCGGGTGTTTCTCGTCGAGCTGCCGCTCCATGCAGAGCTTCACCGACTCCATCACCATGTGCGTCCGGCCGAGGTGGGCGACGCCTTCGTGGACGTTCGCGTCGGCGATGCGGGTGTGCATCATCGCCACGCGCCAGCGCCACCCATCCGCGGGCGTGAACGTCGGCGCGTCGGGGGTCTGTCCCAGCTGGATGGCCACCGGTCGCAGCCGTCGGCCGCCCTTGGGCACGGCGAAGAGCGCGATCGGCGCGGCGAGGTACTTCTGGATCCCGAGCGTGGTGCCGGTCGCAACGCCGTCGAGGATCGCGTAGTCGGCGACGTAGAGCCGCTCCTCGGCGATGCAGGCGTCGAGCGAGTCACCGTCGCCCATCACTCGCTGGAAGAGCGCTCCGTCCACGGCGAGGTGGTCGGGGATGGCGTCGCAGCGCCGCAGCACCATCGGGTTCACGCCCGCCACCCGCTGCCAGGCGAAGGATTCGTCGCGCGCTTGGGGGTCGTCGTAGGTGGCGACGACCGGGGTCTGCTCCCAGGTGGCGAAGAACTCGCGATACTCGTCCCAGCTCTTCGGCCGACGGGGAGGCAAGGTCGCGGCCACGTCGCGGGGAGTGCGGAAGACATGCTCGTGGAGCGCCTTGGCGCTCATGTCCCGAAAGCGCTCTTCGAGGAGCCCCAGCAGCTCGCCGGCCTGGTGGCCTTCGATGGCCATCGCCGCGACGTTCACGCCGACGTCGAAGTACACCTTCGCCGACTCGAGCAGGTAGAGCTTCGAGTAGTCGTCCGACTTGGGGAGCTCGGCAGAGGTGGCCACGCCCGGCGGCCAGTCGTAGGCGAAGCGGTAGGTCTGGCGCTTCTTCTCCAAGCGCGCGGCGCGGTCCGCCGGACCGGAGTCCCGGTGAGGTAGATGGAGGTCCATTCGCTCTGCTCTCCCCTCGAGGCTCAGCGGCCTCGTTTGCGTGTCAGCACGTGCCCGAGCTCGCCATCGAGCTGTTGGACCTTGGCTTGGGCGCCCCACTCCACGTAGGCCTCACGTGCCTCGAGTAGGTACCCACGCGCCGCGGTCTCGCTCCCGCGCTCCAGGTAGAAGCGCGCGGCGAGCTCGTTGGCGAGCGCCTCTTCGTGCAGGAAGCCCTGCTCGCGGGCGTGGGCGATCGAGGCTTCGTAGCTCGCGATCGCGTCGCCGTCCTTGCCCTCGACGCGCGCGATCTCCGCGGCGACGAGCGCGCAGCGGTGGGCGTGGTTCACCTCGGAGAAGGCGCGCCAGTGCTCCAGGGCGGCCAGTGCCTCTCGCGCTTCGTCGAGAGCCGCTTCGCCCTTCGCTCCGAGCAGCGCCAGGGTGCGGAACTGGCGCCACCACACCTGGTGGTAGGTCGCGACCGCGCCATCGGCGAACTCGGCGCCGGCGTCGGCGGCGCTCACCGCTCCGTCGAGCTCTCGGAAGAGGAAGCGCACGAACGTGCGCACGACGGTCAGGATGTAGGCCGCGCCTCGGAAGCCGACCGACTCGAGCTCGGCCATGTGTTGGTCTTCATCGTAGTCGGCGCTGACCAGGCGACTCGAGTGGCTCGCGTCGCCGATGCAGTTGCGGATGGTCTGGCTGAAGGGCTGGGTGCAGCCGAGCGCCGGCAGCTGGCGGTGTCGTTGGATCAGCGCGACGTGGCGCGTGTCCATCTCGCGCAGTGCGCCCAACCGCATCCCGCTGTAGAAGCCGTTCGCTACCATCAGGTGGAGCGCCCAGCAGGCGTACTCGAGGTCACCGGTGTCGGTTCCCATCTGGTAGATGGCACGCTCCGGTTCGACGCAGTCGCGGATGGGCTCGACGAAGGGATTGATGTGGCCGATGACGATGTGCCGCACCTTCGCGAGCGAGGTGCGGTCCTCCGTTCGGTCGAGGAGCGCGAGCGCCATCTGGCCGGTCTCGTAGGCGACGTCGATCAGGCCGCCGGCATTCAGCACCATCCCGAACACCGCGAAGCCGTAGGCCGACTGGTCGACGACGCCGTCAGCGAGGGTCGAACGGAGGATCTCGGTCGGCAGGATCGGGAAGAGCTGGGGCGCGGTGAGATAGGCCGCCGACATGACGCTCTGCCGGATGCGCTGGGCCACGATCGTGCTGGGGTCGGTCGCTTTGGGCAGATCGGTGACGGCCGCGAGGTCGTGCTCCTTCAGCCGACCGATGGCGCCGCCGACGGCGGCCTCGATGGTCTGAGCCGACGGGGTCTCCGGGATCTCCGCGTCGAGCTCGCCGAGGAGCTCGACGGCGAGGTGGACGGCGTCCTTGAACCGTTGATTCGCGATGTGGGCCTGGATCGAGACCTCGCGCGCTCGAACACGGTCGACGGTGCTCTTCGCGTGATCGACGGCGACCTGGATGAGTCGCTCCATCTCCTCGGGTTGGCCGTTGAGATAGGCCGACCGAGCGCTCTCGACGTGCAGCTCCAGCGCCCCCTCGTAGTCGGTCTCCCACTCGGCCTCGTCGAAGAGCTCGAGCGCCCGCCGGTAGTAGTCGTCCGCTGGCTCGAAGGCCGCGGCGCGTGTCGCGCGCCGAGCAGCGTCGAGATTGAGGGTGCGGAGCCGGTCCGCGTCGCCGGCGATCGCCGGCTTGAGGGTCGCGCCCCGGTTGAGGTGCTCGACCAGCTCGAAGACCCGGGCTTGCCGTTCCTGCTCGTCGAGGTGCTCGAGGAGGAAGGTCGCCACGCGGTGGTGCGCCTCGCCGGCCTGGGTGTCGTCGAGTAGTGAGCGCGCCGCCTGGTGGATGCGGTCGTGGGCGAAGCGGAAGGTCACCCGCTGGGGCCCGAGCTCGTCGCCCAGGAAGAGGTCTTCGGACCCGGGGACGACCAGCTGCGCCGAGAGCGCGGGGCGAATGCGGTCGAGCGCTCGGCGCCGATCGGTGTCGAGCAGGAACGCCAGCGTGCCGAGGTCGAAGTGGCCGCCGATACACGACGCCATGGCCAGGCACTCGGCGGTCGCCTCCGGCAGCCGCCGCATCTCCGCGGCGATGAAGTCGACCACGTCGTCGTCGACGCGGCGTGCGAGCACCTGGGACTGGTCCCAGTCCCACTCCTGGCTCTCCACGTCGAAGTGGAGCAGCCCTTCGTCGAAGAGGGTCTCCAGGAAGCGACGAAGGAAGAACGGGTTGCCGCGCGTCTTCTCGTGGCAGTGGACCGCGAGCCGCACGCGCCCGTCGCCAGGGCCGAGGGCGTCGTTGATCATCGCCAGCACGGCGTCTTCGCCGAGCGGTCCGAGGTTGATCTCCTCGAACGCCGGCGTGCGCTCGCGCAGCGCCTCCATCATCGAGGTCAGCGGGTGGTCCGCCCCGACCTCGTTCGAGCGATAGCTGCCGATGATGAGCACGTTCCGCTCGGCGTCGCCATCGGCCGCCAGGCGGGTGAGGAGCTCGATGGTCGGTAGGTCTGCCCACTGGAGGTCGTCGAGGAAGAGCACGAGCGGCCGGTCCGGGCTCGCCACGGCGTGGAGCAAGCGCCGCACCGCCGTGGCGATCCGGTTCCGCGCCTCCGGCGGCGAGGTCTCGGTCTGCATCGTCGACGCGCCCAAGTGGTCGGCGAGCTCGGGGACGATCTCCATCAGGATGTCCGCGGTGTCGCCGAGCGACTCCTGCAGCTGCGCGCGCCACTCCACGAGCGGCTCTTCCTCTCGCGGCGCGACGATGCGGACCAGCTCGCGGAGCGCCTGCACGACGCTGTCGTAGGGGGTGCCCCGGTTGAACTGATCGAACTTGCCGTAGGCGAAGACGATCCCATCGCCGGCGAGGCGCCGGCGACCCTCCTCGATGAGCGCGGTCTTGCCCACTCCGGAGTAGCCGGAGACGAGCACCATGCCGGAGCGCTTCTTGGTCGCCTCGAGCGCCTTGCCGAGGGTGCGCAGCTCCGCGTCACGACCGTAGACACGCTCGCTCAGCCGAATGCGCCCATCGACGAAGCGGTGCGCGTCGCTCGCGTCGAGGGCGTCGTGGAATCCCTTTCGGAGCCCTTCGACGCCTTCGTAGCGGTCGTCCGCCTGTGGCGCGAGCGCCTTCTCGAAGAAGCCGTCGAGCGCGCCCGGCAGATCGGGGCGGAGCTCGCTCAGGGGGCGATAACGCCGAGTGAGCATCGCCATCGCGATCGCCGCCTGGAGCCGTCCGACGAAGGGGCGGCTGCCGGCGAGCAGCTCGTAGGCCAACACCGAGAGGGACCAGGCATCGGTCTGCTCGGTCGCCGTGCGCGCCTCGACGAGTTGTTCAGGCGCCATGTACGCGGGGGTGCCCAGTACCCAGCCGGTCTGGGTCAGCGCGGCGACGTCCTCTTCGGTGTCGTAGAGGAGCTTCGCGAGGCCGAAGTCGAGTACCTTCACGAACAGGTCCGGGCCATCGAGCAGCATGATGTTGTGCGGCTTGATGTCGCGGTGGACGATCTCCAGACCGTGCGCGTGCGAGAGCACGGCGGCGACCTGGTCGATGATGGCGCGGGTGTCGTCCACCGAGAAGGCGCCGCTGCGACGGATCCGGTCGGAGAGCGGTTCGCCGACGATACGTTCCATGACGATGAAGGGCGTGCCCTCGTCGGTGAGGCCGTGGTCGAAGATGCGAACGGCGTGCGGATGGTCGATCCGCGCCGCGAGCTGCGCCTCCCGGGCAAAACGGTCGCGCATCGACTTGTCCCCGGAGAGGCTCAGGAATTTCACCGCGACTTCGACGTCGAGGGTCAGGTGATCGGCGACCCAAACCTCGGCCATCCCGCCTTTGCCCAGCGGCTTCTTGAGGCGCACGCGCTCGCTGATGGCCATTCCTGCGCGCGGCGCCGGGGGGCGAGATCCCCGTGGCACGACCGCTTCCGCGCGGGTCTGCTCATCGTCGGCCGTCGTATCACCCATCTGGGGCAGCCAGAGTACCCGAAGCGGTGAGTCAGGAGAACCTCAGAAGCGAGTGAGGAGCGCTCGCCATGCCGTTGTCATACCCCAGGTGTGAGGGCACTCCGAACCGGATTGGCCGGCCCCGTGCGATCGCCCCCGAGAGTGGTCACGATTCACGCCAGGCCCAGCTGGTGGCCAGGACCGCGCACAGCCCTCCGACCCCGAGCAGGTCGTGCGTCCAGGTCGTCGCGAATGCCGTGGCCACGCTCGTGATCGCGAGCGGCACCGTTCCCCACCAGAAGCGTGGGTCGAGGGTGATCGCCAACGTACCAAAGGCGAACGTATAGAACATCGGCGTGAGCGCGACCGCGTGCAACACCGGCACGTCGAGAAGCAGGCTGACCACCCAGAAGAGCTCCACGGCCACCGCGGTGAAGACCAGACCTCCGTAGAGCTTGCGGTTCGCGCGGTTCTGGAAGAGCACCTTCCGTCGCCAGTAGCCGAAGGGGAACAACACGGCGACGAGCGCGACGCCCTCGGCCAAGAGCTGCTCGTATCCGAGCTCGAACCACGCTGCGCGCGTGGCGACGCCGAGTCCGACGCAGACCGCGGCCCACACCAACCCCAACCCAACGAAGACGCGCCGCCGGTCCTGGCGCCCCAGCGTGACGTCGAGCTCGCGCTGCATGGCCTCCAAGCGCGCCACCCGCTTGGCTCGGGCATCGGCCGCCGAGATCAGCTCCCGAAGCCGCGACTCCAGGGAGGCATCCGCTTCCGAGAGTCGCTCGAGGGCTTCCCGCGCCGCCGCGATGTCCCCGCGGTCCTCGGCGTGAGCGAAGCGCTGGCGCCACAGGTCGTCCTGCAATGACGACAGCCGTGGGTGCTCCGCCCAGGCGCGCCGAGCCTGCTCCAGCGCGACTTCGCACTCGGCGAAGCGTGGCTCGATGTCGATCGCTTCGTATGCTGCGGCCAGCGCCTCGCGCAGCGAGCTCAACACGGCTTCGGCCCGCGCGATGGTGCGGTCGGCGCGGCGGTGCTGGAGAAAGCCCTCGATGGCGCGGCGCAGGGCGTCCACGCTCTCGAATCGGTCGGCGGGCGCTGGCGCGGTGGCGCGGTGGATGATGCGCACCAGCTCTCGCGGAACATCGTCGGGGTAGTCCTGCGGCTTCGAGATGAACGCACGCGAGAGTTGCAGCATCAGCGTTTCGCCGGTGTGCAACGGGCCGCCGGTGACCGCGTGATGAAGCACCGCGCCCAGCAGGTAGACGTCGGTGCGCGGGCCGATGGCTCCCACGTCACCCGAGGCGAGCTCGGGCGACATATAACCCGGCGTTCCGGCGATCCCGGTCAGCTCGCTGGCCGGGGTGAGCCACTCGGGCGCGTCGTCGCCATGCGACGCCGCGAGGCCCCAGTCGAGTACGTACACCTCACCGAAGCCTCCGATCATCACGTTCTCGGGCTTCAGGTCGAGATGCAGGATGCCGCGCGTATGCGCGTAGTGAATTGCGTGGCAGACCTGGATGAAGGTGTCCAAGTCGCGCCCGAGCTCCCGCTCCTGGAGCACCTCGTTCCAGCCGATGCCTTCGACGCGCTTCATCATCAGCGCAGGGCCGTCGGAGTCGCGCGCCAGCGCGTGCACGGGGATCACGTTGGGGTGCTCGAGCGACCCGCCGACCCATGCTTCCTTCAGGAGCGCGGCGATCGCACCTCGGTCCGCCACGTCCAGGGCGGTCTTCACCGCGATGGGCCTTCGCAGGGTCGCCTGGCTCGCCGAGCGAACCAGGCCCATTCCGCCACGCCCCAGGAGCTCGTGCAGCTCGAAGGGCTCCGGCGAGAGCGCGAGCGCCTCGCCTTCGGCGCTGTCGTTGGCAAAGAGCGTTTGGCTCTCCGCGAGTCCTCGCCGGTCCGACGCCAGAATGGTCCCGTCGTCTTCCGCGCGGAGCTGGGACGGCGAGAGCCCTCGATCTCGCCAGAGCGTCGTGAGCGCTTCGGTCACGTCGCTCATTCGCGCGCACCTCGCCACACCAGGCCGACGTTCGCCGCGCTCAGCGCCCCACCGGCGCCGATGATCTCGTAGATCCATGCGGGAAAGAACGCGGCCAGGATCAGCGTGGGGACCTGAATCAACGGGCTCAGGGCGAAGCGCCAATCCAACAACACCGTGAGCGCACCGAAGGCCAAGAGGTAGAGCATGGGCGTGAGCGCGAGGGACACGGCGAAGGGCAGGCCGAGCTGCCACGACGAGAGCCAGTGCAGCTGGGTCAGCGCGAACGTGAAGATGCAGATGCCGAAGAGGCTGGAGTTCGCGCGATTTCGAAACAGCTCGGCTCGCCTCAGCCAGGCGTAGGGCGTGAAGACGGCGAGCATCAGGACACCGGTCACACCCATGTCGGCGTAGCCGAGCTGGTGGATGTCGGTTCGTTCGGCCCATCCCATGCCGACGTTGACCGCCAGGAAGAGCAGGCCGACTCCGACCCCCAGGCGACGGCGAAAGTCGCGCCCTTCGTCGAGGTCGTGGTCCTTCGCCAGGCTCTCCAGTGCGGCGATGTGGGCCGCGCGCTTTTCCTCCCGGGCGAGGAGCACGTCCAGCCGGCGACGCAACGAGGGGCTCTCGACGCCGAGCTCGCGCAGATAGCTCTCCGCCAGTGTCGGCCGCTCCACGCGAAGCGCCCACTCGACCATCGGTTCGTAGAGTCGCCGGTGGAGCTCGGGCAGCGCCGGATGGTCAGGCCACGCTTCGCGCGCCGCGCGCAAGGCGAAGCGCGCACCGCCGAACTCGCGTTGCACGTCGCTCTCGGTCGCGCCGTCGGCCAGCGACGCCTCGAGCTCGGCGATCTCCTTCTCCGCGTCCCGAACGAGCTCGTCGGCTTCGCGGTGCGACGCAAAGACCTCCACCGCTTCCCGGAGCGCGCGCACGCTCGCGAAGCGCCGCTCGGGGTCGACGTGCATTCCTCGATGCAAGATCGCGAGCAGTTCCTCGTTCGCTTCGTCGAGTCGCACCGGTTCGGACTTGTAGGCCTGAAAGAGGCGCACCATCACGCTCTCGCCACGATGCGGAGGGCGACCGGTCACGAGCTCGTGCAGGACGGCGGTGAGGAGGTAGACATCCGTCCGTTCGCTGATGCGGTCGCCCGCACCGAGCGCGAGCTCTGGCGCCATGTAGTCGGGCGTTCCCGCAATCGAGCGAATCTCGCGTGCGGGCGGCAGCCACGCCGGTGCGTCATCGACGCCTGCCGCGAGCCCCCAGTCCACCACGTAGACTTCTCCGAACGCGCCAATCATGACGTTGGCCGGCTTGAGGTCGAGGTGCAGCACGCCCTGGCTGTGGGCGAAGTCGATGGCGTTGCACACCTGCAAGAACGTGCGCAGATGCGCGCCGAGCGGGTCCGGGCCCGGGGCGTCGTCCTGCAGCACGGAGCTCCAGCTCCGGCCCTCGACGCGCTTCATGACGACGGCGACACCCTGATCGTGCGGCGCCAGGGTGTGCACCGGGACGATGTTGGGGTGCTCGAGGCTGCCGCCGACCCACGCTTCCTTGAGCAGGCTTCGAAAGGCCCGGGGGTCGGAGTCTTCGCCCAGGTGTTTCACCGCGACCTCGCGACGGACGGAGGGCTGATGCGCGGAACGCACCACCCCCATGCCTCCGCGTCCGATCACCTCCTGCAGCGCGACCTCTTCGCCGACGACGAGGCGGCGAGGTGAGGAAGCGTCGCTCTCGGGGGCGGCGAGGGTCCGTTCGGTGGCCGCGATCGTGCCGTCCTCGCGCTCCTGGATGTCGTCGGGTGTGAGCCCGTTCGACTTCCACGCGAGGGTCAACGCATCGAGAGCGGACATCGTCGCTACTCTATACACCGCCGGCGGATCTCGGGGTGAGACCACTGGTCGATCTGCTTCGGGGGCTCAGGGCGTCCCGCATGCTCCGCGGCGACGCAACCGAGCGGTGGCCGGTGCGAAGAGGGGCCATTCGTCGCCCGGCGGCTCTTCGCCGGGGACGCACCCGTGGAGACCCCATGTACCCCCGATCCTCGAACAATCCCTTCTACTGGTACGCACGCTGCTTTCGCCGCTTCGCCGACTTCGGCGGTCGCTCGAGGCGCAAGGAGTACTGGTGGTTCGCGCTCATCAACATGCTCGCCACGCTCGTCCTGACCGTGGTCGGCGTCGTTCTCGCCGACTACCCGGGCGACCCCGTCACGTCGGTGCCCTTCTACCTCTACGTCGCCGTGGTCCTCGTGCCGAGCCTCGCGGTCTCGGTCCGCCGGCTCCACGACACCGGCCGCTCGGGGCTCTGGGTCCTGCTGCAGGCGATCCCATACGTGGGCCCGGTTGTCGTCTTCGTCTTCCTGGTGATGGACGGCGACGCCGGCCCGAACCAGTACGGTCCCGACCCCAAGGCACCCGCGCCGGTCGACCTCGGTGACCTCGAAGAGGTCTTCGCCTGAATCGTGCTCCTGTGATGCGCTCGACCCGGTATCCGACTGCTGACGGTCGAGTACCGCCAGGCTGAAGAGGTCGTGCTGAGCACGCCCATGACTCTCATCGAGCCTTTGGGATCGGAAACGGCGGAGGCGGAGATCCGATCGTCGAAGCGGACCGTCACTCGGCCCAGCCAGCGCTACGGGCCAGCGAGGGGTGGGAGCGACAGCGGCTCGGCGCGCTCGGCCAGCGCGTCGAGGCGCGCCTCGGTTCGCCGCCCCGCGTGGTAACAGACGAGCCGGTCGTCGGTCAGGACGCAGAGCCGGTTGCCCTTCAGCTGCACCTGCAGGGCGCCGTCGACGTTCGGGATCCACGTCCGCTCCTCCCCCTCCGCGCACGGGAGCGCGTCGAGGAAGGGGCAGAGGCAACCCACGCGCCCTCCCTCGGTCACGAAGCAGAGCCCTTCGTCGGCGCTGATGTCCACCACCCGCTCGTCGACCGGGATCGCCTCGGCGAGGTTCTGGCGGAGTGCGTCCGGCATCGTGACCGTCGAGGTCATGCGCACGCGGTTCCAGCACCGGACCTCGCCCGCGGTCGTCCGCACGCAAGTCGGCGTGTCGGTGATCTCGATCGCGTCGTCGACCGATGGGACAGGCTCCCAGCGCTGCTCGCCGAAGTCGCTCCACACGTCGCGGAAGTAGACGGCCCCGCCCACGACCGCGAAGCGCGTGCTCGCCGGAGTCGCGTTCGGGCTCGACACGGGCGGGTAGGAGGTGATCTCGCCCTCGGCCACTTCGTGGAGCCGCTCCGCCAAGGAGCGGGGCACGCAGTCGTCGTAATCGCTCTGCCTGGGCGAGGAGGGGTGCTCGAGGTTCAGCCACGCGAGGGTCGTTTCCTCGCCGACGATGGCGCCGGGGGCGAGGCAGCGGGCCTCGATCGGGACGCGCACGGGCGCCCGGTCCAGATCGAGCGCGCGCGGCCACTCCGGTTGGCCATTGGGCACGGTCGCCATCCGGTAGGCGGGCCAGCAGTACGTCGCCTCGCCGCTCGCGACGCAGAACGAGTAGTCCTCGCTGAACATCATGCGGGGCCGCACCCGGGCATGCGGCGGCAGTGGCTCCCGGTTGGCCGGCGCAGCCTCGGTCGGCTCGGCCTCGACCGCGCCGACCGTGTCGTCACCGAGAGCCTCCGCCTCCATCGCGGAGACGGCTGGTGCCTCCGTCTGCGGCGCTCCGCAGCTCGCGAGGAAGAACGCGACCACGGTCGCGCGGGCCCACGGGTTCATCGGCGACCTCTGGTGAGGCGGTGAGAACGAGCGCTCGGTCATCGCGCCCATCATGAACGCTGACGCCGATCCCGCCACCTGCTCTCAGCTCTCAGCTCTCGAGGAGCTCGGAGACCGGTCGTCCTGCGCTCGCCGAGAGCTACCGACGAAGGATTCCGAACGAGAGGCAGCCATGCATCGTCGCCACCTCATTCACCGACCATCACTCGGAAGAAGGTGCGAGACACCGGTGTCTGGTACGCGACACGCGCCTCCGCCAGCGACACTTCGTGCGGACCCGAGCAGCGGGCGACGACCTCGACCAGGTCGGGCCCCAGGCGCGGGCGCTCCATGTCGAGCTCGCAATCGTCCCCACCGGCGACCGTGAGCTCCAACGGGGTCGGAGTCTCGCTGGACCACTCGCTCACCAACACCTCCCAGCGGCCCTCGCCGCCAACGCTACGGCCGACCAGGAAGTGGCCGCGAGCCAACGGCTGCGCGTGGGCGCCGCCGAGATCTTCTCCGACCGCGAAGTGGCGGTCGTGGTTCAGCTCCCCGGTGTCCGGCGAGAGCTCGACGATCCATAGACCAGCGCCCGTCACCTCGGGGGACGGCGTCCAAGTCTCCGACGACGGGCCCTCGTTGTGCAGCACCGGCGCCTCGCCATCGTCTCGGTCGATGAGCGCCGCCCAAACGCCTCCGGTCGTCGTTCCAGCCGAGTACACGTGAGCCCCGTCCACCGACACACGCCGGAGGATCGATCGCCCCGCTCCCACCGCCGTGAAGATGGCGCGGTCGAGTCTGGAGATGTGGATTCCGTTCGGATCGGTCGCCCGGGGGTCCACGGGCCAGAGCTCCCCGGGTGGTGGGTCCCCCCGGCCGTCCCACTGGACTTCCAACCAGCTCTCCGACGGTTCGGAGTCGCGGAACGGAGGCAGCGGCTCGTAGGTGTTCGTTCCGAAGGACGTACGCCCGGTGATCTCCAGGTGTAGCCGCACCATTCCCTCGTCTCGAGACGCAAAGACCCACGTGGTCGACGCCCACGACGACCCTTCGCCGGTGGCTGGATCGAAGCGCACCAGGCCCTGGAAACCGCGACTGACACGACTTCCGAGCAGCATGCCCTCGCCCGCCACTCTGAGGCCCCAGAGCAGGTCGGTGCCGTCCCCCCAAGGGATGAAGGACGTGGCGCTCGTACCGGACGCGACCTGCAAGACCTCTCTCGGTGCGGTCAGACCCGAGGGACCCACCCAAGCGGTGAACGAGTGGCGCTCTCCCTCCGCGCCGACGGAGACTCCATCGATCACGGCCGTTCGAGTCGTTTCGGCCAACACCCATGGTGTCCCGTCCGCGCCCACCCCCAGATGTCTCACCTCGACACCCTCCGGTGTGGGGACCACGCGCAGTCCGCCGTCCGTCGCCCAGCGCACCAGGACTGGCACGTCGACGAGCTCGTCTCCCAGCCGTCGACGGTCCACCCCACCAGCGCGGCCGACGAAGAACCACTTCGCGGCATCCTCCCGCCCGACCTCACGGGTGCCATCGGTCACGAGCCATCGAAACTCCCCGGGGCTCGCGCGCCAGCCGTAGAGGGCGAACGGCGCCTCGAGACGCAGGACGGAGGAGTCGTGGCGATGGAGCTCGACCACCCCGCTTCCCCGAAGCTCCAGGTCCGTCCCACGGACGAGTGGAACGTCGCGACCTCCGAACCCCAGGTATCGCTCGACGGAGACCGTGGGTCCGGTGCTGCCGGGGCCCCCATCGGCGTCGGAGACCGTGGCGCTACGCTCACAGCCTCCCAGGAGCGCCTGCGACGCGACGACGAGGAGTCCGAGCAGTCGCGTGCCCCTCGTCGTTGGGCGCCCGCACGGCATGATCGAGACGGGGTCGATGGCGCCATCGTAGTCGATCGGCTCTGCGGCAGCCCACGGGCAGTCCAGGCGGCTGCCGGCCGCCCCGAATCGCCCGTCGCGACGGCGGCGTAAGTGACAGGAGCCCGACCGGCTGGGGAGGATGAGCCATGCGCTTCCTCTCCATGCTCCCGATGCTCTTGGTCCTCACGGTCGGTGGGTCGGCCCGCGCGCAGGAGCGCTGCTCGTCCATCGACATCGTCTCGCCCGTTCCCCGCAACGAAGGGGCTCGGTCGGTCGAGAGCTGCACCGACTGCAGTGACGAGGGTCAGGTGACGATCACCTTCTCGTTCGAGAGCGAGGTACCCTGCGGTCGCTTCGTCGATGGTCAGCCCTGGGTGCTCGACGAGGGCTCGGGCGTGACCATCACGGGCATCACCCCGGCGGTCACCGCCGACTGCGGGGCGGACACCTGCAACGGGTGGATGGTGAACACGACCGGCGGTCAGGCCCTGGATGGCCGCAGCCGCTACGACGCCGAGTCCGAGCCTCCCGTGCGGAACCCCAGCGCGGACGGGCCCTTCGTGGCGACCGCGGGGAGCAGCATCCTGAAAGCGGTCTCGTTCCAGGACGAGGTGGTGGGCGCCGACTGTCGGCTCCGGGACGTCCTGGGCTCGGAGCCGCGTCACTGCCTCTACTTCGCGGGCGTGCTGACCGTGCTCGGCGAAGCCCCGGCCGACGGAACGGGCGAAGGCTACTTCCGCCCACCCTACGCCGGACCCGCCAAGCCGCTCATCCCGGTGTCCGACGCCCGTCTCGACCGGCTCCCGTCGCTGCCGCTGAGTGCGGTGGAAGAGCACCCCGACCGGGAGCGAGCCGAACGCATGCTCTGCTCGGTACCCCTCGAGTTCATGGGCACGTACGTCCAAGAGCGATTCAGCGCTTTCCTCAACGTCGACGAGAGCCGCGGGTACTACGGCTACGTGTCCACGCGCCTCGGTGACTACTTGCTGCGTGCGCTCTTCGAAGACCGCACCGATCGCATGGCCGCCTGTTTGGTACAGCGAGGCATCGATCTGCACCACATGGCCATTCCGCCGGTGGAGACCGCATGGGGCGCCAACGGTGGCCATGGGCAGGGCCGCATGGTCTGGCCCTACCTCGCCGCGGCTCTCCTCGAGCGCCCCGACTGGGCCGACGCGCTCGACGCGCTGCCGCCCGGGCGCTTCGCGGAGCGTTCCCAGGTCTACTGGAGCCCGCTCGCTGACCCCGAGGGCGAGCGGGGCGAGGCGGGTGAGGTGCTCTACGGCGCGCATCCGGCCGAGGGTGGGCTCGGCATGTGTCAGACCAGCGAGTACTTCGGTCGGTGCTACCCGGACTGGCCGGGCTCCTGCAATCGTGTCTGCGCCGATCCCTTCGGGCTCATCGACGGAGGCAGCCCGGGGGGCAGCTACCAGGAGATCTTCTCACCGGCCTCCCGGGCCTTCGCGCTGACCGCGCGCCTGGTCCCCGACGTGGCCGCCGAGTTCCCGCGCGACCACGGCAAGGCGCTGATCCTCGACTACGTCGATCGCTGGGTGGAGCACGGCACCTGGGCCGCCCCGGACCCCTGCGACGCGGCGGACCCGCTCGCCGACTCGAGCCCCTCCGGCTGCGCCTCCGAGCCGCTCGGAAGCTGCGTCTGCAACCCGGGAGACGGCCGCTACACCGACCGTCACGGGACGAGCGCCGACGGTGGCTCGGCGTACAAGACCCGCTATACGACCGACGTCTGGCAAGCGTTCCGCAGCTGCGCCACCGACTGCGGGTGTGCGGGCATGGACGGGCTCTGCGAGGCCGCCCCGCGGCCCGACGGCGGGGCCGGCGACCGCGACGCGGGCAGCGATCCCGTGGTGGACGGCAGCGCTCCGGCGCGAGACGGCGGCAGCGCCGGCGGGGACGACGACGGCGGCAGCGACGAGTCGGGAGGCTGCTCCACCGCGCCTGGGCCCGCCGGCGCCTGGCCGCTGCTGCTCGGGTGGCTCGCGTTCCGCCGCCGCGGAGGATCGAGACGGGGCTGATGCGAAGCCGCCTCAGCCGGTCGGCCTGGACGATCATCGACCCGCTTCGATCGGTTCGCGTCGATCGCCTTGACCGCTCGTTCGAACGGGCGCTCGTGATGTGATTGCCCCGGATTGGCCGCCGCTGGACCTCGATGACTCGAGGGACCGGCCGAGCTGGTCGGTCAGCTCAACGCGTCGCGCACGCTCTGCGGCAGCCCGCGCGCCCGCAGCCGATCGAGGTCGATGCAGGCGAGGTGCACCGACGCCTCGAGCAGCAGGGTCTCCTCTCGCCAGACCCGGTAGTCGAAGCGGATCTTCGCGCGGCCGAGCTCGCCGACCCAGAGCTCCACGTGGAGCAGGTCGTCGAAGAAGGCCGGGAGGTGGTAGCGCACCTCCGCCTTCCAAACGGCGAACCCAGCCCGCTCGTCGCGCTCCATGGCGCGGAAGTCGATGCCGTGTTCGCGGAGCCAGGTGGCGCGGGCGTCCTCGAGCCAACGCAGATAGACCGCGTGGTGGACGATCCCGCTCTGATCGGTGTCGCCGTACCCCGCGCGCGTCTCGTGGAGCAAGCCCTCGCGCGGGGCCGGTGCGTCCGTCACCGCTATTCGGCGGCGTCGATGGCCGCGAGCTTGGGCGCGACCAGACCGTAGACGCTGTTCAGATCCACGATCTGCTGCAGCTCTTCTTCGGGGATCGAGAGCTGGTAGGTCCGCTCCACGTCCGCCACGATCTCGATCGCCATCATGCTGTCGATGCCGAGCTCCTTGAAGGGCACGTCATCCGGCACGTCGTCGATCTCGGCGACCTCCGCGATGATCTCGCGGAGCTTTTCCTTCAGCTGATCCATGGTTCCATCCAATCCGTAACTGCCGAGCTGCCCTCAGGGATGCTCGGGTAGGTCTCCTGCTTCGTAGAGCGCGCGGGTCTTGCGGCGCTGAGCCTTCCCGCTGCTCGTCTTCGGCAGGGTGCCGACCGGCACCACCGCCACGTGCTTCGGGCTGAGCCCGAAGCCACGCTGCACCTCTCGGGCGATCTCCGTCCGGAGTCGCTCCGCGTCGCCGCTGACCGCCTCGGCCGCGACGACCAGCTCTTCGACACCGTCGATGAGCGTGCTGAAGGCGATCACGTTGCCGCGCCGCACGCCCTCGATGTCGGCCACCGCCCACTCGATGTCCTGGGGGTAGTGGTTGGCGCCACGAATGATGATCAGGTCCTTGATGCGCCCGCAGATGTGCAGGTTCATCGTGCCGTCGGCGTCGGGTGCCCAGTAGCCGAGGTCACCGGTCTGCAGCCAGCCGTCCTTCCAGCCCTCCGCGGTCGCTGCCGGGTTCTGGAAATAGCCCTGCGTGACGCTCGGTCCGCGGGTGACCACGTGACCGACGCGGCGCTCGCCGAGCTCCGCTCCGTCGGGATCGACGACCTTCACCTCGTGCTCGGGGAAGCCCTCGCCGCAGCTGACCACCTCGAGCACGGTCTCGGTCGAGTCGTCCGCCGGGCGAGCCACGCCGTCCTTCATCGCGTCGGCGTCGACGCGGTCCACCTTCATCTCGTCGCCGAGCTGGTGGAAGGTGATCGCCAGGGTGGCCTCGGCCATGCCGTAGCTCGGCAGGAAGGCCTTCGGCCGGAAACCGGCCGGCTTCATGCGCTCGGCGAAGTCGAGCAGGGTGCGCGCCCGAATCGGCTCGGCACCGCAGCCGGCCACTCGGAGCTGGCTGAGGTCCATGTTCTCGAGGTCACGGTCCTTGATGCGCTTGGTGACCAAGCCGTACGCGAAGTTGGGCGCGTAGGTGATCGTGCCGCGGTGCTCGCTGATCTTCTCGAGCCACACGCGTGGCGAGCGACCGAAGGTCTCGGTCGGCAGGAGCACGACCGGGATGTCGCAGACCAGGGTGCCGAGGGCGAAGCCGATCAGCCCCATGTCGTGGAAGAGCGGGAGCCAGCTCACGCCGACGTCGTCGTCGTTGCGGTCGAGCCCCTTGGGCCCGAGGAAGGCGCGCGCGTTGGCGACCAGGTTCCCATGCGTGACCATCACGCCCTTGGGCTTGCTGGTCGAGCCGCTGGTGAACTGCAGGAAGCAGAGGTCGTCTTCGCCGACCTTGGGCAGCCCCGCGTTCGGCGCGCTGCCATCGAAGGTGTCGGTCGCGTCCCAGATGGGCACGTCGACGCCGCGGCTGCCGATCTGCGACACGACCTCGCGGTTGCTCTGCATGCAGAACACCGCCGCGGCTTCGGCGGTGCCGATGATGTGCGCGAGGATGTCGACGTAGCCGTCGGCGTTCTTGAAGCTGGCCCGCGGATAGATCGGCACGGGCACCAGCCCGGCGACCGACGCACCGAGGAAGGTCAGCACGAACTCGTGCGGCTCCGGGATGACCAGGGCGACCCGATCGCCCTTCTTCAACCCGCGGTCGATCAGGAACGCGGCGCGGCGGTGCGCCTCCGCCTCGAGCTCTTCGTAAGCGAAGTAGCGCTCCTTGCGGTCGAGGCCGACGAAGCGGAACCCTCGTCCGGGCCCCCGCCGGAGGGCGCTCAGGGCGCTCACCAGGGTCGTGCCATCTCCCATGACTCGAAGACCTACGGTGTGGGCGAAGGGCGGTCAAGCGTTTGACATCATTCAAAAACCGGCCGGTCGGCCAACTCTGGAGCCGCCTCGACAAGGGGCCGGCACCGTCGTATGCGGTGGCCGCGATGGGACGTGTCTTCGTGACGGGGGTGGGCGTAGTCAGCCCGGTGGGGCTCGGCGCCGAGGCCTTCGGGCGAGCGCTCCGGGAAGGCACCGAAGCCACCGCGCCCATCACGGGCTTCGACGCCAGCGGTCTGGACCGCGATTTGGCGTGCGAAGTGAAGGACTTCCGCCCACGCGAGCACATGACGGCCGGCGAGGCGCGGCGGGCAGGGCGCTGCTCGGCCATGGCCATCGCCGCCGCCCGGATGGCCGTTCGCGGCGCCGGCCTCGAAGGCGAGGCGGCGGGTCCCCGAACGGCGGTGGTCATGGGCACCACCATGGGCGAGGCCAACCTCCTCGGTCAGCTCGAGAGCCGCTGGATCCACGATGGCGAGGAGAAGGTCCCCTCCGCGGCGCTGCCTCGCTACGGCACGACGCTGTTGCCGATCCACGTCGCTCGCAGCTTCGGGGCGCGGGGGATCGTCCAGACCCTCCCGGCCGCCTGCGCCGCGGGCAACTACGCCATCGGCTACGCGGCGGACCTGATCCGCGCGGGCCGCTGTGACCGTGCGATCAGCGGCGCGGCCGAAGTCATCGAGAAGCTGCAGTACGCGGGCTTCGCTCGGCTCGGGGCGATCGCCCCGGAGCACTGCCAGCCCTTCGACAAGGATCGGCGCGGCCTGATCGTCGGCGAAGGCGCCGGTGTGCTCATGCTCGAGTCCGAAGAGTCCGTGGTGCGCCGCGGCGCGACGCCGCTCGCCGAGGTCGGCGCGCTCGGCCTCGCCTGCGACGCTCACCACATCACGCGTCCGCACCCCGAGGGCGAGGGCAGCATTCACGCGCTTCGGACGGCGCTGCTCGGCAGCGGCCTCGAGCCGGACGCCATCGACTACGTGAACGCGCACGGCACGGGCACGGACGCCAACGACAAGGTCGAGGCGCAGGTGCTGCAGGCGATCTTCGGCGATCGCCAGCCCGCGCTGACGAGCATCAAGAGCATGATCGGTCACTGCATGGGCGCGGCGAGCGCCATCGAGGCCGTGAGCTGCGTGCTCACGCTCAACGACGGGGTCATCCCGCCGACCATCAACCACACCGAGACCGACCCCGACTGCCAGTCGCTCGATCTGGTCGCCAACCAGCCGCGGACCGCGGAGGTTCGCGCGCTGCTCAACAACTCGCTCGCCTTCGGTGGCTACGACGCCGCGCTCTGTCTCGCGAAGCCGGGCGTCCTGCCGGAGGTCGGTGCCTGATGGATCTCGCGATCACCAGCCTCGGGGTGGTCAGCCCCTTCGGCGTGGGCCGAGCCGCCTGGGACGGCGCGCTCGCCGATCCGGCGAAGGCGACCGAGAGCGCCATCCGCACCACCTCGGAGGTGCTCGACAACGAAGCGCTCCCCGGCGCGCGCACCGCCGAGTGCTGGGGCTTCGATCCCAAGGAGCACCTCGGTAAGCGCGGCCACCGCACCTTCGACCGGCTGACCAAGTTCCTCATCGCCGCGGCCAAGCACGCGCTCATCGACGCCGGTCTCAAGAACGGCGAGGGCGAGTACCTCGACGGCGCACCGGGCCCGGAGCGCATCGGCATCTGCAGCGCGACCGCGTACGGGAGCCTCGACGCCATCACCGAGCTCAACCTGGTCGCCGAGCTCGAGGACCCGCGCTTCATCAACCCCTCTCGCTTCCCGAACACGGTGGTCAACGCCGCCGCCGGTTACGTGAGCATCTGGGAAGACCTGCGCGCGCCGAACACGACCGTCGTCGACGGCAACTGTGGCTCGCTCGACGCGATCCTGGTCGCGGCGACCCACCTCGACGTCGGTCGCGCGGACGGCTTCCTCGTCGGTGGCGGCGAGGTCGTGAGCGAGCCGCTCTACCGTGCTCTCGCGCGACTCGGCGTGGTCGGCCCGGAAGGGAAGGGCGCGACGATGGGCGAGGGCGCGGCCTACCTCTACGTGGAGCGTCGCGCCGGCGCCGAGGCTCGCGGAGCGTCCGTGATCGGCCGGCTCACCGGCTACGGCACCGCCTTCGCGCCGCCGGAGTCGGAGGCGCTCCTCGTGCACGGCTCGGCCGACGCGGTGGAGCGGGCCTGCCGCGAAGCGCTCGCCGAGGCGGGCCTCGAACCGAGCGACGTGGACGTCGTGGCGACGGCGAGCTCGGGCGTCGACCTCATGGACGCGGCCGAGCGGGCCGGGCTGAGCGCGGTCTTCGGTGACCAGACCGCGCTGGCGATGCCCAAGGCGCTGCACGGTGAGACCTTCGGCGCCGGTGGCGCCTTCGGGCTGGCGGCCGGCCTGTCCTGGATGAACGGCGCGCCGGTGGCGCGGCTGATCCAGGGCGAGGCTCCCGCGACGGTCCGCACGGTGCTGGTCAGCACCATCGGCTACTACGGGAACGCGAGCGCCGTCGTGCTGCAGGCGCCCTGACTCACCTTCGAGAGACCACGCATGAGCTGGATCGACACCAAGGCCCACGAGGCCCTCGCCCGCATCCGCGAGGCCAAAGAGAATCAGGTCTACCCCTTCTTCAAGGAGTTCGAGTCGGGCGGGCTGCACACGACGATCGACGGCAAGCCGATCGTGAACTTCAGCTCGAACGACTACCTCGGCCTGACGACGCACCCGAAGGTCAAGGAGGCCAGCAAGAAGGCGGTCGACCTGTACAGCTGCGGGCTGTCGTCCAGCCGCGTGCAGGCCACGACCGTGGCGCACGTCGAGCTCGAGGAGCGGCTCGCCGATTGGTTCGGCTACGAGGCGTGCCTGCTCTTCACGACCGGTTACCAGGCGATGGTCGGGACGATCATGTCCCTCGCCGACAAGGACACGACCATCATCCTCGACAACCTGAGCCACGCCTGCATCCTCGACGGCACCTTCATGGCGGCGGGCACTCCGAGAAACGCGCCGGAGATCCGCTTCTTCAATCACAACAGCGCCCGCTCGCTGCGCCGCTGCCTCCGCACCCGCGAGCGCAAGAACGCGCTCGTCTGCATCGAGGGCATCTACAGCCTCGACGGCGACGAAGCGAACCTGCTCGAGCTCCTCGACGCGGTCGACGAGGACGAGAACGCGGTGCTCGTCTGCGACGACGCCCACGGCACCGGCACCCTCGGCAAGGGCGGCCGCGGCATCTTCGAGAAGTACGACGTGAAGGACCGGATCCCGGTCGTGGTGAGCACGTTCTCCAAGACCTTCGGCGGCATCGGCGGGATCCTCCTCGGCGAGCGCGACGTGGTCGACCACGTGAAGAACATGGCGCGCTCGTTCCTCTTCAGCGCGAGCCTGCCCGTGCCGATCGTCGCCGCCGCGAGCACCATCCTCGACATGCTGGTCGAGGACGGGGAAGGGCTCGTCGCCGAGCTGCACGAGAAGTCCGCCTACATGCGGAAGTCGCTCACCGACATCGGCTTCGATCTCGGCAAGAGCGACACCCACATCATGCCGGTGATGTGCAACGAGGAGCGCAAGGCGCTCTTCACGCACCTGGCGATGCTCGAGGCGGGCGTGATGCTCGTGCCCATCGTCTACCCCGGCGTGAAGAAGGGCGAGGAGCGGCTGCGGCTGAACGTCACCCGCGGTCACTCCAAGGAAGACATGGAGAAGCTGCTCGAGCTCCTCGAGACCTACGGCAACGCCTTCATGATCCTGAGTGGCGAAGAGCTCGCGCCCTACGAGGGCTGAGCTCCTTCAGCACTCGCAGAACACCCGGAGGTAGGACGTCGTGTTCGGCGTCTCGAGGTGTACGCCTTCCGGGACGTCGTCGATCGGTTCGGTGCTGCCCGGGGGGTAGCGACGGACCGTGTCGCCTACCTGGAGGTAGAGTGTCGAGTCGGGGCCGAAGCGCGCCGCGACCAGCGCCGGGCCGACCCCACGCGAGAGCACGGTGCTGCTCCTCGTCGAGAGGTCGACCAGGATCGCCGCGTGCGCGACGTCGGTCTCCGCTCCCTCGTCTTCGTCGCAGCCATCGCCCGCGGAGAGAATCAGCAGCCGATCCCCATCGGGCGAGCGGTGGAGCGTTGCGGGGCCGTGGTGGGCGACCTCGACGTCATCGCCGGACGGCAGGGTCAGCCGCCGACCGCGAAGACGAAACCCCTCCGGGTGTGGGTAGGGGACGGTGCCCCCGAGACCGTCGCCGTGGATCAAGAGAGCGCTTCGCGTGGCCTGGGCGTCGAACCTGGAGGAGACGCGGCCGACTCGGTCGATGTCGAACACCTGGTGCTCGCTGCGCGCGTTGTCGATCCAGTGGCTGATGGCGTGCAGTCCCTCGCGCCCGCCGCTGAAGCTGAAGGCTGCGACCTCACCACCCGATGCGACCATGTCGGTCGGGAACGAGTCGAGCGCGAACACCGCCACGCCGGGATGCGTGAGGTCGTGGACCGACGCGCGCCGCGGTTTCGGGAGATGGTGCCCGCACGTCCCCGAGCTCATCGACGCAGCGACCTGGATCACGGCTCGTTCGTCGCGAACGATCGCGCCCCCCTGCGCGTCTGGAACGCGAGGTGCGACGGGGACGAAGCGCCGCGTCGCGGGGTCGTACACGCCGATTCGCAGATCGCTGACGGGGAACCGAGGAGCGTCGTTCGCCCAGGATGCGCGAGGTCGAAACGTGTAGGCCTGGACGCCGCGCGCGATCGCTTCGCCGTAGCGTTCGTCGAGCCCTTCGATGACCGTGCGCAGTCGGGCGCCGTGCTCGGACTCGCGCAGGGCGGTGAGGTCCTCGTCGGACTCGAGGCGTTCGCGGAAGTCGGGGAGGTCTTCGTGCAGGAGCCGCTCCATCGCGGCCGCCGACTCGTCCAGCCGACCGAGACGGGCCAGGGCGCATGCTCGGTTGAAGTGTGCGTTGCGGTATCCCGCCGACTCCTGCGCCGCCCGGTCGAACCCCTCGAGCGACGCCTCGTAGTCCCCGGCTCGGTGCGCCTCTAGCGCCTCCCGGTTCGCGCGGCGCGCGGCTCGGGAAGGCGGCGCGAGCGTGTCGATGCCGATCGGAGCTTCCTCGGGCTGTGGGACCTCGGCGGTCTCCGGGGGCTCAGGGGGTTCGGCCTGCGGCTCCACGAGGGTCGACTCCGCAGGGGGCGGCTGCGGCACCTCGGGCTCGTCGCACGCGGCTCCGACGAGCAGCACCAACGCGCCCACGCTCACTCGTGCCACGAGCGCGCGCCTCCCATCGAAAAGAACCCGTCGCTCCCCGACCGCCATCCCGCGAGTCTACCGCCGATCGCTCACGTGGGACCGCGGCGAACGCGTGCCTCCCCGTCCCCCGTTTCCGGCTATCGTAGGAGCGGCCGCCGGTGGTGGTCGGTCGCGGTGGGGCGACCTGGACATGCTCATCCACTCCTACATCTTCCCGTCGTGACGCACCGCAGACCTACCGGCGCAGCCGCGCCGTCGAGCCCTACCGAGGACGCTCGCACGGAGCGTTCCATCCTCGCCGGGCGTGGCGAGCCCGACGAGAGCGCGCGCTTCCCCGGGCTCCGGGTCCACCGCTTCGGCGATCGCTCGGTGCTGCTGCTCGACGTGGTGAACGATGACCGGCGAGGTCACGTCTGCGGTGGGCACGTCCACTGGCGGATGCCGATGCCGGCCGACGGCCGCTTTCCGACCGTGCTTCACTCGGCGCGAACGGCGGAGGTCCACGGTCGGGTCGCCGGCACCCGGAGCTATCGTCGACTGGGGGAGGGACTCTCCATCACGCATGGCGCCGACGACGAGCTCGTCTGCGTGGTGTCCCTCGGGGAACCCCCCGACCTCGAGCTGCTTCGGTCCCTGGGAGGCTACGAGGATCGGCGGATGCATTGGCTGGCTGCCGAGCCCGACATCGAGGACGAAGGCCATCTCCTCGCTACCCTCGAGCGGGCACGGGAGCTGGCCCGAGCGTTGCGTGGCCTGGCCCACGTGGAGTCGAAGTCGGTCACGCTCTATGTACGCGACGGCAGCGCCGCCGTGGTCGACCTCCGCGGGAACGAGAGCGCCAAGCGCCCACCGGCCCGGCTGCACGAACGCTGGACGCGGCGTCGCTACGCCTTCGCCGTGGGGGTCCACGCCGTGAGCCCAGCGCTGCCGGACCTCGCCGCCCACGGCCACGTCGAGGAGCTGCTCGCGCCGTTCACGCTCTCCTATCGGGAGTCGAGCCAGATCGCCTGCCTCGGCGTCGGAGTCGCGGGCGAGCTGGCGTTCGCTCAGTACGCGCCCCGATTCGGCGAGAAGCTCCGCTACGCCCAGGGGGACGAGAAGCGATCGAAGACGTGGTTCCACGTATTGGACAATCGCCGAGGCCGGGGCCGCGCACCGCACGCGTACGGCACGGCCGGCAAGCGGGTGATCGACCGGGAGTCTGCGCTCCACGGTCTGCGCGAGTTCCTCGCGACCGGCCTGCCTGGTCGGCTCGAGTTCGCCCGTGGCATGACCCCCCAGGACCGAGACCTCGGGTTGCCGCTCCTCGGTTGAGTCGGGCGCGCCTCGGGAATCTCCGCCCGTGCCCCGCCGGTTCGGTCGGCATGCGCCTTTCGATCGTCTTCACCCTGCTCGTCTCCAGCGCGGTCGCGAGCGCGCAATCGGAGTGCGCGTCCCCGCACCCCGAGCTGAGCCCTCAGGTCTGTGCCCCCGCGGTCGAGAGCGAGCTGGCGCTCTGCGAGTGGGCGCTCACGCAGGTGGACGTCGAGCGCGCCGACGAGTGCACGTTGGACCGACGGAGAAGCGAAGCGCTGCTCGAGCTACGCGCGGACGCCACGCGCTTTCTCTGGCTGGTCGAGCTCGGTGACACCCTCCGGCCGGTGGCGCTCCTCGGCGAGGTGGCCGATCCAGGGTTGCCCCACAGTCGCGGCCGGATTCAGCTGGTGCGTCGACTCGACAACGAGCGCGACGGCCACCGAATCGTCGCCTTCGAGACCGAGCAGGCGGTGTACGACGAGGATCGAGACGGTGGGATGCGACAGGAGATCGTCGAACGGCACCTGACCGTCTGCCAACGCGACCACGGCCTGCGCTGCGAGCTACGCGTGCCGCTCGCGTACGAGGAGAGCGCGACCGGTGAGCCCGAACCCACTCGGGCCGAGGCCATCGCGGTCGTGCGCCACGACGGGCGGCTCCGGCTGACCCTACGGCAAGGCGACTGGCGTGCCCTCTTCGGCCTCGGTGACCTCTTCGGCGACCGCCTCTCGGTGACGCTTCCGCTCCGCGCGGCGGATGCGGCGCGGGAGGAGCTCGACCCGGACAGCCTGCTGGTCCAGCTGGCCACTCGCTGACTCCCGTCGGAGGAGCGCATGCGTTCTCGGCTCGCGGATGGTACTCGTGCCTCGAGTCGCGATGAGCTTCTTGGACTGGTTTCGACGTGCCCCTCGATCCTTCGAGGAGCTCCGTGCGCCATGGGGGGACCGGCCGTCCATCTACGAGTTCCTCCGCGACGCCGCGGGCCCGGATGGGGCGCTCCCCGACGACTGTGAGCTGCCCGATACCCCGGAACCCGACGGTGGCCTCCAGTGGGCACCCGGGGCGCTCGACGGGGTGATGTCACACCACGTGAACGCGGAGTCGAGCGCGCAACGCGCCGCGCCGATCGCCGAGCTCGTCGCGGCGCTGACTCGCGAGCCGAAGGACGAGACACTGAGCGCCCTGCAGGAAAGCGTCGCCGAAGGACCGCTGCTCGACTGCGTCGACGAGCTGGTGAGCGCCATCTCGTCGATCGATGGCCTCGATGCCGGCCGGGTGCACGACCTCGGTCATTTTCTCGCGACCCGCGCGGCCGACCGCGAGATGGTCAAGCTGGGCGCCATGCTCCTCGGGCTCGTCGAGGGCCCCGACGACCGCGAGGTGCTCCTGACCCTCGGCGCCCACGACGAGCTGGCCCTCTTCGCGATCGTCGCGATGGTGAACCGGCCCGACCTGAGCGAGCGCGATCTGTGGGCTCTCGCCCGCCGAGCGAGAGGGTGGGGGCGGATCCAGGCCGTCGAGCGATTGAGCGACACCAGCGACCCGGTCATCCACGGGTGGATGCTGCGCGAGGGGTTCCGCAACTCGGTGATGGACGAGTATCTCGCCCACGTCTGCGCGACGACCGGCCGGCTGGCGCACGCCCTCGAGGGAGACGTCGACGACGCGCTGCTCGCTGGGGCCGCGGGGCTCTTCGAGGCGCTGGTCAATGGCGGACCCGCGCCCGACCTCACCGACTACGACGAGGGGGCGGAAGCCGCCGAGCGCTTCCTCGATCACGTCGCCGCGCGCGCGGAGGCGGGCGACTTCGAGCTCGCTTGGCTCGGGGGCGCGGTCGCCCTGCGCGACTTCGTCGTCGGCGATCGGAACTGGTCGCCGCTCGAGGCCATCGGGTGGACGCCCGAGCATCGCGAGGGGTTGGCGAAGGTCGCTGCGGCCATCCTTTCCCGCCCCGAGTGGGAAGCGGCGATCGACCGCGCCCTCGACTCGGAGGCCGACCGTTGGCGGGGCGAGACCCTCGCCCGGATGCTCGGGGTCGACACCTTCGAGCGGCTGATGGCGCGCCTCGAGCGCGACCCGGTCGACGGCGGTGCCTGGTTCGATGTCATGCGCCAGATCGACTCTCCGGAGCGGCTCGAGCGCGCGCTCGCCGTCGCCGAGCAGCTCCCGCTCGAGGCCATCGCGACAGGCGCCGCCGAAGAGCTCGGTCTGGGCCCCGACTACGCCGCCCATGGCTGTCTGGACATGATCCTCCAGGACCTCGGCGCCTTCCCCGGCCAGGGCTGGCGGCTCGTCGACGCGGCGCTCCGGAGTCCGGTCACGCGCAATCGAAACATGGCGATCCGCGCGCTGGCCGCCTGGCCGAGGACCGATTGGCCGGCGGCCGCCGAGGCCGCTCTCGAGGCGGCGCGCGACGCCGAACCCTCGGCGGATGTCCGCGCACGGATCGAGGCCACGCTCGAGGGGCGCCCGCTGGACTGAGCGCTTCGGGAACCACCCCGGGAAGGAATTCGCTCGACGCGCGTTCGGTGGCCGTGATGCGGCGATGGTGGCTCCTTGCGCTCCCTCCGGCGGTGGTTCTCCTCCTCCTGTGGCCGCCCTTTGCTTTCGAGGCGCGCCTCGCGATGCCGCTGCGTGGGATCCCTGGTGGCGTCGCGTTCGCGATGCCCCCGGCGCCGTTGCTCGTAGGGCTCGGGGCCGCCGCGGCTCTCGCCTTGGGATTGCATCGTCGAGCGTTCGATCGTTGGCGTCCGCTCCTGGTGGTGCTCTGCGGCGTGCCTCTGCTCGTGTCGTTGCCCGCCGCGTGGGGATCGAGCCCGGCCGAGCTCCACTCGGCCATCGCACGGGCGGCCGCCGATGGTACGACTCACCTGTGGGCTTCGCTGACCGTGGCTGCGCTCCTCGCGGCGCTCGCTGTGGGGCTCGTCGGCCACCGAATCATCGATTGGCGTGCGACCCCCGAACGCGCGTCGCTTCGGCCGGCGCGCGCGCTCGTCGCAGCGCTGCTCGGCAGCGCGTTCGTCCTGCTGATCCTCCGGACCTCGACTGGCGTCGACTTCCTCTCCTCGTGGGCGCGCTGGGGCGCCATCGGTGTCGCCATGGCCGCGAGCGTTCTCGTCGCGCTCACGCCGGGCGAGAACGACGGAACGGAGCCCGCGGTACACGCCCTGCTCTTCGCATGCGTCGGTGTCAGCCTGCTCGCTCAGCGAGAGTACGTCGCTGCGCTGGCGGCCGGCACCCTCGCCCACGTCGATCCCTTCCTGGATCCGGCGCCCTACGAACACTCGCTCCGAGAGATCGCGTGGGCCGTGGAGCCTCGGGAGCGCTACGGCTGGCTGCTCGGTCTGCTTCCATCCGTCGTGCTCGGAGGTTGGCTCCGGGCCCCTCGCCGAGCAGCGTTGCCGGCCGCGTTGGCGCTCGGGCTACTCGGTATGGGCCTCGGCGTCTCTCGGCAGCTCGACCTCCGAGCCGCGCGCATCGCTGGAGATGCCGGTTCCTCGGCGACCGAGCCCGCCGGGGCACTCTTCCAATGGTCCCGCCGAGCCATCCCGCGCTCCGTCCCTTGGCTCGAGGCCATGCAATCGACCGAACCCGTTCGCTGCGCGGTGTGGACCTCACCCGAGTGACGGGACCGAGAGCCGGGAAGAGCTGCGTCACCGCGCCGTATCACGGGAGTATGCGGACTGCTTCGATCCTGGCCTTCGTGCTCTTCTGTGCCTGCGGTGACGACGGCCGGGGCGGCACCCGCCCCGGCGTCGACGGCGGCGTTCTCCCCGGCACCGACGCCCAGGTGCCGCCGGGCACCGATGGCGGGCCGGGGTCCGATGCCCAGGTGCCTCCTGGCACCGACGGCGGCCCTCGCCCCGACGGCGGACCCACCCCGGACCCGATCGACTTCTGCCAGCTCGGGTGCTCCACCGGCGCCGACTGTGGGTCGGCTTCCGCGGCCTTCGACGCCGACAACTACGCGTGCGAGTCGGGGGTGTGCCGTTACACGGGCTGCAACTCGGACGCGGAGTGCGAGAGCACCTTCATGAGCACCGGTTACGTGTGCCGGGACCTGGCAGGCCAGCCAACCTGTCAGCAAGCCTGCTCGACCGCCGGCGACTGCGCGACGGCCAGCGCTGCCTTCGACGCCGACAACTACGAGTGCGACGCCGGCGTGTGCCGCTACACCGGCTGCAACTCCGACAGCGAGTGCGCCAGCACCTACATGGACTCGCGCTACGGATGCCGCGAGGCAGAGGTGCCCGACACGGGGGTGCCCATCCCCACCGCCACCCGCAACTGCGTGCTCACCTGCGCGACCGCCAGCGACTGCTCGACCGCGAGCGCGGCCTTCGACGCCGACAATTACGAGTGCGACGCCGGCGTCTGCCGCTACCGCGGCTGCAACGACGACGGCGAGTGCTCCAGCACCTTCATGGACGCCCGCTACGTCTGCCGTTGATCCTGTTGACCCGGGCGCGCGCTCACCTACTCTCGCGCCGTGCGCGTTCTGCTCGTGGTCTCGCTTCTCCTGCTGGCCTGTGATTCGCCGTCGGCGACGACGCCCCACGCGCGAATCGAACGCTTCACCGGCTGCCCGGTGCCCTCGACCGCCGTTCAGCTGCACGACCATATCGGTGGCGATGCCTCCGAGGCGGTGACCCACGCGAAGCTGGTGCTGCCCAAGGACGAGATCCGCGAGTTCCTCCGCGCATGCGGCACCAGCGTCGACGCGCTCGAGCCCGCCTACGACGCGAGCGAGCTCCGGCCCGAGACGGAGCTCGACTTCTGGACCGTCCCCGATCGGCAGGTGATCCGCGGCGGCGAACGAACCCGCGACGGCACTCGTACCGTGCTGATCCTCCACGAGCGAGACACGGACGTCGCCGTCTACCTCTACGCCCGCCGCGCGGGCACTCCGTAGCGAGTCGGCCGTTGCGTCCGCCGACTGGCGCTCCGATTCCACACGAGTAGCGTTCGCGCGTGGCCAGCCCCGAGCATACCCACCTGGTGAAGGGCAACGTCTTCGTGACGGTGCGGGAGTGGCTCGTGCAGGAGCACGGCGCAGACGCCTACGAGCAACTGCTCGAAGCGATGCCGGTGGCCCACGCGCGAGAGGTGGCCGATCCGATCCCGTCGACGTGGCATCCAGAGGCCATCCACCAGTCCATGCTCCACGGGTTGCACGCGGTCTTCTGCGGGCGCGACCCGCGACGCTACCAGGAGGCGATCGCCGCGCTGACGATCCTCGGGGTGCACAAGTTCGCGCGGCTGGTGCTGCAGATGAGCTCGAACGCTTTCGTCCTGCGTCGGCTGCCGACCCTCTGGCGGATCATTCGGCGAGGACCCGCGACGACCGAGGTCGTGCAGGAGGGGGAGCTCACGCAGATCCGCTACGGAGCGTTCCCCTTCTACGAGGACGAGCTCTATCGCAGCTACATCCTCGGCGTGCTCACGGGCATCGTCCGGATCAGCGCCGGGGCCGACCCGGAGGTCCAGGTCGTGAGTCACGGCGCCGACCGAATGCTCGTCGAGCTCCGGCTGCCGTCGGGCGCCTGACCGCTAGGCGGGGCACCAGTATCGGCGGAACACGCTCCCGAGGTCGTTCAGCTCGGCTTCGAGGGCGACCGCGCTCTCTCCGGTCGCTTCGGACCGGAGCCGCTCCACGATCCGCGACCGCTCCTCGGTCTCGTCGCTGATCTGCATCGCGCAGCGCATCAGCGCCCACACTCGTCGACCGGCGTCCGGCTCGCGGACGATCAGGTCCAGGTCGATGGGAATCGCCTGCCATGGCTCCGGGTCCAACACCACGAAGAGGTCGAGCGCGGGGGCGTAGCCCGCGTTCGCGACCCGAGTGAGCTGGCCGACGGCGCGCAGTCGCTCGGCTTCGGAGAGATGCCGATAGTACTGACTCGGCTGCTTCAGTCGGGACCCGCGGGTGCGACCGCCAAAGAGCTGGGAGACGATCCCCCACCCATCGTCCATCGGGTGGAGGAACATTCGAGGCAAACGGACGCCAGCGACGCGGAGCGTCTCGATCGTGGCCTGCATCGCCACCGCTTGCTCATCGGTGAGCGGGATGCGGGGCCGCTTGATCGCGACTCGTCGGGTCGCGCCACTCGTCAGCTTCAGTCGGCCCAGCAGCACCGAGGCCGTGCCGCCCCGCGCGAGCACGTGCGGCTCCCCGTCGTCTCCCCGCATCGGCCACACTCGCTGCACCTCGGCGAGCCAGGGCCACTCGCTCCGTGGCGGCTCTTCGGTCGAGGCGGGCAGCGCTGCGTTCGATGCGAGTCGACGCGCGAAGCGAATCGCGTAGGCCATCTGCTCCACGGTGTCGGGGCCACAGCGTCGGTGGCGCCGGAAGCGTCGGATGGCCTCGACCGGCTCCAGACCTGCGAGCACCATCAGACTCGCCACGAACATGCCCGTGCGACCGCAGCCGGCGATGCAGTGGACCAACACGCGCTCGCCCGCACGGAGCGCGGCGTCGATCGCCGCGACCGTGTCGTCGAAGCCTTCATCCGTCGCCGGCAGCTGGTGGTCGAGGATGTCGACCTGATGGAAGCGCTCGCCGAAGCGCTCTCGCGCGGCCGGGAGATAGCCGTCGACCTGATGGAGCTGCTCGAGGGGCTCCGTCGGCACCAGGCATACGATGTGGTCGACCCCCTCCCGCTCGAGCGCGTCGAGATCTTCGAGCACGTAGTGTCCGCCGCGCGCCGGACAGCGGCTGGCGAAGACCATCCCCGGCCGGTCGGGGATCGGCACGGGCACCATGAAGAAGGGCATCGGCGCGTTCCGGAGCATGACCATCTCGGGTCGCGCCGGTTCGTCGGGCTGCCGCTTCAGCAGGCCCTGGAGCTCCGGGTGCTCGGCCACGATCGCCGCGACCTCGGCCTCGACGGATGGCTGCGGCAGGTAGGCGCCGAACCGCTCCTTCGCCCTGTCGCGCACGCCCACCCGGAGCCGTACGGCAGCGCGCGCCGATCGTTGAGGCGTCAGTCGTCCAGCGTCTTCTTCAGCTCGGCCAGCTCGCGGTCGATGGCCTTCGCCTCCGCACGCTTCGCCTTCTCCTTGGCCTTCGCCGCGCGCGTCGCTTCCTTCTTCGCCAGCTTCGCCCGCCGAGCGGCTTCCTTGGCGGCGCGCTTCTCGGCCCTGGCGCGCTCCTTCGGGCTCAGCGGCGGCTCCTGGGTCTTCGCCTCCTCCTCGCGAAGGTGCTCGATCCCCTCCTTCGCGGCGGTGCGACCGACCTCCCAGCCGATCCCTTGGAGGATGTAGCGGAGCATGCCCACGGAACTCCCTACGGCGGAGCTCGCGCCGGTCTTCCCTACCAGGGCAGCTCTTCGCCGTTGGCGTGCCAGAACACCCCGGTGTGCTCCATGTCCAGGTCGTCGATCCGGTCGAGGAGCATCGTGGCGGCTTCCGCCGGGGTCACGTGCCCACTGTTTCCGGTCATCTCGGTCTTCACGTAGCCCGGGTGGAGCAGGGCCACGGCGATCTGCCGCTCCGCTAGATCGCGCGCCAGGCTCATGCCGGCGGCGTTCACAGCCGCCTTGCTCATCCGGTAGCCATAGGAGCCGCCCGATTCGTTGTCGGCGATGGAGCCCATTCGGCTGGTGAGGATGGCGAGCTTGCCTCCGTCGGCCAACCGGTGGTGGATGCCCGCCGCGACGCGGAGCGGCCCGATGGCGTTGACCTCGAGCTGACGGCGGATGGCGTCGAAGTCCGGGTCGGCCAGGGAGGTCCGCTTCAGGATGCCGGCGTTGATGATCAGCCGGTCGAGCGTGACCCCCTCGAGCGAGCCGTCGAGGTGCTCGATGTCATCGTCCTTCGTGACGTCGACGCCCTCGATCACGCGGACCACGCCGAGCTCGTTCAGCGTGTCGCTCGGTTTCCGCGTCGTGGCGTAGACCTTCTGTCCGCGCGCCTTGGCCCCGCGCGCGAGCTCGAGGCCGATGCCCCGGTTCGCTCCGATGACGAGCGTGCGAATGGTGTCCTTGCTGGAGGCGACGGCTTCGGGCGTGAGCATGGGATGATGATGTCGGATCCCGCGGCCGTTCGTAACCCTCGAGTCAGTGCAGCTCCGCGAAGGGGTCGTCGCCGCCCGCGAGCTCCGCGGCGGTCTCGGCGGTGCGGATGTTGGCCAACTCGAAGCCGAGCGGGCCCATCTCGTGCTCGGTCGCGATGGCCACGCCCTCTTCGGTGGTCTCCCACTTCCCCCAGCTGGCCTCGACGCCGCCGACCGGGATGATCGAGACCCACATCTGCCAATGGGTCGGGCGCGCATCCGAATCGAGGTGCCAGAGATAGCCGTCGCCGGGCGTCGCGCCGCCGGACGAGTACTCGATGTAGAGCGAGTTCTCGATCACCTTCCGAGTGACCCCCTCATCGAAGAACGAGCGGAAGGGGTAGAGCCAGAAGGTGTCGTTGATGTGCCGGCCCCACGCGTCTTCACGCAGTGCGTCGGCCTCGTCGCCCCGCACGACGCGACCGTCGACCTTCACGACCCCGGATCGGTCACCGAGGCGCAACCAGACCTCGGTCTCGCCGGCGTCGCTCGCGCCGCCTGGGCTCGGCAGGTCACCCCAGGTCACATAGGCGTAGCCACGTTCCCGGTCCCAGAGGTGGCGGTTGGTACCCGCGAAGTCGAAGGTGACCGCCCCGAGCTCTTCCCAGCCCTCGTGGCCCACGGCGCTCTGGACGCGGCGGGCGAGGGCGTCGGCGACTGCGCCCGTCTGGCCGCCCTCGGGGCGAGGCTCGTTCGCGATGAAGCCCCAGACCACGACCGCGACCACGAGCACCAGCACCGCGACGAAGAGCCACTTCGCCACCTTCTTCAAGCGCGTCATGGCCCTTGGACGTTGGGGCACCGTCAGCGTGACGGACTGCTTCTTCCGTGAACCACGTTCCCCCACTTCCATCATCCACTGTTCCCTTTCGGTCATTGCCTCGCGCAGAGCCGCAGAGCCGCAGAGCTCGCAGAGGAACGAACCGGGTGGAATCTCGATCTCGGCCCGGACGTGGGCCGCAACCGCATCGTCCGACGAGTCAGCTCCTCGATCCCATTCGTTCTCGTCTTCTCTGCGTCCTCTGCGGCTCTGCGGCTCTGCGTGAGGCAAAAGCTGAAACCGGGAAGAGTGGGAGACGGAACGAAAAACGCCGGCCCCGCGCTGCGGGACCGGCGCCTTCCGAGGCGAGCCGAAGCTCAGCCGCCGCTGACGCTCGCCGAGGCGCTGACCTCGATCGAGACCTCGAGCGACACGTTCACCTGGCTCATCGCGGCCGGGATGGCCGTGAACGCCTGCGCCAAACAGAGGGCAGAGGCGGCGACCTGACCGCCGATGCCGCGGAGGTTGCGGGTGGCGTCGCTGAGCTGGCGACCGGCGCTGACGAGGACCGTGAGCTTGCGCTTCAGGACCTGCAGCTCGACCCAGCCGGCGTCGACCGCGGCGCGGATGCGCTCGGCCTTCTCCTGCATGTTGCCGCTGATGTCGCCGTCGATGCGGACCTCGGCGGTGCCCGGCGTGCAGCGGGCCTCGGCGCTGAACTGCGCGTCGCAGGACGCGGAGCAGTCGGCGTCGGCCGACGGGGCGCGGACCTCGCCGTAGCAGCGGGGTTCCTGGTACTCGACCGAGCAACCGCCGCGGCAGCTGCCGCTGCAGCTGGCCTGGCCGCTGACCCAGCAGTTGCCCTCGCAGCTGCCCTGGCAGCCCGCGGTACACTCGCCGTGGCAGGTGCCGTCGCAGCGCCCCGCGCACTCGCCCTCGGCGTTGGTCGCCGAGCACGTGCCCTCGCAAGTGCCGTTGCAGGTGCCCGTGCATCCGCCGGAGCACACGCCCTCGCAGCTGCCGGAGCACTGGCCCTCGACCTCGACGGCGCACTCGCCCTCGCAGGTCGCGGAGCACTGGCCCGCGATGTACCCACCCTCGCAGGTGACGTTCACCTCGCCGGGGTCGACGTTGACGTCGCACTCGGCGACGCACTCCGCGTACGCGTCGACCGAGACCTCACAGCGGGGCGGGTCGGCGACGACCTGAATCTGGAAGTTCGCCTCACCGCGCATGTCGGCCATCTCGGCCTTCATCCGCTCGGAGACGTTGTGACAGACGGTGCGAACGTCACCGCTGAGCTCGGCGCCGCTCATGCCGAGCTCGGCACCCATCCGCTCGCAGACCCCCTTGAGCGAGCCCTGGAGCTCGGCAGCGCTCGTCGTGAACGCGTGCGCCGACATCAGGAAGGTGTGGACCTTGAGGGCCGCGGAGCCCTGGCCGTAGCTGGCGTCACGGCACTGAGCGCTGATCCCGGCGCTGCCGCCGGTGGATCCACCCCCGCCGCCACCGCCACCACCCCCGCCGCCGCCGGGCGGCGGGCAGGCGATCAGCATCATCGCGGGTACAAGCATCAGGATACGTTTCATCGCTGGTTCCTCTCTCGCCTCGCCTTCGAGGCTTGGACGGGGGATCGACCCCCTCGGTCGTACCCTCGTCGGATCCCGCCCAGGCGGGATTACGGGCGGAACGATACCTCACAGCGAGCCTTTGACGTGGGGGGGAAAAGGCACGATATTTACGGCCATGGTCGGAACTCCGTCTCGCGCCGCCCTTCGGGTGGCGCCCTGGCTCGCTGGCCTGGCAATCGCGCTGGGTGCGACCACGGTGAGGGCCGACGAACGCGCTCCGGTCGTGGTGGTGGTCGAGTCCGAGGACGGAGTCCTCCCCGCGCGGGCACTCCGGTTGGCGATCGCTCGAGCCGGTGTCCCCGCCTACTCCCTCTCCGACGACGCGGCACCGACCGCCGAGGGGACCTTGACCGTGGCCGTTCCCGCCGACGGCCCGATCCGGATGCGATTCACCGATCCGACCGGTCACACGCGCACCCGCGAGATCACTCAGCGGCGGAGCGCGGCTCAGCTCGCCCGGATCGCCGTGCGCCTGGTGATCGAGTCGCGCCGCGACCGCGAGCCCGGGAGCCGTGAGGTCATCGACCCTTGGCGTGATTCGCCCCCTCGGCACCAGGACGGCCAGGCCCCGGTCTTGGTCGAGGTGCTCGATCCCTGGAGCGGCGACCACCCGAATCGGCTGCTTCCGTACTCCGAGGTGCTCGATCCCTGGGCGGCGGCACCTTCGTCGGATGACGATGCGCCAGCGGTGAGCGTGGTGGCCCGCGAGGTCATCGACCCCTGGGCCGACGAGACCGGCCGCCGCCTGGACTCCCCCCGCCGCTGACTCGCTGACCCTCGTGGCCTTCGGTTCGGGACTGACGGGTGCATCGACCGAGGAGCTGAAGCAGCTCCTCGCCGCCCTGCATCATGGGCGCTTGGCGTTCCCGCTGGAGCGGACGACGCTGCTCGTCATGGGCCTCAACGGGTTGGCCGACCACGCCGATCTCATCGTCGGTCTGGACGAGCGAGGGGTCCGTTCGGTGGTCGTCGCGGTGCTCGCCGAACGGCGCGCCGCGGAACGATAGACGCATCTCGTCTGGAATCCCGCGGCCCCCACGGGTAAGAAGCCTCCATGAGCGAGGCGAAAGAGAAGAGCGGCGGGCGACCCCAGCTTCCGGAGATCGACGTCCACGAGCGCGCGACCTTCCGGGGTCGGGAGCAGTCGATGGATCGGCGGCTCTTCATGCAGCTGCAGGTGTTTCGTGCGCCGATCGGCACGGACGCGGCCAAACCCGCCAAGGCGCTGCACGGCGCGCTCGCGGGTGAGGGCATCGGCGCGGTCGTGTACGCGGACGCGAACGACCCCCGCGGCATCGCCCTGCTCACGTGGTCGGAGGACCCGGCCCACTTCGTCGACGCAGTTCGGCCGCTCTTCGCGCGCCACGAGCTGAGCCAGCTCGAGCTGCGACCCGAGCTCACCATGATGGGTCGGACCTACGCGACCGGCTTCGAGCCCGACCTCGAATACTGGCTGCTGAAGCGGCCGGCCGAGAACGTCACTCAGGAGGGCTGGCCCTGGGCGGTCTGGTACCCGCTCCGCCGTTCGGGAGCGTTCGCCCAGCTCTCCGACGAGGAGCAGCGCTCCATCCTCATGGAGCACGCGGTCATCGGTCGCGCCTATGGCGCCAAGGAGCTCGCCCACGACGTGCGCCTCGCCTGCCACGGCATCGACCAGGCGGACAACGAGTTCGTCATCGGGTTGATCGGCAAGGACCTGCACCCGCTCTCGCACGTCGTTCAGCGGATGCGGAGCACCCAGCAGACCTCGAAGTACATCGTGCAGATGGGTCCCTTCTTCGTCGGGAAGACGCTCCACGTGAGTCGGCCCACCGAGGCGCCCGCCGATGGGGGGTAGCGTCTTCGGTCACACCTTCCGGGTCAGCACCGCCGGCGAGAGTCACGGCCCCGGCAACGTGGTGATCGTCGATGGCTGCCCGGCCGGGTTGCCGCTCGACGAGTCCGATCTCGTCCCCGACCTGGAGCGCCGGCGGCCGGGTCAATCGAAGATCGTCACCCAGCGCAAGGAGCCCGACGCGCCCGAGATCCTCTCGGGGGTCTTCGAGGGAAAGACCACCGGGACGCCGATCGCGATCCTGGTCCGCAACAAGGACCAGAAGAGCAAGGACTACTCCGCGATCGCGGAGGTCTACCGACCCGGCCACGCGGACTACACCTTCGACGCCAAGTACGGGGCCAGGGATTACCGCGGCGGTGGGCGGAGCAGCGCGCGCGAGACCGTGGCCCGAGTCGCGGCCGGGGCGATCGCCAAGAAGCTGCTGGCCCATCTCTGTGGCGCCGAGGTCGTGGGCTACGTGGTCCAGGTCGGCGACATCGAGGCAACCATCCCGGCGGGGGTGACCCTCGAGCAGGTGGAGACGCTGCCGGACGGATCGCCGAACATCGTCCGCTGTCCCGACCCGGAGGCGGCCGAGAAGATGGTGGCGCTCATCGGGGCCATGCGAAAGCAGCAAGACTCGATCGGTGGCATCGCAGAGGTCGTCGCCCGCGGCGTGCCCGCCGGGCTCGGCGAGCCGGTCTTCGACAAGCTGAAGGCGGACCTGGCCAAGGCGCTCTTCAGCCTGCCGGCGGTTCTCGGGGTCGAATACGGCTCCGGCTTCGGCTGCGCGACCATGCGCGGCAGCGAGCACAACGACCTCTTCACCACCGAGGACGATAGAGTCGTCACCGAGAGCAACCGCCACGGCGGCATGCTCGGTGGGATCAGCACGGGGATGCCCATCGTGCTCCGCGCGGCGGTGAAGCCGACCTCGAGCCTGCCGCAGCCGCAGCGGACCATCACGAAGCAGGGCGAGGCCACCACCGTGCAGACCTTCGGTCGCCACGATCCGTGTCTGCTCCCGCGCTTCGTCCCGATGGCCGAAGCGATGGTCGCGCTGGTGCTCGCGGACCACCTGCTCCGCGCCCGCGCTCAGCGTCTCTGAGCCGTCAGCCGCCGCGGAAGAAGCGCCAGTAGACCACCGCGGCGAGCGCGACGATGAGTAGGAAGGTCCAGATCTTCCCATTGCCCGACTTCTTGGGCTTCTCCACGCCGACGGCGCGACGGAACCCGCCGACCATGCCCTGCATGACTCCGCCGGCGACCGGCTCGGACTCCGACTTGGTGGTGCCCGGGCCGCCGTACTTCTTCTGGCGCTTCTTCTTGCTGCCGCTCTTGCTTCGCTTCTTGGCCATGGGTCCTCGCGGTGGAACGTAGCAAATGACGCGGAGGGCTGACGAACAACGTGGCTCGCGGCCAGTCTTCGCCGCTTCGCGGCTCAGCCGAGGCGGAGACAGACCTTTCCGAAGTGGGCGCCTCTCGCGAGGTAGGCGAACGCCTCCGGGGCCTCGTCGAAGTCGAAGACCCGGTCGACGACCGGCTTGAGCTGGTGCGCGGCGATGGCGCGGTTCATCTGCTCGAAGTGCTCTCGGCTGCCCACCATGATCCCGCGGAGTCTCACGCCGTTCATGAGCACCTTGGTCAGTGCGATCTGCGCCTTCACGCCGGAGAGGATGCCGATGATCGCGATCTCGCCCCCGACGCGCACGGCGCGGAGCGACTCGTTGATGGTCTCGGCGCCACCGACCTCGATGACGCGATGGGCACCGCCGAGCGCTTCGACCTTCTTCCCCCACTTCGGCTCGGCGACGTAGTCGATCACCTGCCAGGCGCCGAGCTCTTCGGCGCGTTCGCGCTTGGCGGCCGACGACGAGGTCACGATCACGCGCGCGCCCTTGAGCTGCGCGAGCTGGAGCGCGGCGATCGACACGCCGCCGGTGCCCTGCACCAGCACGGTCTCGCCCGCGCGGACGCCCTCGAGTGCGTGCCACGCGGTGACGGCGGCGCAGGGCAGGGTGGCGGCCTCCTCGTCGCTGAGGTGCTCGGGCGTCGCCACCCAACCCTCCGCGTCCGCGACCACTCGCTCGCGCAGCATCCCGCCGAGGGGCGGCGCGCCACGGGCCGCGCGAAGCATGGCCTTGGTGGGCTCGCCGCCCTGCCATTCGGGGGCGAAGCAGCCGATCACCCGGTCACCGACCTTCCACTTCTCCACATCGCGACCCACGGCCACGACCTCGCCGGCGCCGTCCGAGAGCGGCACGAAGGGCAGCTCCATCCGCGGGTCGTACTCGCCGCGCACCACCAGCAGGTCCCGGTAGTTCAGGCTGCACGCTCGGATGCGCACGGCGATTTGGCCCCGCCCCGGCTCGCTCGGAGCACCCTCGGAGTGCGCCAGGTGGTCCAGGCCGAATTCGTGCTCGATTTGCCAGCGTCGCGTCATGGCGGCTGTCTATCACGACGGTGAGGGCCGGGGCGACGGAGCGGCCGGCTCAGCGGGTGCGCATCGGGATCGCCGGGACCGGTTGGCGATCGCGGTCACAGCCTTCGACGGATCGCTGGCAGAGGCGCAACAACGTCGGACCTTCGTCGACGGATCGATGCGCCAGGAACGCTTCGCGGACCTCGGGCGTGCCCGCGTCCAATCGCTCCAGCGCGAGGTGCTGGCTTCGCAGCAAGTCGGCGTCGCGCGGGCCGAGCGCCAAGCCGCGTCGGGCAGCGTCGAATGCGCCGGGGTCGTCGCCCGCGCTTCCGCGCGCACGAGCCAGGTCGCGCCAGCTGGCGACGTCCCCGGGCGCACCCTCGGCGACCTCGGTGAAGGCCTCGGCCGCGGCCGCCCACTGCCACACCTGCGCGTAGGCTTCTCCTCGCACGCGGGCGATTGCCGGTGCGTATGCCGGCGCTCCCTCTGCGGCGGTGTCGCAGAGGCTCAGCGCCTCCTCGAGCCGCCCCTGCCGGGCAGCGACCCGAGCGAGGATCAGGTCCAGCATCGCGCGCTGGAACGGGTCTTCGGTCGCCTCACGCGCCTCCGCCAGCACTGGGCGGGCCTCGTCGAGGCGCTCCTGAACGGAGTGCGTGAGCGCGAGCGCCAGGTCGTGGAGCCGGCGCCACTGGGGCCGCTCGCTCTCGCCGACCCGCCACACGGCGATGTCGTGGATGGGTTCGGGCGCGCAGGGGTCGATCGGCTCGCGCCCGAGCGCTCGGCTCGTCCGGTCGAAGGCGCGGCCCCGTTCGCTTCGGTGTGCCTCGCAGGCGAAAGCCTGGAAGTCGAGACCGTGCCGGCGGTGCCGCAGTCGAGCCTGGACCGTGAAGGGGCCGCGCACCGGCGCGTCGAAGGTGACCTCGTAGCGTGCGACCATCGCGTCGCGAGGCGCGAGCGTCCGGTCGTAGCCGGGGGCGCGGAAGCGGTCCACGCGGTGGAGCCGCTCGGGCCGACCCTCGCCGTCCAGGACCGTGGCTCGGAAGACGAAGGCGCTCGGGTCATCGCCCTCCGCGTGGCCCGTTCCCGCTTCTGCGACGACTCTTCCTCCGCCGTCGCGCACCTCGAGCTCGATCCAGGTGTCCTGCAGATCGCGCGTCCCGCCCGGGAACTTGTGCCCGGCCCCGACGTTGCGGACGACGACGTCGAAGGCCAGCTCGCCCCGAACGCTCTCGCGCTCCGCGAACGTCTCGATGGGCTCCCATTCGCCATCGGTCTGCGCGCGGGGAACGTCGATGGTCGCCGCGCGCTCGAGCATCTCTCGGGTCGCGTCGGCGTTCTCGAGTGCCGTGTGCGCTCCGCGGACGGAGTGCGCGCGGATGCGCCCGTCCGTCGCCGCGAGGTCGCCCAGCGGCGCGTCGACGACCGGCATGTGGCATCCGCTGCACGAGGCCTCGTCGACGGGCTCGTCGATGCGGCGGGCGTGGGCACCGGCGTAGGCGCTCGCGCGCCAGGTCCCGATGTCCTCGATCCCGTTCACGTGGTGCGGCGAGCCGATGGCCTCACCGACGAACGAGCGGTGGCAGGTCGCGCAGAGCCCAGGGCCCGCGAGCGGCTCCGGACGCATGCGCTCGACGTGGGCTGCGACCTGGGCTTCGTTTGCCGGGTCCGGGAGCAGCGGATCGCGAATGTCGACCACCACGCTCCCGTTGCCGTCGGCGCTCGTTCGGACCGTCGAATGGCAGACCAGGCAGGTGATCCCCGCGTGGGCGCGCGGGTCCTCCGGTTCGACCGCCGCGTCCATGGCGCCGGTGGAGAGCAGGGCCGGGTCGTGGCAGCCACCGCAGAAGCGACTCTCGGCGTGACCCCGATCCTCGCGGAAGGCGTCGATGGACGCCCGGTACCACGGGTTGTCGAAGGATGAGCGGGCATGCGCGCTCTGGGACCAGGTCTCCACGACGTCCTCGTGGCATTCGGCGCAGATCGCAGGGCTCGCGAGCGCCGCCGTGTCCCCGGTGAAGCGCGCCATCGACGGGTGGAGCGAGCCACCGACGCCCGGCAGCCGTGGCTCGCCTTCCGCGACCGACGAGTCGATCACGTCGGCCTCGAGCTCCTTCGCAGGGGAGGGCGCGCGGCCATCGCCGCAGGCCGAGAGCAGCAGCGCGAGAGCGAGCAGACGATGCATCGCCTCACTCGACGCGCGAGCGCCGCGAAGGTTCCGTCCCTCCTCGAATCCCCCCGACATTCGTCTACTCCCGGTTCGCGTCCGCGGCGCGAAGGGCTTCCTCCGCCTCTCGCAGCCGTTGCTCGGCGAGCTCCTTCCAAGGATCGTCGTCGGCGGCGAGTCGGACGTAGCGCTGCCAGCTCTGGACGGCTCGGCGCAGGTAGCGGGGGCTCTCCGCGGGGCCGGCGTCGTCCGCCATCGCCAGGTGACCGAGCGCCTCGTACCAGTGGATCTCCGCGGCGGGCTCGTAGAAGACCCCGTCGCTCCGGAGGACGCCGACCGAACCGCCGCCGGCGCTGACGGCGTCGCCGGCCTTCTCGACCGCGCCACCATGCTCGCCCAGCCGGTCGAGTGCGACTGCCAGCCCAAAGAGTGAGAGCGCGAGCGAGCGCCCGTGCAGCGGTCCGCCAGCTCGCGAGAGCGCGACCGCTCGCTCGTAGTCGGCAACGGCGCCCTGCAGGTCGCCGCTCATCATCCGCACCTCGGCCATGTTCGAGTAGCTGATCGGGGTCTGATCGTCGGCGAGCGAGTGAGTGACGGAGCGCTCGTAGGCGGCGATGGCCTTCGGGAAGTCGCGCACCCGCGTGTAGAGGATGCCGAGCTCGAAGCCGACCTCCTCCGCCCGGTGGTCGGGGGCCACTTGGTGAAGCCGCTCGTAGAGCGCGATCGCGTCGGCGTCGCGGCGCTCGGTCCGTCGGCTGCCCGGCACGGGGCGCTCGTAGAGGGCGAGCGCGCGCGCGTGGAAGAAGAGCAGCTCCGGGTCGTCCGGGACGTGCGAGCGGGCCAGGGTGAAGCGCGCCAGCGCGTTGCCGACCAACGCCGCCTTTCGGAAGGGCATGGTCTCTTGGGCGGCGGCCTGGAGCATCCGGATCCCCTGGCCGAGGAGCTGCTGCGCGCGCCGGTGTCCTGGCTGGCGCAGCTCGCGCCAGAAGTCCGAGGTCTGGTCGACCGGTCGGCTCCGTTCACCTTCGCTCGCGAGGGCGGGGACGGACGCCACCAGCACCAGCCAGAGAGCCAGCGCGCGGCTCATCGCAGCGCCTCCGAGGCCCGCGCGGCGTGGTCGGCCCAGACGCCCTCGCGGGCGTGGTCCCACGCGGAGCGCGCCCCGCCGCGGTCGCCGATGGCCAGCAGCGCGACCGCCTTGCGCGCGAATCGCTCCGAGTCCGGAATGGGCAGCGAGTTGAGCAGCTCGTCGACCCGTCCGCGCGTCGCGACGAGCTCGGCGAGCTGCCGCCACTCGTCCTCGTCGCCGTTCTGCCGATGGAGCACGAGCGCGAGCCCGATCGCGGCGCGTGGATCGTGGGCGACGGCGCGGAGCGCTTCGCGATAGGCCCGCTCCGCGTCGGAGAGGCGCTCGGGACCGAGGACGGAGAGCACGTCCCCATAGAGTACGTAGAGGTTCTGACGATTGGGTCCTTCGCTCATTCGACCGAGGAGCCGACCCAGCAACACCCCCGCACGATCGTGGTGGCCGGCGCGGGCGAGCAGGTCCGCGCCCTGACCGCCATCGAGCGGATCGTCGAGCGCGGCCGGGTCCAGATCGAGCGCTCGTTCGAGCGCTTCGGCGCCCCCTTCGTTGTCGCCGAGCTCGCCACGAGCCAAGCCGAGCACTACGTGGGCCTCCGGCCGGTCGGGGAGCCGTTCGGACGCATCCTGAGCGAGCTGGGCTGCGCGGTTGAAGCGCCGGGCCCGGAGCGCGCGTCGGGCTCGGGTCACCTCTTCCCGGTAGACTCGAGTCCCCGGTCGGCGGACTTCGTCCCAGAAGTCGGAGTCCGCCTGTGCCACCTCGGGCGTCGCGCACAGCAGCAGCGCGAGCAGGGCGAGTTGTCCTCGGCCGGTCATCCTCGGTGCAGCGTACCCAATGGGCTCACCCCTCGTCGACGCGCCGCATGGCCTCGAGGAGGAGCGTTTCGGTCGGCACCTCGATGAGGCGCGTCGTCGGCAGCTGCGTCGGGTCGAGGGAGAACTCGCCCTCGTCGATCCGCATCAGGGCGTAGAACGCTTCTTCGCCTCGCTCGCCGCCGATGCTGGCGTCCCACACATGGCCTTCGCGGAAGTGGAGCTCGCCGCTCCTCCCGCTGCCGCGCACGACCAGCTTCCCGGATTTGCGGCCGTTGCCGAGCACCTGGACCACGTCCGGGAGCGCCATCTCGGAGAGGCTGCCCCGGATGCCCCGGCCCGCGCCGGAGCTGAGCAGCTGCCGCACCTTCGCGACCACGACCTCGGGCGAGGCGGGCTTCACCAGGTAGTCCGCCGCGCCGAGCGAGAAGCCGCGGTTCACGCTCTCCCGGTCGCCCTTCGACGTGAGGAAGAGGATGGGTCCCTGGAAGCCCGCGCTCTGGAGCTTCTCCATCATCGCAAACCCATCGGTACCGCTCAGCTGGACCTCGGAGACGATCGCGTCGATCGAGTGCTGGTCGACCTTCTCGAGGGCGTCGGCGGCGTCTCGCGCGACGCGGACGTCGTAGCCACCGGCCGAGAGCCGGATGTCGAGCACGGTGGTCTCGTCCGGGTCCGGGTCGACCAGAAGGATCGTCCGTCGCTCCGCCAGGAGCTTCCGCTCGAGGTCGCCGATGGCCAGCTCGCGGAGCAGCCGCACGAGGGACGGGTCGAAGAGGCTCTCGGCGAAGCCCTGCATCGCGTTGATCGCTTCGGCCGGCTCGAGCTTGCGGCGGTAGGGGTTCTTCGCATGACCGGTCAGGTCGGCGAAGGTCTCGGCGATCGCGATGATCCGAGCCCCCAGTGGGATGTCCGTTCCCTTCAGCCGGCTCGGGAAGCCCTTGCCGTCCCATCGCTCGTAGAGGTGGTCGAGCGCCTGGAGCGTGGACTTCGGAACGGCCGCGCCCTCGAAGAGCCGACCGGGGGTGCCGTAGCTCCGCTCGGCCTGGCTGCGGTGCCCTTCGTAGCGCGACACGTTCAGCGCGGTGAGGTGATAGTTCCCGGACTTGCCGATGTCGTGCAGGTAGGCGGCGATGACGATGCCCTGCCGCGTGCTGCCGCGGAGCCCGAGGCGGTCACAGAGATCGCGGGTCAGCCGAGCGACCTCGAGGCTGTGATCCTTCAGCTCGCCCCGATCGCGCTCGAGGAGAGTGACCATCACGTGGAGCATGTCGAGGTACGCCGCCCGCTCGCTCGCCAGCGCTTCCGGCGGTGCCGATGACGCCGGCTGCGACTCGGACGAGGACGAGCTGCTCGCGGCCAACCCGGCAACGATGTCCGGCGCGCTGATCACCAGTGGCGACGCGTCCGGTTGGGGCGGCGGCGGTCCCGGCGGGGGCTTCACCGCGGGGGCGGCCCTCGGCGTGGCAGCCTTGGGCGGCGCGACGCCGGCGAAGCCGAAGTCGTCGAAGCCGTCCATGCTGTCGAAGCCGTCGATGGGAATCGCGCCGCTGTCGACCGCGGGGAAGGCGCCGGTGTCGTAGGCGGCCACACCGGACTTCTTCTTCTTGCGGACGGCGCGCTCACCGAGGAGCGGCACGAAGGCGCGTCCGTCGCCATCGTAGTGCTTCCGGATCGCGGCCTCGATCGCGGCAGGGCGAGCCACCAGGAGCTTCACGTTCTTGGCCCCCGCCGCGACCCGCAGCTGTTCCTCGAGGGCGCCGTTCGGTTCCGCGACCACGACCGCGAGTGTGCCGCTCGCGGCCTTCCAGAGGATCGGGCACGCGAGCACGCGCTGCGCGAGCTGCCGCGGGATCATCCGGAGGAGCTGTCGGTCGACGTTCGCGCGGGAGAGCTTCTCGGTGCTCACGAACTGGGTCTTGTGGTGCGCCGCGAGCCACTTCATGAGCATCGATTCGCTCATGCCGTCGGTGGCGAGGATCGCTTCCTCGGCACGGCGACCGCTCGACCGCGCTTCGGCCATCGCGCGGTCGAACTGGTCCTCCGTGAGTTGGCCCTGGGACCGGAGCGCGTCCAGCACGTTCTGACCGGCGACCGTGCTCACTGAGAGGCTCCCGGATGGCGGACGCTGGCGACGGAGAGTGGCATGGGTCGGAGGGTCGGCGCTTGGCCGGAAGATCGCTACCCTAGCAGAGCCGAGGGTCCTGTCATGTTCTCGAAAACGCCGTTCAGAGGGCCACGAAGAGCTGCGTCAGGAGCGCATCGGCGACCAGGATGGTAATGCTCACGACGACCACCGACCTGGTCGTGCTGCTCCCGACGCCCTCGGTGCCCCCGTGGGTCGTCATCCCGAAGTGGCAGCCCAGGATGGCGACGAGGAACCCGAAGACCGGGGTCTTGCTCAGGCCGCTGAGGTAGTCCTGCAGCGTCACCGCGTCGAGGGCGGCGCTGATGAAGGCAGAGCCGGTGAGACCGTAGGAGGTGATGCCCACGACCATCGCGGCGGCCATCCCGAGCACGAGCGCGATGCACGCGATCAGCGGCATGATGATCACGCTGGCGACCACCCGCGGGACCACCAGCTTCCGGATCGGGTCGGCGCCCAGCGCACGGATCGCGTCGATCTGCTCCGTGACGGCCATGGACCCGATCTCCGCCGCCATGCCCGCCGCGATCCGGCTGCCGACCACCAGCGACGTGAGCGCCGGGGCGAGCTCGCGGGCTTCGCTGATCCCGATCACTCGGCCCAGCGCCTCCTTGGCACCGTACTTCTCCATGAAGACGCCGAACTGGATGGTCATGACGATGCCGACGAAGACCGCGGTCGCCGAGGCGATGGCCATGCTCCGCACACCGAGCTGCTCGAGCTGGTAGACGAACTCGCGCCCCTCGAAGCGGGTGCGGAAGAGGGTCTTGATCGACCGGATGCCGAGCACGGCGACGGCGCCGACCTCTTCGAGAGCGCCGCGGGCGCGGGAGCCAGCGCTCATCGGGTCTCGAAGCTCGCCAACATGCCTTCGAGGTCGGAGCGCGCGCGCTCGAAGTCCGACCCCGGTGGGGTGACCGCAGCGAAGTCGTACACACACTCGTCCTTCTTGAGCACGATGAGGAGGAGCTCCCGGGGCACCCCGTCGAGCTTGGCGCGCACGTGGGTGTGGAGGGCTTCACGGCCGGCCATCGGGACCCGCCGTTGATCGACCAGCGATCGCTCCGTGAACCCGATCATCAGGTGGTTGGTGAGCGCTTCGAGCGGGATGTCCAGGCCCGGATCACAGCTCGAGTTGACCTGGATGACCGCGCCCTCCTTCGCCCACGCGAGATCGTTGGCTCCCTCGACCGAGATCGACTGCCAACCGTTCCCGGGGCTGGCGAGCCGGAAGCGGGTCTCCGAGTCCTGGTAGACGTCACCGTCGTAGCTGCCGCTGCTGACGCAGCCGACCAGCGCGAGCACGAGTGCCTGGCAGAGCGGGGGGCGCACGGCCGGGACCCTAATACGACTGCGTGGCGCGGTCATCCCCGGTCGAGGAGTGTGTGGACCACCGCGCCGGAGACCGCGACCAGGGTGAACATCGCCACCCGCCAACGCTGACGGTTGATGGGGGGAGGGCGCTGACGGCGGAGGCCGGGGCCGACGAACGCCGCGAGCACGAGCGCGCCGAGGGCGCCCCCGACCGCGGCAGCGAGGGTTCCGGCAGCGTCGGCGGCTTCGCCCCAGGCTCGGAAGAGCGCGCCTTCGCCACCCAGGTAGGGCGCCACCAGGGCCAGCGTGATGGCCCCGAGTCCCGCGATGCCCAACACCAGCCGGCGGCGCCATCGTCGGCCCCCCGCGTCGTCTTCCGTCAGCGCCTTCATGTCCCGGTGCCGAACGTCCGAGCGCTCGACGGGTCGCGCCAGCACCGATGCGGTCACGGCCAGGTAGGCCAGCAGGGAAGCGCTTCCGAGCGCGAGAGCCAGGGCAGGGTGGCTGTCGTTGGTCGCGCCCCGCTCGAGCAGCATGACCACGCCCAGGGCGGCCGCCGGGACCAGTCCCACCAGCAAGAGAGTGGCCAGAAAACGGGAGCGTCCCCCTTCGGAGGGGGCCTTTCCGCCCAGCAGGGCCGCGCCGACCGCCAGGGGAAGCAGGATGCCGAACGACGCCGCGAGGCCCAGCCAGTGTTGGACGATCACGGCTGGAATGGCGCCGACGACGAGCCAGAGGTTGACTCCCAACACGAGGACACGTGCTCGTTCGCTTCCAGTCGGGCGGGCCCGGCTTTCCGTTGCCGCGGGGACCGGCAAGATAGGGTTCAACGAGGGTCGGGTCATGGTAGACTCCGCGCGTGCGACTCTGCCATCAGTGCGGAGCCGTCGCCACCGAAGGCGACAAGTTCTGCCGCTCCTGTGGGGCTGCGATCGACAACTCGTCGAGCGCGAACGATCCCCTGGTGGGACGGACCATCGGGGGTAACTACCTGGTTCAGGAGTTGGTCGGCGTCGGGGGTATGGGCCGGGTCTATCGATCGGAGCAGAGCACGCTCGGTCGGACGGTCGCCATCAAGGTCATTCACCCGCACCTGCTCAGCGACGAGCAGACCGTCGCGCGCTTCTACGGCGAGGCACGGGCGGCGAGTCGGCTGAACCACCCCAACAGCGTCTCGATCATCGACTTCGGGCGCACCGACGACGGAATTCTCTATCTCGCGATGGAGTTCCTGAAGGGCAAGGACCTCGCCCTCGTGATGCACGAGGAGGGGCCGCTCCCCTTCCCGCGGATCTGCGAGATCCTGATCGGGGTCCTCGAGGCGCTCGACGAAGCGCACGCCTTCGACATCGTCCACCGCGACATGAAGCCGGAGAACATCATTCTCCGCCGGCTGCAGTCCGGTGACGACCTGGTCAAGGTCGTGGACTTCGGCCTCGCGACCATCGTCGGCAACAACTCCACCTCGATCACGCGACCGGGCCTGGTCTGCGGCACACCCGACTACATGCCCCCGGAGCAGGCGCGGGGCGAGCAGGTCGATGGCCGCGGCGATCTCTACGCCCTCGGCGTCGTTCTCTTCGAGCTGCTGACGGATCAGCTCCCCTTCGACGACGAGACGCCGACCAAGGTCGTGCTCCGGCACATCAATGACCCCGTGCCCGATCCGCGCGAGGTGGCCCCGCACCGCGGGATGCCGGACTCCCTCGCCGAAATCTGCATCCGGGCCCTGCAGAAGGACCGCAACCACCGTTTCGCCAACGCATCCGAGATGCGCGACGCGATCCGCGACGCGCTCGATGCGATGCGCTCGACCACGTCGGGCGTCATGCAGACCGTCGCCTGTGGGAGCTGCGGGACGCAGAACCCCGCGGAGATGCGCTTCTGTGGGAACTGCGGCACCCGACTCGGCTCCAAGCAGCCGGCGCCCTCGAGCAGTCGCGCACCACGCACCTCGTTCCGGCCGATGGCCAACGTCCAGCGCCCCTTCGTGGGGCGCGTGGCCGAGCTCGAAGCGCTCGACGAGTACCGGCGGGCGGCCCTCGGGCGCCTCGTGCAGGTTCACGTCATGGGCGAGATGGGCGTCGGAAAGACGCGCCTGCTCGGCGAGGCCGCGGACCGCTACGCCGAAGCCGGTGACCTCGTGGTCGGCGCGGCATCGCACCCGACCGGTGCGCCGGTGCCCTACGGCCCGCTTCGGGAGCTCGTCGCGCTCCTCCTCGAGCGAAAGGTCGAGGAGCTCGAGGAGGTCGCCGCCGAGGGAAGCATCCTCGACCCGCTCTCGCGTGCCGGCTTGCAGGAGCTGGCCGAGGCCCGTGGCCTCGAGGGCTACACGGAGCGTTCCCGCATCGGCGCGGTCGCCGACGCGGTCGCCGCCGCCATTCGCACCGGTCTCGCGCGCACCGGCGCCGCGCGCGCCGTGCTGGTCATCGACGACATCGACAAGGGCGACGGGCTCACCCAGAAGGTGCTCGCGCAGCTCGACGAGTCGCTCGGTGAGACGTCCGTTCTGCTCCTCCTCGGCATGGGACCGAGCAGTCGCGCGGAAGGCAACGTCATCGAGCTCGCGGGGCTCACGCTCGAGCAGGCGGGCCAGTTCCTCAAGGGCGACACCGAGGCGGTGCGGCCGGGCGCGTCCACCGTGATGCCCGGCCGGCGCCTGCTGCCGCTCTATCTGGAGCAGCTCCACTCGCTCGGTGCTCAGGGACTCGGCGACGAGACCATGCCGCCGCGCTTGGCCGATGCCGTCGCCCAGCGTGTGGACCGGGTCGGCATCGCCGCTCGCCGCGTGATGCAGACCGTCGCCGCCTACGGTGGCAACTGTGAGCTCGAGGTCCTTCGCGAGCTGGTGGACCCCGCCGACATGAGCGGCCTCGAGGAGCTGTCCGACGCCGGGCTCGCGATCGTGAGCGCCTCGTCGGTCGACCTCACTCACCCCTTCATCGCCGAGCTCGTCGCCGCGTTCATCCCGGCCGAGGCCCGTAAAGAGGTGCACGCACGGATCCTCGCGCTGGTGACCGAGCGTGGCGCGCCCCTCGAGGTGCGCGCAGAGCATGCCTACCGCTCCGGCCAGCCGATGCGCTCGCTGATGACTCTCGAGCGGATGGGCGACACCGCCCTCCGTCGTGGGGATACCCGCGCGGCGGTCCTCGCCTACCGGCGGGCGCTCGAGCTCGCCCGCCGTGAGATGCTCGAGAGTGGCGACACGGTGATGGACACCGCACTGGTGACCTTCAGCCGGAAGCTCGGCTGGGCGATGGCTCGTGCCGGCGACCTCGCGGGCGCCGATGGCGTCGTTCGCGAGGCCTTCGACCTCACCGGTCGCTTCTCTTCGGCTCGCGCGCGAATGCACGTCGTCCTCGGCCGCATCGCCACGCTCCGTGACCGGCGGCGCGACGCCATGCGCCAGTTCGGTCAGGCGCTCGAGATCGTGGCGGGCGAGGATCCCGAGGTGGAGAGCGACGTCCAGCTCGCCCTCGGCGAGTCGCGCGCATCCGACGGGGATCCGGCGGGCGCGGCGAACGCGTACCGGCGGGCGCTCGAGCTCCTCGACGGGAGCAGCGGCGATCTCACCACGCGAGCTCGCGTGCGACTCGATCTCGCGGAGGTCCTGCTCGCGATCGGCGACGCGGATCAGTGCCGGGAACAGGCGGAGACGGGTCGGAACCTCGCGGAGGAGGCGGGCGCTGGCGCGCTGGTCGCGAGAGCGTCCGGTCTGCTCGGCCGAATCGCCGAGCTCGCCGGCGATCGAGAGACCGCCCGCACTCACTACGAGACCGCCGCCGCTCGGGCCGCGAGCGCGGGCGATGCCCTCGCCACGCGCCGCTGGCGAGACGCCGTGCTCCTCGCCAGCTGATCGCCGTTCAGCCCACCAATCCCCACAGAGGGACCACAAGGTGGTCAGATGTGCGTGAGTCGGCTCACGCTGTGCAATTCCCGCGCAGCCCCTGCAATCGCGGGGTCGATCGCCAATGGGCGTCCTGACCGAACGAATCCCCATCGAGGGTCGCCTTGCGCCCTACTTTTCGGGGTTGCTAGCTTCCGCCGGCCTCGCGTGACTCCCCACACGCTTGGCCCCAGACAGCTGGCCGGGCCGCTGGTGTGACGCGAGCCCCGCCTTCCCCTCCCCACTTCTTGACCGGATCGAGGCCACATGCGGCTGCGGATCTCCGCTTCTCTATTTTCTTTTCTCCTTCTCCTCACCGCCTGCGGTGAGGCGACGCCTCCCCCCACGGCGTCCGCGGACTGGGCGATCGTCGACGGCGAACGCACCGCGATGAACGAGGACTCGGTCGTGGCCGTGCTCAACCGCGCCGGCGGCCTCTGCACCGGATCGCTGATCGCCTCACGCGTCGTGCTCACCGCGAAGCACTGCGTCCAGAACCCCGACGTCGAGGATCCCAGCCCGCCCTCCAGCTTCGTCATCGGCATCGGTGACAGCATCCGCGGCCTGACGCAGACCTTCAACGCGTCCGAGGTGTGGACGACGGACGGCCCCTACAGCGAGTTCGGCCTTCGTGGCCTGATCGGCCAGGACGTGGCGGTCATCACCCTCCGATCGGACGCACCGGCGCCTCCCTTTCCGGTGTACCGCGGCGACCCCCGCGATCTCATCGGCACCGACATGAAGGCGGTCGGCTTCGGCGAGACCCCGTCCGGTGGCGCGGGTGTGAAGTACCGCGTGGGCACGACCGTCTCGCGCTACGCCGAGAGCCAGGGCGTCATCTACACCCCCCCGACCATCTGCCAGGGCGACTCGGGCGGACCGCTGCTCACCGCGGACGGCGAGATCGCTGGTGTCGCGAGCTTCGGAAGCGCGTGTGGTGTCGGCGAGAACGGCTACAACCACGTCGCCGCGTTCCTCGACAACATCGATGACGTCCTCCGCGCCGCGGGGGCCTGCACGGACGACGGCTCCGAGGCCTGCGACGGCGGCGACAACGACTGCGACGGCCTGGTCGACGAGACCTGCCTCGACGTGGGTGAGACCTGCACCTCCGGTGACGAGTGCCTCACCAACCGCTGCGAGGACACCGACGGTGGTCGCATCTGCACTCAGGATTGCGACCCGGTCCGACCCTTCACCGGTTGCGGCACCGGCCTCTACTGCGCGCAGACCGACGGCTGCGACGGCCGCTGCGAGCTCGGCTCCGCCGGATCCCTCGCCATCGACGAGGAGTGCACCATGGCGACCGACTGCGCCTCGCTCCACTGCGCCGACCCCGGCGACGGCGTTCAGCGATGTCTCGACCCCTGCGTCGGCGACGCCGGCATGTGTCGCCACGGCGAAGTCTGTGTCGCCGGTCCGGGCAGCTGCGGCGGCTGCGTACCCGAGGAGATCCTCAGCGCGCCCCGTGGGCTCGGTGAGCCTTGCGAGGAAGACGGCGAGTGCCAGTCCGGCGCCTGCCTGCTCGAGGCGGGTGACGGTTACTGCACCCGCGGTTGCGCCACCGACGACGAGTGTGGCTCCGGCTACCACTGTCGCGTGATGGAGGACGCGAGCGCGAGCCAATGCGTGCGGGGCGGACGGAGCGGCGCCGGCCAGAACTGCATCGACAACCTCGACTGCACCGAGGGGCTCTTCTGTGCCGTTCGCGGCGACGACGCCTGGTGCACGCTCTTCTGCGGCTCCGACGACGATTGCCCGGCAGCCTTCAGCTGCGTCTCGGTGGGCGAAGCGTCGCTCTGCGCGCCCGACCTGGGCATCGTCGGCAGCGAGTGCGTGGCGAACGAGGACTGCATCAGCGACCTCTGCCAGCCGCTCCCGGGTGGCGAGAGCAGCGTCTGCACCCGCAACTGCGATGCCGAGAGCACCTGCGCTCCGGGCTTCGCCTGCGTCCGTTCCGACGACGGGGTGAGCTCCGTCTGCATCGACACCGAGTCGATTCCCAGTGACGACGGTGGAGGCTGCGCGGCGGGGGGCGCGCCTCCCACGTCCGCGAGCTGGCTGCTCATGGTCGCCTGTCTCTTCTTCATTCGCCGGAAGGTGTCCCGATGACCCGCGCGCTGCGCTTCCTCTCCCTCCTCGCCCTCACTGCGTGCGTCGCACCCGGTGAGCCCGTCGGCGAGGGGAGCTCGCCGATCTACAACGGCACCTACGAGACCGGCTATCCCGAGGTCGTCTTCCTCTACAACATCCGTGGCTCGGCCTGCACCGCGACGATCGTCGCTCCGCGGCTCGTGCTGACGGCGAAGCACTGCGTTCAGGGCAATGGCAACTTCGCCTCGCCCGCCAGCGACTTCCGACTTCTCGTCGGCGCCTCGTCGCGCAGCGCGCTCACGCAGTATCGCGTGCAGGAGGTGCGACCGGTACCGGGGGCGTGGGACCTCTCGGACGGCACGGACGTGGCGGTCATGATCCTGTCGACCGCCGCTCGCGAGACGCCGCGCGAGATGAGCTTCGACGCGCCCTCCTCACTCGCCGGCGACGCCTTCACCGCCATCGGCTACGGCCAGACCGAGACCGGCGCGAGCGGCACCAAGTACCGGGTCGAAGGTCGCGTGGACGGGTTCCGCGGTCGGTTCATCTTCGTCGACCCGACGGTTTGCTCGGGTGACTCCGGCGGCCCGCTCATCGGGGCCGAAGGGCGGATCTGGGGCGTCGCGTCCTTCATCTATCCGACCGAACGGCGCGACCCACGTTGCGGCGATCCGGGCGCCTACAACTCCATCGCGCCCTTCCAGGAGTTCATCGAGCAGGCGCTCGAAGACTCCGGCGCGTGCGTGCCGAGCGAGGAGATCTGCGATGGCATCGACAACGACTGCGATGGCGACCTCGACGAAGGGTGCACGCCCATCGGCTCGAACTGCTCCACCGACGACGAGTGCGTCGGCCAGCGCTGCGCCGAGGTGATGCCTGGCGGGGGCAACGTCTGCACGCAGGAGTGCGATCCCTCGCGGCCTGAGATCGGCTGCCCCTCGGGCTTCTTCTGCGCGAGTGGCGGCCTCGGCAGCTGTGAGGGTCTCTGCGCCCCTGGAGCCGTCGGCACCGGCCTCATCGAGGATCCCTGCGAGGTGAACACCGACTGCCTGACCGGCAACTGTGTCGATCCGGGCGATGGAACCCAGCGTTGCCTGGCGTTCTGCCGGGGTGATCGCGGCGACTGTCTCGCGGGCGAGGTCTGCGTCGCTCCGTCCACCTCCTGCGGCGCGTGTGTTCCGCAGGATCTCTTCGCTGGGCCCTACGGCATCGGCGAGCCGTGCGATGAGGACGACCAGTGCCACAGCGGCTACTGCTTCACCGACGAAGGCGTCAGCTACTGCTCCCGCATGTGCGACGACGACGAAGCGTGCGGCGAGGGCTTCCACTGTCGCGAGATGAGCTGCGTCCGCGGGCCCCGCGAGGCCATCGGTGGCGGCTGCATCACCAACGAGGACTGCGGCTCCGGCTTCTGTGCGAGCTCGGGTGGTCGCAGCTGGTGCTCCGCGTTCTGCATGGGGGACGACGAGTGCCCGATGGGCTTCATGTGCACCCCGGTGGACGAGGCGACCAGTGTCTGCGCGCCGGACCTCGGCCTGACCGGTGACCGCTGCGCCGACAACGCCGAGTGCGCCAGCGGGCTCTGCGCCATGGGCACCCGTGCGGGGAGCGTCTGCACCGAGCAGTGCGGCCCCGACAACGCCTGTTCGCCCGGCTTCGAGTGCACCCGCGTGGACGGCGGCGCGCTCGCGATCTGCCTCCCGCCGAGCAACGGCGGCGGTGGTGGCTGTGCGGCCGGCGGCCAGGGCGGCGCGGGCTTCGCGCTGGTCCTCGTCGCGCTCGGCTTCGTCGTCGGCCGACGCCGTCGGCGTTGAGCTGGCCCGGGCCATCGGCTGAGCTACCCTGCTCCCCGATGGCCCGCGTGCTCATCTTCATGATCGCTCTCGCCGGCTCGGGCTGCACCGAGCTCGGCGAGTTTCGCGGTGACTACTCCGGCGACGTCCTCGGCGGAGTGGCCTGTGCTGACGGCACCGGTCCGTGTTCCTTCATTCGCCGGGGTTTCCGAGGTGGGACCACCCTCACCCTCGACGACTTCGACCCGACCGTCCTCACCTATGACGAGACCACCGGTGCCGGTCCGGGCCGGCTCTCGACCGACGACGAGCACTGCGGGGTCGGGACGGCGACCTTCGTCGACGAGCCGCTGCGACCCGTCCCGGCGATCGCCCACGACGCGCTCTCGGACCTCGAGGTGCCCGGTTCGAGCCGCGTGCGGACCTACGTCTATGCGCTCGAGCCGACCCGGGGGCCGCTGGCGGGTCGTGACGCGATGGTCTTCGTGACCTTGCTGGAAGAGGGCGACCTCGAGCTTCGCATCGTCGCCGGCGACGGCGCCATGGACTGCGCCGCCCTGCCCCTGCTCGCCCCGCCCGACTTGCCCGAAGACTGTGAGCCGCGCTCCCGACAGGAGTGCGACTTCTTCGGCGTCTTCGAGATCTCGGAGGGCTCGTGAGCTTCCAGACGATCCTCGCCATCGAGTCCTCGTGCGACGAGACGGCGGCCGCCGTGGTGCGCTCCGATGGGCGCGTCGTCTCGGACGTCGTCGCCAGCCAGATCGACGTGCACGCCCGCTACGGCGGCGTGGTGCCGGAGCTCGCGTCGCGCGCGCACCTCCGAGCCATCGTGCCGGTCGTCGAAGAGGCCGTGGAGAGCGCTGGTGGCTGGCCCGCCATCGCCGCCATCGCCGTGACCCACGGTCCCGGCCTCGTCGGTGCGCTCCTGGTCGGAGCACAGTTCGCCAAGAGCCTGGCGTGGGCGCGGGGGTTGCCGCTCCTCGGCGTCGACCACCTCGATGGCCACCTGCTCGCCTGTCACCTGCGCCACGACGACGACGCACCCATCGGGCCGGAGTACCCCTACGTGGCCCTGCTCGTCTCGGGTGGCCACACCGCGCTCTACCGCGTCGACGCCCCCGACGACATCGCGCTCCTCGGACAGACCCGCGACGACGCCGCCGGCGAAGCCTTCGACAAGGCGGCCAAGCTCCTGGGCCTCGGATACCCCGGTGGTCCGGTGATCGATCGGCTCGCGAAGGTGGGCGACGCCACCGCCTTCGAGCTCCCGCGCCCGATGCTCCACCGCGACGACCACGACTTCAGCTTCAGCGGGCTCAAGACCGCCGTCGCCCGCGCGGTCGAGACGCACGAGGGCCCGATGGACGAGGCCACCCAGGCGGACCTCGCGGCGAGTCTCCAGGCGGCCATCGTCGAGGTCCTCGCGAAGAAGGCGGTTCGCTGCTGCGTGCGAGAAGGCGTGAGCCGATTGGTGCTCGGCGGCGGCGTCGCCGCCAACCGTGGCCTGCGTGCTCGCGCCGCCGAGCTGTGCGAGAAGAAGGGCTTCGAGCTCTTCGTGCCGCCGATCCGCGCGTGCACGGACAACGCTGCGATGATCGCCTACGCGGGATTCTTCGCCGAGCCGGGCGAGGTCGCGGTGTACTCGCGCTCGCCGACGAGGGTCCGAGGACGGTTCCGGGAGGACGGGACGTTCATCGCTCGCAAGTGACGGCGTCACATGCGCCTTCGGCGGATCATCCTTTGGGCAGGTCCACGATGAACGTCGACCCCTCGCCCTCGCGGCTCTCCGCGTAGATCCGGCCACCCATTCGCACCACCAGCTCTCGCGAGAGCGAGAGGCCCAAGCCCGTTCCGCCGTACTTCCGAGTGGTCGTCGCGTCGGCCTGGGTGAAGGGGCGGAAGAGTCGGTCCAAGTGCTCCGCGCTCATGCCGATGCCGGTGTCTCGAACGCGGAACACGACCCGGGCGCCTTCACCCTCGCCCGTCTGCTCGGCTTCGACCGAGATCAGCCCCTTGCTCGTGAACTTCGCCGCGTTGCCCAGCAGGTTGAGCAGCACCTGCCTCATCCGCTTGGCGTCGCCGCGCATGCGAATCGGCTCCTCGGGCCGGTTCACCTCGAGCTCGTTGTTCCGCTTCGCGACCAGCGGGAGCACGGTGTCGGCCGCCGCTTGCAGGAGGTCGCCGACGTCGAAGTCTTCGGTGATGAGGTCCATCTTCCCGGCCTCGAGCTTTGCGAGGTCGAGCACGTCGTCGATCATGTCGAGCAGGTGCGTGCCGGCCGAGTGGATCCGGCGAAGGTCCTCGGCCGCCTCGCCTGCGGCCTCCTCGAGGAGCATCTCCGTGTAGCCGAGGATGGCGTTCAGCGGCGTGCGCAGCTCATGGCTCATGTTCGCCAAGAACCGGCTCTTCACGCGGGCGAGCTCCTCGGCGCGCTCGACGGCGGACTCGAGCTCGGACTCGGTCGCCGACTGGGCCTCGATGCGCTTGGAGAGCTCCCGCCGGGCACCCTCGAGGGTCTCCGCCAGCTGGCGCACTTCGGCCGATGAACGTGGCCGCGCTGCGATCGGTGTACGCAGGTCACCGCCGCCGAAGCGGTGGGCCGAGGCCCCGAGCTCGGACAGGTTCCGCGTCAGTCGGGCGCTGACCACGATCATCGCGGTGACCACGACCATCAGCACCAGCAGCGCGAAGAGAATCTGCTGGCCGACGTGATTACGGGCCGCGTCCAGCATGGAGTCGAGGCTGGCGTTGACTTCTACGACCCCCACCACGCGACCGGAGCGATCGAGGATCGGCGCCCACGCGGTGATCCAGGTGCCGTGCTCGTCCCGATGGGCGCCGCGGCTCGCGGTCTGCGCGTCGAAGAGCGCGGGGGCCATCTCCGGCACGTAGTCGGTCAGCAGCGCCCGGTCGGGCACCTGATGGCTGGTCGCCACGATCCGTAGCGCGTCTGGGATCATCTGCTCGGGCGCGGCTCGAACCCGGGTCTGCGAGCTCGGCACCAGCGAGAGAGTCGAGACGCCGGTGGCCAGCCGATTGCGGGCGGCGGCGGCGGCGAGCCGGCGATGCTCCTCCGCCACCGAAGGGGGGGCGGACTCCCACGAGTCCCAGGGCGTGAGGCTCGCGGCGGCCGCCTGTCGATGGCGGTCGCCGTCCAGCGCGAGCGCCAGCGTTCCCGCGACCGCGGCGATCCGGGCCTGCTCCCCTTGCTCGATCTGGTCCCGCATCCGGGAGCTCTCCTGCCAGAGCAGAGCGGCGACCGCGATCACGAGCATCGCCCCCGTCACGAGCGCCAGGCGCCCGAGGAGGGTTTGGGGGACGAGCCATTTCCGGAGATCGGCCATCGATCGCCTGAAGGGTACCTTCTGAAAGCTCGCCGGGAATGCGCTACTCTTCGGCGGCGCGGAGCACGACGGAGTGAGCGAGCAAAAGAGCGCGGGGGCGACCCTCCTGGTCGTCGACGACAACGAGGCGAATCGCGACATATTGGCCCGCCGTCTCAGGCGCCAGGGGTACGAGGTGGAGACCGCCGTCGATGGGCCCCAGGCGATCGAGAGGATCGAGATGTCGGTCCCCGATCTGGTGCTCCTCGACGTGATGATGCCCGGCATGAGCGGGCTCGAGGTGCTCCGCTACCTGCGGAACCTCTACGATCGGGCCGAGCTGCCCATCCTCATGGCCACCGCCAAGACCGACAGCGAGGACGTGGTTCAGGCCCTCGCGCTCGGGGCCAACGATTACGTCACCAAACCCATCGACTTCCCGGTGCTCCTCGCGCGCGTCGCCAGCCACCTCCAGACCCGGGCGGCGTCCGGCCCGAGCCCGGCGACCGTCCTCTCCGCCGACGGGGACGCCGAGCCCGGCACCGTGTTGGATGGCCGATTCCGGGTCGAGCGCACCGTCGGCGTCGGTGGCTTCGCCATCGTCTTCCAGGCGACCCAGCTGAGCACCGGCCAGTCCGTCGCGGTGAAGGTGTTGCGCTCACAGCGCGCCATGGGCGACGCAGGCGACGATCATCGCCGCTTCGAGACCGAGATGAAGCTCATCGGTCGGCTGCGCCACCCACACGTCGTCCGGCTCATGGACTACGGCATCCTGGAGGCGACGATCCCCAGCGCGGACACCTGGTCCGAGGTGAGCGAGCCCGGCGTCCCGATGGATGAGCTCGCCGCCGACGAGACGCCCTTCAACGAATCCTCCGGCCGCCGGCACCGGAAGCAACTCCCCTACATCGTGATGGAGTACCTCGACGGTGACCCTCTCGATCATCTGCTGAAGCGCTCCGGACCCCTCGACGCGCAGAGCGCCGTCGAGATGCTGCTGCCGGTCGCCAGCGCGATCGCCGAGGCGCACCGGATGGGCATCGTCCACCGGGATCTCAAGCCGCCGAACGTGATCGTCGGCCGTGGCCCGCGCGACAGCCTGCACCCGTGGGTGCTCGACTTCGGCATCGCGCGCCCGGACGACTTCGAGGACGACTCGTTCCACCGGCGCGAAGACGCGCTCATCGGGACGCCCGAGTACATGTCCCCCGAGCAGGCGCGGGGGCAGACCACCGATGAGAAGAGCGACCAGTACAGCTTGGGCGCGCTGCTCTACGAGGTGCTCACCGGCCGCCGCCCCTTCCGTGAGCGGAACATCGCCGATCTGGTGCAGAAGGTCTCTCGCGGTCTCTTCCCGAAGCCGCGGGAGCTCGAGCCCTCGATCCCCGAGGAGCTCGAGGCGGTGCTGCTCCGCGCGATGGATCCGATCCCCGACCGCCGGTTCTCGACCGTGGAGAGCTTCGCCAAGGCGCTGCTGCCCTTCGCGCCCGACGCGGTCCGTGGGCGCTGGTCCGGAGCCTTCGCCGTGGCGACCGATCCGCCGCCCCCCGGGCAGGTCGCGACCGTTCGTCCGCTCCCGTCGCCTGCCCCGCTGCCCACCATCCCCAAGGTCCCGGACACGCCGTCGATGCCCGAGCCGCCGCCGGGCCATCAGCCCGGGGCTCAGCTCCGCCGAATCGCGCTCGGGCTGGCCCTCGTCGGGGTCGCCTTCGCCGCGATCGCCGCGTTCCTCCTGATGGGCTCTTGAATGGCGCACCGCAGGGATTCTGGTAGCGTCCACATCGCGTGATCCTGCGTACGGAGATCGTCGAGCAGTCCATCGACTTCGACCAGCGGGCCACCTTCGTGAAGCAGGTGGTGATGACCCCTGGTCAGCCCATCGGCATGGTCCGTAAGCGTCGGCGTGATCTCGCCGAAGCCGAAGGCATCAAGGGACGGCTGGCCGGCGATCCGCCCCCGGTGACGCGAGGCGCGGTGCTCCTCGTCCACGGCTTCGCGCAGAACCGCTACACCTGGCATCTGCCCAGCCGCTCGTTCTCTTGCTACCTCGCCGAACGCGGCTGGGACGTCTACAACGTCGACCTCCGCGGGGCCGGGCGCTCCCAGCGCTTCGACGCGAAGCGCCCCGAGGTGCTCGACGAGTACATCCTCGAGGACATCCCCGCCTGCGCCCGCGAGGTCCAGCGCCTCTCCGGTCATCCGCGCGTGGCGCTGGTCGGTCACTCGATGGGCGGGCTGGTCAGCTATTGCTCGGCCGCCACCGCCCTCAAGGGCTCGGTGCAGGCCATCGCCACCCTCGGCTCGCCCTACCGTTTCGGCGCCGGCCGCGCGTTCCTGAAGGCGCTCGCGTGGGTGCTCGAGACCACCCGTCTCACCGGAGCGTTCGACCGCAACCTCGACCTGCCGACGCGCCTCGTGGGCCGGCACCTCCATCGCCGTCGGGCGCTCTGGAACCTGCCCTTCCTCCCCACGCCGATTCGCGGCTGGCGCTCGGGCAACGTCAACGACCAGGTGCTCGACGAGTACCTCGCGCGCGCCTTCGATCGCACGAACCTGCAGATCGCGTTCGACATCCTCGCGGGGGGCGACCGTGTCGCGCTTCGCAGCCGCGACGGCTCCATGGACTACGGCCGCGCGTTCGAGGCGCTCCGGGTTCCGCTGCTCGTCATCGCCGGCGACCGTGACGACCTCGCGCCGCCGGAGTCGGTGCGTCCGGCCTACGACATGAGCCGGAGCCCGGAGAAGCACTACCGGGTCTTCCCCGTCGGTCACATGGACCTGGTCGTCGGCGACGACGCGACGACCACCATCTGGCCCACGGTCGGCGACTTCCTCGATCGCAGCGTGGCGTGACCCGGGCGCTGACCATCGCGGCGGTGCTCCTCGGCTCGTCGGGAGCGCTGGCGCAGGACGCCCCCGCGGCGTCGGCAGACGAGGGGGCCCAGACGCAGATCGTCTCGGCCCTGCACGACGACGGTCTCTCCCGTCGGGAGGTCTCCCTCGAGGCGTCCCTTCGCGTCGCCGCGCTCGAGTTCGACGCCGTCTCTTTCCTCGGGGCCCAGCGCACGCTCTTGATGGGCGTGTTCGAGACCTACTGCGCCGTCGAGTTCCTGATCCCACCCGAGGACGGCCTCCGCGCCCTCGACTTCGTGCTCGGGCTCGGCTGCCTCATCGGCGCGTCGACCCTCTACGTGATGGGCATCCGGCGCTTGCTCTACCCGAAAGAGGGCACCGCTTCGCACGAACGGCTCGTCCAGTTCTACACGGACCGCCGCGCCGGCAGCATCGACCTGGACGCTCACGAAGACGCGCTCTTCGAAGCCGCCCGCCACGACCGCCGCCGCCGCTGGGTGCGCTTCTCGCTCGGCGTCCTGGAGCTCGCCGCGGCGGCGACCGTCGCGGGGCTGACCGGGCGCGACAAGATCGACACGACCGCGGGCGTGAGCATCGCCGTGGGCACCACCATCATCGCGATCCTCGGGTTGGTGAACGCGGGCCTGCGCTCACCCGCGGAGCGGGCGGCGGAGCAGCACCGAGCGGCCCGGGAAGTCCAGATGGGCTGGTAGTGAGACCTAGGGCTGGCGACCGCCGGTCCAGTCTCGTGCTCGGATCCGGTAGTTGTGACCGATCAGGCCGAAGTCGCGCATCACGCTGACCTCGGCCTCTTCGATGCTGGCCGCGGGGATGCGAACCACGGCCACGAGCGGGTTCGCGTTCGGGTCCACCCACCGCGCCTGGGTCCCTGCCCCGTCCGGACGGAGCTTCACCTGTGGCCGGTAGACGAATGGCGCCGGCTCGACTCGGAGCGTGAGCTCCAGATCACCATTCGCGAGGTGGCGCGCCGAGACCTCGATGCCGTCGGTGGCGGCGACGTTCTGCGGCGTGACCTGGTGCAGGGCGACCGAGGCCGAGGCCTGGCGCGCGGGGATGAGGAGCGCGACGAAGGCGAGGCTGGCGAGGAGAGTGGTTCGTGCCGAGACCATGGCGTGTGACAGCCTACGTCTGGCGCCGGGTCGACATTCCCCGCACGGATGTGGCCTATGTGGCCTCGCGATGGATCTCGAGTAGCCCCGGCAGCCCGTGGATCGAGAAGAGCTCCCGCCAGCCAACGTCCGCTTCGGCTTCGCTAGCGGGGGCTGATCGAGAAGGTCGCTTCCGCGTTCGCTTCGACGTCCGCTCGCGTGTAGTAGAGCTGCGGCTGCTGGTTCGTGCGCCAGAACTCGGCTTCGTCGGCGTGGTGGGGGCTTCGGATGTCCTCGCTCTGGCCGCCGGGGAGGGCGTTGAAGGGCATCACCGGTCCCTCCGGCGTCATCTCCACCACCAGCCGCTGGCTCGCGCCGCTGCCGTGGGTGAAGCGCTCACCGTTGGTCATGGAGAAGTTGCCGACGTCCACGGCGCCGTAGTCACCGTGGCGCGGGAAACCGATCGGGAAGTCGCTCGAGCGGCCGGGCGGAATGGACACCCGGTTCTGGCCGCTGAGCGAGGGCGCGATCTGATCGAAGCGCACCGCGTGGAGCCGGCCCCAGCGCCACTCGTCCCAGTCTTCGCCGAGGTCTTCGGTCAGGAAGGTCAGCGCCGCAAAGACCGCGCTGGTGACGCGCTCGTCGCGGGTCTCGAGCACGGTGTCGGTGGTGATGTCGTCCCAGACGACCGTGTCGTTCCACTCCGCGTCGCCCTGGTAGGTCGCCCGGAAGGTGTAGAGCGAGTCCATCTGGGTCGCCGCGTCGGCGAGCGCCCACTCGAGCATGCGCGCGTTGTAGGAGCTGTTCATCCCGCGGCCGATGGCGGCCTCTTCGTCATCGAAGGCGAGGCCGGTCAGGCGGGTGATGATCGCGTTGAAGATGGTCGTCGCGACGCTGTCGGCGATCTCCGCGTCGGCGGTCGCGTCGATCCCGTGCGGGGTCTCCAGCGTCCACGCCGCCAGCCGGTCGCGGACCGCCTGCAGGTCGGTCAGCCCGTCGGCGCCGCCGCGGTCCACCACGGCCTGGAGCGCGGCGTCGTCGCTCGGGTCACCGAGCGCGTGGTCCAGCGAAGCGACGATCGCATCGCGCATGGTCTCGCCCAGCGAGGACTTCGTCTCTGCCTGGAGCTCGATCATCATCGCGGGGGTGATTCCGCCGGCGGTGCTCATCGCTTCCAGGTTCTCGACGATGCGGCCCATGCGATAGCCCACCGCAAAGCCGCCGCCGATGTACGCGTCGTCGTTGCAGGGGTTGCCGTCGTCGGTGACGCCGGCGTTGTCCTGGTTCGCCGTGGCGATGAAGCCCGAGGCCGGGTTCTTCTCCTGCGGGATGAGCGCGTCGTCGATGTCCGCGCCCCACTCGTAGCCACCCTGACCGGGGAGCACGAAGAGCGGGGAGACGCCGCTGACCACGCCCTGGTCATCGATGCCGAAGGTGCAGGCGGCCGCCTCGCGCTGTGGGATCCAGGCGTGCGACGACCAGGCGATGTCGCCTGCGCGCGAGACCATGGCGATGTTCTGCGCGCCGACCTGGAAGAACTCTCGGTGCGCGGCCGCTGCCTCGTCGACGCTGGTGGCGGTCATGAGCGCGACGAAGAAGCCGAGCTCGTTGGTGACCTCGTGACCCGTGTAGCGCACCGAGAGCGCGCCACCTTCCGCCGTCTCGCCGGCGGCGACGGTGACGTCCGGGTAGACCTCGGAGCCAGGGATGATCGGCCCGTGGTGCGGCACGTCGTACACCGGGTAGGGGATCGGGTCCTGCTCGTCGTGGAGGACGACCTCCTCGATCACCTCGATGGCGACGTCGCCACCCTCGAAGCTGACCGAGACCGGGACCCAGAGCGGATCCGCGCCGTCGCCCTGATACTCGTAGGTGACCACCTCGGAGTAGACGTCGGTCACGTCGTAGCCGGTGGTGGTCGCGCTCCACGCGAGGTCGCGGTTGTAGCCGAGCACGACTCCCGGCAGACCGGCGAAGGCCACGCCCTGGACGTCGATGTCGTCCTCGCCGCCCATCTCCGCGGTGTTCAGGTGCACGTACCACCAGATGCCCGGGCTGGTGAGCGAGAGGTGTGGGTCGTTCGAGAGGATCGGGTTGCCGCTCTCGGTCACGTCGCCATGCACGACCCAGGAGTTGCTGCCCACGTGCTCGTCGCGATGGAAGAGTGGGTCGTCATCGAGCCGATCGAAGAAGCTGCGCGCGCCTCGAAGCGCCTGCCGGGTGAGCAGCGGCAGCTCGCGCTCGAAGACCTGCGCTTCGATCGTGAAGGGATCGGAGGCGGGCAGCCCGTCGCGGGTGTAGACCCGCCGCGCCTGCACCTCGGAGAAGAAGTCGCCGTAGATACCGGCGCGGCTCTCGAGCACCTCGTCGCCGGGCGGTCCGGGCTCCGGTGCGGGGAAGGCGTCCTGGACGCCGAGCAGCGCTTCGGTTCGCGCGGTGTCCGCGCCGGCATCGTAGCTGAGATTCCAGGCCTGGTAGCGCGCCAACGCGAAGATGTCGGCGCCGGTCCAGCGGCCGAGGTTTCCGCTGGCCTTGATCACGTTGATGATCTCCAGGTCGGGCGGCGCTCGGTACGACTCGCTCTCGACGACCTCTTCGATGTAGAGGTTGATGCCCTCGACGAAGGCGTCGGCCGCGAGCTTCGAGGGGCTGTCGGCCGGGAGCGACTCGTAGATCGCTTCGCCCTGACGCTTGAAGCCGAGGAAGAGCGAGCTCTGGTCGCGACCCACCACCGATCCGTCCGCCGAGCCGAGCACCTCCGAGAGCCGACCCTTCACGCCGCGACGGATGAACTCCATCTGAACGAAGCGGTCCTGGCTCATCAGGTAGCCCTGCACGACCATCAGGTCGTGGATCGTCGTCGCGTAGATGTGCGGCATCCCCCGGTCGTCCACGATCACCTCGACCTCGCCGTCGAGGCCCGGGAGGTTCATCGGCCCGATCCCACCGTCGTCCGGCATGGACATGTCGTCGACGGACGCGTCCATCGTGTCGTCGGTGCCGTCGCCGTCGTCATCGCCGCAGGCCACGCAGAGCACGAGCCCAATCGCACAGAAGAGAGTCTTGTTCATCATCGCATCACCCATCCGCCGGCACTCTACGCAAGGCTCGGCGGGATGGCACGACAATGCTCACTCACTGAAAGCCGCTTGCCGACCAAGGGGGGGTGGTCGCGGCGGGGTCGATCGGCTCCTGCTCCTGCGGGGGCACCGCGTCGACCCGCATGAAGCGCAGGTTCCGGATGGCGTAGGGGCCGTCGATGCCGCGGTCGGCGATGATCGCGCCCCCGAAGAGGAGCTCGAAGGTGTGGGTCCCCGGGTCCAAGCTCTCACGACGGATCCGGCCGAAGGCGATGGGGCGGTCGCCCTCGTCGCCGCCCCAGGCCTCGGCGTACGCCCAGTAGCTCCCCTGCTCTTCGATGACCGCGTCGACCCGGAGGACGAACCCCTCGCTGGTCTTCGCCACCTCGATGGTGTCGGCCTGGAGCATCCCGCTCGGTGAGTGGATGGAGAGTACGCCGCCAGCGTCACGCGCATAGGCAGCGCCATCGAGCATGCCTTCGGCGCGGACGCGCCAGTTGAGCTCCACCGGGCGTCCATTGCCCGGATCGGGCCAATCGTCGGCGTTGGCGGTGAAGGTGGCGGTGTAGTCGTGCGGTGATTCGTCGTCGCCGGGGACGCGCGTCATCGAGGTCACCCGAGGGGTCGCCTGCTCCCCCTGATCCCAGACCGTCAGCGTGATTCGCTCGGCGTCCTCCCGACCATCGGGGGTTCGCAGGAGCGCGAACACCTGGACCGATTGGCCCGATTGGATGCGGATGGTGGGTGTCCACACCACGAGCCGAGGTGCCTCCGGGTTCAACGAGCGCATCTGGGTGGTCACGTTGGCCCAGCTGGGGCGTGCGTGCGGAGACATGGCGCCGGAGCGTCCACCGTAGAAGCGCAGGTACTCCCCAGGACCGGGGTCGACGATCGTCGGGGGCAGCGTCTCGGTGTCGAAAGGGACCCCGCTTTCGAGCGCGGCCGCACGCTCGTCCTCGTCGTGCGTCGGCGCTCGCCGGGGTCCCCCGTCCGGAGAGAGCGAGCGCTCCTCGTCCCGTTCTCCGTCGATGATCGGAGCCGGGGGGATCTCGCCCTCCGTGAACGTGGTGGGCAGCTCGTAGTCCTCGTCGTCCACGACGAGTGGCCCGGCGCTGGACCACCACAGAACGACGAGCACCGCGATCGCCACCAAGGCGATCACGGCGGCCATCCAACGGCGTCGCGAGCCGGACACGGAGTCCGTTCTACCTCGAATGCCCGATCAGTAGGCGAGCGTGCTGGGAGCGGCCGTGGCGGTGCCGGTGGTGCTCTGGCCCAGCGTCAGACCATGGTTCCCGATGTACATGTACGGCCACATGCCGTAGTGATTGTCGTAGGGGTCGGAGGTGTAGATGTACTGCACTCCGCGCACGTTGTCCGTCAGGTCGTCGTTGTGGGAGTCGTGCCGCCCGCTCGAGTGGTTCCCGTCGTAGCGGACCCAGTCGGTGCGCGCGCCCTGGACGGTCTGCCAGCTGTACCAGGAGCGATAGATCCCGCTCTGGGGCATGCCGCTCTCGCCATAGCCCGTTCCCGAGCGCATGAACTCGCCGCGAGCGCTCTCGGATTCGACCAGTCCATCACCCGGTGTGCGGCCGCAGGCCCAGGCGTTCACGGCGTGGCTGTGGTGGCAGATGCCGCCCCAGGCCATGTTCAGGTCGCCGTCGTCTCCCTTGCCTTCACCCGAGCTGCTGTCCGCGTACTCGCCGGTGACGGTGTAGACCATCGTGTCGCGGCCGGCGTCGCCCATCCATCCCCCGGAAGCGGAGGCGTACTCGAGCGGAGAGCGGCGCATGTAGTAGGCGGCGCGGTCACGCCCGACCATGCCGATCCAACGGATGATCGAGGCGGCGGCGTCCGCGTACCAGGTGTCGGCCTCGCCGTAGAGGGCGTCCGCGCTCTCCACACCGGTGAGCGGTCCCTGCATCAGGAACGCGTGGCTGGTCTTCTGCGCGATGCGGTCGAAGTTGCAGTGGTGGTAGTTGGAGCTCGTGCCGTTACAGCCGGTGCCGTTCTGCGCGGTGTTCACGTGCACCGAGAAGTGGCGGATGTCGCCCTTGTTGCTCGTGAGGAAGTGGCCGTCGAGGTCGCGAGCGCGGAGCTGCCAGGTGCCGCCCGCGGGGTAGCCGTTCCAGTTGCCGAGGTAGAAGTTCTGCTTGATGTCGTTGCCGCTGCCGCCCGCGCGGTTCCAGACGCGCACGCACCGACCGGCGTGGCAGATGTCCACCTCGAGGTCGCCCTTGTACTTGTGCTCGATGTCGACCCACGCGGTGACGTTGCCGCTGATCGTGCCGGCGGTCGGGAGGGTGAAGTCGGAGTAGGTCCAGCTCGAGCTCTTGTTCGGGATCGCGTAGTCGCCGTCCTCGCTGCCGCCATAGATGCCGCGGTTGTAGAGGGGCGCGTTCGGCGTCCCGTTGTTCAGGATGTAGCGGGTCACCAGCGTGCCCATGGAGTGGCCGATGATGATCAGCTCGCCATCGCCGATGCCGTAGTCACTGATGAAGTCGTTGATCTGGGCTGCGGCGACGTGGGCGGCCCCACCATCGAAGAAGGCGCGCGTCCCGTTGTATCCGATGCGGCGGACGGTGCAGCCATGCATCCCGGCGCCCCATTCGGTGGCCGAGTCGAGCCCGTCGGGCGCCCAGTAGAGATCCTCCAGCTGAGTCTGCGAGTGCTCGGTGCGATCGATGCCGCGCCCGTGCACGAAGGCGACGTAGCAGTCGGCGGATGCGCTGCTCGGCGCGATCGTTCCGATCGTCGCCATCGTCATCAGTGCAGCCAGGTGGGTCGTTCGCATCGGGGCGGGCCTTTCGTGAAGCATCTTCACTGTCAGTGTTGCGAACCGGCTTCACAGCGAAGACCGTGCCAGGGCGCCCGCTACGAAATCGTTTGGTTTTTGCTCCCGCTCGACCGTCCACAAATCATACGAGTCCACATGTTGGACGAAGTCGTGTCCACGAATTGGATTCACGCTTCTGGCTGACGCGGCGCGTTGATTTGGCCCTCTCGATCGGCCAAAGTCCCGCCCATGCCGCGCTTCGCCGAACGTATCTCCCGCATTCAGCCCTCTGCGACCGTCGCCATCTCGGGCAAGGCCCGTCAGCTCGCGTCGGAGGGGAAGGACATCCTCTCGTTCTCCATGGGCGAGCCGGACTTCGACACGCCCGAGCACATCCGAGCGGGTGGCGCGGCCGCGATCGAAGCGGGCCACACCCGCTACACGGCCGCGACCGGCACACCGGAGCTCAAGAAGGCCGTGCTCGCCGCGAGCGCCCGCCGCCGTGGGGTCGAGCACCAGCTCAACGAGGTCGCCTGCTCGGTCGGCGCCAAGCACGCCCTCTTCAACCTCGCGCTCTGCCTCTACGACGCGGGTGACGAGGTCGTGATCCCCGCCCCACACTGGGTGAGCTACCCGGCGCAGGTCGAGTTCGTGGGGGCCGTGCCCGTCGTGATCGAGACCACCGCCGAGCAGGGCTTCAAGGTCTCGCCCGACGCCCTGAAGGGCGCGCTCACCCCGAAGACCAAGGCCGTCGTGCTCTGCTCTCCGAGCAACCCGACCGGCAGTGCCTACACCGAGGACGAGCTGAAGGCGCTCGCCGAGGTGCTCCGCTCCCACGAGTGCTGGATCATCGTCGACGAGATCTACGGCGAGCTGGTCTACGAGGGCTTCGACCAGAAGTCGCTCCTGACCGTGGCCCCCGACCTCAAGGAGCGCCTGCTCATCGTCGACGGCGTCTCGAAGACCTACGCGATGACCGGTTGGCGCATCGGCTGGACGATCGGCAACGCCGACGTCATCGCCGCGGTCAACAAGCTCCAGGGCCAGTCGACCACCAACCCCTGCGCCGTGGCCCAGGCTGCGGCGCGCGTCGCGCTCGAGAGCTCGCAGGGGGCCATCGACGAGATGCGCAGCGCGTTCGAGAAGCGCCGCGATCGCATCGTCGAAGGGCTGAACGCCATCGACGGCGTCGAGTGTCGCAAGCCCGAGGGCGCTTTCTACGCGTTCCCGAGCGTCCAGGGCCTACTCGGAAAGAGCGACGGCGACCGGACGGTGACCACCGATCTCGACTTCTGCGACTACCTCCTCGACACCGTCGGGATGGCGGTCGTGCCCGGCACCGCCTTCGGCGCGCCCGGCCACGTGCGGATCAGCTATGCCGCCTCGATGGAGCAGATCGAGGACGGCCTGAAGCGCCTCGCCGACGCCGCCAGCCGGCTGAAGTAGCGGGACGTAGCGCGAGGCCGCGCCGAGCGGCTACGCCGCGAGACCTTCGGGTTCATCGGGGAACCAGGAGCGATTCGCTCGCGAGGAGTGGGGATTCTCGCAACATCCCCCAGGACTCAGCGTCGGCGGCGGACGAAGAGGAGCAAGCCGAAGAGCCCGAGGGCCCAGGGCGCTCGGCTCTCGCTCGTGCCTACCGTGCGGCAGCCGCAGGCGCCGCCGGCGACACCGCCGGGGTTGCCGGCGTCCATCCCGACGAACATGTCGCTCGGGCCGAGGTCCGGCTGCGGCGGTACCAGGCCGTTGCAGCGAAGCTGGATCAGCACCGCCGGCGAGTCGGGGTCGTTGGTGTTCGCGATGAGCATCCCGGCCATCGGGCCCTCGTCGGTCGGCGCGCACGCGACCTCGATGAACTCGGTGCTGCTCGGGGGCAGCGTGACGAGCGTGGTCGGCGCCGTGAACCCGGCAGGGATCGGGTCGAAGAGCACCTCGAGCTCCGCCTCGCCGTCGTTGTTGACGATGAGCGTGTCGGTGGCGGTCTCACCCACCTCCACGTCGCCGAAGTCGATCATCCGTGGGCGGATGTCGACGTCCGGGAGCGGCACGTGAACGGTCACGTCGTCGAAGATCACTTCGTCTTCGAGGTCGGCGAGCTCGATCGGCAGCGTGGCCACGGGGAAGGTGAAGCCGGTGCCGAGGACGTCGAGGAAGATCGTCGGGATGAAGTTCAGCCGGAGGATGTAGTCGAGGATCCCCTCCGGGCGGATGAGCACGTCCCGCGCGGCGCCGTAGTCCGAGGTCGCGCCGACCGGGGCGAGGATCGATACGCCGTCGGGCATGGTGATGGTCGGCGAGTCACCGTCGTCCATCACGATGCGGAGGGTCTGGTAGAAGGTGTCGAGCTCGAGGTTCGCGTCGACGCGGAGTCCGCCGTCGACGCCCGGGATGCTGACGATGCTCCCGAGGCCGACCGAGACGAGCTCGATGTTCTCCGTGGCATCGCTGACCATCACCGGCGCGGCCGGCGGGAAGAGGAACGGGTCCCAGCCCGTCTCGTCGAAGGAGCGCAGGTCCATCGGGATGAACGGGATGTCGATCTCGTCCTCGAAAGTGTAGGAGATCCCCGCGACCCGGACGCTGAAGCGGAAGTAGAGCCGGATCTCGAGGCCGTAGTTGCTGCTCAGGTAGCCCGTCCCGGGGCGACCGGGCACGCGAGCCTCGATCGGCGGCGGCCACGACATCGTCGGAGTCCCGCCGACCTCGACCTGGGTCTCGCCGGCCAGCTGGAAGGTGAAGCGGAGCTGCAGGTCCGAGCCAGAGGGGACCCAGCCGCTGTCGAAGTCGACCGTGTCGAAGAGGCTGTTCTGCCAGTCCCAGTCGGCGTCCTCGGCGTAGCAGCCGACCACGTCGGGGGGGCAGGTGGGCTGCGCGAGCGCGGTCTCGGCCAGCGCCATCAGCACGAACGTGGCGGAGGCCACCAACCCCATCGAGCGCATCCATCCCATCTGGGGCAGATTCGCATCCCCAGGGCCCAGGCTCAACTCCCTCGCGTCGGGTATGCTGCGCCGTATGGCTCTCACGACCTCTCAAGGACTCGCCATCGGCGCCCGGGCACCGACTTTCTCCGGGCTGGAAGGGGTCGATGGCGCGCGCCACGATTTCGACGAGTACTCCGACGCTCGGGCTCTGGTGATCGTCTTCACCTGCAACCACTGCCCTGTGGCGGTGGCCTACGAGGACCGGCTGATCGCCATCGACCGCGATTACCGGCCGAGAGGCGTGCAGATCGTGGCCATCAACCCGAACGACGCCCAGCGCTATCCGGACGACTCGCTCGAGGAGATGAAGAAGCGGGCGTCGGCCAAGGGCTTCCCCTTCGCCTACCTCCAGGACGAGACCCAGGAGGTCGCGCGTGCCTATCACGCCGCCTGCACCCCCGACCCCTTCGTCTTCGATTGGCGTGGGGAGCTGGTCTACAACGGTCGCATCGACGACTCGTGGAAGGACGAAGCGGCCGTGACCTCCCGGGACCTGCGGAAAGTGCTCGACAAGACCCTCTCGGGGGAGCGCATCGGCTTCGAGCCCACCCCGGCCATGGGTTGCGCGATCAAGTGGAAGCCCTGAGATGGCCCGCGTCCCGCCCTTGGGGATGCCTCGCAGCGAGGTGAAGGCGGAGCTCGATCGGATCCGTCATCCCTTCCGGGTCGCCGTGGACCGCGCGAAGAACCCCTTCAACATCGGGGCGATCATCCGGACCGCCCACAGCTTTCTCGTCCGCGAGGTCGTGTTGATCGGCACCGAGCCCTGGTACGAGCGCGCCGCGATGGGGATGCAGCGTTACGAGCACATCCTGGAGCTCCCCACCACCGAGGCCTTCGTCGAGAAGGCCGCGGCCGAGGGCTGGCCGCTCGTGGCCTTCGAGAAGGACCACGCCAACGTCGGGCTGTGGGAGGCGGAGCTCCCGGAAGACGCGGTGCTCGTCTTCGGGAACGAGGACGACGGCTGCGCGCCGGCCATCCTCGAGGCCGCGCAGCAGATCGTCGGGATCCCGATGTACGGGATCAACCACAGCTACCCGATCGCCATCGCCGCGGGCATGGGGATGGCCGAGTGGGCGCGGCGTCGATACCAGGAAGGCCACCTCGTGGTTCCGGACGCGCCAGCGGACCCCTGATCGGGCTCTCCGGAGAAAAGGCTCGCGAGGGGTTGCGGAGCCCCAATCGCGAGCTATTATCGCGCCCTCTTGGTGGCTGTAGCTCAGTGGTAGAGCACTGGATTGTGGCTCCGGATGTCGCGGGTTCAAGTCCCGTCAGTCACCCCACGTCCGACGGCGTCGGCGTTTTTCCGGCGGCTCCTTGACAGACTTACTGGATCGAGTAGAAGGCGGCTCGCTCGCTGCTTCGGCGGCGACGTTCTTTGCCTTCTTACTCGTCCCGACGACTAGCACCCGTAGCTCAGCTGGATAGAGCGTCGGACTTCGAATCCGCAGGTCGTAGGTTCGAATCCTACCGGGTGTGCCCGCGGTTCACCGAACACCGTGCATCCCAGCCAGCTCTCGCGAGGAGCGCTCCCGTCGGACGTACCGGGTCATTAGCTCAATTGGTAGAGCAGTGGATTCTTAATCCATTGGCTGAAGGTTCAAGTCCTTCATGACCCACCACGGCAAACCCCTGGATCCGCGAGGATCGCAGGGGTTTCGTCGTTCTGGCGCCTTGGTGCCACAACGCATCGTGAGGCTGGAGGGCAAAGCAGCCTACGCCTGCCGCGAGGCTTGCCGGTCGAGGATGTTCTCCAGCACAGCGGGTGTGACCTCGAGCGTCTGTCGAAGCGACGCATCGATCGAGCACCAACTCTCCTCCGGGGCCATCTCATAGATCCGATACCGCCGACCCGACGCTTCGAGGCTCCGACACACGCCGCGGATACGAGCGGCGAGCTCCTCGTGGTCGTTCTCGAACACCACGACATCGATGAGGGGTGTCTCTCCTGCGAGCGACCGGCGAGCCTCGGTGATGTCCATGGGAGCGGCCTCGCGCAGGGTGCCGATTTCCTCGGCACCGGGCGGAGAGCTGTCTGTGCTCATGATGATGATCCGCGACATCCGGCGTTCGACCTATGCTCCGACGGAGCGCTCCCATTCGTCCAGGAGCCCCTTGGACAGCAGGGTATCAGGCTCGCCCTTGGCGACGCGGCCCACGTACTTGCCTCCCAACTGAACCTCGAACGAGGCATCGACAGCGGACGTGAACTCACAAAGGCGGTTGATGACTTGGGTCACCCGCTCCAACTCGCGGGCCTCGCCAGCTTTCGAACTCCCCGCTCCTGGCGCCCGCAGTGGTACGAGCCCGCCAACGGTGCGGATTGGCTCGTCCTCTGGTCGCGTTGCGGAGGCTTCATCCGTCTGGTCGACGAAGTCCGGTCGTCCTCGCGGCCACCGTCCGCTCTTTCCCATGTGCTGAACCAAGAGGAGTACGCGCATCACGGTGTCCTCATCGAATGGTGGCTCCAGGAAGAAGCTGAGGTAGTAATCGTGCTCGGCCTCCTCGCTCGGTGAAGCCGCCACCACCGCTTCCTCTGGCCTCTCGTACTCCCCGTACTCGTCGGCTTTCCAGCCGCCGACTCTCCAGGTCCCTTCTGCGAGGTCCAGTTCGTGCCAGATGTACGACCGGTTCTGCGGGCACCCGAGCACTTCCTTGCCGCCGAGACCCCCCGCGGTCAGGAGGATGACCGCGACGACCGAAGGCGTTGGGGTCGCTAGGTCGGCCGAGATCCGGACAGTCAGGTGGAGGGGGAAGGGGGGCGCCGTGCCTGCGGCCAACACCTGGGTTCCCGCAGCGGTCAGCCCAAGGTCCTCGGCCCTCACGGTCCGCTCGTCCAGGGTGAGCTCGTGTCCCAGGTGGCGGGAGAGCGAGGCCAGCGCCAAGCGACACGCCGAGACTGCCGTTCGATGCGCGTCATCCGCATCGTCGGTTGCGGAGAGGTCGTGTAGGAGTGCTTGTAGCTCATTCAACGGCAGTGCGACCTCACCTAGAGATTCCCTTCTACCATCTGCTCACAGACGATCGGCCAATAGGCGCCCTCATCGGCGAAAGCGGCGTGGTCGATGCCACGCATGTCCGCCTGCGCTTCGATCGCCATGCGCTCCCCTTCGGAGTCATCGAGTCCGACGACTTCGCGAACATAGCGGTCGTAGCGTTCGACGGTTCGAACGAAGCCAAGGACAGTGGAGTTGACGAGTCGGTCGGTCCCATCGAGGGCGAACACGCGACCCTTTCGCACGACGAGGGGAACGTCTGCGTCAAAAGCCAGAGTAAGCTCGCCATCCTGCTTCGGCTGACACCACAGGTGTCCGATTTTACCCGAGGGCAGGCCTTCGCGAGCCAGGTTGGCGGCATCGACTCGAGCAACGCCCCAGAGCTCGAGTGTGGATGCACCGATCGACCTGTCACGGTCCATCACTTTGCTCGGCATGCTGCAGCGTGGCTCCAAGCCATCCGACGGTTGTTGCGAACGGGCTGCGGATTGCGCGATGCGGTCTTGCCGGGCGATCGTGTTTCGTGGTCACAAGTCATTCACTCTTCCGAGAGCTCGACCATCAGCTCGTGGAACGAGACCTCTTGGTCCTCGAGTAGCCAGCCGTTGGGATCAACACCCACCACGGTGTCATGGCCCGCATCGTAGCCGTAGAAGAACCCCGCCATGTCATCGCCGAAGGCGACGAAGCCGGGGGCCTTCACTCAGTCCCATCGCTTCGAGTGTGGATGGTCCTGAGTAGATATTGATTCCGATTTGCTCACCCCACCCGACCTGCTCCATGAAGGAAACATAGTCTTCTGGGTATCGTTGCTTCAGCAGCGTCGCTTCGTCGTGACTGATCCGGGTTCCGGGCCTGAAGCGATTCCTGTCCCATTCCATGTACGTGTTCTCCGAAGCTGTGGTCCCCGCAGTCGCTATGGCTGGATCTGCCTGAGAGGGGCTCCCGACCGATGGAGGCCGCCCTGGTGTTGACCTGGGAAGCGCGCAGGGTGGACGTTCCACCACTCGTGAGGCCCACCATACGAGTTCTCGATCAAGTGGTGAGCATCATAAGGTTGTCCAGCGCGGCGAAGGAGTCTGCCGTCTGCATTGTAGACGTCCTGTGAGTACCGAGGCCACTGCTGCCCAGTCTCTCGCTCCCAGTCGGCGATCACCTGGCTGCGTCGACGGTTGAAGCGACGCCGATGGCGCCGGACTTCTGCTGGCGTCAGTCGGGTGTACTCAGTCTGCCTCAGGTCCGGAGCGACCCATCGATGAAGGGGGCGCTCCGGACCGCGGCTCACGCTCCGGTCAGCATGGGATCCGCCAGCGCATCCGGAAAACAGCTCGGAAGCACACGGCGGATGGTCTCCTTCGTGGCCTCCGTACCGAGCAGCGCGAGCGGCCATCCTCGGAGCCCTCGGACGGAGTGGGCGCACTCCGCGTAGCGCCGAGCGGTGAGCTCGGTCGGCCGCAGCCAGGGGTCGTCGAGCTGATTGTGCAGCCACACGCGGTCCGAGAATCCGTTCCCTTCGTCGCGAAGCAAGGCTCGGAGTCCGTAGTGCGAATCCAAGGTGATGAACTCTCTGGGATCTGCGGCCTGGCCGTCGACCCGGCACATCGAGATCGAGGCGTCGAGCTCCCCCTCCCGCCGCGAGCTCACGCCACCGAAGAGGCCCGGGAAGTCGATCCACCCGGCAAAGACTTCCTCGAGCAAGAAGCTGGGGCTGGCCTCGGGGTAGCGTGTGCGGACCCATGGGTCCGCCAACAATCGCCTCGCTGGCTCCGAGTCCGCTTTCACCGACCAGCCGATCCTCGCCATCTCGAGGTTCCCGAAGAACTCCGTGAGCCCCGCGTCGAGCTCGATCTCCAGATAGCCGAGGGATTCGGAGAGCGGCTCCGGCTCCGTGCTCACCACAGCCTCGTACACCTCGACATGGTCGGGGGCTTCTCCTCGAATCGTCTTGAGCTTCTCCATGCGTCTCCTCGTGTCCAATCGTCTTACGTGGGCGCCTGGGAGGCGCCCCTTCGGCGAATCGTTCATCGACCGATTCGCTCTGCTGCTGGTCAGGAGAAAGCGCTCAGGCCCGCGCGCAGCCGGATCAGCTGGTCGAGGACCTCGGCTCGAAGGGCATCGTCCGCCAGCGATTCGGCGAGCTCCTGCGCTTCTTGGAACCACTCACGCGCGCGCTCGAAATCACGGGTCTCGTCGAGGAGGTGTGCGGCTGCTGCCAGGCCGAGCGCCTGCACCCACTCGGGCGCTCGGCGACTCCAACGCTCGAGCTCGCTGATGCCCGCGGCGTTCCCCGATTCGATCAAGATGCTCAGCACCACCGTGGCGGGCCGCGGGCAGCTCTCAGCGGACGCCAACGCAGCCTCGAGCCCGTCGTCGCGTAGCGCCGCCAACGCGCTGGCGTGCCAGTCGTCGAGTCCCGCCTCGCCGTCGTCGGGGCGCCAATGCGCGAAGCGCTCGGCGAACGGCAAGGGCATGACGGTTCCGGCCACTGACGCGGCGGCATCGGTGCGTGCGCGGTGCCAGTAGGTGCGCGCCGTGGCTTCGTCCCCGTTCGTCCGAGCCACCTCGGCGATGCGCAGTGCGATGTCGGCTCGGGTCGATTGGCGCAGCGCGAGCTCGGCTCGCGATAGGCCGGGGACGTCGGTCGCGATCGCCTCCCAGTGGCCGATCATCGGTGGGAGCTCCCGGCGCTCCTCGTAGGCGCGCACCAGCGCGAGCCGGGCGCGCGCGCTGTCTGCGTCGAGCGTGACCTCCGCCTCCTCGACTCGGCCGAGGCGAACCAGGAGCTCCACCTGCTGCAGCCTCACCATTCGCGTCCTCGCGAGATCGGTCTCGAGCAGCGCAGCGAAGCACGCCGGGTTCCCGTGAGCGACGAGACCCATCGCCACGTGCGCGAGGCTCAGCGTTGCCTCCGGGAGGGCGAGCACGGTCGAGACTCGGCCGAGTGCTCCGAGCAGGTAGCCGAGCTTCTGGCGGTCGTGGTCGGAGCGGCCGGCCACCAGCGCCGCCGCAGCTTCCGCCGCTCGGGTCGCCCAGGGCTCGAAGGGCTCGCACGGAGGGCGCTCGTGGTAGTCGGTCGGAGCCCGGACGCCGGCCAGCTGCAGGCCCGCCCGAAGGAGGAACGCGAACTGGTCGGGCTCGGGCATCCGGGAGCTGGCCCGCAGGAAGTCCGCGCGCGCAGGGACACCGATGGGCTCCCCGGTGCGCGCGGCGCGGAGCAGCAGTCGAAGCTGCGCGTCGGCGACCTGCCGCACCTGGTCCTGGATGCACTCGGCCGGGAGCTCACATCGCTCGAGCACCGCGAGCGCGAGCCCGATCTCCTCCTCTTCGCCGTCATGGAGGTGCGCGATCGCAAAGCGCACCGAAGCGAGCCGGTCGCCCTCGGGCAGGGTGGGTAGCGCCTCGATGGCCTGGGCGGGAGCTTCGCGGAGCCGATGGCGGAAGTCAGCGGCGTCGGCGATCCCATCGCGCGACGAGAGCGCGACGGGAACCGGCGCCGGCCCCCGTTCGGTCGATTCGGCGGGTGGTGGCGGGCGACGAGTCTCGAGTCTCTGGCGGAGGAACGCCGCGTGGGGCCCCTGCAGCTGCTTCCGGAGCTCGGCTTCGACCTCGGGATCACCCTTCGCCGCCCGCTCCACCACCCCCTCCAGGAACGCCCGCATGAGTCGGTCCATCGTCACTGCGGCTGGATACCAGTGTCCGAATGGTCGGCCTCGTACACCTCCGTCAAGACGTCGACCGCGATGCTGAACGCCCGGAGGGGAACATCCGCCGGGTCGATCCGGGTCTCGTCCTCACCTCGGTGGAAGGTCAGCCAGCCGGCGCCGTGCTCGAGGTCCATGTGCCAGCGAGCCGTGACCCCGTCGGTGAAGAAGTCGAAGCAGGGGACCGGCTCGTCCACGAAGGTGTTCGGCACGAACGCCCCGCGCACCACCAACTGCTTCGCTGCCCAAGAGTCGTCCGTGCGGCCGAAGCCCCCAGTGTCGAGAAGGTAGAGTGTGCCCTGCCGGTTCTGGTGAGACTTCAGGCTGCTCGCTCGGAACACACGGGAGCGACGTTGCTCGAGCGACAGGCCCAGCGCTTCGAGCTCGGCCAGCTCTCGATCGGTGAGCTCGACTCGATGCGTGATGCGTAGCGTGCCCTCGGGAGAGGCGGGGGCGCCGTCGAGCCCGATGAGCTTCCCTTTCTGAACGATGACGTTGGCTCCATCCTCCGTTCGCCAGGCGATCCCATCGTAGGCGCGTCCGTGGCGCCGGAGCTCGGCGTCCAACGCGGCAGCATCCAGGCTATCGGGGCCTCCCCGGAGCGCGCGGCGCAGGGTGCGGCTCACTTCGGCCTTCGCGAACGAACGCCGGCGGGCGTTCGGGGTCTCCTTCTCGTCGAGCTTGCGCCGCTTTCGCACCTTGGCTCGAGCGCTCCGGAGCTTCCCCGGATCGTCGCCCGCCTTCTTCCGAAGGGCGTCGAGGGGCGTGTCCGGCAGCTCGATGAGCTGTGGGGCGTAGTCGACGTAGGCGTAGCCCACGGTTCGCGGGCCGATGTCCATGACCGTCATGGCCGGGTGCTTGGGATGGACGGTCCAGGGCGCCTTGCGGCGTGCGAGGGGCTTCGCGGGTGGCCGGACGTAGGTCTGGAGCCGGCCGCCCGGAATGCCGTAGGCACGGACCCGAGGCGAGTCCTTCTCGGCAACCCAGAGCACCCCTCCGAAGAAGAGCATCGCGGCCGCCGGAGCCTCGAGGTGCAGCTCGCCGATCACCTCGAAGCTCGGAACGCACCGCACCGCGATCGTGCGGTCGTCGACGGCGTCGAAGACGAGCTCGTCACACCAGCTCATGGCCAGCCGCGCGCAGCCATGGGGCATCGGACCCGACTCCGTGCGCTGACCTTCGGGTCCCAGGAACACCAGCCGCTTGTGGGTCGTCGGGAGGTGCTCGGGAGCGACCGCCACCACCATCGCTCGCGTTCCCGCGGCACACGCCACCACCCGCTCGCCGAAGGAGACGCGATGACCCGCGACCACGTCGACCACGTCGATTCGGCGATTCAGGACACCGTCCTTCTTCCAGACCTGCGCACACGCCGCGTACGCGACGTCTCGGGAGATGTCGCCACCGCTCCGCGGCTGGGTGCTCGGAAAGAGAAAGCGAGGGACCGACTCGTCCAAGAGGAACGCGTGATCCACGACGGCGTTCTTCTTGCTCCACCAGTAGGTGTCGTCCGACTCCCCATCGATCGTCAGCATCCCCTGCGTGACACCTTCGACCGTGGCGCGCAGCTCCGATGGGTACTGCGCGAAGCGAATCGCCGGGGCCTTCAGCTCGAGGCAGCCCACCGGGGCGATGTCGCCGACGGTCTCTGCGGTGATCGCCGAGAGGCCGTCGAAGCCAGCGGTGGAGCGCACCACGTCGGTCGTGCGAAAGGCGGTGTTCGGGATGGTGTCTGCTGCCATGCGTCTACTTTCCGGGCGAGCTCGTGTGAGCGCCCCTTCGCCAGGGCGAGCGCCCCAGCCGAAGCCTGCGAGGTGCACGCACCGCAGACCAAGACGAGAAATCGGTCACTGACCCAACGCCCGCTCGAGCTCGCGGGCCCTACTCGAAGCGAAGACCGTCGACGACCATCAACGGCGCGTGGACGGGCGGTTCTGGAGCACGGCTGCGGAATCGGAGCTCGACGGCGTCCGGGAGCTCTGCCAGCGGCACGCGCACCTCCAGCCATCCACTCCAGACGTCGGAGACCAAGGCACCATCGTGGTCGGTTCCGGACCACAGGGTGCGTTCTCCGCCGAGCCAATGAGCGGTCACCGCGATCGGGTGAGAGTCGAAGTACCGGTCGACGTCGCGCAGGTCCAACATCCCGATGGAGAAGACCAACGTCGAGACTCCGTCGGGCACGAGGAGACGGCCGCGGAGAAGGGAGCCCTCCAGCGACTCCGCATCGATCGCCGCGAATCTCGCCCCCTCGGCCGGCGCGACCTCCGCCGGGGACGACAGCTCGGACAGCTGGAGGCCGCCATCCCATGGCGCGAGTCCGTCCGCTTCGAAGCCGAGGTTGTCGTTCGCCGCTTCGTCCAGCGGCGCGGGTAGGGGCACCGACACGCTCGCTGCGTTGCCCGCCCCATCGAGCACACCCTCGAGTCGCAACGACGAGTCGCTCCACAGCCCCCCGGGGCGTACTCGAACCGTCACGACCTGGTCCAGCTCGTTGCCTCCCTCGACCTCCAGTGGGTGCTCGGTGTCTCCGACCATCGCTCGCGCATCGCGCACGTCGACGAGCTCGTCGAAGAGGAGGTCGACCCGTTCGATGGAGGCCGACGCATCGATGAGCGACGGTGCTCGCTCATCGCCGGCGAGCTCCCCCTGGCAGGCGAGCGTCGCGTACTCGAACCGACTGGGGTCCGGTCGATAGGTCAGCATCCCCTCGATCACGAAGCGGCCCTCCCGCGGCCCGAGATGGGAGATGTCCAGGGCATACACTTCCGAGAGGGCTCCTCCGGGGAAGTCGTAGGTCCAACGCGCACTCCCCGAGACCTCTCCCCAGAGCAGGCCGCCGACGCCGACCATCGCCAGGTCTCCCTCCAGGCTCAGCGAGCCGAAGCCGCCAGGGGAGAGTGCCAGGGTGGCTTCCCCTTCGAGCTCGTCCACCCGGCACGAGACGCGTCCCTGGCGCATTCCGGTCGCGGACGCGTCCGGAGCGAGGGCGGCATCCGTGACCGATGCATCCATCTCCGCCGGCGGGCCCCCGCACGCGAGCGCGAGAAGCAAGGGCACCTTCTGCCATCGCATGATCGACTCCACGTCGGTTAGTGCCGGCAATTGGGTAGCGGGCTGCTCGGGTTGACCGCGCAGTACGCCGGCGACGCGGCGGTGCTCACCGAGGCCGTGGCCGTGCCCGAGAACGTCGGCACATCGTCCCATTGGCTCTCCATGGACCTCAGTGAGATCTGCGCGCTCTCCCCTTCGATGGTCACGATGCACTGACCGTCCATCCCGTAGTGCTCGCCGTCGGGGGTGTGAAAGGCGACCTCGCAGTCGAACGTGCCGGCGGACAGGCGCTCTGGGGCTTCCTGGTCGAAGCCGTCGAGGAAGATCTCCGCCCGCGGCGCGCGAGCGTCCGGGCTCTCGGCGGCGCAGCTGTCCCGCTCCGAACCGGACAGGGCGATCACCAGGGACTTGCCCCTGACGTATGGCACCCAGCAGCCGGTCGCGGAGGCCGAGGCGGTGGCGAGACCCGATATCCGAATGCCTTCGGCCACCGTGGGCGGTTCGGACTCGGGTGGATTGGCCGCTTCGTCCGTTGCGGTCGCCGCGTGGTCATCATCGCCGCAGGCGGCGGTGAGCGGAAGGCACAGGAGGATGAGCAGCACGTGTTTCATCGGTCGCAGCGTGGGTGAGCTCCCCACACCCACCAACCCGAGAAATCGGTCATCGACCCAATCGCGTGTGACGGATCCCGCGACCTGCGGAGCGTGTTGGCATCGGCTATGCCGAACCACCCCATGGCCAGACCGACCGATGCCGACTCCGCCGAGACCCACGAGCGCATCCTCGCTGCCGCGCGCGACGAGGTCCGCTCCACCATTCCGCGAAACGGCATCTCGATGCGGAAGGTGGCCGAGCGTGCAGGAGTGAGTCTCGGAACCCTTCAGTACTACTTCGAGACCAAGGCCGGACTCCTCGAGGCGTGCCTCGACGCGTACCACCGGCGGCTTCAGGTGCTCGGCGGCGAGCTGATCGCCCACGCCGCTCGCCAGCCGCCCGACCAGATCCGCGAGTTCATCGAGCACGCCATGCGGCAGTCGTTCCGGTTCGTCCGCGCGGAGAAGGCCCTCATCGAGCTCCGGCTGCTGACCAACGCTCTCCAAGGGGAGCTCCATCCGCGTCGGCAGCACCTCTTCATGAAGCAGGTCATGAGCACCGGAGCGAAGGCGCTGGCGCCCAAGGTGGGCCTCGACGAGATCGAGCTGCGCCTCACCGTGCAGAGCTTGATCTCCATGCTGCTGCGCATGGCGTTGCTCAGCCCGGGCGAGCGGGAGAGCCTCACCGGGCAGAAGGGGGCGGACGCGGAAGCGATCGTCGAGGCCCACGTGGTGGACGCGGCGCTCCGACTGCTCCGCCCCTCGGACCCCTGAGAGGCTCACGATCCCGGGGCTCGGGAGCTACGGCGTCCGGCGCCTGCGGAGCACCAGGTCGGGCTCACCGACCGGGGCAGGTCTGAGTCGGAGCACCGTGCCGATGGCGGCGAGGTACACCTCGTCCGCTGCTCCCGACGCCGTCTGGTGCACGCGCCCTGCCGTGTCGACGAAGCGCCGCCCCAGCTCGGTCGGGGCGTGCAGGCTCATGCCCACCTCGTTCGTCACCAGAATCGTCTCGAAGGGGGCGTCGTGCATGACGCGCAGCGCCGCCTCCGTCTTCTCGACGATCGCGTCGGTGTCCTCGCCTGCGAACATGTGGTTCGACACGAAGAGGGTGAGGCAGTCCACCACCAACACGTCGACGTCGCGCACGGTGCCGATCGCTCCAGCGAGGTCCATCGGCGCTTCGATCGTCGTGAAGTCGGGGCGCTCGGCCCGGTGGCGAGCGATCCGCTCGCCCATGTCCGGGTCGGTGACGGTCGCGGTGGCGATGAACGCCCTCCGAGCGCCTCGGTCGCGGGCCAGCGCGAGTGCGAAGCGGCTCTTGCCCGATCGCGTGCCTCCACCGACCAGGCTGATTCGTCCTGCCGTCATGGGCTCTCCGAGATGCGTTCGAGGGCTGCGTCGCTAGAACTCGATGCCACGCCGTGCCCGAATGCCCGATGCGAAGGCGTGCTTGACCGCGCGCACCTCGGAGACCGTGTCGGCCACCTCGATGAGCTCGGGTTTGGCGTCGCGGCCGGTGATCACGATGCTCAGGTCCAGAGGCTTGTTCCGGACGGCCTCGACGACCTCTTCGATCGGAAGGTAGTCGTAGCGTAGCGCGATGTTCAGCTCGTCGAGGATGAGCACGTCGTAGCCATCCGCGGGACGCTTGCTGCCCGTGTCGCGCGGCCGACTGGCTTCGATCATCGCGACCGCCTTCGACCATCCACGCCGGGCGGACTCGATGTCCTGGCTGCGGTCCTGGGTGTTCCAGGTGAACCCGTCGCCCGAGACGACGTGCTCGATCTCGGGGAAGCGCTCGAGCGCTCGTTGCTCGCCTGTCTTCCACGTTCCCTTGATGAACTGAACCAAGCCCACGCGCTGTCCGTGGCCAGCCGCTCGTATCGCGACGCCGAAGGCGCTGGTGCTCTTGCCCTTTCCATCCCCCGTGTGGACGAGCACGATGCCCCGGCGCTCCTTGCGCGCCTTCACGGCCTCACGCTGTTCCCGCTGGAGCGCTTTCATCCGGTCGCGGTGCTCGAGGTCTTCGTCTCTGCTGACGGCGTCGTCGCTCATGGCGCGCAGTGTTGCGTCCATCGAGTTCGTTTGACAACCACCATCCGGTCGGCTCTACTCCGCGCGAGTCAGGTTTGTGGTGTCCATTCTTGGGGCCACAACAAGCGCGCCGGAGAGACAGCCGGCCGTCAAGAGGGAAGCCGGTGAAAGTCCGGCGCGGACCCGCCACGGTAATCGGTCAGGGTGCCCCCACCACACGCCACTGGGTGTGCGGACTGCGAGCTGAAGATTTTCAGTGCGGTCGGCATCTGGGAAGGCGGTAGGGGACATGGCCGAAAGCCCGGAGACCTGCCTGACATCGGACTCCACATGCCTCGGGGATGGCCATCGGAGTCGCAACGGCTCCGGGTTTGTCCGTGGGGCCCTTGCGCATCCGTCTTTCTCGAGGCGTGGCCTGGTTCTCCCTCATGGCCCCGCCCAACATCACTCGTTTCGCGATCGCGATCGCCCTCGCCTACGCCAACCCCCTCCAGGCCCAGCCGCGCCTGGAGGCGCCGGGGCCGGAGGACGCGTCATCTGGGGACGTGCTGCAGGGGGCCGAGGACGACCTTCCACCAGAAGACGAGGTGGTGTTCGGAGCCACCGCGGTGGTGCGGCGCCCGCTGCCCGCGGCGAACCCACTCGACCCCACGGCCGCGGGGACCACCACGAGTGGACGCGACGCGGTCGCCACCGAGCTCGGCATGCCCGAGCTCCTCCTCCGCCTCCCCGGGGTCGACGTGCGGCAGACCGGAAGCACCGGTGCGGCCGCGTTCGTCGCGTTGCGCGGAGCGAGCTCGACCCACACCACCTTCCTGCTGGGCGACCTCCCGCTGGGCAGCGCCGACATGGGGGCTTTCGACCTCGCGTTGTTGAATCCCATGGGATTCGGCAGCGTGGAGGTGTACCGCGGGGGCGCACCAGCCTGGCTCGACAGTGGCGCGGTCGGAGGCGTGGTTCGGCTCGTGCCACCGCGCGGCGAGTACGGGCAACGCGCCGCCGAGGTCGCGCTGAGCGCAGGCTCCTTCCGCCAGTGGCGACTGCGCGGCGGGACCACCGTCCGTGGCCGGCACGTTCGCTTGGCGACGGCGGCGAGCGTCGACGGCGCGGCCAACGACTTCCCGTTCGCCGATGACAACGGCACGGCGCTCGACCCCTCGGATGACACCGAGAGCCGTCGCGTGAATGCGCAGACCCGGGGCGGCTTCGCCCTCGGCCATCTCGAGGTCGATGTCGGCGACGACGGGGCCATCTCCACGGTCGTGTACGCCACGAGCCGCCGTGGCGGCGACCCCGGACCGGCGCAGGCGACCGCGGAGCACACCCGTCGGGCGGATGTACGACTCGGGGCGGTGGCCGCCTACGACCACCGGCGCCCCTGGGGCAAGCTGCAGGTCGCGGCGTCGAGCAACCTGCACCAGCAGGAAGTGTCCGATCCCCTTCAGGAAATCGGCCTCGACCGCAACGAGAATCGCGACCGGTTCTGGGACGTGGCCACGCGGCTCGCGGGTGTCGCCCACGTGCTCGACTGGCTCGACGCGACCCTCGTCGGCTCCTTTCGGCACCTCGCCTTCGAGCCCAACAACCGCCGGGGCATCGATCTCCCTCGGTCGGTGCGGAACACCCTCGCCGCCACCGCCGAGCTGCGGGCGCACGGTCACGTCGGCGAACGGGGGATCGGGCTCGAGTTGCGTGGGTCGGCGCGGCTCGAATACCAGCGCACGAGGGCCAACGGCCTTCGGCTCGGTCGAACGACCGTCGACCGGTCGAAGGCAGCGCGGCCCACCTTTCGCCTCGCTGGCGCGGTCGCGCCACTCCCATGGCTGTCGTTGGTCGCCAGCGTGGCCAGCGGCACTCGCTTTCCGACGTTCCTCGAGCTCTTCGGCGACGCGAGCACGATCGTCGCCAACCCGGGCCTGGCGCCCGAGCAGAGTCGCAGCATCGACGCGGGGCTCGTGCTCCGCGGCGGGACGGCACGCGTTCGGGGGACGTTCGAAGCGCGGTTCTTCGACCTGCGCATCGAGCAGCTCGTCCGCGCCGTCCCGACCTCCCAGTACACGGTGGTGTTCCAGAACGAGGAGCATGCGCGGAACCGGGGGGTCGAGGCAGGCGGCGAGCTTCGCCTCCTCTCCCACCTTCGGCTCGCGGGTAGTGCCACCGTTCTCCATACGGACACCGGCAGGGGAGTTCAGCTGAATTGGCGCCCTCGCTTACAGGCGCAGTTGCAACCGGAGCTCCACACGGGTCGGCTGCTTTTCGGCATATCCGACGCCACGTTCTTCGCGGGCATTCTCCATCGCGGTGCGTACTTCAACGATCCCGCGAACCTGGTGCGGGTCAGCGGTCGAACCTGGCTGTCCATCGGCGTTCGGGTCGACCTCGCCGTGGGCTTGTCGTTCGGTTTCACGGTGCGCGACCTGTTCGATCGACGCGGCCAAGACTTTCTCGGATTTCCTCTTCCAGGACGCCGATTCGCACTTGAACTCAAATATCGAAACGAGATGTAGTGATGAAGAATGTAACTCGAAGTGTGCTTCGTTGTTTTCTCGCCTCTGGGCTCTTGACGGTGGGCTGTGGCGATGACGATCCGAGCCCCTCGGACGAGATGCTCGTCGACCTCGGACCGTCCCCGAGCCCCGATGCTGGCGGCCCCGATGACCCCGACGGTGGCTCGACCGGGCCCGACCCGCTGTGTCCAGGAGACGGCGATCCGTTCCTCGAGCCGCTTCCCAGCTCCATCGCGTTCGGAGTCGTGAGCGCCGGCGGCGGGAGCGCGAGCATCGGCTTCCTCGACGCGGCGGGAGATGTCGTCGTGGACGGGTGGATCGACTCCGGTACGACGTCCCCAGTGCTCACGGCGACGCTCGGCGGCGACATCGTCATCGCCGGTGGCGAGGCCGGTGGCGAGACGATCTCGCTGATCGACCGGTTCGGTGCAGACGTGGTCACGCGACTCTGCCGGGACGGGACCCTGCTGGGCCAGGGTCGTCTCACACCGGAGAGCGTCTCGCTCAACGTGCAGGACGCGGTGTTCCTGGACGATGGTCGCGGCTTCGCCTCCCGCTATGGCCAGAACCCGGCCGCCGACGCGGCGCCCACGGACGTCGGTACCGACCTGATCGGATTCGACACACGGACGATCGCGCCCGACGGCCGGCGCGTCGATCTCACGGAGTTCAACTCCCTCGAGACCGGCATCGACCCCGAGACCGGGGAGACTGCCGAAGATGTGTCCGTATGGGCTCGACCCGGCAACATCGTTCGGCGAGGCGACACGCTCGTCGTCGGGCTCTCGAGGATTCCGGCTCAGCTGCGGGAGGCGCCGCGCGCGCATGGCGAAGGCGCGGTCGCGATCGTGGCCCTCGACGACCTCTCCGTGTCCGAGCTCGTCCTTCCTGGGTCGCTCGCGAACTGCGACCAGGTGCTCCCCGTGACCGGTAGCGACACCGACGTCATCGTCAGCTGCAAGGGCTACTCGAACGTCGGCTTCAGCGACGAGGAGGGCAACCGCGCCACGAGCGGCATCGTGCGTCTGACCATCGACGACGAGGGCGAGGCGAGCGTCGTGTCGAGCTGGGAGGCCGCGAGCTCGGTCGACGGCCCCGTCGCGGGCTGGAACACCGTCAGCCTCGGCGGCGATGTCGTCGTGAGTGTCGACTACGGTGACTTCGCCGCAGAGACCGGCGACGTTCTCTACCGGATCGATCTCGGTACCGGCGAGGCGGCCGTCGTCGCGACCACGACCGGTGCGTACAAGATCGGCCAAGGCGCCTTCCGCGACGGTTTGTTGATCGTGCCGGACTCGGAGCTGAACGCCCTGCGTCGATTCGACGTGAGCGGCGCTTCGCTGACCGAAGGCGAGTCGGTGACGGTCGGTCCGGCGACTCTCGACCGGCGCAAGGTACAGGCGCTCTGATGCGCGCTCGCGTCGGGGACGGCTTCGGCCCTCTTCGCTTCGGCCGGCCGTGCTCAGCGTGTGGCGGCGATCGCGACCAGCGCGGCCGCGGCGCTGAGCCAGCTGGCGAGGCGAATCAGCCGAAGCCCTCCGGCGAGAGCCGAGGGCCCGGGGACCGGGAAGTGCGCGCCGAGCACGTAGTTCTCTGGCTTCTCGAGCCGAACGCCGAGCAGCCCCGCGACGGTGGCCATCGGCCAGCCGGCGTTCGGGCTCTCGGTCAGAGCGGCGTCGCTGCGGGCAACGCGCCATGCCCGAGCCGCTGGCAGGTCGAGGAAGCGACCCGCGACGAGCAGGAAGACGACGGTCAGGCGGGCCGGCACCCAGTTCACCAGGTCGTCGAGGCGTGCCGCGGCCTTGCCGAAGTACTCGTAGCGCCCCCGATAGCCGACCATGGCGTCGAGCGTGTTGACGACTCGATAGGCGACCATCGCCTCGACGCCTCCGACGACCAGCCAGAAGAGCGGGGCGACTACGCTGTCGGACGCGTTCTCGGCCAGCGACTCGATGGTCGCTGCTCGAAGCTCCGCGGGCTCGAGGTCGTCGGCCGAGCGGCTGCAGAGATGCATCAACGCTTCTCGACCAGCGTGGGTGCCCTGCTCGAGCGCCCGCTGCATTCGCACGCCCGCCTCCAAGAGCGCGCGCACTGCGAAGCTCGCCTGGATGAAGAAGAGCTCGACTACGAAGGTAGCCAGCGGATGGACCCGGGCCGCGAACGTGCCGCAGCTCCAGACGAGCCCGACCGAGACGGCGAGCGCCGCACCCAGGAGGAGCGCGCCCGCCATGAGCTGGTGCAGCGGTCCACGGTGCGGCCGAAAGAGCAGGCGCCGCGCACGGCGGACCGCGGCGCCCAGCCAGACCACCGGATGGAGCAGCGCCGGGAGCTCGCCGAGGCCTGCATCCACGGCCAGGGCCAGGGCCAACGCAACCCCCATCGACGAGCCGTCGAACACCACGACGGGCGGGACCATGCCTGAAGTTCGCGTGCACGGCGACCCGGACATCGGCGAGCTCGCGGCGTTCGGTCTCGACCCGACGCGGCTCGTCGACTTCTCCACCAACCTCAACCCGTGCGGACCGGCGCCCGCGGTGCTCGCTGCGATTCGTGGCGCGGACCCGGTCCCCTATCCGGACCCGCAGGGGCGGCAAGCCAAGGTGGCGCTCGCCCGCATGCTGGATGTGGAGCCGGCGCGGCTGGCGCTGGGCGCCGGCGCTGCGGCGCTGCTCTGGGACCTCGCTCGCGTACTTTCCCGTCGCCAGCCCCAGCGCCCGGCCGTCCTGGAGGTTCCGTGCTTCGCGGAGCTGCCCGCGGCTCTCCGTTCGATTGGAACGACGATCGTGGAGGTCGCCGGGCCGGCCCCCGCGGCGCTCGTCGACGCCCAGGTGCTCTCGGCGGCGCTCGACGCGCACGAACCCTCGCTCGTCGGCATGACTCGGCCGACGAGCCCGGGCGGACAGCTTCGCGATTTCGACGAGCTCGCCGCGCTGGCGGACGCTCACCCCTCGACCCCCTTCGTGCTGGACGAGGCCTTCCTGACCCTCAGCGACGGGTACCGCGACCGTGACCGTCCGCTGCCGACCAACGTCATTCGAGTGCGGTCACTGACGAAAGACCACGCGATCGCCGGGGTCCGCCTGGCGTACCTCGTCGCCGACGCAGCGCTCGTTCGCGAGCTCGAAGCGGGCCGTCCGCCGTGGACCGCGAGCGCGGCCGCGCTGGCGGCCCTCGGCGCGATCGCCGCTTCGGAGGACCACCTGCACGAGAGTCGGCGCCGCCTTCGTGAGTGGCGGGACTCGCTCGCTGCGAGCCTCGAGACCCACGGTCTCGTGCCGTTGCCTACCGAGACCGTGTATCGGCTCTTCGACGTGCGGCCGCTGATGGGCACGGCGCCCGACGCCGCCGCGAGCCTTCGGCGGACCCTGCTTCGAGCCGGGGTGCTCGTGCGGGACACGACCTCGTTCGGAGTGACCGGTCACGTGCGGCTCTGTGCTCGCCCGCCGGAGGATCGAGCGCGCCTCCTCGCCGCGTTGGGAGCGTTGCGCTCATGACTGCGCTGATGATTCAAGGCACCGCCTCCGGTGTCGGCAAGAGTCTGCTGACGGCTGGGCTCTGCCGGCTCTATGCGCGCCGCGGCGTCTCGGTGGCGCCCTTCAAGAGTCAGAACATGTCCAACCAGGCGGCGGTCGACGCCGCAGGCGGGGAGCTCGGCCGGGCCCAAGCGGTCCAAGCCGAAGCGGCGGGTCTCGCGCCGCACGTCGACATGAACCCGATCCTCCTGAAGCCCGAGGGCCAGCTGCGTTCCCAAGTCGTGCTGCATGGCCGACCGCTCGGCTCGATGACGTTCCGGGCCTACCAGTCGCGCAGGACCGAGCTCGTCGCAGCCATTCGAGCGAGCTTGTCGCGGTTGATGAGTCGCCACGAGCTCGTGCTGATCGAAGGCGCGGGAAGCCCGGCCGAGATCAACCTGCGCGACCGGGACCTCGTCAACATGTGGGTGGCGCGGGAAGCCAACGCGCCGGTCCTGCTCGTGGGGAACATCGACCCGGGGGGCGTCTTCGCTCAGCTCGTGGGCACGCTCGAGCTGTTGTCGACGGACGACCGAGCGCGGGTGGCGGGGTTGGTGATCAACCAGCTTCGCGGCGACCCGACCTTGCTGACCCCCGGGCTGCGCGAGCTCGAGACCCTGGCGGACAAACCCTGCCTCGGTGTGGTGCCGATGCTGCCGGACCATGGCATCGAAGAAGAGGACGGAGTGGGTCGTCGGCGCCGCCGCCGTGCGGGCCCCGACGAGCTCGAGGTCACCGTTCTCGCCTTTCCTCACCTGTCCAACTTCGACGACCTGCGTGGTTTCGAGGAAGAGCCGGACGTCGTGCTGCGCGTCGTCGACAACGCGCGTGAGGTCTTCGGCGCGGATCTGGTGGTGCTCCCGGGCAGCAAGCGGACCCGGGACGACCTCGGCTGGCTTCGGGAGCGAGGCTTCGCGGCGGCGCTGCAGGCGCGTGCTCGGGCTGGCGGGCCGATCGTCGGTATCTGCGGAGGGTGCCAGATGCTCGGCGGCCGGATCGAAGACCCCGCCGGCGTCGAGGGCGCTGCCGGTTCGGTCGATGGGCTCGGGCTGCTGCCTGGCGTCACTCGCTTCGTGCCCGACAAGAACACGCGGCAGGTCGAGCGACGAGTGGCTGGCCTGCGCGAGCTGGCGCCGGACGCCCCGCACGAGCTCTTCGTCGGATACGAGATTCACCATGGGCGCTTCGACGGTGGCGGGCCCCCGGCCTTCCTCGACCCAGGCGGGCACCGCGATGGCGCGGTTCACGGGTCGGTGTTCGGCACGATGACCCACGGGCTGCTGGCCCAGCCGCGATTGCGCACGGCGATCTGTACCGGGCTCGCCGCCCGCCGTGGTCAGGTGCGTCGACAGACTGCCGCGCCCGATCCCGCGGCTCGGTACGACCGCCTGGCCGACCACCTCGAGGCTCACCTCGACATCGCCTTCCTCGATCGATTGGTGGGGTGCGATGGGTGAGCCGAGCCGGCGCCGGTGGGCCTGGGCCATGCTGCTCCTCTCCGTCCTCGGCAGCGTCTGGGCCAGCCTCGCAGTCGGCGAGGGGGACCTGGCCGACCCCGAGATCGGGCGGACCTTCCTCTGGCTTCGTGTGTGGCGCCTGTGCAACGCAGCGCTCGCGGGCGGAACGTTGGCGGTCGGCGGCGTGCTGGTGCAGGGCCTGTTTCGGAACCCGCTGGCGAGCCCTTCGATCCTGGGCACGACCGCCGGCGCGAGCCTCGGTGGCGTAGCCGTCCTCCTGCTCTGGAACACGACGCTCGTCGCAGGCGTGCCCGCGTTCCTCCCGACCGAGATGTGGCTGCCCCTCGGCTGCCTGCTCGGCGCGTGGTCGTCGCTGCTCGTCCTGCTGGCGATCACCGGTCGCAAGCCGAGCACGGTGACCGTGCTCCTCAGCGGCTTCATCCTGACGAGCCTCTTCTTGAGCGTCGCCGGCCTGCTCACGAGTCTCGCGCAGGAGACCTTCGAGCTCGGCCGTGCCGTCGTCGCCTTCACCCTCGGGGGCGTCGACGCGAAGGGGCCGGGGCACGTTGCCCTCGCCCTCCCGCTCACTGTGGGCGGGCTGCTCGCGGCGTGGAGCTGGTCCTCGGACCTCGACGTGCTGCTCCTCGGGGAAGAGGAAGCATCTTCGCTCGGCGCCGACATCGAGTCGGTCCGTCGATGGGTGATCGTCTGGACCGCGAGCCTCACCGCGGTCGCCGTCGCGATCGGCGGGAACGTCGCCTTCGTGGGCCTGGTGGTGCCCCACGCGCTGCGGCCCTTCATCGGCTTCGAGCACCGTCGGCTCCTGCCGGCGGCGTTCGTCGGCGGTGCCGCGTTCGTGGCCTGGGCCGATGTGCTGACCCGCGTCATGCCCGCCCGAGGCCAGGTGCCCCTCGGAGTGGTGACCGGCTTGGTGGGCGCGCCGGTGTTCCTCTGGCTCCTCGCCAAGGCCGGTCGGGAAGGGCGGGTCGCGTGAGTCCGTCGAACACTGGGTTCCGGATCCGTGGTCTGTCCGCGTGGCATCCGCGGGGACCTGCCGTCTTCGAGGGAATCGATCTCGACGCACCCCGAGGCGCGGTGACCGCGCTCCTCGGTCCCAACGGTGCCGGCAAGAGCACGTTGCTCAAGGCCATCGCTGGCCTCGTCCGGTCCAAGGGGCGCATCGAGCTCGATGGTGCGAACCTCGCGCACGCGGACCGAAAGGAGCGGGCCAAACGCATCGCCTACGTGCCTCAGAGCGCGCAGCTCTCCGCGCCGCTCGCGGTGCGCCAGGTCGTCGAGCTCGGGCGCTTTCCACATCGCCATCCCTTCGCACCCCTACGCAGCAGCGACCGCGAGGCCGTGGCGAGCGCGCTCCGGGACGCGCGCGTCGAAGCACTCGCGGACAAGCCCTTCACTCAGCTCTCTGGTGGGGAGCAGCAGCGGGTCTCGCTCGCTCGAGCGCTGGCGACTGGAGCGGACGCTCTCCTGCTCGACGAGCCGACCGGGAACCTGGACGTCTGCCATGCGCTGGAGTGTCATCGGGTCACGCGCAGGCTCGCGGACCGGGGCGCGGCCGTGCTGATGGTGCTCCACGACCTCACGGAGGCTCGGCGCTACGCCGACCACGTGGTGCTCCTGTCGGAGGGGGCAGTGCACGCGAGCGGTTCCCCGCGCGCGGTCGTCGCTGCGACGCCGGTGCGCGACGTCTACCGCGTCGCGCTCGTCGAGGGTGCGGGGCTGGGATACGACCCGCTGGAGGGGAGCCGATGAGGGGCTACCTCAATGGGGCCGGGTTGTTGCTCGCGCTCGTCGGTTCGACGGTGGCACCGCTCATGTCGTCGTCCAGGCACCCCGAAGCACCTGCGGCCCGAAGCGACGAGCAGGAAGCGGAGCCCCTCGGAGGCGAGGTGACCGATGCCCGCGGTGAGCGCACGCCGTCCGCCTCGTACCGGCGCATCGTGTCGCTTCACGGCGTCGCGGACTTCGCGTTGCTGCATCTGGTCGAACCAGAGCGCTTGGTCGGCGTCTCCGGCTACAGCCTGCTGGACCATCCGGATGGCTGGCGCTTCGGTGAGCGGCCCAGCGTCGGTCCATCGAACCAGCTCGAGGAGGCGTTGGCGCTGCACCCCGACCTGGTGATCGTGAGCAACTTCACCAGCGCGGCACAGATCACCCGACTCCGTGACGCCGGCGTGGCCGTGTTCGACCTCGGCCCAATGCGCGGCGTGACGACCACGCTGGCCAACATCCACACCCTGGGCCGACTGCTTCGGGTCCCCGGGCGCGCCCGGGCCCTCGCAGAGCGCTACCGCCGCGAGCTCCGTGCGCTCGACGCGGCCGTTCCGGACGAGGCGATGGCGAGCGGAATGTACCTCGCCGTCTATGGCGACACATTCTTCGGGGGCACCGATGGGACGAGCTACGCGGACCTGCTCCACTACGGCGGAGTGGCGGATCTGGCGCGGACCCATGGACACCGCGATTGGCCACGCTATCGGCTCGAGGACCTCTTCATCATGGATCCGCCGCTCATCGTCATGCAGGAGGGGATGCGGGAGTCGTTGTGCGAACGACCGCTGGCCGACCGGCTGCGAGCGTGCGGGCCGGACGGCCGAATCGTGGAGATCGCAGGCGCCTCCCACAGCGACTCCGGCCTCGGACTCGTCGATGCAGCCGCTCGGCTCCTCACCGAGGTGCATCCGGACCTGCCCGCTCCGAACGTGGGCCCGGAGGCTCGCGCCCGATGACTCGCGACGACAGCGGTCCTTGCTCGCACGTTCGGTTGTCACGACTGCGCCCACCGCTGGCTGCTCCGCCCCACGGCCCGGGCGGCGGCTGGGTCGACGCGGGCGCGGCTCCCCGAATGGAGCTCCTTCCCGGAGCTGCCGATGGACGAGCGGGACTCGCTCGAGAAAGCGCAAACCCATGATCGACATCTCCGCCCAGCAAGCGGCTCGCGGACGACAGGACCAACTCACCAAGCCTCGAGGCAGCCTCGGCGTGCTCGAGCGCCTGCCGGCGTGGCTGGCTGGCATCCAGCAGACGGCGACGCCGCACAGTCGACCGGCCGCGGCGATCGTGTTCGCTGCCGATCATCCCGTCGCTCGCCATGGCGTGAGCGCGTATCCACCCGAGGTCACGGCGGCCATGGTGGCCAACTTCGTCGCCGGTGGTGCGGCCGCGAGTGTGTTGTGTCGCTTGCATGGCCTACCGCTCCATGTGGCAGACGTGGGGGTCCTCCGTGCACACCCGGAGGTGACGGGTGAGGTCTCCCATCGGCGCTATTCGGTGGCCGATTTGCCCGCTGGCGACCTCCGCGACGCCGCGGCGATGCCAGAAGAGACCTACCAGGCGGCTCTCGACGCCGGTCGGGCCGCGGTCGATCGCTTTCCGGACGCGCGCGTGCTCGTGCTCGGGGAGATGGGCATCGCGAACACGACCCCGGCCACCGCCGTGACGGCGGCGCTACTCGCGCTCGAGCCAGAGGCTCTCGTCGGTCCTGGGACGGGCATCGATGCCGAGGCGCTGACTCGCAAGCGTGAGGTCATCCGAGACGCGCTCGACCGGTTGCGTTCGAGTGGGGACACCTCACCGGAAGCCATCGTGCGTTCGGTGGGTGGCCGAGAGATCGCGGCGCTCATCGGCGCAGCTCACCGAGCGATGGAGCTCCGCATCGCGATCCTGGTCGATGGCTTCATCGTGTCGGCCGCGATGCTTGCAGCGATTCGAATCGAGCCGGCGCTGAGACCGTTCCTCTGGTTCGGCCACCGCTCGAAGGAGCCCGGACACGCGGCGATTCTCGAAGCGCTCGCAGGGGAACCGCTGGTCGACCTGGGCCTTCGCCTCGGAGAGGCCTCCGGTGCGCTCGTTGCGCTGCCGCTCTTGGATGCGGCGTGCACCCTGCACGCCGAGATGGCCACCTTCGAGAGCGCCACCGTGCCCGATCGGGAACGTCCGGATGGCTGAGCGCACCCACCGTTTGCCGCCGCAGCTGCGTGCCATGCGTGCGGCATTCGTCTTCCTGACTCGGGTCCCCGTGGGTGGCTTCCCCTATTCGCGGGACGATTGGCAGTGGGCGACCGGGTGGTTTCCCTTCGTGGGGCTCGTGCTCGGTGCCGGCTACGCGTTGCTCTGGCTTCTCGCGGCTCCGGCGCTCGGCCCCTCGGTGGCTGCCGTGCTGGTGGTCGGCGCTTCGATGATGGCGACCGGCGGCTTTCACGAGGATGGCCTGGCCGACACCGCCGACGCGATGGGTGGCGCGTACGAGCGGCAGCGCTTGCTCGAGATTCTGAAGGACAGCCGCGTCGGCGCGTTCGGTGCCATGGCGCTGTTCGTGGTGCTGGCCTTGCGAGTCACGCTGCTGGCCTCCCTCGGCCCCGCTGCACCGCTCGCCCTGGTGCTCACCGAGTGTCTTTCGCGCGTGCCACCGATCTGGCTCATGCGCCTGCTGCCCTATGTGACCTCGGATGACACCGCCAAGAGCAAGTTGGTCGCGCGTGGACGCACCGAACAGGTCGTCCTGGCTTCGGTGTGGCCGGTCCTCGTGATGGTCGCGACGTTCCTGGTCGGCCCGCTGGGCTTTCGGCAAGCCCTCGTGCTCGTCGTCACCGCTGCTGCCGTCGGCTTCGTCACCGGCTGGCGTTACCGGGCGCGAGTCGGTGGCATCACCGGCGATTTCCTCGGAGCCACCCAGCAGGTCGGCGTATGCGCTCTACTGATGGCGTTCGCCGCCACGGCGGGGCGCTGATGCTCTTTGCCATCCGTCATGCCCCCACCGACGTCGCCGGACGCTGCGTCGGGCAGACGGATGTGCCCACCACGATCGAAGCGGACGAGGCTGCGGAGCGAGCGCTGGCCGCGTTGGCCGGTCGCACGGTCGGCTCGATCTGGACGAGTCCCCTGGCGCGCTGCCGTGGGCTCGCCGAACGGCTGGCCGCCGCGATGAGCGCCGATCTCCACGTCGACGAACGCCTGCTCGAGGCCGACTTCGGTGAGTGGGAAGGTCGGCGCTGGGCGGACATCGAGGCGACGGACGGAATGAGGCTCGCCGAGTGGATGGCGAGCTGGGTGCAGACCGCTCCACCCGGGGGGGAGAGCGCGGCGCTCCTGCAGGCGCGGGTTCACCGCTGGTGGTCGGCCCTCGATCCGCAAGGACATCGGCTCCTCGTGGCCCATGCTGGGGTCGTGCGCGCTCTCTGGGTGTGCAGCGGCTCGCCTTGGCCGGAGGCGATGGCCCGACCCGTGCCCCATCTCGAGCTGCTCGAGCTCTCGCTGCCGCGGTAGCGAAGGCATGATCCCGGCCGGCGGCACCGTCACCGTGCGGGTCGGCGCGCCCTCGGCTCGACGTCGGCGGTGTACTAGCCGGTCGCTTCGTGGTGAGCGGGCGGAAGCTCCATGCGAACGGTGGTGCCATCCGAGCTGCTCTCGATCACGAGCAGCCCGGCAAATCGCTCCGCGCGCTCCCGAAGGCCGCGGATGCCGTGGCCAGCGAAGGACGAGTCGGCATCGAAGCCCATGCCATCGTCACGCACCTCGGCCGCCACGAGCCCGTTCTCGTCCTCGCGGATGACGATGTCGATGCGCTCGGCGCCGGCGTGCTTGAAGACGTTGGTGACCGCCTCCTGCACCAGTCGGTAGAGGGTCTCGCGGACCTTTGCGTCGAGCTCCGACTCGACCGCGACATCGGTCGTGATGGTCATGCGGGAGCGGCGCCGAAGCGGCTCGACGAGCTCCTCGAGGCTCGCGCCGAGATCTCCGATGGGCTGCGGGTTGCGCAGTCGATGGATGAACGAACGCACGGACTGATCCAGGGTCTCCACGACCGTCGACAGGTGGTCGAGGCGCGCGCCACGCCGCGATTCTGGTAAGAGCTCGAGCCTCTGCTCGAGGGTCGAGAGCTCCATGCGCACGCCGATGATGAGTTGGCCGAGATCGTCGTGGAGCGCTCGGGCTACGTCCTCGCGATCGACGCTGGTCTCCGCGAGCACGCGACCGAGCCGATCGAGCGCCTCCGAGCTGTGTTCCACTTCCTGCTCCAACCGCGCGCTGTGGCGTTCGAGCTCGATGCGTTGCCGGTCGTTGTGCCGGTTCAGCATGAAGCGGTCGCGGACCACTCGATAGAGGTGGTGACCCAGGAATACGCTCACCATCAGCGCGCCGGTCAGGATGATGCAGGGCACGTGGAGCATGGGGTGCTCCAGGTAGGTCGGATTGGTGCCGAAGTAGGCGAAGACCCACGCGAAGGGCGCTGCGAGCGTCATCAGGATTCGCTCGGGGAGCTCGAGGGCGAGCCCGATACTGATCGGCGGCAGGATGTAGACGGCGTAGAAGAAGGGGCCGTCGAGGTCGCTCATGATGCTGGTGTGCGTGGCGGCGCACGCGGAGATCGACATCGTCACCAGCAGCGCGAAGGGCGTCGGGTAGCGCTTCGCGAGCGGTAGGTACCGAAAGAGGAGCCACGACGAGAAGCTCAGGAGCGTGAGCACCCCGAGCCAGAAGCGACCCGGCCTCTCGAGCTCGTGGCCGCTGAGCACGAGACGGCCGATCACCCAGGCGATGGAGAAGAAGGTGAACGCGAACAGGCAGGTCTGCTCGAGGCGCCGGCGGACCTGCTCACGACAGAAGACGCGAAACGCTGCGGCGTCAGCCGTGGAGCTGTCGAGCACGAGGCCTCCACGCTAGCGGTCGTGCACCGCTTCGACAAGCCTGGCCCCGCCGTGTCTCGCGCTCGATTCGCTAGTCGCGGGTGTCGGTGTCGAGCTTCCAGCTGTCCGCATAGCGAACGAGCTCGGCGCTGCTCGACACCCCGAGCTTCTCCCGTACGCGGGCCGCGTGGGTGTAGAGCGTACTTTGGGCTACGCCGAGGTGGAACGCGGCCTCCTTGATGGAGTCGCCCTGGGCGAGCCGCTCGAAGACCTCTAGCTCGCGGGGGGAGAGGAGCTCCTCGGGCGGCACAGGGCTGGGTCCCGCGAGGCGATCGGTCAACGCTTCGGGGAGCACGGTACCGCCACCGTAGAGCGTGCGGACGGCCTCGACATACGCTGGCATCAGAGTGCTCTTGCCCAAGTAGCCCTTGGCCCCCGCATGGACGAGCGCAGCGATCGCGTCGTCGATGGGGTGGAGGGTGAAGAGCAGGATCGGAATCCCGAGGGCTGCTGCTGCGGCGACCGTGCTCGGACCGCGCATGCCGGGCATCTGTACGTCGAGGCTCAGCACGTCGGGCCGGCTCTCTGCCACCCGCTCCTCGAGGTCATGGGCGTGCGCGGCGGTGCCGACGATCGTCACGTCCGGCACGCCGAGCACGAAGCGTTCGATGCCCTCGACCACCACGGGGTGGTCGTCGGCGATGAAGAGGCGGATGGTCACGCGTGCTCCGCTGCGGTCGGGCAGTCGAGCGTGGCGTCGGCATACTGAGAGCGTCGGGAGAGCACGAGAACGGCGCGAAGCAGAATAGCAATGTTTACCATGCTCTGATTGCCCTCGGCCCGAGAAGGGCTCAGGGCAGGCGCCAGATGTAGACCGGCGGCCCACGGTCCGGATCGCGCCCCCCCGCCACGACCCGTTCGTCGTCGAGCCAGGTCACGGCGAGCAGCGCCTCCTGCCGTCCGTGCACGTCGAGCACCCGCTCACCCGTCTCCACGCGCCACACCTTCAGCGTTCCATCCCCGAGCGCCGCCGCCAGGTGCTCGCCGTTCGGCGAGAAGGCGAGGGCGTTCGCCGGGCTCGCCACCGCCCACTCCGCGATGGCCGCCCATCCTTCCGTCTTGTCGTGGAGGACCACGCTCTGCCGACCGGAGGCTGCGACGGTGTTCCCGTTCGGGCCGAAGGCCGCAGCGCTCACGTGGGCCGCCGGGATCATCGCACGCTCCTCGCCGGTGGCCGGGTCGAGCAGGCAGATGCTCTCGTGGTTCTTCCCGGCCGCTGCGACCGCGGCTCCGTCACGGCTGATCGCCAGTGGGCGGCCGCCTGGCTTGCGCTCCCACGCGAGCTGTCGGTCTTCGGAGATCGCCAAGAGGCGCTCGAACGCTTCGTCGGCGATCAGGATGGACCCATCCGGGGCCAGGACCAGCTGAGTCACCTTCGAACCCTCGTGGAGCACCTCCGGGAGCTCGAGCTGGTCGAGCACCCGGCGGCGAATGCCGCTCGTCGAGCCATAGAGGACGGCGCCGCTCACGCCGATCGCCACGGCCCAATGCTCGTCCTCGTCCTTCGTCGAGAAGCGGGGCTCGATGCTGTCTCCGTCGACCGTCCAACCGATGAGCTCGCCGCTGGTGCCCGCAGCGACGAGCAGGTCGTCTCGAGCCGCGAGCGCAGCGATCTGAAGCACGGGCGTGTCGCCGAGCGTGAGTGGGTCGCCCGTCGGTTCGCGGACGTCGAGCGCGGGCGCGAGCGCGGCCAGCGCCTCCGGAGGGTTCAGCCGAGCGGCATGCTCCAGCCGCTGTCGATCCGAGGTGTCGGCGGAGTAGACGCTCACCACGATCCGGTGCCGTGCCTCGCCTTCGCCGAAGAGACCCTCGCCGTCGAGCGCCTGCAGCGCTCGGAAGCAGGCCTCGAGCCGAGCCGCCACCTCGTTCGCGAACTCGTCGTCCTCCAGCTCGTAGGGGTCCGGTCGTTCGGCCAACAGCGCCTGCACCCGATCGAAGCGGTCTTCGCCCCACAGATGGAGTGGCGAACGCGATAGGGCCCAACGATCCGCAGACTCCTCGGCGGACTCGAGCGCCCCTTCGGAACCGGCCGTCGGTCCCACGAAGAGCACGTCTCGGGTGACGTAGAGCCCGAACGCGTAGAGCTGATCGTCGGGCCGCTCGTTTCGCAGAGCCTCCCAGGTCTCCTTGATGGCCGCCCGCAGGGCCTCCTCGAGGGTGTCGTCCGCGCTCACCTCTCCATCATAGGACGGCGGGGCCTCGGAGATCAGCGGCTCCTTTCGCGCGTGTAAAATTCGACACCCGATCGCGCGACGGGCCCGATCCGATCGTGTTACAGTCGTGTGACACGATGCACTTGAGGCTCATCCAGGGCGGTCTCGCCCACGCCGCTCGAGAGGCCCGAGACCGTCGGCTTTCGGGGGAGTTCGTGCGTCGACCGGAGCGACCTCCGCCTCCCAGAGAGCCCGATTCGTCGTTGGCCACGGTGTCACTCGGAGTCGGCGTCGCCGGCCTGATGCTCCTTCTCCTCCTCTTCTGAGCTCGGTCAGCCGCTCTGGAAGATCGCCGCGAAGGCGATCCCGCAGCCGATGCACAGGCTGATCAGCACCATCACGAGCGCGACGACCAGCCCCGCCGCGTTGCCGGTGCCTCGGCCGAGCGCCGCGCGGAAGGCGACCTGTTGATTCGCCAGTGTCGCGACCGACTCGCCGGCGTTCGTGCTCCGGCGGTCGCTGATCACCGCCTGGGGGATCAGCGCCGGTGTCTCGGCTTTCAGCGTCTCCGGCGCTCGACGGACGGCCGTCCCGACGGCCACGAGCTCGACCATCCCCTGACCGATCTCGCGAATGGTCAGCCGCGTGCTCACCACCTTGTCGGCGCCGATGGCTTCCGCCTCGCTCCGCAGCAGCTCCACGCAGTTCTCGCGCGCCTGGTAGATCATCTTGGTGACCTCGGGCAGCTCTCCGCGTTTCACACCGCGGACCAGCGCACCGAGCCCGGCGGCCACGCCGAGCGAGTAGACGCTCGTCGCCATCACCAGCTGCAACGGCGCGTAGCCGAGCGCCGTCAGGTTCCACAGCTCTTCACCGCTGAGCTCGCTGGTCACCACCTGCCCGTCGGGGAGTGCCGGTTGGTGGCTCGCGGTCCCCGTGAGCAGGAGCTCCACCGTGCCTGGACCGTAGGGGAGCATCTGCAGCTGCAGATCGACGACCGCGTTCGCGCCCTGGCGCGAGGCGTCGTCCATCAGTCGGCGCAGCGCGGTGTGGCGGATCTCGTTGTACATCGCCGAGAACTCCTTCACCTCGCCGCGGGCGAGGGTCCGGAACGAGCCGACGATGCCGCGGCCGAGGCCGAGCGCGTACGCGACGTTGCCGAGGGCGAAGCGGATCGGCCGGTAGCCGAGGTCGAGCTGCGACCAGAGACCGATGCCAGACGCCGCCGTGCTGAAGAAGGGCGCGCCGGCGCTCTCCGCGTGGACGCCGGTCCCCTGCGCGAGGAACTCGGTGAAGCCGGCGAGGCGGCCCAGCCGGCTGCTCACGCCCGTCACGCCGATGGCGCCGTCCTGCTTCGCCTCTTCCTCCATGCGTGCGATGGCGGCCTGCCGCCCTTCGTTGATCAGGGAGGTGATCTGAGTGATCTCGCCACCAGCGACCGAGCGGCCGAAGGAGCCGATCGCGCCCGCCAGGCCCATCGAGTAGACGCTGTTGCCGACCACGATCTCACCCGGCGAGAGTCCCTCTGCGCGAGGCAGAAGATCTCGTTGCCACTCATTCCCGCGATGTGAACCATCGCGCGGAGCTTACCCGCTCGCGAGCGTGGCGAGGGACGCCAAGGTCGCGACGATCTCCTCCGCGTCCGCCGGCTTGGCCAGGTGGGCCTGGAAACCGGCCCGGAGCGCCCGCAGCCGGTCGTCACGCCGCGCGTACGCCGTGAGCGCCACCGCGGGCGGCTGCGGGTCGATCGGTCGTCCGCGGATGGTCTCGATCAGCTGGTAGCCGTCCATCCCCGGCATGCCGATGTCGCTGACGATCAGCTCGGGCCGGAGGCCATCGTCGAGCTGTCCCAGCGCGTCGCGCGCGTCGACGGCTTCGTGCACGATCGCGCCAGCCATCCGCAATACCTGGGCCATGAGCGCGAGGGAGTCCGGGACGTCCTCGATCACCAGGACCACGCGTCCATCCAGGGGACGGCCGCGGCTCGCCGGGGCATCGGAGGTGGGGGTCGGGGTCATGAAGGGGCGGTCGCGCCGAGTGCGCGCCGTGCGCGGTTGGGACGCGAACGCAGCTCCCGCATTACGGAAGAAATCGGTCAGGCGCTCAGCCGTTCGGCATCCTCGAACTCACCTTCGGTGCGATCGTGATCCGGGTGCTCGAGCGGGAGGACCACGGTGAAGGTGCTTCCCTCGTCGATGGCGCTCTCCACGTGGATGGTGCCCCCGAGCGCCTTCACCAGGCGGGCCACCAACGCCAGGCCCAGACCCACGCCGCCGTATTGCCTTTCGTCACCACCATCGACCTGTCGGAAGGGCTCGAAGATCGCGTCCTGAGTCTCCTGCGCGATGCCGATCCCGGTGTCCGTGACCGCGAAACGCATGCCGTCGCGGGTGCGAGTCACGGCGAGGTGCACCTGCCCCTCCTCGGGCGTGAACTTCACTGCGTTGGAGAGCAGGTTCACCAAGATCTGACTGAGCCTGCCGCGATCGGTGAGCAGCGTCTTGGCGTCCGGCGCGACCTCGCTCGTCAGCTCGAGCGACTTGGTGCCCACCATCCAACCCACGGAGCTGGTCACCGTCTCGACGAGCTCGTCGACCGGCACCGGCGCGAGTCGGAGCTCGAGCTTCCCCGCTTCGGCGCGGGTCAGCGAGAGCAGGTCGTCGACCATGCGCAAGAGCCCCTTGGCGCACTCGCGGATGTCGCGATGCGCACCCCGCTGTTCGTCGGTGACCGGTCCGTAGATCTCGGCCTCGAGGAGATCCGCGAGCCCGGTGATCCCGTGGATCGGGGTCCGCAGCTCATGCGTGACGTTCGCCATGAAATAGGTGCGTTGCGTCCCAGCTTCGATCAGCTCGTCGGTGCGCTCCTGGAGTGCCTGCCGCTCTCGCTCGAGAGCCGCGAGCACCCCGGTCGTGAACCAGGTGGTCGCGCCGAGCACGAAGCCGGCGTAGCCGAGCATCAGCCCGAAGCGGGGGAGGGTGATGGCGTCGAGGGCGGCGGCCGGCGGCTGCTGGATCGGGAGCACCTCGCCGTAGACCAGCGAGAGCATCAGCGCGTAGAGCGCGAAGCTCACGCTCGCGACGATCGTGGTCGCCGTCCGGTTGGTGAAGAACGCGAAGACGGTGATCTCGATGACGTACGTCACGAAGAGCGGGCTGAGCGGTCCGCCCGTGTAGTAGATGGCGCCGGTCAGACAGATGAGGTCCGCGACGGTGTTCAGCCCGGCCATCGCGAGCACGCCCCGCTTCGCCACGTGCGCGACCCACGCGATCGTGTTGGCCAGCACCTTCACGCCGATGAGCGCGTAGATGCCCGCCGTGTGGGGCACGACGCCGAGCTCCCCAGCGATGAACGCGAGCACCAGCAGGGCGCCCACCACGGCGTACCCGCTCCAGATGCTCAGGCGGAGCTTCTCGCGGTTGTCGGGCCGGTCGATCTCCTTCAGCCATCGAGGCTGTCGCAACTAGCTTCTTCCGATCAGCTCTTGGACGCGGGCCATCAGGACGTTCATGTCGAAGGGCTTCATCAGGTATCCATCGGCGGAGAGCTCTTCCGAGTAGCGCGTCGCGTGCTCCTCGTCGGTGTAGACCGCGCTCATCAGCAGCACCGGCATCGTCCGTCCCTGGGGACTCCGCTTCACTTCGAAGCAGACCTCGAACCCGTTCTTTCGAGGGAGCTGGATGTCGATCAGCATCAGATCGGGGGTCTCCTCACCAAAGGCGCTCACCCCTTCGGCGCCGGTGGTCGCCAGCCGCGTGCGATAGCCGTGCGCTTCGAGGAGATTCGTCAGGAGCTTCGCGTTCAGCGGGTCGTCCTCGACGATGAGGATGGATTTCATGGGGACCTCCGGTGAGAGCCGTTCGCCTCAGGATAGATCGCCCCCGCACGCTGGGGGTAGGGACTCCATTGTTCGCACCGCGACCATGGGGCATTCTGCTCCGCGGGCACTGAGCCCCACACGGAGGAAGAGGGAACGATGTCGGAAAACGGTGGCAAGAACTGGGTCGGAATCGCGGTCTTCATCGGGGTGCTCGTCGTAGTCAACGTCCTCTCCCACGTCTTCGAGTGGGGCTTCATCCTCTACTGAGCGGCCTCGGGTGAGGCTCCGCCACAAGTGGGGAGACATCCTCCTCGCGGCCACCGCCCTCGGTTGGGCGGTGCAGATCGCGCTCCAGCTGGGCGAGGGCTCGCGCTCCGTCTGGATGGACGGAGCGCTGGTCGCGCTGGACCTGGTCGTGGCTGGGCTCTTCCTCTGGCGAGTGCCGGTGAAGGACGGCCCACGGCTTCCGCTGGTCCTCGGCGCTGCGGCCGTCGCGGCGGCGGCGATCGCGATGGCGGCCGTCGAAGGGCCTTGGCCGCCGGCGGCGCAGACGGTCTTCGTCGTCGGCGCGCTGGGCACGGCCATCTCTCTGCTCACCCTCGGTCGGAGCTTTGCGGTGCTCCCGGCCCAACGACCCATCGTGTCACGCGGGCCCTACCGGCTGCTGCGCCACCCGGCCTACGCGTGCGAGCTCATGATGCTCGTCGCCGCGCTGAGTCCGGGTGGATGGCTCGCGTGGTCGATCGGCGGACTCGCCGTGGCCTTCCAGATCGCGCGGGTGCTCATCGAAGAGCGACTGCTCGCCCAGGACCCTGCCTACCGCGACTACACGCGCACCGTCCGCTACCGGCTGCTCCCGCTCGTCTTCTAGAGCGGCAATCAGTTTGAAAGCACCGCCACGACCGCGACTCGCGGCACCCGCTCGGCTTACCTCCTCACACCCTCGGTCGACGTAGGTAGACTACGCCTCGGTCGGGACGTGGCGGGGGCACACGAGCCGGCACTCGAAATCCACGCCCATAGCGGCACTTCCAAACGGATTGCCGCTCTAAGGGGCAGATGCTCCGAAATCCCCACCTCGTCGCGAGTGAATCACTCCTCGCTTCCCGAAGGTCTCGCGCCTTGGCCGCTCGGTGCGTCCCCGCCCTTCGCGCTGCGTCCTCCAGCGGACACCGGCCCGTGCTAGACCGGGAGCGTGAACGAAGCCTTCGTCTGTCCCACCTGCGGCGCGCCGCTGAAGACCACGCCCGACGGGCTCGAGTGCGTGGAGGACGACGAGAGCTTTCCCCGCCTCGGCCCCTTCTGGGTGCTCCAGCCTGCGGCGGACCTCGCGCTCTCCCGGCACCGTGATGCGTTCCTCGCGGCGCTCGCGGAGACCGGCGAGGTCTCCCGGTCCGCCCTCGCTCGCATCGAAGCGGCACACCGCCACCACCGTGCCGAGCCGGAGCCCCTCAAAGACGACATCACGGGGCCGGAGGACGGCATCGCCGACGTCGGGGGGCCGGACGGACCCGCACGTGATGCGCTGGCGATGCTCGATGGGCTCGCCGTCGAGCACGGTCCGCTGAGGATGCTCGCCGAGCGACTCTCGGCGCCCGAGGGCAGCTTCGCGCGGGTCGCGGAGATCGGTCCCGGTGCCGGTCGACTCACCCGCGTGCTCGCGCCGCTCGCCCAGGAGCTGGTGTTGGTCGACAGGGTCCCACGCACGCTCTGGCGCGCCCGTAGTGTGGTCGCGCGCGATGGTCACCCCGCGCCTGCGCTGGCGGTCGCCGAAGGCGACGCCCTACCGCTGGCGCCGGAGGCCTATGACCGCATCGTCGCGATGAACGTCATCGACCTCCTCGACGATCCCGCCGGCTTCCTCGAGCGTGCGCTCGCGGCGCTGACCCCGGAAGGCCAGCTCCTGCTCACCACCCCGGATCCCGGCCTCGGTGCCACGTCGAGCCGCGTCCTCGAAGAGCTCGTCGAAGCGCTCGGCGGTCGGGTCCTGGAAGTCGTCGACGGTCTCCCCTGGCTACGCCACGTGAGCCCACGGCATCGGCAGGTCTACCTGACCCAGCTCGTCGTCGCGACGGTCTGACGACGAGTCCGCACACGCCGCGCGTCGAGGAGGCGGGGGATCGCGCCGTCGCGGCCGTCCAGGAGGCAGCCCCCTCGTTCGACCCGGACCGGGGCTACCGCTTCGACACTTGGTACGCGGGGTTCGTCCGGGAAGCCGTCGAGGCCCTTCAGGCTTGATGGGGACCGCTGCCCGGCGCGGCTATTCGGTGCTCTCGTCCGAGCGCCACCACCAACCGTCCCCGGGGGGGAGCACGTCGCGCGGGTCGCCCTCGAAGACGACCGAGTTGGTGGGCGTCTCGTCGAGGGTCAGGCGGCGCACCCTCAGGGCGCCGTCGAGCTCGTCGTCGAGGATGGCCTGGCACTTCGCCGCGAGCAGCGCGGCCATCAGCTCGGTGGTCGGGTCACCCGGCGTCACGATGAGCCGCCACTCCGCGAAGCCTTCTTTCGCGATGGCCAAGAGCGGGTCGGTGGCCGAGAGCTGGAAGCCGTGATCCAGCCGCTCGTCGACGAAGCGGTGCCAGCGCGACTTCGCGCGGCCGAACTCGACGACCATGTTCGCCCCGCCGTCGAGCGCCCGAGGCTCCGCCGCCACGAGCTCCACCGTGACGTACTCGTCGTGACCGTGAGGGGTCGCGCACTTGGCGGCCGCGCCGCTCGTCAGCCGATGGGCCATCGAGAAGCGTCGGCGGAAGCGGAGGGCCAGGCTCACGACTCGTCGTGGACGATCTGGGCGACCGCCTCGTGGTTGTGGATGCTCTCGTCGTTGACCACACGGACCCGGAACGCACCCACACCCGGATGTGCGACCAGATCCGCCGCGACGCCGCGGGCCATGTCCTCGACGAAGACGGGGTTGTCGTACGCCTGCATGGTCACGTGTCGCTCGTCCGCCCGCTTGATGATCGGGAGGATGGGGGCGGAGCCGTGGGCCTCGGCGATGGCGGCGAGGTCGTCGATGGTCACGCCCTCGCCGACCGGCGACACGCGCAGGTAGACCCGGCCCCGCTGGTTGTGGGCGCCGTAGTCGCTCACCGCCTTGGAGCAGGGGCAGAGGCTCTGGACCGGCACCGTGACCTCGAGTGAACGGTGGGTCCCGGAGCCATCCAACCGGCCCTCGAGGACCACGTCGAGGTCGAGTAGCCCAGTGGCGCCGCTGATCGGGGCGGAGCGTGAGACGAAGTAGGGGAGGGCGAAGCGAGCATGCACCCGCTCGGCGTCCAGGCGCTCCCGGGTGTCTTTCAACAGCACGGCCAACCCCGCGAGGTCGACGGATTCCCGATGCTGATGGAGGAGCTCCACCAGCCGGCTCATGTGCGTCCCTCGCCGATCGGCGGCCAGCGAGACCTGCAACTCCGCCATGGCCACGGTCGGGCGGCCGAAGCCCACCACCGGGAGACGGACGCCCGCGACGCCTACCGCATCGAGCGGCAAGCCGCGCTCGTCGGGCTCGTTTTGGACATCACGCATCGGAAAGGGAATCCTCCGGTGTAGCACCGGATCCGGACTTTTCGAGTCGGCGGGCGGGGATCGAGCGGTGCGACGTCGGAGATCCGACACGTTTTTGCCGGATCCGCCCTTCCGTGAGGTAGCATGCGGACCATGGCTGAAGGAGCCGCGTCGATGGGTTGGGAGCCACCGGTGGCACCGGAGGTCCGTCACTGATGGATTTCTGGGTCAGATTCTGGGGTGTTCGGGGGTCCATTGCGTGCCCCTCGCCCCAGCACGTCCGCTACGGCGGGAACACCAGCTGCCTCGAGGTGAACGTCGACGGGACGTCCATCATCCTGGACGCGGGGACCGGGATCCGGAACCTCGGCCAGAGCCTGCTCGAGCGGGGTGTGAAGGAGGCCAAGATCCTCCTCACCCACACTCACTGGGACCACATCAACGGTTTCCCCTTTTTCACGCCGGCCTACGTCCCGGACCACGACTTCGAGATCCGCGCTGGCCACCTCTACGACGCCGGCGGCGTCGAGCGGGTGCTCGCGGGTCAGATGGCGCGACCGACCTTCCCGGTTCCACTGACGGCGCTGCAGGCCGACCTCAAGTTCACCGACTTCAAGTCGGGTGACACGTTCAAGGTCAACGGCGTCACCGTGAAGACCGCGCCCCTCCAGCATCCGGACGGAGCGACCGGCTACCGCATCGAGGCCAATGGACGCTCGTTCTGCTACATCACGGACACCGAGCACGTCCCCGGCGAGCCGGACGAGAACATCCTCGACCTGATCCGTGGGGCGAATCTCGTGGTCTACGACAGCACCTACACCGACGAGGAGTTCCCCAAGCACATCGGTTGGGGCCACTCCACGTGGCAGGAAGGCGTGCGCCTGGCCAAGGCCGCGAACGTCGAGCGACTCGCGATCTTCCACCACGACCCGTACCACGACGACGACTTCATGGATGACGTCGCCGAGCAGGCCAAGGCCGAGTGGGACGGAGCCTTCGTCGCCGTCGAGGGCATGCAGGTCGACATCTGAGCGGCGAACGCTGCTCAGATCCCGTGTCCCGTGCCCGACGACATCGGGTGACGGGCGACCGAAGCCCTACTTCTCCTGCAACCGCCCCATGAGCTCGGCGAAGTTGCACGGCCGGAACCGCGAATCGAGCTGGAACACCAGGATCTCGTCCCAGGCGTCCTTCACGGCCCCCGTCGACCCCGGCAACGCGAAGAGATAGGTCCCGCCGGCCACGCCGGCGGTGGCCCGGGACTGAATCGTCGAAGTCCCGATCTTCTGGTAGCTGAGCCAGCGGAAGAGCTCACCGAAGCCGGGGATCGGCTTTTCGTAGACCGCTTCGAAGGCCTCGGGCGTGATGTCGCGCCCCGTGACCCCGGTTCCCCCGGTGCTCAGGACGACCTGTACCTCCGGGTTCGCGATCAGCTCGCGCAGGACGGCCTCGAGGCCTGGTCGGTCGTCCGGGACGATTCGCTTGTCCACCACCCGGTGGCCTGACGCCTCCGCGCGCTCGACGAGGATGGCTCCCGAGCGGTCGTCTTCCTCCGTGCGAGTGTCGCTCACGGTCACGACTGCGATCGCGAGTGACACGAACTCCCTCGATTCATCGATCATCGGAGGGACTCCCGGTGGGGGGCGTTTCGGGTCTGAGCACGCATGAACGAAGCGTGTCGCACCCAGCGGATTTCGGCCAATGCGAACGCCCACGGGTCGGGACAATCGGCCCCCACCTATTGCAATCCTGAGCCCCCTGTGGCATCGATTCGCCCCCTTCATTTCGAAGGCCTGGAGCATCGATGGCAAGCAAGAAGAAGGCAAAGGCCGCGAGCAGCACGAGCTCGAAGCCTCAGATCGAGCCCAAGGCTCATCCCGACTCGGGCCTCACCAAGAAACAGGTGAAGACGCTCTACGAGAAGCTCCTCTCCGAGCGCGATCGGGTGATCCAGGGTCACGGCGCCCACCTCTCCGACGCGATCTCGAACGTCGATCCACTCTCCGACGAGATGGACGTCGCTCAGCGCCACACGGAGCAGGCGTATCTCATGCGCTTCGCCGACAAGGAGCGGAAGCTCCTCGTGCAGATCACCAACGCCCTCGAGAAGCTCGAGACCGGCGACTACGGTGTCTGCGAAGGCACCGGCGAGCCGATCAGTCTCAAGCGCCTCGAGCTGCGCCCCTGGACCCGCTACTCGGTCGAGTACAAGGAACAGGTCGAGCGCGAGCGCAAGCAGCACCAGCGCTGAGAGCGAGCCTCCGAAGGAGGCGGCGCTCCCCGTGCCCTCGCCCGAACGCAGGGCACGGCGCGCTCACCCACAGAACACCGGGCTCGACCAGGCCATCTCGCCGTCGACCTGCACCACCCGCAGATAGCCATACCCCGGCTCCGGGAAACGCAGCGTCACGTCCAGCGCCCCCTCGAGCCCGTCCACCGACCCGGACGCGAGTACGCCCGTCGCGCCGACGAGCTCCACCCGAGCGAGCTCGCTCGCGCCGACCACGCTCCCGAGCACCTGGTGCTCGCCGGCCTCGATCTCGCTGCCCATCGGGTGGCCGCCCACCGTGAAGTCGAGCCGGATCTTCACGCCGCTCGTCCCGTAGCAGCGGCGCTCCTTGAGGGCTGCGAAGATCGCCTCCCGGTTCAACCTCGGCGCCTGCACCGCGGTGAGCCCGGTCCGATAAGGGTCGCGCTTTCGCGCCTCGCCGTGGTGCCAGAGCAGCCCGTGGCTGTCGGTAGACGCGGTGAAACCGAAGCGGTGCCCCTTCTTCAGCATCACGTCGACGAGCTGGTCCGTGAGCTCGCCGCGTTGGCCCAGCGGGTGGTCCGCGTGCTCATAGCAGCCGTGGCACGAGCAAATCTCCCAGGTCGGCTGTCCCGCCGGGTCGTGCCCGGCTTCGTCTGCGCCGGTCCAACCGATGTGGTGTGGGGCGGCCCAGCCCCCGACCGCCGCGATGCGCTGGACCAGCTCCGCCCCTTCCGGGACGTCGTCACGGGAGACGATGGGCAGGCCCCGCGCCGGCAGGTACACGCACTTGTGGCCAGGTCCGGGGTACATCTTCCCGGTCCACTCGTACGCGAGGAGCGTCGCGAAGCGGTCGGGCTCGTCGAAAGCGTCGGCGACCTCCTGGAGGTAGCGCCACTCGCCCGGTCCGGTGCGCTTGCCGAGGAACGACTCGTGATCGGTCAACGCGACGAAGTCGTCCGCGTACCGGTCGCGCGCGCGGAGGTACACCTCTTCGGCGCTGCCGACGCCGTCGCTGTGGGCGCTGTGTTGCTGGATGTCGCCGAAGTAGGTGTGCAGGCCTCGCGCCTCTGCCGGGTCGTGGCCTCGCGGCTCGAGCGCCTCGATCGGCCGTCGCTCGTCGACCACCGCTGGCTCGAGCTCGGGTGCAGCGCCGGTCGGTGCCGGCATCACGTCCAGCTCGATCGCTCGCCGGTCCCGTCGCGCGACCAGGAGTGCGCCGCTCTCCAGCGTCGCGGCGACGACCCGCCGCCCACGTGAGCCCCAGCTCCCGTCGGTGAGCGAGCGTCGGCTGCCGTAGCCTCCGCCGTCGAGGTCTTGGCGATAGAAGTCGTGCGAGCCCCGCCCGAAGAGCGCGAGGGCGCCGTCCGCTCCGACGACCAGCGAAGGGAACTCGAACGACTGCTCCTCCCCCTCGCGATCACGGTCGCGGTCGGTCATCGGGGCCGCGGGCCGGTGCACTCGGCCCTCGTCGTCGACGAAGCGGAGCGCGATCCACTTCGCCACGTCGCGCTCACTGCTGTCCTCGCGGACGTCGTGGTGCCAGGCGACCCACGTCCCGCCGGGCGCGTCCGCGACGGCCGGACCCGCCGCCATCCCACGCGCGGCCCAGACCAGGGTTCGCGCTCCCTCGCGCTCGAGCCAGAGCTCGGTCTCTCCAGCGCCGTTGGCGACCGTCAGCCTCGCGGTCCCGGTCGACGCGCACATCTCGGCCTCGGCCGTTGCGGGCTCGCCGTCACCATCGAGCGTCTCGATCGCCGGCACGAGCGCCCCCAGCACCGGCTCGCCGAGGCTGCCGTCGGGGCCTACCGGCCAGCGGATCACCCGCTCCGAGCCGCCGCCTTCGCCATCGCACTCCCAGGCGACGACCACCAGCCAGAGGCCGTCGTCGTCCCGCCGAAAGCGGGGCGATCGGAGGTATCGCTCGGGCGTCTGCGGGAGCTGGGCCATGGCCCATGAATGCCGGACCCATGTGGATCCGTCCATCCCCGTGCCACAATTCCCGGTGGAATGGCCTCACCGACACGGGGGTTGACGGCCTCGAAGGCGAATCAACGATGTCGGAGTCGTCCGACCCAGCCCCACTCCTCCCCATGACACGAACCCTCCTCCTCCCGGTCCTCGCGCTCAGCTTGAGCGCCCCTGCGTTGGCTCAGGACGCGCCGAGCGCTCGCGAGCAGCGCGCCATCGAGTTCGCCGAGTCCCTCGGCGACGCGTTCGCCTCGGTCGCCCACCGGCTTTCGGACAGCGTGGTCTCCATTCGGGTCGAGGTACCGGGCCGGCCCAGCGGCATCCACGCCCTGATGGGCGGTGAGAGCCAGCGGGTCATTCGGGGCGGCGGCTCCGGCGTGATCTTCCGCGCCGACGGTCACATCCTCACCAACAACCACGTCGTCGGCAGCGCCCGACGGATCGAAGTCCGACTCCGGGACGGCCGTACCTTCCCGGCTCAGGTGGTCGGCACCGATCCGGCGACGGACCTGGCGATCATCAAGATCGACGAGGGCGACCTGCCCGCCGCGCGCTTCGCGCCTCGGGATAGGATTCGACCCGGCGAGTGGGCAGTGGCCATCGGCTCGCCCTACGGCCTCGACTACACGGTCACCGCGGGCGTCGTGTCCGCGGTCGGCCGTGGCGGCGTGGGGATGAACGAGATCGAGGACTACGTGCAGACCGACGCCAGCATCAACCCCGGCAACTCGGGGGGGCCGCTGGTGAACCTCCGCGGCGAGGTCATCGGCATCAACACGATGATCGTGGGCCGCGGTACCGGCATCGGCTTTGCGGTCGTCAGTGAGCTCGCCGAGCAGGTCGCCAGCCAGATCATCGACACCGGGCGGGTCCGGCGGGCTTACCTCGGAGTCTCGTTCCAGGAGCTGACCCCCGCATTGGTCCACCAGATGGGCCTGGACGCGGGCACGAGCGGCGCCCTGATCGCAGGCGTCGAGCCCGGTGGGCCCGCCGACCGGGCGGGGCTCCGTGCCGGGGACGTCGTCACCCAGGTCGACGGCCACGGCCTCGGCGACAGTCAGGAGCTCTTCCGCCGGGTCATCGCCACCCGCGTGGGGAGTCAGATGCGTCTCACGGCGATCCGCGACGGTCGCCGTCGCCAGTTCACGGTGACCACGGGGGTTCGGCCCGACGGCGAGCACGCGAGCTCCGAGGAGCCCGAGAGCCCACCCCAGACGCCGGCCGGGCTCGGCCTCCAGGCGCTGACCCGCCAGGACGCGCGCCGTCGTGGTCTGCGTGGCGGGGTCCTCGTGCGACAGGTTCGGCCCCGTTCCCCCGCTGCACGTGCCGGAATCGTCCCCGGCGACGTGATTTTCGAGGCCGACCGCCGTCGGGTCGCTCGACCCGAGCAGATCCAGGCGGCCCTCCGCGACGGCCGCGCGCTGCTCCGAATCAAGCGCGGCCGTGGTGTGCTCTACGCCCCCCTTCGGCTGCGCTGACCAGCCGTCCAGTTCACCATCTCCGCGGATGGTGGTGAAATGAAGGGCGAGGGCGGCAGCTGTGATACAAAGCGCCCATGGCGGAGGCCGCCAAAACGCGGTCGGGAGCCTCTTCTGTGACTGGATCAGCCGCTGGCGAACAACGAGGCGAGGCGGAGAGCGACGAGTCCGCTGACGCCGAGGTGAATGAAGACGCCTCGGGCGCGTCCAAGCGTTCGACCAAGACGACCGCCAAGGAACGCGAGCGGGACAAGGAGCTCGTGGCCCTCGCCCAGCGCGGGGACACGAACGCCTTCCGTGAGCTCTTCGACCGGTATCACCGGCGGGCTTTCGCGGTCGCTCTCGGTGTCGTCAAGAACAAGCAGGATGCGCTGGACATCGTCCAAGACGCCTTCATCAAGGTCCACAAGCACATCCAGAACTTTCAGGGGACCGCCAGCTTCTACACCTGGCTCTATCGCATCGTCATGAACCTCTCCATCGACCACGTCCGCAAGGCCAAGAAGGGCCGGGACCTCGACTACGACGACAAGGTCGGTCGAGACGACGAGAACGTCGCGGGCGATGGCGCGATCCTCCCGACGATGCTGGACGCCAACCCCCGCAAGACCGTCTTGCGGCGGGAGCTGGCCGACGCGATTCAAGAAGCCCTCGACTCCCTCTCCGAGGATCACCGCGCCGTGATCCTCCTCCGGGAGGTCGAGGGGCTGAGCTACGAAGAGATGGCCCGTGTGCTCGAGGTCCCCAAGGGGACCATCATGAGCCGGCTCTTCCACGCTCGGCGGAACATGCAGAGCGCTCTGGCGGAATACGTGCAGGGTGATTTGGACATCCAGAGTTAGACCATGAGCACCGAGACCCACATCGACGACGACAAGCTCCAACGCTTCTACGACGGCGAGCTCACCGAAGGTGAGGCGCTGGTCGTGGGTCGCGACGTCGACGCGTCGGAGCTCGAGCAGGAGCGCGTGGCTCAGATGGAGCGGCTCGGGGACGTCCTGCGGGCCAGCGCCGAGCTGGAGGCCGAGGACATCGACTCCGATGCCCTCTTCCTGCGCATCGAGCGCGGCATCGAGGCCGAGCCCGCGCCGCGGCTGAAGCTCATCGAGGGCCAGAAGCGCAAGCAGCGCAACACCGCCGTGGTCGCCGTCGCCATGGCGATCGCCGCCGCGGTGGCCATCGCCTTCCTGGCGCAGCCCTCCACGGAGCCGGACATCGCGGAGAGCGTCCATCCGGATGAGGGACGAGAGCGGATCGCCGAAGGGCCCGATGATGTCCAGATCGACGATCCGACCCACGTGCAGCTGCACCCGCCCGGCGGGTCTTCGGTCGAGCGCGTCGAGTTCGGCGCGAATACCGGCACCGTCTTCGAAGTCGAAGGTGAGCAGGGCCAGCCGCTGGCCGTCGTTTGGATCGCCGAAGAATAGGCGGAAGAATAGAGTCCACCATGAAGCCCGTGACCACCATCCTCCGATTCGCCCCCCTGGCCGCGCTCGCGCTCGCGTTGATGGCTGGTCGCGCGGAGGCCCAGGAGCGCGTGAGCGCCGAGGTGATCGTGGTGCTCGCCAAGGAGTCCGCCGGCACGGTGGATCCGGCCTTGGCCGACATCCCTGCGCTCCAGCGCGCGCCCTTCAACGCTTTCCAGTCGATGGAGATCCTCGACCGCAAGCGGGAACAACTCCGCGCCGGCGTCGATCGGGACGTCGAGCTGCCCAACGGGCGCACGCTCCGCATTCGGCTTCAGAGGGTGATGCCGGACGGCCGATACAGAGTTCAGGTGTCCATCAACCGTCCGGAAGCAGACGCTTATCTGCCCCTGCTCCAGGTGGTCACCGCTCCCGGCGACCCGTTCTTCGTGGCGGGTCAGTCGTACCGTGGTGGCACCCTCGTGATCGGTGTCCGAGTCGGCTCCACCTCCAGCTGAGGACTGGAGCGCATCTCGAAATCCCTCGCCGCCGCTACGCGGCCGCGGCACGCCCATGGGCTCCGCCGGTGTGCGTGCTCACTCGGTCCGCCAGTCGACGTGACAGAGGCTTGGCGAGGCGATAGCTTCGAGGGCCCGTTCGGTCATGAGTCGATTCGTCCGATGCCCACACTGCAACCTTCCGCATGACGCGGAGGAAACCCAGTGCCCGATGACCGGGAAGCCGATCGCCCTCGAGAAGAAGGTGATCGAGCGGCCGCCGGTGAAGCCGATGTGGCGCATGTCGATTCCGTCGCAGGGCGACGTCGAGATGGAGGAGTCGCCGTCGGTCACCCGTCTCTTCGGGATGACCATCGACAACAAGTACCGCATCGAAGACATGATCGGTCGCGGCGGCATGGGCGTGGTCTACCGCGCCGAACACACCGGCCTCCGGCGGAAGGTCGCGATCAAGGTGCTCCTCCGCGGTCACGGCTCCGGCTCCGACGCCAAGAAGCGTTTCGAGCGTGAGGCGCAGGCCGCGGGTCGGCTCGGCCACCCGAACATCGTCCAGGTCTTCGACCTCGGCTCGCTGGCCGACGGCAGTCCCTACATCGTCATGGAGTTCCTCGAGGGTGAGCCGCTGAGCTCCCGCCTGGCGATCGAAGGTGGGCTCCCCATCGCCGAGGCCTGCGAGATCCTCATGGAGGTCCTCTCGGCGCTCGAGGCCGCTCACGAAGGCGGGATCGTCCACCGCGACCTGAAGCCGGACAACGTCTTCCTGGCGACCAACGGCGCGGTCAAGCTCGTCGACTTCGGCATCTCGAAGCACTCCGACGAGACCATGTCGCTCACGCGCACCGGCGCCGTGGTCGGTACTCCCTACTACCTCGCGCCCGAGCAGGCGCGCGGAGAGCGCTCCATCGACGCGCGCGTCGATCTCTGGGCGGCGGGTGTGCTCGCGTTCGAGTGCCTGACCGGCCTGCTGCCCTTCGCGGCGGACAACTACAACGCGCTCCTCGCCAAGATCCTCACCGGACGGCCGACGCCGCCGGCGCAGATTCGGCCGTCGATCTCACCGCAGCTCGAGGCGGTGGTGATGAAGGCGCTGGCCTTCGACCCGGACGACCGCTTCCAGAGCGCTGCCGAGATGCGCGAAGCCGTGGCGTTCGCCAAGGACTTCCCCTCGCCGCTCGAGCCGGGCGTGGAGGACGTGATCGCAAAGGGCCAGCGCAAGATGCGTGAAGACCTCTCGATCAGCAGCGAGCACCCCACGATGGACCTGCGCGTCGGCATGGCGATGGGCGACGAAGAAGACGCGACCGAGGTCAGCGACAGCTTCGTCTTCTCCGATGTCCCCTCTCCCCCGGCGACCACCCCCGAGTACGAAGGGGAGCCTTCGATCGAGGTCGACTTCGAAGTCCCGCCGGATTTCGAAGCGAGTTAGTTTTCGCCGACCGATGAGGCGTGACGATCCCCGAGTCGAGGAGATCGAGCTGGGCTCGGTCCCGCCGCTGCCGGCGTCCGCCGATGAGGTGATCGCCGCGCTCGGACCGTTGGTCACCGAGCGGCGGCTCGAGCGCTTGCAGACGGTGGCGGCTGGGAGGCTGCGCAGCGTCGCGCCGGTGCTCGAGTCGATCGCTGATCCTCACAACGCCTCGGCCATCCTCCGGAGCGCCGACGCCTTCGGCATCCAGGAGGTGCACGTGGTCCCCGGATCCGCTGGGTTCCACGCGTCGCGTCAGATCTCCAAGGGTGCTCACCGCTGGCTCGATCTGCGGCGGCATGCCGACTCGGTGGCTTGTGCCGATGCGCTCCGAGCTGCGGGGTACGCCATCTACGTCGCTTCGATGGAAGGCACCGTGACTCCCGCCGAGCTCGCGGCCCGGCCGAAGGTGGCGGTCGTCTTCGGCAACGAGCACCGGGGCCCCTCCGAGGCGATGCGCGAGCGGGCGGAAGGCACCTACGCCATCCCGATGCGTGGGTTCGTCGAGAGCCTCAACGTCTCCGTCGCCGCCGCGATCACCCTCCACGCGCTCACGACGGACCGCGCGGGCGAGCTCTCCGAGGCCGAGCGCAACCAGCTCGTGGCCCGTTGGCTGCTCGCCACCGTCCGTGATGGGGAGCGGGTCGTCCGCGAGCGCCAGGGGGCCGCTCGGGAAGTCTCGCCTTTGCCCGAGCGTTGACCGCGGGGTAGGACATCGCCTGGATGCCTTGGACTGACAGCCTCGACACGCGAATCTCGTCGGCTCCGGCCGAAGGGGCGCCTTGGTGAGCCAGGGCAAGACCACCAAGAAGGGGCTGCGACCCCGCAAGCGGCCGGGGAAGGGCGTCACGACGACTCGGGGCGGCAAGCGGCCGACCAAGGGAACCAAGCGCCCCACGAGCCGTGGGAAGAAGGGCCCCGAGAGGAAGCCCGCGCGCTGGAAGGTCTGGCTCAAGCGGCTGACCCTCACCGCGCTCGTGCTCGGTCTCTTGGGCTTCATCGGGCTGGCGGGGATCTTCTGGTACTACGGCCGCGATCTACCGGACGTCGCGACCCTCCGCGACTACTCGCCGCCGCAGACGACGCGAGTGCTCGCTCGGGACGGCGAGGTGCTCGGCGAAGTCTTCACCGAGCGCCGCACGGTCATCCCCATCGACGAGATCCCCCGCTCGCTGATCGTGTCGACGCTCGCCGCAGAGGACGCGGACTTCTATCAGCACGAAGGGCTGGACTACCCGGGCATCATCCGTGCGGTGATGCGCGACGTGGCGGAGGGCCGAAAGGCCCAGGGCGCCAGCACGATCACGCAGCAGGTCGTGAAGCTCCTCCTGCTCACGCCAGAGCGGACCTTCGCCCGGAAGATCCGCGAGCTCATCCTGGCGCGGCGCCTCGAGCAGGAGCTCACCAAGGACGAGATCCTCCACCTCTACCTGAACCACATCAACTATGGGCACGGCCGCTACGGTGTGCAGGAGGCCGCGCAGTACTACTTCGGCAAGGACGCCAAGGACCTGACGCTCGCGGAGGCGTCGCTCATCGCCGGCGTTCCGCAGGCGCCGGCGCGGCTCAGCCCGCGAGGGCATCGTGAGGCCGCCGAGCGTCGGCAGGCCTACGTGCTTCGTCAGCTCGCCGCGAAGCGCGAGCAGTACTGGCCGGACCTCACCGTCGAGGCGATCGAGGAAGCCGGCGAGGCGGAGGTCGAGCTCGACGAGGGCGAGGACGAGAAGGGGATCGCGCCCGAGCTGATGGCGCGTGTCCGCCGCGAGCTCCGCGAAATCCTCGGCGAAGAGCGCTACCGCCAGGGCGGCTACACGGTCCACACGACGCTCGATGCGTCGCTGCAGCGTGCGACCCGGGAGGCGGTCCGTGAGGGCCTTCGGACCTACGACGCGCGCCAGCGCCGTCAGTTTCCCCTGCGAGAGCCGCGTCGTCGGCCGCGTCCGCTCGAGGAGGTCGACACGCTCCGCGAGGGGCGGACCTACGACGCCGAGGTCACCGGCACCGATGACGAGCACGGAACCATCGTGCTGAACGTGGGTGGGCACGAGGCGGTCGCGGATCTCTCGGCCGCCGAACGCTACATCCCCGAGCCCGACGACGAAGCGGAGCCGCTGGTCGCGTCCGTCGCCGCTCCGGTCGGTGCACGGGTGCGCGTGTCGATCCTCGACGCCGGAGGCGAGGACCGCCGGGCCGAGGCACGCCTGGAGCTCGGGCCACAGGCGGCCGTCATCGTGCTCGACGTCCGCACTCGCGACGTGCTCGCGGTGGTGGGCAGCTACGAGTCGCGCCCCGGCTTCGACCGCGCCACTCAGGCGCTGCGTCAGCCGGGCAGCACGTTCAAGCCGCTGGTCTACGCGCTCGGCATCCAGCAGCGACGCTTCACGCCGGCGACGGTGATGATCGACGCGCCAGCGGTCTACGACCAGTGGAACCCGCAGAACTACGAGACCTGGCGCCACGAGGGCGATGTCCGCATCCGTACCGCGCTCGCGAAGAGCATCAACCTCGTCGCCATCCGTGCGATCGAGCAGGTGGGCCCGGAGGCGGTCGCGACGTTCGCGGGCCAGCTCGGCATCGAGTCGGAGCTCGACCCGACCCTGACTCTCGCGCTCGGCTCGAGCGGCGTGCGGCCGATCGAGATGGTCGGCGCGTATGCCTCTTTCGCCGCGGGCGGGCGATGGGCCGAGCCGCGCTTCATCGACCGCGTCGTCGGTCCGGACGGCGAGGAGGTCACGCTCCCCGAGCGGGCGCCGGCCCGGGACGTGCTGACGCCGGCGGAGGCCTACGTCATCACCAGCATGCTCGAGAGCGTGGTGCAGGAGGGGACCGGCCGCCGGGCCCAGCGCCTCGAGCGCCCCGTCGCCGGCAAGACCGGCACCAGCAACGAAGCGCGGGACGCGTGGTTCGTCGGGTACACCCCGCGAATCGCGGCGGGTGTGTGGGTGGGCTTCGACGACCGGCGCAGCCTCGGGCGCCGCGAAGGGGGTGGCCGCACCGCGTTGCCGATCTGGGTGGACGTGATCGCGGCCGCCGAGGGCGATCGGCCCGCCGAGCCCTTCCCACGACCCAGCGGCGTCGAGGCGGCCATGGTCGACCCTGCGACGGGATTGCTCGCCTACGAGGGCATGGCGGAGCCCCTCGAGGAGGTGTTCCTCGAGGGGACGGTTCCCACCGAGACCGCGCGGCCGCCCGAGATCGCCGACCCCTCGACCTTCCTCATGGAGCAGTTCGGCGGCGTGGAGGAAGAGTGAGGCGCGCGGGGGGCGCGGCTCTGGTTCTCGCGCTCGTCGTCGGGGGGCTGGCGAGCGGCCGCTCGCAGCCGACCACGCTCACCCTCGAGCCCGGTCGAGACCGGTCGACCATCGAGGTCCTACGTGCCGCGCTCGCGGAAGGAGCGCGAGGCATCGCCAGCGATGGCGTGAGCCGGACGCTTCGCGTGGAGACCCATTGGCCGCCGCGGAGCCCACGGGCGGACGTCCTGGCCGAGGAGCTTTCGGAGGCCGTGACCGGAGCGCTGACGGACGCGGGCGCAGCTGGCGACGGCGCCGAGCTCGTGCTCGACCTGAGCGCCGACGACCGTGAGCTGCGCGTCGCGCTGATCCCGCGCGAGGCAGAGGTCAGCTGGTGGCGTCAGTTCTTCTTTCGGCCGGCCGCCACGCGCCGCTGGCGGGTGGCGCTCGACGCCGAGCTGCGCTCGTTCGTCGATCGTCGACCGGCGGCCTCCCGCAGCTCGCTCGAGGTGACCTCGGCCGCGTTGCCGGCTAGTGGATACCTCGCCGTGGGGACGATCCCCGGCCAGGGGGCCGAACCACCGATGCTGATCCTGGTGGGTGACGCCGATGTCTCCGTCGTCCGTATTCGACGCGGTCGCCATCGTGCGTCTGCGACGCTGGTCGGTCGGGCCGAGCGCCCACCTGGGCGGCGGCCGGGGGTCGGCGCTCGCCGGAGCTTCGCGACGCTGGCGATCGAAGGGTCGGCGGTGACCATCCAGTGGCGGGACCGTGTCGCCGCCTACCAGCTGGCCTGGGCGCCGCTGCGCCTCGAGCCGGTGACCGACCGCGAGTGCCCCGAGCTCGCCCACCGCTGGCTCGACGCATGTGCCGAGCCCGTCGACGGTCGGGACTATTTCGCGTCGGCGCTCCTCGCCCGTGAGGGCCACCCACCGCCGCGGGCCGCGTCGAGCTCGTTCTACGCTCGTTGGCAGGGGTGGGTCCGGCGCAGCGACGGGAGCGTCGCGGACGTCGAGGTCGTCGTGAATCCCCGGGGCCGACTGGTTGCGCGCACGGGACAGCGCGAGATCGGGCTGCAGGGTCATGGCGCGGCGCTCGGTGCCGGCGACCTCGACGCCGACGGTCACGTCGAGATCCTCGTGAGCGGCGACCAGGAAGCGGGCGACCGCGACGAGCTGGGCTTGCTGCGCCTCCAGGCCGACGGCGGGCTCCGCCGATTGTGGTCGGAGGAGGTCTCCGGCCGGGTACGCGTCGCGGGTGCCGGCGACCTCGACGGGGACGGAGTGCCGTCGCTCTTCGCCATCGCGGAGGGCGGTGGCCGCAGTACCCTCTGGATCCTTCGGGGGCCTCGATGAGGCGCGCGTCCGCCTGGGTCGTCATCGCCCTCGCGCTCTCGTTCGCGCCCGAGGGGCGCGCGGACCTCCCGCCAGGATACGGCGGCACCATCCGCGTGATCGCACCGGAGCCCCTGCGCGTACCGGACCCGACTCAGGTCGGCAGCCTCTTCGAGGCGACCGTCGCCGACGCGGTCTTCGATCCGCTCGAGCGACTCGTCGACAGGGAGCCGCGACTGACCGACGACGGGCAGCTCGAGCTCGTGCTGAAGGAAGGGATGCGCCGTCACGACCGTCGCCCACTTCGTGCCAGCGATCTCGCGACGCATCTTCGCCGCGTCGCCCGTCGGGGCCCGAGCTGGTGGCTGGCGCCGCTCGCCGTCGAGCGTGGCCGCCCCGCCATCGAGGTCGTGGACGAATACACCCTCCGCTTTCGCCCTGCGGTCGAGGGAACGGATCTGCGGCCGCTGCTCGCCCTTCGTCCGCTCGCCTACCGAGCCGCCGTCGGCACGGGCACCGGCCCCTATCGGCCGCGGATGGTCGGCGATGAGCTCCGCCTCTTCCAGTTCCGAAGCGCGCTGCGCGGTGCGCCCTACGTTCGCGACTGGCGCTTCCTACCGCCGCGTCCGCGAGACGACGATCTGCGAGCGCTGGTCCTCGGCGAGGCCGAGGGATCGTTCTCCGGTGGCAGCCTCCACGGCCGAAGGCCGGAGCGCGCGACCACACCCCACGCGTTCCCGGAAGTGGCGCCCGTGCTCCTGGTCCCGAATCCGCACCGCGTGAGCGACCAGTGGCGCGCGTTGGTGGGGGCGCTGCGGCGCGATCGGCTCGCGCGCGTCGGCTTCCGCCCGGCGGACACCATCGCTGGTGGGTTGCCGGCGCCGCAGGTCGGGCCGCCCCGGCGCGCGCTCTCGGGCGAGCTCGTGCTCCTCGTCCGCGACGGTGATCGGCTCGGGGTAGAGCTCGGTCGAGCGCTGGCGGCGATCCTCGACGAGCACGGTGCGCGGCTACGGGTGGAGTCGGTGTCCGCCGAGCGTTGGGCCGACGCGATTCACCGAGGTCGCTGGCATCTCCGCGTCGCCGAGGTGCCGCCGCCCCTGCCCATCGCGCACCCGCTCGCTCGGGTCGCGCTGCTGGCAGCGGCCCACGCGGCGACCGGGGACCAGACCCGTGCTCGGGCGCTGTGGAGTGCGGGGGTGGCCGGGACCCTCGATGAGGCGGCCGAGCAGCGGTCCGCGCGCGCGCTCGGAGCCGCGGTGCTCGGCCGACGGAGGCTCGAGCTGCACCTCGATCAAGAGGTGAAGGACGTGGGCTTCGACGCGGCTGGACGGCTGCGGCTCGGCGACGCTCACCTGCCGCGCGAGCGGACGGAGACCCCGTGAGCGTCCGCGGCGTCGTACCCTCCGAGCGGTCCCGATGAAGCTCCGCTGGCGACTGCTGATCTCGTTCGTCGTGGCGACCCTGGTGCCCCTCGGGGCCCTCGGGTGGCTCGTGCGCTCGAGCCTCGTCGAGCGCATCTACGCGGAGCACCATCGCCAGCTCACGACGCGAGTGGAGAGCGCCCAGCGGCGCGTCGCGGAGCAGGCCGCGGCGGACCGTCGCGCCGTGGACGCGCTCTGCGAGCACGACGCGGTCATCGATGGCCTCTTACTCGATCTGGCGACCGGGCGCTATGGGCCGGCGACCGAGCAGGAGATGGTGCGAGTGCTCCCGCCGCTGATGCGGGGGCGACGCTTCGACGCGCTCTTCCTCCTCGATGCTCGCTCCGGATCCGGCCGTGGCCGCATCCTGGGTTCCGGTCACTACCCCGACCAGGTCGGTGGCCGTGCGGAGCTCGTGGACGCGATCGCGCGCGCCGGCGACGCAGCGTTCGTCGACGAGGTGCGCGTGCGGGATGGCGAGGGCGTGCGCGACGAGCGCGAGCTCCTCACCGGGTGCGTCGTAGCTCGCGACGGGGCGGCGGTGGCGGTCGTCGCGGGCCGGGTGCTCGGCGCCGACTACGCCGACGATCTGCTGGGTGACGTCACTCCGGTACGACTGGCCGTGCTCCCGCCGAGCGAGCTCCCCGAGTCGGCGGAGTCCATCGCGACCTTCACCGACGCCGCTGGAGAGCCGGCGCTGACCGTCCACGCGACCATCGACGACGCCCCGCTCGAGCGAGAGATCGCGACGCTCCGTGAGCGGAGCGTCTACCTGGCGATCGCCGCGCTGGTGCTCGCGGTGCTGCTCGCGCTCGGATTCACGATGACGCTCTCGCGGCCGCTCGCGGAGCTCGAAGAGGCGACTCGGCGTGTCGCGAGCGGCGATCTGGAGAGTCAGATGCGGGTCCGACGGCGGGACGAGGTCGGCTCGGCGATGGAAGCGTTCAACGAGATGACTCGGGAGCTGGCGTCCACGAGACGGAAGCTCTTGCGTGCCGAGCGTATCGCCGCCTGGCGCGAAGTCGCTCGGCGCATCGCCCACGAGATCAAGAACCCGCTGCAGCCGATCCAGATGGAGATCGAGACCATGCAGAAGCTGCACGCACGCAAACACCCGACCTTCGACGAGGAGTTTCCGGCGTCGGCCGAGCTCATCCTCGAAGAGGTGCGGCGGCTCGACGACATGGTCACCGAGTTCAGTCGCTTCGCTCGGCTGCCTCGGCCGAAGGCGGTGTCGATCGATCTTCGGGAAGTCGTCCACCACGTCGAGGGGCTCTCGGTTCGGGACGGCGAGATCGAGGTCGTGCTCCCGATGGAGCCCGTCACGATTCGCGCGGATCGGGAGCAACTCACCCAGGTGTTGCTCAACCTGGTCCAGAACGGTCTGGACGCCTCGAAGGCCCGGCACGGCGACTCCGGCGGGATGGTCCGGGTGACCCTCGAGGCGGTCGAAGGCGAGGACGGTGACGAACGAGCGATGATCGTCGTCGAGGACGATGGGCCGGGTATTCCGGCGGCCGACCGGCTCAAGGTCTTCGAGCCCTACTTCACGACCAAGGCGAAGGGGACGGGCCTCGGCTTGGCGATCGTCCATCGGATCGTCGGAGACCACGGCGGATCCATCGACGTCGACGATGGTATCGATGGAGGCGCCGCGTTCGTGATCGTCCTCCCGGCCAGCGGTCCGCCCCAAGCGATCGAGGCATCGCTGACGGACGACGCCGTCCCGCTGAACCGACCGAGCGACACCCATCCGGAGTGAGGGTTCGCCAGACGTCACGAAAAGCCGCTACGGTCGTACGCAGGTCATGGCCCGCTTCGCCTTCGCTCTCTCGCTCACCCTGATCGCCTGCGGAGGCGACGACGATGTCGGGGGCCATCCGCCGCCGGACTTCCCGATCCTGCGGGAGCTCGACCGCACGCCGGACCCGGCCTGCGGAGGGACATGGCTCGCGGGGATCCGCGGCCGGGTCGTCGACGTGGCCGGCGACGGAGTTTCCGACGTGACGGTGCAGCACTGCCTGCGCCTCCACGACGGGCGCTTCGTCTGCACGAGCCCGCCGGAGAACGAGGACGGCACCTTCCAGTTCGAGATGACGGACGAGGCAGGGTGGTACGCCTACGTTTTCGAAGAGGGGGTGCGCTGCGTCGACGAGCTCGCCGTCCGCGTGCTCCATCGCGAAGGCTCCTACGGCACGACGTACTGCCACGTGCCCCTCGCGCCCGACGACTCGGTGCAGCTCCTCCCCACGCCGGCGGTGCTCCACGAGGTGGTGCCCGCGATCGGGCTGCCGCCCCTCGGCGACGAGATGGCCCCCCGCGACGTGACCTTCGAGGGTGGAGTGGTGCTGACGGACGTGGTCCCGGGGCGCCTCTTCGATGGCGAGTACGAGGAGCTTCGAGGCGCCTTCATCGCGGACGGCGCGCGGCCGTGCTTCTTGGCCGAGGGCGAGGAGCTGCTCGGCCTCTACACGTTCGCGCCAGAGATCATCAGCGGGGAGCCGGTCGGTCTCCGGCTACCCAACGACGCCGGCCTCGCCGAGGGGACCGCCGTCGAGCTGCTCGTCCTCGGCGGCCTCGGGACCGTGCGCGCGGACGGAAGCACCATCATGGAGGCGGACTTCGAGCCCTTCGGCACCGCGATGGTGAGGGACGGAACGATCGTGAGCGACCCCGGTGTCGAGGTCCCTTCGCTCACGACCATCGGTTGGCGCGCTCTCTGAGCTACTCGGCTGCGGCCGGAAGCGACGTCGACTCGATGAAGCGCGAGATTCGCTCCGACAGCCAGCGGCGGAACTCGTCGGTGGTGGGCGGGCAGTGCCGCCCCTCGATGAGCTCGGTCGTCTCGAGCCGCGGGAAGAGCTCCGCGGCTCGCGTGAGGAGCTTGGCCCCCGGGAAGCTCAGGTCGGCATCGGCGGCGACCACCATCGTCGGCGCCCGCAGGTCGGCGAGCTGCCCGTCCTTCGTGAGAGCCGGGACTCGCATGTCCAGGCGGTAGGCGCGAAAGGCCTCGGCGAGGAAGGGGCCCCAGAGCTCGTCGTCGGGTGTGCTCAGCAGTCGGCCGAGGAGCTTCGCGCGCCGAGCCTCGCTCGGGAACGAGCGGTACATCGCCAGCGGCACGCCCAGCTTCCAGAAGCTCGAGAAGGGGCTCGGCACCACACCGGCGGGCACGAGCAGGGTCAGTGTTCGGATTCGCTCGGGGCTCATCGTCGCCAGTTGCTGCGCGACGAACCCGCCCCAGCTCACGCCGACCACGTGGGCTCGGTCGAGCTGCAGCAGGTCGAGCACCTCGCTCGCCCATCGGCCGTAGGCTTCGGTTCGTACGTCGAGTTGGGTGTCGGCGCTCATGACCGACTGACCGATGACGTCGACCGCGTACACGCAGAAGCGATCGGCCAGTGGTTCGAGCTCGTGGAGCAGGTGGGCCGACGACGCCAGGGCACCGTGCATGAGCACCAGCGGCTCGCCCTCGGGGGGCCCGCCGACCAGCACGTGGGTCTCTCCGTCGAGGGTGGTCAGCCGCCGGCTCTCGAGGGGCTTCGAGATCGCTGCGCGGAACCGTTCGTGCCACGCGACCATCGAGGCGCGTGCCTCCTCCGATTGGAACATCGACTTCATGGGCTCTCCGTTCGCCAGGCGCTCAGGTGGTGGGCCATGAGGGAGGCGACCATCGCCTCCGGCTCGTTCACCGAGCCGCGGGCCCACCCGAGCAGCGCGAAGTAGAAGAAAGAGAGGTAGCTCGCGGCCACCAGCGGTGGGTCCGTCGGCGCCAGCTCGCCGCTCGCGATCGCCTCGGAGACCCAACCGGCGACCGTGGCGTGCACCTGCTCGACCTGTGTTCCGAAACGCTCCGCCCACGGCGGGTCGGCGAAGAGCGACTCCTTGAGCTGAGTCCGGGAGAGCGCGGGACGGGCCAGGTAGTACCGAAACACGGCGCGGCTGAGCCGCTTCAGCCGCGCCTCGAGAGGGCCGCGGCCGGGCTTCGCCAGGACCCGCTGCAGCACGTCGTCCAGGTCGGCGAAGAACGCCGCGTGGAGCAGCTCTCGCTTCCCGCCGAAGTGATGGATGATCGTTCCGGCGGCGACTCCAGCTCGCTTGGCGATGGCGCGCATGTTCGCGCCGTCGAAGCCCTCGGCCTCGAACTCGGAGCGAGCCGCGTCGAGGATCGCCTCGCGGGTTTCACGCTTCTGTTTCGCTCGGGGACCTTCGCTGAACACGTTCAGTGAACATGTTTAGCCGATCCCGGCCGCTCCGGCTAGAGGTTCATGAGCGACATGCCGATCCAGGACAGCAGCTGGATGCCGACGATGCCCAGCGCCCAGAGCCCAGAGAGGATCCCGCTGATCAGCAGCAGCGGTTGGTTGTTCGCGGTCACTCCGGGTTGCGAGCTGTCGGCACCCATGCGGATCGCCTGCACCGACGCGAAGATCGAGATGAGCCCACAGATCACCGGCACGAAGAGACTGAGCAGGGGGACACAGAACATCATCGTCCCCACGAGCGCCAGCAGTGGCGGCGCGATGGCCGTCTGGACGATGCCCCGGCTGGATGCCGCGGCGTACTCGGCGTCGCCTTCGCAGCTGGTGCAGATCAGTCGAGCCTGCCCGTCGTAGACGAGGGCGCTCATCGGGACCACGCGGCCACACTGGGCGCAGGGCTGGGAATCGGCGGTCATCGCGTGGTGATACGGGGGCGGGGTTCGGGGTCTTCCCTGTCCGACTCCGAGAGCCGACTCCGACTCCGAGAACCGACGACCGACTCCCGACAGGAGCCGTACGGAGATGGTCAGGCGCTCAGCGAGTCGATTGGCCCGGTGCAGAAGTCCGGGTCACCGAAGCTCGTGTCGGTCATGCCCATCGCGTGCATCACGTTGACGAACATGTCGCTGTGGGAGCGGCCCCCGACCTCGACTCTTCGGCCGGTCCGCCAGTAGCCGCTGCCGCCGCCGGCGATGAGGTAGGGCATGCGCGTGAAGCGGTGCACGTTGCCGATGCCCTTGGTCTGCTCGTTGACCCAGACCACGGTGGTGTGGTCGAGGAGGGTCTGTCCGTCGCCGGCCTCGACGGCGTCGAGCGCGCCGAGGAGGTAGGCGAACTGCTCGACGTACCAGCGGTCGATCTCGGAGACCTGGTTTCGCGCGGCCGTGTCGGAGTCACCACGGTGCGAGAGCGAGTGGTGGCTGTCGCTCTGCCCGAGCCACTCGTGACGGAGGCCGCTCTGCCCGGACACCCACTGGATCGAGGCCACCCGGGTCAGGTCACAGGCCATCGCGCGGGCCATCATGTCCAGATGGAGCCGGCCCCACTCGGGCACGTCGGTCGTGTCGCCGCGCTCCGGCACGTTGCAGACCGCGCCACCGAGCCCGTCGAGCCGCGAGGAGATGTCCTCGATGGCCGCCACATGTGCGTCGACCCGACGGCGGTCGTCGGTCCCGAGCTGGGGCCGCAGCCGACCGAGCTCTCCCTGGACCGCGCCGAGCACGAGCTCGCGGCGGCGCGCCTGACGGGCCTGCGCTGCCGCGTCGCCGCTGAGCGGCCCGAACACGCGGTCGAACGCAGCGCCGGGCGCGTGCATGGGGATGACCGGCTGGAAGGCCGCCCGGTACGAGATCCGGCTCGGCACCGCTTGACGGATGCCCTGGGCCCGCACGCCGTACTCGAGGCTCCGGAAGCGCGTGTCGCCGCCGACCGCATCCGCGATGTGTTGGTCGATCGAGATCCCACCCGCGGAACCGTCCCACAGATGGCCGAACTCACCGAAACCGCTCGGACCCTCCGCGAGCGGTCGACAGACCATCGCGTGACCGGTGCCGATGTCGTGGCCGTTGCGCCCGCCCGAGCGCTCGATGGCGGTGGTCATCTGCACGCCGTCGGGGATCAGGATCCGGTCTCGGAACGGGGCGAGGGGCTGCATCGCCATCGGGAGGGCGAAGTCGGTCTCGCCGCCGGTCGGCCACCAGGTCTCCGGGACTGGGCCGCAGGAGGTGAACCAGAAGATGACGCGCTTCGGGATGGCGCCCGTCTGGGCCACGGTCCGTCGGGCGCCGAGCATCGCCTCGAGGAAGGGTAGACCGAGGGCCACGCCACCGGCGCCGCGCAGCAGCGTTCGTCGCGAGAGCTTCTTCACGGTCGCTCCTCCTCGGGCAGGAAGGTGTCCTGGTCGGCGACGCGGTAGAGGAAGGCGTCGGTCTGGGTGATGGCCACCATCAGCTCGCGGATGTCGAAATCGGAGTCCTGGAAGTCGCCGACGAGGTTCTCGATGGAGCAGCCGTCGTTGTGGTCCATGGCCCGCCCCTGCGCGCTCTCGAAGAGCGTGGACGCGAAGCACGCCTGCGCCTGCTCGCTCTCCGTGAGCTTCTCGGCCAGCTCGACGGCGCCGTCGAACTCCCCGTCGACGTCCGAGTCGACCATCAGCCCGGTCGCGTCGATGGCGAGCCCGTTCTCGGTCGGGCGAAAGCGACCATCGCCGTCGAAGTGCTCGAAGGCGAAGCCGAGCGGGTCGATCTGCCGGTGGCAGGAGCCGCACATCGGGTCTTCACGGTGCTCGGCGAGGCGCTCGCGAGTGGTCAGGCTCGGATCCGGGTCGGGCGGGTCGACCTCGAGGTTCTCCGGTACGTCCGGGACGATGCCGCAGAGGAGGTTGCCGCGGACGAACATGCCGCGGTGGACCGGTGAGCTCTCGTAGCTGCGCGCCCGTGTCGCCATCATGCTGCCCTGGGTGAGCAGCCCCGAGTGGAATGCGGGATCGAGCGCGACGCGCTCGAAGGTGTCGCCGGTCGGACCGTCGACGCCATAGTAGGCGGCGAGCTCGGCGTTCATCATCGACCAGTCGGCCGTCATGAGTGTGGCCCAGCTCCGGTCGCCCGCGGGGTCGATCAGGACCGCATGGATGAAGGCTTCGGTCTCCTGACGCATCAGCTCGGCGATGGCTGGCTGGAAGTCGGGGAAGACCTCCGGGTCCTTGGTCAGCCCGTCGAGGTGGTCGAGCTCGAGGAAGTTTCCGAAGAAGCGCTGGATGGCGCCTTCGGCTCGCGGGTCGTCGAGCAGCCGCCGCGCGTGCGCGGCCACGGCCGCGTCGTCGTCGAGCTCGCCGTTCGCCGCGGCCTCGAGGAGAAACTCGTCGGGCATCGTCGACCAGAGGAAGTAGGAGAGGCGCGTGGCCAGCTGGTAGCCGTCGAGGCGGACGATGGCTTCGCCGTCGAGGGGCACGACCTCCGGGCGGTAGAGGAACGCGGGCGCTTGGAGGACGGCCTCGATCACCGCCTGGATGCCCTCCGCGTAAGTCATCTCGCTCGCCACGATCGAGTGGAGATCGAAGAGGGTCGCCGCTTCCTCGTCGGCGAGCGGCCGACGGAACGCCCGGCTCCCGATACGGTCGATGAAGCGCCGGGCGCACTCTTCCTCTCCCATCGTGGCGCGGTCGCACTCGAGCACGGCCGGAAGATCGGCGATGGCCCGAGCCGCCACGTCCTCGGCGGCGGCCATGTATTGCTCGACCAGAAGCACGGTGACCAAGCGCGCGTCCGCGCTCGTCACACCGCGCTCGTCGTCGATCAAGCGCGTGGCCGGTCCGGTCGTATCGCCGAGCAGGTCCCGAACGGTGTTGTCGTACTCGTGGACCGTGAGCCGTCGCATCGGTGCGCGACCGGGTTGCAGCTCGGTGCAGTCGAGCGGCGGCGGTCCGTCCGGATCGGTCGGCCAGTCAGCGGTCGGATCGCTGATCTCACCCTGACAGGCGACCATCAGAGCCAGTCCGCACGGGACGGCCCATCGTCTCGTCGAGCACCACACGCGAAAAAAAGCGTAGCCGGTTCACTCCTCACCCCTCGTTACACATCCGTCGCGGCTCGACCCGGAACGGGGCAGCCGGCGCTTCAGGTCCCCGGAATCGGGTCCGATTTGCCGAAAATTGGACCCAGCGCCCCTCCATCCGCCATGCGTGAAAGGGGCGCCGAGTGGCGCCGAAAGAGGCAACGACATGGAAGCAGCCAGCGAGCGACGTGATCCCCAGACGACCCGAGTTCCCCTCGACGACGTGCTCGTCGACCTCTACCCGGAGGGTCACGACGAGTCCTTCCCGGCCGACGCGATCGACGTCGGGCTCGGCGGTCTCGCGATGCGCTCCGCGGTGCTGCCCGATGTGGGGTCGAAGCTGCGATGTCGCTTTCGCTCGCCAGAAGACGGGGGCTCCGTCGCTGCGGACGCCGAAGTGGTCTGGGCCGAGGACAGCGGCCCGAACCACGGGCAGTTCGGCCTTCGCTTCACCGAGCTGGAGCAGGCCGACGCCGAGCGCATCGCCGGTCTGATCGACGCCTGGCACGAGGCCATCGGCGCGCTTTCGATCGCGAACGACGTCGATGACTCCATCGACATGGACCGGCGTGTCGGCCTCCGCATCGACGGGGTCGGACCGACCGTCGAGACCGAGCTCGTCCACGCCGACGGTGGCGCGATGATCGTGGAGCAGCCCTTGCCTTTCCTGACCATCGGCAAGGGTGTCGAGTCGGATGGCCGGCGAGGAATGCTCGAAGCCGTCGACCTGCGAATGGACGGCGACATCCCCCGGCTCACCCTGACGGTGCTCTTCGACCGCGCGAGCAGCACGGCCACCGACGCGGGAGCGCCCGAGGCGTTGCCCGAGACTCTCGACGAGGAGTCCTCGATCGCCGAGATGGCTCCGGCCGCCACGATGAAGGCGCCGCTCGAGATGCCGGTCGAGCCGCGTGAGATCGACGCCCGGAGCGGCGTCGGCATCGACGCGCCGGCGGTCGACGACGACGAGGGCTACGAGGCCGAGTCCGACGAGGGCTACGAGGCCGAGTCCGACGAGGGCTACGAGGCCGACGACGACTTCCAGGACGACGAGTCCCAGTCCGACGCCGAGGAGAGCGTCGAGCTCCAGGCCGCCGCGTCCAAAGCCGAAGCGAAGGCCGACCCGCTCCTCGCGGAGCTGCGCAGCGACCCGCGCGCCGTCGCCACCAAGGCGCTTCGCCGCGTCCTTCCGCTGTGGGTGAAGGTCCGTGCGTGGCTGCGCGTGGCCTGGGCCAAGACGGGCCCCTGGCTGAAGATTGCGGCCGCGCGCACCCGCGCGTTCGCCGGCCGCTGCTGGACCACCCTCCGCAACCTCCGCGGGAAGTCGAGCCAGAAGCGCACCCAGCGCCGCCCGCAGCAGCGTCAGAGGCAGACCCGCGCGCCGCGTCGGCAGGCCCGGCCCGGTCAGCGCACGCCGGACCGCGGCGACAGCAAGGGTGGCCGACTCCGGGTCGGACGACTCGTCCTCGTCGTAGCGCTGCTCGGTGGCGCCGTCGCCCTGACGGGCTACGCCATGGCCGCCGGTCCCGTGGTGGCGATCGAGAAGGCGCCCATCGAGGAGCCTGAGCCCGCCTTCGCGGAGCCCGCCGAAGAGCCGGTGATGAACCCCGAGCTCGGGGACGACCCGAGCCTCGAGGCCGAGGCGGCCGAGCCCGAGGGCGGCCAGCTCGAGGCCCCCAGCTTCCCCGCCATGCCTAGCGCGTCCGACGGCAGCGGCGAGAGTCTCGCGTTCGGCGAAGCCCACGTCGCCGGTGGCCGCGAGTTCCGCCTGCGCCTCAGCGTTCCGCCCACCGCCCTGCGTGGCGAGCCCATGGACAGCGGCTTCAAGGTCACCCTCGAGGGGGCCAACGCCATCGATGGAGCACGCCGCATCGGCGCCACGCACCCGCGGGTCGCGCGGGCTTCGATTCTCAACCAGGGCGAGCGCGCGGTCCTCGAGATCCGCTTCGCCGCCGGCGCGAACCCGGCCTACCGAGTCGAAGCGCGCGGCGACGCGCTGCTGGTCACCATCGGTCGCTGAGTGGTCGGTCCGGTCGCCGACTCACTCGGCGGCCGGCAAGGTCACCGTGAAGGTCGTGCCGACCCCGGGCTCGCTCGACACCTCGATGGCGCCGCCGTGCTGCTGCAGGATGTTGCGGACGATCGACAGGCCGAGGCCGGTGCCTTCGCCTTCGCCCTTCGTGGAGAAGAAGGGCTCGAAGATGGTCTCGCACTGATCGCTGGGGATCCCCGCGCCGTTGTCGTGGACGTGGATGGCCACCGAGCGGGTCCCGGTGACCTCGCCCTCGATGCGCAGCTTCCCGGCGCCGTCGGGCATCGCGTGGCAGGCGTTGGTGATCAGGTTGATGAAGACCTGGTGCAACTGACCACGGACACCGAGGATCGGCGGTAGGTCCGCCGTCATCTCGAAGTCGACCTCGGCCCGCGTCTCACGCACCACGTGCTCGCAGAAGACGAGCGCCTGCTCCACGACTTCGGCAGGCGGAAGCGACCGTGGGGCTTCCGTGGCCGGGCGCGCATAGGTCACGAGGTCCCCGGTGAAGCGGAGGATGCGCTCCGCCGCTTGCACGATGCGCCCGAGCCGTTCGACATCGGTCGGGTCGGCGTTCGGGTCCTCGCTGGCCTTGTGATGGAGGCGCTCCGCGTAGACCGAGATGCTCGTCAGCGGGTTGTTGAGCTCGTGCACGACGCCCGCGGCGAGCTGACCGAGGGTCGCGAGCTTCTCCGCGTGCACGACCTGCTCCTCGAGCCTTCGGATGGCGGTGAGGTCTCGGGCGATGACGAGCAGCGCCTCCACCTCGCGTTCCGGACCGAGGATCGACACCAGATCGAGTACGGCCTCTCGGTGCTCCGCTTCGGCGGCCGGGAGTGAGACGTCGATCGTCGCGAGCTCGCCGTCACACAGGCTGCGCAGGAGGGCCTGCATCAACGTCTGCCTCGACGGCTCGGGGACCAGCTCGGTCAGGTCCTGATGCAGCACCTCGCTTCGACGCTTCCCGGTCAGCTCCAGGAACGCTCGGCTCACGACCTGTACCCGCCGCTTCCGGTCGAGCACGAGGATCGGCACGTTCGCGTCCTCGAGGAGGCTCGCGAGGTATCCGCTGAGGTAGCTCGCCTCTTCGACGATGCGAGCTCGGCCGAGCGCGACCGAGAGCTGGGCCGCGAAGATGCGCAAGAGCGCCGGGTCCGGCTCGGGGATCTCGATGCCCGGGTGATACTCGACTCCCAGCACACCGAGGAGGCGTCCGCCGTCCACCAGCGCGACGTCGAAACCCTTCGCTCCGTCGTCGAAGTCGAAGCGGTAGTCGTCGACGACGCCGAAGCCAGCGAGCGTGGCGTCGTCGGGGTCGAGGCCGGCCATCCGCAGCGCCTCCGAGGTGACGCACTGGCAGTCCCGGCGCTCGGGAGCGAGCGGAGCCGTGGAACGAACGAGGTCGACCTTGCCGTCCCCGCGGGCGATGCGCACGACCAGCCGGCGACCGCCGAGCACCGCGCCCATCCGCGCGAGGTAGAGCTCGAGTAGGGCCTCCTCGTCGAGGGGCCCGGGGCTGCTGCCCTGTCGAACCAGCTGGGCGCACTCGTGCGCGACATCGTGGAGGGTCAGCGCGGTCGGCGTGCGCGCCGCGCGGATCCCTGCCCCGATGGAAGCTCGGTTCTGCGTCCCGGTGGTGACTTGACCGACCCGGGAACGGCGACGCGCGGGCGGAAGAGGCACCGGACCACTGTCCCGGCTCTCCCACTCGTCATCGCTCTGTTCTCCTTCGTCCTCTCGGCTCTCGTTCAAATCTCCTCGCTGACTCCCCCCACATCGGAAGTCGCTTCATCGGACGCTGCATCCAGGTCCAGAATCTTCTGCCGGCCCACGTACGACTTGGTCTCGTACTTGGTCATCTTGCCGATCTTCTTGACGATCTCCGCCATGCGCTCGACCTCGCGGACCATGATCCCGGCTGCGCGATACTCGGCGGTGCCCTCTTCGAGCTTCCGCTTCAGCAGCTCGGCGTAGGCCATCACGCTGGTCAGCGGCTGGTTCAGCTCGTGCGCGGCGGTCCCGGCGAGCTCGGCGATCAGCGCCTGGCGCTCCGTACTGGCGAGTCGCTGCTGCGCTTCCGCGAGCCGCTCCTCCACCCGGAGCTTCTCTCGGAGGTCGGTGAAGATGCCGAAGGTCGCCACCGGCTCCCCGCGTTCGTAGATCATCGCCGCCGAGAGACGGATGGGGACCAGCTCTCCGTTGGCGGCGAGCGCGTGCATGTTGGTCGGAGACAGCCGACCGTGGCCACCGAACTGGTCGGACTTGAGCCGGCGCATCACGTCGGCGGCGCCACCCTCCGGATAGAGCTCGCGGGTGACCATCCGCCCAACGACCTCTTCCGCCCGATAGCCGTAGATGCGTTCGGCCCCTTGGTTGAAGAGGATGACGTTCCCATCCATGTCCGCCGCGACGATGCCGTCCACCGACGCGTCGATGAGCGACTCGAGGAACTCCATGGTCTTCACGAACTCGGCCTCGGTGCGCCGTTGCTCCGTCACGTCCTGAAAGGAGACCAGCACGGAGCCGTCGTCGTCGGTCAGCGAGGCGAAGGAGCAGCTGATCACCAGCCAATCGCCGTTCTGGTGGGCGACCCGCAGGTCCACGCCGCGCGGGTACTCGCCGCGCGCGAAGCCGTCCCAGAGCGAGCGAGTCCGCTCGAGGTCTTCCCGGTGGATGAGGTCGGTGAGCTTCGGGCTCCGGAGCTGGTTCTCCTGGAGACCGACGATCTCCCAGGCGCGTGGGTTCGCGAAGCGGAGGTAGCCCTCGCCATCGACGACCGCGATGCCCTCCGCCGCCGAGGCGAAGAGGTCGGCGTAGCGCTTGAGCTGCCGCAGTCGGCGTTCGGCTTCGAAGCGCGCGAAGGTGATCTGCTGGGTGTGGTCGCGAAGGGACTGCATGACCCGGGCGTTGCGGAGGGCGACCGCCGTGGCGCCGGCCACCATCTGGCAGAGGTGCATCTCGCGCCGGCTCAGCTCGCCGCGCTCGGCTCGCGCACGGAGGAAGAGCACGCCGATCGCCTGGTCCTCCCAGACGATGGGGAAGAGCGAGAGCGCACTGAGCTCGGAGTGCTCGAGGTCGCTGCGTACACCGTCGAGCACGGGGTGGGTGGAGGCGTCGCTGATCGTCAGCGGGTGCCGGGTGCGAAGGGCCTGGCGAATCTCCGGGTACTTGGTCAGGTCGAGCCGGAGGTTCGAAAGCTGCTCGTCATCACTGGCCACGACCACGTAGCCGACGTCTTCGTCCTCGACCTCGGGGGCGAGGACGATCGAGACGCGCTGCACCTGGACCACGTCGGCGATCCGCCGCACGACCGTGTAGAGGATCTCGCGGAAGTCGAGCGACGACGCGAGCGACTGGGTGAGCTCGAGCATCACCTGCGCGTCGTTCCGTTCGTCCTCGAGCGCGTCCACGAAGCGCCGGATGCGATGCTGACGACCGACCCGTGCGATGAGCTCGCCTTCTCCATAGGGGCGACGGACCACGTCGTCGGCGCCCTGCTCGAAGGCCTGGGTGAACGCCTCCGGGTGGGCCTCGGTGTCGTCGTCCATGATCAGCACGACGGGTCGTTCGCGGGTGCGTGGGTCCGAGCGAAGTGAGCGGAGGACGGCCAGTCCACGGGCCGGGTCGCCACTGACGGCGATCAGGATGAGCGACGGTCCCTTCTCCGCGAGAACCGCCTCCAGCGCGCCCTTCAATACGCGCGTGTCGACATCGAAGCCCGCGCCCTTGAGGAGAGTCTCCAAATGGGTACGCGAAGCGTCGTCGTCGTCGAGGACCAAGACGCGGCGAGAGGAGGGCATTCGAAGCCCGTAGCCTAGCAGGGACAGCCTGGCGCAGCGAAGTGACTTCACGACGTGCGTGGACGCCCGCTTCATCCGGCGCCGACGCGCCCGACGGGCTAGACTCCCGGCGATGCGCGCTGGGCAGGATGGCCAGGCCCTCGGGGCTCTGGCCTCGTTGGTGGTCGCCGCCCTCTGGGGTGGTGGGCCCGTGTGCGCGCAGACCCCACAGCCCGTGGCCGCCCAGCCCGAGGTCGCGGAGCACGGATCGCCCGACGAACGACGGGTGCTGGTCGTCGTGCTGCCCGTCGACCCCGCGAACGCCGGCACCGCGGATGCGCTCACCGAGCTGGTGATCGGGACGGTCGCCAGCTCCGAGCGAGCGACCTCGATCCTCGGCAAGGAGGAGTTCCAGGCGCAGCTCGGTCAGAACGACGAAGCGACCCTCGAGTGCATCGGCTCCTCCACGTGCCTGGGCCGGGTCGGCGTCCAGCTGGGAGTCGCCGAGGTCCTGGCGGCGACGCTGGCCCGCCGTGACGGGCGTTGGATCTTCGACCTGCATCGGATCGACACCCGCTCCGGAGAGAGCGTGGCGAACGCCTACCGGGAGGTCGAGGGCGAGCTCGGCGAGCTCGCGGACGCCATGATCGATGCGCTGGGCTCGCTCGACGAGACGCCCGTCGCCACGGCCACCCTGCGGGTCGGCGTGGACGTACCCGGCGCCGAAGTCGCGGTCGATGGCTCGGTGCTCGGCACGTACGAGGGCTCGCCCATCGAAGCCGCCGGCCTCGCGCCGGGCGAGCACGAGGTCCGGGTACGTGCCGAAGGGCATCTCGACTGGGTTCGGACGGTCGAGCTCGCCGAGGGAGACGTCGTACGACTCGAGGCGGACCTCAGCCCCGTCGCCCCGGCGACGATCCCTCAGCCGCCGCACACCGACCCCGCTCGGGTCGCGCCGACGGATCGCCACCTCTCGCCCGCGCTCTGGGTCGGTCTGGCCGCAGTCGTGGTCGGCGCGGGTGCCGCGACCGGCTTCGGCATTTCGTCCGGCCGGGACCCGGAGCCGGGGGTGAACCGAGCCGAGGCACTGGCCTTCGCTGACGACCGTCGACGCGACGCGCGGATCGCCAACGCGGCGATCGGCCTCGCGGTGGCTGGGCTCGGTGTGATGGGCGTCGGTTTCTGGCTCAGCGACTTCGGTGGCGCGAGCGACGGTACCGAGGCGCGACTCTCCATCAGCCCGGGAGGCGTCGCGTTGGACTGGAGCGCCCAATGGTGACGCGCTGCCTGGTTGCGTTCGTGCTCCTCGCCGGCTGTCGCATCGACGACGGCTACCTCGACGAGGACGTGTTCCCGTGCAGCACCGCCCGCGACTGCGGCAAGGGCTGGGGCTGCGTGCAGGCGACTCCCTACGCCACCGACTTCTGCGCGCCCGAGTGCGACGAGAGCTGCGATGGGATCTGCACCGAGCAGAACGGCACCTCGCTCTGCCTCCGTGGGTGCCGAATCCGCGAAGACGGGAGCGCCTCCGAGTGTGGCGGTGAAGGCTTCGAGTGCATCCGAGCCAGCGCCGAGACCGACGAGGGCGTCTGCTATCCGGTGTCACCGTGTGACCGGACCATCGACTGCGAGCCGAACGAGATCTGCCTGGCCGACTTCGTGGCCTTCGCGCCCGGCGCCGCGGCCAACCGCTACTACTGCGTTCCGCGAGACGTCGGCGAAGGATGCCCTGCGCGCTCTCAGCCGATCGACACTGGCGGAGGGGCGCCGCTCTGTCTCGCTACCTGCAACCCGCCGGACACCCGCTGTCCGCCGGGCTTCGGGTGCTTGGAGCAGGCCGCGGTCTTCTCGGACGAAGAGGTGGTGTGCTTCCCCGGTGTCCACGGCGTGCCCTGCGACGACGACACCAACTGCCTGCTCGGTCGCTGCCTCGACACGGGCGCGAGCAAGCAGTGTTCGCTCAGCTGCGACGAGGCCGCCCGGCTCGCGGGTGGCTGCGAGAACCTCTTCAGCCTCGGTCGGGTCGTCGACGCCCTGGGCTTCGAGTGCGATCCGAACGCGAACGGCGGCGTGGACGGCGGCCTCTGTGTGACCCGCTCGAGCATCGGCTTCATCTGCACCACGCCGGAGAGCGATGCCTACGTGTGCGAGGACGGTCTCGACTGTCGCGCCTTCCTCACCGAAGACGGCGGCGAGGTGCGCATTTGCACCAAGGACTGCTCGATCGACCAGCAATGCACCGGCCCGGGCGACACCGCGGGCGCGTACTGCCAGGTGTCGCCTCGCGGCGGCTTCTGTCTCCCGCAAGCGAGCGATGGCGCCAGCTGCGAGGAAGACCGTCAGTGCCTCAGCGGACGATGCGTGGGTGAAGTCTGCGTGGGAGACGGACTGTGAGCGACGAGATCGACGGCCGCGCCGAGGCGAGCATCGGCGTCTTCGACAGTGGGCTCGGCGGCCTGACCGTGGCGCGGGCCATTCGCGCGCGGCTTCCGAACGAGCATCTCGTCTACCTCGGCGATACTGCGCGGGTTCCGTATGGCTCGCGCTCGGCGCAGACCGTCATCCGCTATGCTCGAGGCTGCGCACGCCATCTTCAGCGGCATGGGGTGAAGGTGCTCGTGGTGGCCTGCAATACCGTCAGTGCGGTCGCCGTCGACATGCTCCGTGTCGAGCTCGATGTGCCGGTGATCGGTGTCGTCGAGCCCGGCGCGTCCGCGGCCGTGGCGGCCACCCGGAAGGGGCGGGTCGGCGTGCTGGCGACTCGCGGGACCGTCGCGAGCGGCGCCTATGTGCGCGCCGTGTCGGCGCTCGACTCCCGGGTCGAGGTCGTCCAGGAGCCTGCCCCCCTCCTGGTTCCGTTGGCCGAGGAAGGCTGGACGGAGGGGGCGGTCCCGGAAGAGGTCGTGCGCAAGTATCTCGAGGCGCTCGCCCCTCGCGACGTCGACACCATCGTGCTGGGGTGCACCCACTATCCGCTCTTGCGACCCATCATCGAAGCGGAGGGTCGCGCGGCCCTGGGCGAGGAGCTCGCCGTGGTGGACGGCGCGGAGGCCACGGCGCTCACGCTCGAGCGGATCCTCGACGACCGAGGTCTGCGCCGCGAGGGCGAGGGCGGCATGCGAATCACCGTCACCGATCTGCCCGATCGCTTCCAGGAAGTAGCCAGTCGCTTCCTCGGCGCGGAGGCCGGCGAGGTCGAGGCCATCGACCTCTAGGGCTCCCCAATCCGCGGATCCCGGCGCCAGTCCGGTGCTATTCTCTCTTCGCCGTGACCAAGCTGGATGATCCGGGACGGCCGACGCTTCCCGCGAAGCGGGGGGCCGCAGAGCTCGAGAACGACCCCGAAGCCGTCACGGTCGAGGTCGAGGTCGAACCGCCGCCCGAGGAGAACCGGACGGCCACCATGCCGACGGAGCGTCCGCCGGAGGGGCTCCGCGGCAGTGACTCGCGGGCGCCGGAGCCCCCGCTCTTCGAGCCGGGCCAGATCGTCGATGGGCACTTCGAGATCCTCTCACTCCTCGGCGCTGGCGGCATGGCTCAGGTGTGGGAAGCGAAGGACAGGGACCTCGAGCGTCGCGTCGCGCTCAAGGCGGCCAAGCCCCAGCCCAACCTCCCTTCGCTGCGGAAGGAGGCGCAGGCGCTGGCTGCGTTCAGCCATCCCAGCCTCGTCTCGGTCCACAGCCTCGGCCACCACGAAGGGATCGACTACATCGTGATGGAGCGGATCTTCGGCGTCAGCCTCGCGCAGAAGCTGCGGGAGCGACGCGTCGAGAATCGGCCGCTCGCCATCCCGGAGGCGCTTCGCTACCTGACCGCGATCGCCGATGGGCTCGCCGTCGTGCACCGGGCGGGGCTCGCCCATCGGGACGTGAAGCCCGAAAACGTGATGCTCACCCCGGACGGTCGCATCGTGCTGATGGACTTCGGGTTGGTGATTCCGGAGTACGACAGCGAGCTCCGCGGGTTGGTCGTCGGGTCGCCGCCCTACATGGCGCCGGAGACCCTTCGCGATCAGGTCTCCCGCGGTGGCGGTCCGTTGGTCGACATCTACGCGCTCGGGTGCACGTGCTTCGAGCTCCTCACCTTCCAGACTCCCTACGCGTCGGCAGACTCGCTCAATCACATCTTCGCGATGCACATCGACGCGAAGATCCCGGCGGTCGGCGAGCTGCGACCGGAGGTCCCGCTCGAGCTCGACCAGCTCATCCAGGAGATGCTGGCCAAGGAGCCGGCGAGCCGTCCACAGAGCGCTCAGGGCATCGCGTGGCAGCTCAAGGGAATCGCCACGCGCCTGTCCGAGCCGATGGCCAAGGGCTCGATCCCCCCGGCGGCCAAGCGGGTCGTCGACGTCCTGATCGTCGAAGACGACGACGCCCTCGCGCGCATCGAGTGCTTCTACATCGAGGAGCTCTTCGGCAAGGACCGAGTCCGGCTGCGTCGTGCGCACGATGGACAGGAGGCGATCGACGCCGTTCGCGGTCAGGCGCCCGATCTACTTTTGCTCGACCTCCACCTGCCGAAGCTCAACGGCATCGAGGTGGGCATGCAGATTCGCGGTGACGATCTGGCGCCGCAGACGAAGATCGTGGCGATCAGCGCAGGCGCCCAGGAACGGGACCTGCAGCTCCTGCACTTGCTCGGCTTCCACCACTTCGTCCCGAAGGGCGAGGGGATGAAGGACCGGCTGGCCGAGGCGCTGACCCCGCTCTTCCCCGAGATGCTCGCGAGCTAGCGGAGCGTTCGCTGCAGGGTGGCCTTGACGGTCTCGTTGCGCTCGACGTTCAGTCGAGCGCGGAGGAGCGTCCGTGCCCGCGGCGTGGCGATGGTGCCGAGCGCGAGGACCGCGCCCTCACGCACGGCGGTCGCGCGGTGGGTCAGGAAGGGCCGGATGTCCGCGAGCGCGCTGTCGCCGAAGGCTCGCGCCATGGTGCGAATCGCGGCGCGGACGTGCAGATCGAGCTGGCCTTCGCGGGTCGCGACTCGCTTGAGGAACGCGCGGCTGTCCTCGGTCGGGTAGTGGCCGGCGGCCTGGATCGCGCGCAGGCGGACGAAGGGTTGCTGCCCTTCGTCGTCGTAGAGCTGCTCGAGGACCACCAGGGTTTCGGGCCCGAGGGCCCGCCAGGTCTCCGCCGAGGGCCCATCCTCGAAGGCGGAGAGCATGTTCCGCACCTGGTCCACCGACGGCGGCTCGGCCGACGCGGAGGCGGCCACCAGGAGCACCGAGGCGAGTGCAGAGAGGCGAAGCATCATCGGGACCATAGCAGCCGTCAGGGGTGGGCGCCGCCGCCGGCCCGCTGCTGCTGCTGGATCTGCTGCTGGATCTGCTGCATCAGCTCGGGCGGGATCTGCTGACCGCCAGGGCCGCCAGGTCCGCCGCCGGGCATCCCGGGCATCCCCGGCATCCCCTGAGGCATCCCGCCGGCGGCCGGCTCTTCGCCGCCATCCGGGGTCTGGAACGACTCGGCGTTCGGACGCATCCGGTCTGCCAGGTACTTGCTGATGACGTAGATGGTCGGGTCCCCGTCGCGCTGGAGGTAGAACTCCTCGGCGCCCTCGCGCTGGCCGCCGACCTTCAGGACGACGGTCTGGAGCGGGGCGTCCGCGGCGGGCTCTTCGTCGCCCTCGGTCTCGGGCCGGTACTGGAGCGTGACGGTCCCGGTCGGCTCGACCATGCCCGCTCCGGCGGCGTCCACCTCGGGGGCGGCGAAGTTCACCGCGCGCATTCGCGCGACGCTCGAGACGACCGACTGGACCTTGTTGGCGCCGAAGCGCTCGATCTCTTCCTGGTCCTCGACCGGGGCCCACTCGTCGTCGGCGTTCCGCTGGAACGACCAGGTGCCGCCCTCGGTCGACTCGAAGGTCACCGTCGCGACCTGCGTCGGCGGGATGTCCACCACGCGGCGGTTGCGCCAGTCCTTCAGGTCCTTGTTGAAGGCGTACTTGATGCTGCCGCCGACGGTGAGCACACGCTCTTCGTCGGGCAGGCGCACCATCGTGCCCTGATCGGAGAAGGCGCCGATGAAGAGGGTCACCGGCTCGGCGCCCTCCTGCTCGACCACCACGCCGATGGTGCCAGCCTCGTCGACCTCGAGTCGCTCGTGGTTGGCCGCGCGGGTCGCGGCGATGCCGGTCACCTCGAGGTTCTCGAGCTTCTCCAGCACCGTGCTCACGGCCGTCGTGTCGGCCTCGGCCTCGAGCGGCTGCGTGACGCGCCAAGTGTCGCCGTCCTTCTCGAGGCGCACGCTCTCGCGCTCGGCGCCCTCCTCGTCGGCGGGGCGGCTGATCTCGAGCGCCGTGATCGAGTCACGCTCGATCGCGGGGAGCTCCGGCAGCTCTTCCTCTTCTTCGGTCTCGCCATCTCGGCCGCCGCCGTCCGCGTCCTCTCGCGCCTTGAGCGCGAAGAACGCGATGGCGAGGAGGCCCACGAAGGCCACACCGGCGATCATCAGTCGGTTCTTTTCCCAGTTCATCGCGAACGCCTCGTCAGAGCTTGATGTTCTTCCGCCGCGCGGTGCGCATGCGCCATCGGATGATCCCGAAGAGGGCGAAGAGGAAGGGGATCCCCAACGTGTTCATCCACTTGTAGGTCGACTTGCGACGGTCCCACTGGGCGACCGCCTCCTTGCGCTTCTCGAGCGCTTCCTCCGCCGCTTCGCGGTCCTCGGCTTCCATCGCCTCGAGCGCCTCGTCCTCGGCTTCGGCGACGGCGTCCGGCACCTGCAGCTTCGGGTCTTCGACGTTCTTTGCGCGGATGGCGATGAGCTCCGACTCGGCGGCGAGCCAGTCGATGCTGTTGAGCGCGAGCGCCATGAGCGCGCCGAGGTCGCGGGGCCGGCCCTGGTTCGCCGGCGGGAGGAACTCGTCGCGGAGAACGCCGGACGAGCCGACGACCAGCACGCGGACCTCGCCGTCCGACTCCTCGAGCTCGGGGCTCGGGGCCGGGCCCTCGTCGCTGCTCATCGCGCCGCCACCGCCCGCGAAGGCGCTGGGGAGCTGACCCTCGATCGCGACCATGAGCTCGAAGGGGCCCTGGGTGTTCGTCGGGATCCACTCGCGCGGCTGCTTCGGTGCGAGGTCGAGGGTGTCGCCCGTCACGAGCCAGCTGTTCTCGCTGGAGCGGGCGAGCACCTTGATGCTCACCCCTTCGCCGGCGGTGGTCAGCTCGAGCGGCGTGGTGAGCGGCATCGGAGCGTTGGGCAGCCGGAAGGCGGCCGGGTGCTCGCGCTGCTCGTCGGTGAAGGCGATGTCCGGCGAGGGCGGGTAGGGCACGGCCATCGGAATGCCGAAGGGCCCCTGCATCGCCACGCGGGTGCAGAGCCAGTCGTGGACCACGCCGGTGCGGTGCTTCACGCCCCAGCGCTCGAGGAGGCGATCGATGCCGCTCTCGAAGGGCGAGATGTTCGGTTGGCCTTCCGAGACGCTGATGCTCAGCGCGGCGCCGAAGACACCGAGCGAACCGCCCTTCATGACGTACTGGTCGATGTTCATCAGCTCGTCGATGCCCAGCTCGGTGCCAGGGGCAACGAGCAGGAGCGCCGGGTACTCGTTCGGGTCGATGGGCTCGTCGGCGCCGACCTCACGGAGCTCGTAGGTCGGGAGCGCCTCGCGGAGGCTGCTGAGCCCCTGCGCCAGGGTCGGGCCCTGGTGACCGCTGATGATGCCCACCACGGGCTTCTCACCGGCGAGCTCCTTGATCTTCATCGTGAGCGTGTACTCGAGACCCTCGACCGAGAGCAGCGGCGCGATCACCTCGGTCTCGCCCAGGTACTTGATGACCAGGCCGGCGTAGACCTCGGTGTCGGAGACGCGGTCGTTCTCGAAGATGCGGACGACGTTCGGCTGCACGCCGTCTTCTTCGGCGGCCTCCTTGTCCTCGTCAGTCTCCACCGAGACCCAGCTCAGCTGGATGTTGCCCTTGGAGGCGTCGGCGTAGTCCTCGAGGATGTCTCGCACGTACTCGCTGGTGGCGTTGTGCGGCGCCGGCATGTTGTCCGAGTAGTAAGCCGTGATCTCCATCTCGTCGGCGAGATTGGCGACCAGCTCCTTCGATCCGTCGGAGAGGCTCCACACCCGGTTCTCGGTCAGGTCGATGCGACCGAAGCCGTAGAAGTAGGCCAGCAGGTTCAGCACCACGAGGGCGCCGGCGATCAACACCAGGGTGCCGACCGACTGGATGGCGAAGCCGGACTTCCGCCGGGCGGTCGCCTCTTTGCTCGTCTTCTTGTCGTTCTTGGCCATGGGTTCAGCTCCAGCGCCGGCTCTCGAGGGACCGGAAAGCGATCAGGACCGCGAGACCCGCGACGCTGAGGAAGAAGAGGGTGTCCCGCACGGCGATGACGCCGCGGCGGAGGAGGTTGAGGTGCACGTCGAAGCTGATGAACTCCAGCATCGGCTGCAGGCCGCGGGGCATCAGCGGGAGGAACTTGTCCACCAGGAAGAAGAACACCGAGATGGCCAGCGCCGCGAAGAACGCGATGAGCTGGTTGTCGGTGAACGAGGAGCACGCCAGACCGATGCCGATCAGCGCGAGCCCTTGGAGGAGGAGACCGAAGTAGCCGGCGAAGACCGGGCCCCAGTCGAGCTCACCGAGGGAGCCGATGCTGAACACGTAGGGGAGCGTCAGCAGCATCATGACCAGGTAGAGGCCGAGCACGCCGACGAACTTGCCGAGGATCACCTGCGCGTCGGTGACGGGCATGGTGATCAGCAGCTCGATGGTGCCGGTGCGCTTCTCCTCGGCGAGCAGACCCATCGTGACGGCGGGTAGCGCGAAGTAGTTGATGAGCGAGAAGTAGTTGAACATCTCGCGCGCCGTGGCCCGCTGCTGGAGGAAGAAGGTCTGCCAGAAGAGGAAGCCCAGCACGAGGAGGAACACGGCCACCACGATGTAGGCGATGGGCCCGTTGAAGTAGCTCCGGAACTGACGTCCGGCGATGGTTCGAATGTTGGTCATCACTTCTTCTCCTCGTCTTCGTCGTCCGAATCGTCGGAGTCGGAGTCGGAATCGGAGTCGTCGTCGGAGTCATCCGTGTCGGAGTCGGAGTCGTCGGTGTCATCCGTGTCGGACTCGTCCGGGGTCTCATCGGACTCGTCCGAGGTGTCGGCATCGGAGTCGGCGGCTGCCTCCTCCTGGGTCTCCAGCTCTTCCTCTTCCTCGGCCTCGTCGTCTTCCGCCTCCGCCTTCTTCTTCGCCTCGTCGCGGGCCTTCTTCTTGGCGCGCGCTTCGGCCTTCTTGTCCTCGGCGGAGGCCTTCTTCTTCTTCTTCCGCTTCTTCGGCTCGTCGGCCTCGCGGGTGGTGAGGTCGCGGAAGACCGCGTCCAGCCCTTCGGCCTTCTTCTCGAGGCCGAGGAGCACGAAGCCACCGTCGACGGCCGCCTGGAAGAGCTCGCGGCGCAGGTCGTCCGAGCCGGAGGGCGACACGGCGAAGATCAGCTCCCCCTTCGCGTCGGCGGTTCGGGGGCGCACGCGGTCGACGCCCTTCACCTTGGCGAGCAAGTCGCGGATGCGCTTCTCGTCACCCTTCGAATCGTCCGCGACGGTGATCCGGTAGCTCGCCTTGCCGCTGCGCTCACGGAGCTCCTCGGGCGTGTCGTCGGCGACGAGCTTGCCCTTCGAGATGATGAGCACCCGGTCGCAGGTGACCTGGACCTCGCCGAGGTCGTGGGTCGAGAGGATGACCGTGCGCTCACGGCCGATCTCCTTGATCAGGTCGCGAATCTCGGAGGCCTGGTTCGGGTCGAGGCCGCTCATCGGCTCGTCGAGGATCAGCACCGGAGGCTCGTGCACGAGCGCCTGAGCCAACCCGACGCGCTGCCGGAAGCCCTTCGAGAGCTGCCGAATCTCCTTGGCGATCACGTCACCGAGGCTGGTCTGCTCCACGGCCTTCTTGATGCGCTTGCGGGCGTCCGTGCCGGTGTAGCCGCGCATCTTGGCGACGAACTCGAGGTACTCGAGGACCAGCATCTCCGTGTAGAGCGGCGTGCTCTCCGGCAGGTAGCCGATCGACCGTCGCACCCCCATCGGGTCGTCGAAGACATCGGCGCCATTGATGGACGCGGTCCCGCCGGATGGGGCGATGAAGCAGGTCAGGATCTTCATCGTCGTGGTTTTGCCGGCCCCGTTGGGGCCGAGGAAGCCGAGGACTTCGCCGCGGCTGACCTCGAAGCTGACGTCCTTGAGGGCGTCGACCTGGCCGTAGCTCTTGGACAGGTCTCGCGCCTCGATCATGGCGTTGCTCATCGCGCTCGCTCTCGAGTGGCTAGGGGTGGCACCACCGGGGGTCCGCTGGCGCGGCCGTGGTGTACCGGGATCAGTTAGGGAGTCAAGGGGTTCGGAGCGCTCAACGCACGAGATCGCAGCGCATTCGGGGACTACGTGAGAGAGGTCACGGTGGGTGGCACGACATGGCACAGTCGCGTGACCCGCGGGCGCGCTCGTTTCCCGCTGGCGGCAGAATTGTCCGTTCTACGGCGTTTCGACAGCCATCTCTTGCACTCTTGGCCCCTCGTGGGTCGGGCCCCGGACTTGCAGGGTCTTTCACCCTTGGGCTGCGCTGCCGGCTTCTGTGCCAAAACGTGGCCTGCCTTTAGACTGAGATGAAAATTCGGCGGTCGTCGCGCGACGATCCAGCTGACGGAAAGGGCCCGGTGGGGCCATTGAGAGAGAGCAGGGTGATGAGGACGACGAGCGAAGAGCGGCTCCGGTGGGCGCATGGCGCCGCGATCCTGATGGTGGCGGTCGCGGCCATCGGCTGCGGCCGGACTCAGCTCGACGAGTTCCGCGACGGCGCCCCGCCGCCTCCCCCCGACGGGGATGTGGTCTGCCGCTCCGACGCCGACTGCGATGACGGCCTCGTCTGCAACGGTGCCGAGTCCTGCATCAGCAACACCTGCGTCGCCGGGGCCCCCGTCCGCTGTGACGACGGGGTGAGCTGTACCGACGATCGCTGCGTGGAGGCGAGCGGTGGGTGCGAGTCCGTGCCCGATTCGTCACGCTGTGGCCCGGACGAGATCTGCACCCTCGGTGGCTGCGAGCGCGTGCCCTGCGACGGTGACTTCGAGTGCGACGACGGCTTCGTGTGCAACGGCCGAGAGCTCTGCGGTCCCGACGGCTTCTGCCGCGCCGGACCGCCCCTTCGCTGTGACGACGGCGTCGACTGCTCGGCCGACGAGTGCTCCGAGGTGCTCGGTGGCTGCTCGTCGACGCCCATCGACGCGCGCTGCGACGACGGCCTCTTCTGCAACGGCACGGAGACCTGCTCGCCCCGTGGCTGCGTGAGCTCGCCGCCGCTGGTCTGCAACGACGGCCTCTCCTGCACCCTGGACCGATGCGACGAGCGGACGCGGAGCTGCCAGTTCCGCCCGGTCGATGGCGACGGCGATGGCGAGCTCTCGTTCGAGTGCGGCGGTGGCGACTGCGATGACACGAACCCGGCCGTGCGCTCCGGCATCCCCGAGCGATGCGGCGACCGCATCGACAACGACTGCGATGGGCTGGTCGACTGCCGCGACGACGAGTGTCGCGTCGACCCGGTCTGCGGCGAGTGCTTCCCCGAGGCCGACCCGATGTCGTGCAGTGACCGGACCGACAACGACTGCGATGGGCTGGTCGACTGTGCGGACCCCGAGTGTCGCATCTTCCCGGGCATCTGCGACTGTCCCCCGGGGGCCGACTTCGGTCCGGTCGGCGAATTCGACTGCTTCAACGGCCGCGACGACGACTGCGACGGCCGGGTCGACTGCGCGGACCCCGACTGCTTCGGTCGCCCCGGCTGCGACGAGTGTGTGCCGGTGTCCGACCGTGAGATCTTCTGCGGCGACGGTCGGGACGACGACTGCAACGGCTTCACCGACTGCGCGGACTTCGCCTGCGGCGGCACGCCCGAGTGCGGCTGCGCGCCCTTCGAGTTCTCCTGCACCGATCGTCGCGACAACGACTGCGATGGCTTCCTCGACTGCGACGACTTCGACTGCGCCGGGAGCCCGGAGTGCGAGATGTGTACGCCGAGCGAGACCAACTGCTTCGACGGGCGCGACGAGGACTGTGACGGCTTCTTCGATTGCGAGGACCGCGACTGCTCGCGCCGGCCGGGCTGCGTGTGCTTCCCGACCGAGACGCGCTGCCGCGGTGGTGTCGACGAGGACTGCGACGGCCGCATCGACTGCGCGGACCCGGACTGCTTCGAGAGCGACGAATGCCGGATGTGCTCGGACTTCGAGTTCGACTGCTTCAACGGCTTCGACGAGGACTGTGACGGCCTGCTCGACTGCCGCGATCCGGACTGCCGCTTCGAGCCACGCTGCGGTGGTTGCGAGCCCTTCGAGACGGTCTGCAGCGACTTCATCGACAACGACTGCGACGGCCTCTTCGACTGCGACGACCCCGAGTGCGCGATGTTGCCCGAGTGCTTCGAGTGCGCGCCCTTCGAGTTCAGCTGCTTCAACGGCCGCGACGACGACTGCGACGGATTCATCGACTGCGACGACTTCGACTGCAGCGACGACCCGGCGTGTGAGATGTGCACCGAGCGTGAGGCGAACTGCCGTGACGGGAACGACAACGACTGCGACGGCCTGACGGACTGCGCCGACCGCGACTGTGTCGCCGACATGCGCTGCTGCATGCCGACCGGCGCCGAGGTCTGCGGCGACGGCACCGACAACGACTGCGACGGCTTCCCCGACTGCAGCGACCCCGACTGCGTCGACGACCCGATCTGCTGTGTCCCGCGGCCGGAGCGCTGCGGTGACGGCCGGGACAACGACTGCAACGGCCTCGCCGACTGCATGGATCCGGCCTGCGACGACGACCCGCGCTGCTGTGTGCCGTCACCGGAGTCCTGCCGCAACGGCGCGGACGACGACTGCGATGGCAGCGTCGACTGCGACGACCCGGACTGCACGATGGATCCGCGCTGCGACTTCTGCGCGCCCTTCGAGCTCTGCAACAACGCCATCGACGACGACTGCGACGGCCGGGCGGACTGCGACGACACGGAGTGCCTCCTCGACCCGACCTGCTCGGGCGAGTGCGTCGCCGAGCGCTGCCGCAACGGCCGCGACGACGACTGCGACGGACTGGTGGACTGCGTGGACCCGGACTGCACGGGCAACCCGCTCTGCTCGGTGTGCATCGCCGAGATCTGCGACATCCCGATCGACGAGGACTGCGACGGTCTCACCGACTGCGACGATCCGGACTGCTTCGGCGACCCGGCGTGCGGCCCGTCCTGTCAGCCCTTCGAGATCAGCTGCATCAACGGCAACGACGACGACTGCAACGGCCTGACCGACTGTGCCGATCCCTTCTGCAGCGCCGACCCGGCTTGCTGCGTACCGCGCCCCGAGAACTGCAGCAACGGCGTCGACGACGACTGCGACGGACGCGTGGACTGCCGTGACCCCGTTTGCCAGCTCGAGCCCATTTGCCTCCCGGACATGGGGCCGCCGCCGGGCGACATGGGCGCCGGCGTCATGAACGAGATCGGCCCCACGATGTGCACCAACGGCGCCGACGACGACCGCGACGGACGGGTGGATTGCGCGGACACCGACTGCTCGCCCTTCGGCGGTGGCGGCGAATGCTGCGACGGCACCGATGACGATGGCGATGGGTTCGTCGACATCTTCACCTGCCGCTGCTTCTCGGATGCCGACTGTGTCGGCGTCGGGAACGTCGACCAGGTCTGCTACGAGTCCAGCTTCAGCGTCTGTGCGCCCCGCTGCGACTTCTTTGGCGGCGATGCGTTCTGCCAGATGATCGGCCCGGAGTTCCGCTGCCAGTTCGGTGGTCCGCAGGCCGGCGAGTGCACGCCATTCTGAGCCTGAGCTTCTCTCCTGCGGAGACGACGGGCCGCGGACTGCCAATTTCTTAACGGCCCTGCGCAAGGGCGCACGACCGCGCCCACCTCAGCCGCATTTTTGCAGGCGATTGGCCCCTGAGGTGTGGCACGCGCGTTGCTCTGAGTACTCGACGTGCGCCTTCTTCCGACCGTCCTTCTCATCTCCGCCGCCTGCGCACAGTCCCATCGCCTCGAGCCGGTCCCCGACGGCGGCGTGGCCGTGGAGACGGACGCCTTCCGCGACGTTTGTCCGACGGCGGACTACACCGTACGGGCTCGTGAAGCGACGGCACCCATCGACATCGTCTGGATGATCCAAGACAGCTGCGGGTTCCTGGACATCGGGTGTCAGCGGCGGCTCTACGGCGAATTCGCCAGGGTCGTTCACGAGTACTGGGAAGCCGTCGTCGAGAGTCGCACGGACGTGCTCTCGGTGTTTCTCGCACCCCCCGGGCTCGCGGTCTCGGCACCTCCAGCACTCGCCCGCCGCGGCTACCACCTACCCATGGGCGGCAGCTTGCCGGGCGCTCTGGCCGGCTACGACACCTACGAGCGCTGGCTCCGTTCCGATTCGGAGCTCCACCTGGTCGTGGTCTCGTTGGCCGACACGACCATGGACCCGGTGCACTTTCGCGATGTCTTTCGCGAGATGAGCGGGCGCGACTTCACCTTTCACGCGGTGGTCGGGACGCAGGAAGACGTTCGGCGGGGGTGCGAGACCCGCTTCACCCCCCTCGCGGCGGGCGCCAACTACGCGGAGCTCGCACGACTCACCGGTGGATTGGAGCGATCGATCTGTGGCGAGTACTCCGACATCATCGAGGACATCGCCGAGACCGCGATCGAGCGGCGCCCGCTCCCGTGTGAGTACACGTTGCCGCAACCTCCACCGCGCGGGTTCGTGTGGGACTACGATCCCGCGCTCTTCGAGGTCTCCCTCGAGCTCGAGGATGGGGCGTCCAACCTGCTCGAGCGCCATGGGAGCTCGGCCGACTGCGGTGACGGTTGGTGGTACTTCGAAGGGGGGTCTCGGGTCGTGCTATGCCCTCGAACCTGCCGCCTCGCCACCACGACTGGGGAGGGGCTGAGCATCTACGTGGGATGTCCCGCACGAAGAGGCCCATGAACAGCACACCGCTCGCCGTCGTCGCCGAAGCCATCGCCGCTGGCCGACTGCGGACGATGGCGCTCTTGGACGACGCCGCGAAACGCGGGTCGGAGGCCGTCGAACTCGTGCTCCTCTCGGGGCCGGAAGACGCCGATCCCGAGAGCGTCGTCGCCACCTATGCGCACCGCATGGAGCGGGAAGGGCATCTGGTCATCCACCTCAGCGGACGACGCGGAGGGTCGCTCGAAGCGAGCCTACGTGCGCAGCTCACCATCGCGCTCGAACGTCTGACTGGGCGAGGCCCGTCGGCAGCACAGGTCCCAACCGACGCTGCGACCCAAGACGGGGAAGCGTTCGAGGAGGAACGTCAAGCTCGCGAGCTGCGCTTCAACGACACGCTGGCGCTCGGGGCGGAGGTGTGCGCGATGCGTTCCCCACTCTTGATCGTCCACGATCTCGCTCGGGTGGGAGCGGACGGTCGCGCGCTCCTCGACCGCTGGCTCGCCTGCCGACACGCCCAATGGTTCGGAGGTGGGCCCGGAATCCGTGGGCTGGTCCTCGGAGTGGACGAAGGCCCAACGGAACACGCCGACGGTACGCCACCATGGGCGGAGTCGCCCGGCGCGAGACGGATCGAGGTCGGACGTCTGACGCGGCCGGAGCTGGAAGCGGCCCTCACGAACCGAGCTTTGATCGACCACCTGCTGGCCATCACCGAGGGGCGCGCGGGGACCCTGGTCGACCGTCTCGCGCCGGGGGACTCCCGCGTGGAGGGGGCTCTGCCGGCTCGCTGGCGTTCCGTTCTCGAGGCCATGGCTGCTACCGGAGACGGGTGGTCTCACGAGGTGCTCGCCGATGCCGTGGGGCCCGACGAGCTCGAGCCCTTCCTGGACTCGGGCTGGCTTCGCGTCTGGCACGAGGGGCAGCGACGCTACGCCGCCCTCTCTGCGGGCGCTCGTGTGCGCATCGTCGGGCGGATGGAGGACCCGCACCAAGCGTTGCTCACCGCCGCCGAGCTCCATCGCGAACGCGAGCCGCGACGGGCTTCTCTCTTGCAGTGGGACGCGGACCCTGCCCCCGAATCGGTCGCCGCCCTCGCCGATGGGCTGAGGCGGTCAGGCGCCCACGGCGAGGCGCTCGCGCTCTGCCTCGCAGGAGCTGGCCACGATGGCGAGAGCGCGTGCCGGGCCCTCGACGAGAGAGCTCTCGAGCTCGCCGTCGTCTGCGGCCGTCTCGGCGGCGTTCTCTCGGTCGCTCGCCGAGTCCTGGCCCGTGACGGCACCTCGGTTCGATACATCGAGCTCGCAGCCCGTGCCGTGGCCCGCGCCGGGCACCTGCGAGAGGCGAGGGACCGGCTGCGCGACTGGCACACGCGCGTCCTGGAGCCGGCGGAGCGGGATCGACTGGTGGCCGAGCAGGCGGAGCTGAGCTTGATGCTCGGGGAGCTCGACGAGGCCGAGTGGCTCACCACGCAGGCCCTCGAGCGTGCCGGGGCGCACCGTGGCGCCAGGCCGCTGTTGCTGAACGTGCTCGGGAAGGTGCACCTCTCCCGTGGGGACTACGAAGAGGCCCAACGGTGCTTCCGCCAATCACTGCGTGCCGCCCAGGACGAAGGGGTGCTCCACATCGAGCTGGCAGCGGTGAACAACCTCCTCGTGACCGCGATGAGCATGCGCCCCGACGCGGACGCCGAAGAGCTGAGTCGCACGTTCGGTGAGACGCTCGCTCCCTCGCGGGGATGGGGGCTCGCGGAGGCGAACCTGGCGGTCCGCGCGCATCTCGCGAACACCTACTCCGAAGCCCTTCGTCGCTATCGCCGAGCGATCGAGGCACTTCGAATCCTGGGCGACCCCAACCTCGTGCTGCCGACGCTCACCAACCTCGGCTTCCTCCTGGTGGATCTCGGTTGTCTCGATCGCGCCCGAGACCTGGTCGACCATGCGTTCCCGCTCTTCGGAGACGCCGGGCCGCTGGTTCGTTCCGCTCACCTCGTGCTGCGAGGGCTGGTCCTCGATGACGAGCGAGGGGCTGCCGAGCTCGACGAGGCTCTGCGTATCGTCGAGCCGATCGGAGGGGCCAACCTCTGCAACACCCTCCTGGTGCGAGTCCGGCGGGCGATCGACCGGGGTGATCTGGACGCTGCTGCCGAAGGCCTGGCGCGAGCGACACCCCGAACTCCCTGGCATCGGAACACGGCGGCGCTACAAGCGGCCCGGTTGGCGCGGGCGACGGGGCGGTCCGCCCTTCGTAGCGCCGATCGGGCCGTCGAGCTGACGGGGGGAGAGGTTCACCTGAAGGCGTTGGAAGCGCGGATCCTCCGTGCGGAGGTCCGCGCGGACCACGGCGACCAGGAGGGAGCGCGGGTGGACACGGAGCGCGCGTGCCACCTCGAGTCGGCCCTCGAGGCAAAGGTCCCGGAGGAGCTGCGTCCGAGCTGGGCTCGACGGCCGCTTCGGGTTCGCCTTCGTGAGCTCGTGCGCCGGACGGGCACGCGAGTGCGTCCGGAGCGTGGTGCGCAGGCTCCGCGTGGAGGCATCGTGGGCGGGTCGCCCCAGATCGCCCAGCTCTGGGAGCAGGTGGAGCGGGTCGGGCGCTCGACCATCCCCGTCCTGATCCGAGGCGAGAGCGGAAGCGGAAAGGACCTGGTGGCACGCGCCATCCACCAGGAGTCCCCACGTAGCGCCCATCCCTTCCTGGCGTTGAACTGCGCGGCCATCACCGACACGCTCTTCTCTGCGGAGCTCTTCGGTCACGAGCGCGGTGCCTTCACCGGCGCGAGCGCGCGACGTGAGGGCCACTTCGTGACGGCGCGCGGCGGAACGCTCTTTCTCGATGAGGTCGGCGACCTCTCGGCTCGGACCCAAGCCGCGCTCCTCCGCGTGTTGCAGGAAGGCGAGGTCCTGCCGATCGGAGCGACTCGCCCGGTCGAGGTGGACGTGCGCATCGTCGCGGCCACGCACCAGGACCTCGAAGCTCGCATCCGAGAGGGGATGTTTCGCGAAGACCTGTACTACCGACTGCGCGGTGTGGAGCTGCGGGTGCCTCCCCTGCGAGAGCGGCTCTCGGACCTGCCGGACCTCGTCGATCACATCCTGGCCCAGATCGCCGAGGAGACCGGTCGGCCGCCGCCGCGGTTGCACCCCGACGTGCTTCCCGCGCTGCGAAGCTACGAGTGGCCTGGGAACGTCCGTCAGCTCCAGAGCGTGCTTCGGGAGTCGTGTCTCTTCGCCACGGAGGAGGTGCTCCGGCTCGAGAGCTTCCCGGCGCCCCTCGGCGCCGAGGCGCTGTCCGGGCCCGAGCCGGAGTCCGAGGACACCCTCGCCGAGCGGGCCTATCAGCGCCTGCGGCGAGGCGAGCTCTCACTCCGGGACCTGAAGCGAGACCTCGAGAGGGACTGCATTCGCCTGGCCCTGCTCGAAGCGGACGGCAACATCAGCCACGCGGCCCGACTGGTAGGCGCCAAGCGGGCCCGGATGAGCCAACTGGTGAACCAACTCGGCCTCAAGCCCTGACGGTCGCACACTCGGTCCGCGCCGATGACTCAGCGCCCGAAGCCGTGCTCTTCGTTGACCCCGATGCAGGCGCTGCGCGTCTCCATGAAGGCCGGCGGCCCGGGCGCAGTCGACGCCGCAGTAGTGGCTGAACTCGTTGGGGGCGGGCCGAACGGTGATAGTCTCCGCACGATGGCCGACGATGACGAGACCCGTCCGTCCCGACCTCCCCAACAGCACCGGCGCTCGAGCCCGCGCGTTGCCGCGACTTTTCGCGTGCGATATTCGTCGCTCGACGAGCTCGTCGTCGCCTATAGCGAGGACGTCAGTCGTGGCGGGATGTACCTGGTCACCACTCGCTTCCTCCCAGTGGGCGCGGTGAGCCAGGTGAAGGTGGTCTTGCCCGACGACGCCGAGCTCCAGACGATCATGCGCGTCGCGTATGTGCTCGACGAGGAGCGGGCCGCGGAGCTCGGCCGCAAGCCCGGGATGGGCATGCAGTTCCTCGACGTCGAGGGCCAACCCTTCGCCGAGCAGATCGCCAGCTTCATCCAGCGAGAGACCGGCGCTGGTGGCGCGGAGCGCGAGAGCGTCCCGCCGGCGGTGGAACGCTGCCGAGTCCTCGTCGTCGATGACGTCGCCTCGCAGCGAAGAGCAACGGTCGCCGCGCTCGAGCGAGCCGGTCACGAGGTGCTGACCGCCGACAGCGGCGTGACGGCCTTGGGGCAGGCGCTGAAGCACCAACCGGACCTGATTCTCAGCGATGTGGAGATGCCCGCTCTCGACGGTTGGCAGCTGCTACGCCTCCTCCGCGCGAGGCCCAGCCTCGCGGACACGTCGATCATCTTCCTGACTTCCCTCTCCGGCGATCGCGAGCGACTCCGCGGCTACCGACTCGGCGTCGACGACTACATCCCCAAGCCCTTCGTCGAGGCCGAGCTGATCGCCCGCGTCGACCGGGTGCTCGGTCAGGTGAGGGAGCATCCGCGCAGCGTACAGGGCAGCAAGGCGCTCCGCGGCGCGCTCGAACACGTGTCGCTCGCGAGCCTGCTCTCGTTCCTCGAGCTCGAGCGTCGTACCGCGCGGCTACTCCTGGTGCGTGATCAGGGCATGGCGACCGTCTGGCTGCGCGAGGGGCGCGTGGTACGCGTGCAGGTGTCCGGTCCGCACGGCGAGGCCGAACCGCTGGAGCGGCTCATGCACGTCCTCGACTGGACTCGAGGCCGCTTCGAGCTGGCCGACGACGACGGGGTCGCCCAGGACGAGATCGGTCTCCCTACCTCGCAGTTACTCCTCGAGCACGCCCGTCGAAGTGACGAGCACGATCGCTAGCGGACGGCTCGCAGCCGACCCGATCAAGGGCAGGCGGCGACGCGGCCGAACTGGATGTCGCGGATCGGATGGCCGCCCGTGAAGCTGCCGTCGCCGAGGGTCTCCCAGCTGACGCCGTCTTCCGATCGGTAGAACTCCTGATTGTCGTACCAGTTCTGCCAACCGCCACGCACACCGACGAAGGTGCCGTCGTCGCTGACCGCCACCGCGCCGAGGTGGAGATCGCCCGGGGTCGTCGCGCTCGTGGTCCACTCGCTCCCGTCGCTGCTGCGGTGCACCTCACCGCGAGACCAGACGAAGACCTCGCCCCCGTGACCGACCGCGTGTGACGTCAGGCCGTCGCGGATCGTCGTGGCCGTGAAAGTGTCGCCACCATCGCTCGAGACGCAGGCGACGCCGTCGCCGCCGACGATCACGATCGAGCCCCCGAGGTCGACGATACCGCCGGTGTTCTGGATGCCGCCGCCGCACTCAGCCGGCAGCGTCGAGGGACGATCCCAGGTCGCGCCGTCCGTGCTCCACACGACGTCGCGCTCGCCGCCGTCTTCGCCGACGAGCACGAAGCGACCACCCGCGAAGCCGGTGCGCCGCACGTTCCAGACCGAGAGGCCGGTGTCGACGCCGTCCTCGAAGGTGTCGCCGCCGTCGGTCGAGCGCCGCGCGTTGCGCGAGCCGGCGAGGAGGACCTCGTTGCCGTAGGCGAGTCCGCCGAAGGTGGTCTCCTCGAGCCGTGGGTCCCAGGTTACTCCGTCGGCCGAGCGGCGCACGCTCCCAGGTGGGCCCCAACCGTACGTGGCGTAGAAGTGCCCGCCGCCGCGCGGGGACCACGCGAGCCCCTTGGCCGAGCCCGGGTGGTGGTCGCAGTCGAAGCCGTCGGTGAAGCAGCGGACATCGTCGTCCATCGAGGTGTCGTTCGTCCACGAGCGCCCGTCGTCGCAGCTGATGGTCGTGCGACCCATGTGCCCCTGGGCGACGAACATCGGCACGCCGTCCGGGGAGGGCGGGCCGAGGTCCGGGTCGTCGGGAATCGCACCGTCAGGTCGCGGGCCGGAGTCCACCGGGTCGGCTCCGAGGTCCATGCCCATCGGCCCGCCGTCGGCGACGGGCATGTCGTCACCGGGATCGTCGTCCGAACTCAGGTCGCCCTCGCAGGTGAGGCCGAGGAGCGGGAGGCAGACGAGCATCTGGGCGAGCGCCCAGAGGCCGGAGCGGCGGAGCGAGAGGTTCGGCACGGCGGTAGGAGCCGCGACGGTGGCCAACCGGCTCAGCCCTCGGGTCGGCCGCGCTTTCGACGGGCCGAACGCCGCAGCGCGTCGGCGCCGATGAGCCCCTTTCGCTCATCGAGCTTCATCCCCCCGGGATCCCGGTCGCGCACGGCCTCGGCCACCGCCCGCACCAGTGCCGCCAGCGCCCCGCCCTCCGCACCCTCGACGTTTCGATAGTGCAGGTCGAAGCTCGCCGTCCGGAGCAGGGCCGGCCCATCGTCGGTGCGAGCTGTGAGCACGACGTCTACGGAGCTCTCGTCCAACTCGAAGTGGTAGATGCAGCGCCGCCGATCGAGCGTGACCGAGCTGAGACGTGCGGCGTGTCCTTCGGCCACGCCGTCGACCAGCGCCCGCCACTCGGGGTGCGTCCGATCGCCGGCCGCCGAGCCGGTGCCGCCGGCTCGTTCGCTGGCGAGGGCGAAGCCGTCTACCGGTTCTCGCCAAGGGGTGGTGCGGGGCTCGGGCACCAACCGGTCGCGCTCCCAGCCGTACTTCTCGATGTAGCTGTGGGTGAGCCCGAGGCAGGTCTCCGAGTGCTCGCACTTCGCTTCGTAGAGGCAGCTGAAGCGCGGGTAGGGCTCGTAGAAGTCCTCGGCGATCACCACGTCCGGCTGGCCGTTGTCGAGGGTCGCGCCGTGGTCGCCGAGCAAGCAGCGCGGGACGTACTTGGTGGTCGTCTCGATGCCGAGCTCGGCGGCGCGGGTGAGCGCATCGCGTAGCGCCGGCATGAGCGTCACCATCGGTACGAGCAGCTCGCGCTCGTCGGCGAAGTCCTCCATCGGGAGGTAGTTCCACCACTCCATGCGCACCGGCTCGAGCGGCGCGACGGTTTCGACGATCGCCCGCAGGTGGTCGGCGTTGGGCGTGCACAGCACCGTGTTGGTCAGCAGCGTGGCGCCGAGGTCCTTGAGGTTCCGCATCCCCGTCCAGGCCTCGTCGAACGAGCCCGGCCGCTGGGAGATGTGGTCCTGGACCTCCGCGTTGGGCCCGTGGAGCGAGACGAAGAACTCGTCGATGCCGGCGTCGACCAGTCGCTTCGCGAAGGCGCGGTCGGCCATCAGCCGGCCGTTGGTCTGCAGCCGGACGTGCTCGAAGCTGCCCGACTCCCGTGCATAGTCCACGAAGTCGAAGAGGCGCTTCTCGAGCGCGACTTCGCCGCCGGTGAACGTCAGCCGCCGGTAGCGTCGCTGCTGCACGTTGTCGTCCACCGCGGCGGTGAAGCGCTCGAAGGCCACGCCCTTGAAGCGGTTCATCCCCTCTTGGACGATGCAGAAGCGGCACGCGCTGTGACAGTGGAAGTCCACCGTCACCGTGAGGTCTTCGAAGCGCGTGGGCTCGAAGCGGCCGTGCTGCGACTCCATGGCTACAGCGTGCCGTAGAAGCTGGACTTGGGGTACACGAGCGCCTCGCCCTCTTGGCGATAGTCGATGCCGATGTCGAAGCTCAGGTGCTCGAAGGCGGCCTCGTGCTCGGTGGCGAGGGCGCGGAGTGGCGCCGGGTAGTCGAAGCGTTCGAGGAAGTCGGCGAGCTGGTCGATGGCGATCCCCGAGAAGTAGATCCCGTCGCGGTCGCGCTTCTTCGCCGCGCAGATTCGCTTGCACGGGAAGAAGCGCGGCATCAGCGCTTGCGCGAGTCGCTTCTCGTCGCCGAGGTCCGCGAAGACGGAGGCCTCGAGCAAGGGCAGCAGCACGTCGATCTCTCGCTTCGGGTCGAGAAAGCGGTAGGTGTTCCGCAGCTCGAAGGTCGCCGGGTCACCAACCGCGGCGTACGCGCGGCCGGCATGCTCGGGGGTCCCCGTCAGGTAGAGGTCCACCTGATCCACGGTGCCGCGATCGAGGGTCGGGCCGTCGAGGTCGAAGCTGACCATCATGTACGTCTGATGCGCCGGGAGCACGGGCGTGATTCGGACCCAGGGCGCGAGCGTCTCGCGGAGCGCCTCCACCTTGCTCGCGGGGAGCTCGTCCCTCGGGTCGTAGAAGTAGAGCTCCCACCAGAGCTGGCCCCCGTCGAGCTTCACGCCCCACACCGTCATGTCGCGACCGACGGACGTGCGGACGGCTTCGAGCAGCGGTTCCATGCGCTCGCGTAGGCCGGCGTGTTCGAGGCTCGCCCAGAGGAACGCCTCCGAACGCCGCGAACGGTCGGTCAGCGGCCGCCGCGGCGCGTAGGCCTCGAGGCAATAGTCGAAGTAGCGGTCGCTCGGCCCCGCCTTCAGGCGCGGGTCCGCGAGCGGCCGGGCGATCGGCAGCGACTCAGCCATCGATGGGCTCCCACGGTTCGGGCGGCTCGGTCCAGCGAGGCTCGCTGCGCTGCACCTCGCGCGCAGCCCACTGCATCGCGGCGTCGATCGTCTCCCGATCGGGCTCGCCTTCTCGGAGCCGGTACGAGAGCGCGTGCTCGCCGATCTCCAGGTAGGCCCGGCCGCCACGGGGCTCGACGAAGATCCCGATCTCGCCTGCCGCGGTCCGCAGCACGACGACCGGCTCGAGATCGTGCCCGGCGGGCGTCGCGCCCCTCGGCTTCACGTAGGCGACCCAACGCTCGCCGGTGGTGTCATAGCCCACCGATTTGGCGAAGCCGATGGGGAAGGGCAGGGCCTCGAGGTGGGCCTCGCTCCACCCTGGCAGCGTCGCCAGCTCCGGTGCGCCGTCGGTCGGCCGGAGCGCAGCGAAGATCGCGCGCCGTGTCAGCGATGGCGCGTCGAGCGAGATCACCCAGCCGGCCACCGGTGCGGTGCTCGCCCAGGCTGCGAGCGCTTCGGGCAGGTCGCGCGGTGGCTCAGAGTGCTGCTCGTAGACCTTCGTCTCCCGCGCACCACCGAGGTTCAGGCCGATGAGGTGCGGTGCGCGGTCGATCACGAGCGCTCGGCCGAGGGATCGACGGTGCGCGTCGGATGCATCCGAGGCGTTCACGTAGAGCTTCGCCACGGGCGGCTCGCGACCGACGTCCCAGCCGACGATCATCGGCTGGCGGTGCGTTTCAGCCCAGGTGCAGAGTGCCTCGTCGCCGTCTTCCAGCACGACGTCCAGCGCTCCGAGCAAGGCGCGAGCCTCGCTCGGGCTCACCCGCTCGATCATCATCCGGCCACCGCGCACCAAGCCGCTCGCGTCCCCGCGGACCGAGGCTTCGAGCCGGGTCACGTCGATCGCGGCGTCTTCCAGGGCAGCCACGACCGTGTCCACCCTCGTCGCCCAACGCGAGCCCCGGAGCGAGGCCTCGATGGCGTGCCTCACGGCGCGCGGTGCGCTTCGGCCCACGTCGGATAGTCCGTGTAGCCGACCGCCTTCCAGCGCCCCTCGACGAGCTCGCGGATCGGCTCTCGCTGGGCTCGCTCGAGCGGCGTGCCCTCCATCGCCTTGTCGACGACCGGTTCCGCGGCCTCGCGCGCGGCGGCGTGCAGCTGTTCGAAGGGCTCGACCTCGCCGAGGAAGGTCTCGAGCACGCCTGCGGTCACGTCGGCGGCGTTTTGACGGCTCGCCTTGATGTTTCCCTTGCCGGTCAGCACGTTTCCGAGGCCGAACACGCCCTCCATCCCAGTGACCTCGCCGGTGTCCCAGTTCGCGAAGTCGTAGAGCTCGCCCTTCATCGGCAGGCCGAGGATGGGCAGCGGGATGGAGCCGATCGAGCTGACCACCAGCGGCGCGCGAACCTCTTCCTCCGAGCCGGGGATCTCCTTCAGCGCACGTCCTTCGCCCTCGGTGGCGCGGAAGACGAGCCCAGCGAGCCGGTCGTCCTCCACGATGGGGGCGACCGGTACGCGCTGGCCGACGAAGCGGACTCGGTAGCGATCGATCACGCGCTGCATGATCTTCACGCGGGCGCCGCGGATCTTCTCGAGCTGACGCTCGGTCGCGTCGTCCGGCGGACTGGCGAGCGGCATCTCTTCCATCGTACGGCGGTAGTAGAGCGTCGGCAGCTCCACTTCGGGGAGCGGGATGTCCTCGCGCTCGCACCAGGCCTCGATGCCCTTCTGCTCCATCGCGATGAGGTTCGGCGTGTGGCCGGCCTTCTCGATCGCCCGGGCGTGGGTGACCAGCGAGAGGATCTTCACCACGTCGATCGACGCGAGGCCCCCACCCACCACGATGGCCCCTTCGGGGACCTCGTAGCGCGGCCCGTCGTAGCCCGGCTCGTGCTCGTGGTTGAACCAGTGCACCAGCGCGTTCTGGTAGAGCAGCCCGCGGCCGACGTACTCGTCCACGCCGTCGATGGGCAGTGCTCGGTCGCGCCACGCGCCGTTGGCGAGGATGATCGCGTTGAAGCCGAGCGAGCGCAGGGTCTCGAAGCTGACGTCCCCACCGACCTCGGTCTTCGGCACGAAGCAGACGGACTCGTGGCTCAGGTTCTGGTCGATCCGCTCGTACTCCTTGATGCGGAGCTTCTCGTGCCACCGCGGGAGTCCGTCCTCGATCTTCCCGTAGGGCCGCTCCCCTTGCTCGAAGACGACGGCGATGCCGCCCTTCTCCGCAACCAGCGCAGCGGCCTCGGACCCAGCCACCGCACCCCCGACGATTGCCACGACGTGTCGCGCCATGAGCGCACGCTAACACGCGCAACGAAGTCGCGCGTGAGCCTGCACCCCGTGCCCGCGCCCATGCCCGATTTCGTTCAGGGCGGACGCCCCCGACCCTTGCCGAGCTCCCCCGCCATCAGCCCCTGCGAACCGAGGTCGCGAAGGCGATGCCGGGAGTGCACACCCTTGCCGCTCGGGCAAGGGCACGGGCACCCGGCCGTCGACTAGGCGGAAGGCGTCGGCTTGGCGATGCCGACCATCAACCGTGACTGGCCGTCGTGCTCTTGCTCGTCGAAGTCGCCGTGGAGCGCGAGGAGCGTGAGCCCGGCCTCGGCGAGGAGCGGCTCGATTTGGCTCGAGAGGAGGTAGCGCTGAGGGATGTTCGCGGTCACGCGCGGCCGGCCGTCGTGGGGCACGTGAGTGTAGACGGCGTCGATGCGCTGCTCGCTGCGGTCCCAGAGGCTCGCCTCGAAGACGTCCCACGTGGTGCCGAGGGCCTCGGCCGTCGCCACGAGCTCCGGAACGTCGTCGCCGCCAGCGGGCGCGTCCGTATGGAAGTCGTCCGCGTCGTAGAGGTCGAAGGCGAAGAGGCCGTCGGGCCGTAGGTGCTCGCGCACCCGCTCGAGCGTCTCGATCAGGTCGGCTTCGCTCGTGAGGCAGTAGAGCCCGTTGAAGGGGCAGAGGATCCGGTCGAAGCGACGACCGAGGTCGAGGTGGCGGAAGTCGGCCTCGAGTAGCTGCGCCCGCGGCGCGCGCTTGCGTCCGAGCTCGAGCAGGCCACGGTCCAGGTCGACGCCGGTGACCGAGTGGCCGTCATCACAGAGGGGCCGCGCCACCCGCCCGAAGCCACAGCCGAGCTCGAGCACCTCATGGGCGCCTGCGCAGACTCGCCGGTAGAAGCCGACGTCGCCGGGCTGACCCTGGTGCACCGCCGCGTAGAGTGCCGCCGGGTAGGGCCCGGGCGGTTGGCTGCTCCGAGTCGGAGTCTCGTGGGGTTTGGCGGAAGGCGAAGTCATGACATCAGATGAAGCGATTGCTGCCGGAGACCCCGCCGCTCTCGCCGTCGTCGGCGAAACGATAGGGTGGATCGACCAGCTCGTCGATCCGACCCATCACCAGGTCCGTGAGTCCCTGGAAGCGTTCACGATGTGTCCGCTCGTCTCGCAGGTCGAAGGGGGTGAAGGGTTCGGGCACGTGGAAGGGGCTCATCTCCTCGTATGGGATGGGAACGCCGAACCGGTAGGTGATCTTCCCACCCCTCGCGAAGGGGTTGGATCCTGGATAGACCCGGTCGCTGCCGCTGCAGCCCACGGGCACGATCGTCTTTCGATAGCGCAGCGCGACCTGGGCCATGCCGATGTGACCCTTCGAGAGCCTGATCGAGCGAGTCCCTTGCGGAAACACCAGGATGTCGAGCCCCTCGGCGAAGGCTTCCTCGTGGAGCTCGACGAAGCGACCCATCATCGCGGCGAAGACGGCGCAGATCCCTGCCGCGTACGACTCGCGGCCAGGATCGAAGGTCCGCCCGAGCATGTCTCGGGGGCGCTCCAGCAGCTCCGGCGGTATCAGGCCCTCATCGGGGGGGTGCTCTTCGCCGGCGGCCTCCGCGTCCACGCGAGCCCGTAGCGCGGCGTATTCCTCGTTCGTGGGGCGCCGTCCGAGGGTGCTCACGAAATCTCGCGTGATGATGTATCCGCGGGACACCGTCGGGAGGTTGTTCGTGAGCTCCATGAAGCGACCCACGAAAACGTTTTCGTAGTACTTGCCTTTGACCCAGGTCGCCGTGAATCGACCGTGGCGACGCCAGAGCGCGTACTGAAAGGGCCAGTAGTTGTACCGATCCGTGTGATTGAGGGCGAAGATCACCGGCTCGTCCGGCATCCGCTCCTCGCCCTCGAACACGATCCGGGTGCGCGCGAGCGTGTAATTCGGTCGAAGCACGCCGGCCGCCACGAGCCGTTGGCCCAAGGGTCGCCCGGAGAGACTGATCCGGTTCATGCGCGCGATATCGAGCACCAGAGCCGAAAGCTCCCGCGCGCACGCCACGGTGTCAACGTCAGGAAAGGGGGAGCCTCGCTTGACCGAACCCGTATACTGCGGCCGTCGGTCAGCCGACCTGTGGAGGTTTCTTGAGTCGATTCACCCCCTTCGCCCTCTTCCTTTCGAGTTTCGTCGTCATCGCCGGTTGCGCGGTGGACCCCACGCCCATCGACCCTGGTTGCACCTTGGCGACCGACTGCGACGCCGGCGAGATCTGCACCGACGGACGCTGCACCCTCCCCGAGTCCTGCATGGACGGGACGCAAAACGGCGACGAGACCGACGTCGACTGTGGTGGACGCTGCATGGGATGTGGCATCGACGGCCGTTGCGAGGGCAACGGCGACTGCGCGAGCGGTGCCTGTGCTTCGGGGCGTTGCGCCGAGCCGGCGTGCGACGACGGCACGCTCAACGGTGACGAGTCCGACGTGGACTGTGGCGGGAGCTGTGACCCGTGCGCCGAGGGCTTCGACTGCACCGAGGACGGCGACTGTGTGACCGACATCTGCTCGAGTGGTCGCTGCGTGGCTCCGACCTGTACCGATGGGATCCTCGGCGGCGACGAGACCGACGTGGACTGTGGCGGCAGCTGTGGACCGTGTGCCGTCGGTGACGGGTGCTCCATCGCCGACGATTGCCTGGAAGGGGTCTGCACGGCGATGACGTGCGCGGCCCCCCAGTGCGACGACGGAGTGATCAACGGCTTCGAGACCGCCGTCGACTGCGGCGGCAGTGTGTGCGACGGCTGCGGCACCGGCGAGGACTGCGATGGCAACGGCGACTGCGAGAGCATGGTCTGCTCGGCCGGCTCCTGCGCCGCCGCGATGTGTCCGGACGGCGTGCTGAACGGTGACGAGACCGACCTCGACTGCGGCGGTCCGGATTGTCCGGCCTGTGCCGACGGTGAGATGTGCTCGGACGCGACCGACTGCACCAGTGGCGTCTGCACCGGTGGCGTTTGCATCGTGGCCATGTGCCCGGACGGCGTGCTCAACGGCGACGAGACCGACGTGGACTGCGGTGGCCCGGGCTGCCCGACCTGTGGCAACGGCGACATGTGCGACGGCGCCGGCGACTGCACCAGCGGCGTCTGTGAGAGCGGCGCCTGCGTGGGCGCGATGTGCACCGACGGCGTCTTCAACGGCGACGAGACCGACGAAGACTGCGGCGGCCCCGACTGCAACCCCTGCGGCGACGGGGACATGTGCGACGGGGCGACCGACTGTGAGAGCGGCGTGTGCACGGGCGGTGTGTGCATCGCCGCCATGTGCCCGGACGGCGTGCTGAACGGCACCGAGACCGACGTCGACTGTGGGGGTCCGGGGTGTCCGACCTGTGACACCGGCGACATGTGCGACGGCGCGACCGACTGCACGAGCGGTGTCTGCACCGGCGGCGCGTGCATCGCGCCGATGTGCCCGGACGGCGTGCTGAACGGGACGGAGACCGACGTGGACTGCGGCGGTCCGGGCTGCCCGACCTGCGCCGACGGTGGCATGTGCGACGGAGCCACGGACTGCTCGAGTGGGGTCTGCATGAGCGGCACCTGCCAGATGCCGGCCTGTCCCGATGGCGTGCTGAACGGGATGGAGACCGACGTGGACTGCGGCGGCCCCGGCTGCCCGACCTGTGGCACCGGCGCCATGTGTGACGGGGCGACCGACTGCACCAGCAGCGTCTGCACCGGCGGCGCGTGCGTCGCGGCGATGTGTCCGGACGGGGTGTTGAACGGGAC
>CAYXAP010000005.1:174806-192621 GCA_964462035.1 uncultured Sandaracinus sp.
GTGTTGAACGGGACGGAGACCGACGTGGACTGCGGCGGGCCCGGCTGCCCGACGTGTGGCACCGGCGCCATGTGCGACGGAGCGACCGACTGCACGAGCGGCGTGTGCACGAGCGGCGCGTGCGTCGCGGCGATGTGCCCGGACGGGGTGTTGAACGGGACGGAGACCGACGTGGACTGCGGTGGTCCGGGTTGCCCGACGTGCGACACCGGCGACATGTGCGATGGCGCGGCGGACTGCACGAGCGGGGTGTGCACGAGCGGCGCGTGCGTCGCGGCGATGTGTCCGGACGGGGTGTTGAATGGGACGGAGACCGACGTGGACTGCGGCGGCCCCGGCTGCCCGGACTGCACGCAAGGACAGATGTGCGATGGCGACGGCGACTGCGCGACCGACGGATGCGTGGGTGGCGTCTGCGTGGTGGGGCCGACCGCCGGCTTCACCGTGTCGCCGATGAGCGGCTCGACGCCCTTGATGGTGGGCGTGAGCTCGACGGCCACCGCGGGCGACTCCGCGATCACCACGACGGAGTACGACTACGGCGAGGGGGGCGGCTTCGTCACTGCGACCAGCCACGACTACGCGAGCGCGGGCAGCTACACGATCACCCAGCGTGTGACCGACGCGAACGGTTTCACCGACACCACCACGCAGATGGTCACGGCGAGCACGCCCGCTTGTCTGCTCAGCGCCACCGACAAGAGCCCTGACTCCGAAGCCATGCTCACGCCCGAGATGCTCGGTGTGGAGTTCTGGACGCTCGCGATTTCGGGGGTGCGTTCGGACTGTTCGATCGCTCCAGGGTCGGGCGTCTTCTACTACGAGGGCACCATCGCGCCGTACGACTGTGACCCGGCGGAAGCCCCGGAGGGCTGCTACGTCACGCCCTACGAGCTGATGAACTTCGGCGTCGCGACCTCGACGTCGCCGCTCAGCGAGACGCCCGGGTCGAACACGACCAGCTTTGGCATCGAGACCAGCGGCTCGATCTTCTACGAGGGGATGTATCTCGGTGGGGTGCCACGAGACTCCACGGAGACCTACGGCTTCGTGGTCGACTACCGGGGCGCCAACCCGATCGTGCACCTGATCACCAACGAGTACGGATCGCCGGCGGTGGTGCACTCACAGACGATGACCGGCGTCACCACGGACGTGTACGCGATGATCGCCGGCGCGCGGCGCAAGGTCGGCGTCGAAGCTCAGGTGAACTTCGGCAACGACACCAACAACCATCCCTTCGACTTCGATCCGGTGGCCGCACTCAACGCGGCCGGGCTGACGGATGAGGCCTCGGCGCTCGTGCTCGGCTTCGGCGCCACGAACAGCCAGCCCATCAACGCGCTGCCCACGCTGACGGTCTCGTCCGATGTGAGCGTCCCGCTCGGAACCCCGGTGATGCTGACCGGCAGCGCCACGGACGCCGAGGATGGCGACCTCACGGCCGGGATCTACTGGGAGGACTTGTCCACGGTCTACGGGTCGCGGACCGATGGGATGGGGGCGACCTTCAACTTCACGCCGACACAGCTCGGCCTGCACCCGGTGCGGGCCACGGTCATCGACTCCGACGGCGGCCGCCGCTTCGCGACGGTCCGCGTGACCGTCACCGGTACACTGCCGCAGTTCGACCCGGTCCAGCTCGTGAACGACACGATGGAGGACCCGAACGTCGGTAGCGGCATCATGACCGATGGTCTCGGGGCCAAGTGGACCATCGCCGACAAGATGGCCATCCGCGCCAACCAGGGCCTCTACGGGGAGTTCTGGTACTTCGAGGTGACGCGGAACACGGGGCCCGTGAACCAGGGCGCGGGCCTCGTGATCTGGGAAGGCGACCTCGACCCCTACTCCGCCGACAACGTGCCGCCGAGCATGTCCATCAACACGAGCGGCGGCGTCTGGCAGAACATCATCTACTACCAGTCGTACGACACCTCGAACACGAACTACGGTTTCGCCGTGGACTACCGGGGCGAGAACCCGGTCGTCTACGTGATCATGGGCGACGCCGTCGTCTCCCAGTGGACGATGGTCGACACGTTCGTCCCCGTGCACCCGATGCTCTACGGCAACCCGACGGGTGACCCGGCGATGTACGACGAGGTCGCCAACTTCGGCGCGACCGCGTTCACTCAGGATCCGTGTACGGCCCTGACCAACCACATCCCGTTCAGCGACCTCACGGCCGGCGACATCGCAGCCTTCGAGGTCGGGTGGGGTGACGCGAACTCCGCGTCCTGCCCCTGACCTGAGCCGGTCGGCGCTCACCAGCGGATGGTGGGCGCCATGCCGGTGAGGATGAGGTGGACCGCCCCGGCGGCCGTGGCCCCGTAGAGGAGCGCTTCCGGTTTGTCGTAGGCGTGAGCGAAGGGGAGGATGGCGAGCGCAGCGACGGCGAGCGTCGCGTAGTAGAGCCCGACTCGCTTCGGGGCGGCCTCGGCCGCGTTGCCGTGGAGGACCATCGACAGGAGCGTGGTCGCGCCGATCGCGAGGCCGAGCGTGCGCTTCATCTGTTGGTCCTCGAGCCCGAAGGCGTGGATGACCGAGCCCGCGATGAGCGAGCCTTGAATGGCGCCGGGATAGATACCGGCCATCACGTGACCGGGCGTCTCTCGCCAGTGGTCGTTCTGGGCCCAACGGTAGAGGAGACCCGCGAGGACGGAGCCGAGCAGCGGCGCGGCGACGGCGCCGAGGGTCGCGCCGCCGCGCTCGCGATTCCCGGCGAGCGCGAGCGCGAGCCCACCGCCCATGCCCATGAAGACGCCGCTCTGTGCTCCGAAGGCCAGGTAGCCTGCGCTGCGACGACCTCGGCGGCGGCGCGGCTCGGGCGGGGTCGTCATCGGAGGAGTCAGCTGCGGCTCCGGGACGACGATGATCGTGGTGTTCGGCTGTTGCTGCTGCTGCTGCCCGCGGATGGTCAGCGGCTGAGGCTGCCGCCGCCCGCGCGCGTCGTAGCGGTCGGGCGTTCGGGTCCGTTCGCCGTGCTCGTCGAGCACCTCGACCACCGGCCCCGTCTGGGCGTGGGCCGCCCGGGGCAAGCAAGCGAAGCAGAGGCCCGCGATGAGGACGGTCGCGAGCGAGGAGAGGGTGGGGCGGAGCCGGTGGTCGCGTTGCATGCTTCTCCAACGCGAACGCGCCGAGCGGGCTTACACCCACTCGGCGCGTTTTGTGAGCACGGCTCAGCGCAGGAGGCGACTGGCCATCTCACCCATGGCGAGCGCGAACCGGCGCCGGTTGGTGTGGGAGGTCCGAGGGGTGAGGACCCGGACTGCCTCCGCGATGCGGCGGACCGCGCCGACCCGCACCCGCAGGCGGGCGTCGGCTTCGTAGCGGTCGTAGCGGTTGGCGTGGGCCACCAGCGCCGCAGAGGCCTGGTCGGCCCGGCCGTTGTTCAGGTGCTCCGCCGCCAGGTCCATGGCGCCGGCGAGGTCGGTGTCGGCGGCGACTCGGACGGTCGCGATGCCGCTGCGACCCCGGACCGTGCCGTCCGCGCGGTGGACCTGACCGCCCGCACCGAGCCGCACCCGAATGCGCACTCGCGCGCCAGCGAAGCTCTGGTTCGAGTGCAGCCGCACCCGGATGACGAAGCGTCGCTCCTCCCCGGCCGCCAGGCCGCGGACCTCGGGGGTCAGTGCGGTCGCGGGCACCCCCTCGGCGAGCTCCACGCCATCGCCGAGGTCGAGCCGGACGTTCACGCTCGCCGCGGCCTCGACCCGCGCGCGCTCGAGCTCTGCCGCCAGGTTCGGCGCCAGCGTGTGGGGCTCCAGGGCCACGTGGTAGCCGCCCGAGCCGGCTCGGGCGACGCCCCGCAGGACGTCGGCGTCGAAGGAGTCGCCGATACCGATGGTGCTCGTGAGGCAGCCGGCGGCGCTGGCCCGGGCGGCCATGGGCGCGAGCTCCGCGGCCGTGAAGGCGCCGCCGTTGGGGACGCCGTCGGAGAGGAGGATCACGCGGGAGGGCATCGCGGTGCGCGCGGAGTACGCGGCGCGGTACGCGGCGCCGAGCCCGGCCTCGATGTTGGTGCCGCCGCCGACGGAGATCCGGGTGAGGGCACGGAGCACGGCCTGCCCGTCGCCGACCGGCCCGAGGGGCACGACCTCTTCGGCGTCGGCGTCGTAGGCGACGACGTGGATCTCGTCGCGCGGGTCCAGACGCTCGACCAGCGTGCGTGCGGCCGCCTGCACGTCCGGCCAGTTTCGGTGCATCGACGAGCTCCGGTCGACCACCAGGTGCACTCGCACCCGAGCTCGAGCGCGGACCTGGGCGGGCTCGTCGCCACGGACGCGCACGACCAGTCGCCCCTCCTCAGGATTCCGGGGATCGACCTCGAGGTCGCCGGAGACGCGGACGTTCCCGCCGACCTGGAGGGTGGTGGCGCCGGCCGCCTCCGTCTCGGTCTCGGCCAGCGGGCCGAGGTCGTCCAATCGGGTGCGCGTGCCGTCCACTTCGAGTCCGCCATCGGTCAGGAGGCCACCGAGGCTGACGCGGACCCGACCGGTCGCGCGAACTCCCCGGTCTCGCTCCGCGAGCCGCTCCGGCTGGTCGGCCTCGCCGAGGACGTCGAGCTCACGCTCGACCCGAACCGACGCGCTTCCGTCGAGGGAGCCGTCTACGCCGACCGAGCCGTTGCCGTCGACGCTACCGCCGACCGCTCCGTTGCCGTCGACGCTACCGCCGACCGAGCCGTTGCCGTCGACGCTACCGCCGACCGAGCCGTTGCCGTCCGCGGATCCGTCGACGCCGACTGCGCTCCCGTCCACCGAGCCGTGGGCGCCCTCGGCACCCCAGCCTTCGTCGACGCTCACGCTGCCGTCGATCGACACGTTCACGTCCATGGTGGGGACGTGCGCCGCCGCGAGCAGACCGTCCACGGCCGCGAGCGCGTCGTCGGTCGCCGCGAAGGCGGAGTCGATGGCCGCGTCCGCCGAGCCTTCGACGCCGGCGAGCGCGACGAAGACGTCCTGGGTCGCCACACCGTCCACGTCTCCCTCGACCACGACGGTTCCGTCGGCGAGGACCTTGGGCCCGGTGGCGTGTGCGGAGGCAGAAGCGTCGAGCTCCACTCCGACGACACCGCCGGCGACGACGTGTGCATTGTTGGCGGGGACCCGTCGCACTGGAGCGTGCAGGCAACCAGAGAGGACGAGAAGGATGGGAAGGCAGCGGAGCATGCCTCGTCCCCTTGGAAGGATCGTGCCATCGACGCCCGGGAAAAAGCTCAATGATCACAAGGTCCTGAACGTCGTTCGATCGTGAACTCTCGTCGCGTGCCGTGAACGCCAGAACACGTTTGAATACACCCTGGCTGGGGGACGTCCGAGCCCCTTCACCCGAAGCGAATTTCACCCCCGAAGCCGTTCTCCGTCACCCTCTCGTGGCGAATGGCCGGAAAGAAGCACAAGCACCAGCGGCTGCGGATCGGCGGGCGCCGGCAGCGGGAGGTGGGCGCCGTCCCGGGAACGCTCCGCGCGGACCCGACCGCCGAGCCGAGCACGATGCGGGTCATCGCGTACGGCCCGAACAAGCTCCACGAGGCCGAGTGCTCGTCCATCGCCGAGGTGGCGGTCCTCCAGCGGAAGAACCCCACGGTGCTCTGGCTCGACGTCACCGGGCTGGCAGACGTCGAGCTCCTCCGCGAGATCGGCGAGCACTTCGGCCTCCACCGCCTCGCACTCGAGGACGTTCTGAGCACCGAGCAGCGCCCCAAGGTCGAGCCCTATGAGGAGGCGGACTTCGCCGTCCTCCGGATGGCCCAGCGGGTTCCGGACCGTGGCCTCGACATCGAGCAGGTCTCCTTCTTCCTCGGGGATGGCTTCGTCATCACCTTCCAGGAGCGCGAGGGTGACGTCTTCGACCCCATCCGCGCCCGAATCCGTGAGTCGCGTGGACGCATTCGCACCGCGGGCTCCGACTATCTGCTCTACGCGCTCCTGGATTCGGTCGTCGACAGTGTCTTCCCGCTCATCGAGGGCATCAGCATCCGCCTGGAAGACGAGGAGGAGCGGATCCTCCGCGGTTCCGACGACGAGCCGGTCATCGAGAGCCTCTACGAGGTCCGTCGCGAGCTGATCCTCTTGCGACGGGCGCTCTGGCCGCTCCGGGAAGCCATCGGGCAGCTCATGCGGGTCGAGGGCAATCGCATCTCCGAGGACACCCGCGTGTATCTGCGCGACGTCGCGGACCATGCGGTGCAGATCGTCGACTTGCTCGAGAGCGAGCGCGAGGTCGTCAGCACGTTGATGGACGTCCACCTCTCGCAGGTCAGCCACAAGATGAACGAGGTGATGAAGGTGCTGACCATCATCGCGACCATCTTCATCCCCTTGGGATTCCTCGCGGGCGTCTACGGGATGAACTTCGACACCGACTCGCCGTACAACATGCCGGAGCTCGGCTGGCGCTTCGGCTACCCCGCGGTGGTCACGGTCATGCTGCTGATCGGCGTGGGCATGCTCTTCTTCTTCCGACGAAAGAAATGGTTGTGACGCGATGACCTCCGGCGCCGAGCCCATGTACACCAAGCGCCTCGACCGAGCGATCGCGCTCGCCACCGATGCGTTCCGAACGCACTACCGCAAGGGCAGCGGCGTCCCCTACCTGACCCACCTCTTCCAGGTGATGGTCACCGTCGGCGAGTATGGCGGCGACGAGGACCAGATGATCGCGGCGCTCCTCCACGACTATCTGGAGGACATCCGCGGAGCGAGCGGTCAGGAGCTCGAAGATCAGTTCGGCGCTCGCGTGCGGCGGCTGGTGGAGCAGCTCAGCGACAGCACGGAGCACCCCAAGCCCCCCTGGCGGGAGCGAAAGGAGGCCTACCTCGCGGAGCTCCGGAGCGAGCCCCAGGAGCTCAAGCTGATCAGCGCCGCCGACAAGCTCCACAATGCCCGGTCGATCCTCCGGGACCTGCGCACGATCGGGGACGAGCTCTGGGAGCGCTTCACCGGCAAGAAGGAGGGCTCGCTCTGGTACTACGGCGCCGTGGTCGACGCCCTGAGCGAGGGCTGGACGCACCCCATCCTCGACGAGCTCCGCGAGACGGTCGCCGCCGTCCGCGCGCACTCAGCCGAAGAAGAGTAGGGCGGCCAGCACGATGACCGCGCCAGCCAGCAGGCCGACGATCGCGACCAGCACGAGCGAACCGCTACCGCCGCCCTGCGGCGTGGGCGGCGGCGGTGGCTGCGGATAGCCACCCGACGACGGCTGCGGAGGGTTCCCCGACGGATGGTGGAGCATCACTTCGTTGCCCGGCCCCGTCACGGGTGGTGGCGGAGTGTGCTCCGGGTAGTAGTACTCCGGAGTCGGCTGAGGCGCGGCGTCGATCTTCGGAGGAACGAAGGTGCTCGGCACGGTGGAGGCGTCCGCGAAGGCTCGGCCGACCGGCGCCGTCAACCGCGCGACCATGTCCTCGGGTTGCTGCTCGAGCTGGATCGACTGGCGTGTCTTGGCCGAGCCCGGCGGGAGGCTGTTGGCTCGCTGGTCCAGCCGGTCGCCGACCACGCCCCAGAGGAGCGCGGCTAGATCGCCGGATTCGATGTTCGCCGCCCCAGGCACGGCGTTTCGGAGTTGCTGACGGAACTCGCGCGCGGTCTGCGGCCGGTCGTCGAGGTTCCGGGAGAGCGCGTCCATCACCACGTTGTCGAGCTCGTGTGGCGTCTCGGCGAACGCACCGGGTGGTGGGTACTGACCGGCCTGGATCCGCTTGATGACTTCCGCGTCGCTCTTGCCCTCGAAGAGGCGACGCATGGTGAGCATCTCCCACAGGACGACGGCGAGCGCGTAGATGTCTGCGCGCCGGTCGAGCGTCCCCTGCATGAGCTGCTCGGGCGCCATGTAGCGGAGCTTGCCCTTCAAGCCGCCGGAGGCGTCCGTGACGTGCAATCGGTTCCGGGCCTTGGCGATCCCGAAGTCGATGATCTTCACCTCGCCCAGCGCGCCGAGGAGGATGTTCTGCGGGCTCACGTCTCGGTGGACCACGTGGAGCAGCTCCCCGCGCTCGTCGAGGGTCTCGTGCGCGGCGTGCAGACCCGCCGCCGCGTCGGCGACGAGGGCCACCGCCGCTTCGGGCGTCAGCCGTCGCTCCATGCCGGCCAGCCCGCCCAGCAGCTCGGAGAGCGCCGCGCCGTGGACGTACTCCATCACCAGGTAGTAGAGCCCCTGGTGCTCGCCGAGCTCCTCGATGCGCACCACGTTCGGGTGCTGGATTCGCGCCGCGATGCGGCCCTCGTCGAGGAACATCTTCACGAAGTCCGAGTGGGACGAGAGGTGCCCCTTCACCGCCTTCACGACGACGTGGCGGCTGAACCCGGCCGGACCCTGGCGGCGACCGAGGTAGAGATTCGCCATCCCACCGGACTTGAGCTCGGCGACGATCTCGTAGGCGCCGATGGTGGAGCCGACCCCAATCACGCCGGCAGGTTACCAGCTTTCACGGCTCCGCTGGGTTCTCGCCCCCATCGGGCCCCGCTTCCCCCTCCGCGAACGCCTCTTCCGGCGAATAGACCAGCTTGTGGCGGGCGAAGAACTGAAAGTAGGCTAGCCCCAGCAGGTACCAGACGGCCGTCGCCAGGACGACCAACTGGTAGACGGGGTCGACCACGAAGAGCCCGACCAGGCAGGCCAGAGCGATCAGCAGGGCCACCACGGCTCCGGCGCTACCGAGAGGGCTTCGGTAGGGCCGCTCCATGTCCGGCCGTCGTTTCCGGAGCAGCAGGAAGCTGATCATCTGAAGCGCGTAGGCGATCACCGCGCCGAAGACCGCCATGTTCAGCAGCACCGCTCCGACCGGGTGGTCCGACCCCAGGGCGTGGATCAGGTAGGCGACCCCGTAGCCGATGAGCGCGCCGACCACGAGCGCCACGTGTGGCGTCTTCCGCTTCGGGTGCGTCAGCGAGAGCCACCGCGGGAAGTAGCCGGCGCGCGAGAGAGAGTAGATCTGACGGCCGTAGGCGAAGACGATCGAGTGGAAGCTGGCGATGAGCCCGGTCACCGCGAGCAGGGCCAGCACCTTGGCGCCGATGCCTTCGCCGAAGATCGTCTGCAGACCGGCGAAGAGCGGCTCGTCGCTCTCGGCCAGCGCATCGGTCCCGGGCGGGATGCCGGCGGCGAGGAAGAGCGTCAGGAACGCCGCGACGATGAGCGTGGCGAGCCCCCACATGATGCCGCGCGGCAGATCGCGGACCGGGTCGTGCGCTTCTTCGGCCGCCAAGGGCAGCTCCTCGATCGCCAGGAAGAACCAGATGGCGAAGGGCATCGCGGCGAACACGCCCATGGCTCCGCTCGGGAACCAGCCCCGGCTGCCCTTGGCCACCGCCCAGTCGAAGTGAGGGATGGCGCCGATCCAGAATACCGTGAGCACACCGAGCGCCAGGAAGGTCACCAGCACGGTGAAGCGGAACGAGGTCTCTACTCCGACGACGTTGAGCCCGACGAAGAGCGCGTAGCAGCCCGCCCACCACGCAGGCGCCCACTCGGGCCCGGTGCCGAAGACCGAGCCGAGGTAGCCACCCACGCCCACGACGATGACCGCGGGAGTGAGGACGTACTCGAGGTTCTCGGCGAGTCCGGTCACGTAGGCGCCCCAAGGACCCATCGCCGACCGCGCGAAGGAGTAGGCGCCCCCGGTGTGCGGGAGCGCGGCGGACATCTCCGCGATGCTGAAGCAGAGGCCCAGGTACATCACCGTCACGATCCCGGTGGCGACCAGGAGCCCGCCGAAGCCGCCATCCGCGAGACCGAAGTTCCAGCCGAAGAAGTCGCCACTGATCACGGCTCCGACGCCGAGCGCCCACAGAGACCAGACCCCGGCGTAGCGGCGCAGGCCCCGCTCCTCGAAGTAGCCGTCGTCGACGTCTTCGTAGCGGACGCCCTTGCGCTCGTCGCTCACGTCGCGCCGCTCACAGGTAGCGAACCAGGGCGTAGGAGAGCACCCCGGTCAGGATGGCACCACCGAGCGCCAGGGCCAGCAGGAGCCAGATCGGCAACGGCTTCCTTCGCGGAGCCGGGGCTCGTTGCTGTCGGCCGGTGGTCTCGACTCTCGCACGTGCGGGCATCGGCACCGGCGCGGCGGGGCCAGGCGGTGGCGATCCGTCGAGCAGCGTCGGGCCTCCCTTGCTGCTCGGGATCGCACCCGCGGTCGGTCGCTCGGCGCCGCCGGGGAGCTCGCGCCGGGTCGCCTTGTGGTCGTCCGGGTGCGGCGGCGCCATCGACATCGACTTGGCGCCGATGGATGCCAGGTCGTCCTCGCTCAGCTCGCCGACCACGGTCGCGTCGTCGGCCTCGTCGAGGAACTCGCTGAAGCGCTGCAGCGCGACCTCGGGCTTGGGTTCGAGGGTGGTCAGGGTCTTGCGGGTCGGGAGCTCGAGCGGCAGCGCGCGAGCGCGGTTGTCGAGCACGTGCCCGCAGACCGCCCACACCAGCGAGCTGAGCTCTTGGTCCCGAATCGCCGCGGCCTCCGGAGAGGACTCGCGAAGGATGGCCGCCGCCTCGCCCGCGGTCGGCGGTCGGCGGTCCCGGTCGACCTGGAGGCAACGCATGACCGCGCGATCGATCGCAAAGGGCACGTCCGCGTAGGCACCCGGCGGCTGGAGCCCGCCTTCCAAGGCCGTGCGCACCACGTCGAGGTCGCCCGAGCTCCCATAGAGCCGCCGAGTCGCCAACGTCTCCCAGAGCACGACCCCGAGCGACCAGATGTCCGCGCGCTTGTCGACGCCTTGGCGCCGCATCTGCTCGGGCGCCATGTAGCGGAGCTTGCCCTTGGTCCGGCCATAGGAGGTCTTGTGGAGGCGCCCCTGCGCCTTGGCGATGCCGAAGTCGATGAGCTTCACCGAGCCGCTGCACCCCAACAGGATGTTCGAGGGGCTCACGTCGCGGTGGACGATGTCGAGCAGGCGGCCGCTCTCGTCGCGGGTCTCGTGCGCCGCGTGAAGCCCTTCGGCGACTCGGGTGCAGATCGCGACGGCGACCTCCGGGCTCGGTCGGCGGTCCAGCCGGTAGAGCTCCTTCAGGAAGGTCGCCAGCGTGACGGCGTGGAGGAACTCCATCGCCATGAAGTAGGTGCCGCCGACCTCGCCGACCTCCGTGATCCGCACGACCTGCGGGTGGTTCACGAACGACGCGATGCGGCCCTCGTCGAGGAACATCTCGATGAAGGCCTCGTCCTTGAGGTGCTCGGGCCGGATCACCTTGATCGCGGCCTCGCGGGTCGACCCGTCCGGCATCGTGCGCAACCCGAGGAAGAGGCGGGCCATGCCGCCTTCGCCCAGCTCGGCGACCAGCCGATAGGGCCCCAGGGTCGAGCCGATGTCGATGGTCACCACGGCCGTTACTTTCGCACACCCATCTTCTTCGCGAGCTTCGCCCAGCTGTCCTTCAGCGGAATCGTTCGGTTCAGCACGACTTTTTCACCCGGGACGTGATCCTTCGCGTCGGTGACGAAGTAGCCGGTCCGCTCGAGCTGGATGCGGGTCTCGGGGGCCAGCTCGGCGATGCCGGGCTCGAGCTTGCAGCCCGTGAGCACCTCGAGGCTCTCGGGGTTCAGGCTCTCCAGCAGGTCGCCGCTCGGGTCCTCTTCGGCGAAGAGGCGGTCGTAGAGCCGGACCTCGGCGTCGACCGCGTGCTCGGCGCTGACCCAGTGCACGGTGCCCTTCACCTTCCGGCCATCCGCCGCGTTGCCCCCTTCGGACTCCGGGTCCCAGGTGCACTTCAGCTGGACCACCTCGCCGTCGTCGTTCTTCACGACCTCGTTCACGGTCACGAGCGCGGCGCCACGGAGGCGGACCTCCTTGCCCGGCGCGAGACGCCACCACTTCTTGGGCGCGTCCTCCATGAAGTCGTCCTGCTCGACGAAGACCCGCCCGGCGAAGGGCACCTTTCGAGTGCCGGCCTCGTCGTTCTTCGGGATGTTGTCGAGCTCGGCCTCGTAGACCTTGCCCTCGGGCCAGTTGGTGATCTCGAGCTCGAGCGGCTTCAGCACGCCCATCTTCCGGAACGAGGTCTCGTTCAGGTCCTCGCGGATCGCGTACTCGAGGTGACCGACGTCGACGACGCCGTCGTTCTTGCTCACGCCGATGCGGTCGGCGAACGCGCGGATGGCTTCTGGCGTGAAGCCGCGCCGGCGCATGCCCGCGATGGTCGGCATGCGGGGATCGTCCCAGCCGGCCACGTGCTTCTCCTCGACGAGCTGCAAGAGCTTGCGCTTGCTGAGCACCGTGTAGCTGAGGTTCAGCCGACCGAACTCGATCTGCTCGGGGGGCTGCTCGATCTCGAGCGCCTTCAGGAACCAGTTGTAGAGCGGTCGGTGGTTCACGAACTCGAGCGAGCACACCGAGTAGGTGATGCCCTCGATGGCGTCCGACTGACCGTGGGCCCAGTCGTACATCGGGTAGATGGACCAGGTGTCACCGGTGCGGTGGTGGGTGACCTTCTTGATCCGGTACATCAGCGGGTCCCGGAGCTTCAGGTCCTTCGACTGCATGTCGATCTTCGCGCGCAGGACCGCGGAGCCCTCGTCGAGCTCGCCCGCCTTCATCTTCCGGAGCAGGTCGAGGTTCTCCTCCACGCTGCGCTCTCGGTAGGGGCTGTCCTCGCCCGGCCGGTGGAAATCGCCGCGCGTCTCGCGGATCGCCTCGAGTGGCCGACTGTCGACGTAGGCCAGACCCTTCTCCACCAGCTGCTCGGCCCACGCGTAGAGCTGATCGAAGTAGTCGCTCGCGTAGTACTCGTGCTCGCCCCAGTCGAAGCCGAGCCACTGGATGTCGCGTCGGATGGCGTCGACGTACTCCGGGCTCTCGACCTCGGGGTTCGTGTCATCGAAGCGCAGATGGCAGCGGCCCTCCGGCGAGAGCGCCGCCAGCCCGAAGTTCAGGCAGATGCTCTTCGCGTGACCGATGTGGAGGTAGCCGTTCGGCTCCGGCGGAAAGCGGGTGATCACCCGCCCACCCTTGGCGCCGGACTTCAGGTCCTCGCGGACCCGCTCCGCCACGAAGTTCCCGGGCTGTCCCTCGTCCTCTTTCGGATCGCTCATACGGGCGCGACGCTACGCTCCGGCCGGCGCCTCGGCAAGCGTCGCGGTGCCCCGTTTCAGGGGCGTTTCAGTCGCCGAAGATCCCCTCGAGTAGCGAGCGGCCACCCTCGACCACCCCTTCGGCCGTGTCGGACGCTGCCTCACCGGCCTGGTCGACGGCCTCCGAGGCGCTCCGAACCGCGCCGGTTCCCCCACGGACGAAGTCGGAGACGCCATGGAAGATCGGCGCATCGGAGAGCGCCTCCAGAACGCCCGCCTTCTCCAGCTCGTGCCAGGTCACGGCCAGAAGGGCGGTGCCGACGGCGGCCTTGTCGAAGTAGCCATCGAGCGCACCGCTCTCCTCTCGGTCGAGCTGCGCGATGAGCTCGTCGATCTCGGCCCGCTCCTCGTCGTCGAGGCGCTCCGACGTCTTCGCGAGCGCGAGCTGCGTTCGGGCCGCGGCCAGGTCGTCCTCCCGGTAGGCGAGGTACGCGCGGATGATGGCCAGGTCCTCTGCCGCCGCGCCTCCGCGCTCCGCCGCGTCGACGAAGGCCTGGAGCTCCTCCTCGGCGTTGTCCTCGTCCTCGCGGTTCAGGTAGCAGATCGCCGTCGAGCCGTGGCCGATCGCCTGGAGCGCTCCCGCCGCTCGTTGGGCGTTCTCCGCGGCGAGCCCTTCGCCTCCGAGCTCGGTCAGGAGGGTGCTCAGCTGGGCGGCCTCGCCCTGGTCGAGCGCCGCGGCGTCGGCCTTGGCCAGGTCGCAGTAGTCGCTGTTCGCGTAGAGGTAGCTCCGCGCGGCGAGCGTCGGGTCCTTGAGCCCGGGGAAGCCCAGCGAGTCGACGTCCACGTGCATGCCTTCGTAGAGCAGGATCTCCATCGGCACCGGGGTCGGCGCCTTCGGGTGCAGCTTCACCACGAAGAGCCCGAGCATCAGGAGCGCGTGCTCGGTGTTGGCGTCGATCCGGCTCACGAGTTCGTCCGACACACCCCGAGAGGCGAGCAGCACCGGAAGGACCGGGTCGAGCTCGTCCTCGGTGTCCTCCCGAACGATTCGGGCGCCGGTCTCGCGGAGCTCCCAGAGCGCCACGGCGAGGTCGACGGCCTCCGACGCGGAGAGGGTGGGGAGCGGCTCGTCCGCGTCGCCGTCTCCGTCGGCGTCCGCTTCCGCGATGTCTTCGTCGTCGGCTACCGCCCCGGCGCGGTAGGCCTCCATCAGCGCCATCAGCTTCTGGCGGGCTTCGACCACCGTCGGGTCGTCGGAGTTGGCCTTGGTGAACGCGACCTTGGCTGCGACCCAGAGATGGACCTTCGTCGTGTCCACCTGCTCGCGGAGCCTCTCCATGTCGCTCTTCTCCCCGCAGTCGCAGGCCCCCAGGACCATCGCCGCGCACAAGAAGAACCGGAGGGGGTGGCTCATCGGTCCATCGTACGACGTTTTCGCCGCACCCTTCCTCAGGCTCATCGCAGGGCCTCGAGGAGTCGTTCGGACGAGCCCTCCACCAGGTCTCGCACCGTGGTCCCGCGGGCACAGAGCGTCCCGTCCGAGAGGAGGATCTGGTGGTCGCAGACGACCGCGCCGTCCGCGCTGCGACCGCGGAGGCGCGTCTCGACCACGGCGGTCTCGAGCGCCTCGAGGCCCCGGCTGTAGGACATCTTCTCTGCTCGGGGCCGCAGCTGGAGCGGCGGGATGCCGGCCCCGTGAGCCACCCGCGCGATCGCCTCGTCGCAGAAGTCGACGTAGGCCGGGTGGTTCACGTGGTCGAGCGGGTCCATCCAGGTGAACCAGGGCGCGAGCTCGAAGCGGTGGACCGTTCCGTCGCTCTCGGGGGTCGTGATCTCCGGCATCGAGGCGCTCGGGTCGTTCGGCTCTTCGTGGGCGATGAAGGCCGAGGTCAACCCTTCGCCCGCCCGGGCCGGCTTCATCGTGCTGTCGACGTGGACCCACTGTTGCGTCGCGGTGGCGATGCGGCTGCCGTCTTCGGCGGAGTGGATACGGATCTCGCGGGTCGAGAAGATGCCGCGCTTGAAGGGGTGGACCCACGTTCGGGCCTCGAGGGCCTCGCCGTAGCGGGCCTCTCGGACGTGATCGACCGTCATCGTCCGCATCACGAAGGCCGAGCCCTCCGCCCGGTAGCGCATCGGTGCCCAGCCGACGCGGGTGGACGCTTCGACCGCCACTTCCTGCAGCGAGCGCCAGACGTCACCGGCGCGCGCGGCGTTGCGCGCGCTGAAGGCGTGGCGGGGAAGGGCGGCGGGAAAGCGCTGAAGCGGCGGCACGTCGGTCACGGCGGGCTGATACCACGCTTGCCTCACCACGCCGACCGGCGCTACGAACCCCGCGATGGCCATCGCCCGCACCCTGCGCTCGCTCTTGCTCCTCCTGGCCGCCAGCTGCGCAACGGGTGAGGTGACCCCGCCGCCCACCATCCCGCCGCTGGAGCCCGTCCCCTCGGTCGCGGCGGAAGCCGCCCGTCGGCGCGTGCTCACGGTCGTGGCGACCAACGACATCCACGGGCACCTCGAGCGGCTGCCAGACTTCGGCGGGTACGTCCGCATCCTCCGTCGGCTCCGCGAGCGCGACGGCGGGATCCTGCTCATCGACGCCGGTGATATGTGGCAGGGGACGATCGCGTCGAACATGGACGAGGGCGCCACCGGCGTCGCCGCCTTCAACGCGCTCGGCTACGACGCGGTGACGATCGGCAACCACGAGTTCGACTACGGACCCGTCGGCGAGCGGGCGACGCCCGGCGGCGACGAAGACGACCCCTTCGGCGCATTGAAGGCGCGCGCGTCCGAGGCGGAGTTCCCCTTCCTCGCGGCCAACATCCGGCTCGCCGCGGGCGGCTCGCCCGACTGGCCCAACGTCGCGCCCTCGTCGCTGGTGGAGCGCGGCGGTGTGAAGGTGGGGATGATCGGCGTGACCACCGAGGACACCCTCTCGACGACCATCGCCGCGAACGTGCGGACCCTCGCGATCGCCCCGCTCGCCGAGACCATCGCGGCCGAGGCGCGCACGCTGCGCGAGCAGGGTGCCCAGCTCGTGGTCGTGCTCGCGCACGCAGGCGGCGAGTGCGCCGAGGAAGACCCGACCCAGTGCGCTGGCGAGATCGTCGACGTGGTTCGGGCGCTGCCGCGCGGGCTCGTCGATATGGTCGCCGCCGGCCACACCCACAAACGCGTCATCGCCGAGGTCCAGGGCGTCGCCGTCGTCGAGACCGGCGCCCTCGCAACTGGCTTCGGCCGGGTCGATTTCGTCTTCGAAGAGGGCGAGCTCGTCGATCGGGTGGTCCATCCCATCCGTGACGTCTGCGCCACGCCGGAGCGTGGGCTCAGCGACTGCGAGCCCGGCCAGTACCTCGAGGCCAACGTCGCGCCGGACCCGTCGGTGCTCTCGGCCGTGACGCCGGCGCTCGAGCGAGCGCGCGCCCGCATCGCCGAGCCGCTCGGGGAGACGGTGGCGGCCGCGGAGATCGGCCGCGACTACCGAGCGGAGTCGGCGCTCGGGAACCTACTCGCGGACCAGATGCACGCGGTCCATCCGGACGCGGACGTCGCGCTGCTCAACGCGGGTGGTGTGCGGGCCAACGTCCCCGCGGGCGCGATGACCTACGGCGCGCTCTACGAGGCCTTCCCCTTCGACAACCTCTTCGCGACCGTGCGTCTCACCGGGGCGCAGCTGAAAGCGATCGTCGCCGCCAACCTCGCTGGCTCCGGCGGCATCCTGATCGGCAGCGGGTTCACGGTGAAGGCCGTCTGCCAGGGCGGCGAGCTCCAGATCACCCTCCGCGACCGGCGTGGCCGCCCCATCTCCGAACGTCGCACGCTGACGCTTCTGACCAGCGACTACCTGGCGACCACGCCGGCGTTCGAGGGCGTCGATGCGGACGCGATCACGATCGAGGACGGTGACCCGATCCGCGAGCAGATCGCCGACCACCTCCGCGCCGAGGGTGGCGAGCTCGACCCGAGCGCGTTCTTCGATCCGGCGAGCCCGCGGTGGGAGCTCCCGGGCGCCCGCCCGATCAGCTGCGAGTGAGTCGCGCCGGAACGCCCAGCTCTTCGCCGAGCTGAACCAGGAAGCGCTCGAGGAACGCCGCCCGCTTCGTTGCCTCGCGGCGGCCTGCTTCGGTCTGCAGGCTCTCGGGTAGTCGGAGCAGCTTCTCGTAGAAGTGGTCGACCGTGTACCGGCGGTCGTCGAGCGGGCGATCTTCGCCGAACGGGTCCTCCGGGTGCGCGTAGACCGCCCCCATCTTCGCGCCGGTCGAGAGCGTGCGGCAGAGCCCGAGCGCGCCGAGCGCTTCGAGTCGGTCGGCGTCCTGGAGCGCGCGCCCGAGCGGCGTGGTGGGCGTCGCGCCCCGGCTGAAGCTGTGATCCCGGATCGCGTCGGTGATGCGCGTGGTCGCCTCGGGGTCGAAGCCGTGTTCGGGTAGCAGCTCACCCGCGAGCTCGGCCGACCGCGCGCTGGCGCTCGCTCGTTCCGGGTGGTCCTTCGGGAGGTTCACGACGTCGTGGAGCAAGGCCGCCGCGATCGCCTCGGCGGGGTCCACGCCCCCCTCGGCCTCGGCCTCGGCCAGCCGCACGGTCCAGAGCGCGACGCGGAGCGCATGTTCGAGATCATGCCCCGGGTCCGGGTCCGCTCCCATACGCGCCGCGGCCTCCGCGTGAATCGCCCCCAGCCGCTCGTCGGCGTGAATCGCCGCGAGCACGTCTGCTCGTCCGTCCATCCGCCGAGGCTACCTCGGAGGGGTGACACACATGGTGAGCTCAGCGACCCCGCGAGCGTCCCGTTCGAGGGTAGGGCTCGCCGAT
>CAYXAP010000005.1:192721-273476 GCA_964462035.1 uncultured Sandaracinus sp.
AGGTCGGCGTTCGGCCCTCGGAGTCGGAGGTCGGCGTTCGGCCCTCGGAGTCGGAGGTCGGCGTTCGGCCCTCGGAGTCGGAAGTCGGCAGTCGGCCCTCGGAGTCCGAGGTCGAGCCGCGGTCATCCTCGAGCACACCGCGGCAGTCGGAGCGGCTACCCGAAGAACCCTCGTCCTCCTCCGGCCCACGGCACTGGCCCACTCGCTTCGCTCTGGATGCGTCCCTCTTCCTCGAGCTCGGAATGCTGCCGGGTCCCGCGGCGGGCGTCGGTCTCGGCGCTCGCCTGGAGCGCCGCCGTCTCCGTGTGGGTCTCGGCGTGGCTGGCCTGCTCCCACGCCAGACCACGGTGATCCGGGAGGACGGGCCCGACGCCAGCGCGCGCTTCTTCGGACTCCTGGCGAGGCTGGAGCTCGGCGCCGGCTTCGTGAGGAGCATCGTCCACTTCGACGCCGCCGCGCTCCTCGACCTCGCCGTCCTCGGTGGCTCCAGTGCCGACGTGTCCGATCCCGACCGCGGCGTCGGAGCGGTCGCCCTCGTCGGCGCCCTCGCACGGGTGCTCGTCCGTGTCGGACGCGTGGGCATCGGGCTCGAGGCAGACCTGCGAGCGGCGACCCGACGACCGCGCTTCGAGATCCTCGGTCTAGGGGAGGCCCACCGACCCAACGCCCTCATCGGCCGCGTCGGGCTCGTCCTGCGCTACCCGGTCCGGCCCTGAAGGGTCGAAGCGCCTACACTGGGGGCTCGTCGTGACGGATTCCGCTGCGTCGTCCCACAGAGGGGATGTGTTGACCGCTACCGCCGAGGCGGCCGCCCACGCGGCCACGCCGACGACCGAGGATCCTCCCTCGTTCGACGCGGTGTACCAGCAGTATTTCGACTTCGTGTGGCGCCTCGCGCGGCGTTTCGGCGCCGAGGAGGGAGCCGTCGACGACGTGGTCCAAGACGTCTTCGTCGTGGTCCATCGGAAGCTCGGAGACTTCGAAGGTCGGTCATCGGTGCGGACGTGGCTCTACGGCATCGCCCGTCGGGTGGTCGCCGACCACCGCAAGAAGCGCTCGCGCCGGCGAGAGACGGCCATCGAGGAAGCGGGGCCGGTGGAAGAACCCGCGGTCGACCCGGAGGGGAGGGCCGCGCAATCCCAGCGGCTCGCCCAACTCCGCGAGCTCCTCGACCAGCTGCCGGACGAACAGCGCGAAGTGTTCGTGCTCGCCGAGCTCGAGCAGATGAGCGCTCCCGAGATCGTGGAGCTCACGGGAACCAAGCTCAACACCGTCTACTCCCGCCTGCGCCTGGCGCGGCGGGCATTCGAACGGGCGCTCGCCCGGGTGCGGGCCGCAGAGGCCAAGGAACGAGGCGACTCATGAAGCAGGACCACGACGAGGACGGACTCGAGCCCGAAGCCGCTGCATTTCTCGATTCGGTCCGCGGGCTCGACCAGCCGACGGCTCGGGATCGCCATCGCGTCCGTCGGCGGGTTCTCGCTGCCGTGGCCGCGACCGGCGCCGCGACTGCTGCGGGAGGCACCGCCACGACCGCTGCCGCGGCGACGGCCGGCACCGCCGCCGCCGGGGGCGCGACCGCGGGGGCTGGAGTGATCGGCACGACGTTGGCGGCGAAGGTGTGGATCGGCGTCGCGATCGGTCTGGTCGGCGCCGGCGTCGCAGGTGGCGTCGCGACGCTCGGGCCGAGCGACGAAGAGGCCGTGGTCGCATCCGCAGAGCCCACGGAGACGGCCGATGACCGGCCTACGGAGTCCGCGCCCGAGTCGGAGTTCGCGCCCGAGTCGGAGTCGGAACCGGAGTTGGGCTCGGAGTCGGAGTCCGTGCCGGAGGCGGAGCCGGAGCTCACCACGCAGTCCGACGCTCCGAGCCAATCTGTGCCACATGCGCCAGCCATCGAAGCACCCGCGTCTTCCGCCCGCCAGACCCGCGAGTCGCCGAACTCCCCAGTCGCCAGCCCCCGGCCCGAGGCGATGGCGGACGCGGACACGTTGGCCGCCGAGCTCGGCCTCATCCGTCGCGCGCACGCGGCTGCCAATGCGGGTAATCACACGGAAGCGCTGGCTATTCTGGACGAACACAGCCGGCGCTTTCCCTCCGGTAGTCTCGCCGTGGAGCGGGAGGGGGCGCGGGCGATCTCGCTGTGTGGCGCTGGCCGCAGGGCGGCCGGCCGCGAAGTCGCGGAGCGCTTCCTCCGGGCTCACCCGGGCTCCCCGCTCCGGGGCCGAGTGAGCCGTGCCTGTGCCGAATGAGATTTTTTGTGACGGATCGCGCCGAGGTGGGCCACGTAGTCATCAGAACCGACCGAGAGACGGTCGGTCCGGAGGCACCCCGATGACCATTCGACAGACCCTTTTCTTCACCGCCCTCGCCCTGGGCGCTCTCACGTTCGCCGGCTGCTCCAGCTCCGTCATGATCGGCTCCGATGATGGCGGCACCAGCTCGGACGCCGGCCCCCGCGCCGATGGCAGCAACGGTGAGCCGTGCGGGGCCAACACCTGCACCGACGGGCTCGTGTGCTGCAACGCCAGCTGCGGCATCTGCGCCCCCGCGGACGTGGCCTGCACCACGATCGTCTGCCCCGACCCGGTGGTCTGCAACGGCGAGGTCTGCGAGGCCGAAGGCGCAGTCTGTTGCCCCGGTTGTTTCGCCGGGGAGGAGTTCTGCAGCGCGGAGGGTGGCGCTTGTCCTCCGATCGCCTGCTCCGACGAGTGCACCCAGGACGAGGATTGCGGCCCCGGCGGTGAGTGTTGCCTCGGCTGCGACGAGACCGGCCTGGGCATCTGCGCGGAGCCGGGCACGTCCTGCGGCGACCCGGACCCGACCGCGTGCCGCTGTGGCGACGACGTCTGCGGTGCTGGCGAGCAGTGCTGCCCCGGCGGTTGTCCCGGCGTCGCCGACAACTGCCAGCCCGCGGACTCGATGTGCATCATCCCCGACTGCCCGCCACCGAGCTGCGAGCCGATGCGCGCCTACGGTCAGGGTGAGTGCGAAGCGGTCCTCGGCATCCGCTGGAACGGCTCCTACTGCGAGAGCATCTCGGGCTGTGATTGCGTCGGCCCCGACTGCGGTCGCATCTACAGCAGCTTGAGCGAGTGCGAAGGCTACCACGCCGGCTGCTCGTCGGAGCCTGGCTGCACCTCGGACCTCGACTGCCCGGAGTCCATGTACTGCAACGGTTGCGCCCGTGGCTCCTGCCCGGTGTGCCTCGACTGCGCCGCCGACTGCTCCCCGAACCCCTGCGGTCACGAGGGCGAGCCCGCCTGCGACGAGGTTCGCCCCGAGTGCGGCCCCGACGGTGTCGCCATCGTGAAGGACGGCTGCTGGGTCTGCGTGGACCCGGTCAGCTGTGACGAGATCGGCGCCGACGACTGTCGCGTCACGGGCTGCCCGGCGGGCCAGAACTGCCAACTCTGCTGGACCACCTACGAATGCATGGAGGGCGGCAGCGCCTGCTGACGGCCTCCCGATCCACTTCATCCAAATCTGTCACTCCACCACCCGCAGCGGGCGCCGGACCACACCCGGCGCCCGCTGCACCCTTTTTGGCGTACGCTTCTCGCGCCGTGCTCATGCAAAAGCTCCAGTCGGGCATCGCCCGGACCCTCTTCTCTCTGCCGACGCCGATCCTCCGTCGGTTGGCCGGCAAGCCCAGGATCGTCGAGGGTGAGACGCTCCATCCGGCGTTCCAGGTCTTGCTCGGGGTCGGTGAGAAGAGCGGCAAGCCTCCGCTCGAAGGGCTGGGCGTGGCCGGTGCCCGACGCGAGTACGAGATCCTCGTCGAGGAGATCATGGCGGCCTCGGAGCCGCCCGCCCCACGAACCCGCGACGTGCGCGTCGAAGGGGTGCCGGTCCGCATCCATCACCCGGCGCCGGGACGGAAGGTCCCGGTCATCGTCTATTTCCACGGTGGTGGTTGGACCATCGGGTCCCTTCGGACTCACGAGCCGCTCTGCCGGCGGCTGAGCCGCGTCTCCGGCTGCGCCGTCGCGGCCGTCGACTATCGGCTCGCCCCCGAGTACCCGTTCCCGGCGGCGGTCGATGACTGCCTCGCGTCCGTCCACGGACTCCGCGACGCCGCCGATCGCTACGAGCTCGATCCGGAGCGCGTCGCGCTCGCGGGCGACAGCGCCGGCGGGAACCTCGCGGCGGTGGTCGGCCAGGCGCTGGGTCGGGCGGGCGAGGGAGCTCAGTTCCAGCTGCTCTACTATCCGGGCACCGACGCCTCCGAGACACGCCCTTCGCGAGACCTCTTCGCGAAGGGCTTCGGCCTCGACCGGACCACGACCGACTGGATGATCGACCAATATGCCCGCGGCGTGGACCGCAAGGACCCGCGGCTCTCGCCACACTTCGGCGCGCTCGAGCACTCGCCGCCCACCCGGCTGGTCGTAGGCCACTTCGACCCGCTGCGCGACGAGGGCCTCGAGTTCGCCAACGCGCTCGAGGAGGCCGGCGTTCGCGTGGAGACGGTGCTCGTCCCCGACATGATCCACGCCTTCGTCCACGCGACCCGGCTGTCGAGAGTCCGCGCGGTGCTCGACGCCGATGCGCTCCGAGTCCGCGCGGTGCTCCATGCGTGAGGGCAAGCCCAGCCTGACCGCAGCCATCGTCGCGGCGGCGCGAGCCATCGCTCCGCGCCGTCGTGATCCACACGCCAGCAACCTGATCGACGGACCGCTCCAGGGGGTGGTGCGGGCGGTCGCCGACCGGCCGGCGCTCCGAGAGGTCTGCCGCCGGGCGTCGCTGGGGCTGGTCGACCACATCGCGCTGCGAACGGCCGCGATCGACGCCGAGCTCGAGCGCGCGGTCGCCGACGGCATCACGCAGGTCGTCCTCCTCGGAGCGGGGCTCGACGCGCGCGCGTGGCGCCTCACCGGTCCGGAGGTGCGCGTGTTCGAAGTCGACCACCCGGACACACAACGCTTCAAGCGCTCGCGTGCTCCGTCCATCGGGGCGCCGACCTACGTCCCGGTGCGCTTCGGCGAGGAGCGAGTCGCCGACGCTCTCGACGCCGCGGGCCACGACGACGCGGCCCGGAGCTTCTGGATCTGGGAGGGCGTCACCATGTACCTGCCACGGGTTGCGGTCGCGGACACCCTCGAGCAGGTCGCCGAACGCAGCGCACCCGGCAGTCGACTCGCGGTGACCTATGTGACCGACCATGGGCCCTCGATCGCGCCAGCCCTCGAGCGTGTGGTGCAGAGCGGGTTCCGCGCGCTCGGCGAGGGCCTCGAGGCGACCTACCGTCCCCGCGAGCTCGCGGCGCTCATGGACGAACACGGCTTCGACGTGGCGAGCGACCGAGGCTCGGACGAATGGTCCCAGGAGTGGGGCGGTAACCCACGCTGGGCGGGCGTGCTCCTCGGTGGCGAGCGCCTCTGCGTCGCCGACAAACGCTGACGCCGCGTGTGCCAGGGTGCGCACACTGGGCGCAGAGGTGTGTGGACGCGCGGTTACACTTCCGGCGAGCGCTCGGGAATTTCCCAGTGAATCCGGTCGTAGAAGGAGTGGTCCGGCCCTTGCAGAGTCACCCGACGAACAAGGACAGGGAGGAACACACCATGAAGACCGTCACCACGCTCACCCGCCTCACGCTCGTCGCTGCCGTCATGGGCATGAGCGGCTGCCTCTACGACTTCGACTTCGGGGAGGACACCTGGGAGGACGATCCCTACTACTACGGCGAGTACACGGAGCTCGACGCCAGCGGGGCGCTGCTCGACGGTGAGCTCGGCCTGGTGGAGGTCGACGGTGACGCTCGCATCTACGAGGCGGCCGACTTCGGCTACGGCGCCACCATCGAGCTGCGCGCGAACGGCATCGGCGGCACGGGCATGAACCGCCTCAACATCGATGGCGCCAGCATCGCCGAGCTCGAGCCCGGCACCTACGAGAGCACCGGCGGGTACTACACCACCTCCGGCACCGGCGACCCCAACTTCAGCGTCACGGGCTGCTCCGGCCCGAGCGACGGCAACTGGGACTACGACGTCTCCGCGGACTACGTGCAGGTCGTGGTGACCGAGGTCGATCCCTGGACCGTCCGCATCGATTGGACGGCCAGCTTCCCCGAGACCTCCACCTACGGCTCCGGCGAGCCCACCGACATCCCGAGCAACACGTCGTCCGGCTCGGTCGTCATCGTTCGCTGAGGCAGGGCTAACGTCTGGGCCCCCCGGCGCTATGCTCGTGCGGTGTGCACGATCATCGTCGTCCACCGGGTCCACTCCATCATCCCGGTCATCGTCGCGGCGAACCGCGACGAGTTCTACGCCCGAGAGGCGACTCCACCCGAGCTCCGCGGCCACACGGCCGGCGGGGCTCGTGTCGTTGCAGGCCGTGACCTTCGGAGCGGCGGCACCTGGCTCGGGGCGACGGAAGGCGGCGTCTTCGCTGCGATCACCAACCAGCGCACATGGGTCGTCCCCGAGCCTCGCCCGCGCTCTCGCGGCGCGATCGTGGGGGACGCGCTCGAGGCTGGCTCGCCCGAGGCGATCGACGCCTACCTCGAGGGGCTCGAGCCAGGGCTCACCTTGCCCTTCAACCTGATCTACGGCGACGCCGAGCGCCTCACCGTCGCCTACGGACGCGACGACGGCATCGAGCGAGTCGAGCTCGGCCGTGGGGTCCACGTGCTCGCCAACGACCGCCTCGGGTCGGTGCACATGCCCAAGGCCGAGCGAGCGCGGGCGCGCGTGAAGCCGATCGCTCGCGAGTCGTGGAGCGAGCTCCGGCCGCGGCTCGAAGCGATCCTGGCCGACGACAGCGTCCCCGACGTGACGGTCCCGGAGCCACCGGCCGAGTCCCGCTTCGATGCCGACTTCGTTCGACGCCTGCAGGCCCTGTGCATTCGCACGCCCGACTACGGCACCGTGTCCGCCACGCTCATGGCCCTCGGCGAGGAGACGGTGCTCGAACACTCCTACGCGGATGGACCGCCGGGCGACGTGCCCTTCGAGGACGTGACGGCGCTCTACCGATGACGGCTTCGACCCACCGTGGCAGGGTAGGTCCCATGCGTTCGACCATGCTCGCCCTCGTCCTCGTCTCTCTCGTCGCGTGCGATGACGACCCCGAGCCAGCGGCGGCGCCGCCCGAGACCTACGTCACCATGACCGACGCTGAGCTCACCGCGGCGCTCGACGCGGCCAAGGCCAGCGCCGCCGCGAACGACCGCCGCATCCTCCTCGACTTCGGCGCCGACTGGTGTCCAGACTGTCGCGAGGTGCTGCGGCTCTCGCACGAGCCTGCCATGGCCGAGCTGCTCGCCGAGAAGTACGAGACCATCGTCATCGACGTCGGTCGCTTCGACCAGCACACCGAGCTCCTCGAGCGCTACGGCATCGAGCGGATCGCGACGCTCGTCGTGCTCGACGCCAACGGCGACAGGGTCGCGCAGACGACCCTCGAGCCGATCACCGGCGCCGCCGAAGGCCTGACCGGCGAGATGCTCGCGGGCTGGCTTCGAAACCCGACCGACAACTGGCAGCCCTAGCTCTTGCGGCGGGCGGCCACGGCTTGGGCGTGGGCTTCCAGGCCTTCGAGCTCGGCGAGGCCTTCGAGCAGATCCGCTTGAGCGCGGATCGCTTCCGGTGAGTAGCGGATCAGCGAGGTCCGAACGATGAAGTCGTAGACGCCGAGGGGGCTGGCGTGGCGCGCCGCGCCGCCCGTGGGGAGCACGTGGCTCGGGCCGGCGGCGTAGTCGCCAGCGGCCTCGGGTGTGTGGTGGCCGAGGAAGGCCGCCCCGGCGGCGCCGATGTGTTCGAGGAGCGCCTCGGCTTCGTCGACCGCGAGGGCCAGGTGCTCGGCGGCGAGGGCGTCGGCCACCCGGGCGGCCTCGGCGCGATCGCCGACCACGAAGCAGTAGCCGTTCCGTTCGACGGACGCCGTGGCGATGGCCTTGCGGCTGAGCTTGGCGAGTCGGGCTTCCAGCTTCGCCGCGACCTGCTCGGCGAATCCCTTCGAGAGGGTGACGAGCAGCGGGTAGGCGTCCTCGTCGTGCTCGGCCTGGCTCAGTAGATCGGCGGCGACCACGTCCGGGTCCGCGCCGTCGTCGGCGACCACGAGGATCTCGCTCGGGCCCGCGATGGAGTCGATGTCGACGACGCCGAAGACGAGTCGCTTGGCGCAGGCGACGTAGATGTTGCCGGGGCCGACGATCTTGTCGACGCGCTCCACCGACTCGGTGCCGTAGGCCAGGGCGCCGATGGCCTGCGCGCCACCGGCGTCGACGACCTCGGTGACGCCCGCGACCACCGCCGCGGCGGCGATCTCGGGCGTGATGCGTGGCGTGGCCAGCACGATGCGCGGAACCCCGGCGACCGCGGCCGGAACTGCGGTCATCAAGACGGTGCTCGGGTAGCGCGCCTTCCCACCGGGTGCGTAGACGCCCGCAGCGCGCACCGGGCGCACCCGCTGGCCGAGGGTCACGCCCTCTTCCGTGTACTGGAAGCCGGGATCCTTCTGGTGCTCGTGGTAGCGGCGAATCCGCTCGGCGGCCGCGGCCAGCTTCTCGCGCACGTCGGCTGGGCACTTCTCGGCGATGGCGCGCCACTCGGCCTCCGGCACCAGCACGTGCTCCTGCGTGCGGTCCTCGAAGCGCTGCGTCAGCTCGCGGATCGCCGCGTCGCCGCCCTCGCGAACGGCCGTGAGAATCTCGCGGACGGCGGGTTCGACCTTCTCGAGATCGGCGTCACCGCGTCGCGCGAGGGACGCGAGGGCTTCGTCGTATCCGGCCTCGCCTCGAACGTGCACCTTCAGCATGGGGCGGGGATAGCACCCCCAGCCGCGGATGGCACCGCGGCTTCGTCCAGCCGAACCCGGCAGATGCGGTGTAGGGTGGGGCGTGGACATCTATCTCGTGCGGCACGGGCAGTCGGAAGGCAACGTCGATCCGACGGTGCACGCGCGCATGGCGGACCACGCCATCCCGCTCTCGACGCGTGGTCACTCCCAAGCGGCCGAGGCGGGGCAGCGCCTCGACGCGCACTTTCGCGACAGGTTCGGCGACCCGGCTCGAGCGAAGGCGATCCGGCTCTGGACGAGCCCGTATGAACGCACTCGCCAGACCGCGGACGAGATCCAGCGCGCCGCCGGCCATTGGATCACCGATCGACGAGAGCACATCCTGCTCTGCGAGCAGCAGTTCGGCCTCTTCGATGGCATCCCCGACGAAGAGCTCCCCGAGCGCTTTCCGGTCGAGTTCGCCCACTACGACAAGCAGTGCGACTTCGAGGGGAAGTTCTGGGCTCGGTTGCCGATGGGCGAGAGCCGCTTCGACGTCGCCACGCGCGTTCACCAGGCCTTCGGTACCTTCCACCGCGACAGCGCCAAACACGGAATCGAGGCGATCGTCGTGATCTGCCACGGGGTGACCCTCCGTGCGTTCTTGATGATGTGGTGCCACCTCTCGCCCGAGTGGTTCGAAGCCGAGCCCAACCCGGGCAACTGCGCCATCCGCTTCATCGAGGACGGCGCCGACCGCGGCTACCTCTTCGAGGGCTTCCCGCGCGACGACCACTGAACGCTCGGCGTCGGCGTGAGCCCTGACGAACGGCGCTCGCGTTGGACCGATGAGAAAACGCAGCGCCGCGGGTCTCGGGGATCGCCACCTTCCTCGCGTGTGGGAACGATGATGAGAATTCATGACGTACACCCACACTCTTCCGAGGGCGCTCTTGGCCCTCACCCTACTCGCGGCGTGCGCTGTCGAGCCGGCTGCCGATGACGCCGTCGGATCCCAGAGCGACGAGCTGCTCCCGCGGCAGTGGATCGAGACGACCACCGTCGAGCTCGGCAACGGGACCCCGGCCGACATCTACTACCCGGCGATCGCTCCCGGCTGGCGCTCGTACCTACGCGATGCGTTCCCCGTCGTGGTCCACCTCCAGGGTGGCTCCGTGCGCGGGGAGTTCTACGAGGACTACGCGCGGGAGCTCTCCCGCCACGGGTTCGTCGTGGTCGTCCCGGACCACCGGCGAGTGCTCGGTCCGCCCGGAACGCCGCCCTCACCGCTCACCGACGTGCAGCTGATCGAGCACGCAGTCGCTGCCGCCGAAGCGCTGGACGGCGACGAGGGCTCGGCGCTCCATGGCGTCGTCGACACCGAGAGCGTCGCTCTCACGGGTCACAGCTTCGGCGGCGTGGTCGGGTTCTTCGCGCTCCAGGGCGTCTGCGCTCCGCCCTTCTGCACGCCGCCGACGACCATTCCGGAGATCGACGCCGCGGCCTTCTTCGGAACCCACATGGTGCAGGGCGGCGTGGTCCCGCCGCTCGCGACCGGTGAGGTGCCGATCGCGTTGCTCTCGGGCACGGCGGACGAGCGTGCGCTGCCCGCGCAGATCGAGACGACCTACGAGGCCCTCGGGGGCCCGCGGGCCCTCGTGTCGATCGACGGCGCCAACCACTACGCCATCACCGACACCAACGCGCCGGACGGGGCGACGCCGGAGACGGGGGAGCAGACGCTCACGCAGGAGCACGGCGTTCGACTGATCGCGCGCTGGGCCGCCTACTGGCTCCGGCTGCAGCTCCGCCAGGACCCATTCGCTCGGTTCTGGCTCGAACGCTTCGGCGGCTCCCCCGACGGTACCGTGAGCGTTCGGCTCGACTGAGGCCCTTCGGGCCACCGTAGCCCCGGGGCGGTTCGGACCGCGCTTGCGTATCTCCCCGCCTCGAGGCGACGGTGGCCCATGCCGGTCTCCTTCGCGGTCGACACACGGGTCGTCTCCGACGCCGCCTTGCTCGCTGCGCTCGCGCACGCGGCGCACACGCTCGACGAGGTGCCGAAGACCCTGGTCACGGTCTTCGAAGACGTCGGGCCGATCCGCTGGCTGACGTTTCGGTGCAGCGCCTTCGCTCACGGTCGCGCGCTCGCGGGCGGCTTCTTCGAAGACGTACTCGGTGAGGCGCTGCCGGAGCTGGTCGTGGTCGAGGTCCACGACGTGATCGCATCGGACGTGACCTTCCGGGCCCGTCGCGCGACGGGTGACGTCTGCCTGCGTAGCGACGGCACCGAGGTGCTCCTGCTGCGTGGGGAGCTGCCCGGCGACGCGCCGCGCGGTGGTGACGCGGTCGACCTCGGCCTGGCGGTGCTCGGGTGGCCGGCCGACCGCGCGTTCGAGCGATTCGGCTCGAAGAGCCTTCGGGCATTCCTCCGGCAGGATGGAACGCTCGTGTCGAGCCCGGCGATCCAGACGGGGGGCCGACTCCCGCCGGTCCGCACCATCGTCAGCGGCGTGGGCCCCCGCTTCGACTACCACCGCGAGCGGGCGCTCGAGCGGGTCCCGATGACCGCGAAGAAGGTCAGCGCGCCCTCGGGGAAGAACGAGAAGGTCCGCGTCGATTTCCGTGTCGGCAAGACCACCGCGATGCCAGACCTCTCGGGGCTCACGCGGGTCATGGGTCGGCTGCAGGTGAACGACAGCTACGAGCCCGGCTCGCCCTACGGCGTGGAGGAAGTCGATCTCCGGGCGATCGAGGAGCTCGCGTATCCGGCGACGCTCTCGGTGCACGGCATCACCAAGGCGATCCGGGCGCGCGCGCTCACGAAGGCCGACACGATCCGGTTGGGGCTCCGGGGCGACCCGGTGGTGGAGCTGCCGAAACTGAAGGAGCTCCGCTACGCCACGTTCGGCGGGGGCAACTTCGCGATCGTGCGGGTCGTCCTCCCCGCCCTGACCACCGTGAAGAAGCGCCTCACGATCGACCTGACACGGACCGTCGATCCCTTCGAGGTGCGCCTGCCGCTGCTGAAGAAGGGCGAGCTGGTGATTCAGGCGCATTCGATCGGCAGGCTGCCGGAGGGGAGCGTGTTCGAGGCGCCCCGGCTGCCAAGCGACGCGGTCACCATTCAGGCGACGGGCGACACCCTGGCCGCTCTCCAGAGTTTGGTCGATCGCGGCACGAAGGCCTGAGGCTCACGACTCCTTGGCGGCCTTCGCGATGTCAGCGGCCCAGGGCACCAGTGGCCGGCGCGCGAGCTGGCCGAGCAGCGAGGGGCGCGACCACGCGCGGGGCCAATCGTCGAGCGAGCCGATCTCACGCCCTTCGACGAAGAGCGTGTACATCGGCTCTGCGGGGAAGTCGTTGAGGCGTAGCACCCACGTCGCGCCCTCTACCGTGGCCTGGTAGGGCACGAAGACGCTGAGCGCTGCCCTCCACTCGACCTCGGTGTTCGCGAAGGGGGCTGGCAGTGCATCGGGGGCGTGTCGCGGAGCGGTCGGTGGTGCGGTAGGGATCGCGGCGCTCTCGGGCAGGCGCACGACGGAGAAGCGCTGCCCGTCGGCGGCCCCGGACGGGATCGGCAAGCCCGGCTCGAAGCGCCACGCCTCGGCCGCGAGGAGCCAGTCGCCGTCGTCGCAGGAGAGGACCGCGAAGCGTCGGTCCCGGAGCCACGCGCGGCGCCCACCGTGGCCGAGCACGACCCAGTGATCGTGACGCGGCGCGAGGCCGCCCCTCGGGACCCCGCGGCGCGCGACGGGGCCGATGTCGAGGACCCAACGGTGGAGGAACGACGCGTCTCCAGTGTCCGAGCAAGCCACGAGCACCTCGCTCGCCGGCGTCACGACGCTGCCTTCGCGGACCGGATGGTTGCCGGCGATGTGGAGCGTGCTCCGAGCTGCGACTCGCTCGCCGACGCCGAAGGGGAGGGGCACGCGGTCGGGCAGGACGACACTGAAGCGGCCGACGGGATCGAGGTCGACCACGTACGCCGACCCGTCGCGTTCGATCGCGCGCACCCGACCTGCCACTCCGTGTTCCCCCATCGGCTCTTCGCCGGGGGGCGGGTGCACGTGAACACGCACCTCGGCAGCGACCGGGAGGTCGACGAGGGTCTCGCTGGCCGGATCACCCACGACCGTCACACCTCTTCGTGCCTCTGCGAACCCCCACGCTCACAAGATAGGTGGAGCGAAGCTCTTGCCCAAGCCCTCGATTCCGCGAGCATGAGGCCCGGAGCCGGCGAGGAGCCTCGAAGCCCCGGCTCGCGAACTTCTTCGCGGGTCAGGTGTCCGAACGGCCATGTTGGGACGCTGCGCGCTGGCTGCTTGTCTGTCGATCACGTGGACGGTGTCGGCGCAGGAGCCCTGCATCACCGATGCGACGCGCCAGCGGGCGTCGTGTCCCACCGTTCCGGCGGCGTCACTGGTGAAGGTACGGGCGAATCGCTCAGGCACGACCAGCGAGCGTTCGCGACGAGCGACCCTGGAGCTGCGGGATGCGCTCGCGACGCACACGGTGGACGCGGAGCCCTCGGCGCTGGAGCAGGCGGCCTCGTCGTATCGCCACATCCTCGACACCCATGCCGACCTCGATGCCCTCGACCTGAGCGGGCTGCCCGACTCGATCTCCGCCCCCACGCGGGACGGCGTGCGCACCTACCTCGCGGAGGCGCAGTGGAAGCTGCAGCGCTGGACGGAGTGCGCCCAGACGCTCGACGCGCTCGCCGCGGACGTCGCGCTCGACTCGGACGCCGCCTACCTGCGCGTGCTCTGCCACCACTCCGCATACGTCGAGCGGCGAGCGGTCGAGTTTGGGCGTCGCGGAGAGGGCGAGGGGTCACGACGTGGTCGGCGGAGGGCGGCGGAGCCTGAGCCGCTGCAGCCTCGCGCGTTCACGGCGCTCGACCGGGGTCTGATCGACGCCTTCCAGCGCTACCTCTGCGCCCACCCGGGCGCGGGCGACGGCGTTGCGGTGCAGTATCGCCTGGCGCGCTTCTACTACGAGGCCAACCACGACCAAGACGCCGCTCTACGCTTCGAGCAGATCGCGCGCGAGCACCCCGACCACGAGCTGGGCATCTTCGCGGCGAACCTGTGGCTCGACGCCCTCAACCTGATGGCGACTCGCCTGGAGCCGCCCCGCCCCGTCTGCCGGACCGACCTCGAGAACGCCATCGAGCCTCTGCAGGCGGGCTACTGCGCCGAGCCAGCGCAGCGCGAAAGGAACGAGAGTCTCTGCCCCGTCTTGGATCGACTCGAGTGTCAGGTCGGACGACGCCGCGCCGAGCGTTTTGGTCGCGAGGGAGAACACGCTCGCGCTGCCGCCACCTACATCCAACTGGCCGAGGAGTGCGAGCCCGGCGACGAGCTCCTCTACGACGCCGCGGTCCATCTCGAGAGCGGGCACCTGCTGGAGCGGGCCATCGCGGTGCGTTCGCGGCTGATCGAGACCTACCCCGACTCGGTGCTCTCGATGAGAGCGATGTGGCAGGTCGCCCGCAACCATCACACGGTCGGACGCTACGAAGACGCCGCAGCCAGCTATGCCGCGTTCGCGCGACGCTACCCGGGCGAAGACGGCGGGGGGTGTGCACGCCAAGAAGACTGCCCCGACGCGGTGAGGGCGCTGCGGACGGCCATCGAGCTCACGATGGGCATCGGCTCGCCTCGCGAGGTGCGCCAGCTGGTGGAGCTCTTCGCGCGCAACTACGCGCGGCGACGACCAGCGGAGCTGATGGCGATCGAGTGGTCACTCGCTCGGTGGTACGAGCAGCACGACCTCCTCAGCCGAGCTCGTGAGCAGGTCGAGCGAATGCTCCGCGCACACCGCCAGCTCTCACCCGGCCAGATCCTCGAGGCGCACGTGATGCTCGGGCGCCTCGAGAGTCGGCGCTCGATCGCCGAGCAGCACCTGCGGCGAGCCGTCGACCTGGCCGCCTCGATGGCACTGAACGACCCGGAGTCCAGCCACCCTGGCGCGCGAGCCGCAGCGGCCGAGGCGTTCCATCGGCTCGCCGAGCTCGCCCGCGCCGAGTGGCGGGCGCGCCGATCGAGTCGTCCTACGGAGTCGCAGATCGCCGCGCGCGTCGATGGGATGCAGGCGGTCGAAGCGCAGTACGAAGCGGTGGCGCGCTACGAGAGCGCGCCGTGGCTCATCGCCAGCGCGCGGCGAGTCGGAGAGATGCATCTGACCCTGGCCGACGAGCTTCCGCCGGGCGAGCGAGCCACCCAGCTGCGTCAGAGTGCGCGTGACAAGCTCGCGTTCTGTTTCGTCACCGGGGTGCGCATGCGGGTCTTCGACGAGCACACGCGAGCGTGCGCTGAGCGGCTGAGCGCGCTGGACCCCGACGCGTACCCGACGCCGGAGGAGCTCGTCGGGAGCCGCCTTCGACCGGTCGATCGACCGCACCCCGGGCCGGTCGACGGGGACGATGCACGGGCGCGCTAGGCGCGGCGGCGCCAGAGCAGGATGCCGAAGCCGAGGATCAGCCAGAGAGGCGCTTGGCTGACTCGGGGAGCGGCGGTGACCCGGCAGCCGCAGCCACCATCGCTACCGCCGGGCGTCGTTCCGGTGCCGAGGTCGGACGGGGGGATCGATCCGGCGTCGGTCTCGCTACCGGCGTCGGCCTCGTCACTCCCTGCGTCCACCACCTCGGGGCCGGCGTCCAGCGAGACCGGGCCCATGTCCTCGCCGCAGTCCGCTTCGGCCGAGCACTCGGTGAGCGATCCGTCGACGCATTCCTGGGTGCCGTCGGTGTCACACGACGACGTGCAGGCGACGCTCGAGGGAGCGTCGCACTCGCTCCACCCCGCGAGGGTGCAGGTGCGCTCCCCGAGCAAGCCACAGTCGTTCGAGCACTCCGCCGTCACCACGCCCTGCACGATGCCCGAGAGCGCGGTCGTGAGCTCCGTCGGCGCGGTCGCCTGGTAGTAGCAGCTGGCCATGGTGCTCGTCGGGTCGCAGCCCGCGAGTGCGGTGTTGCCCACGGACGCGGTCTCGTTGAGCACCCGAAAGTTCACTGCGTCCCCGAAGCCGACCACGTAGGTGTTCACGCCCTGGTCGGCGAGCGCCGAGGCTCCACGGATGGTCCAGTCCTGCACGCAGTAGCAACCATCGGTCGCGTCCGGCAGGCAGCTCGGGCATGGGGAGACACCCATGGCCGTGCAGTCCGCCGCGGTGGCACAGGCGGTGCCGCTCTCGACGCTGCAGTACTGATAGCCGTCGGTGATGAAGATGACGTAGTTGTCGTGGGCGGGGTCGGTGATCCCCGCGTAGCTGGCGGCCGCGTTGAGCGTCTGCCCGGCCGGTGTCTGAGCGTTTCCCGGGAGCGTCATCCCGGCGAGGGTGCTGAGGATCGTGTCCCCCGTGCCCGCGGCCACGTCCACCATGACCTGACCGGTGCTGCACTGCCCGGCAGGGCCGGGGAAGGTCATCAGCCCGTACTCGGCCGAGCTCCCGTGGGCATCGAGCACGGCCTGGATCGCCGACTGAGCGGCCTCCCACTTCGTGACCCCCATCAGCTCGTTCGTCATCGAGAACGAGGCATCGACCACGAAGAGGATCCGCGGCGGGACACAGTCCTGAGCAGACGCATCCAGCGAGGTGAGGAGCAGCAGGGAGACGGCGAGGGTACGAACGGCTTTCACCGCCCGACCATACCTCACTGCCCGCGCCCGTGGCGCGGCTTCACGAAGCGACGAACGGGGACGCGGAGCCGTTCGCCGGGACGCGGCGATCACGCGGATCCAACCGGGACAGCGCGCGCTCCTCGCCGGACATTCGCCAGAGAGACGCTGGGATGATGACTCCGGCCACGCACCCCAGCGCCCAGACGGAGCCCAGCGTGAGGGCAGAGCCGCTGGCGACCAGGAGCATGCCGAGCTCACCCGGGTGTCGTAAGAAGCGGTAGATGCCGCCAGTCTCTCGCGGCCCCAGTGGCGTCAGCCCGTCGCCGTAGCGCGGGCCGAGTCGGCGGACGGCGGCCGCCCGCATCGCGAGGCCGAGCGCGATGAGGAGCAGTGGCCAGGTCCTTCCGGCGCCGGCGGTGGTCAGGGCGCTCACCGTCAGCCCGAGCCAGCCCGCTCCGATCACCGAGCTGGTCCAGTGGGCGCCGCCAGTCGACGGTCCGCGGAGGTGGTGGTCGACGAGCCCCATGACGATCCAGCTGGTGACGACGAGCGCTTCGAGGACGCCGATGCGTCCGTCGCTCCCGGCGAGGGCCAAGAGGAGCGTCGCGTGCAGGAGCGCTGCGGCGTACGGAGCCATCAGCCAGGGAGCATTCGTCGCTGGCCCTCGACCTGTTCCCAGATCGCCGCCGATCGCTGTCGGGGGATCATGAGCGTGTGGCCGATCCGATCGAGGAGCGCCGCCTCTTCATCGGTGAGGACGTCGTCGGCCATCGCGACGCGGATGGCCGCTTCCAGGACCTTTTCACGTCCCGCGGCATTCATCGTGGTGCGTACCTGCGCGAGCGCGTGGGTGAGGCTCGCTTCCGATCCACCGTGCCGATGAGCCTCGGCGACGAGCTCGTCGCGTGAGAGGTCTTGGCCGGCCATCTGGCGGTAGATCTCCTGGATCACCGAGATCTCGCGCTCATCGATGTCTCCGTCGGCGATCATCATCATCGCCATCGTCTGCAGCATCGTGGCGTTCGCGGCCGAGCGGACCGCCGGATCGTTGCGGGGATCCCAGTCGAGTACCGCCGGCTCATAGGTGCCCATGCACGCGCCGCACTCGACGTAGCTGTTCCATTTGAACGGGATGAGCGGGATGAAATAGAGATGCACCGCGGCGAAGCTGAGCTTCTTCCGATAGTTCGTGCTCTCGGTGCATCCAGGGCAGAAGAAGTCTCCGCTCCCGGTGGGCAGTGTGTACCCCCGGACTCCGTACAAGATGATCGGCATCGCCCCGCTCCTCCGAGGCACCGGCATATCACGCAGCCCGTGCGTCGGATAGGGCGCGGCGAGCGCGTCGCTCACTGGCGATGGTCAGTCGACGTAACCGACGATGAAGATCGGCTCGTCATCGGACCGCCGAGCGCGGCGAGCTCGGCGACGGGTCGGTCGAGCCTCATCCGCCCCATCCGAGTTGGCGCTCGCTGACTCGCGGTCGGCGCCATCGGGGCTGGGCTTCGCGCTCTCCTCCTCGGCGGCGGCCTCGGACGCGGGTTTCGCCTCGGCGACGAGCTCTTCCTTGGGTTCGTTCGTCGCTTCGTGCGTCGCTTCGGCGGTCCTCGGCGGCAGGGGCGTCACGGTGACCCCATCGGGCTCACCGCACGCCGCGAGCGACACGCTCATGACCACGCCAGCCGCGCTTTGCACCAACCGTCGAATCGCCGTCTTCTGGAAGATGGGGGCGCCGCGAGAGTCGAGCGAGAGCTTCGCGCACACGCCTCGACCCTGCCGCGCGCGACGCCTCAGATCGTCTACCTGGGCTTCGGTCAGCGTCGATAGGTCGAGCAGGTGGCGATCGCAGCGCAGGCACTGTCGACCGCCGTCCACGACGGCCATGTCTTCCCAGCGCTCACCTTCTGGACACTGGGTTCGGATCGGCAAGGACCGTTTCGGCATGCGGCGATCGTACAAGACCCCGTACTCCTAGCTGGCGACCTTTTCCGTGCGGTCGGCCTCGTCGAGGGCGTCGCGGAGCTTGGCGAGGCCCTGGAGGGCTTCGGTCAGCGCCGTGCCGTCGATGCCCTTCACGCGGGCGAGGAGCCCTTCGAGGCGGCGGGCTGCGGCGCGGGTCTTCTCTCGGACCTTGGCTTCGGTCTCTTCCTTCTTCGGGAAGAACTGCTCGTTGAAGGTCTTGCGGAGCTCGCTGACCGGGGCGTCCTCGTCGAAGACGGCGCGCTTCAGGTCGGTCCACGCCTCTTCGTCGGGGCGCTCCTCGTCGACGAAGTCGTCGTCGTCGTTGTCCGAGTGGTTCTTCAGCGCCTTGGCGAAGTACTCGACCGAGTCGAGCTGCGGCACCGGCTTCTCGAGGCCGTCGCGCTGGAGCACCTGGGGGGCGTGCTCGGCGATCGCGCCGAAGGAACCGAGGAGCTTCTCCACCGTGTGTTTGGTGAGCAGCAGCTCCTGGGAGCAGTAGGAGTAGAGATCCTTGTAGCCCCAGTCGAGGTGGAGCTGATGGTTGCGCACCTTGTGCAGGCCCTCCGCCATCTCGACCCAGGAGCGCTTGAAGATGCGCGCGCGGCGCACCAGCTCGAGGCGCACGCGGTCGGCGCCCTGGGAGGCGAGGAGGTCTTCGAGGTCTTGGAGTCGTTCGTGGGTGGCCATGGGGGCCGATCGGTAGCCGATCCATCCAGGGGATCGCCAGTGCTCCGATCGGGGGTGGGCGCTACCCCTGCAACCACCGGGTGATCCAGCCCGCGAAGGCGTCGTCTTCGAGCAGGGCTCCGAGGAGCGACTCCGCTTGAACCCGCAGATAGGCGCGAACCTGGGGGGCCACTCCGGCCTCCTCGAGCACCTCGTGGCCGGTGCGATCGCCCTCGACCTCGAGGAAGGCTTCGACCTCCTTGCGGACGATCGACCGGCCGAGGTCGCTCTTGGCGTTCGCGGCGACGATCGCGGGCATTCGGCGCAGGAGCTCCTTGCGCGGCAGTCGGTCGAGGTCGCGGAGGATCACCGCGGCGTCGGTTTCGAGGATCCGGGCGTGGACCTGCCTGCGGATCTCGGCGTCGATGGCCTTGCCCTCGTCGCTCTTGAGTCGTTCGGTGATGGCGAGGCGTACCTCGTGGGTGAGGCCCTTGGCGAAGTCGCTGGTGGTCGACTCCATCTGCGCTTCGACCTTCCCGCTGACTCCGCGGCCGAAGCGGCCGATGGCCGAGTCGCCCATCTTGGTCAGGGCGCCTGCGAGCCCGCCGCCGAGGCCGGGGAGCTTTCGGACGAAGCGCAGCAGCACGTCCTGCCACACGGGCGCGAAGAGCTGGCGGAAGAGATCGGCGTCCACCGCTCCCACCATCCAATCCAGCGTCGGGGGCGTCGCCCCCACGACGAGCGCCTCGATGGCCTCGCCCTCGCCCTCGGGAAGGAGATCGCCGACCGTGGTGCCGCTCAGACGGTCGAGCACCCGGTCCACGCCAGGCTCGACGTGCTCGAGGAGCAGCCGTTCGAGGAAGGCCGCCTCGGCCGCGCGGCTGACCACGTCGACGAAGACCGCGGGATCGACGAGGTCACGGACCGTCTGGCGCAGGAGCGCGTCGACGACGATCGCGACTCCGTCGCGGCGGAGGGACTGGTCGGCGCGGAGCCGCTCGAGGGCTTCGCCCTTGCTTTCGCTCATGGTTCGGACGTAGCAGGGTCGTGCGGGAGCGGCGAGAGCCTTGACACGGGGGCCCGCCACACGTAGGACAACGGCGCTGAATCACGGTTCAGTACCCCCAGAACTTCACCAAGGAGCCGCAATGCCGGACGCAAAGACCTCGTTCGAAAAGGACATCCCCGAGCGCATCGAGAACGACCCGGAGAAGGCCAAGGCGGTCGACGCCATCTTCCTCTTCAAGATCACCGGCGACGACGGCGGCGAGTGGACGGTCAACCTCAAGGACGACCTCGGCGTGAAGGAAGGCGACCAGGGCAACTCGGAGTGCACCATCGAATGCACCAGCGAGCACTGGGTCGAGATCAGCGACAACCCGGCGAACGCCATGCAGCTCTACTTCTCGGGTGACCTGAAGGTGGAGGGCAACGCCATGCTCGCCACCAAGCTCCAGGAGATCCTGAGCTGAGCGAGCAGGATGAGTCGCACGCCGGCGGCGCTCCGCAGGGAGCGCTCTCCGGCGTGCGCGTCCTCGACCTGAGCCGGCTCCTGCCCGGCCCCTTCGCCACGATGATCCTCGCGGATCTCGGCGCGACGGTCGACAAGGTCGAGGATCCCCGTGGCGGCGACTATCTGCGCTTCATGCCGCCGCAGGGCGAGGGTGGGGTGAACCCCGTCTTCTCCATGCTGAACCGCGGAAAGCGGAGCGTGGTGCTCGACCTCAAGACCGAGGGCGGGCGAGAAGCGCTGAAGGCGCTCGTGGCGCAGGCCGACGTGCTCGTGGAGAGCTTCCGGCCGGGTGTGCTCACGAAGCTCGGGCTCGGCTACGAGACCCTGAGCGAGCTGAACCCGAAGCTGATCTACTGCGCGATCAGCGGCTACGGGCAGGACGGGCCGCTGGTCGACCGAGCCGGGCACGACCTGAACTACCTCGCGCGCGCCGGAGTGATGGGCTTCACCGGCCCCGCCGACGGACCGCCGCAGGTGCCAGGCGTGCAGATCGCCGACATCGGCGGCGGCGCGCTCTACGCAGTGATCGGCATTCTCGCCGCGCTCCAGGAGCGCGCGCGGACCGGCCGCGGCAAGATGGTCGACATCTCCATGTGCGAGGGCGCGCTCAGCTTCGCCGCCTTCGGCATCGGTCTACGCGCCGGCGGCATGGAGTTCCCGCGCGGGCAGGACATGCTCATGGGTGGCATCGCGCCCTATGGCACCTATCGGACCAAGGACGACAAGTACGTCTCGCTCGCGTCGCTCGAGGCCAAGTTCTGGAACGCCTTCTGTCAGGGCGTCGGCATCGAGAGCAACATGCACGCGCTGATGCCCGGTCCGCACCAGAAGGAAGTGAAGGCCAAGCTCGCCGCCATCTTCGCCGAGCGCACCCGTGACGAGTGGGCCGCCTTTGCCGAAGAGCACGACTGCTGCCTCGAGCCCATCCTCGAGCCGGGCGAGCTCGAGTCCGACCCTCAGCATGTCGCCCGCGGCGTCTTCGCCGCCGGCCTGGGCAACCCCCGCACCCCCATCGCCCCCGCCGTCTCCGGCCCCGCTCCCAAGCAAGGCGAGCACACCGACCAGATCCTCACCGAAGCCGGCATCCCCAAAGAGTAGGGGACAGGATCGCCCGTCGGATCCCCCGCAAACACAGGGCGTTCCCAACGGAACCGAACACACTGCCGGGCCACTAGAGCAGGGGGACACTCCCCCCCTCCGGATTCCCCGCAAACGCAGGGCGTTCCGAGCGACGAATTCAAACACTTCCGAGCCGCTCCGATCCGCCGCACGATCCGGGTGGAGCGCGCCCATCGCAGACGGCACGCTGCTGCCCATGACGAGCCACTACCGACGGATGGCCGAGGCGATCCAGACCCTCGCTGCGGCTCCGGCCGATGCGCCGCCGCTCGTCGAGCTCGCCGCCAACGCCGGTCTCAGCCCCGCGCACTTTCAGCGTCTCTTCACCCGCCACGTCGGCGTGAGCCCGAAGCGTTTCACTCAGTCGCTCGTGCTCACCGACGCCGAGGCCCGTCTCGCCGCGGGTGCCGACGTCTTGGCCACCGCCACCGACGCGGGCCTCTCCGGTCCCGGCCGCCTCCACGACCTCACCGTCTCGCTCCGCGCGATGACCCCCGGTGAGCTCCGCCGTGGCGGCGCTGGACTCACCATCGACTGGACGGTGGGCGACACCTTGCTCGGTCCCGCGCTCGTCGCGACCACCGAACGCGGTGTCTGCGCGATGCGCTTCGACGAAGGCCCCGACTGGCTCCAGCGCCGTTTCCCGAACGCGACGGTGCGCGAGAACGCCGACACCGGCGGCGACGCCCTCGCAGTGCTCCGCGGCGCCAGCGAAGGCACCGGTCCACTCGCGCTCCACGTCCGAGGCACACCGTTCCAGGTGCAGGTGTGGCGCGCGCTACTGGCCATCCCCGCGGCCGAACACACCAGCTACGGTGCGCTCGCCGAGTCCATCGGGCACCCCAGCTCCGCGCGCGCGGTGGGTAACGCGGTCGGCGCGAACCCGATCGCCGTGCTCATCCCCTGCCACCGCGTCCTACGCAAGGAGGGCGCGCTCGGCGGCTACCGCTGGGGTCTGCCGCGCAAGCGCGCCCTGCTCGCCATGGAGCTCAGCTGAGGGTCGCGAGCGTCGCCTTCAGCGCTTGCTCGCCGCGCACGTGCGTGCCCGTGCCCTCGAAGTCCACGTGCCCGCGGGCGATGCCCTCGTTCATCTCACGGAAGAGCGCGGCCAGACTCGCACCGACGCCGAAGTTCTGGAGCTGAGCCTCCTGCGCCTCGAAGGGCACGTCGACGGTGGTCACGGGCTTGTCGAAGAGCTCGGCCGCGACGCCGGCCGTGTCCGCGGGCGAGTAGCGCTCCGGGCCCTCGAGCTCGATGACGCCCTGCGGCCCGTCGAGTAGGGCCTTCGCAGCCGTCTCGCCGATGTCCCTCGTGGCGACCATCGGGATCGCGCGACTCGCGTCGCCGAGCATCTGCGGGAGGACGCCGTCCTGCGCGGCGACCGGCAGCACGCCGCCCCAGTTCTCCTGGAAGTAGGCAGCGCGCACGAACGTGTGTGGGATCCCGCTGGCCTCGATGCGTTGCTCGAAGTCGTGGAGCGCTCGGATCGGGCCCGTCCCATCGGGGTGCTGAGCGCCGATCGAGCTGAGGAGCACGACGTGCTCGAGCCCCGCCCTTTCGGCGGCAGCGACCAAGCGCTCGGCGCGCTCCGCCTGGATGGCGAGGAAGTCCTCGGCGGCGATGGCCGGTGGGAGGAGGAAGTACGCGGCCTTCGCACCGGCCAATCCCTCGGCGACTGACTCGCCGTTCTCCAGATCCACGATGGCCAGCTCTGCTCCCTTCGCGGCGAGCCCGGCGCCCTTCTCCTCGCTTCGCACCCACGCGCGAACCTTCTCGCCCTTCTCGAGCAGCCGCTCGGCGACGATCTTCCCGGTGTTTCCAGTGGCTCCTGCGACGACGTACATGGCGATGTCTCCTTTCGAGCGGGTCCCTCCCGCCGGTGAAGAGCATCCTGGGTCGCCAATGACGTCCCAACCAATGCATGATCGTCATCATCGACATGAACGAACTGCATGTATCGGCGATCGATCTCAACCTGCTCCCGGTGCTCGACGCGCTCCTCCGAGAGCGGCACGTCACGCGAGCGGCCAAGCGCATCGGGCTCAGCCAGTCCGCCATGAGCCATGCGCTCGCGCGCCTACGAGAGCTGCTCGGCGACCCGATCCTGGTGCGCAGCGGACGAACGATGGTCCCGACCGAACGCGCCGAGTCACTCGAGATCCCACTGCGCGACGCGCTCGAGTCCCTCGAGTCGGTGCTCGGCGCGAGCGAGGCGTTCGAGCCCGCCAGCGCCGAAGGCACGCTCCGCGTCGCCTGCGAGGACTTCGGGACGATGCTCTTCGCTCCGGGACTCTTTCGGCGACTGAGGGCGCGGGCGCCGAGCTTGAATCTCGACATCGGAGCCTACCGCCGGGACCGGGTGATCGCCGGCTTGGAGGACAAGTCCCTCGACCTCGCCATCGGGGTCTACACGGACCTGCCGGCGTCCATCCGCATGCGCCGGCTCCTCCAGCCCGACTTCGTGTGCGTGGTGCGTCGTGGGCATCCGCGCATTCGGAAGCGGCTGACCCTCAAGCAGTACGCCGAGCTCCCGCACGCCCTCATCGGCATCGGCGATCCCGGTCCGACATTCGTCGACGAGGCACTCGCCGAGCAGGGCCTCACCCGCCGAGTCGCGCTGCGCATCGGCCACTTCCTGGCGGCGCCGCTCGTGGTGGCGGAGACCGATCTCGTGCTGACACTTCCCAGACAGCTCGGCGAGCGCATCGCCCAGATGGCACCGCTCACCCTCCATGAGCCGCCGGTCCTGCTCGATCCGTTCCCGCTCTCCGCGATCTGGCACGAGCGGCGGCAGCGGGAGCCTGCCCATCGCTTTCTACGGGAGCTGGTGGCGGAGACGGCGGACGCTCTCTGAGAGCCAGCGACCCAGTGTTTGAATTCTTCGCTCGGATGGCCCTGTATCTGCGGGGGATCCAGAGGGGGGGAGTGTCCCCAGGTCTTCCTAGTCTTCGCGGAAGGTGTCGAGGGTGGGGGGTGGGGGAGCACAGACTCGGTCGGCGGTGTCGGTGGCGCCGGACTCGTCGTGGACGTCAGCTTCGCGGCACACCTCGCCTTCGGCGCACTCGGCGTCGTCGGCGCAGAGCTGGGTGCAGGTGCGGTCTGCGTAGGTCTGCAGGCAGATCGTGTCGCCGCCGCGGCAGTCGCCGTCGACCTGACACGGATCGCCGACGGGCGCCTTGCCGTACCAACGCACCCCAAAGCCGACTCCGGCGGCGAGGGCGAAGGTCAGGACCGCGAGACCGATGGAACGAGCGCTCACTGCGCGTCGAGGGGTACCACGTCCACGGCCGCGTGCACGGTGTGAGCGCCGCCGCCGAGGACGACGCCTTTGATCGGGCTCACGTCGCCGAAGTCGCGGCCCCACGCGGCGGTCACGTAGCTCGCGTCCGGGACGGTGTCGTTGGTCGGGTCCAGATCGACGAAGCCGATGCCCGGGACCCAGAGCGCGAGCCACGCGTGGCTGGCGTCCGCGCCCTGCAGCTTCTCCTGGCCGGGCGGCGGCTGGGTGACGAGGTATCCGCTCACGTAGCGTGCGGAGAGACCGATCGATCGCACGCAGGCGATCATCAGATGCGCGAAGTCCTGACAGACGCCCTTCTTCTGCTTCATCACCTGCTCGAGCGGCGTGGCGATGGTGGTCGAGCCCGACTGGTACTCGAACTCGTCGAAGATCCGGTGCCGGAGATCGAACGCGGCCTCGAGCGTCGGCCGGCCCGGGGTGAAGCTCTTCAGCGCGAAGCTCCTCAGCGCGTCGCTCGGCTGGATGAAGGGGCTCGGGAAGGCGTGCTCGATCGCGCCCTCGGGGCCAACCGTGATCGCCTCGCGGAGTCGCGTTCGGGCTTCTTCCCACGGCGGTGATTGTGCCGGCTCGGGCAGCGTCGGTGGGTGGACGTTCACCCGGCTGAGCGAGGTGACCTTCAGCTCGTCGTGCGGTGCGTCGAGCACGAAGTAGTCGGTGAGGTTTCCGAAGTAGTCGCGATGGGACGACTTCGCGCTCGGCGCCGGCTCCACCGTGAGCTCGCTGAGCCAGACCTCTTGGTGGCGGGTCGCGCGTGGTCGCAGCTTCGCTTCGCTGTGCCCGACGGAGACCGTGTCTTCGTAGGCGTAGGTGGTGACGTGCTTGACCTCGAGCTTCACGCCTCCTCCTCCCGGGTGACGCTGAGCTGCGCGACCGCGTGGGCGAAGTAGTCGGTGGTCAACGCATCGGAGAAGTCGGCGGTGTCGTCGGCGGTGGCCCGCATCACCGAGAGCAGCGCCTTCCGCGTGCCGCCGTCGACTTCGGCGAGCACCGCCGGCTCGGTGAGGCGCAGTCGAGTCAGCGCGCGCAGGGCCACCCGCGCTTCCGGGCGCCGATGCTCGCGGGCGTCTTCGCTGGGCAGCTCCGCCACGTGTTCGTTCAGCGAAGCGAGCTGGAAGGCGATGGATCGCGGGTTCCGCTCGTCGAGGACCAAGAGATCGAGCACCGCGGCCACGTCGAGCGCGCCGCGGTAGCGCCGCCGGTACGCGCCGGTGCTGTCGAGCAGGGTCAGCAGCGCGAGGAGCAGCGAGTCCTCGTCCTGCTGTGCGCGCCCCAGCGTGCTCTCGATCAGGGTCGCCGTCCCGTGCGCTCGCTCGACGCGGCGGCCCATGTCGGCGAACCGATAGCCCGCGCCGCGGGTGAGCCCGTCGAAGCCGACGCCGGCGAAGGCCGAGAGCGCGAGGAGCACCTCGTCGATCAAGTCGAGCGCGACGCCGAAGCCCATCTCGGTCGAGAAGGCGTCGTCGCTGAAGGCGTCGCTGGCGCGCTGCAGCGCACGCAGCGCGTCGTGGCTGATGCGATCCCGGGCTGCGAAGGCCAACCGGCGCGCGTTCGACACCAGGCTCCGTAGGCTCCGCCGCGTGTCTTCCGAGAGTAGATACTCGACGATCTCGCGCTCGAGCGGCTCGAGGTCCGTGTGGACCGGGGACGCGAGCTCGGTCTCGCCCTCGGTGTGCTTCGCGAGCGCGTGGACCAGTGTGGGCAGCACGGTGTTGCCACCGCTGGCGCTGTGGTCGGCGAGGTTGGCCGTCAGCACGCGCAGCAGTCGCGCCGTCTCGTCGGCGCGCTCGACGTAGCGGCCGAGCCAGTAGAGGTCGTCGGCGATGCGACTCGGCAGGTCGCCGCCCGCACGGGAGATGGCGAGCGGCGCGGTGGCCTTACGGAGCAGGCTCAGCGTGCTCACCGGTCCGTCGGCGAGCACCCAGCAGTCCTTGCTGGTCGTTCCGGTCTGGAGCGCCGCTTCGCTGCGGGCGTCCCGCGAGCTCACGCGGGTCAGCCCCCCAGGCATCACGCTGTAGCCGTCCGTCGTCCGGGTGGCGAACGTCCGGAGCACGATCGGCCGCGGTGCGATGGTGCCATCCACCCAGCTCGGGGAGGTGCCCAACGAGATGTCTTTCTGCGCGACGTAGTCGCCGGGGCGGGCGGTGATGCGCGCACGCAGCTCTTCGAGCTCGGCCTTGGCGAGCTGGCCCGCCGCGACGCGCTTCGAGCCCTCGCGTGGGAAGGTCGGCCCGACCACCATGGTACTCAACTGGTCGAGGACGAGCTTTCGAGCGGAGTCCTCGCCGCACCAGTAGGTCTCCGCCGACGAGAGCCGCAGCTCTTCACCGAGCAGCGCCCGGCAGATGGAGGGCAGGTAGCCCAGGAACGCGCGTGTCTGCAATACACCGGTGCCGAGCGCGTTGGCGACCGCGACGTTCCCCGCGCGGACCGCTTGAGTCAGCCCCGCGACGCCCACCCCGCTGCGTCCATCCAAGTCGAGTGGGTCGCAGAGGTGGTCGTCGACGCGGCGGAGGATCACGTCCACCCGTTCCAGGCCGCCCAGGGTCTTCAGGTAGACGCGGCGATCGCGCACCGAGAGGTCGGCTCCCTGCACGAGCGTCAAACCGAGATAGCTCGCGAGGAACGCGTGCTCGAAGTAGCTCTGGGTGTAGGGACCGGGCGTGAGCACCACGACGAGCGGGTTCTCGCGAGCGTAGGTCGGGAGGGCGCGCAGGGTGTTCCGGTAGCGGTCGAAGAACTCCGCGAGCCGACGCACTTGGTGCCCCCGGAACTCGCGCGCGAGGACCTGGCTGACGATGAGCCGGTTCTCGAGGGCGTAGGCCGCGCCGCTCGGGGCCTGAGTGCCGTCGGCCAGCACTACCGCGCGCCCCGCGCCGTCCCACGCCAGCTCTGCGCCGAACATGGTCAGCATCGGCGTATGGGCCGGGAGCAGCCGATGGCAAGGGCGGAGGAAACCCGGGTTGCCGAAGATCAGCTCCGGCGGGAGCAACCGCTCGGTGAGCATCCGCTGGGCGCCGTAGATGTCTCGGAGGAGCGCATCCATCAGCCGCGCCCGCTGTTGCATCCCCAGCTCGATCGCGCCCCAGGTCCGGGCCGAGACGACGGTGGGGACCGGGTCCACGGTCCACGGCCGGTGCGCCATCCGCGGGTCGGCGAACTCGTTGTAGGTCACACCGTTGCGGCGGATGTGGGCCTGAGCCTGCGCCTGGCGGGCGGCCAGCTCTTCGCTGCCCAGCGTCGCCAGGTAGCTCTCGAGCCGTTCCCAGCCCTCCCGGGTGCTCCCGTCGGGCGCACGCATCCGATCGTGCGCGCCCGGCGGGGCCACGTACGGGAGGCGGGCTGCCCCTGGGACCACGCTCGGCGGCGTCACGTTCACCCCCGTTTCTTAGCTCGGATGGATCGTCCGCGTCGAGGGATTCCACGAAGCACGGTTTCGCCCGTCAGCCGCACCCTCGCCCCGTCCCTCATCGTTCGCTCGCGGTCGCCGAACGGACGAGCCTTCGGCTCACGACTGGCTCGAGAGACGGGTCTTGCGGGTCAGGCCCCCGGTGCGCTCGTGGGCGTCCGAGGCCGGGCGTTCCCGCGCGGCGGGCGGCTCGCGCCGGAGGTCCAGCGTGAGCGGGCAGTCCGGATCCACCACCGGCTCCGGGATGTGGAGCTCACCGGCGCTGTGGCCGAAGGGGACGAAGCGCGCTCGTCGACGCGCGCCGGCCTCTTCCGCGTTGATGGGCAACAGCTCGTAGGCCTGTCCGTCGGGGTGCGACACGTGATAGGTGCACCCACCCAGCGAGCGCCGTCGGTGCTTGTCGACGACCTCGATCCGCAGTGGCCCATGGACGCCGATGGTCGGGTGCAGGCACGAGGGGGGCTGCCACGCGCGGAAGCGGATGCCGGCGACCTTCTCGCCGCGGGTCCCGGTGGATTGGAGCGGCGCTGCGCGGCCATTCACCAGCACGGCATGCCGGTGCTCGAGGGCCCCTCGCAGAGTGACCTGCAGCCGCTCGAGGCTCGCGTCCACGTACCGCGCCGTGCCCCCGACGGCGCCCTCCTCGCCGAGGACGTGCCAGGGCTCGAGAGCGGTCCGCAGCTCGAGCTCCACACCTTGCGCGTCGATCGCGCCGAGACGAGGGAAGCGGAACTCGACGTGCGGCTGGTACCAGGAGGGCTGGAGGCCGTAGCCCGCGTTCTGCAGGTCTTCGACGACCTCGTGAAAGTCCTTCTCCACGAAGTGCGGGAGCATGAAGCGGTCGTGCAGGCTGGTGCCCCAACGAGTGCGCGCGGAGTGGTAGGGCTCGCGCCAGAACCACGCGACGAGCGACCGGAGGAGCAACGCTTGGGTGAGGCTCATCTCCGGGTGCGGCGGCATCTCGAAGTTGCGCAGCTCGAGGATGCCCTTGCGGCCGGTGGGTCCGTCCGGTGAGTAGAGCTTGTCGATGCAGAACTCGGAGCGGTGCGTGTTGCCGGTGACGTCGGTCAGGAGGTGGCGGAAGAGCCGGTCGACGAGCCAGGGCGGGGCGTTGCCGTCCTGCCGCTCCAGCTCGTCGAAGGCGATCTCGAGCTCGCGCACCGCCTCGTGACGGGCCTCGTCGACCCGCGGGGCCTGGCTGGTCGGCCCGATGAAGAGCCCGCTGAAGAGGTAGGAGAGCGAGGGGTGGTCGAGCCAGTAGCCGACCATCGAGCGCAGGAGATCGGGACAGCGCAGCAGCGGGCTGTCACCGGGGCTCGCCGAGCCGAGGGTCACGTGGTTGCCGCCCCCGGTGCCGACGTGACGGCCGTCCAGCAGGAACTTGTCGGCGCCCAGCCGGGACTCGCGGGCGAGCTCGTAGACCGTGCGGGTCCGTTCGCTGAGCTGGTCCCAGTTGGCCGAGGGGTGGATGTTCACCTCGATCACACCCGGGTCCGGCGTGACCGAGAACGACTGGAGCTGCGGATCGCTCGGCGGGGTGTAGCCCTCGAGGCGTACCGGGGTGCCGGTGTCGGCGGCCGTCTGCTCGATCGCGCCGACCAGCTCGAGGTAGGCCGCGGCGTCGGGCACCGGTGGCATGAAGAGGTGCAGCATGCCGTCGCGAACCTCGAGACAGAGCGCGGTCCGGACGGTGCCGGTCGCGGACTCGAAGGGCTTGGGCGGCTGGTCCGGGGGCCGCTGCGCGGTGCCGCGTTCCTGAGCGCGGGGGTCGGTAGACCGCTGGGGGCGTCGTGGGTCGGGCAGCGGCGGGAACTCCGCGAAGGGGTCGCGCTCGCCGAGCATCTCGCGGTCGACGTCCGCCATCCACGGCAACGAATCGAGCGGGAGCCGATAGCCCATCGGTGAGCTGCCGGGGATCAGGAAGAGGTGCTCGCGGCGGAGGAAGAACGAGCCGGTCTCCCAGCGCGCCTCGGCCTGGGGGAAGGGCCGCACCGCGCGGAGGGGGAGGGCGAGGCCGACCTGGTGACCGAGGCCGCGCTCGAAGACCTTCGCGATGAGCGCGCGCTCCTCTTCCCAGTCCAGTCGGTTGTCGAGCGGGTCCAGGTTCTGCGGCAATCGGCGCTCGCGCCAGATGTGATAGAGCGCGTCCTCGTAGCCCGGCGCCATGTGCCGGTCGCTGACACCGAGGCGCTCGCAGAGGGCCTTGCCGAAGCGGGTCAGCGTGGGGTCGTCGGGTGCGTCACCGCCGGGCCGCGCGACGAGGTCCTCGTCGTGCCAGATGGGGGTGCCGTCTTCGCGAAAGTAGCAGGTGAGCGCCCAGCGGGGGAGCGCCTCGCCCGGGTACCACTTGCCCTGGCCGTAGTGGCGGAGGCCGCCGCTGGCGAAGCGGGCGATCATCTTCTCGAAGAGCTTCTCCGCGCGCTCCTTCTTGTCGCCGCCCATCGCGGCGGTGTTCCACTCCGGGGCGTCGTAGTCGTCGATGGAGACGAAGGTCGGCTCGCCGCCCATCCAGAGGCGCACGTCTTCGTCGGCTAGCTCGCGGTCGACCTTCCGGGCGAGGGCATCGATGGCCCGCCAGGTCGAGGGCTCGTAGGGACGGGTGACCCGCGGAGTCTCCAGGATCCGCCGTACGCTCATCGAGTGCTCGAACTCGACCTCACACTCGTCGAGGGCACCGGTCACCGGCGCGGCGGAGCCCGGTCGGGGCGTGCAGGCCAGCGGGATGTGGCCCTCGGAGGCGAGCATGCCCGAGGTGGGGTCGAAGCCGATCCAACCGGCGCCCGGGATGAAGGCCTCGGCCCACGCGTGCAGGTCGGTGAAGTCGGCGGTCGGGCCGGACGGGCCCTCGAGGGGCTTCACGTCGTGGACGAGCTGGATCAGGTAGCCGGAGACGAAACGGCTCGCGATGCCGAAGTGGCGGAGGAGCTCGACCAGCAGCCAGCCGCTGTCGCGGCAGGAGCCCTTGGCGAGCTCCAGCGTCTCTTCCGGCGTCTGAACGCCGGGCTCCATGCGCACGACGTAGCCCACCCGCTTCTCGAGCTCCTGGTTCACCGAGACCAGCCAGTCGACGGTGTCCTCGCCCGGCTTCGGGCGGAGCTCGTCCACCAGTCGCGCGAAGCGCGGACCGTAGCTCTGCTTCTTCAGGAAGGGCTCGAGCGCCGGGCCTGCGCCGTCGTCGTAGGCGAAGGGCATCTCCGTCGCCTGCGGCTCCACGAAGAAGTCGAAGGGGTTCAGCGGTTCCAGGTCGGCGACCAGCTCGACGTCGACCCGAAAGTGATCGGTCTTCTCTGGGAAGACCAGCCTCGCCTGCCGGTTGCCGAGTGGGTCCTGCTGCCAGTGGATGAAGTGCTCCTCGGGAGCGACGTCCATCGTGTAGCGGACCGGCTGGGTCACCGAGTGCGCCGCTGGGCGCAGACGGACGACTTGGGGGCCGAGTCCGACGAGCCGGTCGTAGCGATAGTCGGTGATGTGGCGGAGGGCGACGCGGATGGTCATTCGAAGGGAGTCCTGTGGGGAGTGGGTCGAGGCTGACGGACCAGCGTTTCAGGTTCGTTTCAGACCCGTTTCTCTCCGTGAAAAACAGGGGAACCGAGCGGTCTCCGGTGAAGCGAGACTTTCGGATCGTGAGTTGATCGTGTTAGCCCCAAAGGGATGAGGAAGTCGAGGAGCCAACGAGCATGAGCCAGTCCCAGAGCCAAGTCACGGGTGGCGCCCCCGGGCTCGGCGCAGCCTTCGACGAGCTCTTCGACGAGTCCGGCGCGCCCCGCGAGAAGGCCGCGCTCCTGGTCGAACGGCTTCGCGCCTTCGACGCCGAAGCGCTCTTCGCGCACCAGCGAGCCGCGGCCTCGAAGCTCCGGGATCTCGGCATCACCTTCTACGTCTACGGCCACGACGCAGGCAAGGAGAAGGTCTGGCCCTTCGACGTCATCCCGCGCATCTTCGGCGGCGACGAGTGGCCCACGATCGAGCGCGGCCTCGCCCAGCGCGTCGAGGCACTCAACCTCTTCCTGGCCGACCTCTACGACGGTCAGAAGATCCTGGACGACGGCATCGTCCCGCGCGACCTGATCCTGAAGCAGAAGGGCTACCTCGAGGCCTGCCGCGGTATCCAGCCGCGTCACGGGACCTGGTGCCACGTGAGCGGCACCGACCTCGTTCGCGGCGGCGACGGAACCATGTACGTGCTCGAGGACAACGTCCGGGTGCCCAGCGGGGTGAGCTACGTGCTCGAGAACCGCGCGGTGATGAAGCGGACCTTCCCCGAGGTGTTCGAGGGGCTGCAGGTCCGCCCGGTCGAAGACTATCCGGAGCGCCTGCTCGAGACGTTGCTCGAGGTCGCCCCCGACGTCGACGACCCACGCGCGGTGGTGCTCACGCCGGGCAGCTACAACTCGGCGTACTTCGAGCACTCGTTCCTGGCACAGCAGATGGGTATCGAGCTCGTGCAGGGCTCGGACCTCGTCGTGCACGAGGGGCGCGTCAAGATGCGCACCACCAGCGGCCTGGTCCGGGTCGACGTGATCTACCGCCGGATCGACGCCGACTTCCTGGACCCGAAGGTCTTTCGCAAGGACTCGCTCCTGGGCGTGCCCGGGCTCATGGACGTCTACCGCAAGGGCCACGTCTCGCTCGTGAACGCGCCGGGCACCGGCGTCGCCGACGACAAGGCGGTCTACGCCTACCTGCCGCGGATCATCGAATACTACCTGAAACAGGAGCCGATCATCCCGAACGTACCCACGCACCTCTGCCGCGAAGAAGAGGGCCTGAAGTACGTGCTCGACCACCTCGAGGAGCTGGTCGTGAAGCCGACCGACGCGAGCGGAGGGTACGGCATCGTGATCGGCCCGAAGGCCAGCAAGGCCGAGCTCGACGAAGTGCGGAAGCGCATCGAGGCCGAGCCCGACCGCTACATCGCGCAGCCGGTCATCAACCTGTCCACCGTGCCGACCGTGACCGAAGAGGGCTGGGATCCGCGGCACGTCGATCTGCGACCTTTCGTCCTCTGTGGTGAGAGCACCTACGTCTTGCCCGGGGGGCTGACCCGAGTCGCCCTGAAGAAGGGCTCGCTGATCGTGAACAGCTCCCAGGGCGGAGGCAGCAAGGACACCTGGGTCCTCGGCACCGAAGCCAAGCTCGAGGGAGGTGCGGAATGATGCTCTCCCGCGTGGCCGAGTCGATGTACTGGCTCTGCCGGTACGTCGAGCGTGCCGAGAACGTCGCGCGCTTCGTGGACGTCCACGACGCGCTGAACAAGGGCGGCGGCCGCAAGGCCCACTGGGCGCCGCTGGTGGCGATCACCGGTGATCAGAAGCTATTCGAGGAGCGATACGGCAAGCCGACCCGCAAGAACGTCGTGCAGTTCCTGGCCTTCGACAAAGACTACCCGAACTCGATCGTCAGCTGCCTCGAGGCGGCGCGCGAGAACGGCCGGACCATTCGTGATCGGCTCAGCCTCGCGAGCTGGGAGGAGCTCAACAAGCTCTACCTGATGGTGCACCAAGCCGCAGAGGCCGGCCTGGACGGAGCGCAGCAGACCGCCTTCTTCGATCAGGTGAAGCTGCAGAGCCATCTGCTCACGGGAATCCTCGACAACACGATCTCCCACGGCGAGCTCTGGCACTTCGCGCGCCTCGGCCGCTCGCTCGAGCGCGCGGACAAGACCTCGCGCATCCTCGACGTGAAGTACTTCATCCTGTTGCCCGACACGAAGGCGGTGGGCAGCCCGCTCGACATCATCCAGTGGTCCGCGCTGCTCCAGTCGACCGACTGCATGATCGAGTACCGCCGTCAGCATGGGCGCATCTCGCCGGACAAGGTCGTCGGCTTCCTGATCCTCGACGGTCGCTTCCCGCGCTCGGTCCGGCACTGCGTCTCCAGCGCGGAGCGGAGCCTGCACAAGATCACCGGCTGCCCGCTGGGCACGTTCAGCAACGTCGCCGAGAAGCGCCTCGGGCGCTTGCGCGCCGAGCTCGACTTCTCCGCCACCGACGACATCCTCATCGGCGGCCTCCACGAGTACGTCGACAAGCTGCAGGCGAAGATCAACTCGGTCGGCGACGGCGTGGCCCAGGCGTTCTTCCTCGCCGAGCCCGGGTCGGTCATCCCCGGCCCCTACGCGCCCAGCGACGCCTGACCCAAAGCAAAAGGCCCCGACGCAGCGCGCCGGGGCCTTCCATTCATTCGGAGCCGACCGTCAGAGGTCGTCGCACGCCGCCGGAGTGAAGTCCGTGCCGTGCTCGTAGACCGCGGTGAGGTCGCCCATGGCGTCCGCCGTCTGATCGGTGAGCTGCCAGACGTGGTCCGTGGGCGGCGCGTCGCAGGAGCCGCTGCCGTCGATGTCGGCGTAGAAGCTGATGCTGTAGGTCGCGCCCGCGGTGGTCACGCCGGCGGCGGTGAACGAGGCGTTGCCGCCCATGACCCGGTCCATCCCGGACGCCACCTCGGCGCCGTCCGCGTCGCGGAGCGAGTAGTACACGTCGTCACCGTTGTGCGGCATGAAGCTGGTGAGGTTGAAGGTGAAGTCGCCCATCACCGGTGCGCCCATGTCCTCCTCGGTGGTGCCCATGTCCTCCTCTTCGGTGGTGCCCATGTCCTCTTCTTCGGTGGTGCCCATGTCCTCTTCGGTGGTGCCCATGTCCTCCATGGGATCGTCATCGGTCACGTCGCCGTCGTCGTCGCCGCAGGCGCCGAGCGGAATCATCCCGGCGATCGCGCACATGCAAAGCAGTCGCTTCATCTCGTTCTCCAACCCTTTCCTCTCCGCTCGGATGAGCGGAGTCCACACCCCAGGATTGGCCGAGGACCGGCATTTTGTAAAGAACGGGGCTTGCGCGGTGGATCGGCGTGCTTACCGTCGCGCCTCCCCCGCAGCGCGGAGGTGCCCATGACGGAACCGAGACTCGACTCCAACGCCTGAACGCCGGAGCGCCGCGAGAGCGGCGGTCGGCGAGGTGTAGCGAGTCAGAGACGGGGCACGCTCGCGACCCATCGGTCGTGTTCGCGCCTCTCCGATGCTCCGTGAGCCGCTGTCCGCGGACTCATGGCGCGCCGCGCCGAAACGACGACCTCTCTGGTGGGAGCGATCGGGCGCGGAGATCCGGTACCCCTCCGCTTCGTGCGGGCTCCACTGCGGGGGTGCCTTCGGATCCGAGCGTGGTGACACGCGGGACGACGCGATCGTGGCATCGACGGGGAGGGCAGCGTGCGGGCGAGAGCCCACTCCACACCGAAACCCAAGCCGCGACGGCTCGAGAGAGCTGCGGTGAGGAACCGGTCTCGTGGGGCGGCGGGTGGCTCGCGAGAGTGCTCCGTCTCGACATCGGTAGCCGTGTATCCTCCGCGCGATGATGACGCGTCCCGCTCTCCTCGTGTTCCTCCTCCTCGGCGCCGGGTGCGGAGACGATGGGGGCGCGCCAGACGGCGGAACGGGCACCTGCATCACCGACGATCAGTGTGACGATGGCACCTTCTGCAACGGCGCCGAGCTCTGTGACCCTGGCTCCCGGCTCGCAGGGGCCGATGGCTGCGTCGCGGGGACCATGCCCTGTCCGGGCGCGACCTGCGACGAGGCGAACGAGACCTGCGGCATGGCGTGCTCCGACCCCGACGCGGACTCCGACGGCTACGAGTCGGTGGACTGCGGAGGGAACGATTGCGACGACTCGCGCGCGTCGGTGAATCCGGGCGCCACCGAGGTCTGTGACGTCGAGGGCATCGACGAAGACTGCGACGCGACGACCTTGGGCGACCTCGACCGGGACGGCGACGGATACGTCGACGCGCGCTGCTGCAACGGCGACGTCTGCGGCGACGACTGCGACGACGCCCGCGCGAACACCAGCCTCTTGGCACCCGAGGTCTGCGACGGCTTCGACAACGACTGCGACGGGAGCGTCGACGAGGGCTCGACGATCATGGGCTTTGCGGACGACGACCGCGATCTCTACGGAGACCCCGACCGGCCGATCGAGAGCTGCCCGGGTTGGCCGGGCATCTCGACCTCACCGATGGACTGCGACGACTCGAACCCCGACGTCCACGCCGCGCGGCCGGAGATCATGGACGGCGTCGACAACGACTGCGACGACATCGTCGACGAGACGCCGGTGGCGACGGCCTGGTATCCGGACGACGACGGCGACGGGTTCGGGACGAACGACCCCAGCCGCACGATCGTCGTGTTCGGTCGACCGGCTGGCTACTCGCAGCTCTTCAGCGATTGCGACGACATGGACGCGGACCGAAGCCCCGCGGCCATGGAGCTCTGCAACGGCATCGACGACGACTGCAGCCCGGAGACGCTCTACACGCTCGGGCCCAACGACTCGGAGGACGACGACGGCGACGGCTACCCCGACGCCGCGTGTCCGGGCGTCGACAGCGCGCGTGCGGACTGCGACGAGACGCGCGCGGACGTGTACCCCGGCGCGTTCGAGTCGTGCGACGGAGCCGACCAGGACTGTGACGGAACGGTCGACGAGGACTGCGAGGCCCCGATGGACGCCGGCGTCGGCGACGGCGGTGTGGATGGCGGGCCGATCGACGCGGGCGGCCCGCGCTGCCCGCCCGAGGGGTGTCTGCCGCCTTTCCCGAGCACGGGCGCCGACGGCGACCTGATTCTCGCGGACACCGACGAGCTGACGCTCCCCGCGGGCGTCTACCACTACGATCGGATCGAGCTCGGCCCGAACACGGTGCTGCGTACCAGTGGCACCGGCGTGCTCGAGCTGCGCGCCCGCGCGGCCGTGATCATTCGCGGGCAGATCGACCTCGCGGGCGGCAACGGCCAGAACGGTCGCGAGGCGGCCTGCGGCAGCCTCACCGGCGGTGGTGGTGGCGGCAACGTCGGCCAGGCCGGCAACGCCGGCCGTTCGAGCGGCTGCGGTGTCGGCGGCGGCGGCGGCTCCGGAGACGAGGGCGGCCGAGGCGAGGGCACCTGCGCCAACGGCGGCGTCTACGGGGGCGGCGCCGGCGCGCGTGGCCAGGCGGGCGACGCCGGCGGCGGTGGCGGCGGTTACGCCGGTGGCGGCGGAGGCGCATCCCGGCAGGGCACCGAAGGCACCGGCGGGAGCGGCGCGCGCGAGCTCGCTTCGACCATCGGTGGCAACGGCGGCGCGATGCTGGTCGCCGCCGAGGGCGGGCGGACGAGCGTCTCCGAATACGACGGCGAGGACGGACAGCCCCGCGCGGGCAGCGGCACTGGCTGCGCCCACGGTGGCGGTGGCGGTGGCGGCTCGATCGGTGAGTCCGCGGCGACCGACCTGGCGGTCACGACCACGTTCCAGCCCGGCTCCGGCGGCGGCGGTGGTGGCAACGGCATCTACTCCGGCAGCCGCTGCGGCGAGGGCGCGGGCGGCGGCGGCGGCGGCGGGGCCCTGCGCATCACCAGCCACGAGAGCATCATCATCACCAACACGGCGCGGGTCTCGGTGGCCGGCGGCGCCGGCGGGCAGGGGTCCGGTACCCCGACGGTCGTGAGCTCCGCGAGCGGCGGTGGCGGCGGTGGCTCCGGCGGTGTGCTCTACCTCGCGTCACCCTCCATTCGGATCGATTCCGGAGCGCTGGTCGACGCGGGTGGCGGAGCCCGCGGCAACGTCGGCCGTTCGTGCGGCACCGGCGTGGGCCGCGGCGGTGCCGGTGGGGTGGGGCGCATCCGGCTCTCGGTGGAGCCGAGCACGTGCACCATCAGCACGCCGACCGTGCCCCCGATGCCGGCGGCGGGGTGCGTCCCGAGCGGCAACGCCGGCGAGGTGTACGTCGGCGCCTACCCGAACTGATCGGCGACCGAGCCATGCGGGACCTCGAGCTCCATCAGCGCCTACGCGAAGGACCGATCGACGAGTCGCTCCTCGAGCCCCTCGCCTCGCTGGCGTGGCGAAACGTCGAGCGACGAGTGGCGTACCTCGGCTTCCTCGAGCCGTGCCTCTCCCACGAGAGTCCGGCGCTCCGTGCGGTCGCGCTCGAATGCCTGGCCGGCTGTCGCGGTCCGCGAGCGATTCGTTCGATCGTCGCGGCGCTCGACGACCCGGTCGAGGCGGTGCGCTTCGCCGCCGTCGACGCGCTGGCCGAGAGCGCCCACGCCCATCCGGCGCGCTACGCCCACGCCCTCTTTCACGGCGATCCGGCGATCCGCCGTCGAGCGCTCGAGTCGTGCCCGCCTTCGGCCCACGACCTGGCCGCTCGACTCTTCGCGGATCCGGAGTGCGCCGACTGCATCGATCGCGTGGAGCTCCCTCCGCAGGACGTCGGGTTCCTGCTGGGCCTCGTCGAGCGGGGCCACCTCGACGCCGCGGCGGCGCGCGAGTGGCTCCTGGCGCGCTCGCCCGAGGTGCTTCTCCGCTTCTTGATGGCGCACCTGACCCCGGGTGGCGTCCACCGCCTGCTCGCGCTCTTCGTCGATGCCCCGGAGGACGAGCGGCTTCGGATTCATCGACGCCTCGCCAGCGTTGCCCACCGCAACGACCAGGTGGGCACGTTGCTCGCGGAGTCGATGCGTGAGGAGGCGGTCCGTGACCCCGGGGGCCCCGCCCTCGACCTCGCGCTGCGACTGGACCTGCACACGCTGCTCGACGATCGCATCGACGAACGCTTTCGCCGAGGGGCGCTGGTCGCGCTCGGTGGCGCGCGCCCCACGCGCCCGCACGAGGCCGACGAGCGGCGTCTGGTGATCGAGCAGGTCTTCGAACGACTCCTCCGCAGCGAGGGGACGCTGCACTGGCCTGGAGCATTCGCCGCCGCGAGCTTGGTCGATGGCGGCCAGCTCTCGTTCCTCCTGGAGCAGCTCCATCCGGAGGCCGGGGGAGCTGGCTCGTCGCGGCGGAAGCGGATGAAGCTGGTGACCGAGCGGGCGCTCGCCCATCCCGAGGAGGCCTACCGTCTCATCCGAGTCGACGTCGCCGCCATCCGTCGCTTCGGCGCGGCGACCAAGGGGCTGGCGGACGCGCGCGATCCCCGCGCGCGCCTCGCGGGCGTGCTCCTGGCGGCCTGCGCCCATCGACGGGGGCTGTCGGACGATCTCTCGGCGGTCTGGGAGCCCGACGACCTCTTTCACGCCCTCGAAGCGCTCGAGCCTCGCGTGGACCTGCTCCTCGACAGCGAGGTCGCGGCGCGAGCGTTCGCAGTGGGCCTGCGGCTGCACCTGGGCGCCGAGGGCCCCTGGCACCGCGTGTTGAGGGCGCTGCGGGCTGACGACGTCTTCGGCGAGCGGATCCTCCTCTCGCTCGCTTCGCTCGGCGCGGCCCCCCTCACCAGCGCGCTCCGCGCGCTCGAGCCGGACGTGCTCCTCGAGTGGCTCGAGCCGGTGGGTCGATTGCTCTCCGGTGGCGACCGCGCGGCAGCTGCCGCGTTGAAGGACCACTCGGACCCACGGGTGGCCGCTTGGGCGAAGGAGCGCGAGCTCTTCGCCGCCCTGCCACCCGTCGAGGATCTTCCCGAGCTCCACGAGCTCGACGACGCGGAGGTCACGGCGATTCGCGCCGGCAGTGCGGTGACGCTGGACCGTCCGCTCCGCCGGCTCTGCGAAGCGCTCGAAGGTCGGGAAGGGGCACCGAGCCGCCAGGTGTGCCTGGCGCTCATCGCTTGCGGCGACCCCTTCGACGAGGTGGCCCGCGCGCTCGAGCACTGGAGCGAGGGCGGCGCCCTCTTCGGTCCTCGGTTCGACGGGGCGCTGGTCGATGCGTGGTTCGGCCTTGGCGCGGGCTCGCTCCTCTTGCACGCGTGGCTCTACCGCTGGGAGAAGCACGCGGAGCAGGCGGCCAAGCGGGTGCACGAGCTCGGCCCGGCGTTCCTCGAGAGCGCGGCGGACTGGCCTTGTGCCGAGCTGAGCGATCGGCTCTTTCGTGCGGTTGGCCGCGAGATCTCGGTCGCGCGCTACCGCGGTCCGGACGAGCGGGTGGCGCGGTGGGCGACGGTGGCGTGGGTCGACACGTTCATCGCTCAGCTCGACACGCCGCACGGGGTGGGCGCGGCGCGCGCGATCAACGCGATGGCCGAGCGGGGTGTGGCCCACGAGATCCTCGAGGAGCGACGGGAGGCGGTCCACGCGCGGCTCGCGGACTTCACCGACGACGTCCGCGAAGCGCTGCGTGGATGGATCGCGAGCCGTGGCCTCCCCCGACGGCAACGGGCACGGCGGATCGTGGCGGGACGAGCGGAGCGTCTCGCCGCAGTGCGGGCGAGCGAGGACCTCGACCGGCTGACGGAGTGGCTCGGGGATTGGGCCGTGGGAGAGGACGCGGCGATTCGGCTGGTCGAGCTCGGCGAGGTCGGGGAGCGTCGGCTGCTCGCGGTGATCGACGTGGGCACCGAGCGCGCGGTCGTGGCCGCTCGCGCCGCGCTGCTCTTCGAGCACGTCGACCCAGTCGAGCTCCGAGAGCGGCTCGCCAACCCGTCGATCCCCAGCGAGGCGCGCTTTCTACTGGCGATGGCCCTCGACGACGCCGAGGCGGCGATCGACATCGGGTGCGAGCCCTTGGTGGGCGAGTCCTGGCTGCGGGTGGACGACGCGGAGCGACTCCACTCGGTGCTGGGAGACCGCTTCGCCGAGCTCGCGGCGCCTTCGCCCCATCCGGCGGCCTACCAGCTCGCCATGAAGGACGCGCTCCGGCGCGAGGACATGGCGGCGCTGCGGCGCTTCCTGCTCGCCGACGACCGGCGCGACGGGCACCTTCGCTTCCGCTGCGCCCTGAAGCTCCACGCGTTCGGCCACGCACTCGGTGGGCCGATCCTCTGGGAGAACGCCCTGCTGGGCGGGAGCTACGTCCACGACATCCGGACCGACGACGACGTACTGATCGCGCTGGTCGATGGTGTGCTCTGCGTGGGCACCGGTACCATCGAGCAGCGCTTCTTCGAACGGGTGGACCGGGTCAGTGGCGCCATCGAGGAGACGCTCTGGGCTGCTGCGCTCCGGGACGGGAGCACGAGACACTCCCGCACTCGCGCCGCCGCCGCGCTCACTCGGTGGGCGAGCCGCCGGCGTCGACGGGAGGTGAGCGCGCTCGCGGAGGTCTTCGCGTGGGGGACCAAGCGAGGTCTCGAGCTCACCGGACGCCTGATGCGCTTCCACCTGATCTCGGACCCGAAGGCGTTCGGCTATACCGACCTACGGACGCGCGACATCCACATCACGGCCCAGCCGCTCCTCCGCGACGAGCCAGAGGGCGAACGCGTCGTCGAAGGGCTGGTTCTCCACGAGCTGGGTCACCAGCTCTACCACCGCGAGCGGGAACACCTCGAGGTCTGGGAGCGCGCGGGCAAGAAGCGCATGCAGTCGCTCATGAACCTGGTCCTCGACGAGCACCTCGAGCGGCGCCTGCGGGCGATCGACCAGGAGTTCGGCGACCGGCTCAAGACGCTGGCCGCCTACGCGTTCCAGCACGGTGGCCGCTCCATGGTCGTGACCGATCTGGTCCAGGCGTTGGGTGTGGACGCGGCACCGGCGCTCATCGCCTCGGAGCTCGGCGTCGCCGACGAGCCGGACGCCATCCGGGTGGGGAGCGGCCCGCTGCTCGGCGCGCTCGAGCGGCAAGGGCACTCGTTCGCGCGCTTCTTCCGCGCACTCCGAATGGGCCTCGGTGACCGCCACGACGACGCGAAGGTGCGCGAGGGGCTCGCGCTCTTCGGTCGCCGCTTCCGTCACTCCAGCGCCGAGGAGCTGTGGACGATCGCGCTCGAGCTCCGGCGCATCTTCGGCGACGAGGTGACGCTCGCCGATCACATCGGCGGCCACGAGACCGGAGGCGCCGGTGAGCTCGAGGGCGTGACCGACGCGGCCGGCATCGACGACGGTGAGGTCCAGCGCGAGGTCGACCGAATCCTCGAGCCGCCGAAGAAGTCCCAGAGCAGCAAGAACGAGGGCCGCGGGCGACTCGCGATCAACGTCGGCGCGGACGAGAGCTTCGAGCCGATCACCGAGGTCGAGCGGCTCCCGATCGACCGCGAGAGGCATCGTGAGGTCATGCGGGAGGTCGCGCTGCCGAGCCGGCGGCTCCGTCGCGCTTTCGAGGAGCTCGGCGTTCGATCCATTCCCCAGCGGCGTCGGCTCCGGGGTCATCGCCTGGACCGCACGCAGCTCCGGGCGCTGGCGTTGCGAGGAGACCCCCGGATCCTGGTCGCGCGCGAGCGCGTGCTCTCGCGGGACCTCTTCCTGGGCATGGCCATCGACTGTTCGGGATCGATGGTCGGCGAGAGCATGGACAAGGCGCACCGGTTCGGCGTGCTGCTCGCGGAAGCGACCCGAGGGTTGGACGGGGTGGATACCCGGATCTTCGGCTTCACCGACTCGATGATCTTCGACTGCGGTGACTCGGAGCACTGTGCCGTGACCACGCTCGAGCCGGGCGGCGGCAACAACGACGCGGCGGGGCTCGCGCACGTCGCCGAGCACGCCTACCGCTCGCGTCGCGCGGCGAAGCTCCTGGTGATGATCAGCGACGGGTTGCCGACCGAATGCTCCGTCGACGCGCTCCGGGGCCTGAGCCGTCGCCTCGCGAGGGACGGGTTGATGAACGCGCAGATCGCGGTCCGACCGCTCGAGGAGCGCTGCTTCGACCACTACATCGAGGTGCTCGACGAGGACTACGCGGCCGCGGCCGCGCGCTTCGGCAAGGTGCTCACCAAGCTGGCCAGCCGCGTGCTTCGCTGACCGGAGAAGAGCACGCGAGCGGCCAGAGACTGCGGGGCTCTGCCCCGGGTGGCTCCCCCGTCACGGGAGCCGCCGGTCGTGGTAAACGCTTCGTCATGGCGAAGCTCGATGTTGGCGACCTGAAGGTCGGACAGGTGGTGCAGGCGACGTTCTGGCCCAACCCGAAGGAGGGCTCGCGCTTTCCGCTGCGCGCGACTCACCTCGATGGTGAGCGGGCACCGAAAGCGGTGCTCACCAGCGACCCGAAGGTCGTCGCGGGCGCGCCCTGCATGGTGCGCATCGTGACCATCGAGAAGCCGGAGCGCTCCGACCACGGCTACATCGAGGTGGCCTACGAGGGGCCGGCGCCCTTCGCGATCGAGGGCATCTACCTCGACCCTTGGGTCGCTCGGAAGCTGCAGGTGCTGCTCGAGTCGGGCCTGAACATCCTCCTCGACGGTCCGCAGGGCTCGGGCAAGTCGGTGCTCGTGCGCACGCTCGCCGAGACCCTCGGCATGGAGCTGGTCTTCTACAACTGCGGCGCCGTCATCGAGGCGAGCGATTTCTTCGCCACCATCCAGGTGCGCGCGAGCGAGTCCGGCTCGCCCATCACCGACTTCGTAAAGACCGAGATCCTCGAGGCCATCGAGTTTGCCAGCGAGTCGCCCGAGAAGCGCTACCTGGTCTTTCTCGACGAGCTCAACCGCTGCCCGGAGACCGCCCGCAACGCGCTGATGCCGATGCTCGACTCGTTCCGGCGCGTGTACCACCCGATCGAGGCGCGCTTCGTGCCGATCCCCGACAACGTTCAGTTCGTCGCGGCGGTGAACCGCGGCTCTTCGTTCACCGCCACCTTCGGCATCGACGCGGCGCAGCTCGACCGCTTCGCGCCGCTCCAGGTCGACTACCTTCCGGCGGAGGAAGAGGTGAAGCTGCTGCGCCGCCGCCACCCGGATCTGGGCCGGCCGATCATCGAGCGACTCGTCTCGGTCGCCAGCGCCATCCGCCTCTCGGACGAGCTCATGCGCGGGCTCAGCGTTCGCGCGACCGAGGAGGCCTGCATCTACCTCTCACACCCGCTGATGAGCGCCTCCAGCGGCGACGTCGTGCTCGAAGAGGTCATCAAGTCCAGCTTCTGCGGCCGCTTCGAGGGTCGCTGGGACGACGCCACCAGCGAAGCCGGTGCCGCCTGGCACGTCGCCCAGCGCGTGCTCCGCGAGACGAAAGACTGAGTTCGGTTCGGCGTCCGGGTGCGTGCGTTTGCACGCATGACGAATGTGTGCGAATGCACGCATCGACATGGCGACCGACCCCGATGCTCGCGCTCTGCGTGATTCGCTGCGGCGACTGATCGTCGCGCATGGCGCTCTCGACGAGGCGCGGCGGCCGTGCGGGACGCCGTTGCCGGCGCCGCACGCCTGGGCGTTGCTCGAGCTGCTCGCGGAGGGGCCGATGACCGTGACGGCGCTAGCGGAGCGCTTGAACATCGACCGGACGAACGTCTCCCGGCTCTGTGCGCGGATGGAGGCGGCCAACGAGCTCGAGCGGGTGGTGCATCCGGAGGACGCGCGCGCGCGGCTGGTCCGGCTCACCCGTCACGGTGCAGCACTCGCGCGGCGCGTGGACCGGTCGAGCGCGGCGCACTTCGAGTCCCTGCTCGAAAGCCTCCACGCGGACGCGAGTGAGCTGGTCGCCACCCTGGATTCACTGACCCGCGCGATGGCGGGCCCAGACACACCCCCGGAGTCGTCATGAACCCTTCCTCGTCGTTTGCCCGAGTCGGGCTCTTCGCTCTCGTCATCGGCTGCGGCTCCGCACGGCCCGAGCCGCCGCCCGCGGAGGTCGAGGTCGCAGAGGCCGAGGCCGATGCGCCCGATGCTTGCGCGCCGATCGACGCGCTCGCGGGGTTGGATCACCGCACGCCCGTGCCGCTCCAGCCGATGATGGCGTGGCATCAGAAGCAGAACATGATGGAGCACTTGGTCGCGATTCAGCGCATCACGGCCGGGGCGGCGGACGAGGACTGGGTGGCGGTGGCCGAGGCGTCGGCGCTCATCGAGTCATCGCCGCAGATGCAGATGATGTGTCGGCACATGGGCGCCGGGGCCGAGGGCTTCACCGAGCTGGCGCTCGAGTTTCACGAGCGGGCGGACGCCATCGGGGTCGCCGCTCGCGCGGAGGACGGGCCCGAGGTGCTGCGAGCGACGGCGCACACGCTTCAGGCGTGCACGACCTGCCACGCGGCCTACCGACAGGAGCTCGTGGGCGCCGAGACCTGGCAGGAGCGCACCGGTTCGACGCACGACCCGGCGATGATGCACGGCGCGCACTGAGCGCGCCCGCGCTCACATCTTGTCGAGGACGCCGATGCCGAGGAGGCCCAGGCCGCGGGTGAGCTGGTGCTCGGCCAGCGCGCAGAGCGCGAGTCGGCCGGCGCGAGTGTCGCCTTCGGCGTCGAGCACCGGACAGTCGTCGTAGAAGCCGCTGAACGTGGTGGCGACCTCGTAGACGTGGTCGCAGACCAGGTGGGGCTGGTAGCTCTCGGCAGCGGCGTGAATCGCGTCGGGGTAACGAGCCAGGACGCGGGCCAGGGCCTGCTCGCGCTCGTGTTCCAGCACGATCGGCGCCACGAAGCCGTCGAGCGTCACGCCGCCCTTCCGGAAGATCGAGCGGATTCGCGCGACCTGATACTGCAGGTAGGGGCCGGCCTGACCCTTGAACTCGATGAGCTTCTCGGGGTCGAAGCGGTAGTCGGTCATCCGGTTCTGCATCAGGTCGGCGTACTTCACCGCGCCGATGCCAATGGTCTTCACCGCTTCGTCCACGTCCTCGTCGGCGATGCGGAGTCGGCCGCTCTCGCGACCCTCCTCGATGCGCTCGCGGGCCTTCTCGACGGCCTCGTCGAGGAAGGGCATGAGCTTCGGCACGCCGCCGTCGCGCGTCCGCAGGGGCTTGCCATCGGCGCCCAGGATCTTGCCGAAGCCCACGTGGGTCAGCTCCATGTCGATCCCGAGTCGCTTGGCGGTCTCGAAGAGCTGCTTGAAATGGAAGCCCTGCCGGGTGTCGACGACGTAGACGCCGCGGTCGGCGTTCCAGCGCTCCTTCCGGTAGAGGATGGTCGCGACGTCGGTGGTGCCGTAGTTGAACGCGCCGTCCTTCTTCTTGACGATGAACGGCGTCTCGTTGTTCTTCAGGGCCTTGGGGAGCTCGCCTTCGAGCTCGTGGAAGAAGATGCCGACCGCGCCCTGGTCCTCCTTCGCGAGGCCCTTCTCGAGGAGCATCTCCACCACGCCCTCGAGCCGGTCCTGATACGCGCTCTCACCGAGCCACTCGTCGAACTCGACTCCGAGCCGCTCGTAGACCGCGTCGAAGGCCTCACGGGTGATCGCCATGAAGCGCTCCCAGAGCGCCCGGCTCTCGGGGTCGCCCTGCTGTAGGGCCGCGAGCGCGGCCCGGGCCTGGTCGGCGAAGTCCTCGTCTTCGTTCTTCTTGGCGCTCGCGAGCTTGTAGAGGCGCTCGAGCTCGGCGATGCCGTCTTCCTTCAGCTTCGCCTCGTCGCCCCACTCGCGGAGACCGACGATGAGCAGGCCGAACTGGGTGCCCCAGTCGCCGAGGTGGTTGTCGCCGATGACTTCGTGGCCGATCTCGCGCAGCAGCTGGACGATGGCGAAGCCGATGATGGTCGAGCGGATGTGGCCGATGTGCATCTCCTTGGCCGTGTTCGGGCTGGAGAAGTCGACCACGATCGTTTCGGGGGTCTCGACGGGGTCCACGCCGAGCTTGTCGTCGCTCAGCGCCTCGGTGAGCCGGGCGGCGAGCCAGGCCTCCTCGAGGCGCAGGTTGATGAAGCCCGGCCCGGCGACATCGGCGCTCGCCACGGCGTCGAGCTTCGCGAGCTCGGCGGCGGCTTCTTCGGCGATGTCTCGAGGCTTTCGCCCGAGCGTCTTCGCCAGCGCCATGGCCGCGTTCAGCTGGTAGTCGCCGTGCTTCGGATCCGCCGGTCGGAGCAGCGGATTCGGGGGCTCGTCCAGCTCGAGGGCGCTCTGGAGGGTGGAGGAGGCGAGGTCGGCGAGGTGCTTGCTGAGCCGCATGACGTCGCTGATGTAGGCGACGCCATGGGCTCAGTCCACCCCGCCGTCTCGCGGGCCCCGCTCAGCCCTCGTCGGCGGCGGCGTCGGCGTCGGAGACGATGAGGAACTCGACGCGGCGGTTCTGCTCGTGACACTCGTCGGTGTCCTCCTCGCAGACCGGCTCGGTCTCGCCGACGCCCGAGGAGCGCAGGTCGATCTCGACCCCACGCTGCTGCAGCGCGGCCATGACGGCGGCGGCGCGGCGCTCGCTGAGGTCCTGGTTGTGGGCGTGACCGCCCGACGCGTCGGTGTGACCGATGATCTTGAGGTGGTGGATCTCCGGGTGGTGCGTGACCACGTCCGCGATGTGGTCCAGAAGGTCGTTCGAGTCCGCCAGGATCACGTCGCTGTCCGACTCGAAGTGGATCTTCCGGTCGATGGTGATGTGGTCGCCTTCGATGTGGACGTCGGCGGGCTCGGTCCAGGCCTCGGCCGGTGCGTCCACGACGACGGCGGTCTCGGTGCCGGTGGTGGGTTCGGGCTCGGGCTCGGGCTGGGGCTCGTCCTTGGCGCAGCCGCCGAGGAGGGCGAAGGCGCAACCGACGGTGAGGAGGTGCTTGCGAATGCTCATGTCATGTCCTTTTGTTGGTCGGCGCCATGGCGCCGGGCCGGCTCTCCCTGGGGTCATCCCTCGGAGCCGACGATGAGGAACTCCACACGCCGGTTCTGCGCGTGGCACGCCTCGGTATCGTCCTGGCAGAGCGGTTCGGTCTCGCCCTTGCCGACCGCCTCGAGCGCGATCTCCACGCCGCGGGCCTGGAGGGCTCCGACCACGGCCGCTGCTCGGCGCTCGCTGAGGTCCTGGTTGTGCGCGGTCCCGCCGGCCGCGTCCGTGTGCCCGACGACCTGCAGCGAGGTGATCTCGGGGTGGTGGACGATCGTGTCGGCGATGTGGTCGAGGAGCTCGTTCGAGTCGGTGAGGATGACGTCGCTGTCGAGCTCGAAGTTGATGTGACGGTCGATCGTGATCTGGTCGTCCGTCACGTGGACGTCCACGGGGGCGACCCAGTTGGGATCATTGACGATCAGCCTGGGGCCGTTGCCTTTGCAGGCGGCGAGTGCGAACGAGAATGCAAGACAGGTGAGAATGAATCGGTGGCTCATGGCGTACCTCGACGGTGGTGGTTCGCGCACGATTCACCCCCATCCGCCGGCCGTGTACCATGGCTCGCTGAATCGGGAAACCGAGTTCTGTGGAAAGGTTTCGCTAGGGTGTGAGGCCCTGCACCATCACCGGCGCCGGGTTGTTGCCGGGCGAGGTTCCGGGGCCGCTGCCGATCTGGTCGTCGCCGTCGTTGCCCCAGCACCACACGGTCTGGTCGGCGCGAACGATGCAGGCGTGGTTGCGACCGCAGGCGAGCTGGGTCGCGTCCGTGACCGGGCTCAGGTCGGCGTTCACGACCTGCTGGGCGTAGGCGCGGTCCGCGCGGACCGGGTCACCATCACCGAGCTGGCCGTAGTCGTCGGCGCCCATGCACCAGACCGAGTACTGGCCGGCGGTGCCGGTGTCGTCGCGGAGGAAGCAGGTGAGGTAGAAGCCGGTGCACACGTCGACCACCTGGTCGACGGCCGCGCCGCTCTGGAAGGTCGGCGTCACCGGAGTCGGCGTGGCGCCGGTCGTCGCCCCGTTCCCGAGCACACCGAAGCGCGCGTCGCCCCAGCAGCGGAGCTGGCCGGTGCTCAAGCGCACGCAGGTCTGGTTCGAGTAGCCGTGGCTCATGCCGACGATGTCGGTCGGCAGTCCGGCTACGTCGACGGGGGTGTTCGCCTGGCCCACGCTGCCGTCCTGACCGATCGCGCCGCTGATGTTGGCGCCCCAGCAGGAGACCCGGAAGCCCCCGGTGCTGAGCGAGCGTCGCACGCAGGTGTGGGCCACGCCGACGTAGAGCTCGACCGCGTCCATGACGCCGGTCACGGGGACCGCGTCGGTCGCCAACACCACGCTGCCGGTCGTGCCCCCCTCGCCGAGCCGTCCGCCACTGCGGTTGCCCCAGCAGAGCACCGAGCCGTCCGTGCGGAGCGCACACGTGTGCCGGTCCCCGCCGTCGATGGACATCAGCGACTCCAGCCCTGGGACGGCGACCGGGATGCTGCGGGTCTCCGTGTGCCCCAGGCCCAGCTGGCCGAAGGAGTTGCGGCCCCAGCAGCGAGCGCGACCGCCCGTGGTGATGCCGCAGGTGTGATCGTTGCTCCCGTCGACGGTGGCCATCGAGCCCGTCAGGAAGCTGGCGAGCGGCACGTCGACGGTGCTGCCGTTGCCGACCTGACCACTGGTGCCCTCGCCCCAACCGAGCAGTCCGCCCGTCGACCGGAGCGCGAACGAAGTCGATTCGCCCGCCGCGAGCGCGATGAAGGTCGAGTCGTCGCAGGTCCCGCCCGTCACCACACCGCAGGTGTCCCCCAGATCGCAGGTCATCCCGCAGCCGCCGCAATGGGCGGGGTTCGTGGCGGTGGCGACCTCGCAGCCGGTACCGAAGACGCCGTCGCAGTCGTCGAAGCCGCTGTCACAGCTCGTGATGGTGCAGGCGCCGCTCGAGCAGCTGCCCGTGCCCCCGGCCGCCGCGCACGCGGTCGCGCCGTCCTCGTCGACGGTCCCATCGCAGTCGTTGTCGACCAGATCGCAGCGCTCGCTGGCGCTCGGGTTCCGGCCCGCGTCGTCGTCATCACAGTCGTCGTCGAGCGGGGCGTAGCCCGCCGGCGGGTCACAGGTCTCGATGGTGTCGCCCGGCACACCGTGGCCGTCGCCGTCGAGGTCCAGGTAGTACGTGGTCGGCGCATCCTCGTCGGTGGCGCCGTCACAGTCGTTGTCGAGCAGGTCGCAGAGCTCCGGCGCGCCGGGATAGCTGTCGGCGTTGCCATCCGCGCAGTCGCCGGGGCGATCGCTGCGGCCCGTGATCGGTCGGCAGGCGAAGACGACCGAGCTCGCCGAGTCGCCGAAGCCGTCGCCGTCGGAGTCGATGAAGGTCGCCACCCGGACCGAGTCCTCGTCGGTGGCGCCGTCGCAGTCCTGATCGACACCATCACAGATGTCCGCGACGTCCGGCCGGATCGCCGCGTTCGTGTCGTCGCAGTCACCGCCGCGCGGGATGCGCGCCGGCTGCGGGTCGCAGTCCTCGATGGGCGGGCTGCCTTCGTCGCCGAATCCGTCGCCGTCCAGGTCGAGGTACCAGAGCGCCATCGCGTCGGCGCCGTCCGCGACGCCATCGCAGTCGTTGTCGATGCCGTCGCAGAGCTCGGGGGCGCCCGGATACACGCTGGGGTTCGAGTCGTCGCAGTCGGAGCCGCCGCAGGTGGCGTCGGCCCAGCCGTCGCCGTCGTCGTCCTCGAAGTTCCCGGGGGCGATCATGAAGTCGGCGCGGCCATCGCAGTCGTCGTCTTCCGCGTTGCAGAGCTCGCCCGCCGCTGGGTTTCGCTGGCGGTCCATGTCGTCGCAGTCACTCGAGCGGAGCGAGCGGCCGGGGATCGGGTCGCAGCTGATGACCACGTCCCCGAGCGCGCGACCGAAGCCATCGTCGTCCTCGTCGGGGTACCAGGGCACCGAGGCGGGGGACTCGTCGGTGAGCCCGTCGCAGTCGTTGTCCTTTCGGTCGCAGATCTCGAGCTGCGCGCCGTGGACCTCGGGGTCGTCATCCATGCAGTCGTCGTCGACGACGCTGAAGCCCGGGGTGTCGGGGCAGGCCACCATCGGGGCCGAGGGATCGCCATGGAGGTCGCGGTCCTCGTCGGCGAAGCCGGTCACCGCGACGCCCTCGTCGGTGTCGCCGTCGCAGTCGTTGTCGAGGAAGTCACAGGTCTCCGCGAAGCCCGGGCGCATGTCGCGGCGGGAATCGGAGCAGTCGTCGCCGCAGGTCGCCACGCCGTCGGCGTCGACGTTGCAGCACGCGTCCGAGACGAAGCCATCGCCATCGAGATCCTGATCGCCGAAGGTGGTCGGGTCGCAGTCCTCGTCGACCCCCTCGGCATCGCAGACCTCCACGTTGCCGGGGTAACGGTTCGCGTTGCGATCGTCGCAGTCGGCGCCGCCGCACTCGATGGCGTCGACTCCGTCACCGTCGGCGTCGGGGATGACCGCGCAGTTCGCGAGGCAGGTCATCGTCTCCTCGTCGCAGCGCTGATCGCCGCACGGCGGCTCTGCCGGGAGGCACCCAAAGGCGTCGGCAGCGGGGTTCCCCGGCGCGCAGCGTTCGACGCCGTTGCAGAAGAGCCCGTCGTCGCACATCGAGTCGTCGGCACAAGTGGTGGCGGCGTCACCCGTGGGTGGCGCGTCGTCGCCACAGCCGAACCCGAACACCCCCAACAAGAACGCCAAAACGAGCCTTTGCGTCATCGTCCCCCCCCATGTGGAGGAGACATCCTGCCCGAGTCCGCGCTCCCTGACGTTCCCAACCCTGGGACGAGTTGGAGCACCGTCGCCTTGACGCGGTGCGTCGTTGCCTCCAGGTTTCCGACCTGTTTCGAGGGGGTAGACCCACTCATCCGGAGGTTTCAGTGTCTGGGCAGCGCATCAATCGGTACAAGGCAGATCTTCGCGACTTCTTCTTCCTGATGTTCGAGCAGTTCCAGCTGCAGGACGTGCTCGGCTCCGAGCCGTTCGCCGAGTGGGACGAGGACACGATCCGCGAAGTGATGGGCCAGGTCTATCGCTTCGCCACCGAGGTCACCGGCCCGGTGAACCGGCTGGGTGACACCCAGGGCTGCAAGCTGGAGGACGGCAAGGTCACCGTGCCCGACGGCTTCAAGGAAGCCTGGGACAAGATCTACGAGCTCGGCTTCCGCACCCTCGGCAGCCCCGCCGAGTACGGCGGCATGGAGAGCCCCTCCACCGTGGCCGTGCTGGCCGACGAGCTGATCAGCGGCTCGAATACGGCCTTCAACATGTACCCGGGCCTCGCGCTCGGCGCGGCCGAGCTCATCGCGGAGTTCGGCACCGACGCGGAGAAGAAGCTCTACGTCGAGCGGATGATGAACGGCACCTGGGGCGGCACGATGTGCCTCACCGAGCCGCACGCCGGCTCCGACGTAGGGTCGTCGAAGACCACCGCCAGCCCGATCGGCGACGGCAAGTTCAAGATCAAGGGCACCAAGATCTTCATCAGTGGCGGCGACCACGACATGGCGGACAACATCATCCACCTGGTCCTCGCCCGCATCGACGGCGCGGTCGCCGGCACCAAGGGCCTCTCGCTCTTCATCGTGCCGAAGGTGCGCGCGAACGAAGACGGCTCCCTCGGCGAGAGCAACGACGTCCAGGTCACGTCCATCGAGCACAAGATGGGCATCAACGGGTCGGCGACCTGCGTGCTCGAGTTCGGCGAGAACGACGACTGCATCGGCGAGCTCGTCGGTGAGGTCGAGCACCAGGGCATGCGCCAGATGTTCAAGATGATGAACTTCGCGCGCATCGGCGTCGGCATCCAGGGTCTGGCGGTCGCTTCGAGCGCCTACCTCAACGCCCTCGAGTACGCCCGTGACCGCAAGCAGGGCAGCTCCATCAAGGACTGGAAGAACCCCGAGTCGCCGCGCGTGCCCATCATCGAGCACCCGAACATCCGTCGCGACCTGCTCGAGATGAAGGCCAAGGTCGAGGGCATGCGCGCCCTCATCACCAAGCTCGCCGTCCACCAGGACCGCCTCGAGGCGATCGCCGGCAAGGACGACGAGAGCGCCGCCTACCACAAGGGTCAGGTCAACCTGCTCACGCCGATCGTGAAGGCCTACACCTCCGACGAGGGCTTCCGCGTCTGCGAGAAGGCCATCCAGGTCTACGGCGGCGCCGGCTACCTCAAGGACTGGCCGGTCGAGCAGTACGCGCGCGACGCCAAGATCTTCAGCATCTACGAGGGCACCAACGCCATCCAGGCGCTCGACCTCGTCGGCCGCAAGCTCGGCCAGGGCGGCGGCAAGAACACCCAGGCCTTCCTCGGCGACATCCAGAAGTTCATCAACGAGCACAAGGAAGACGAGGAGCTGAAGGCGTCGATCGCCAACCTGCAGAAGGCCCACGAGGCCGTCGGCGGCTCGGTGATGCAGTTCCTGGGCTGGTTCCAGGGCGGCCAGATGCAGAACATCCCCCTCATGGCCGAGCGCTTCTTGGGCATGATGTCCCGCCTGGCGATCGGCTGGCTGCTCCTCGAGGGCACCGTCATCGCCCGCGCGAAGCTCGCCGATTCGAGCCTCGGCGAGTCCGACAAGGCCTTCTATGAGGGCAAGAAGTGGTCCGGCATCTTCTTCGCCGTGAACGAGCTTCCCGAAGTCGTGGCCGAGGCCCGCGTGCTCAAGGCCTGCGACGACAGCCCGGTGAAGATGAGCGATCTGGCCTTCGGGCCGATGGTCTGAGCGGAATTCTACGCTCTCAGGGACGGCTCCTCCGGCTTCGGCCAGGGGAGCCGTTTCGCGTGAGCCGTCCCGACCGGAACGACGCACCGAGCGGCTCAGTCGCTCGAGCGTCGGGTTCTCGGGGACGCGAGGAGTGATTCACTCCCGCCGAGCTGGGGCCTCTCGAAAGAGGCCCCCAAAAAACAGCGTGTCGTTGACACCAAAGGCCCGGCGTGGGGAACCTGTCTCGAACTCATGGGGGAGATACGCGTACGATCGATATCGACGAGCGAAGGAGGCATCGGCACCCCGCTCGTGATCGAGCAGAGTTTCGGCAAGTACACCCTGATCGCCAAGATCGGTCACGGTGGCATGGCGGAGGTCTTTCTGGCGGCGGCCAAGGGACCGGCCGGCTTCACCAAGCTCTCGGTCGTCAAGCGGCTCCACCCCCACCTCGAGGAAGAGCAGACCCTGGTCGGGATGTTCCTCGACGAAGCGCGGCTGGCCGCCCGCCTGAACCACCCGAACGTGGTGCAGACCTTCGACGTAGGTGACGTCGACGGACTCCACTACCTCGCGATGGAGTACCTGGAAGGGCAGTCGCTTGCCCGGTTGCTCAAGCGGGTCGCCCGCAGCGGTCAGAAGATCCCGCTCGGCATGGCCTGTCGCATCTTCACGGAGGCGCTCCACGGCCTCGAGTACGCTCACACCCTCGAGGACTACGACGGGACCCCGCTCGGGGTGGTCCATCGCGACATCTCGCCAGGCAACCTCTTCCTGACCTACGAGGGGCAGGTCAAAGTCCTGGACTTCGGCATCGCGAAGGCGGGGACCCAGCTGACGGAGACCCGCGCCGGCCAGGTGAAGGGCAAGTTCGCCTACATCGCTCCCGAGCAGGCGCGCTCGGGCCATCACGACCATCGCGCGGACCTGTGGTCCCTCGGGGTGGTCATGTGGGAGGTGATCGCCGGCAAGCGTCTGTTCAAGGGCGATTCCGAGATCAGCACGCTCAACAACGCGCTCCGCTCCGACATCGTGCAGCTCGACCAGGCGGTCGACGTGCCGCCGGAGCTCTCCGAGATCGTCGGCCGCGCGCTGCAGCGCGACCCGGACCAGCGCTACCGGAGCGCGCGCGAGCTCCGAGAGGACCTCGTGGCCTTCACGCAGCGCGAGGGGCTCCACTCCACCCGAGGCGAGCTCGGGTCGTTCCTGGCGGGCTTCTTCGACAAGGACCGCGACGAGCAGCGCGCGATCCTCAAGGCCCACATGGCCGGGGAGCTCCAAGGCCAGGTCATGACGCCGGTGCCCTCGGCGGGCTCTGGCAGCCACAGTGGTGTCGTCACGAGCCCGCCGACGCAGGTCCGCCAGGGCCCCGGGCGCTGGGCCGTGGCGTTGGTCTTCCTGCTCGCGGCGCTGGTCGGCGCGATGGCGGCGTGGCTCCTGCGCAAAGAGAGCACCCAGGTCGCCGAGACCGATGGTGTTCGGTCCCAGCCGCTCGAGCCGCTGGCCAACCCGGCGAGCGGGGAACCGGAGTCGGCAGTCGGGGATCGGGAGTCGGAGTCGGCGGTCGGGGATCGGGAGTCGGAGTCGGAGTCGGAGGTCGGGGAGTCGGAGTCGGAGGTCGGGGAGTCGGAATCGGAGGTCGGGGAGTCGGAATCGGAGTCGGAGGTCGGGGAGTCGGAGTCGGAGTCGGCCGATCCGGAGTCCGAACCCACCATGGCCGCCACGACGATGCGCCAGCGCCGACGCGCCCGCCGCCGCGCGCCGATGGAGACCCCGATGGTCGAAGAGGCGATGGAGGCGGCCCCCGCGGCCGAAGCCGGCTTCCTCACGCTGGATACGATTCCGTGGTCCGAGGTCCGCCTCGGGTCCCGGAATCTGGGCACCACTCCCCTCCGTCGGATCGAGCTCCCGGCGGGGTCGCACACCCTCACCCTCGTGAATCCGGAGCGTGGACTCCGAACCCGCTACCAGGTTACGATTCGCGCCGGTCAGACGGTGACCCGGAGGGTTGGGCTCGAATAGACATGTGGCTTAGAGGGGGCAAGCTCACGGCGCTCACCATGGCGTTGGCGCTGGTCAGCTGCGGGGACGGGCAAGGATCGCCGCGGGACGAACCGATCGTGGTCGGTGTGATCGTCTCGCTCTCGGGGCCGCTGGGCTCCGTCGGCGACCACTTGGCGAAGTCCGCACAGTTGGCCGCGCGGGAGATCAACGCGGCAGGCGGACTGCTCGGTGGTCGTCAGGTCGAGCTCGTCGTCGTCGACGATCGCACGGACCCGGCTCAGGCCGCGCGGGTCGCCCAGGAGCTGCTGGACCAGGGCGCGGTCGCCATCATCGGCAGCCTCTCGTCGTCGGCGACCGAAGAGGTCCAGGCGATCACGGTGGCGCAGCAGATCCCGCAGATCTCCTGCTGCTCGACCTCGCAGAACCTGACCACGATCCAGCCGGCGGACGACCGCTACCTCTTCCGCACCGCGCCCTCGGACACCGAGCAAGCCCGCGTGCTCGCCGACGTCGCGGTCGGGCAGGCCTGTCAGCGTGTCGCCATCCTCCACATCAACGATTCCTACGGGGAACCGTTCGCCCAGGGGATCTCGCAAGAGCTCTCGGGCGAAGCCACGGTCGACGTGGTCGAGGTCGTGCCCTTCGTGGGTGGTCGCTCGAACTACGACACCGAGGTCTCCGCGGTCGCCACCGCGAATCCGGACTGCGTCGTGTTGGTCGCCTTCCCGGACGATGGTGGGGAGATCCTCCGCACCTGGAACAACCTCACCTCGCCGCCGGACGTGACCTGGATCGGTACCGACGGCTTGAAGGACCCGGGCTTCCCCACCGCTGCCGGCGACCCGAGCTTCGTGGAGGGCGTCATCGGCACCGCCCCGATCGTCGAGCCCGATACCCGCAGCGCCAACGCCTTTGCCGCTTCCTACGAGGTCACCTTCGGTGAGCGGCCGGGGATCTTCGGCGGCAACCAGTACGACGCGGTCATCCTCCTGGCGCTTGCCATTCAGAAGGCGGGGACCACCGATGGGACCGCCGTTCGAGACGCGCTCTACCAGGTCGCCAATCGCGACGCCGGCGAGCCGACGATGATCAGCGGTCAGATGGCACAGGCCCTCGGCGCTCTCGAGGAGCCCGAGGGAGACATCGACTACGAGGGCGCGAGCGGCTCGGTGGACCTGGATCCCTCGGGCGACGTGACCTCCGACTACGAGATCTGGAGCTACACGGGCGGCATGTTCGTTCGCGTGGACGTGATCTCCCCCGGAGACGGATGACGACACGCATCGCCATCGTGCTCGCGGCGCTCGCACTCGCGAGCTGCGGCACGGAGACCGAGACCTTCGAGCTCTCCTTCCCTTCGGTCGAGGCCTTTTCGGCGTCCGAGACGATCCGGGTCTACGGGATCGCCGTCGACGAGGGAGACGCCGGCATCTGCCGCGACCTGCTCGCACAGGCGGAAGACGTGGGTGCCATCTCCGACGCCTCGGAGGATACCGGCCCCATCCCCGTCTGCGAGTTCCGTGGCGGTGGCGTGGAGCTGCCCTCCGTCGGCGAGGGGCTGCGCGCCTACGTGGCCGTCGCCGAAGACACCATGGGCGACGTCCTCCTGAGCGGTTGCACGCTCCACGACGTCTACACGGACGCGAGCGAGGTGACGATCGTCCTCGCGCCGACCGATGCCTACCGAGAACGAGTCGAGGCCGGCACCATGCCGACCGGCTGCAGCGTGGAGGACCGATGTTCCGGCAGCTGTCCCTAGCGATCGTCGCCATGGCACTGGTCGCGTCGACGGCGTCCGCACAGACGACGCTCGACCGGGCCGAGAATGCCTACTCGGAGATCGACTTCCCGCGGGTGATCGAGCTGGCCAACCAGGCGCTCCAAGAGGGTGGCCACTCGCCCGCCGAGGTCGCGCGCATCTACGAGCTCATCGGTCTCAGCAACGCCGCCGAGCGTGAGGAAGACCCAGCCCGCGAGGCCTACGTGAAGATGCTCGCGCTCCGTCCGGACGCCGAGGTCGACACGAACCTCGCTCCCCGACTCCGTGGTCCCTTCCTCGAGGCCCGTGGCTTCTGGGCTTCCCGCTCGACCGGCTTCGCTCTCGAGGCGCGCGTCGTCCGCGCGCGGGGTGCGATCCGGGTGGAGCTCTCCGACCCGCTCGGCATGGCGTCCGAGATCCGGGTGCTCAGTCGCGACCATGCGGTGATGGAGCCGATGACCGCGACCACCGTCCCGGCCGCGCCCGAGGCGCTCGTCGAGGTGGCCGCGCTTCCGGATGCGCCGCAGCTCGATTACGCCGTCCAGGTGCTCGACGAGCACGGCAACCGGCTCGCGGAGATCGGCACCGAGGATCAGCCCCACGTCTTCGGCGAAGCGCCCGTGATCGTCGCGCCGCCTGGCGGCGGTGACGACGACGACGGTTCGGGTGGGATCCCGGTCTGGGTCTGGGTCGTCGGCGGCGTGCTCGTCGCCGGTGCGGTGGCCGTCGGGCTCGGTTTCGGACTTCGCGACAAGCCGATCTCGCTCCAGAGCGCCGTCACGTTCGAGTGACGAGCAGGTAGCCCTTCCGACCGCGGCCGTCGATGACCTATGGTCGGCGCCCATGAGCCGCCTGACCGAGCTTCGTCGCCCCTTCCGTGAGGACTACCTCGACTACGAGACGCTGACGGCCCAGCTGAAGGCCTGGGCGGAGGCCTTCGGCGACATCGCGCACCTCGAGTCGATCGGCCAGAGCGCGGAGGGCCGCGACCTCTGGGTGCTCACCATCGGGCCCGACCCCGAACGGCCGCGGCCTGCGGCGTGGATCGACGGGAACATGCACGCGAGCGAGCTGGCCGGCTCGAGCGTCGCCCTCGCGGCCGCCGAGGCCATCCTGGCCGTGCACCTGGGCGAGCGGGACGTGCCCGCGCCGATGCGTCGCGTGATCACCGAGACGCTGGTGCACGTGATGCCGCGGATGTCGCCCGACGGCGCCGAGGCCGTGCTGAAGACCCGACGCTACGTGCGCTCGGTGCCGCGCGACGAGCGCCCGAAGACGGGCGCGCCGCGCTGGGAAGCCAGCGACGTGGATGGCGACGGGGTCGCGCTGCTGATGCGCGTGGAGGACTCTGGGGGCGAGTTCGTGGAGGCCCCCGAGTTCCCGGGCCTGCTCGTACCGCGGGAGCTCCAGGACGAGGGCCCCTTCTACAAGCTCTACCCGGAGGGGACGATCGATGGCTGGGACGGAGTCACCGTGCCCGACCCGAGCTTCCTCTCGGACAACGACCCCGATCTGAACCGGAACTTCCCCGCCACGTGGGAGCCCGACCACATCCAGATGGGCGCGGGGCGCTACCCCATGAGCGAGCCGGAGTCGCGGGCGGTCGTCGAGTACACGGCGGCGCGACCGCATCTCTTCGCCTGGACCAACCTCCATACCTTCGGCGGTGTGTTCATCCGCCCGCTCGGTGATGCACCGGACGCCAAGATGAATCCGTTCGACCGCGGCGTGTACAAGCTCCTCGAGGGCTGGGCCGACGAGCTGACCGGGTACCCGACCGTGAGTGGTTTCGAGGAGTTCACCTACGAGCCAGGTAAGCGTCTGCACGGCGACATGATCGACTACGCCTTCGTGAATCGGGGCTGCATCGCCTGGGTGTGCGAGCTCTGGGACATCTTCGAGCAGGTCGGCTTCGAGCGACCCAAGCGCTTCGTCGAGCGCTACAGCCGGCTCGATCGCGCCGACCTCATCGCGCTCGCCGAGTGGGATCGGGACCACAACCAGGGTCGGGTCGTTCGGCCGTGGCGGTCCTTCGACCATCCGCAGCTCGGGCCGGTGGAGCTCGGCGGGTTGGACCCGACGGTCGGGTTCTCCAACCCGCCGAACGAGAAGCTGCCGGAGGTCTGCGACCAACAAGCCGAGCTCTTCGTCCGGACGGTCGCGCTCGCGCCCCGGATCGTGGTCGCCGACGTCCAGGTGAAGCCGCTCGGCGACGGCATCCGCCGCGTCCGCGTGACGGTCGAGAATCAGGGCTACCTGCCGAGCCAGGTGCTCGAGAGCGCCCGCGCGCTGAGCTGGAACCAAGGGTTGGTCGTAGACGCGGAGCCGGTGGGCGGCGAGCTCGTCGACCCGGTGCGGAGCCGGGAGCAGCTCGGCCATCTGGACGGCTGGGGCCGCGGCCGGCACTCCGGTTTTGGCGCCATCTACTTCCAGCGTTCGAAGGGAACGGGACACCGGGCCGTCGCGCACTTCGACGTGCGCGGCGGTCAGGCCCTGAAGCTCCAGATCTGGAGCCCGCGGACCGGTCGGCTGGACCACCGGGTCGAGCTGGAGGGGTAGGGCGAGCGCTGCGCGCGCCCCTGGAGATTTCGCGTCGTGCCGAAAACGGTACGTCCCCTTTGCGGGAACGTGGCCAAGGGACCGTCGCCCTGATTATGCTTCGGGCGTTGGAGGTCAGGGGATGCGCAGCGAACTGAGAATCTTGGCGTTGCTCCTCGGAGCGGTCGCGTTTGGGTGCGGCGGCGGTGAGGACGAGGAAGCGCAGAACGAGCAGACGAGCGGCGGTGAGGACCCGTGGGGTGAGGTCGACCTCGGTGGTGACCATCGCGACATCGACGTCGAGTCGATGGAGGAGTCCCACCCCGAACAGGTCGCCGACACACCCGACGAGGCGAGCGGGCCGGCGCGGATCACGGTCGTGAACCGCGTCGGCGGCGAAGACGTCGGCGGCAACGTCAGCGTGCTCAGCCTCGACGGCGAGGTCGTCGAGAGCGGTCGTTCCGGCTCCACCTTCACGCTCCAGCCCGGCGAGTACCGGTTGGCCGGTGAGATCACGAGCGATGACGACGTGCTCGGCAAGCCCAGCAAGCAGATGGAGGACACCGTCCTCATCGAGCCCGGTCAGGAGACCACGCTACCGGTGGCCTTCTCGGTCGCGAACGTGAAGCTCCGAGTGGAGCGCAACGGTCGCGTGGTGCGCACCTGGCGTGCGGAGCTCACGCGCCGCGGCGCGGAAGCGCCCATCAACCTCAGCTCGGGTGACGGCTTCCGCCACATCCAGGCCGGGCGTTACGACGGCACCGTCACGTTCGGCGCGCACCGCGTGGAAGTGCAGGACGTCATCTTCCAGGGCGGCGCTCGGGGCGAGGTCCCGATCCGAGTCCAGTAGAAGACCAATCACGGACTCTGGTCTCGGCTCAGGTGAGCGCGCGGTAGCCGCCGTCGAAGTAGACGAGCGGAGCCGCGTCCTCGCGTACTCGGCTGTCCATCACCTCACCGATGTAGATCGTGTGGGTGCCTTCGCGGTAGCTGTTCCGCACGCGGCACTCGAGGTTGCAGAGCGCTCCATCGAGCAGCGGCGTGCCGGTGGAGCCGGCGGTCCAGGGCACGCCCTCGAAGCGGTGTGCCGCGTCGCCCATCGCGAAGCGGTTGCTGACCTCTTCTTGGCCGGCCGCGAGGACGTTCACGCCGAAGACCCCGGAGGTCTCGATGACCTCGTGGGTGAAGCTCGCTTGATTCGCGCAGACCAGCACGAGCGGCGGCTGGGCTGACACACTCGAGAAGGCGCTCACGGTCATCCCGTGGATCTGGCCTTCCGCGACACTGGTCAGGATCGTCACGCCACTGGCCCAGGTTCGCATCGCGGCCTTGAAGGCCTCCGCATCGACGAGCTTCGGTTCCACTGCGCGACCTTAAGCTGCGCGGAGGGGAGCCGCCAGCGAACCGACGTCGAGCCCGGTCCACGCGAGGCTCCGGTCCCAGAGCTCCCGAGCGGCGGTGGTGTCCAGGGCTGCCTCGCTGGGCGGGAGCTGGGCTTCGTCCGAGAAGTAGCCGCCGGTGACGCCCTCGAGGGAGGGGTCGGTCGCCAGCCGGATCGAGGTCAGCGCGCCTTCGGCCGCGGTCTTGAGGAAGGGCGCCGCGATACGGATGCCGATGCTCAGCAGGAAGCTGTCGCGGGTCACGTCGGTTTGGACCGAGCCCGGGTGCAGCGCGTTGGAGACCACGCCCTGGCCTTCGAGGCGCCGGGCGAGCTCGTTGCTGAAGAGCACGTTGCAGAGCTTGGTGCGCGCGTAGACCGAGAGGCCGACATAGGGCGGCTCCTGGCCGACCAGCTCCTCGACGCGGAGGGCGCTCGGTCGCTCGTGCAGTCGTGAGGACACGTTCACCACCCGCGCGGCGCGCTGGGGCGTGCCCGCTTCCAGCAAGCGGGGCGTCAGCAGAAGCGTGAGCAGGAAGGGCGCCAAGTGGTTCACGGCGAAGGTGTCTTCGAACCCGTCGGCGGACTCCTGTCGCTCCTGATGCCAGAGCCCCGCGTTGTTCACGAGCACGTGGAGTCCACCCTCCGCGGCTGCGCTCACCTCTTCGGCGAGTCGACGGACGTCCTCGAGCGAGGAGAAGTCCGCGCGAAACGCCTTGGCGTCACTCGCGCCCGCCGCCTTCAGCGCCCGCACGGCGTCCTCGAGGCGGCCTTCGTTCCGGCCGGTGACCCACACGTTCGCAGCGGTCTTTCGAGCGATCCCGAGAGCGGTCTCGAGGCCGATGCCGCCGCTCCCTCCGGTGACCAAGACGTTCATGGGGAGAGTTCTACGACAAATGAGCCCGAGCGCGAGCGGGCGCCTCAGCCCACGACACGGTCGCCAACGTCAGCGCAGCCGGCATGAGCGTGTCGGCTCATCCGCTCGACGGCGGCGGGAGCTTCGGGCGGCTCGGGCGGAGGAGTCCGACGAACGCGCGCCACAGTCGGCGCCACCACGGGACGTGCGGGCCCATCACGCTCGCGACCACGTCGAGGATCGCCTGGCCGTCGAGTCCGGTGCCCGTGCCGCGCGGCGAGCCGCCGATGTCGGTCGAGCCGCCCCAGACGTTGGGGTTCTTCCCCTTCTTCTGTGCGCGTGGGTCGGCGCGGTTGAGCGCCGCATAGACCGCCTCGAGGTCCTTCGGCAGGAACTGGTCGACCAGACGAAGGGTGTACCGGTCTTCGCCGGTCCGGAGGACGATGACCCCGAGCGACGCGCCGTAGCGTTCTTTGAGGCGCTCCTCGACCGCGTAGATCCCGAGCGTCGAGCTGAGCAGCACCGCGATGCGCTCGTTGATCAGCGTGGCCCGGCCGAGCTCCTCGATCTCCATGAGCGCGTCCACCTCGCCGTGCGGGAGGAGCTCGCCATCGAGGCGCTCGAGGTGCTCACAGGCGTACGCGATGAAGTCGAGCCTTCCCCAGCCGCCGGAGCCCTTGATCTCCAGCTCGGGCGCCATCAGCCGATCGACTTGCTCGCGCGCGGCCTCGAGTGCGTCCTCGGGCATCCCGGTCAGGATCTCGCGGTCGGTCCCGTGGCCGTCGATGACCCCCTCCAGTCGAATCGGGGGCATCGCGTGGCGGAGCAGCGCGCGCTCGTCGCGAAGGAGCTCGACGTGATTCATCAGCACCCACGCGGCGAGCATGGAGTCGAGGTCGGGGTCGTTGACCCAGAGCGTCCAGCTCCCGGTCGAGAGCGGCAGCCCCTGGAGCAGCATCACCACCGCCTGCTCACAGGTCGCGAGGGTGAAGGTCCGCACGCAACCCGCGTGATGGTCCAGCGAGTACTGCCGGGCCTCGTTGTCGCAGAAGGGCGCGCCCGTATAGACGCCGTCGAGGAAGATCGCCTGGGCGCCGAACTTCTTCCGCCCGCTGGCATCCACGCTCAACCCCTTCTCGATGTGGAGCTCGATGTTCGGAGCGTTCGCCGAGCGGATGAAGCGCCGCCCGTCGCGCTCCACGATGCGGTAGCGCCCGTGCTGATCCACCGTGGACACACGCTCGCCGCTCTCGGCTCCGCCCTCCGCCTCGACGGGCGTCGCGGACTCCTGCGCGGCTTCGCTCATGGCGCCAAGCCTATCCGAGCCGCGGCTCACGGTCGATTACGTCTCGGGAGCGGCCTCGCGACCGCTCAGCCCTCCGCGGGGGCATCGCCGAGTGCCGAGTGCTCGAGGCTCCGAATTCGCGCGGCTTCGGGCTCTCGCCCGGCCGCCAGCCAGAGTGCGCGCGCCGCCGCCAGCGCGACGACTTCTGCGGTGGTGTCCGAGGACATCCCCACGATCTCGGTGACGACGACGTCGGCGACCCTCTCCAAACCGATGGAGTGCAGTGCCTCCGCCGATCCATCGAGTGCAGCGCAACGCCAGTCCTCGTAGCCGGTGGCCGGAACGCTCTCCGGACTCCCCTGGCCCACGAAGCCCTGGCCCCGAGTCTGCGCGCGGACGCGGCCCGTTCCGGGCCGGTGCAGCTCGAGCGTCACGGACCCGAAGTGGAGTCGTCCATTCCGAACGGATCGCACGTCGCCCTGGGCCATGACCCCCACGCGCACCTGCCCGGCCAGCTCGTTCCCGAGCACTGGCCGAGCGGTCAACGCCGTCCGCACGAGCTCCAGGGCCCCTTGGGCGTGGTCCGTGGCGAGGAAGATGACCATCTCGTCGTCGTCCTCGTAATCGTAGCCGTCGTCTCGAACGGCGCCGTCGGTAGCGGTCTCCAGATACGAGGGGATCAGGTAGCGGAGGTCCGCGTCGGGATTCACGAGATCCTCGGGACGCAGGCGTAGGACGATGGAGGGCATCGGTGTTCGTCTCTCTCTGGTCACGCAGCCATGTCGGTACCCGAAGGATGGCGCCCTGTGAGCTTCCCCGCACGGCTCTGGACGTCCTTCGCGCATGCCCCCAAACTCGTCACCATGCGACTGCCCTCCCTCCTCGCCGCCCTCGTGCTGGTCCTCGCCGCGACGGCCTCGACCGCTTCCGCCAACGATGTCGGGGCCCCCGAGACACGCGGACCGGCGGTGCAGCTGCGCACCAGCCTCCTGCAATCGTTCACCCCGAACGACGGGCGGATCTGGGGCATCGGCGCCGGGCTCGAGCTGCGACACTTCCCCGGCTCGAGCGACTGGAACTGGGGCTCCTTCGCGGAGACTCGCTACGAGCTCGAAGGGGCCTGGCGCGTCAACGGCGGCGTGTTGCTCGGGTACGGCGGCATGGCGCTCGAGGTCGGCGCGGAGCACCGCACGATGAGCGACGACTTCGCCGCGACGACCGGCATCACCATCGGCAAGCGCTACCACTGGGGCCCGATGGGCATCGGCTACCGGCTGACCATCCCGGTGAGCAACCGCCAGCCGGAGCAGGGCGACGCGCTCGCGACGCGCGGCGTCGAGCACACCTTCATGCTCACGGCGGGCTGGAGCTTCGACCTCGTGGGCAACCGTGGGATGTGGTCCTGCCACGGCCACGGCAGCCGCCACCACGGGAACTGATCGGAGCGTTGCTCCCGGGCTGCGCGCCGCGTAGCTTCCCCGGGTGAGCGACACCGAGAGCTCAGCCACGAGCGAGGCGATCACGCAGCTCCACGAGCGGCGCGAACGCGAGCACGCCGCCGTCGCGGACGACCTCGACGGTCGGGCGACCCGCTTGAGTCTGGGGCGGCTGCTCCTCTTCCTCGCGGCGCTGGTCCTCTGTGGCGCCGGCTACAGCGCCGGCGACCCCATCTTGCTCGGCGCTGGCGCCGCCTCGGTGGTCGTCTTCTTCGTGCTGGTCTTCCTCCACGCCAAGACGGAAGCCGCGCGGGACGAGGCCCGCGCCCGCGCCGACGTCCACGCACGCCACCGGCTCCGCGCTGGCGCTCGTTTCCTCGAGCTGCCGGTCCCCGAGACCCGGGCCGCGCCCGACCATCCGTACGCGGCCGACATCGACCTGACCGGTCCGGGGTCGCTGGTCCAGCGCATCGACGTGAGCCGCACGGTCATCGGCGAGCGGGCGCTCGTCGCCCTGCTGAGCGAGCCGGTGGACCGCGAGACCATCGCCGCGCGCCAGCAGGCGAGCGCGGAGCTCGCCGAGAACCTCGACTTCCGCGAGTCGCTCGAGGCGTTTGGTGCTCGCGCCCACGGCCGCGGGAAGCTCGACCCCGCGCCCTTCCTGAAGTTCACCAAGCGCACGCCCATCGTCGGCGGGGCCCTGGTGGCGCTGATCCACCTGCTGCCGGTCGGGGTCGCCGCCACGCTGGTGATCGGTGGCCTCGGGCTGATCCCCGGCTGGGTGTGGCTCGCTCTCCTCGGCGTCCAGACCCTCCTCGCGCTCGGCATGGCGGGCCGCGCCATCGACGTCTTTCAGCTCGTCGCTGCCCGCCGCGGCTACGTCGAAGCCATCCAGAAGATGCTGGTCCTCGCCGACGAGGAGGCGCTCGAGGCGCCGACCCTGAAGGCCCTACAGGAGCGTCTGCGGATCGGTGGCCAACGACCGCGTCAGTACATGGCGCGCCTCGACCGCTGGGCGGGCTTCGCGGAGTTCTACACGCAGTTCCCACTGCACTTCTTCGTGAACATCGCGACCTTCTACGACTTGCACGTGCTCTATCGGCTCGAGCGGTGGAACCGCGAGGTCGGCGCCGGCCTCGAGGGCGCCTTCGACGCGCTCGGCGACCTCGAAGCGATGAGCAGCCTGGCGACGCTCGCGGCCATCGACCCGAGCGCGACGTTCCCAGAGGTGCACGAAGAGCCGACGCCCCTCGCGGCCGACGGACTCGCGCACCCGCTCCTCGCGCCCGACGCGCGGGTCGCCAACGACGTCTCGTTTCCCGAGACCTCGAGCGCGCTCATCGTCACCGGGTCGAACATGGCCGGCAAGTCCACGCTCCTGCGATCGGTCGGCCTGAACATCGCGCTCGCCCTCGCCGGCGGGCCGGTGGTCGCGAAGCGCTTCGAGCTCTCGCCGGTGCGGCTGCGCGCGAGCATGCGCATCGACGACTCGCTCCAGCGCGGCGCGAGCTACTTCCACGCGGAGCTGACGAAGCTCCGGACGGTGGTCGGCGAGGCGGACGCCGAGCCGCCGATCTTCTTCCTGCTCGACGAGCTCCTCCGCGGCACCAACGCGCGCGCCCGCCACATCGGCGCCCGAGCGGTGCTGCAGCACCTGCTCGATCGCGGCGCGAGCGGCCTCGCGGCCACGCACGACGTCGCCCTCGCCAAGCTCGAGGACGACTACCCGGGCCGGATCCAGAACGTGCACTTCACCGACGTGATGCGCGATGGCGAGATGCTCTTCGACTACGAGCTCCGCCAGGGCGTCGTCCGCACGAGCAACGCGCTGCGCCTACTGCAGATGGCCGGTGTGGAGGTCGACGTGGACGATCACGTCGTCGATCCGGATGCCGCCGAGCCCTCCGACTCCGCGATCGCCTGAGCCTTCGCGATCGCGCGTCCGCGGAAGAGCAGGGGCAGTGCGAAGAGGCCACTGGCGCCCGAGTAGAAGAGGCACGTGAAGAGGATGTGTCCGTTGGCGTCGGGCTCGTCGGGGAAGAAGAAGCGCAGCAGGAGCAGCCCGATGCCGACGTTTCGGACGACCGCCTCGATGCCGATCGCCGTGGCGTCGGCGTCGTCGTGTCGGGCCAGTCGGACCAGCAGCGGCGCGACGATGGTGAGCGTGAGCAGGAAGCCGACGATGACCAGCGGCGGGCCCCAGCCGTACTCCTGAACCTGGATGCGTCCGCTGCCGAGCGAGCTCACGGCGATCACCAGGATGCAGAGCACGCTCCCGCGGATCGACCACTTGCTGAAGGCCTCCGAGCGGCTCGCCCAGAAGCGCCGGAGGACCATGCCGAGCCCGAGAGGCAGGAGCAGGTAGAGCGCGATGTCGCGGAGGATCCGGAGCGTCGGAAACGCGAAGCCCTCCGGTAGGTAGGGCGCAGCGAGGACGCGAAGCACGAGCGGGATCACGCCGATGCAGGCGAGGGTGGTCACGGTCGTGACCGCGATGGAGAGCGGAACGTTTCCGCGACCGAGGAAGGTGAAGAGGTTGCTGGTCGCGCCGCCGGGAACCGCCGCCACCAGCACGAGGCCCACGGCCCAGCCGGGCGAGAGCGAGAAGAGCGCGATGAAGCCCGCCGCCAGGGCCGGGACCACGAGCCACTGAATGCCCAGCCCGACCGCGAGACCGCGTGGCTGGGCGAAGACCTTCAGGAAGTCGCCGACCGTCAGCGTGGCGCCCATGCCCAGCATCGCGAGGAAGAGCTGGATGGGCACGAGCACCGCCTCGGCGAACTCCTGGAAGGCGGCCATCGAGAGCGCGGCGACGATCGGATGCAAGGCTCGGCGACCATACGTGGTACCTCATCCGTCGTCGATGGATTCTGCCGACACATCGGAGAGCATCACTCCTCCCGGTCTCGAGCCCTCGCTGGTCACCCGCGACCGGCCGATCTTCGAGGCCTTCCCGACTCTTCGCCTGCCCTTCGTGGCGCTCGGTGATTTCCCCACACCGGTGGAGCCGCTCGACCGGCTCTCCCGCGCGCTCGACAGCCGCTCCATCGCGTTCGTGAAGCGCGACGACCTCAGCTCGCGCGTCTACGGCGGCAACAAGGTCCGCACGCTCGAGGTGCTCTTTGCGCAGGCCCTGGAAGAGGGCGCGACGCACATCTACTCGACCGGCGCGTTCGGCACGAACCACGGCACGGCGATGTTGCTGCACGCCCCGCGGGTCGGCCTCCAGCCCGGGCTCGTGCTCTGGCCGCAAGACGTGTCGGAGGCGGCGCGCGAGAACTTCGAGGTGCTCGTCGGCACCGACGTCGGTCGTCGTCCGCCGCCGATGTTGCTCCCCCACTGGTCGGCGCTCCCCTTCGGGATGGCGTGGGCGGAACACGTCCATCGGCGGCGAGGGGAGCGACCCTTCGTGATGGTCCCCGGTGGCGCGACGCCCCGCGGCGCGATCGGCTACGTATCGGCAGCCTTCGAGCTCGCCGCGCAGATCGAGCGTGGCGACCTTCCGGCGCCGCGACGGATCGTGATCGCGGTGGGCTCCACCTGCACGACCGCCGGGCTGCTGCTCGGCACCCACCTCTGCGCCGCGATGGGCTTCGGCTGGCGCTATCCCCCGACCATCCACGCGGTGCGCGTGACCCCGTGGCCGGTCACCGCGCACCCCCGGATCGTGCACCTGGCCGTGCGCACCGGGGAGCGCCTCGCCGAGCTCACGCGTGATCCCTCCGCCGCGGTTTCGCGCGCTCGCTTGGGTGCGACCCTGGCCGTCGACGGATCGCAGCTGGGGCCCGGCTATGGCCTCGCGACCGACGCGGGGCGGCGGGCCATCGTCGCCTTTCGTGAAGCGGCGGGTTTCGAGCTCGACACCACCTACAGCGCGAAAGGCGCGGCGGGCCTCATCGCCCGCATGCGCACGGACGACCCCGGCCCGCTCCTCTTCTGGTCGACGAAGTCGACGGCGCCCCTGCCACCCTCGGCGGCCGCGGCCGAGGCGGGGGCCGCGCGCGCCCGTCGCTGGCTCGAGCGCGCTTCGGCTTCTTGACAGGATCGGTGGGACTCCGTAGCCCAGTGAGGCGTGGGTGACCCCGATCAGCTCGGCTTCTTCTTCGGCGAGGCGGAGCCGTCTACCGCGGCACCGTGCGAGGAGCCGCCGAGAGAGCGTACCGTCGCCGCGCCCGTCCGCCGTCCGCCCGTCGTCGAGCCGCGCCAGACGCGCACGCTGGCCGACGAGCTCGGCGAGCGTCTCGGGACCCCCGTCCGCCTGGTCATCACCGACAACCGCACGGCGATGTTCTCGGCGCGCAAGCGCGAGGGCCGCTTCCACGTGCGGGCGAACCACGTCTTCCTCGACGCGGGTCCGGTGGTCATCGACGCGATGGCCGCGGCCATCCGCCGGGAGCCCGGCGCTCGGGGCACCCTTCGCGACTTCCTCCGCGCGCACAAAGACGCGATCCGTCCGACTCAGCGGAAGCCCAAGCGTCGGCCACTCGTCCGTACCCGCGGTGCGCATCACGACTTGGCGGAGATCTTCGACGAGCTCGAGCGCGTCTACTTCCCCGACGCGATGACGGGCGTGGCGATCACCTGGGGGCCGCGCCTCAGCCGAGGCCGCCGCCGTCGCCGGCGCTCGATCCAGCTCGGCCTCTACATCCCGGACGACAAGCTCATCCGGATTCACCGCGCCCTCGACCAGGAGTGGGTCCCGCTCTTCTACGTCGAGAGCGTGGTCTTCCACGAGATGCTCCATCACTGCATGCCGCCCAAGCGGCGCGGCAATCAGGTGGTCTTCCACACGCCCCAATTCCGGGCGCTCGAGAAGGTCTTCCCTTACCACCGGGAGGCCGAGCTCTGGGAGAAGCTGCACCTGGACCGCCTGCTGGCGACCTGAGCGCCTGTCGCCGAGATGGAATCCCGCGGGCCATTCCGTGTTAGATCCTCGTCATGGTCTCGCCGATGGATCCCAGCCCGCGGCCCACGGACGACAACGACTCCAAGGTCCTCTACTTCGCGATCGGCTGCGCCGTGTTCCTCGTGGTCGGCCTCTGCGCCGCCAGCGGCCTCGGCGTCTGGTACCTCACCCAGCGCGAGGAAGAGGTGGTCACCGCGCCGGTGCCCTTCGAGGAACCAAAGCCGCCACCGACTCAGCCCGGCCGACCGATCGTGCCCGGGCCCGCGCCCGGTGGGCCGACCCTACCGCCGCCGCCCTCGGTCCCGACCGCCCCGCGAATCGTCAACGCGACCGTCACGGCCATCGACGGGTCGACCCCGGTGAACGTCGGGGCGACCTGCAACTTCAACGTGCGCCGCCAGCCGCGGAACGACCTGCCCGCGGGCTACTGGTGCAATGCGCAGATCGTCTGTGGCGGGAAGCTGCTCTACGGCGGGCCGAACTCCGGCTACTTCCCCTGCACGGTGGCGGACTCGCCGCCGAGCGTGGTCGGCTCCGACACCATGACGACCGCGAGCGACACCGACGCGTCGATCGACCTGAACACGACCGCTGGCACGCTCACGATCCGGGACGACGCCAACGGCGTCCACGGCGCCTACACGCTGACCGCGCGAGTCGACCGGGTCCTCTAGACTCGCACCATGGCTCGCCGGCGGAACCTGCGCTCGATCTCGACGCCCATCATCCTGGGCGCCGTCAGCATTCCGCTGAGCCTCGCGCTCCTGGTCGGCTGGACGATCCTGCTGGCCAACAACCTGTCCGAGAACGACGACGCGACCCTCGACGTCTGGCTCCTCGTCGTCGGCACCGTCTCGTTCATCGTCGTCGTCACCATTCTGCTCCTGATGTCGCTCTACCTCGCGCGGGAGATCCTGGAGGTGCGGCGGCAGGACACCTTCATCGACAGCGTCACCCACGAGCTCAAGAGCCCGCTGGCGTCGCTCAAGCTCTGCCTCGAGACGATGGTCCGCCCGGACCTGCCCGAGGAGAAGCGCGAGCAGCTCCACGGCATGATGCTCGGCGACGTCGAAAGGCTGACCTCGTTCATCGATGACGTCCTCCAGTCGACCCGCCTCGCGAGCAGCGGCTCGGTGGGCATCAACCTCTCCGACGTCGAGCTGCGGTCGCTCGTGGAGCGTGTCGCGGTCAGCAGCGCGATGCGTCACGCGCGACCGGAGGGGACGGTCGCCATCGAGATCCCGGAGACGATGGTCGTGGTCACCGACGAGGCGGCGCTCGAGATCGTCTTGAAGAACCTGGTCGACAACGCGCTCAAATACTCGCCGAAGGACGCAGGCATCGAGATCGGCGCGGAACGCGACGAGCGCGGCCGAGCGATCCTCGAAGTCCGCGACCAAGGCATGGGCATCGAGCGGCGACACCTCAAGCGGGTGTTCAACCGCTTCTTCCGGGTCCAGAAGCCCGAAGTGCGCCAGCGCCGGGGGACCGGTCTCGGCCTCTTCGTGGTGAGCGCCCTGGTGCGGAATCTCGGAGGCAAGGTAGAAGCAGAGAGCGAAGGCGAAGGAAAAGGAACGACGATGCGGATCACGCTTCCGGCGAACGACGAGATCAGCGCCAAGGCGGGGGGTCGCCGGTGACCCAGCGGCTCTTGGTGGTGGAAGACGAAGACCACCTCGCTGCGGGCCTCAAGCTCAACCTCGAGCTCGAGGGCTATGAGGTGGATGTGGCCGGCACCGCCCGCGAGGCGAGCGAGAAGCTGGTCCAGCCCGAGGGCTACGACGCGCTCGTGCTCGACGTGATGCTCCCCGACCTCGACGGGTTCGAGCTCTGTCAGCGGCTCCGGAAGGCGGGGCACTTCGTGCCCGTCATCATGCTCACCGCCCGCTCGAGCGCGGAGGACCGCGTACGCGGGCTCGAGGCCGGCGCCGACGACTACATGGTGAAGCCCTTCAGTCTCGACGAGCTCCTCGCGCGCGTCCGGTCGATGCTCCGTCGGCGCGAGTGGGAGGCGCAGAACGGCGAGCACGAGTCGGCGACGCTGAGCTTCGGCCAGGTCGAGGTCGACTTCGACACCCACGAGGTCAGCGTCGCCGGCGAGCCGCGCAAGCTCACCCAGCTGGAGCTCGATCTGCTCCGCTACTTCGCCGAGAACGCCGGTCGGGTCGTGAGCCGCGACGAGCTCCTGCAGAAGGTCTGGAAGCTGCGCAACTACAGTCAGACCCGCACGGTCGACAACTTCCTTTCGCGCCTCCGCCGCCACTTCGAGCCGGACCCGAAATCACCGATCCACTTCCTCTCCGTACGTGGCGCTGGTTACAAATTCCTACCCGACCCCTGAGGTCGTACACGCGCGCGACGGTGAATCGAGTTCCCGATCGCTGCTCCCAACCCCCTCTAGAATAGGGGGTTTCGGCTTCGTCGCCGTCCCGTTGCGGAGCGATGACCGAACTATGACCAAGTCTCGCCGAACCATGACGGAAGGCGGTCCGCCGACGGCTTAAACCGTTGGCCATGGCAAGCAGCACCGACGCCGTCCCCGAGTGGCTCGACAAGAAGAAGATCGACTGGGGTGGGGCCATCCCCTTCATCCTCTGCCACCTGGCCGCCTTCGGGGCGATCTGGAGCGGCATCACCTGGCAGGCCGCCGTGCTCTGCCTCGTCCTCTACGTCGTTCGGATGTGGGGAGTCACCGCCGGCTACCACCGGTACTTCTCCCACCGGACCTTCAAGACCAGCCGGGTCTTCCAGTTCATCCTGGCCTTCATCGCCATGAGCACGGCCCAGAAGGGCGTCCTCTGGTGGGGGGCCCATCACCGCCGGCACCACAAGCACTCCGATCAGCCCGGTGACGTTCACAGCCCGGTGCTCGGTGGGTTCTTCCACAGCCACGTCGGCTGGCTCTTCTACGACGGCGCGAGCGATACCGACCTGAGCAAGATCAAGGACTTCGCCAAGTACCCGGAGCTCCGCTGGCTCAACCGGCACTACCTGGTGCCGCCCACGCTCCTCGCGATCGCGTGCGCCTACTTCTTCGGGTGGTCCGGCCTGATCGTCGGCTTCTTCTGGAGCACCGTCCTTCTCTGGCACGGCACCTTCTTCATCAACTCGCTGGCTCACGTCATGGGCAAGCGACGCTTCCAGACCACGGACGACTCGCGGAACAACCCGCTGCTGGCGCTCATCACCCTCGGCGAGGGCTGGCACAACAACCACCACCGCTACCAGGCCTCGGCCCGGAACGGCTTCTACTGGTGGGAGTTCGACGTGACCTACTACGCCCTCAAGGCGCTCAGCTGGCTCGGCATCGTGTGGGACCTCCGTCCCGTCCCCGAGAAGATCCTCGAGGAAGGCCGCGAAGCCGACCGCGCGAGAGCCGCTGGTGAGCTGACCGAAGAACCGATCGCCGCGGAGTAGGCGGGCCGAGTCCCACGCACGGGCCCCGGCAGGAGTCCTGCGTCTTTGGTTCCCTACGAACCGAAGCGCTTCACGAGCGCCTCCACCCGAGTCACGAAGGCTTCGCGGTGGTGGCGCTCGAAGCTCTTCCAGGTGCAGAGGGTCGTCGTGTCGGTCACCCGGTCGACGAAGAGCTTGCCGTCGAGGTGGTCGACCTCGTGCTGGAAGGTGCCGGCGCTGAGCCCCCAGATCTCCCGGTCGATGGGCTCTCCGTGGCGGTCCCAGGCCTCGACCCTGACGCCTACGGCGCGAGGGACCACCCCCCGGAGGTCGGGGACGCTGAGGCAGCCCTCGTAGTTCGCGAAGGTCTCCTCGGTGATCGGGCTGACCTTCGGGTTCACCAGGACGGTGAGGGGGATCTTCGGCTTGTAGGGGTAGCGGGGATTGTCTCCCACCTCCATCACGCAGATCCGGCGTTCGTCGAAGACCTGCGTGGCGGCCAAACCAGCCCCCTTTGCGTGTCGCATGGTCGCGATCAGATCGTCGATGAAGGTCTGAGTCTCGTCGGCGGCGAGCTCGTCGCGATCGACCAGCCGGGCGCTGGACCGAAGGATCGGTTCCCCGATCAGGGCTATGTCGAGGATCGACACGTTAGAATCCTCACTCACTTTCGATTCGAAGGTGCGAACACCGTTACTTTCGTTTGATTCGTGCTTGACAGGAGGTCGAACACCGTTCAGCACACATTGGTGTCCCTCCCCACACATACTACTCCCACAAACGATGACATGAAGAAGCCCTCCCGGCGCGAGCAGAAGCGGCTCGAGACTACCGAAAGGATTCTCGACGCTGCCATGCGACTGCTGACCGAGGAAGGTTACGAGGCGTTCACCATCGCTCGGCTCGCTCAAGAGCTGAACTACGCGGTGGGTGCCTTGTATCGCTACTTCAAAGGCAAGGACGCCATCCTGGCGGCCCTCCAGCTACGGATCGTGGAGCGCATCGAGCGCGACCTCGACGTCGTGGCGGAGTTGGTCGATCGGCGTGTCGCGGCCGACGGGCTAGACCCGAAGACCGCGGCGGTGATCCACGTCTGGGCCGGCGTAGGCGTCTACGAGTCGCTCACCAGCCGTCACCCGACGCATCACAAGCTGCTCTCCCTCTCCCTGGGTGACCCCCGGGAGCTGATTGCCAACGAAGTGGTCGATGCAGGCATCCTCGAGCCCCTCCGGCACGTCCTCGGACGCGTCGGAGCGAAGGTTCAGGCTGCGGTCGACTGCGGTGCGTTCACGCCGGGTAACCCTTCGCAGCGGACCATCTTGCTCTGGGGGGCCACCCAGGGTGTGATGCAGCTGCGGAAGCTGGGTCGCTTCGACGCGAACCTCGCCACGCGCGACCTCGCCGACCAGCTCTACCTCGGCCTCTTCGCAGGCTGGGGCGCGCCGGTGGATACGCTGCCGACGGTGCAGAAGGTCTCCCACGAGACTCTCCTGCAGCTCGGCTCGCCCGCCGAGAGCTGAGTCGCTCGAGCGAAGGGTCAGGCGGCGCGCTCCGGCGCGTCGCCGGCTTTCGCTCGCCCACCCAGCGACCACCGACCGGAACGGTTCACGAACCGACTCGGGCTGGATCGCTCCGTCCACACGCGGACGTCACCACCGTCGCTCCTGGTGGGCCGAGCCCTCCAGGAGCGCGATGGTGATCGCCGCGAGGCTCAGGCTCGGAAGACCTCGATCTCGTGCAGGACGACGTCCGTCTTCGGGCGGTTGCCCGGACCGCACGGGACCCGCGCGATCTCGCGGACGACCTCGATGCCGTCGATGAGCTCGCCGAAGACGGCGTGCTTGCCGTCGAGGTGCGGGGTCGGGACCTCGGTCACGAAGAACTGGGAGCCGTTCGTGTTCGGGCCGGCGTTCGCCATCGAGAGCACGCCGGGCTTGTCGTGCTTGAGGCTCGGGTCGATCTCGTCACCGAAGCGCCAGCCGGGGCCGCCGCGGCCGGTGCCCTGCGGGCAGCCTGCCTGGATCATGAACTCGGGGATGACCCGGTGGAGGATCGTTCCGCTGTAGAGCGGCTTGCTGGTCTTCTGACCGCTGGGATCGGTCCACTCGACGTCGCCCTTCGCGAGGGCCACCCAGTTCGCGACCGTCCGGGGCACCTGCTTCTCGAAGAGGCGCACGGTCATGTTGCCCATGCTGGTCTTGATGGTGGCGCGGAGCTCTCCGTCGCCGGGGACGTTGACGGGCGGGGCGGGGGTGTCGGGGTTCAGGCTCATGGTTGTCGTTTCTCCTGGTTGGAAGAGGCTTCCTACCTGTGGTGGGTCCAGTTCTCAAGTGAGGTCCGCGACCACTCGCTCCAGATCGGCCTCCAGTCCCTCGCGAACCCGGTCCGCCAAGGGCTGTCGCTGGCTCTGCTTGGTGCTCGAGAAGGACTTCGCCGGGAGCTTCGCGAGCAGGGCGGCGGTCTCGACGGCGCTGTCCACCAACGCCTCTGGCGCCACCAGCCGGTCGAGGAAGCCAGCGTCCATGGCGGCCTCCGGATCGTGGATCCGCGCGAAGAGCGTCGACGCGATCCGCGCGCGCCGCTCGAGGCGCGCTTCGGCGAGCTCCGTGACGAACCAGGGCACCGGCAGCCCGATCGCCACCTCGTTGAGGCCGATCTTGAACGCTCCCTCCGCGCCGAAGCGCTCGTCGGCGCAGAGCAGCAGCACCGCGCCGCCGGCCATCGCATGGCCGCTCGCGGCGATGACCACCGGTCGCGGGTGCAGGTAGACCCGCAGGAAGAGCTCGGCGCCGAGGCGAACGAGGTTCTTGGCGGGCTCGGGACCGCTGCCCATCACCTTCAGATCGAAGCCAGCGGAGAAGCGCCCTTCGCGTCCAGTGAGCACGATGGGCTGGTCCTGTTCTTCGGCGGTGTCCAGTGCGTCCAGGAGCGCGTGGATCATGGCGGGCCCGAGGGCGTTGGCCTTGCCGTCGTCCATCTGGACGACGGCGACGCCATCGCGCTCTTCGACGTGGAGGATCGATGCGGAGCTCGGGTCGGTCATGGCCCCCTGATACCGCGAGTGACGCCTCGCGGGAAGGCATGCGGGATGTCCAAACGTAGGGTAGGACAGAGGAGCAGTGGACGAGGCGCAAGCACGAGCTCGGATCGGCGAATCGGTCGACCGCTACGTCCTCGAGGACCTGCTCGGGACCGGCGGCTTCGGCGCGGTCTATCGCGCCCGCCACGCGCACATGGGCCGGCAGGTCGCGCTGAAGGTGCTCCACCCGCATCCGCCGCCCACCGAAGAGATGCAGCAGCGCTTCTTGCGGGAAGCCCAGGCGGCGGCCGCGATCACCGAGCCGGGGATCGTGCACGTCTACGACTGCGGCATCACTCCGTCGGGCGAGGCGTTCCTCGCGATGGAGCTGCTCGATGGCGAGGACCTCGCGGATCACCTGGCGGCTCACGGACCGGTCTCGATCGCGCGAGCGGTGGAGCTCACCTTGGCCGTGTTGCGACCGCTCGGGGCTGCGCACGCCGCGGGGGTCGTTCATCGGGACCTGAAGCCCGCGAACGTCTTCCTGACCGCCGGCGGCGTGAAGATCCTCGACTTCGGTATCTCGAAGCTCGAGGGCGCCGGAGTCGCGCCGCTGACCAAGACCGGCGTGGTCATGGGCACGCCGCACTACATGGCCCCGGAGACTTTCCGGGGCGCGGCCACCGTGGACCACCGCGCCGATCTCTACGCGGTCGGCGCGATGCTCTTCGAGATGCTCACCGGCCGACCGCCGCACGACGCGGACACCTACGAGCGGCTCGTCGTGAAGGTGGCCACCCAGCCTGCGCCAGCGCTCGCGACGGCGATCCCGAACGCCCCGCCGGGGCTCGCGCTGGCCGTGGATCGCGCGCTCCACACCGACCCGGGCCAGCGCTTCGCCAACGCGAGCGAGCTCGCGGCCGCGCTCGCGCCCTTCGAGTCGAACGAGTCCCGCCTCGGCTCGGCGCACACCGCGGCGATGCCGTCGACGCCGCCGGTCGGCCAGGTTCGGGTCCCGCAGACCCGCATGGCGGAGACGGCCGGCGAGGTGACTCCACCGCGGCCCTCGGTCGAACGGCAGCCCTCGTTGCCGGCGGCGACGCCCGTCACGCATCCCGACGCGATGCCACCACCCTCGGCAAACGGCTCGCGCCGCTGGCTGGTGATCGCCGCGGCGACGGTGTTGGGGATCGGGACCGCGATCGCCGTGCCCCTGGTCTTGGACGCGGTCAGCGGCGCGGACCCGAAGCAGGTGGCCAGCGAGGCGACGGGTGCGCATCCCGCGCCTGTGGCGGGGCCACCACAGGTGGTTCCGGGGCCGACACCGACCGCGACACCGACACCGACAGCCGACCACCGAGCGGCGACTCCGACCGCCGACCACCGAGCGGCGACTCCGACCGCCGACCACCGAGCGCCGACGCCGACCGCCGACGACCGAGCGCCGACGCCGACCGCCGACGACCGCGCGCCGGCGCTGGCGGCCGGCAGCGACGCCGTTCGCATCGGCGAGCCCCGCATCGTCGGCGGTCTCGATTCCTCCATCGTCCGCGAGCAGGCCAATGGCCGCCGCGGCGCCTTGCGTCGCTGTCGCCAGTCCGCCGCCGTCGAGGTTCGCGTTCAGCTCATCGTCAGCGCCGGGGGCCGCATCGCCATCTCCCAGCCCGACCCGACCCAGGACCCTGGGCCGCCCGAAGCGGCTCGCTGCGTGGCGAACGTGTTGCGCGAGATCGGCCGGCTGCCCGACGCCGGCCAGGGCATCGCGTTCCTCAGCGTGCACCTCCCGGGTCGCTAGCGCCTAGCGCAGGCCGTCTGCCAGGAAGCGCATGATGCGGCCCTGGAGCGCCCGCGCGACCGCCGGGTCCGCGACCATGTGGGTCGAGCCGGCGAGGACCACGAACTCGTGGGGCTTGCCGGCGCGCATCAGGGCGTCGCTCATCTTCAACGCGTGGACGAAGTACACGTTGTCGTCGCTGGTGCCGTGGATGATCATCAGCGGGCGCTCGAGGTCGCCGGCGTAGGTCAGCGCCGACGACGCCGCGTAGCCCTCCCGGTTCTCGTCCGGCAGGCCCATGAAGCGCTCGGTGTAGTGGGTGTCGTAGTCCCGCCAGTCGGCGACCGGCGCACCGGCGACACCGACGCGGAAGACGTCCGGTCGCTGCATCACCGCGTGGGCCGAGAAGTAGCCGCCGAAGCTCCAGCCGTAGACGCCGACTCGCTCCAGATCGAGCTCGTCGACCCGGGTGCCCACCGCTTGCAGGCCCGCGACCTGGTCGGCCAGCGGGATGTCGATGAGATTGCCGCGCACCGCGCGCTCCCACTCGCGGCCGCGGAACGGGGTGCCGCGGCCGTCGACGCTCACGACGATGAAGCCGTGGTCTGCCTGCCACTGCTCGCGCAGGTAGCGGTACTTGCCCTTCCGGACCTTCACGTAGCCCGGCCCGGCATACACGGAGAGGAGCACCGGGTAGCTGCGTCCCTCCACGAAGTCGCGGGGGCGGATCACCACGGCGCGGTAGTCACGCTCGCCGACGGTCATGAACTCGGGCTGCGGGGTGAAGGGCGGGGGCTCGCTCGCGTCGCGGATGGACTGCAGCAGGTCCTCGGCGCCGTGGCGGACGGCGATGCGCATGCCGTCGGCCTGGGTGTCGGCGACGTGGACCCAGAGCGGCTGACCTTCCCGATCGCCGCCGAAGGAGGCGTCGTGCCAACCGGGGCGCTCGGTGACCTGAACCGGCTCGCCTTCGAGGGGTACGCGCACGACGTGCTGCTCGGTCGGGTCGGAGCTGGCGAGGATCCAGACCGCTTTCCCATCCTTCTCGACGCCCAGGGTCTCGCGGTAGCCGAGGCCAGGAGCGGTCAGCGCCCGGACCAACTCGCCGTTCTCGTCGCGGAGCTCCAACTGCCATGCGCCCTCGCGCTCCGTGCTCCAGAGCAGCTGCGGTCGCGGTCCGGTCGTGATCCAGCGCGGCATCGAGTGGTCGAGGTTCAGCCAGGCGGCGTCCCGCTCCTCGAGCAGCCGCGCCGTGCGCGCGGTCTGCGGGTCGATGGTCAGCAGACGCTCGAGCTGCTGCGCGCGATCCTGGACCAGGATGGTGAGCGGCGCGCCCTCGGTCCACACCACCTTCGTCAGGTAGGGGAGGGCATCGTTGTCCCAGCTCACCCAGCGCTTGCGGGCGTTGCGGATGTCGACCAGGCCCAGCCGGACCTTCGCGTTCGTCGTTCCGGCGCGCGGGTAGGGTGATCCATGTGGGGACGCGCTCGGATCGATCGGGTTCGAGGCGAAGAGGGTCTCCACCTCGGACTCGTCGTTCTGCTGGAAGAGGATCGTCCGCGAGTCCGGTGACCACCAGTAGCCGTGGTAGCGGCTCATCTCCTCCTGGGCGACGAACTCGGCGAGCCCGTTGCTCACGGTCTCGCTCGCGTCGTCGGTGAGCTTCTTCTGCGTGCCGCGCTCGACGTCGATGACCCAGAGCTCGCGCTCTCGGACGGCGGCGACATACTTGCCGTCCGGCGAGAACTGCGGGTCGTTGGCGTAGCCGCCCTCCGAGGGGAGCTCCCGGATGGCGCCTTCGCTCGCGTTGCGCTCGACCACGAAGAGCTTGCCGCTGAGCGGGACCAGGATCCGCTCGCCGTCGTCCGAGAGCTGGAAGCTGGTGATGCCCCGGGCGGTGAGCCGTAGCCGCTCGCGGAGCGCGCGCTCTTCGTCGCTGAGCTCTTCCTCGGTGCCGCGCAGCAGCTGGGCCGCCGTCAGGACCTCGCGCTCTTCTCCGCTCTCGAGGTCGAGCGCGTAGAGGTTCCGCACCGAGTCTCGCGGACCGGATCGCAGGAAGAGCACCTCCTTGCCGTCCGGCGTCAGCTCGAATCCTGCCGGCCGACCGCTGCGGAAACCGCCGGTGGCCGCGTAGATCTCGAGGAAGCCGCCATCATCGAACGTGGGCGCTTCGCGCTCCGTCGTTTCGCCGCCGCCGGTCGGCTCGCAGTCCGATCGATCGGTCGTGGGCTCCTCCGAGCCGCAGGCCAGGGTCAGTCCGAGAAGGAGAATCCGCGCGCGGGTCATCGCGGCGGACCCTACCGCTGGTCGCCAGCCTACGCCATCGCAGGGTATTCGGTCCGCGGTGGGGCCTCGGGGCATGCTTCGCCCATGCGTCGACTCGCCCTTCGCTCGGTCCCCGTCCTGGCCCTCCTCGTCCTCGCGTCCGCGGGCCGAGCCCAGGAGCGCGAGCCCTACCAACTGGAGCGCGTGCGCATCGGCGCCAGCCTCACCTACTCGAGCTTCGAGCAGCAGGTGAAGTCGGAGGTGGGCGGGACCTCGGTCGAGCCGTTGGTGGTCGACCGGGCGTTCGGGCTGCACCTGACGGCGACCGCCAACCTGTGGCGTTTCATCCGGCTCGGCATCTTCTTCCAGGTCGACGCCGGCAAGCGCTCCGCCGGCCAGTTCGAGGGGCTCGTCGGGGGCGAGCCCGACGTCACGCAGCTGGTCGCGGGCCGCTACTGGGAGGTGTGGCTCGGTCCGCTGCTCAGGCTTCAGTGGCGCTTCCTGGCGGCGGAGATCGGGTACGGCCTGGTCGGGGCTCGCCGCGACCGAGCCCGCGTCGATCTCCCCGACTCCGCAGACGGCACGAGCGAGCCTTTCCGCACCTCCCCGCGAGTGGCGTGGCACTTCGCCCTCGCCGCGTACGCACCGGTCCATCCGGAGATCGACATCGTGATCCGGGTTCAGTACCGCGTGCGCTACTACGACCGCCGCGCCGGGATCTCCCTCGACGAGGGGGTGGTGCACGG
>CAYXAP010000006.1:0-70879 GCA_964462035.1 uncultured Sandaracinus sp.
CTAGAAGGTCAGCTCGTGGGGCATGCGGTCTCGGGGGCTGTGGAAGTAGTGCGCGGGTGAGTAGAAGCGCAGGTTCGACACCCGCGCGGTGTAGAGCTCTGCGTAGCCCTCGACCTGATTGCCGAAGGCCGAGGTCTCCGGGCCTGCCTTGAAGAGCGAGCCCCAGAACGGGTGGAAGCGGTGGCTCACGCCCGCTTCGAGCTCGTCGTACTCGTGCTCGATGACCTTGAGCCGCTGGCGCAGCCGGTCGACGGCGCGGCGGTGACGCACCCGCTCGGCCTCGAAGGCCGCAGGGAGGCCCTCGGCTTCCTTGCGTCGCTGCAGTTGCCGGACGACGGCCTGGTGCTCTCGGAGGTCGTCGAGCAGCTGGTTGCGGATCTCCAGTAGCCCGTCGAGACGGGCGATGGAGTGCTCCAGCTCCGAGTTCGCCTGCAGCTCGACGTCCATCTCCTGGAGGATCAGCATCGTTCGCCACGCGCTGCTCTTCTTCGCCCGGAGCACGTCGCCATAGATGTGGTCACCGACGTAGAGGACCTCGTCCGGGCTACAGCCGAGCATCTCCTGGAGCGCGTGGACCGAGCCCGCGGCGTAGGTGTGCTCGCGGCTGGGCGGTCCTGCATGGGGCGTCCAGGCGTCGGGTGGGTCGGTGGGCTTCGCCACCCGCATCATCGGGCCCTCGTGAGCGAAGAAGGTCGGCTTCCCCGCGGCGGTCACCACCAGGTCGAAGTAGCCGCGCCAGCTTCGGTAGTTGCGGCCCCCGAGCTGGTCTTCGAAGAGGTACTCCATCATCCGCTCGGTGTAGGCGGGGTAGGAGTTCGTCAGCACGAAGAGCTTCTTGCCGGACGAACGCAGCTGGTGGAGCGTCTGGCCCAGCGCCGGATCGCGGAAGACGAAGCGCGGGAGATCGCCCGTGATCGCGTCGAGGATGCTGCCGTCCCGGTGCGAGAGATCGATGCACTCGCGAACGTCCGCGAAGAGCTGCTCGGGATCCACGTGCTCGCCGGTGGCCTCGAGCGCTTCGATCGCCGCGGAGTACACGGTGACCTCGGAGAGGGCATAGAGGCTGTCGACCCAGTGGTAGCGACCGGACGCCGGCCGGAGCCGTCGCGTGTGGTAGGCCTGCCGCCGCTCCTCGCGGGTCAGCTCGCGCATGCCGTGGTAGGCCCGCTTCACGTACTTGAAGCGGTCCATCTTGATCACGTTGCCGAGCTTGCGGTCCACCAGGAGCCCCCGGATCGGGAAGTCCGTGCGGTAGTGCATCCCGAGGAGGATCTCGGGATAGCCACGCTCACAGAGCTTCTTGCAGGTCGCCTCGATGCTGAGGCGGTCCATCTGGTCCTGGTGGTAGATCGCGAGCGTGTAGTCCATGTCGAAGCCGACCCACTGGACCTGGTCCAGCCGGAGGCTCCGATTGACGTAGATGCGATCCTCGGGCCCAGGCAGCGTCGACGCGATCTGCGCGAGCTCGGGCAAGGGCAGGGGCAGCTGCACCCTTCAGGTGTACCACGACGCTCTGCCCAACCCATGGAGGCTCGATCCGACGAGAAATCGACCGCTCACGGCCTTGACAAGGCACCGATCATCGTCCAGATAGTGCCCTCCCAACGGGGTCGTAGCTCAGCTGGGAGAGCGTCGCACTGGCAGTGCGAAGGTCAGGGGTTCGATCCCCCTCGACTCCACCAAGGAAACGGACGGCGGCTTCGGCCACCGTCCGTTTTTGCTTTTCCAGGGGTCGAGCCGGCAACTGAGCGAGCGCTGGCCCGAAGAGGTGTCCATGCGCCGCGTGGTCGTCGTTCTCCTCTTCGCTGGGTTGGTCGGGTGCACGGCTCGCGTCGGCATGGCGTTGCTGCCCCAGGTCGGGGTCCGGGCGACGGCTCGCCTCGAGCGGAGCGAATCGCGGACCCGCTGGCGGCACGACGTGCGGCTCGTGGCCACGTTCCGAACGGACGCGCAGATGCCGCGCACGCCGCTTCCGCAGCCGGCGGACCAGGCCCCGGTCACGGCGCTCGCCGGGCGCGCGCCCTGTCGCGTGCAGGCGTTGTGCGAGTGGGAGGCGATGGCGCGGCGGGAGGCGTTCGTGGCGTTCGTCGGGGAGTGACCTCGGCTTCTGACCGTGACCCGACTCCGAGACTCCGACTTCCGACTCCGACTCCGACTCCGAGACTCCGACTCCGAGACTCCGACCTCCGACACCGACTCCGACTCCGACACCGACACCGACTCCGAGACTCCGAGACTCCGAGACTCCGACCTCCGACACCGACACCGACTTCCGACTCCGACACCGACACCGACACCGACACCGACTCCCGACTCCCGAGACCCGACCATGACCACTGCCGCCCGCCGCCTCGCTCTCCTGCTTCTCCTCGCGCTGCCCTTCGGCCTCGAGCTCGACGCGGCCGCTCAGCTGGACGACGTCGACGCGGTCGACGTTCGACCCAGCCAGGCCCGGATTGCGCGTGCATTGCGCCGCTATCGCCACGAGCCGACCATCCGACAGCTCCTCGACGCGATTGCGGCCGACCCCACGCTCGACCCGGAGCGCGCGCGTGAACTGGCGCGTCGTGCCCGTCGCGGAGGCTGGCTCCCCACGCTCCGGGTCGGTGCGCGGCGGGGTCAGCAACGGGACCTGAGCCAGAGCGGTGGGACCACCGACCCCGAGCTCAGCACCGACGACGACCTCACCCTCGACGCCTCGCTCACCTTCCGCTTCGATCGGGCCGCCTATGGGCCGGACGAGGTGTCCCTCGCCCGCGAGGAGCGGACTCGAGCGCTGGAGCTGCAGGAGCGGGCCCGCACCGTGGTGGCAGCCTACTTCGAGCGGCGAAGGCTCCAGCTCGAGCGCGACCTCAGCGGAGAGAGCGACGTGGCCTCCGAGCTACGGATTCTCGAGCTGGAAGCGCTTCTCGACGCCTTTACCAATGGAGCCTTCCATCGGGCGATGACCCGAGACTGAGATAGGGGGCTTTACCTCCACCGTCCGAATACCGCATCATTGGACATCATGAGCGAACATCGGGCCCATCCACGTATCGATGTCGCGGTTCGCGGCGAGCTCGAGCACGAGGGGGACACCCTGGCGGCCGAGACCCAGAATCTCTCCACGGGAGGGGTCGCGTTGACGCTCCGCCAGCCAGTACCCGACGGCGCGGTCGTGACCGTGCAGCTCTTCCTCACCCAGGACGGCTTCGAGGACCCGGACGAGGCGCCGCTGGTCACGAAGGCCGCCGTGCGGTGGACCGCCGAGGGCGACGGGGGCCGCCACGTGGTGGGCCTGCAGTTCGCCAAGCTCGCCGACGGCAAACGGGCCCAGCTCGACCGCTTCCTGTCGATCGTCGGCGAGACCGCCGGCGCTGCCTAGAGCCCGAAGGGCGCGCGGACGTGTGCTCGGGCGGACGCGGCGCCGGCGACCACCAGCAGAGCCACCGCTGCCAACGCGGGGACCATCAACTCGACGCTGGCCCGCGCGGGCGGAAGGTCGAGGTGGATGTGAGCCAGCAGAAGTGCGCCGAAGCTGAGCGCTGCCCCCGCGAGGAGGAGAGCGACCTTGGTGCGACTCGGAGCTCGGTCCGGAACCACCGCGAGCGAGCCGACGAGCGCCAGCGCGAAGGGAATCAGCGCTCCGATCGCGTGGCTGGGCTCGGTCGTGGCGGCGCCCGCGATGGCAGCGAAGGCGACGGCTCGTGGCGCGCGACGCCACCGCGCCCCCTCCAGATGCACGAGCGGGAGGATCGCGGCGATGGCGCAGCCCACGAGCAGCGGCGCGCGGAGCAAAGGCCAGGTCTCCGGCGTCAGCGCACCGGTGCCGATGAGGGTGGGCGTGGCCAGGACGAAGGTGGCCGCCGGCAGGTGGCGCCAGCTGCCGACGAGGCTCGGGCTCGCGGCGACCCCCGCGGCCAGGACCAAGGCGGCGCGCGCGAGGGACCCGAGCGGCCAGAGCGCGAGGATCGATGCGGCACCCACACAGGCCAGGGCCGTTGCGCTCAGCGGCTTGCCTCGACCCTGGCTCCAGTGGCGGCGGAGGGTGTGCAGGTGTCGACGAACGTGCTGCAGCGGGACCCCGAAGAGCGCAACGAGGAAGAGCGCCACGACCCACGGTAGCCAGGGCGCGGCTCCGAGCGCGGGCTCGGTGTTCGATGGCGCATGCACGTGGACCTCGCGTTCTCCGCGAAGCCCATCGCGACGAAAGCGCAGCGCCAGCCGCTCGTCGTCGGGCGCGACGCGCAGGTCGCCCCAGGAGCGGACTCGCACGCCACCGGCGGCCACGATCACGTCGCCGGGCCGAAGGCCTGCGCGTGCGGCGGGTCCGGCCGTCGCGGCGATTCGGCCCGGTGGGCTCGGCGCGTCGTCCTCGTCGTCGTCGTCGTCGTCGTCGTCGTCGGTGCTCTCGTCGGTCGCGGGCGGCTCCAGGTGGACGCCATAGCGAGCCAGGCGCTCGATGGCCGGCGCGGGGTCTTCCCGAAAGGCCGTGGTGAGCGCCGCGGGCTCCAGGTCGAGCCGGACCTCGTCCCGCTGGCCGAAGATCGACGCGTCGCCTTCGCCCTCGAAGCGCAGCACCAGCGCTCCTTCGAAGGTGCCGCGACCGCCGAGCGCGTCGAGCCAGTGGCGCTCGACCTGCGTCTCGGCGCGCCCGGCGGCGGTGGCTCGGACTGGGAGCGTCTCGTCGACCGCTCGGTCCGGCTCACCCGGTCGGTGCAGCGTGCCTCTGAGACGGAGGACCCCCTGGTGGCCCAGCGGCAGGCCCTCGGCCTCGACGGCCACTCGCGTTCCGGGAGCCCACACCGCGGGCGTGATGGCGCCGAGCTCGAGGAGCGGCGCCTCGACTCGAGGTGACTCGCACGCGAAGAGCCCCGAGCCTAGCGCGAGGCTCAGCCAGAGTACGCGCGTGACCATCCTCCCGAACCTCGGCGACCGGCCGATCCGGGTCAACTTCCTGGCGTCGCGCCGACCGACCGCGGCGCGCGAGTCAGGCGATCACGACGGGCGCGTGCGCAACGGAGACGAAGCGCCCGCCCTGGTTGAGCCCGACGGCGGCCGTGACCCGGGCGCCGGCGTAGACCGGGACGACCCACTCCCCGGCGCGCTCCGCCGGGCGTTCGCGGACCTCCCGGCGGATCGCGCCGTTGGCGTCCGCGCGGACCACGACCACGCGCGCCTCGAGGTCGGCGGGGTCGTCGAGCATCGCTTCGGCGGCGGCGAGCGCGGGGCCGGTGACGGACCACGCGATCAGCACGCGGGACTGACCGACGGGGAGGGCGACGACCTCGACGCCTTCGCTCTCGTCGTCGTCCGCGTCGCTGGCGCTGCTCGCCGTCTTGGTGCTTCTGCCGCGGGCCGAGGACTCGAGGCGGTCGACCTCCTGGCGGAGGTCTTCGTCGGCCGGGGTCTCGCGCAAGAGCTTCTTGTAGATCGCCAGCGCGCGGCGGGTGTGGCCCTGATCGGCGAGCAGCCGAGCCATGGTGCGGGTGGGGATGGGCTCGCCGGGGAGCTCGTCGGCCGGCTTCGCAGTCGGAGTCGGCGCGTCGGCGTTCGGCGTCGGTCTCTCGTCGTCGGCCTCCGGAGTCGGCTTTCGGCTCCCGGCGTTCGGAGTCGGCGCGTCGGCGTCGGCGGTCGGAGTCGACGGTCGGGTCTCGGTCTTCGGAGTCGGCGCGTCGGCGTCGGCGGTCGGAGTCGGCGGTCCGGTCTCGGCCTTCGGAGTCGGCGCGTCGGCGTCGGCGGTCGGAGTCGGCGGCGTGCTCTCGCTCGTGCTCGACGGGCTCTCCGCTTCCGGGCGCGGCAGCGACGGGGGCGCCCCAGCGATCGCCTTCGCCAGTCCGACCAGCCCGCGGAACGCGCGGCGGGCGCGGCGGAGCGGGCTGGCGTGGTGCTCGCGAATGCGGCGCTCGAGCGCGTGGCGGCCCAGCCGCTCCGGGGCGATGACCCCGATGCGTCGCGCCTCTCGCTCCAGCTCTTCGCGGGACATGCCCGTGACGTTCATGAAGGCTCCCCTGCGCTCAGGTCGGGGAGCACGGCGCTCGCGTCCGATTCCAACACGTCGGCGAGCCTACCCCGAGCGTCGGCCGCGTCGCGACCGATCTGTGCGACGAGGGCGTCCACACCGTCGAATTTCACCTCGCCGCGAATTCGCGCGACGAAGGCGACCGGGAGCTCCCGACCGTAGAGATCGCCTTCCCAATCGAGCAGGTGCACCTCGACCGAGCGACCGGCGCCGAAGGTCGGGCGGACACCGATGTTGGCGACGGCCGGAACCAAGACGCCGTCCACCGAGGCGACGACCGCGTACACACCGTCCTTCGGCACCGCGAGCTTCTTCGCGATGCCGAGGTTGGCCGTCGGGAAGCCGATCGTCCGGCCGCGATGGTCGCCGTGGACGACCTCGCTCACCACGTCGTGGTAGCGACCGAGCAGCGCTCGCGCGCCCTCGACGTCGCCATCGGCCAGACACCCGCGGACGCGGGTCGACGAGACCACCTCCCCGTCACGCTCGACCGGGTCGACGACGTGCACTCGGAAGCCGAGGCGCTCGCCGAGGGTTTCGAGCGTGGGTAGGTCACCCTCGCGGTCCTTGCCGAAGCGGAAGTCGGGCCCGACCACGACCGCGCTCGCCTTCGCGTCTTCGGCGAGGATGGCGGTGGCGAACTCTTCGGCGCTCTGCTCGGCGAAGGCTTCGTCGAAGACGCGGATGTCCACCTCGTCCGCGCCGGCCCCCAGCAAGAGCGCCCTCCGTCGAGGGAGCGGCGTCAGCAGCGGCGGGCGGCTGTCGGGTCGGAAGAACGCCGCGGGGTGCGGATCGAAGAACATCGCTCGCACGGGGAGCTGCTCGCCGTCCGCGATGGTGCGGGCCGCATCGACCAGCGCCCGGTGCCCGAGGTGCACCCCGTCGAAGTTGCCGATCGTGACCACCGAGGACATGGCGGCGAGTATGACGAAGCCGCCCCGCGCGTCAACGACGGGCGGGGCGGATTCAGGGAAGGACGCTCGGTGCTCAGGGCACTGGGTCGCCGCAGCAGACGTCGGGGATCTCGAAGGGCACGCAGTTCGGGCGCCCACCGTCGTCGATGGTCGTGGGGCTTCCACGGACCATGCTCCCCGGGTTCGCGATCGAGTCGACCATGTCGCAGAGGTCGATGTTGCAGAGGTGCCGGACCGGCTCGCAGCACAGGGTACGCAGCATCTCGGCGTCTTCGCCGTGCTCGTCCCACGTCTTGTATTCGATGGCCCGGACGTTCGGCGGGTCCATGTCGTCGACGGCCTCGGCGCACGCGGTGTCGGAGCCCACGTCGCTTGGGTCGGTGTCGGTGACCGTGAACATGCCGCCGGCTCCCTGATGCTCGAAGAGCAGCTCGCTGACGGCGGGGTCCGAGCCATGGAGGTCGGGGAGCTGGTTCGGGTCGCCGAATGCGTTCGGAACACCCCAGGCCTGACCGGAGAGGCTTCCGCCCTCGAGCTCCCATCCGCCCGGAGAGCGGAACGACGGGACGGCGCACTCGTTGCTGCCGTTGCAGCTCTCGATCCGACCGGAATCGGGCGGGCTCTCCGGGTAGTCGAAGCAGCCGTCGGCTGCGATGAAGGGCTCGTCGCTACCGGGCATGCACGCCCGGAAGTTGCCGTCCGAGGCGCCGACAGGACGTGCGCCAGCGAGGCCGTGGACCACGTTGACGGCGTAGTCCGCGGCCGGGACCTCCTGGCACTCGACCGTGATTCGCTCGTAGGTGCTGGTCGTGTTCCCCGGCGGGATGTAGGGGATCTGACAGCGGCGGTCGGCCGGGTTCAGGGTCACGGCCGCGATGGGCGGGACGCCGATCTGGATCTCGTCGTCGTAGACCTGTCGGCCCATCAGCAGGTACTGGACGTTCGAGACGGTGGGCACCATCGCGACGCCTGGGATACCGGCCTCGACCTCGATTGGCGTCTGGGCACGAACCATGAGCACGACCGGGGTCAGCCAGACGACCCCGGCAGCGCCGAGGATGGGGTGGGGGTCACCCGCGCCGTCGCCGTTTGCGTCGACCGGGCGCACGTACCAAGCGCTCGGGTAGTTGCTGACGGTGTCGCCGAGCGTGAACCCCTGCGGCTGGTCCAGGGGCATGCCCGCGTCCGCGAAGGCCTGCGCGAGGATGTTGAACGCGTCCGCGTCGGCGGTGGCATCGTAGAGCTTCAGGAAGGTGTTCGTCTCGGCGAGGATCTGGTTCTCGCGCATGACCGAGTCCGCCGTGGTCGGGAGGGTCGCCGCGGAGTCGAGCGTGCCACTCTCCATGTAGAAGACTGGCCGTTCGGTGGTCACGGGTGCGCCGAGGGCCACCGAGACACCGTTGATGACCTGACCGTTCGGGCGCTCCTCCTCGGTCCCGAAGCTCAGCCGCCGGAACTCACGAATGGTCGCGTTGGGGTCGACGAACGCGCCGCCCGCGATGTCGCCCTGCGTCGGGAGGTTGGAAACCGAGAAGAACGGGTTGAAGTTGCCGTCGTAGTCGTAGAAGCCACGGATCTGGTAGTCCGCCGGCTGCCCGTCGTGACCCAGCGCCAGCTCCGGCCACGCGAACTCCGCCGTTCGCGTGATGAACTGTCGCGGGTCGTCGTCCTCGGTCAGACAATCCTCGACGCCCGAGAAGAGCGACACGCCGGGGATGGTCAGGAGGTTCGCGGCGCTCGTCGCGGTACCCGTCGGCGGCGGCGGGTTGTCGTACTCGAAGAGGGTGAGCACGACCTGCCCGAGCGGGACGGTGTTGCCCTCCAGGTCCTCGCCGCAGAGCGGCTTGGGACCGGAGTAGAGGACCGTGCCTCGCAACACGCCGGTGGGCTCGGGTGCCGTTCCGCCGAAGATCTGCAGGTCGTCGACGGGGACGTCCGCGCAGGCGAGGGCGAATACGAGCAGTAGGAGAGGGGAGCGCTTCATCGCGGTTCTTTCCATGGTCAGTGCGGCGGCTTCAGAAGGTGTAGGAAACGGTGCCCATCACCCGAGCTTCGAGCCTCTGGCCGAAGGGGTGCTGGCGCTGTTTGTTGTTCGTGAGGTTGTAGGCGACGATGCCGAGGTTCAGGTCGTCGTCGAGGAGGCGCAGACCGATGCGGCCGTTCACCATGTGGTAGCTGTCGAGGTCGAACTCCTCGAACTTCACGCCCTCGGAAGCGTCGAAGACCTGCTCGAGCCAGACCTGATCGCTCACCCAGTGGAAGTCGAGGGCGATGTCGAGGCCGAAGGGCGCGCGGTACTGGATACCGAAGTTGATCTTGTGCTTGGAGGTTCGCTCCTCCGAGTCACGCAGCTGGCTGTTCGAGACGAAGGACTGGTTGAAGGCGTAGTTCGCCCAGAAGTCCAAGCCGGTGACCGGGTAGGTACGCAGCTCGATCTCGCCACCGACGACGTCGAACACCGAGGGGTCGTTCTGGAAGTTGATGTACCCCAGCGGGTAGGTGGCGGTGCCGCGGTCGTAGCCGGTGGCCTCGGCGATGGCGGGGTCACCCGAACCGAACTGGCCGAGGGTGAACGGCTGGACCTGTCCGAGAATGACGAGGTCGGTGACTCGGTTGTAGTAGGCCGAGGTCTGAACGTCGAAGTACTCGCTCATCTCGTTTCGGTAGCCGAGCTCGGCCGAGAGGATGCGCTCCGGGTTGAGCCGCGGTGTGCCGAAGAGGTTTGCCGCCGGCTCGGAGCCGAACGCGTCGACCTTCACGCCGCGCAGCGGCGTCGGGTTCGGCAGGCTGAGGTAGCTCTCGAGGAAGGTCTGGGTTCGGAAAGCGGTGCCGAACGAGGCGCGGATCGCGTGCTCGTCCGAGGGCTTGATGACCAGAGCACCACGCGGCGAGAACACCGGTGCGTCGAGGAGGGGGTGGAAGTCCACGCGGAAGGAGAGGACCATGTCGAGCTGCTCGACGATGCCCAGCGTGTCCTGGAAGAAGATCGCGCCGTGGTTCTCGAACTGCTCCTTGTTGATGTAGGTCCAGTCGATCTGCTTGCGGCGGTAGCTGGCGCCGAGGTGGAGGTTGTGGTCGACCAGGAAGTGGAACTCGCGGGCGAGCTCACCCTCGACGTCGTAGGTGTTCCACTGGAAGGTCGTTTCCAGCGGGTCGGAACCGACCGCGGGTGTCGGGAGCGCCGCGTCGGCGACCAGCCCGTTCCAGAAGAAGCGTAGCGAGCCCCAGTTGGAGCGGAGACCAGCCATCGAGTGCATGGTCTCGCCGCGGCTGACGAAGTCTCGCAGCGGGCCAGTGCCCTGGAAGTTGATCGTGTTGGTGTTCAGGCCGCCCTGGGCGAAGAGCTCGACGTTCTCGCTGACCCGGTACGTGAGGTGGGCGTTGAGGTGGGCGGCGTCCCAAGCGATGTCCGGCTTGCGCGTGAACACGTGGTCGACCCGTTCGGGGCCGACCTCTCGTGTGAAGCGGTTCGCGCGGTTGTAGCCGACGCCGAAGCGGTAGCCGAGGCGGTCGACCCGGCCCGAGGTGCTGGCGTGGAGGTGGACCTGGCCACCGTTGCCGCCGCCGGCACCGACCGTCGTTCGCGGCTCTCCGGGCGGTCGGGTGAGGATGTTGACGATGCCGGAGAACGCGTCGGCGCCGTACAGGGCGGAGGCCGGACCACGGATGACCTCGATCCGTTGAATGTCCTCGACGTTGTATGGGAACGAGCCCCACAGAGTCGCGCCGAGCGGGTCGATGTAGGTGGACCGACCGTCGATGAGAACGAGCGTTCGAGCCGAGAGTCGCTGGTTGAAACCACGGAACGAGACCGCAGTGTCGGCTGGGGTCAGGGTCATCACGTCGGCGCCCGCGACACGGCGGATGAGCTCGCCGACGTGCCGGTGACCGGTCAGCCGGATGTCCTGCGGGGTGATGAGAGCGGTCGAGTTCGGTGCGCTGAGAGGAGACTGGGCGTAGCGCGACGCGGAGACGACGGTCTCCTCATAGAGCGCCTCGTTGCGGTCTTCTGCGCTTCCGAGGTCGAGGGCGCCGACCTCGGTGCCGCCGCCACCACCGCCGGTGTTGCCGGTGCCACCGCCGCCTCCGCCGCTCTCACCGGTGCCGCCGCCACCGCCGCTGGCTTCCTCGTCGCGCGCATCACGGAGCTGCTGGGCCAGGAGCCGCAGTCGGTTGGCTCGCTCGCGGAGCGAATCGCTCTGGGTCGCCTCGGCCAGGGTCGCGATCTGGGTCGCCGACTCCTCGAGCGCTTCGATCTCCTCGTCGGTGGCCACCGCGGAGATGGGAGGCGCGGTGGTCTCGGTCGGAGTGTCGGTGCCGCCGCCGGATTCGGTCGGCGTCTGCGCTTCCTGCGCCGCCGCGATGCGTGCCTCGACCGCCTCGAGGAAGCCTTGGACCTCCTCCTTGTCGGGTGGGTCGGAGGCCAGGTAGCGCTCGAAGTACTCGATGGACTCCTCGTAGCGGCCGGCTTCCGCGTAGGCGCGCGCGATGTTGTAGAGGACGTTCGGGTGGGGGAGCGTCTCGTAGGCGAGCTCGAGCTCCGAGATGCCCTCGTCGACGTTGCCCTCGGCGACGAGCGACATGCCTCGCCGGAAGTGGCGGCGCGCCTCGGTTCGAACATCGGCGAACGCAGTCGATGCCGTAGCGAGGAGCGCCAGCGTGAGTGCGAATCGGGAGAGGTACTTCATCCGTCGGGGGCCCATCATCAGAAGCGGAAGGTGGCCTCACCCATCACGCGAGTCGTGATCGGCTGACCGAGTGGGTGTTGGCGGTTGCGCTGGTTCGTGAGGTTCGTGCCGATGATGCCCAGCTCGAGCTTGTCGTCCATCAGCCGGAGGCCGAGACGCGCGTTGAGCAGCGCGTAGGCGTCGAGGTCGAAGGCCTGGAAACCGACGCCGCGGGTCGCGCTGGTGACCTGGATGACCCAGGTCTGGTCGCTCACCCAGTGGAGGTCGACGCTGAGGTCGAGGCCGATCGGGGAGCGGTACTGGGCGCCGATGTTGAGCTCGTGCGCCGAGGTGCGCTGGTCTTCGAGCCGGACGGGGTCGATCTCCCGCAGCTGCGCTTCGTCGACGGCCTCCGTCTGGTGGTAGGCGTAGTTGGCGTAGAAGTCGAGGCCGTCGACCGGGAACACACGAGCACCGATCTCGCCGCCGTACTGGCGGAAGTTCGTCGGCTCGTTGTTCCACTGGAGCGTTCCGACCGGGTACGCGCGTTGGTCCGTCAGGTAGCGGGCCGGGTTCTGCCCCGTGACGTCGGGTTCGCCGAGCGGACCGAAGTCCTGGAGCCGGAAGAGGTTGATCGAGGAGAGACCGATCTGGTCGAAGACGAGGTTGTAGTAGGCGTTCACCTCGAGCGCGAAGTAGTCGGTCGCCTGGTTGGCGTAGCCGAGCTCGACGCTGACGATGCGCTCCGGGTCGAGGTTGCGGTTGCCGAGACCGTACGCGGTGATGCCGCGCAACGAGGTTCGGTTGGCGAAGTTCAGGTAGGACTCCGCGAACGCCGGTGAACGGAACGCGGTGCCACCCGTGAGGCGGAGGGCCTGGCCTTCCAGGAAGCGCCAGACGACCGAGGCTCGTGGCGAGAACTGCAGGTTCGACAGCAGGGGGTGTCGGTCGACGCGGAAGCTGATCGTCGCGCGCAGCGTGTCGGTGAGCTGGAGGGCGTCCTGGAGGTAGCCGTAGAAGTGGTGCTCGGTGATCTTCGGGCTCTCGAGCCAGTTCCACTCGACCTGCTTGAAGCGGTGACCGACGCCCATGGCGAAGTTGTGTGGGATGCCGAGCTCGAACTGGCGGCTGAAGTTCAGCTCGGTCTCGATCGTGTCCGATCGGTCGAGCTCTCCTTCGGTGTCGAGCGTGTCCTCGGGCGTGTCCCAGAGGTTCAGGTCCGTCGAGAAGCGCGTCCAATACGAACGGAGACCCACACCGAAGGGGGTGGTCAACGCGAGGTGGGACTGCGCGAAGGTCAGGTTCTCGGCGCCGATCTGCCGCTGCCGGCTCTGTCCATGAATGGTCCCGCGGCCCGCGGTCGAGATGGCGCTACCCCCGCGGACGACGTACCCCTCGCCCAGGTCGAGCCTCGCCTCGCCCGAGAAGAAGATCCGCTCGATGCCGACGTCGGGGTCGTCGTAGTCATCCCATACCGAGGTGTCGACGCGTTCGCGGCCGACGATCCGCGCGTGGTTCTGCGCTCGTTCGTAGCCACCGCTGATCCGGATGCCGAGGACCTCGTTTCGGGCCGAGGTCGACGCGACGCCGCGAATGGTCTGGTAGTTGCCGCCGCGAGCGACGAGGTAGGACTCGCCGGTGCCCGGCTGCTTGAGGATGATGTTCACGATGCCCGAGAACGCATCCGCGCCGTAGAGGGCGGCAGCCGGACCACGGATGACCTCGATGCGCTCGATGTCCTCGACTCCCCACGGAATGAAGGCGGGGAAGGGCGCCGCCAGGAAGTCGAGCCGAACGGAGCGGCCGTCGACGAGGAAGAGGACCTTGTTGGCCTGTCGCTGGCTCAGGCCACGAATACCGACGTCGATCTGACCCGGGGTGAGCTCCATGACGCTCACGGCGGCCACGCGGCGAAGGAGCTGGGAGATGTTCGTCAGACCGGAGAGACGAATGTCCTGCTGGGTGATGATGTAGGTCGAGTTCGGCGCGTCGAGCGGCGACTCCGCGAAGCGAGACGCCGAGACGACCTCCTCCTCGAAGACCTCGGTTCGCTCGGCACCGAGGCCGAGCGCATCGTTGCCACCGCCGGTTTCGCCGCCGCCGGTCTCGCCGCCGCCGGTCTCACCGCCGCCGGTCTCGCCGCCACCGCCGGTCTCACCGCCACCGCCGGTCTCGCCGCCGCCGCCGTTCTGGGCCGCGAGCGCGCCGCGCTCGCGGAGGCTCTGCGCGAGCTGACGCAGGCGGGCGGCCCGCTGCCGAAGCGCCTCGCTCTGGGTCGCCTCGGCGAGGGCCTCGATCTGGGTCGCCGACTCCTCGATGGCGGTGATCTCTTCCGAAGACACGTCCACCGCGGGGCCGGCCGTGGTGTTCGTGGTGGTCGTGGTCTCACCGCCGCCGCCGCCGCCGTCGGTCTCCTGCGGCTGGGCCGCGGCGAGCCGGGCGTTGATCGCCTCCACGAAGCCCTGGACCTCCTCCCGGTCGGGTGGGTCGGACGCGAGGTAGCGCTCGAAGTACTCGAGCGCCTCTTCGTATCGACCGGCCTCCGCATACGCGCGGCCGATGTTGTAGAGGACGTTCGGGTGCGGGAGCGTCTCGTAGGCGAGCTCGAGCTCCTCGATGCCTTCGTCGACGTTGCCGTCGGCCACCAGCTGCATGCCCCGCCGGAAGTGGCGACGCGCTTCCGTTCGAACATCGGCCAGGGCGGGGAGTGCCTGAGCGAGGACGAGGGCGAGCGCTCCGAGTCGCGTGAGGGTGGGGAGAATGCGTTTGAGCGATGACAACGATGACCTCGATGCTCAGTAGGGTTCGGCCTTGTAGCCCATGAGGCTGACGGAGCTGTTGTCGCCACCACCCGTGTTTCTCGGGCGTGACGGCCGACGCACCCAAGAGCGGCGCGTGCGACGGACTTCTTCGAGCTCGACCTGGACCGCGAGCTCGTCACCGAAGACCGTTCGGGTCACGGTGAAGTCGCGGTAGCCATCGAGCTGGAACTGGAAGGTGACCTCTCGGCCCTCGGTGGCTTCTTCGCCGCGCCACTCCACCTCGGCGGGGGTGGGGCCGTAGCTCCGCTCGCCGACGAGGACCGTCGCACCCGACGGCTCGCTCCGGAGCGAGACCCGGACGACTCGCTCGCTCGGGTCCGCGGCCATGGTGCCACCGCTGGAGTCCATCGCCGCCGGGTTGGCCGCCATGGTCGACGCGGGTTCGTTCGGCTGTGCCGGCTCGGTCGGTGCGGGATCCTCGGTGGCGACCGGGATGGGCTCGCTGTCGGAGAGCGCGAGAACGGCTCCGAGGACGGCGGCGAGGCCCAGCGCGCCGACTACGGCGAGCGTGGCCATCTTTCGCTTCTGCGGGTCGTCGAAGGGGGTCTCGGGGAGCGGCTCTTCGGTAGCGACGGGCGGAGCGAAGGGGTCGCTCGGGGTCATCGACGCGCTGATGCCAGACTCGCTGTCGAGCGGGTCGCCGGTGACGACCGCGTAGGCTCCGGTCGAGCCGCCGCTGATGGCGAACTCGCTGCTGAGCGTGGTCTCGCCGGAGCGCGACACGGCGAGACCGGCCTGGGAGGCGACCCGCTTCAGCGCGACGAGCATGGCGTCCATGCTCTCGAAGCGCTCGTCCGGGTTCTTCGCCATCGCCTTGAGCACGATCTGCTCGATGTGCGGCTCCACGCCTGCCTCCGGAGCGACCTCGGCGATCGACGGCGGGGCCTCGTGGACGTGGGCCATGAGGATGTTCACCGAGTTCGCCCGGTCGAAGGGCACCTTGCCGGTGAGCATCTCGTAGAGGATGACGCCGAGCGCGTAGACGTCGCAGCGCCCGTCCACGTTCTCTCCGCGGATCTGTTCGGGCGACATGTACTTCGGCGAGCCCATGAAGAGGCCGGTCTGCGTGAGGTCCTCGCCCTTGCTGTCGAGGTCCTTGACCAGGCCGAAGTCGAGCACCTTCACGAAGTCCCGCTCGTCGCCGTGCTTCACCAGGAAGATGTTCGCGGGCTTCAGGTCGCGGTGGATGACCCCGAGGCTGTGCGCTTCGCGAAGGCTCCGGCACACCTGCCGCGCGATGTGGAGCGCGCGCTCCGCCGGGATTCGCTTGTCCTCGCGGAGCGCGCGATGGAGCGTGCGCCCTTCGAGCAACTCCATCGCGATGAAGTAGACGTCGTCGTCGGTACGCCCGTAGTCGAAGATCGTGACCGTGTTCGGGTGCGTGAGCTTCGCGCAGATGGATGCTTCGAGATAGAAGCGCTTGTGGAACTCCGGGTCGTGGTCGCCCTGGTAGTTCGGGTTGAGGATCTTCAGCGCGATCTCGCGACCGAGCGGCGCCTGCTCGGCCTTGTAGACCTTGCCCATGCCGCCCCGAGCGATCAGAGAGACGATGCGGAAGCGATCGCTGATCACGCGGCCGATGAGCGGATCGGGGCCTTTCGGCCGCCCGGGTGCGACCGGCTTCTTCTTGGCTTCGTCCGCGGCTTCGCCAGTCACCCCGGATCCCCGACTTCCGTTCGAATCACCCAACCTCGCGGTGGTTGCGACACCAGCGTCGACCCGTCCACCTGCACTCCACCTCCAAGGATAGGCGATCGGACGCGTCGAGGTCGAGAACGAGTTGAAAGGTCATGGAAGGAATCCACGATGGGCTGGCCCTGTGTTACCCCGAGAGGGTGCCGATCCGGGTCCATCGATGGTCTCTGCTGATGGCTGCGACCGTGCTCGGGCTCACCGCCAGCGCCGCTGCCCAGGCGCCGCCCAGCCGCTGGGGTGCAGGCTGGATGGAACGAATCCCGCGCGTTCGACACCTCGAGGGTCTCCGGTCCGAGTCCGCCGAGGTACGCATCGAGGCCGCTCGGGCCCTTCGATCGGCCGAGCCGACGCCAGCGTTGCTCCGCGCCTTGCACGAGTCGCTGGAGACCACGAACGCCCCTCGCGCTCTGAGCGAGATCGCTGCCACGCTCGCTTGGCATGGCGATCGGAGCGCCACGGCTGCGCTCGTCATGTCCTTCGAGGGGGCCTCGGCCCAGGTGGCCGGTGGTACCGCTCGAGCGCTCGGGGCGCTCGCCACGCCTCGGGCTCTGCGGGTGTTGGTCGGCGGCCTGGACGTTCCCGAGCTCGCAGACGCGGCGAGGGCTGGTCTCCTGCGAGCGGGTCCTCCCGCGCTGCCCTGGATCCGCCGCGCGCTCCGTGAAGCACCAACGTTGGGGGTGATCGACGTCGCTGGACAGCTCGGTGACTCGAGCGTGGTCCCGGCGCTGGCGTCGGTCGCCACCACCGAGGCGGCGCCATTGCGGATCGCGGCCGCCCGAGCACTCGGTGCGCTGGGGGACGACCGGGCGGCCCCCGCGCTGCGCAGCCTCCTCGGGATGCCCGACCCCACGCTGGTCGAGGCCGCCGTTCGTGCGCTCGGTGACGTCGGGAGCCCGGCCGACGCCGAGGTGCTGCTGGCGCTCCTCGCGGAGAGTCAGCCGAGCCAGGAGCGCGTGATCCTGGAGACGCTGCTCCGGATCGCCCCGACGGCGGGTCGCGAGGCGATCGTCGCCCGGATCACCTCCGACGACCCACCGACGGTTCGCCGGGCGACCGAGGCGGCGTTGGCTCACCCGCATCCCGAGCTCGCCGCCGTATTCCATGGCCTCTTCCAACACGACGTCCGACGCGCGCAGGCGGCCAGTGCTTTGGCCGAGCTCGCCGATGGCGCGGGGCTACCGGCCCTTCGGGTCGAGGTCGGGCGCCGCGACGAGCTCTCCGATGGAGCGCGCGAGGACCTCACGCGCGCGCTGGCCGTCGCGCTCCGCCGGTGGGGCTCGCGGTTGCCCGGCGACCTGGCCGAGCAGGCGCGGGCCGATCTCGTGCGCGCCCTGGGGGATGGCGCGGAGACGCCGCGCGGGTGGGTGCTCCGAGCGTTGGCGCGGGATCCCTCGGCGTTCGCAGGGTTGCAGGACGCGCTGGCGGCAGACGACGTGGCGACACGAGCCTGGGCGGCGCAGGGGCTCGCGCTGGTGGAATCGGCCGAGGCCGACCGAACGCTGGTCGCACGACTGGCGATCGAGAGCGAGCCGGAGGTCCTGCGGGTCCTGCTCGGCGGCGCCCGAGCGCGGCAGCTCACGGTTCCGGACGAGGTCATGGGCCCACTCTTCGAGCGACCCGAGCTCGGCCCGGAGGCGCTCTTGGCTCTCCGTGGGCCCCAGCCGGAGGAGCGGCGGGTCGCGTTGCGGCGCGCGCTTCGGGAGAGCGACTCGCCCGTCCGCGTCGCGGCGGCGTTGGCGTTGGCCACGACCGGCGATCGATCGGCGTGGCGCGCGCTCGTGGCCCGGCTCGACGCCGATGACGATCCCACGGTGCGCCGGGCCTGCGCGGATGCGCTGGCCGCACTGGCCGTCCCCGAGGCCCGAGAGCCCCTCGCTCGGCGGGCCCGAATCGAGGGCGATGGCCGAGTTCGGGAGGCGCTGGAGGCGGCGGCGGCGGGTCGCCGGCGCCCGCTGCCTCGGGGGCGAGGGGTCCTTCGCTTCGCGGTTCGCGCCGCGGGGGCGCCGGGCGGCGTCCCCGTTCGGGTCACCCTCCCGGGCGGTGCGATCTGGACCCTGCGGACCCTCCCCACGGGCGAGGTCTTCGTCGCCGGGCAGCCTTCGGGAGCGGCGGACGTTCGGGTCCTGCTCGAGGACGCTGGACTCTGACCGAGCGATCCCATTGACTTGGAGTGCTCTGGACGGGCATTGTCGCCCGGTCCAACGCCCATGAGTACGGCCAACACGGAGAGTACGGAGCGGACCTTCGAAGAAGTGGTCTCGCGGCTCGAGGATGTCGTGAAGCGACTCGAGGGGGGCGAACTGCCCCTCGAAGAGTCACTCGCGATCTTCGAGGAGGGTGTGAAGCTTTCCCGAGAGGGAGCAGAGCGACTGGATGCCGCGGAGAAGCGGGTCGAGGAGCTCCTGCAAGGATCTGGCGCGGCGCGAACGCAGCCGTGGAGCGACGAGGAGCCTGAGACTCGATGACTGACGTCCTGACCGTTCCGACACACTTCGGCGACATCTCCGAGCTTTCCTCGGGGTTGGCCGACCGTGTGGACGAGGAGCGATTGATTCTCTACGGACCGACCGCGTACGAAGAGGGAGCCACGGTCGGCTTCTCCGTACTCTTGGTCGACGGATCCCCTGCCCTCGAGGGCATCGGTCGGGTGACCGCCGCCGTCGACGGCGGCGAGGAGCGCGCGCCGGAGACGCGATTCGACATCGTGTTCGACAGCCTCCAGCTCGAGGGCATGTCGGAGGTCGTCTACGAGCGAATCGTGATGGCGCGCGCCAGCATGGTCGGCGACGAGCCGGCCACCGGCGAGGTCGACATCGGCGAGCTCGAGGAAGCCGCCGCGGCCGAGGCCGCCCCCGAAGCAGAGGCGCACTCCGCTGACTGGGAAGGCGACGCGGAGACCGCGGTCGCCGACCCGGAGCAAGTGGCCGCGCTCGCGGACGAGTCTGCAGGCGAGCCCGACATGGGCTTCGACGATGGCGGGGCCACCGTCGTGGCCGACGTGAGCGAGCTCGACGACGCGGCGGCCGCCGCCGCGTTCGACGCCGGTGCGGATGCTGCCGCCGTCGACGAGGACGCCGGCGCCGACTTCGGCGCCGAAGAAGACGACGGGGCCGACCTGGCCGCCGACGTCGACATGGACGTGGCCGCCGACGTCGACGTGGCGGCGGACATGGACGTCGCCGCCGACGTCGACATGGGCGAAGTCTCGGACGTCGACACCGGTGAGGTCGAGCTCTCCGACGCTGCCGAGGATTCCTACGACGATTCCTCCTACGAAGACTCCTACGGCGAGCCCGAGTCCGCCCCACCGGCGTCCGCCCGAGACAGCCTGGGGCCGCCCCCGGAGGACCCGCCCATCGCTCCTTCGCCGGAGCTGCCGCCCGCCCCGGCTGGCTTCCAGATCCCGGCCTCCGAGGGGCGCTTGGTTCGACCGACCTTCCCGCCCACGTGGCACCCGATGGCGTCCGAGCCGCCGGCTCCGACGGAGTCCACCGGCTTCTTCCTCTACCAGGCGAACGACCTCCCGGTGCCGGAGATGGCGCCGCGTCCCGACATGGACCCGAGCCTGCGAGTGCAGCCGGCCCCCAGGCCCGACCCCTCGGCCGCCGAGGCCGGTGCCAACCAGCCGGCGCCGGAGCCTCGGGGTGACACCGGCGACGAGCCGCCTCAGATCCCGCTCCCCGACGACGACGCCGACGTGGCGCCGGCGGTCGAGCCGGACTCCTTCGCTCTCGGCGACGAGGCGGCGATCCAGGAGCCGGACGGCGAGGGCGACCCCGCCGACGCTGCTCCCGAGATGGAGCTGGACGCGGACATGATGGACGAGTCGGCGGACGACGAGCCGCCCCCGCCGCCGGTCGAGGCGATGGGTGACGACGACTTCGACGGCGAGATCGCCGTGGACGCCAGCCTCGATGGTGAAGACATCGCCTTCGAGGAAGACGACCGAGTCTGAGGGCCGAGCTCTCGTTCGGCTGAACGCCGTCGGCCGAGCTCGGCTCGGCGACGGAACAGCGTTCTTTTCGCTTCGTTGATGCGGGTCGGCCCAACGCCGAGGTTGGAGAGGTGCAACGTACACCTCTTCGATCTCTCGCAATCCTGACCCTCGTCGCCGTGGCCTTCGCCTGTGGCGACGACACTCCTGGTGACGCCGATGCGTTCGTCGGCACCGACGCGAGCCCGTCGGACGCCAGCGCGCCGGTCGACGCCGACACGACGCTCGACGCTGCCACGGGCGACGACGCCTTCGTCTGCCCCGACGCCGACGAGGACACGGTCTGCGACTCGGAGGACGCCTGCGAGGGCGCTGACGATCGAATCGACGCCGACGCCGACGGTGTGCCCGCCGGCTGCGACTGCGACGAGGTCGGAGCGAGCTGTACCGCGAACGGCGGCACCTGCTCGGAAGGCACGGACGGCTTGGCCTGCACCTGCCCGGCGGGCCAGTTCGGGGCCGAGTGTGCCGGGACCTGTGACTGCCAGAACGGGGCGACGTGCGACGACGGTGCGATGGGCGACGGGAGCTGTACCTGCGCAGCCGGGTTCTACGGAACCAACTGCTCGGGCACCTGCGATTGCCAGAACGGCGCAACCTGTAGCGACGGCGTCGCAGGGGATGGGAGCTGCACCTGCGCGGCCGGCTACTACGGGGCGAGCTGCGCGAATGCCTGCACCTGCGTGAACGGTGGGATCTGCGATGACGGCGTCGCGGGCGACGGGAGCTGCACCTGCGGGAGCGGGTTCTTCGGTGCGAGCTGTGAGGGGACCTGTACGTGCATGAACGGCGCGAGCTGCGACGACGGCGCGGAGGGCGACGGGAGCTGCGCGTGCACGAGCGGGTACTACGGGGCGAGCTGTGGCGGTGTCTGTGACTGCCAGAACGGGGCGAGCTGCGACGACGGCGCGGAGGGCGACGGGAGCTGCACGTGCACGAGCGGGTACTACGGAGCGAGCTGCGCGGACGCCTGCACGTGCATGAACGGGGCGAGCTGCAACGATGGCGCCGGGGGCGACGGGAGCTGCACGTGCACGAGTGGGTACTACGGGGCGAGCTGTGGCGGCGTCTGTGACTGCCAGAACGGGGCGAGCTGCGACGACGGTGCGGAGGGTGACGGCACCTGCACCTGCGCACCCGGCTACTACGGAGCGAGCTGCGCGAACGCCTGCACGTGCATGAACGGTGCGAGCTGTGACGACGGCGTGACCGGCGACGGGAGCTGCACGTGCGCGAGCGGGTACTACGGCGCGAGCTGTGGCGGCGTCTGTGACTGCCAGAACGGGGCGAGCTGCGACGACGGAGTGACGGGCGACGGCACCTGCACCTGCGCACCCGGCTTCTACGGCACCAACTGCGCGAACGCCTGCTCGTGTGGCGCGACTTTCGTTTGCGACGACGGAGTCACCGGGATGGGGTGTGTCTGTCCACCGGCGACCTCGCTCTGCTCGGGCATGTGCGTTGCGCAGGCCACCGCCGCGATGAACGAGCCCCCGACCGGCACGATCATCGACTCCGGGTTCGGCCAGACCTTCGTGTCCACGCTGACCGGCCAGCTCACCAGTCTCAACGTCGAGCTCATGGACTCGCTGGGGATGCTCGCCGACCTCGAGCTCTACGGGGGACCGGGCTTCGGGACCTTGCTCGCACGCACCCAGGACATCGAGCTCACCAACGGCTTCGTCGAGCTACGCTTCGACACCCCACCGACGGTCACGGCGGCCACGGCCTACTTCATTCGCGTGGTGCACTCGAGCGGTGCACCGACCGCGCGTGTCGCCCAGTCGACCAACACGTACGCCGAGGGCATGGAGTGGCGGGCGACCGGCGGCTTCCAGTCCAACCGCGACCTCTACTTCCACGTCAACGTGGTGCCCTGCTTCTGAGTCGGGTCAGCCCCCGACGACGCGCTGGAACTCGGCGGTCGCCAGGTCGACGAGGTAGTCCTCGATCATGGCGACCGCCTCGTCCGTGTCGTCGCAGCCGGTGAAGCGGCGGCACTCCTCGTCGGTGTGGACGCCGTAGCGGGTGACGATCAGCTCGAGCGTGTGGGCGGCGAGCCAGAGCCGGACCTTGCCTTCCTTCGTGCCCAGCGCCTTCGCGACCGCCTCGAGGGCCGGCATGAGCTCACGCTCCATCCGAGACTTGGGCAGCTCTCCGCGCTCCATCGTCGTGAGCAGACGCAGGCGGAGCAGCGGTCGATGCTCGCGGACCGTGCGGAAGAGGCGCCGCACGAAGTCGGCGAGCACCTCCGTCCACGGTGTGCCGCCGGCGATGCGGCCGAGGCTCTCCTGGACGACCGTGCGGACCCACTCGTAGTTGGCGTCGAGGCAGGCCTCGAGCAGCCCGTGCCGCCCCTCGAAGTAGTAGCTGATGGCGCCCAGGCTTCGGCCCGACTCTTCGGCGACCCGGCGCAGTGAGAGCGCGTCCACGCCCTCGCGCAGGATCAGCTGTCGTGCGGTCTCGACGATCTGGTCGTAGGTCTCGGCGGAGTCCGCGTCGGTGGGTCGAGCCATGGGAACGATCTCTACCAGCGGCGGGGCGCTCAGTCGCCCGTGTAGCCGAGCGCCCGGAGCTGCGCGGCGGTCTCGTCGTCGATGACGGTGCGCTCCGGTGCGGGGCGCCGTCGGGGTCGCTCCGGTGTGCCCTCGTCGGCGCTCTCGGCGAGGCGGATGCCCAGCAGCCCCCGAAGCCAACGGCGCACCAGCGGCCGCTGCTCCGACAGGTCGTTCGCCTCGTCGGGGTCCCGGTCGAGGTCGTAGAGCGCCGGCGCGCGCCCCGGTCGCTCGACCAGCTTCCAGCGACCGACGTTGAGCGTGCGCCAGTGCTCCATGAACGCGCTGACCGTCCCCCGTTCGAGCCCGCGGCTACCACCCCGCAGCTCGTCCAGGAACGACTCGCCCGCGAGGTCGGCGGGGATGGGCAGTCCGAACGCCTCGAGGATGGTCGGCATGACGTCGACCAACCCGACCGAGCGGTCGATCCGTCGGGGCGTGGCCCCGGGCAGCTTCACGAAGAGCGGCACGTGCAGCAGCTCTTCGTAGACGCTGTGGCCGTGGCCGACCGAGCCGTGGTCGAAGAGCTCCTCGCCGTGGTCCGACGTGATCACCACCATCGTCGAGTCGCCGACGCCGCGACGATCGAGCCCGTCGAGGATCGAGCGGAAGTGCCGGTCGTGGTAGGTGATCTCTCCGTCGTAGAGCGCCTCGAGGTGGGCGCGATCACCGTCGTTCAATCGGATGCGCCCACGCTTCACGTTCTCGAGGAGCGTGTGGTCGCGAGAGAAGTCCACGACGCCCCGATAGTCCGGGTCGCCGTAGAGCGCGAGATCCTCGTCCGGCGGTCGGTAGGGGACGTGCGGATCGATGGTGTGGACGTAGAGGAAGAAGGGCTTGTCGGTGTCGCGGCGGTCGAGCCACGCGAGCACGTCGCCCGCCACGTGCTCTGCGTGGGTGCGGCGGCCTTCGCGGATGTAGTTCCGGTAGGAGTCCCAGCCCTGGTCGAAGCCGAAGCGATCGGAGACGTAGCCGTTCGCGATGAACGAGCCGGTCTGGAAGCCCTGCGCCTTCAGGAGCTCGGGGAGCATCTCGACCGCGCGCGGCACGACCGATTCGTGCTGAGTGGCGGTGTGCTCCCAGGGCATCAGTCCACTGAGCAGGGTGGCCACGCTGGGCTTCGTCCAGTTCTCCTGCGAATGGGCCCGGCCGAAGGTGGTCGCGTCGCGAACGAAGGCGTCGAGCCCGGGGGTCCGCACGCGAGTGTCCGGGTCGTAGGGGCCGAGCTTGTCCGCCCGCAGCGTGTCGATGAGGACGACCATCAGGTGGGTCGGCCGCGTCAGCTCGCGCAGCGTCCGCTCCGGCACTTCGACGGTCACTGCAGCCAATCGGCTCGCCTCGGTCGCGTACAGCTCCACGCGCATCGCCTCACCGGCCCGGTCGCTCAGGTCCACCGTCAGCGGGCCTTCGGGGGTCGCCGAGCCCGCGTCGATCGGCTCCCGCCCGTCCTGTCGGAGGAGCACGCCGACGGCACCGCTCGGGGCCGTGACCCGAAGGCGGCCGCCCTCGGGGATCATCAGCGTCCACGCGAGCGAGGCCTTCTCCGGAAGCTCGACCGAGCCGTCTTCCCGGCGCGTCGGCGCACCCTCGAGGGTCGTGCCCTTGCCCAGCCGGAGTGCGGCGACCGCCACGCCGAGGCGCTCGCTGCCCACCCGACCGGTCCGAGGGGCCCGGACACCGAGCGCCATCTCACCGTCACCGCGCGCCGCTTCGCCCAGGTCGAAGGTCACGGTCGCGAGCCCGGCGGGGACCTCCTGCCGCTCGGAGAGCACCTCTCCGTCCACGACCAGCGAGAGATCGCCGGGTGCAGCCGACCGGACCCGCAGCGTCAGCCTCGAGTCTGCCGCGGCGCGCGGGAGAAGCAGCCGCGTATCCCGTCCATGGCCCGCGACCGCGGCGACGCCGTCCACGGTGAGTGGACGGGAGCGCGTTCCCCATCCACCGAGCGTGTACTTCATGCCGGCGGGACCACCGAAGCTCGCCCAGAGGTCACCGTCCAGCCGGACCTCCGCCCGATCGAGCGCAGCCGTCAGCTCCGCGTGGGTCACGTAGCTCGCCGCCTCGTCGCCGCTGCTCGCGACCGGCTCGGGCGCGTCGGCCGTGGCCGTGGGGTGGGTCTCGGTGGCCACCCGGGTGGGGGCCGGTGCGGGTGTCTCGCTCGCGCCACCGCACCCGAGGGCGAGGGCGAGGGCAGTCGTCGGCCAGAGCGTTCGCCACATGATCTGCGTCTATCACAGGGTGGCGAAGGGGTCCGCTTGTCGACGAGCTCCGGAAGAAACGTCCATTCGAGAGGGACTCTGAGGTAGAGTTCTTGAATCGATCGCCGTCGCTGACGTCACTCACCCGCTCCTCCGATGCGCACGCACCTCCGACGACTCGCTCCGCTCTTCCTGGCCCTCCTCGGTCTCGCCGCCTTCGCCGGCCCGGCGTTGGCCGACGCGTTGGTGGTCGTCCAGGTCCGGACCGGCGGCGGAGATCCGGTCGACGGAGAGGTCACGCTCCGGCCGAGAGGGGGCGGTGACTCCTTCTCGTGCACCACGAGGGCCGGCGAGTGTCAGATCCCTCACGTTCCCGGCGGCCGCTACACGGTCCATTTCGTACCCGCGGAAGGCGATGCACCGGCCGATCAGCCGGCGATGATCCCGCCCTCCGGCCATGTGACGCTTCACGTCGCCGCGAACTGAGACTAGAGGCACTTAGTCGAGTGATCTCGGCTGCTTGCGTGGTGACTCGCGTTCATTCGGCGCTTCAGCGCTTCCGTCGCTCTGAAAATTGTTGGTCAGGGCTGTCGGCCGGTCTCTTGCAAGGATGTGCCTCGTGACGGTTTGGCCGTCGATGTGCCACACATTGGCACAATGGGGCCCGTCCTACGACGGGTAGGTGAATCGTTTACCTTTCCCGCGACACGATGTATGAAGCCCCCGGCGAGACACCCCCTTTTCGTGCTCGCCACGCAGCAGGAGCACTTGGAAATGCGCGCCGTACTACGATCGCTCGGCCTCGGCTGGGCCCTCCTGGCGGGACTGTCTCTCGCCCTCGGAACCGTCCTGATGACCAGCCCGGCGCTGGCGCAGTTCGACGACGAATTCGACGACGAATTCGAGAGTGAGCCCGAGCCGGAGCCCGAACCCGAACCGGCGCCCGCAGCCGACGACGACCCCTTCGACGACGAGTTCGACGATGGATTCGACGACGGAGGCGACACCACCGACGACGCGGCCGAGGGGGACGCGACCGACGATGTGGACGCCGACGCTGCCGAGGACGACGCCGCTGACGACGATGACGATGACGACGACGCGCAGGAGCCCGAAGAGGTCCGCGAGCGTCTCTTCCGCGCCCAGAACACCTACCTCGGCCCGACCGGTGGTCTCCACGTGGTCGACGCCGGCTCCGGCGCGGTCGGCTCGTTCCGTGTGCAGCTCGCCACGGACTTCTTCTTCGCCAACGACTTCATCGTCCAGGACGACGACGCGGACCACATCGGTGGCTCGCTCTCGATCAGCTGGACCGTGCACGAGATGGTCGAGCTCTTCGCCTCCGTGCAGAGCTACGCCAACGCGAACGACCAGGAGGACCCGACGCTCTTCCAGGTCCTCGGCGATACCCACCTCGGCATCAAGGCCTTCTATCGGGTGCTCCCCTTCCTGACGGTCGGTGGTGACCTCGATCTGGCGCTGCTGAACACGGTCGGTGACATCGGCCTGGTCTTCAAGAGCACCAGCTTCGGCATCCGCGGAAACGTGACCGCCGACCTTCGCGGTCTCGACAACCCGGTCCCGTTCATCGCGCGCTTGAACCTCCAGTACTTCTTCGACAACTCGAACAACCTCGTCGAGGACGTCGAGCAGGCCCGCTACGACAACTTGGACATGCCCGCCCCTTGCGGCGACGGTGAGGACTGCGAGGAGTTCCGGCACCTGCTGACGCCGGTCGAGCGCTTCGCGCTGGGCATCAACCGGACCGACTTCTTCAACATCGCCCTCGGCTTCGAGCTGCCGCTCGAGGTCGGCGAGGACTTCTACCTCCAGCCCCTCGTCGAGTGGGTCTGGAACATCCCGGTCAACCGCCAGGGCTACGACTGCCTCTACCGTCCCGCGGAGCGTGAACTCGGTCTCGACGACGGCTGCCTCGCCGAGCAGGGCGTCGGCAGCTTCCCGATGAACCTCACCCTCGGTGCGCGGATCCTTCCGCCGGTCGAGGGCCTGAGCTTCCTCCTCGCCGCCGACGTCGGCCTGACCGGCAAGAAGCGTGACCAGTTCGTGCGCGAGCTCGCGCCGAACGCGCCGTACAACCTCTACCTCGGGCTCGCCTACGCCTACGACACCGTCGAGCCGCCCGCGCCCGAACCGGTCGTCCGCGAGGTCGAGCGCCGGGTCGAGGTTCCCGCCGAGCTCCCGCTCGAGGGCCGCATCCACGGCACGATCGTGGAGCAGGGCGCCGGCACCCCGGTCTCCGGGGCGACTATTGCCTTCAACGGCCGCGACCTGACCTCCCTGGTCGCCGCGGACGACGGCACCTTCACCAGCTACCGCCTGCCGCCGGGCGAGGTGCTGATGGACCTCAGCCACCCGGAGTACAACCCCGGCCAGTGTGCCGCGACGATCCCCGAGGAGCGTCCGCAGCCGACCGGCACCGAGGGTGAGGCCGTCGAGGGTGACGAGGCCGCCGCCAGCGGCGAAGAGGGCCCGATGATCATCGAGGTCCGCTGCGAGCTCGTCGCGCTCCCGCGCGTCGGCGGCATCGCCGGCACCGTCAACAATGCCGAGGGCGAGCCCGTCACCGGCGCCTCCATCCAGCTCAACGGCCCGGCCACCCGCACCATCTCCACCGGCCCCGATGGTCGCTTCACCGTGACCGACCTTCCGCCCGGCACCTACGGAGCCGTGGTCGACGCCGACGAGTACCTGATCAAGACCCAGCAGATCGAGGTCGTCGCCCGTGAGAACGCGGCTCCGACCATCACGCTGGTCGAGCGGCCCCGCCGGTCGCTCGTTCGTCTCCGCAACCGAGACATCCAGATTCGCCGGAAGATCAACTTCGCCACGAACAGCGCGGAGATCCTTCCCTCCTCCGAGCCGCTGCTCATCGAGATCGCCGACGTGATCATCCGCCACCCGGAGCTCACCAAGCTCGAGATTCAGGGCCACACCGACAACCGCGGCAGCGACGCCCGGAACACCGAGCTCTCGCAGGCCCGCGCCGAGTCGGTCCGCAACTGGCTCATCGGCAACGGCATCGACGCGAGCCGCCTCGAGGCCCGCGGCTACGGCCCGAGCCGCCCGCTGGTGCCGAACATCACGCCGGCCAACCGCGCCCGGAACCGTCGCGTGCAGTTCGTCATCGAAGAGAAGGTCGAGCCCGAGGGCGAGTGACCTGCGGCGCCTCGCGCGCCATCCGTTGGGAACGCCCCGCTGCTCATCGAGCGCGGGGCGTTTTCACGTCCGTCGCGTGCTTCCGAAAGCGCTGCGATGGGTCACCGTCGCCTGGCGCGCCGACGGCGGCTCATCGCGATCAGCGCGAGGAGCGCCGCGAGGAGCCCGGGACGGGACCCTGAGGTGCTGCAGCCGCTCTTCGGGCAGGTCGTCGACTGGCCGCCTCTCGGGGTGAAGTCGCAGGCCGCGTCCAGGCTGCCCGGCGGGTAGATGGCGCAGATGCCGACGGCGTCGTCGCTCCATACGGTGCGCTTGCGGGTCTCGCCCCGTGGCGAGCTCGCGCCCATCGCTGCCCATCCGAACTGGCTGTGCGCCAGGCCGAAGAAGTGGCCGACCTCGTGGGTCATGACGTTCGGCAGGTCCGCGGGGACGACCCCGCCGGGGCCTTCGTCGCAGCCGTCATCGGGGCAGATCGCGTAGGGGCCGAGCTGGTTGTTCACGACGATGTCGGCGTCGAGGATCTCCCCGTCGTCGACCCGGTGCCACACGCTGGTCACTGCGTAGGCTTCCTCTGGATAGCGGCTCGGCCAGTCGTCCAGGAAGGTGATCGCGTTCAGGTTCGGGCCATCGCTGCGATGCTCGGCTCGCCGACACTCGGCCAGGACCTCGGTCTCTCGGACCTCGAAGTCGAGCGGCGCTCCGTCGCAGCTCGTGCTGGTCCACTCCGCGAAGGCGTCTCGGACCACCGCCCGGACCGTCTCGAGCGGCAGGTCCGGTGAGCCCGACATGTCCAGGGTGTAGGAGAGGCAGCGGCGCTCCCAGCGCAGGGGGACGCCTTCGGTGATGCATTCACCGGGGCGGACCTCGCCGTTGTCGGTGGTCAGCTGGCACCAGGCGGCGGCGGCGCTCGGCCCGAGCGTGAGCAGGGCCAGGACGGTGCCGAGGCGGAGCGCGCCGCGCATCCTCAGTGGAGGGCGCGGATGGCAGCCAAGAGGTCCGCGAGCGGACGAGGTTGACTCACGGCAGGCTCCGCATGAGTCAGTGCGCCCGTAGGCGCCCGCCGCACGAGAGACAGGCCGGCGCCGCCCGGCTGGACCACGGGCTCGGTGCCCCCGCGCTGCACGGGCAGGGCACCCTGCGCCATCCCCACCGGGCGACGGGTGCCGTTCCAGCGGCGGAGGAAGAGGACGTACTCGTGATCGGCCTCGAGGCCAGCCTCGCCGCTCACGCGCATGCCGAGCTCGCCGACGGCACCGCCGAGGAGCAGGACCTCGAGCCGCTGACCCTCGGATACCTCGCCTTTGGCGACCTCCGAGACCTCCAGGACGACGTCCGTGACGATGCGCTCGCCTTGCCAGCGAGAGCTCTTGGAGACCACCCGAGCGACCACGATGTCGTCCGATCGCTCGACCAGCGTCTCGAGGTCCAGGGCCTCGGCGAGGGTGGCCCGAGCGGGCTCCGGGGAGAGCAACGCCCCCGCGAGGACGAGCAGGAGTGCGCACGAGGCGACGACAGGGGAGGGCAGCCCACGCATCGAAGGGACTGTAGCACCTTGACGCAGCGTGCATGACACACGTACCAATCGGGGCCATGAACGCCTACCTCGTGCGCCTCGTGGCGCTGCTCGCCCTCGGCACGACGGTGCTGGCCGCCCCCATCCTCATGGGCTGCGACATCACCAAGATGACCGCCAACGGTACGTCCAAGCTCTTCGTGCGCGCTGCGCCCGGTCTCGAGCAGCACTGGGACTACGAGCTGGCGGGCGAGGCGCTGCCCGGCAACATCGTGCAGATGGAGGGCCTGCTCCGGGTCGTGCCGGAGAACGAGATCCTCGTCACCAACGCCATCAAGCTCTACACGGCGTACGCCTACGGCTGGATCGAAGACCGGGTCGAGCAGCTGCAGGCGGAGAACGACTACGCCGAGGCGGAAGAGCAGCTCACCCGCGCCCGCTACATGTACATGCGGGCTCGGGACCTCTCGAAGCACCTGATCGCACTCGAGCACGAGGGCTTCGACGAGGCCTACGACGGTGGCCTCGAGGAGTTCGAGAAGTGGCTCGACGAAGAGTTCGAGACCGATGAGCCGGAAGACGCCGCGGGCCTCTTCTTCGCCGGCTACTCCTGGGCCTCCTACATCAACGCCAGCAAGTCGGACATGGCCGCCGTGGCGGACCTGCCCTTCGCCGTCGCCCTGGTCGAGCGCTCGGTCGAGATCGACCCGACCTTCTTCAACGGCTCGGGCACCGTGCTCCTCGCGGTGGTCGGCACCTCTGCGCCGGGCGCCAACCTCGACGAGGCCGGCCCGCTCTGGGAGCGCGCCATGGAGGTCACCGAGGGCAAGAACCTGCTCGTGAAGGTCAACATGGCCCGCACCTATGCGGTGAAGCGCCAGGACCGCGAGATGTACATCCGCCTGCTCACCGAGGTGCTCGAGGCCGGCGACATCAACCCCGAGGCGCGGCTCCAGAACATGATCGCGAAGCGACGCGCGGAGCGATACCTCGCGCAGGTGGACCAGAAGATTCCCCGCGCCGCGACCCCGGCCCCGAGCGCCGGCGGCGAAGCGGAAGAGCCGGAGGCCGAGGAGCCCGAGGCGGACGCCGAAGAAAGCTCCGACGAAGATTGAATGCTGACCGCGGCCCCACGTCACAGGGGGGCTCGCGGGTCCGCGAGGACGAGGATGGATTGAGGACGTGATGAACCAACCGAGCCGACGAAAGCCCTGGATGACCTTCCTTCTGCTGGCAGGGATGCTGGCGATGGTCCCCGGGATGACCCCGCAAGCCGTGGACGCGCAGTCGACCACCGAGCTGCGGATGGCCACCGTGGCCCCCGAAGGGAGCCCCTGGATGCGGGTCTTCCGCGCTTGGGACAACGAGCTCCGGGAGCGCACCGGCGGCCAGCTGGGCCTTCGGTTCTACGCAGGCGGCAGCCAGGGCCAGGAGCAGGACTACATCGACAAGATGGGCTCCGGTCAGCTCGACGGCGCGGCGGTCACCTCGACGGGCCTCGGCCAGATCGTGAAGCCGGTCCTGGTCCTCAGCGCGCCGGGCGCCATCGAGAACTACGAGCAGCTCGACCGGGTCCGTCGCCGGATGAACAGCCGCTTCGAGACCCAGTTCAACCGCAGCGGCTACCAGCTGCTCGGCTGGGGTGACGTCGGTAAGTCGCGGCTCTTCTCGAAGCACCGCATCGCGCAGCCGAGCGACCTCCGCTCGCGCCGCCCCTGGGTACCCTCGACCGACGAGATCTTCACCGAGGTCCTCAACGTGGTCGGCGCCAACCCTCGCCGCCTGGGCATCACCGAGGTCTACCCGGCGCTCCAGACCGGCATGGTCGACACCGTGCCCGGCTCGGCCATCGCCGCGGTTTCGCTCCAGTGGTACACGAAGCTCAACTTCTACTCGGAGCAGAGCACCGGCGTGCTCATCGGCGCGACGATCCTGAAGAAGAGCAAGTTCGACTCGCTCAGCGCCGAGCACCAGACGGCGCTCATGGAGACCTCCCGCCGGGCGCACCGCCTCCTGCAGCGGGCCATCCGCCGTGAGGACGACCGCTCGCTCCGCGTCCTCGACCGTCGCCTGACGGCCGTCGACACGGGCTCCCACGAGGCCGAGTGGCGGCAGGTCGCCGAGACCGCTCGCAACAACCTCGCGGGCCGCGTCTATCCGCGGGCCCTGCTCCAGGCGGTCATGCGCGCCGCCGGCAGCTGACCCTCGGGGTGCGAGCCCCCGAAAAACTCGCGAAGGTCAGGACGGCGTCGGGTATCATCCCGGCGCCGTTCGCCGTTTTTCTCGGCGAACTCAGACACGCAGGTATTTGGGGACCCGCTTGAAACTGTTGAAACGCTTCGACGATGGAATGGCCCGCGGCGAGGCCGTGCTCGCCACCATCGTTCTCCTCTCCTTGGTCGTCGTCGCGGCCATGTCGTCCTTCTTCCGCAACATGGCGGACCGCGAGTTCGCGTGGGCCAACGACGCTCTCGCGAGCATCGAGTGGGCGGACGACTTCATGAAGAAGGCCACGCTCTGGCTGGCCATGTTCGGTGCGTCGCTGGCGACCTATCACGCCAAGCACATCGGCATCGACGTCTTCAGCCACATCGCGAAGCCGAAGGTGCGGGCTGCGATGAAGGGCGTCACGGGGCTCTTCGCCGGCGTGACCTGCTTCTTCTTCGCGCAGGTCGTGCTCGCCGCCGTGCTCGCCAAGGCGGTCCGCATGCCCGGCGAGTGGGGCGTGGTCGATCCGGAGACCTTCGAGACCATCCACCTCTGCGTGGCGAGCCCGGATCTGCTCGCCAACGCGGACGTGACCCGGCCCGGTCTGTTCTGCGGGGTCCGCGGCTTCTTCGAGTCGCTCGGCCTGACGGTCAACACGCCCACGCGGGCGATGGACCTGCTCGTGCCGGCCATGTTCCTGATCATCGCCGTGCGCTTCAGCGCCAAGGGCATCGGGGCTTTCCTCCGCATCCCGGAGGGCGGCATCCCCGACGACGAGCTCGAGGGCGCGGAGAAGCACGCCGTGACCGACGAGGAAGAAGTCGAGAAACAGCAGGCGCTCGACGAGCAGGCGGCGTCCGGCGAATACGACGTGGACGAGGCCCTGGGCGACTCGGACTCGGACTCGGACTCGGACTCGGACTCCGACTCCGATGACTCCGAGGATGACGACGACGAGGAGAAGCCCTGATGGAATGGGTTCTCATCCTCGGCCTGCTCGCGCTCGCGCTCCTCGGCGCGCCGCTGCTGGCCATCTTCGCCGCCGCCGCGATGCTCCTCTTCGCGGGCCTGGCCGACACGCCGATGAGCGGCGCGGCCAGCGACATCTTCAGCGACAAGTTCGCCGACTCGCCGCTCCTGGTGACCATCCCGCTCTTCACCTTCGCCGGCTATCTGATGGCGGAGGCAGGCACGCCCAAACGGCTGGTCCGGGTGAGTCGCGCCTTGCTCGGCTGGATGCCCGGCGGCCTGGCGATGGTCTGCATCGTCGCCAGCGCCTTCTTCACCAGCTTCACCGGCGGTAGCGGCATCACCATCGTCGCCATCGGCGGCCTGCTCTACCCGGCGCTCATCGCCGAGAACTACCCCGAGAAGTTCTCGCTCGGCCTGGTGACCACGAGCGGCTCCCTCGGCCTGCTCTTCCCGCCCTCGGTCCCGATCGTGCTCTTTGCGGTCGTCGCCGGCATCGAGGTCGAGAAGCTCTTCATCGCCGGCATCGTGCCCGGCGTGCTCACCGTCGTCGCGCTGGGTGCTTTCGCAGCCTACAAGGGCCTGCGGATCAAGCTCCCGCGGCAGAAGTTCGAGCTGAAGGAGGCGTTCGCCGCGCTCCGCGAAGCGATCTGGGAGCTGATCCTACCGATCGTCCTCATCGGCGCGCTCTTCCTCGGCATCCTCCGGATCCACGAGGCGGCGGCCTTCACCGCCCTCTACGTGCTGATCATCGAGGTGTGGGTCTACAAGGACGTGAAGTTCAGCAAGGACCTGCCCCGGATCATCACCGAGTCGATGACCCTGGTCGGCGCGATCCTCGCGATCCTCGCGACCGCCATCGGCTTCACCGGCTACCTGATCCAGGACCAGCTGCCGATGAAGATCCTCGAGGCGATGAGCACGCTCATCACCTCGAAGGTCATGTTCCTACTCGTGCTGAACGTCTTCCTGCTGATGGTCGGCATGCTGATGGACATCTTCAGCGCGATCGTCGTGGTCGTGCCGCTCATCCTGCCCATCGCGCGGCAGTTCGGCGTCAACGACTACCACCTCGGCATCGTCTTCCTGCTGAACCTCGAGATCGGCTACATGACCCCGCCGGTCGGGCTGAACCTCTTCATCGCGAGCTTCCGCTTCGAGAAACCGGTCACGCTGCTCTACAAGTCCGTCCTGTCCTTCATCGGGCTGCTGATCATCGCGCTCCTCGTCACCACCTACTGGGAGGACCTGAGCCTCGCGATGCTGCCCGAGGGCGACGGCGACAACGAGCCGGTCACTCAGGAGCCGGTCGACCCGCTCGAGGACGACCCCTTGCTCGATGACGGCGGCGGAGGCCTCGACGACCTCGAGGACGACTTCGGCGGCGGCGGTCTCGATGCCCTCGAGGACGAGCTCGGCGGCGGCGGCGGCCTCGACGCCCTCGAAGACGAGTTCGACCTGGACTCGCTCGAGGACGAGCTCGACGAGGAAGGCGGCGGCGACGCCGAAGAGGAAGAGGAGTCGACCGAAGGCGGCTTCGACGACCTCGAACGCGAGCTCGGGCTCTGATGTGAAAGGCCGCCCTCGGGCGGCCTTTCAGTCTCCTTCCACTCCCTGGCTCAGGGGCGGCACGCGGTCGCCAGCCCTGCGGCGCCCGTATTCGTCAGCGAGTTGTCGTTGTCCGACTCGTCCGTCGCCGGAAGCGCGGCGTCCTCGAACTGGTAGAGCGCCAGGGTGCTGCCGTCGTTGACGAAGGTGAGCGGCACGTCCATCGCGAACCCCTCGGTGTATCGGACCGAGCGTGAGAGACGGGCTTCGTCGACGAGCCCTTCGGCAGGAGCCCCGCCCGCCGGATCGTCGTAGCCGAGCACCAGGTCCGCAGTGGTCCCGAGGGGGTTGGGCGGGGTGTCGTCCATGTCGCACGTCAACGTGTCATCCACGACGCTGACTCCGTCGACGAAGAGCCGGACCCGACGAGTGCTCGCGTTGAACGTCCCGGCGAGGTGAACCCAGGTGTCTGCCGTGAGGCTCTCCGTGGACTGGAAGGCCCTCGTCACCGTTCCATCGCAGCTGAGCGCGACGGCAGGCTCTCCGTTGGCCATGAAGAGTGCGTAGCTGCCAGAGACCTCGTTGACGCCCCAGCGGCCGAAGATGTTGCGGTTCCCGCTCAGCGAGCCGGCGGTCGGTCGATACCAGAGCTCGAGCGTGAAGTCGGTGACGTCGTACGCATCGATCCCGCCGGCCACGAGGCTTCCGCCATTGAGGTCCCCGACACCGCCACAGTCCTGAATGCCGCCATCGACGAACATGTCGACCTGCATGTCGACCGGTGCCGTCATGTCGGGTGGGCCCATGTCGTCCGGCGTGCCCATGTCTTCGTCCACGCCGAGGTCGTCGTCATCGCCCGCGTCCGCCACGAAGGCGTCGCTGGGACCCATGTCCGTGCCCGTGCCGTCCTTGTGGTCGTCGGCGCTCGTCAGCAGCGTGCAGCCGCCGAGGAGGGCCATGAGCACACAGCCGAGGAGTCCCTCAGAACTGGCCATGGATCACCACTCCTCCCTCGTTGCGGCCGACCGCCGGGGACAGCTCGAGGCTCGCGCCGGCGTCGTTCGACGGCGGCTTCCTCAGCAGGACCAGCAGCGTGCCGACCAGGGCGCCGGCGATGGCGATGCCGAGACCGACGTCGGCGGTGATGCTGGCGCGGCGGAGCGGCGCGACGTCGTCGTCGGTGCAGCTGCGGTCGGCGAGCTCGCCACATTGGGTGGCGAGGTCCGAGTCTCGCTTGAGGGCCAGCGCGCCGCCCACGGCGAGCGCCACGAGGCCGCCGCCGGCGATCAGGTAGCTGACGATGGGCCCGGCCATCGAGCCTTCGTCTGTGGAGCCTCCGCTCGTCGAGGCTTCGCCGGTCACGGGCGGAGGCGTGTCATCGGCCGTCCGGGGCTGGGCGTCCGCGGAGAGCTCGCGCACCGGCGCGGAGTCGTCGACCTCCGGCTCGTCGATCTCGTCGTCGTTCTGCCGGGCCCGCCGCTCGAGCGCCTCGAGCCGCGACTGCAGCTGTGCGCGCCCTTCGACGTCGCCGGCGACGCTCAGATAGGTGCGCAGGTAGACCGTGGCCTTGTCGAACTGGCCGATCCGCTCGTACGAGATGTAGAGGTTGTAGAGGATCTCGGGGGCGGTCGTCAGATCGAGCGCGCGCTCGAACTGCGGGATCGCCCGCTCGTACTCGCCCTCGTCGAAGTACGCCATGGCGGCTTCGAAGTAGACCCGGGCCCGGGCGATCGGGTCCTCGGGCTCCTCCGATTGGGCGCGCGCGTCGGCGGCCCCAGCGAGAGTGCAGATGGCGAGACCCAGAATGAACAGGCCCCGCGATTGATAAGAAAGGAGTCGCGACGACATCGGCCGAGCGGAACCTAGCCCACTCGGCCGATGGGTTCACGCCGACGGCTCAGAGGAAGGAGAGCGCGCCGTAGCCACCCTGCCGAAGGACGTCCATCGTGGTCACGAGCACGTCCGCGGAGATGTCGTCGTCCGGGCGGACCTTCACCGGAGGGGTGTTGGGCTGGATCCGGTGGCGCTCTTCCAGCCGCTGGCTCAGCGCGGCGTAGTCGGGCGCGCCTTCGGTCGCCGGCACCTCGATGCGGTCACCAGCCGTGGAGGCGAGCACGAAGCCGGAGCCGGTGATCTCGAGGATCAGAGACTCGGTTTCGACGGGCGTTCCCTCCTCGGCGCCGCCGGCGGCGGTCAGCTCGGCCGGGACCTCGCCGGTCTCGTTCCAGATCGCCGTGACCAGTAGGAACATCACGCAGCAGAGCAGCAAATCGATGAAGGGGATCAGGGGAATCTCCTGGTCCACACGCTTTCGCCCCGAGCCGCCGCCGCCGCTGGAAATGGATGCCATCGTCTCTCTCCCTTTCTCCTCGTGGGTGTCGAGGGTGAAGGAACCGACGCCAGGCGAGCGCCCAGGTTCCGAACGAGCCTCGGATCGACAGAATCGCGCCCCCATGGAACCATCGGCCCTCGCCGCGGTCAGGTACCTCCGTGACCACGACGCTACGAGCCTCCATGAGCGAAGAAGACCTCAAGCCCGCGACCTACGAGGAGCCCGAACAACGGGCGTTCAAGCCGCCGTCCCCCTGGAAGTGGATCGTCGCGGTCACCGTCGCCCTGGCCGGCATCATCGGCTACTACCAGTGGCGCGAGCGCTCCAAGGAGCAGGCCCTCAAGGACGAGATCGTCCAGAGCTATGGCGCCGAGGTCGAGCCCGTGGCTCAGCGCGTTCGGGCCTTCCGGGACAAGCTCGAGTCCTGGGTGACCCAGGTCGCCCACGACGTGCCGGACTCCTGGGCCGACGAGCGCCTCGACCTGAGCGGCCTGCACGGCGCGTCGGGCGTCTACCTGCGCATCCACGAGGACTCGGTCGATGATCCGGGCACCCTCGCCGACGCCGGCCGGTCGATGGGCCCGGACGCCATCGCGCGCTGCCTCGGGCTCTCGCCGCTCTCGCTCCGCGGGCTCTACGAGCGCGCCAGCTTCGTGGAGCCGGAGTGGCTCGAGCGGGTCAACGCCGCCGACGACAACCTCCGGCTCCGGGTCATCAAGGACGAGCTCGACCGCCGCACCTCGCGGGACCTGCCGGTGCTCATGGACATGGTCCAGAGCGACTACTTCTTGCTGGCCGTTCAACACGGCAGCGACCGCCGCGAGCACCCGGTCGATGTCTACCTCTGGGATCTGCGCCGCGATGCGCTGCTGCTGAAGACGCGGACGCAGGCGCGCGGTGCGCTCATCCCCGTGAGGGTCGGTCTCGGGGACACGCCCTACGGCACCGCGCCGGCGCCGCAGCTGCGCGCGGGCGTGACCGACTGCTCGATCGCTTCGCAGGTGCGCGGCGTGGCCGGACGCGGTGGGCCGGAGATCGAGTCCGACATGCCGGTGGCGCCGCCGCCCGAGGAGGCGACCGAGGAAGGCGGGGACGGCGAGTCCGACGCCGACTCCGACGGTGAGCCCAGCACCGAGTCGGACTCCGCCCTCGAGGCTGCACCGAGCTCGGACTCGCAGTAGCCTCGCGGAATGGACGCGGGGGAGCAGTCGGCCGGCCGTCGCTCTCGCGGGCGATGGATCCTCCTCGGGTTCTTCCTACTGGCCGCGCTCGGCGCGCTCACGTGGTGGCTCGTGCCACGCACCGTTTCGGCACGGCGGGCGGCGGCCCGACAACGCCTGGGGCTGCGTCTCGAAGCGATGGCGCTCGACCTCGGTGGCGAAGGTGGCGAGCTCGGCGCGTGTCTGCTCGGACTCGGTGAGCCCCAACCGGCGCCGGGGGACTGGGCGGTCAGCGAGCTCCGCGACTTCGACGCACCCGACTGGGCCTGTGAGGAGGTGGTGCTCGAGGAATGGCCCCTCTTTGCACCCTCGATTCCGTTGGAACGTTGCGATGGGGTGGCGACCGCTCGGTGGCATTCCGACCCCGAGCCCTTCTACCCACACGGCCGTGAGCTGAAGCGTCGTTTCGTCCGCGCCCTCCGTGAGCCGGACCCGAACCGGCGCCTCGAGGCGGTACGACCAGCGTTGCGGATGATGGTCGCCTCCCATCGGGTCTTCGCGGGAGACGACTACATCGGGTTCTCTCATGCACCGCTGAAGGCTGCGACGTGGCTGGGCGGTGCGGACCCCGACCTGCGCCGAGCGTTGGCGGCGGACCTCCGCCGATGGGTGACGGAGCTCCCGGACGAGCGGTTCCTGCTGGCGTCGGCAGCGTATCGCCGGGATCTGTCGTGGCGACCGGTGGGTTGGAGCGATCTCCCCTTTCCAGGTGGGGAGCTGCGCGACGCGGTGGAGGGCCCCTTGGGCCTCGTCGGCTCCGACTGGTCCTCGGTCCCCACCCGCGGGCCTCTCTTCCATGCGTCCGATGAGATGACTCGGGACGCGCTCTGGGGGACGCCGACCTGGCAGGCCAGGGGACTCTTGGCCGCCGCCCTCCTGCTCGAAGGCCAGCCTGCCGAGGTCACCTTCCGAGGCGCGCGCATCGCGGTGGAGGTCGTGGACGGAGAGCTCTGTCTCCCCAGGCAGTTGCTGTCGCCGCTCTGCGTTCGCCCCGAGTGGAAGAACACTCGGAGGATCGCCATCGACCGGGAGGTCCAGGAGCTGGCTCGCAACACCTTTCCTCGGGAGATGCCCGAGTCCATCGTCCGCCGGGTCCTGCCATTGCCAGAAGGGGAGTACGCGGTGCCGATTATCGTCGACAGCCGACGGGGACCACCCGACCAGTTCGGCTACGGCGTCCCCAGGCTCGACCTCCGGGTGCGCGTCGACACGCCGCAGGGCCAGAGCGAATGCACGGCCGTGGTCGTTCCGAGCGGCCAGGGCCAGCTCCGCTTCAACTCGCGCGCCGAACCTCCGGACTGGGATGCGCCAGCCGTGGTGCCCGAGTAGGGGGAGCTACACTCAGCCTGCTTTCGGGCTGCGCATCCGCGAGCGCCCGGCTCTCAGCGCCGAGCGAAGCAGCTCGGGAGTGGTCGGCGGTCGATCGGGCGACAGCTCTCCGCTCCGGATCGCGGTCCACACGAGCCAGCGCGCCTGCGCCTTTCGGTAGCCCATCGACGTCAGTAGCCCGATGACCTCGGTGGCCACGGGGGACGGCCGCGCCGACGCGAGCTTGGAGCTTCGCCCATCGAGGACGAGGACCCGGTGACGGCTGGGCTCGCGGCGGGCGGGGAGGGCGCGGGGGAACTTGGTGGCTCGCATGCGTGAGAACGTAGCGAGGGGGTGTGACAGGGAGCCTAGGCGCGGGTCAGGATCACCCGAGTGAGCTCCGGCGCGGCGCCCAGTCGTGCCGGAGGCCCCGCGGTGCCGAAGCCGCGATTCACGTAGAGCTTGCCGCCGTGTCGCTCGTAGAGCCCTTCGACGTAACCGTGGGGCAGCACGAACCCGGCTGGCTCGTAGCCGAGCGTGACCTGGCCTCCGTGGGTGTGACCGCTGAGCTGGAGTTGGATGTCGGCGGCGACGTGATGAAAGAGCTCCGGCTGGTGGCAGAGGAGCACCCGACCGAGGTCGGGCGGGACCATGTGGATCGCGCGGTCGAGGTCGGGACCCGGCCCGCCTGGGATGGGCTCGCCGTGGCCGCCCGCCCAGAGATCGTCGACGCCGAGGAGGGCGAAGCCGCCGCCGTCGTCGCCGATGACCATGCCCTCGTTGCGCAGCACGCGAGCGCCACCCCGGTGCAGTGCATCGAGGACCTCGTCGATGCCCGCGTAGTAGTCGTGGTTGCCAGGGACGGCGGCGACCCCATGGCGGGCCAGGGGCGCGAGCCGGCGAACCAGCCGACCGAGCTCGGGGGCGTACTGCGGCTCGTGGTCGATCAGATCGCCGGTCAGCACGATCAGGTCCGCCCTCGCGTCCTTTACGAGGCGCTCGGCGGCGCGCAGCTCCCAGTCGCCGACGAAGCGACCGATGTGGATGTCGGAGAGCTGGACCAGCGTGAAGCCCTCGAGGGTCGCCGGCAGACCGGGGAGCGGGACGACGATCTCTTCGACCGCGTAGTCGTGGCGGCCGAAGAACGCCGAGTAGCCGCCGAGGCTCCCCCCGAGGACGAGGGCGCCGCCGGACGCGAAGTGGCCGAGGACCTCCCGGCGGGAGAGCGTCGGTGCCGGGGTGAGGTCTTCCTCCGACGCTGGCTCGGACTCGACGGTCGCCAGTGGTTCGACGGGTTCTTCCGCCTCCCCCGCGCCATCCGGCCGGGCGGGCCACCAGCGAGCCGCCAATGCGACGACGCCGCGGCCGATGTCCACGTGGAAGAGGAGCACGGCGGCGAAGATGGTCCCGAGCGTGAGCGCCGAGCCCAGCACCGCCGAGGGCACGATCAGCTCGGGCGAGACCAGGCTCAGTCGCCCGGCGAAGAGGGCGATGGGGCCGAGGGCGAGGGCCAGGCCCAGCAGCGCGCTCGACCAGCGCCGCAGTCCGAAGACGCGGCGCGCTCGACGGAAGACGTAGACGCCGAGGAGGAACGCCGCCGCGAGGACGGCGAGCGCGATGAGCTGGAAGAGCGACATGCGGTCATGAATGGACGGCCGACGGCCCCCATTGATTCCTGAGTCGCGCGTGGGCGCTCTGCGTCACTTCGGCGCCGCCCCCGCCCGAGCGCTGCACGAAATGCGTCGCGGTCTGGGATGGGCGCAAGGACTTCGCGAAGGGCGCCGGATCTCTCCGCGAACTCGCAGGTACGGACCTTGCTCTCCGTTTGCTCCATGACCATGCGACCGCTCGCCGGCGCCCTGCTGGGCGCGTCCCTCTCCGTGGCCCTCGCGTTCGTGGGAGCGCCTCGGGCGGCCGCGCAAGAGGCCCCGCCGCCCGAGGTGGAGGCCTTCGTGGATTCCGAGGCCGAGCACGGGAATCTCTGGTGGTTTCCGGGAGTCCTGGGCGTCGTCACGGCCGCCGTGTCGGTGAGCGGATTCGTGAACGTGCGCGCCGAGCTCCACACGCTGCGGGACGAGCGCGTCCAGGCCGAGCTCTGTGCCGCGTCCCCTGGGTCGCCGGCGTGTCGCGACCTGGGGCCCTACGGGCGAGCGGTGCTCGAGTCGGGCGCGGAGGACGTCTGCTCCATGGAGACCGCCATGGCCTTCGGCATCGCCGACATCTGTGAGCATCGGAACCGGAATCGAACGCGGAAGAAGGTCTACCTGACCGTCGGTACGCTCGGTCTGGCGGTGGGCCTGGGCTCGTTCATCGCCTATGGCCTGCTCGCGCGTCGAGACGCTGCGAACGAGCGCGCTGCCCTCGTGACTCCCTGGCTCTCGCTCGGGGCCGAGCGGTCCGCCGGATTGGCCCTCGACCTGACGTTCTGATCGTCAGACCAGAAGGCCGGCGATGGTGGCCGTGAGGCACGCCGCGAGCGTGCCGCCGATCATCGCTCGCAGACCGAGCTTCGCCAGATCGCTGCGGCGCTTCGGGGCGATGCCGCTGATGCCGCCGATCTGGATGCCGATGGAGCCGAAGTTCGCGAAGCCGCAGAGCGCGTAGGTCGCGATCACCACGCTGCGGTGCTGGAGCGCGTGGTCGCTCTGGAGGATCTCCCCGAGGTGCGCGTAGGCCACGAACTCGGTGAGCACGAGCTTCTCGCCCAGGAGCGAGCCGACGGTCGCGCAGTCGTCGAAGGCGACGCCCATCACGAAGGACACCGGCCAGAAGATCCAGCCGAGCAGGTCGGTCAGCCCCACGGGATCGACGCTCGCGTCGGCCAGGTGATTGTAGGCGTGGACGGGGAGGGCGAGCAGCAGATCCGCCAGCGCGACCAGCGCCAGGAACGCGAGGAGCATCGCGCCGACGTTCAGCGCCAGCTTGAGTCCTTCGGCCGCGCCGCGGGCGGCGGCGTCGATCACGTTCGCGTCCGGCCGGTCGACCGTCAGGTCGATCTCGCCGGTCGCGGTCGCGGAGGTCTCCGTCTCCGGCAGCATGATCTTCGCGATCACCAGCGCCGCCGGTGCGCTCATCACGCTCGCGGCGACCAGGTGTCCGGCGATGTCCGCGAAGGACGACTCGAGCATCCCTACGTAGGCTGCGAGCACCCCGCCGGCGACCGTCGCGAAGCCGCCGACCATGACCGCGTTCAGCTCCGAGAGCGTCATCGTCGCGACGTAGGGCTTGATGACCAGCGGCGCCTCGGTCTGGCCGACGAAGATGTTGGCGGCTGCGCTCAGGGTCTCGGAGCCGCTGGTGCGCATCGTCCGCTGCATCACCCAGGCGAGCCCACGCACGACCTTCTGCATGACGCCGAGGTGATAGAGGATGGTCATCAAGGCCGAGAAGAAGAGGATGGTCGGCAGCACCTTCAGCGCGAAGCTGAACTTGAAGTCCAGGTAGTCGCCGAAGACGAAGCGGCTGCCCTCTTCGGTCAGGTCGAGGAGGGTGACCACGCCTTCGTTGATCGCCGAGAAGACCCATAGCCCCGCGCTCGTCTCGAGGATGAAGAGCGCAAAGGTCAGCTGCAGCCCGAGCCCCCACAGCACGATCCGCCAGGGGAACTGGCGCCGGTGCGAGCTCAGTCCCCACGCGACCAGGAGCAGCGCGCCGATGCCGAAGAGCGAGATCAGCCGCTGCCACCATGGCACCGGCGTGGCATTCGCCCGGAGCCGCGCGAGCTCGATACGTTCGCCCGGTGCAGCTTCGGGAGCCGCACCCTCATCGCGCGTCTCGACGCCGCTGGCCTCGGCGCTCTCCTGCGCGGCGACACGCCCGCCCCGCCCCGCGAGGCCGAGGGCGAGGCCCACCGCCAGGGCCAGGAGTAGGGCAGCGGTGAGCCGCGAGGCCAGGCCCCTCATCAGTCGGCGTACATCGCCTCGATCTCGTCAGCGAAGTGATCGTTGACGATGCGGCGCTTCACCTTGAGCGTCGGCGTGAGCTCGCCGTCCTCCACGGTGAAGTTCCGCGGGAGGATGGTGAACTTCTTGATCTGCTCCACGCGGGCGAACTTGGCGTTCATCTCGTCCACGTGCTTCTGGATGTCGGCCTTCAGCTTGGCGTCCTCGTGAATCGACGCGGCCGAGCCACCGTTCTTCTTGGCCCAGGCCTCGGCGGCGTCCGGGTCGATGGTCACCAGCGCCGAGAGGAACTTGCGGCGGTCGCCGATGACGACGGCTTCGTTGACCATCTCGTGATTCTTCAGCGCCGACTCGATGTTCTTCGGCGTCACGTTCTTGCCGCCGGCGGTGATGATGATCTCCTTCTTGCGGCCGATGATCTTGAGGAACTTGCCGTCGAAGGCGCCGAGGTCACCGCTGTGGAGCCACTCGCCTTCGAGCGTCTCGTTCGTGGCGTCCTCGTCCTTGTAGTAGCCCATGAAGACGTTCGGACCCTTCACCAGGATCTCGTCGTCTTCGGCGATGTTCACCTCGACGCCGGGGATGACCGGCCCGACCGTGCCGAACTTGAACGCGTGCGGCTGGTTGAACGAGGTGGGGCCGGTGTCCTCGGACTGGCCGTAGACCTCGAGGATGATGATGTCGAGCTTCGCGAAGAACTCGAGTACCTCGCGCGCGATCGGCGCGGCGCCGCTCACGCAGACCCGCGCTCGGCCGAGGCCGACCGCGGGCTTGAGCTTCGAGAAGATCAGCTTGTTCGCGAGGAAGTAGCTCAGGCCGCCGGGCTTGCGACCGGCCATCCGGTCGCGCGCGGCGCGCTCGCCGACGCCCATGGCCCACTTCACGAGCGACGCTTTCAGGCCCGTGGCGAGCTTGAGCTTCGCGGCGATGCCGGCGTGGAACTTCTCCCAGATCCGCGGGACACCGAAGAAGACCGTCGGCTGGACCTCCTTCAGGTTCTCCGGGACCGCGTCGATCGACTCGGCGAAGTACACCGAGGAGCCGCTGGTGATCGGCCCGTGGATCGTGAACATCTGCTCGGCGATGTGCGAGAGCGGCAGGTAGCTCAGCGACACGTCGCTGGCCTGCATCGACACCAGGTCCTTGGCCGCCGAGGCGGTCCAGGAGAGGTTGCGGTGCGAGAGCATCACGCCCTTGGGCGGGCCGGTGGTGCCCGAGGTGTAGATCAGCGTCGCCAGGCCGTCGGGCTCGAGCGCGTCGATGCGGCCTTCGTAATCGGACTCGGGGACCTCGTCGCCCAGCGCGAGGAAGTCCTCCCAGGTCATCGCGCCGTCGTCGGCTTTTGCGCCCTTCATGACGACCACGTGCTTCAGCTCGGGCAGGTTTTCGCGCTCGGCCTTGATCTTCGCGTGCTGGTCCTCGTTCTCGACGAGGATGAGCGGCGAGGCGGAGTGCTTCACGATGTAGGCCACCTCTTCCGGTGAGCACGTCGTGTAGATGCCTGCCGGCGCGCCCCCCGCGGCCATACAGGCGATGTCCATGATCACCCACTCCGGACGGTTGAAGCCGAGGATGGTCACGGTCTGGCCGGGCTCGAAGCCCAGGCTGATCAGCGCGCGCGCGGCGCGCGAGACCTCCTTGCCGTAGTCCGCCCAGCTCGTCGCCTTCCAGACGCCCCCCTCGCGCACGTAGTACGCGGGCGCGTGCGGACGCTCCGCCACGTTGGTCAGCAGTCGCTTGCAAATGGTGTCGCTCGCCACGGTCCCCTCTTCCGGTCACGCCGCCCCACTCGACGGCGGCGGCGATGGTACCCGAAAACCCCATTCACCACAGGGTGGAATCCGCGATGGTTCGTGAGCGGACTTCGCGGCGTATCGGCGTCAGCAGCCGCAGCCGCAGCCGCTCGCGCAGGCGGTGCTCCACTGACAGCTGCTCAGGCAGAACTGCCAGGAGTTGCTCCCACAGCAGCGGTAGCGTCCACCGTCCACGCCCGAGTCGCTGGTCCAGTTGCAGGCGTTGCCGGGCTTGAGCTGACAGCTGCCCCAGGTGCAGCTCGAGGTGCAGACCTGATGCACGCAGCCGCTGGCGCTCGTGCCCGAGCAGTCGCGGGTCGCCCCCGGAGCGCAGGCACCTTCACCCGAGCAGCTCCAGCTGCCCCAGGAGCCCCAGGTGCAGCTGCTCGTGCAGCTGCGGGTGCGGGTCTCGGTGCCGCAGTTGCCGCAGGGGCGCGTCTCGGTGTCGGTCATCCCGGGGCTGCATTCGCCGGAGCCGGACCCGGTGCTGCAAGAGCCCCAGGAGCCCCACGCGCCCCAGCTGCACCCCGCGCCGCAGCTGCGGGTGCGGGTGCGGGTGCCGTCGCCGCAGCTGCCGCACGACTCCATCTCTTCGTCGATCTCGCCGGGCGTGCACTCGCCGGTCTCGCCTTCGCACGCACCCGCCTGCCAGTTGCAGCTCAGGTCGCAGATCTCGGAGGCCGTGCCGCACATCCCGCACGAGGTGCCCCCACGGCTCTCGCCGGGGTTGCAGCCGTCGCCGGTGGTCATGCACGAGCCGTCATCGACCCAGGAGCCGCCCATGCAGATCTGTCGCTGGGTCCCGCAGCCGGGGCAGGCGATCTCCCGGGGCGGATCGCCATCGGTGCAGTCGCACTCGGTGGGCGCCGAGCAGGAACCCCAGACGCCGTCGGAGCACTGCTCCACCCCGGCGCCACAGTCACCCGAGCACACCCGCTCGGCCATCCGGCCCACGGCGCCGTTGGTGTCGTCGCAGTCCGTCGACGCCGGGATGCCGTCCATGTCGGCGTCCACGCCTGGATCGACGCACGCCCCTGCGACGCACATCTCGGGCGGCACGCACGCGGGGTCGCAGCTGCTCGGCGAGCTCAGGTCGGGCGGGCCGCTGTCTCGGCGGGTGGTGGTGTCGCCATCGCCACCGCCGGAGGCACAACCGGCCAGGAGAACCATCACCACGAGGGTTCGTGCACCACACCAAGCACGCATGGCGGCAACTCTAGCATTCCTACGCCAGGGGTAGGTCATGCTCGCGTGAATCGGGCTCAGCCAGGGGTCGGCCGGCTCGTTTCGGCCCAAACGGGCCATCCGGACTCGCTTCGTCTGCCCACCCGACTCATGCTATCGAGCCGCATCGGCCCGCGAGGGCCGTCCGGAGGAGTGGCCGAGCGGTCGAAGGCGGCGGTCTTGAAAACCGTTGAGCCCACGGGTTCCGGGGGTTCGAATCCCTCCTCCTCCGCCGACCCCAGCCCCCGCCGGCCCCCTCACCGGGTGCCGGCGGGGACGTGGGAATTCGCATCATTCGTGGGCCAAAGCCCGTTGCGCGAGCGGCGAGAGCCAGGCATACACGCCCCCACACCGCCCGCGCGCACGCGCCACCACCGGGGCGGAGGAGTTTGGACATGACGGAAGCCGTTTCGAAGATCCTCGCGAACTACGCTGGAGAGAACCCGGGCGTGATCGGCAACATGCGCCGCCTGCTCATGCACGGTCGCCTCGGCGGCACCGGCAAGCTGGTCATCCTCCCCGTCGACCAGGGCTTCGAGCACGGCCCGGCGCGGACCTTCGGCCCGAACCCGCCCGGCTACGATCCCGCCTACCACGCGAAGCTCGCCGTCGAGTCCGGCTGCAATGGCTACGCCGCGCCGCTCGGTTTCATCGAGGCGATCGCTCACGAGTTCGCCGGCGCCATTCCGCTCATCCTCAAGGTGAACAACAGCGACAGCCTCGGCGGCCCGGAGAGCCCCTGCTCCGCGCTGACCTCGGGTGTCGAGGACGCGCTCCGGCTCGGCTGCTCCGCCATCGGCTACACCATCTACCCGGGCTCGGAGCACCGGAACCAGATGTACCAGGACCTCCGCGACCTCATCGCCGAGGCCCGCAGCGTCGGTCTGCCGACCATCGTGTGGTCCTACGCTCGCGGCCAGATGCCGAAGGAGGCCGAGACCTCCGTCGACGTCATCGCCTACGCGGCGCAGATCGCCTGCCAGCTCGGCGCGCACATCGTGAAGGTGAAGCCGCCGACGGACGTCGTGTGGCAGGACGCCGCGAAGAAGCACTACGAGGGCATCCCGATCGCGACCCTCGAGGAGCGCATCCGCCACGTCGTGCAGTCCTGCTTCGACGGCAAGCGCATCGTCATCTTCAGCGGCGGCGCCGCGAAGGGCCGCGACGCGGTCATCGAGGAGATCCAGAACATCGCCGCCGGCGGTGGCTTCGGCTCGATCGTCGGCCGCAACGCCTTCCAGCGTGAGCATGGCGAATCGATCCAGCTCCTCCACGACATCATGGACATCTACGCCAAGGCGTAGTCTCGGTTGAACGCCCGAGTCGGCGACCCCACACCACACCGGTGTACCGTCGGCTCTTGCGCACCCCCATCATCCTCGCGCTCGCCCTCGGCGCCGCTTCGGCGTCGTGGGCGCTGACGCTCGGGGCCTGCAGCCCGCCAGGTGCGAACAAGCCGACCGGCACCCTGCGGGTCCTCGAGCGCGACCGCGCCGAGGGCGCTCGCGCCCGTTGTCTGGTCGCGTTCTTGCCCGGCATCGGCGACGAGCCCGAGGCCTACCTCGAGCATGGCTTCGTCGACCGGCTGCGCGCGGCGAACATCGACGCCGACGTGCGGCTCGTGGACGCCCACTTCGGCTACTACCGCGAGCAGTCGGTGGTGCCCCGGTTGGTCGAGGACGTGATCGAGCCCGCCGAAGCTGCCGGCTACGAGCAGCTCTGGCTGGTTGGCATCTCGCTCGGCGGCCTCGGCTCGCTCGCGCTCACGACCGACGATCCGAGGCGTGTCGACGGGCTCGTGCTGCTGGCGCCCTACCTCGGGGACGCGGGTCAGGTCGCGGACGTCGAAGCCGCCGGCTGGCCCGAGCGGACCGAGGTCCCGCTCGAGGAGCCCTTCGACCGGATCTGGGGTTGGCTCGCCACCCGCGAGCCGACGAGCCCCTCGCTGCTGCTCGCCTACGGCGAAGCCGACCGCTTTCGCGATGGCCACCGGCTCGCGTCGCGGGTGCTTCCCTCGAGCGATGTGCTCGTCGGCGCCGGCGGACACCGCTGGTCCGTGTGGCAGGAGCTCTGGGGCGCCATCGTGGACTCGGGGCGCCTCCAGAGCGCGTGTGGCTCAGCGCCGCCGGAGCGCGAGCCCGAGCAGCAGTCCGGGGACGAATAGAGCGGGCAGGCCCTCGGCCGGTCCGCTCGCCGCGCAGCTCGCGCAGCCGGCCTGAGCGCTGGCGCCGGCGGAGACGCTCGAGCCCTCCGAGCCCTCGTCTTCGGTGGTTCCGTCGGTGCTCTCGGGGTCTTCGCTGCCGGGCATGCCCGGGTCCTCGGCGTTCGGGTCGACCGGCGTCGTCCCCGGCCCGAGGTGGGTGCGGTCCTCGTCGGCCTGGTCGGCCAGCTGGGTCCGGCTGCAGAGGCTCACGCCGAGCCCGCCGTCTTCGGCGTAGGCGTAGATCAGGTAGACCTGGTCGAGCTCGAAGTCGTACCCGCACATCGCCGAGTTCGGCGCGGTGGTCAGCTCGACCTCCTCGGTCGTCACGCCCTTCCACTGCTGGGTCACCCGGACGGTCACCCGAACTGGCGTGCTCTGATCGCCCTCGGCGGGCGCTTCGACGGTCACGACCCGGCCCTCGAAGATGGCGTCGGCGCTGGCGGCCGCGTCCTCGGGCGACTGCTGCATGCAGGAGCAGGCGGCGGCCCGGGTCGGGGCCAGGAAGGCGGCGGAGGCCGCCGTGAGCAGGGTCAGAGCCAGGGTGAAGAGCGCGCTTCGCATGAATTCCTCTCGGTCTGGGTGCTGGAGCGACGTCCAGCCGTTGACAGGGCGGCGAGCCGGGACTATCCAAGCCCCCTCGCCGAAGTCGCTAGTGCTTCTAGGGCTTCGCGGGTTCTTTGCCAGAGCGGATGTCCCGACGCGAGCCGAGAGGCCGTCGAGGGAGACCTTGGAGAGGTGGCCGAGTGGTCGAAGGCAACCGCTTGCTAAGCGGTCGTACGGTCAAAAGCTGTACCGGGGGTTCGAATCCCCCCCTCTCCGCCAACGGGCCCCGGCTTTTTTGCCGGGGCCTTTTTCGTGGGTCCTCGGTGCTCCGATGCCGGCTCAGCCGCCCGCGCGCAGCGAAGCTCGCAACAGCTCCTCCGTGGTGGGCGATCGGTCCCGCGGGAGCTCGCTCCCGGCGATCGCGCTGGTCACCAAGGCTCGCGATTCGTGCTTCCGGTAGCCCATCGCCGTCAGCAGGCCGACGACCTGTTCGATGAGGGGCACTGGAACGGCCGGCCCAGTGTCGTGGCCCACGTGGGCCACTCCTGGAGCTCCCGAGCCCGAGCACCTCGTGGACGCGGCCCTCGTGGGCCACGAGCAGTGGGTCGAGCATGGCCACCGTCGTCCGCGGCTCGACGTCGAGCCAGCGTCAGCAGCTCCTGATGAGCGCTCGCTGGGTCGAACCGCGCTCCACGTACCGCCTGCCGATTGGTCTCGTGATGCTCGCGAACGAGCGCAATCGCTGCTCCCATGTCGTCGTTCCTCCGACGCCAACACTACGCGCTGGGTGTGACGGTTTCGGGGGCGAATAGGCCGAAAAAAATAGCGCGAAGCAGCGATTCGCTCGCGCCGCCGAGCCGCTGTCCGACCTCGTCCCTGCCTCGTGCGATCCTGAGCTCATGACCCGGCCGCTCGCCGAGCATTGCGCCCAGTGCGGCCGCCCGCCGAACGGCGACGACGTCGTGGTCGTGCCGCCGAAGCGACCGTCAGCCGACCCTCCGCGAACCCGGCTCTGGGTGCATCGGCGGTGCGAAGCCCGCTGGAATCGCGACGAGCGCAGCTGACCCTGCGAGATCCGCAGTCTGCCATGCGGTCTTCGCAGTCCGAGCCGCCCGAGCACGCACATTCCCCGACGTTTCCCCATGGCACGGGCGTTGCTGAATGACTCCCCGAGGCCTTCCGCCCCGAGGAGAACCCATGCTCGACATCCGCTCGCTTTTCATCGCTTCCCTTGCCCTCTGTGTCGCCTGCGGCGACGACGACTCCAGCACCGACACGACCGACGACGCCCCCGGTGACGCCGGACCGATGGCGGATGGATCGACCCCGTCCGGCGACGGGGGTGGATCGGAGGGCGTGGTCACCTTCCCCGAATGTCCGACGGATCTCTGGGCCGACATCGGCGACTACGAGCTGGTCGGCGAGCTCTCCGATTGCCCGGCCAGCAACCCCGTCGCGGCGAGTCTCTTCCAGCTCGACGGGGTGACCATCGACAACAACGGCGCGTCGATGACGCCCTGCATCGAGGCGCGCTGCGACGATGCGTACGTCTACGTCGCGACGAACAAGCTGCCGCACTACGACTACGTGCAGACCACCCCCAACACCTTGGCCGAGAACGTGAGCATCGCGCGCCTGCCGCTGACCCCGACACCAGTCGGGACCGTCGCAGGCGCCACCGACGCGATGACCGCGAACGGCTGCGTGGACGGCTACGAGCAGTACCTGACCAACCCCGGCAACGCGACGGCGAACGAGCCGAGCGGGCTCTGCACCAACGCGGGGGCGCTCTTCCTGACCGAAGCGCTCTCGGGCGGCACCGCCAACTACCAGGCGATTCCCTGCCTCGGCGGCTTCGGCTTCGTGCTCTCCGGTGTGTCCACCAACGGGCCGAACGAAGCCGGCTTCCCCGACCCCTGGGGTGATCCCGCCGCGACGTCCCCCAACTCGATCGACGAGGGCGTCGGCGCGCTCGACTACTGCGGCGCACACGTCGGCGCCGACATGCACCACCACTACGTCCCGACGGCCTGCTTCGAGCGCGACGCAGTGGGACGTCCGGCCCAGAGCTACGTCGCGGCGGCTGAAGCCTGGGACAAGGAAGCGATGCTCGTCGGCGACTGCACCGAAGAGTCACCCATCGTGGGCTGGAGCGTCGACGGCTACCCGATCAAGGGGCCCTGCGTGTGCGTGAGCCGCGCGGGCGATGGCTCTTGCGCAGAGGTGCGGCGCGCGATGAGCTCCTGGACCTACGAAGGCCTCGGTGTCTGGGAGTCGGAGAGCGCGCTGGACCCCGGCGACACCTTCGCCGTCGAGGGCATGGCCTGTAGCTCCGACGCCGATTGCGCCGGTGAGGACTTCACCTGCAACTGGGTGCTCACTGGTGACGACTCGACCGCGAGCCAGCGCTGCATGCTGATCGACTACGCCTGGTGCACCCACCGCTACGCGGACCGCTCGGCGAGCGCCCGGAGCGACGTCGTCTTCCTCGACCGATGCAACGGCACCCAGGGCGCCGACGGCTACGCCTATCACACGACCGCGAGCTTCCCGTACATCCAGGGCTGCTACCACGGCGAGGCCCCGGACCAGGCCGGCAACGGTGGAGCCCCCGGCGGCGGCATGGGGCCGGGTGGCGACGGCATGATGCCCGGCGGCGGCGGGATGGATCCGCCCACCTGTGGTCCCGGCGAGACCATGTGCTGCGGTGACGGCGTCTGCGACGGACCGGAGACCGCCGAAAACTGCCCTGCGGACTGCGTGTGAGGCGCCGCTCCTCCACCTTCGGAATCGCGGCGGCCGCCGTGCTGTGCACCTGGTGCGCGCCGGCGGCGACCGCCGTCGAGATCCCGGCGCTCGCCCCGATCACCTACGAGCTCGCGGTCGACTGGAGCGGCGCCCGGCTCGAGGGAGGGGCGCGCGTCTTCGAGACCGACCTCGGCTACACCGTCGGCATCGAGCGGTTGGTCGTCGGCGTCGGCGTGCTCGAGCTGGTGCCGTGTCCGGTGGTCACCGAGGAGCCGTCGAGCACGGCGCTCTGGCAGCTGCTGGGCCCCAGCTCCGCGCTTGCCGATCACGGGTGGGACGCGGACGCCAGCCGCGCGACGGTGGACGCTGCGGAGCTGCTGACGGACGATGCGATCGGGTACGCCGGACCTGCGACGAGCGCCGGAGCGACGTACTGCGACCTCTTCTGGACCATCGCGCCGGTGGAAGACACCGCGTTCGATTCGGTCGGCGGACGGGCCGCGATCGCGATCGATGGCTGGTTCGTGGCTCCGGGTGAGAGCGAGCGACAGCCGCTGACGGCCTCGGTCGCCCTCGGCGAGGGCGCCGTCGTTCCGGTGAGCGGACCGTGGACCGATGGCGGTCGCGTCCGGCTCACCCGCTCGCCGGCTCGGAGCTTCGACGGTCTGGAGCTCGACGCGCTCTCCAGCTCGGAGCTCGCCTTCGAGGTGATCCAGCAGCTCGGCAACACCTCGACCGCCGCCATCGTGAAGCCCTAGTCGCGCTGACCGAGATCGTACTTCTTCAGCTTGTCGTAGAGCGTCCGAAGACCGATGCCGAGACGCTCCGCGGCCTGCCTCCGGTTGCCGCCGACGGCGGCGAGCGCGGCCTCGATCGCGGCCCGCTCGACCTCCTCGAGCGTCTGGGCGCCTGCGGGGACGCCCGCCCCAGAAGCATGCCCGAGCGCTTGCACGAAGAGGTGGTCGCGCTCGATCGTGTCTCCATCCGCCAGGATGGCGGCGCGCTCGAGGGCGTTGCGAAGCTCGCGCACGTTGCCGCTCCAAGGCGCGCCCCGGAGCGCTTCCGCGACGCCGTCGCCGAGCGTGAGCGGTCCGCGCGCGATGTCGGACGCGATCGCGTGCAGGAGCTCGAGCGCGAGCGGCACGATGTCGGCCGGCCGCTCGCGGAGCGGGGGCAGGCGAACGGGGAACACGGCCAGGCGGTGGTACAGGTCCTCGCGGAACTCGCCGGCCGCGATCATCTCGGAGAGGTCTCGATTGGTGGCGGCCACCCAGCGGACGTCTGCGCGGATCGTCTGCGTTCCACCGACTCGCTCGAACTGCCGCTGTTCGAGCACCCGGAGCAGCTTCGCCTGCAGCTCGGGCTGGAGCTCGCCGACTTCGTCCAGGAAGAAGGTCCCGCCCACGGCGAGCTCGATGCGGCCGCGATGGCGCGCGTGCGCCCCGGTGAAGGCTCCCTTCTCGTGGCCGAAGAGCTCGCTCTCGAGCAGCGTCTTGGTGAGCGCCGCGCAGTTGATGGCCATGAAGGGCCCCGCCGCCCGGTCGCTCCACGCGTGGACCGCGCGCGCGGCGACCTCCTTGCCCGTGCCGCTCTCGCCCATCAGCAGCACGGTCGCGTCCGTGCGGGCGACCTTGCGGAGCGCATGCTCCACCGGCTCCATCGCGGGGTCGCCGTGGCCCAGGGTCGGCAGCACGGTCGAGGTCCGCTCGGCCGTCTCCACGGCCGTGCGCAAGCGGCGGTGCTCCAGCGCGCGTTCCACCACCAGGCGCAGCTCGGCGGGGCTGCCGATGGGCTTCTGGAGGAAGTCGAACGCCCCGGCGCGCATGGCCTCGACCGCCACGTCCACCGTCCCGTGCGCCGTCAGCACGACGACCTCGAGGTCGGGCTGTTCGCTCCGGACGCGCGCGAGCAGCGCCATCCCGTCGAGGCCGGGCATCTTGAGATCGGTGAGCAGCAGGTCGAACGCCTCTCGCTGGAGGGTGGCCAGCGCTTCGTCGCCATCGGCGGCGGGAACGACCTCGTGACCGCCGCGCTCGAGGGCTTCGACGAGGAAGCTCCGCACGCCCTCTTCGTCGTCCGCGACCAGCACTCGCCCCATCTCAGTCCTTCTCTCTCAGCGGGAGGGTCAGGCGGAAGCACGCGCCACCCCCCTCGCGGTTCGCGAAGTCCACGGTTCCTCCGTGACCTTCGGCGATCCGTCGAGCCAAGGGTAGACCGAGGCCGGTGCCTCGGACCCGCGTGGTGTGGAAGGGCTCGAAGATCGTCTCCGCCTCGTCGGCCGGGACACCAGGGCCGCGATCGCGCACGAGGATCTCCACGGAGCTCCCCGAGCGACGGAGCTCGACCTCGGCCTCGGCATCGCTCGCCTGGGTCGCGTTCGCCAGCAGGTTCACCAGCGCCTGGTGCAGGCGGGGGCCGTCGGCGAGACCGCGGATGGGCTCCGCCGGAAGCATCGTGGCGAAGTCGCCCGGGACGGCGGCCACCGCACCGCGGACCAGCTCCGCGAAGTCGACCAGCGCACGCTCCACCTCTCCGGAGCGGACGAACTCGAGCAGCCCGTTCGTGAGCGCTTCGAGCCGCTCGGCTTCGCGGACGACCAGCGACGCCTTCCGATGGTCGGCGTCGTCGTCGAGGGACTCGGCGAGGAGCTGGGCGTGGCCCTTGAGCGAGGCCAGCGGGTTGCGGATCTCGTGGGCGAGCACGGCGCTCATCTCGCCGATCGTCGCGAGGCGGCGCGCTCGCTCTTCGCGTTCGAGGGCGCGCTCCCGGTCCCGGAGCGCGCGTCGGAGCGCGAGCGCGAGGAGCACGAAGAGGAACGCCGTGACCACCGACGCTGCCAGGGTCCGCCAAGCATCGGCGAGGAGCTGCGGGCCCAGCGTCGGCGTCAGCTCGACGATGAGCACCACCGGCGGAGGCGGCCCATCTCGGTGCATGCCCGGTGGCGGGCCGCCTGGCGGCGGGCGGCGAACCAGTGTGCCACGCACGCGGTCCGACTCGACCACGAAGCGGTGCGGCGGCCCGGGATCGTCGAGCAGCCCGACGCCGCGCTCGACTCGCCCGCCCGGCTCGTCCACCGCGACATAGCGAAGACCCCGCTCCTCGTGGCGCGCGAGGAACTCTTCGAGATCATGCGGGTCGACGGGCCCGGGAGGTCTCCGCCGAAGCTGGCTCTCCAACAGGCCGACCAGGATGTCGGCCTCGCCGCGGTTCGCGGTCTTCGCCGCGCGCTGCACACCCCACCACGCGAGCGCTTGGCTCACGACCAGGCCCAGCGCTGCGAGCATCGCGAGCAGCGGAAGGCTCCGCACGAGCGGCGATCGGCGGGGGGAACCCACCGGAGGAGTGTACGCGGGGAGGCGGCTCACCGTCGTGGCGGCGGGGGCGCGTCGTTCGGTACGCAGACCAGGTCGTTGCCGCGCGGGGTCTGGCAGGTGCCTTCGAGCGTGCCGCGCGGGGTGGCGAAGGAACAGGCGGCGCCGTGTGAGCGGTTCGCGCACGCGTCGAACGCCTCCGGGGGCGGTCCGTTCGGCGGTTGAGCCAGGGCGGTGGCGGTGAAGGCCAGGAAGGTCAGGGTGGTGAAGGCTCGGATCGTCATTCGGTGTCTCCTGGGAAGGTGCGAACCGAGTTCTTCAAGATGCGTGCCGCGGGCTTTCTCGCGGAAAGCGTGGCGCTCATCCGCGGGTATCCGTGCGAGTTCCGCACTGGGGTGCGAACTTCGCACCCCACGCGCGACAGCCGAGGCCTGGAGCAGAGCCCCGCAGGTAGGTCATCGCCTTCGCCGAGATCACTTGCCCGGAGTCGCGGACCGAGTGCGACGCCGCTCAGCTCAGGCGCGTGCGCACCAGCCACTCGCTGACCCGCTCACGGTTCGCCGGCTCGGCCGGCAGCGGGCTGCGCTCGAGCGCCCGCTGCAATCGCTCCTCGAGCGTGCCCCACGCGCCCCTCAACGCCGAATCCAGTGCCGGCTCGATTGCGGCCTTCTCGCCGGCCTCGGCCTTCGCGCTCACCGCTTCAAGCACCGCCTCGAACCCGTACTCCGGCGCGAGCGCACGAACATCGCCGACGCACTCGCCGGTCTCGAGCAAATGGATGCCAGTGAGCGCCACCCGGTAGCTGTAGAGCATCGACTTCAGTCGGGGCTCGCGCTCGTGCTCGCGGCGCATGCCGTGGAAGAAGCCACGGTAGTGGCGCTCGAAGCGCCTGCTGATGGCACCGCGAGCGAGCTCGGCGAGCTCGGCCGTCAGGCCTTCCACGAGCTGGAAGGGACTCAGGAAGCGCTCGAGCACGTTGCCGTTGCCGCGCAGGAGGAGCTCGAGCGCTCGCCGCAGCTCGTGGGTCGTCAGGTCGTGCTCGACGCCTTCGAAGTCGGTGAGCACGTCATGGGTCTCCGGCGCCGGCTCGAGACCGATCAGCGCTTCGAGCGGGGCCTGGTGCACCCCCTTCAGATCGAGGTCGCTGTTCGCCGACGGGAACCCATAGAAGTGCGCGCCGGTCACGCCGCACTGCACGAGGGCGCCCGGAGGCGGGTTCGCCGCCAGGAATCGCGCGCCGCGCTCGAGGTCGGGCCGGAGCCCGCTGGGAAGATCGAGGGCGATCATCGGTCGCTCCGGTGAGCCAGGACGTCCTCGACGATCGCGACGCCGAGCGCCTCGATCGCGTCCTCGTCGGGATCGTCGGGGAGCGACGAGCGCTCCGCCGCCGCGCGAATGCGCTCGACGTTCGCGCGGGCCTCCTCGATGAGCGCGTCGTAGCTGCGTGCGCCGCGCCGGATCTCGAGCAGCGAGTCCCGGTCCGGTCGACGGACGACCACCGCCCCAGTCTCGAGGATCTCCACCGCCATGCGCTGCAGCCGGATCAGGTGCATCGCGTGCTTGGTGTCGTAGCCGTGCTCGGCCTCGAGCGCGGCCCGGGCGGGGTTGCGGGACTTCTTCCAGTGGCAGTACTGGTCCCACTCCTTCTTTGCGCTGCGGTAGCGCTTCTCACGCGCGAGCACCTCGAGGAAGGAGTCGCTGAGCGCCGGTGCCTCGCCGCGCTCGATGAGCGTCTCCACGGCGCCCAGCTGGTCGCGCGGGATCGGCTTGCGATCGGGGAGGCCGAAGCCTTCTCGAGTGGGCGCTTCCTTCGGTGGGTGCAGGAGCCACCGGCGGTGCGTCTCGATGCGCCGCAGCTGCTGCATCGCGTAGCCGCCGAAGCTGCCGGCGACCCGTTTGGTGAGGAAGCGGCCCCGCTCCGCGAGCAGGCGCTCGCCCCAGGGCGTCATCACGCGATGGTCCTCGGGCTCGGTGAAGAGCACCTCGAGCACGGTCGGGTTCGCCTTGGCGACCAGCCGGAGCAGCTTGCGCAGCTCGTAGCGCACGTGGTCGGCGTTCAGCTCGACCTGCTCGGGGCCGCCCCGAAAGCCGAAGTACCAGCGCGCCGGGCCCACCACGACCCCCTTGAGATCGGTGTCCGATCCCTCCTGCGCGAGCCCGTAGGCTCGGCTGCCGTGGACCGTCTCGTAGAGAACGGTCGGTTCGTGGTCGTGGGCCATGGGCGCCGACGCTAAGTCGGGCGCCGACGCTTGGCGAGGGTCAGCGGCAGGATTGGACGACGGTCATCGGCAGCAGCGACGTGATGCAGCCGAGCGCGGTCCACTGGCACTCGCCGAAGGTCCCGGTCTCGCCGCAATCGGGGATCAGACGGCCGGTCCAGCCTTCGCGGCCCATCTCGCACTCCGTGCGGGAAGTGCCCAAGCAGGACGCGCGCTGAACGATCCGCCGCTCCTCGCGGCCGTCGCAGTCGTAGTCGTAGCTGCAGCTGCCGCCGCTCACGCTCCCGCAGTAGGGCTCGTGGAAGTACATGATCTGCCCCGGGTTCACCGTCCCGTTCTCGTCGTTGCAGTCCGGCGCCCCCGCCGGGACGAAGGTCGTGGGGCACGAATCGCCGGCCACCGTGACGGATTCGTCGGGGTCGCCGTAGCCATCCATGTCGGCGTCGAGGTAGCAGAGCAGGGTGGTGTCGGCCGCGATCGAGCCGTCGCAGTTCGAGTCGACTCCGGCGGTGGTCTCCGGTGCCCCGGGGTAGATGGTCGGGTCGGAGTCGTTGCAGTCGGTCGGTCCGCACTCGTCGCCCATGATGGCGGAGAAGCCGTCGCCATCGGCGTCACTCAGCTCGAACCTCCCGGTGAGCTCGTCGCAGTACTCGCAGACCCGCGGCAGCGGCGGGAGGATGTCCGCCGACATGCAGACTGCGCCGCCTCCGGGGCGGTCCACACACGATTCGGCGCCGTTGCAGAGGATGCCGTCGCGGCAGTCCTCCGCGGACTCACAGCTCGGGGTGCAGTCCGAGTCGCAGCCGTCGTCGTCGACGGAGTTCCCGTCGTCGCAGGCTTCGTCGTCGTCGACCAGGCCGTTGCCGCAGTCCGGAGCCGTGCACACGCCACTGCGACAGATGCCGCCCAGACAGTTGGTGCCATCGGCGACGGGATTGGGCACGCAGCGACCGGCTTCGCAGCTGCCCATCGCGCACTCCGTGCTCGGGCACTCCATCGCGTTGGTGCAGCCCGGTCGGCAGTTGGCCTGACAGCCGTCGCCATCCTCGGTGTTGCCGTCGTCGCAGAGCTCGGTGCCGGTCACGAAGCCGTCGCCGCACTCGCCGGGAACGCAGCTGCCGTCGATGCAGACTCCGTCCTCGGTGCCATCGATCGCGCAGAGCCCGCCGTCTTCGGCGCCCTCGCACGGGTTCGGGCGCCCGAGGTCCGTCCCCGGCCCGAGATCCCGACCCGGCGGCACGCCGAGGTCGGCATTGCTGCCACCATCGGGCTCCGGTTCCAGATCCAACGTCAACCCACAGCCGACGGAGCTCCCCAGCCCCAGCGCGGCCACCAACCCAACCAAGCAAGCACGCATAGGAGACCAGGGTAGCGGTGCGAAGGGCCGACCTCCAACTCGAGCTTGACAGCCTCGGTCCAGGGGCTAAGGTCTGCCTCCCTCAGGACTCGTGGCTCAACTGGATAGAGCACCGGTCTACGGAACCGGGGGTTAGAGGTTCGAATCCTCTCGAGTCCGCCAGCCGAGCCCCGACGCCAAGCGTCGGGGCTCGTTGCATTTCTGGACCCCGACGATGGACGACACACAGGCCGACGAGCGCTTCATGCGCCTGGCCCTCGAGGAGGCCGCCCGGGCGGCCGCGCGCGGTGAGGTGCCGGTCGGTGCCCTGGTCGTCCACGAGGGGCGAATCCTCGCGAGAGCCCACAATTTGCGGGAGAACGCGCAGGACCCAGCGGCCCACGCCGAGCTGATCGCCGTCCGGAAGGCCGCGGCGCGGCTCGGCAGCTGGCGGCTGGAGGGCTGCACGGTCTACGTGACCCTCGAGCCCTGCCCCATGTGCGCGGGGCTCCTGGTCAACGCTCGGGTGCCGCGAGTGGTCTGGGGTGCGGCCGACCCGAAGGCGGGGGCCTTCCGGACCCTCTACCGTATCGGCGACGACGACCGGCTGAACCACCGCATCGACGACGTCGGCGGGGTTCTCGAGGACGAGTGCGCGGCCGCTTTGCGCGAGTTCTTCCAGGCGATCCGGGCCAAGCGCCGGGGCCGCTGACGCGAACGAAATCCGGGGGTTGACCGAACGGAGGTCGATGCTAGTTTCCGCCGCGGAGAGCTGGCCGAGCGGTCGAAGGCGCTTGATTCGAAATCAAGTGTACCTCCTGGGTACCGTGGGTTCGAATCCCACGCTCTCCGCCATTTTTGACAATCCCTTTCGTTCCCGCCTCGGTGGGAGCGAGCCCCCGGAGGGGTGACCGAGCGGTCGAAGGTGCACGATTGGAAATCGTGTGTGCCAGTGATGGTACCGAGGGTTCGAATCCCTCCTCCTCCGCCCCGACGTGCTATAGACGTCGACAACTGTGGTCCTGCCAACGCTGGCCCGCGAACCCCGCCAGGCCCGGAAGGGAGCAACGGTAGCGGTATCCAGCGTGTGGCGGGGCCCTTCCTAATTCTGCTGTGGGGGGCTTTTGGCTGACGTGGCGGAAGACGCTGGGCTGCTGCCGCGCGCGGAGAGGGGGGACGCTCTTAAGCACTTAAGCCGCGGGCTCCGCACGAGATGTCATCTAACGTGGCTCGCGGCGTAAGTGCGTAAGAGCGTCCCCGCGGTTCGTCGAGTAGCTCTAGTCGGCGACCTACGGAGAGAGGCGGCGGGTGTAGACGTCGCCGTTCGCGCCGCTGCGGTGGTCGATCCACCCGACGTGGATCGTGCCGCCGCCGACGAAGACGTGCGGTCGTTCGCTGTCGCTCGTGCCCGCGCTCGAGGTGTCCATGCGCTGATCGTCCGGCTGCCAGGTGCGGCCGCCGTCGAGCGAGTAGTTGGCGTGGATGTCCAGGAAGCCCGAGCGGTCGTCGGCCCAAGCCGCGCCGACCAGGCCGCCGCTCGCGGCCAGCGCGAGGTCGAAGCTGGTCGACGTGCCGGGGGCAGTCCCCGTGTCCACGCGCTGCGCGCTCTCGAAGCTGCCGCCCGCCGTGTCGCTGTAGCGCGCGATGATGTCGGCGAAGCCCGAGCGGTAGTCCACCCAGGCGACGACCAGCTCGCTCGCGCCGCTGACCGCGATCCGCACGCCGGTCGAGTCGTGGGGTAGCGGGTCGTCGTCGATGCGCGTCGCCGTGCCCCAGCTCGCGCCCGAGTTGGTCGAGCGGTTGAAGAAGATGTCGAACGAGCTGCCGTTGCGGTCGTCGATCCAAGCCACGTAGACGTTGCCGTTCTCGGTCGCGACCACCGGGTCGAAGCTCGACGCGCTGCCGGCGGTGCCGCCGTCGAGCCGCGTGTCGCTGGCGCTCCAGGTCGCGCCCGAGTCGGTCGAGCGAACGTGGAAGATGTCGAGCGCGCCGTTGCGGTTGTCGCGCCAGACCACGTGGACCTCGTTGCCGTCGGCCGCGATCTTCGGGGTCGACGCGACGAAGCTCGTGCCGGTGCCGTGGTCGAGCTGCACCGGGCTACCGAAGCTCGAGCCGCCGTTGGTGGAGCGCAGGAAGAAGACGTGCCGGCTCCGGACCGAGGTGAAGGCCTCGTAGACCACGTACACGTTGTTCCCGCTGACGGCGGTCTCGACGTTGAAGGCGTCGATGTTCATCCCCGCGTTGAGCCGCACGCTCGCGCTGGGGAAGGACGCACCGAAGTCGGTCGAACGGTCCCGATACATCTCGCGGTAGTTCGTGCCACCGCGGAAGTCCGCCCAGTGCACGTTCACCGTCTGCCCCCCGTTCACCACGGCGAAGCGCGGCCCGATCGCCGGGCCGGAGGCGTCGTCGAGCCGCACCGAGCTCGCGCCCCAGTTCGTGCCCGAATCGGTCGACCGGTTGAAGAAGACCTGGCCTGCCGTGCTCGGCGTCTCCATCCACGTCGCGTAGACCCGAGAGGCGCCGTCGCCCGACATCCGCACCTGGACCGAGTTCTGTGCGCCGGCCGACGTCCCGCGGTCGACCCGGCGGTCCCCTGCCGGCTGCGGAGTCAGGCAGCCCTCGTCCGTCGCGCCATCGCAGTCGTTGTTCAGGCCGTCGCAGATCGTCTCTGTCGCCTGGTAGGTCGCCGGGAGCGAGCAGCCCCAGCCGCTCGCGCCGTTGCAGGTCGGTGTGCGCCCGGCGCAGACGCCGCGGGTCTCCGCGCAGCTCGCCGGCGTCGAACCGGGCGGCGCGGGGGAGTCGTCGACCGTGCCGTCGCAGTCGTCGTCGATGCCGTTGCAGAGCTCCATCGTGGGCTCCACGAGCGCGCCGCCGCAGCCGAGGGCGCCGCCCGAGCAGACCACGCTGCCGTAGACGCACGCGCCGGTGTCGGTGCTGCCGCAGCGGACCCCGGTCCCGGGCAGGCTGGAGCCTCCCGGGTTCTCGTCGGTCATCCCGTCGCAGTCCTCGTCGGTCCCGTCGCACGTCTCGGGGAGCATGCCGGTGCCGCCGATGCAGACCAACGTTCCGCGCCGGCAGACGTTCGTGCCCGGCGAGCAGCGCCCGGTCGACGATCCGCAGGGGGTGCCGACCACCGGGTCGGCCTCGTCGATGATGCCATCGCAGTCGTCGTCGACGCCGTCACAGTCGTCGACGCCACCGCTCGGCGTGCAGGGGTACTCGCAGCCGGTGGTGGGTAGCCCGTCGATGTCGACGAAGCCGCCGTCACAGGCGCCGATGCCACAGATGCCGCCGGTGCAGAGCCCGGTCGCGTTCACGAAGTCGCAGCGGGTCCCGCAGGTGCCGCAGTTGTTCGGGTCGGAGGTGGTGTCGAAGCCTTCGTCGATCGTTCCGTCGCAGTCGTCGTCGACGCCGTTGCAGCGCTCGGCGCCCGTCGGCGCACACGCCAGCTCGCAACCGTTGGCCGGGTCACCGTCGATGTCGACGAAACCGGCGTTGCAGTCGCCCATCTCGCAGCTGCCGTCCGTGCACATCGCCGCCGCGTTCGGGAACGCGCAGACGTTGCCGCAGGCGCCGCAGTTCTCCGGCGTGCCGAGGGAGATGCCCTCGTCGATGGTCGAGTCGCAGTCGTTGTCCCGCTCGTCGCAGACCTCGTCGCCGCTCTCGAGGCACTCGTACTCGCAGCCGTTGGTGCCGACGCCGTCGATGTCGTGGAAGCCGATCTCGCAGCGATCGACCACGCAGGTGCCGTCCTCACAGCCGGGGAACGCGCCGGGCAGCACGCAGACCATGCCGCAGCCGCCGCAGTTCCGCTCGTCGGTGTTCGTGTCGAAGCCCTCGTCGACGAGGCCGTCGCAGTCGTCGTCGAGCTCGTTGCAGGTCTCGTCACCGGTCGCGACGCAGCCGTCCGCTGCCCGGGCGTCCGGCCGGCCCATGTCGGCCACGCCGCCGTCGCCCTCCTCGCAGCCCTCGAGGCAGAAGGGGTCGACCTCGCAGCCGCCCGCGAAGAAGAGCACGCCCACGATGGCGGCGACGGACCCCGCGGACCGAAGCCGCGCGCGGTCGATGCGCCGCCGGCGGAGACCGAAGAGCGCCAGGAGCGTCAGCGCCATCAGCGGCGCCGGGAGCTCGCCCTCCGCACCCGTGGTGTCGCAGGCGCAGCCGCCACCACCGGTCGCGAGGGCCAGTCGCGGGTCCTCCATTCGGGGCGCGACGGAGTCGGAGATGCACTCGCCGTCGACGCACATCGTGGCGTCGGGGCAGCGGACCAGCCGGCAGGGGTCGTCCACGCAGGTCTCGCCACGACACACGCGGCCGGACCCGCAGGCCGGGTTGCACTGGTTGCTGACGCACTCGCCGCCGACGCACGACTCGCCGGAGCCACAGCCGCCGCAGGGCTCGGGCGCGCACACGCCGGCCGTGCAGATCTCACCATCCGGGCACTCGGTGGTGCAGACGGGCACGCAGGTGCCCTCGGAGCAGTACTCGCCCTCGCCGCAGCTCACGCCCGCGCAGGGGTTCGGCTGGCAGCTCCCCATCCGGCACTGCTCGCCCGTCGGACAGCCGCGGCCGTAGCAGTTGTCCTCGACGCAGATGCCGCGCACGCACGCGCGACCGTCGGGGCAGCGGACGTCGGCGCACAGGTCCTGGCACTCGCCGGTGAGCGGGTCGCAGACCTCGGACTCGGCGCACTCGACGTCCTCGCACATGCCGGCGCGGCAGTAGCCGATGATGCCGGCGTCCGGCATCGCCAGGCTGGTGTCGCACTCGCGGCCCGGCGGGCAGGGGAACTCGCGGTCGATGCACGGGGTGAGGCAGGTGCAGTCGAGGCAGACGCCGTCGCCGGGGCAGAGCCCCTCGCCGGAGTCCTCGTCGACCATGCCGTCGCAGTCGTCGTCCTCGCAGTTGCAGATCTCGGGCGCCGGGCTGCTCGCGCCGCGGCAGACGAGCGCGCCGGCTTCGCAGCGCACCCGACCGGGGATGCAGCGGTCGCCGACCGGTCCGTCGACCACGTCGTAGCCGCCCATGCCGTCCGGCAGGCACATCGCGCCGCCGCCCGGGTTCCCGTCGTCGATGACGCCGTCGCAGTCGTCGTCGATGTTGTTGCAGACCTCGACGCCCGGGGTGGGCGCGTCGCAGCCGACCCACGCGCCCATCTCGCACATCTCGGTGCCGGTGCCGCAGCTGGTCGAACAGGTTCGGGTGAGGCCCTCGTCGGTCATGCCGTCGCAGTCGTCGTCGATGTCGTTGCAGGCTTCGATGCCGGGCGTCGGGGCCGTGCAGCCCACGTAGCTACCGGAGATGCAGACCTCGGTGCCGGCGCCGCAGGCGGTCATGCATCCGCGGGTGAGCCCCTCGTCGGTGCGGCCGTCGCAGTCGTCGTCGTCGCCGTTGCAGCTCTCGGTGCCCGGGCTCGGGGCGGTGCAGCCGACGAAGGTGCCGCCCATGCAGGTCTCGGTGCCGCTGCCGCAGATGGTCCCGCACGCTCGGGTGATCATCTCGTCGGTCATCCCGTCGCAGTCGTCGTCGGCGTCGTTGCAGACCTCGATGGTGGGAGTCGGCGCGTTGCAGTCCGCGTAGACGCCGCCGGTGCAGACCTCGGTGCCGGCGCCGCAGGCGCTCGAGCAGGCGCGGGGCGGGAGGCCGTCGTCCACGCTGCCGTCGCAGTCGTTGTCGATGCCGTCGCAGACCTCGGGGGAGGAGGTCGGGGCGGTGCAGCCGCCGAAGCTGCCCGCCATGCACGTCTCGATGCCGGAGCCGCAGGCGGTGGAGCAGCCGCGGGTCACGCCTTCGTCGACGTTCAGGTCGCAGTCGTTGTCGAGGCCGTCGCAGGTCTCGAGCTGGGGCGTGCACGTCGGGACCAGACCCGTGACCTTGGCGAGGACGTCCTCGAAGTCGTTGTCGCCGCCGCGGAAGAGGTCCTCGAAGCCGAAGTAGTAGGTGTTGGCGAAGGTCGCGCTCTCGTAGACCAGGAAGTGCACATAGTCGCCGTCGTCGTTCAGCGCTTGGCTGGTGAAGTACGTGCGGTGGTCCTGGTTCCCCGCGTCGGGGCCGCCACAGTGGTCGTTGTTCGAGCCGGTGGTCAGGAGCTCGGGCGTCCGGATGAAGAAGCCGATCGCGCGACCGGGGGCGAAGCCGGGAAGGGTCGCGAAGTCGATCGTGCGCTGCCAGCTCGTGGCCGACCCGTCGCTGCTCCGCATCGACGTCGGGTCGCAGGGGCAGTCGCACGCGCCGCTGTTCGGGCGGCAGTCGAAGATCATGTGGAGGTTCGCCGGGTTGGTGACGTCCTCGTCGGTCCAGTAGTAGCCGAAGACGTTCCGGAAGCCGGCGCCCTCGCCGATCATCCGGAAGGTGACCGGGTAGGTGCCACTGCCCAGCGGCTGCTCGACCGGTCGGTACGCTTCCGGAAGCACCGCCGCATCCTCGATGGCGCTGACGGCTCCGGCCATGGTCTCACCCGTGGCCGTGCGGTCCAGGCAGGCCTGCATCCGGGCCGTCCGAGGCACGAGCACGCCGTCCACCTGGCTGATGTAAGCCGAGGCGTCGTGGGGGGTGAGGAGGAGAGCGAGGGTGAAGAGTAGGCCGAGGAGGCGAGCTTGGCGCACGCCGTAGATCTAACAGACCGGAAGGGGGTCTTGCCGCGAGTTTTGCGGGGCGATGTGACTTTCGTGAGTCGAGCTTCCCTCGCCCGGCTCGCTTCAGAGCAGGAAGGGGAGGATGGCCTTCCGCGCCTTGGGATAGTCCTCGAACTTCTCGTGGTACCAGCGGTGGTGGGAGATGGCCCGCGGCAGGAGGTTGGCCGTGGTGAAGAGCGCGAAGACCAGACCCGGGATGGTCCACGCCGCGAGCGCGAAGCCGAACCACTCGACGATCTCGCCCAGGTAGTTCGGGCTGGTGACCCAGCGGAAGGCACCACCGTGGGGGATCTTGTAGCCGGTCTCCCCGGGCTTCCGGAGGTTGCGGAGCAGGTGGTCCGAGTGCTGGTTCATCGCCCAACCGATGGTGAAGACTGCCAGCCCGCCGAGGAAGCGTGGGTCCGTGAGCCACTCGTTCGTCCACAGGTGCGGCGCGAGCTCGGTGACCGCGAAGCCGTTGAGCGCGCCGTTGCAGCAGTTGAAGAGGATGGCCAGGACCACCGTCATCAGCGGCTTCCGCTTGCCCTTGCCCCGCATCAAGAGCGGGAAGATGAACGAGCGCCAGATGTAGTGGGTCTGCCAGAGCCCGAGCATCACCAGCGGCGCGCTGTCGAACGCGTGGTCGGACTGGAAGTACATGGCGGCGAAGCCGATGGGGGAGGGCGCCTCCATCAGGATCCAGCCGAGCTTCGCCGGGATGGTCGGCCCCCAGCCCTCGCGGAAGTGCCGGCCGTAGGGCGCGGTCACGAAGAAGAGCGCCGGGAACGAGAGCGCGCCGAAGGCGATCACGAAGACCAGGGCCCAGGCGTAGACGGGATATTGCTCGAAGGGGAAGGCCGGCACCCGGCTTCGTTACCCCACCGGCCCACCGGCGTCGAGCGATCTGCGTTCGCGTGGATGAGCGCTATGCTCCCGCCGTGTATCGCCTTCTCTTGATCGCCAGCGTCGGCCTCTCGGGCTGCTACCTCAGCCACGAGCTCGAGGAGCGACCGGACGACTTCCTCCCGCCGGATGGCGGGACCTTCGACGCGACCGTCGCTCGGGACTTCGGCACCGACCTCGGGCCGGCCGACGCAGGGTGCGAGCCGGGGCTCGCCGACGGATCGGTGACCGTCCCTCTGGATGGCGGCACCCTCGTGACCACCTGCGGCGCCGTCTATGGTGAGTGCGCGGACCCCGGCACTCCCGACTCGGACCGCGACGGCGACGGCTTCCCGACCCGGGTGGACTGCAACGACTGCGAGCCGGGCATCAACCCCGGCGCCTACGACATCCCGGGCAACGGCTACGACGAGGACTGCGATGGGCTCGACGGGCTGCCGCCCTGCCCGGCGGTGGAGGCCGGCGATGGGCCGAGCCCCGAGGCGGCGCTGACGGCCATCGGGCTCTGCCGCGACGCGGCGGAAGGCTGGGGCGTGATCTCGGCGCGGCTGGGATCGGCGGACCTCATGGAGCCGCTCGCCAGCGAGGAGCAGATCACCGTCGTCGACTCGATGGGAGTCAACGACCCGCTCGCCGGTCCGCAGATGCTCTCGATCAGCAGCGGCGCCGCTCGTGAGCCGACCGGTCTGACCGCGCTCCGCTGCGCCAACTTCGACTCGCCGCACGGCTTCCCCGAAGGCTTCCCCGTGGAGAGCCCCGCTTGCCCGGGGGTGATGAGCGGCTCGCCCTTCGACTCGCTCGGCCTCGAGGTGCGGCTGAAGGTCCCGACCAACGCCGTGGCCCTGACCTTCGCCTCCTTCTTCTTCACTCAGGAGTACCCGAGCTTCATCTGCTCGTCGTTCAACGACTTCTATGCCGTGCTCCTCGAGCGGGACGGCGAGCCGTCCGCGAACATCGCCTTCGACATGGAAGGGAACCCGATCAGCGTGAACGCCTCCTTCCTCGAGGCGTGCATCGCGGGGACCTTCGGCGGCCGCCGCTTCGATTGTTCGCTCGGGACCGAGCCGCTCGGGGGGACCGGCTTCGACTCGGACAGCTGCGCGGGCCGCCTGCCCTTTCGACGCATCGCCGGCGCGGGCACCGGCTGGCTTCGCACCACCACCCCGGTCACCGGCGGCGAGGAGATCACCCTTCGCTTCGTGATCTGGGATTCGGGCGACGGATGGTTCGACTCGATGGCGCTCATCGATGCCTTCGAGTGGGTCGTCCGGCCGCCGGTCGGCCCCGACTGCCCGACCTGCTGAGCCGGCGCCGCCGTGCGCGCGAGCCCAGCCCTCGGGCTCGACCATGGCGCGGCGCGTCATTTTTCTCGATCATCGGTGGCGCCTGAGCTGGGACGCGCTACGTAGCGCCCCCAACCGTGGGCCGGGCGTCGCGTGAGCGACGGCATTCCTGGCCCGAGCGCGCGCTCTGCGCGCCGAACGCCCCCCCCAAGGCTCCCGCATCGCGCCTCGCGTTGCGCCGGCGACCTACGCCTGCGCTCCGCTGGCGAGCTCCGTCCCCATGTCCGATTCGCCCCTCTCTTCCTGGTTCGCCCAGCCTCGCGCCGATGTCCTCGCCGGCGCCGTCGTGGCTCTGGCGCTCATCCCCGAGGCCATCGCCTTCTCCATCATCGCCGGCGTCGATCCCGCGGTGGGTCTCTACGCGTCGTTCTGCATCGCCGTGGTCACGGCCTTCGCCGGCGGGCGTCCGGCGATGATCTCGGCCGCCACCGGCGCGATGGCGCTCGTGGTGGTGCCGCTGGTCCGCGAGCATGGGCTTCCCTACCTCCTGGCCGCGACGCTTCTCACCGGCGCGATCCAGATCGCCTTCGGCTATCTCCGGCTCGCGCGCTACATGCGCTTCGTTCCGCGGGGCGTGATGACGGGCTTCGTGAACTCACTGGCGATCCTCATCCTGCTGGCGCAGCTCCCGCAGGTGGAAGGGCAGGGCTGGCTCACCTTCGCCATGATCGCCGCGGGGCTGGCGATCATCTACGGGCTCCCGCGGATCACCCGCGCCGTGCCCTCACCGATGGTCGCCATCGTGGTGCTCACGGCGCTGAGCTGGTCCTTCGGCTGGCAGGTGCGCACCGTCGGCGATCTCGGGGCGCTGCCCGATGGGCTCCCGCAGCTCGCGCTCCCCAGCGTGCCGCTGACCTTCGAGACGCTGGCCATCATCGCGCCGTACTCCTTCGCGCTGGCGCTGGTGGGGCTCATCGAGAGCCTGCTGACCGCCAAGATCGTGGACGAAGCGACCGACACACCGAGCGACAAGCACCGTGAGGCGCGTGGGCAAGGGCTGGCGAACATCGTCGCCGGCCTCTTCGGGGGCATGGCGGGCTGCGCGATGATCGGGCAGTCGGTGATCAACGTGAAGTCCGGCGGTCGCGGCCGGCTCTCGACCCTGGTGGCCGGGGTGTTCCTGCTCGTTCTGGTCGTCGGGCTCGGCGACGTCGTCGCGCGGATCCCCATGCCGGCGCTGGTCGCGGTCATGGTGATGGTCTCGCTCAGCACCTTCGACTGGTCGTCGCTCCCGCGGTTGACGGTGATGCCCAAGAGCGAAGCGATCGTGCTCCTCGTCACGGTCGCCGTCGTCGTCACCACTCACGATCTCTCCAAGGGCGTGATCGTGGGCGTGCTCCTGAGCGCGCTCTTCTTCGCCCGGGTCGTGGGCAAGCTCGTCGTGGTGGAGCGGATCGCCGACGCGGAGCAGGGGCTCTGCACCTACCGGGTCGAAGGCCAGCTCTTCTTCGTCTCGGTCGAGGACTTCATCGAGGCCGTCCGCATCGACGCCGAGCACCCCCGCGTGGTCATCGACCTCGGCGACGCTCACGTCTGGGACGACTCCGCCGTCGCGGCCGTGGACCGAGTGGTGCTCGGTCTCCGGGCCCTCGAGGTCGAGGTGGAGCTGCGTGGCATGAACGATGCCAGCGCCTCGCTGATCCGACGGCTCTCGGTCCACGACCGGGCCGGCGCCTCGGTCTCTTCGCACTGAGTTTGGGGCCCGCGGCGCTCACCCGGGCTGGTTGCGCATGTGCTGCGCGAGGGGCTCGAGCCGGAGGACCAAGAAGGTCCGCAGGTTCTCATCGGCCACCGTCTCGTCGATCGCGCGGCGCATGCAGAGCATCCACTGGTCGACCTCTCGCGTCCCGATGGCGAACGGGAAGTGCCGGCGCCGCAGCCGGGGGTGACCGTACTTCTCGACGTAGAGCTGCGGGCCGCCGAGCCAGCCACTGAAGAAGAGGAAGAGCTTCTCCCGCGACGCCTTCAGTGAGCGAGCGTGCAACGCACGCACTTCTGCCGCCTCGGGGAGCTCGTCCATGAGGTCGTAGAAGCGGTCGACGAGGCGACGGACGCCATCTTCGCCGCCGATCAGCGTGTAGGGGTCCGCGTCGAGCTTGGGGGTGAGCTCCATGGGTGGACCCTGACACGCGTGCGGGTCTCGTTCAGGTCGCCCGCGCCGGTCGCTCGGCGGAGCCGACATCTCGCCGGCTCCGCCCTGGCTTCAGAGCGACGGTCGTGGATGGGGGTCGGGAGCCTCGGTCCGTCGTTCGGCCGGCTGCACGTCGACGGGGAGGGCGTTCTTCAGGGTCTGGAAGACGACACAGCACTTCTCGGTGAGGCCGACCAGCATCTCCCGCTGGCCTGGCTTGGTGCCTTCGCCGAGCTCGAGCTCGTAGCGGACGCTCATCCGCTGGAAGGCGACCGGCACCGTCGACGAGACGAGGAGCGTGCCGCGCACGTCGACTTCGGCCCGTACGGTCACGGCCAGGTGCCGGATGTCGATCCGCAGCCGATTGGCGACGACACGGCAGGTCGAATCGAAGCAGCTCGCGAGCGCTGCGGCGAGCAGGTCCCCAGGGACGGCCTCGTCGCTCTCGCCACCGACCGCGCGGTGGACGGCGATGGGCACGCGGATGGGGTCGGCCGGGCCCATCCAGACCGACGAATGGAGCGGGTCGTCGCTCTTCCACTCGGTGCGCGCCGAGTCGACGACCCAGGCCGCTTCGGGCTGCTCTTGGTAGAGGGCGACGAGCGGCTGCTGGCGGTCGCGCATCAGATTCTTCAGTTCGGGCTTCATGGCGTTCTCCTCGGGTTGGGGGTCGATCCCAAGGCGCGCCCTTCGACCTAGCGGGCCGCCAGGTGAGACCTGGCGGGGGCGATCGCGATGCGATGGCGGCCCCCTAGAGCCGCCAGAGGGGCCCGTCCGGGTCTTCGTAGGAGAAGAACGTGCCCATGCTCAGGTTGGCTCGGAGATGCTCGGCGAGCGGCGGGTGCACCGCCTCGATCTTGTCGAGGGAGGCGCGGACTCGCGCCGACACCGCCTTTCGCGCGCGCTCCGAGTCGCTGCCCAGCGTCCGCGCGCGCCCACCGAGACCCACGGCGGCACGGAGCTCGCGGGCGATCTGGTCGCGCTCCTCGCGAAGCGCGTCGGCCCGCCGCACCTGCTGGCGAGCTTCCGCTTCCTCGAGCGCTTCCGCGATCGCGTGGAGCCGCTTCTGGTAGGCCGCCTTGGCCGCCGAATCGAGGACGGGGTCGGCCCCGTCCACTCGCGGCTCGTCGCCGGCGTAGAGGGTGTGGGCGTGGACCGCCTGGCCTGGGCGCGCGAGCAACTCCGCCAGGTCGTTCAGTCCGCGCGCGTCGGGCAGGTGCACGCTGGTCCCCGCGAAGGTGAGGCGCCAGGTCGCCCCCTCCCGCACGAACTCTCGCTCGGGCCGGCTCGTGGTCGCTTCGCCGCCGAGGAAAGCGAGCACGGTCTCGGCGGCCTCGTCGACGTCGCCGAACCATGGCAGGTGCGCGTCGCCTTCGAGCGTCTCCAGCTCGCCGGCCGGGAGGGCGGCGGCCAGCTCGCGACCGGCGGCGTGAGGGATGGTGCGGTCGCCGCGACGGTGCACGACGAGCGCCGGATGCGCGACGT
>CAYXAP010000006.1:70979-75942 GCA_964462035.1 uncultured Sandaracinus sp.
GCCTCCAGGTGCTCCACCAGCGCTTCGAGCGTGGCCACCTCGCTCTCGAGATCGACCACCGCTCGGTCTCTGTCGCTCAGCCCTGCCCCCGGCCGGTCGTAGCGGACCACCGTGTGCCGTTCGGCCAACGCGCCGAAGAAGCGCCGGAACCCCGGCCGGCGCCAGTCGTCCTCCACGTGGCTGACCCACCAGGCCACGCAGACGAGCGGAGGTCCGGCGCCGTCCGTCGCATAGGCGACACGCTGACCCGCGGGGTTCTCGAAGAAACGCACACGCGGCGCCATGGCCTGAGCCTACCACTCGCACGGCTTTCGCTCGCCGGTCGTGCTGGCCAGACGCCGCGCCGGCTCAGAGGGCGCCGGCCGCGCGCGCGAGGCGCTGGGCGTCCTCGTCGAGGGGGTTGGCGCGCAGAGCGACCTCGGTCCCCGCGAAGCGGGCCACGAGATCGCGCGGGAGCCGCGTGATGCGATTGCCCACGAGCGAGAGGGTGCGCAGCGAGGCTTCGCTCGCTCGGTCGGGGAAGGTGTCGAGCCACGCGTGTTCCACGCGCACCGTCTCGAGCGGCAAGGTCCAGAGCGCGTCGGGCAGCGGCCCGGTGAGCCGTGCGCGCTCGATGGTGAGCTCGCGGAGCTTCGGGAGGTGGAGCGCGAAGGCGGGCACGGCGGCGAGCCAGCAGCGATCGAAGGCGAGGGACGGGACGGTGGCGAAGCGGGGCAGCGCGCCGGTGGGCCAGCGCTCGAGGCGCCACTCGGCGAAGCGCAGCGTGGCCGGCGCGAGGAGCGAGGCGTCCATCGGCGCGTCGGCCGGCGCGCCGCCGACGATGGTCAGCCACGCGAGGCGACGCTGGGCGAGGGTGGTCTTCGGTCCGTCGAAGAACGAGCCGAGCACGGGCACGCCGTCCTTCAGACCACAGCCCTCGAGGGCCATGCGCCAGAGGTTCTCGTCGGCCAGCCCGAGCAGGAGCTCGAGCGCTTGGGCCGGGCCGGCGTCGCCGGAGCGAAGGGCGAGCCGCCGCAGCTTCGCGAGCTGGTCGCGCCGCCTCATGCGGTGGAGGCGACGCGGATCTGCGCTTCGACGGTCGTGTCGTCCGCGGCCGGTCGCGCGCGCTCGGCGAGCGCTTCGGGGCCGCCTTCCTCCTCGGCCCAGGCGGCGATCGCGGCCAGCCCATCGAGCTGCGGCACGGGCGCGCGGTAGTCGAGGTGGTTGATCGCGCGGCTCGGATCGAAGGACGCGCTGAACCCGCGCCGGAGCACGTCGCTCGGCCAGGGCCCATCGCTGCCGAAGCGCTTGCGCCAGCCGGCGAGCATCAGCTCGATGCGACCGCCGAGCAGGCTCTTCTTCGGCGGTGGCAGGCCGAGGCTGACCGAGAGCGAGGTGTAGAACTCGCCGGCCAGGGTCAGCTCCTCGTCGACCACGTAGTAGACGTTGCCGGTGCACTTCGGGGCCTCGAGCGCGCAGAGCACCGCGTGCGCGAGGTTCTCGGAGTAGGTCACGGGGACCAGATTGCGGCCGGAGCCGTAGAGGCGCAGACCGCCGCTGGCGAGCGCCTCGGCGCAGAGCCGGGGGATCGTCTGGCCGGGGCCGGGCCCCCAGACGAGGCCGGGTCGGAGCGCGACCGTCTCGAAGCCGCCACCCTTGGAGCCGCGGCCGCCGCTGCCGATCACGAGCTCCTCGGCCGCGAGCTTGGTCGCGCCGTGCGGGTCGGCCGGTGGCATCGTGAGCACGCGGTCTTCGTTCCAGCCGGTGCGGCTGCCCGCGTGGAGCGTCACGTCGGTGCAGCTCAGGTGGACCAGCCGGCGGACGCCCGCGTGTTCGACCGCGCGTACCACGTTCTCGGTGCCGGCGACGTGGATCCACCCGAGCGCGCGCCGGGTCGCGCGGTGGCTCTCCTCGCCGGCCGCGTGGACCGCCATGTCGCAGCCCGCGGCCGCATCCGCGATGACCTTCGGCGAGCTGAGGTCGCCCTCGAAGAGCGTCGCGCGAAGCGGCTCGAGGTGGCCGGCGCGAGACCGGTCACGGACCAGCGCGTGGATCTCGTGGCCGTCCTCGTGCAGCCGCCGCGCCACCGCGGAGCCCACGAGCCCCGTCGCTCCGGTGAGGAAGACCTTCACGGGGCTCGTGGTACCCGGTGTGACGCGGCGAAGCAATCGCGCGAGTGAGGGCTCAGGCCGCCTTGGTCGCGCCCTTGTCGGACTCGTCCTTGGGGCCGCTCTTCTTGGCCTTGGCCTTGGCCTTGGGGTCGGGGGCCGATTCGCCGCGGAGCCGCGCCCGAACGGCCGTCTGCATCGCCTCGTCCTCCTTCAGCGCCAGTCGTGCCTTCTCCCGACCCTGGGCCAGGACTTTCCCCTCGTACCGGAAGAAGCTCCCGCTCTTCTCCACCACCTCCGCGTCCACCGCGCGGTCCAGCAGATCGCCCATCGCGTCGATGCCTTCGCCGTAGCGGATGTCGAACTCGGCTCGCTGGAAGGGCGGGGCGCACTTGTTCTTGACCACTTTCACCCGCGTTCGGTTCCCGACGTGTTGATCTCCGTTCTTCACGGCGCCGATCCGGCGGACGTCCAGGCGCACGGAAGCGTAGTATTTCAGAGCGTTTCCGCCCGTCGTGGTCTCGGGGCTGCCGAACATCACCCCGATCTTCATCCGGAGCTGGTTGATGAACATCAGCGTGGTGTCGGTCCGGTGGGTGATGCCCGTGAGCTTCCGGAGCGCCTGGCTCATCAGGCGCGCCTGAAGGCCCACGTGGGCGTCGCCCATCTCTCCCTCGATCTCCGCCTGCGGCACCAGGGCCGCCACGCTGTCGACCACGACCAGGTCCACGGCGCCGCTGCGGACCAGGGTCTCGGTGATGTCGAGCGCCTGCTCGCCGGTGTCGGGCTGGCTGACCAGCAGCGACTTGGCGTCGACCCCCAGCGCCTGCGCGTACTGGACGTCGAGCGCGTGCTCGGCGTCGATGAACGCCGCGAGTCCGCCTTTCCGCTGGCACTCGGCGATCGCGTGCAGCGTCAGCGTGGTCTTGCCGCTCGACTCCGGGCCGTAGATCTCGACCACCCGCCCGCGCGGGTACCCGCCGATGCCGAGCGCGTCGTCCAGGCTCGGGCAGCCGGTCGGGAAGCTCGGCACGTTCTGCGTCTCGCGGTCTCCGAGCCGCATGATGCTGCCCTTGCCGAACTGCTTCTCGATGGCGCGCAGCGCGTCGTCCATCGCCTTGATCTTCGCTTTGATCATCTCTCTTCTCCTCGTGCTTCCTGAGTGGCGCCGACGTGGCGCGCGGAGGACCACTTCACGGAACGTGCCGGGCCCCGGCCGGCGATCGATCGAAGGAGTCGACGGCCGGCGCCGGCGGACTCGCCGCCGATCGCCGGCGCCCGCCACTCACCGTTGCCGTCGATCGAGGAGTCGGTACTGCACCGCCTCGGCCACGTGCGGTTCGGCGACCAACTCGCGGCCTTCCATGTCCGCGACGGTCCGCGCGACCCGCAGCGCCTTCACGAAACCGCGGGCGCTGAGCCCGAGCACCTCGACCGCGCGCTCGAGGAAGTCGAGCGCTTCTTCGCGGGTCTGGCCGAGCAGCGCGTCGAGCTCGCTCCGGCTCGACCGCTTGCGGCGAGCTCGGAACGCTCGCGCCGCGACGACGCGCGCGGCCACGGCTTCGGAGCGCTCGCCGGTCGCGGGCTCGCGCAGATCGCGGGCCACCATGCGGGGCACCGAGACGTGCAGGTCGAAGCGGTCGACGAGCGGCCCGCTGATCCGGCGGCGGTAGCTCTCGACCCGGTCGGGCGTGCAGACGCAGAGCCGCTCGGGATCTCCCGCGTAGCCGCAGGGGCAGGGGTTCATCGCGGCGACGATCAGCGGCGCGGCCGGCAGCTTGAGCCGATAGCGCGCGCGCGCGACCGAGACCTCTCCGAGCTCCATCGTGGTGCGGAGGGTCTCGATCACGTCGCGGCGGAACTCGGGCAGCTCGTCGAGGAAGAGCACGCCTCGATGGGCGAGGGTGACCTCACCGGGGCGTGGCGGGTCGCCGCCGCCGATCATGGCGGGACCGCTGGCGGTGTGGTGCGGCGCCCGGAAGGGGCGGAGCGTTCGCCGGAGATCGGTCGGCGTGCGCCCGCCGCCGACGCTGGCGATGGTGGCGATGGCCAGCGCCTCGTCGGTGGTCGGCGGCGGGAGGATCGAGGGCAGCCGCCGCGCGAGCATGGTCTTGCCGGCACCGGGCGGCCCCAGCATGAGCAGGTGGTGCTCGCCGGCGGCGGCGATCTCGAGGGCACGCCGGACGGACGCCTGGCCCTTCACCTCGCTCAGGTCGGGCTGGTGCGGCGCTCGCGCGGTGAGCGCGACCGCGGGCCTCGAGAGCCGCTCGTTGCCGTCGAGGTGCTCGACGACGGCGCGCAGGTCGCGGGCGACCCGGACGTCGAAGCTCGGCGACGCCACGAGCGCCGCCTCGGTGCCGTTCGCTTCGGGCACGATCGCGCCGGCGAGCCCGCGATCGGCCGCGCTCCGCAGATGGGCGAGCACGCCGCGAACCGGCCGAAGCGTTCCATCGAGGCCGAGCTCGCCGAGGAAGAGCGTGGACGCGAGCTCGGGCGCGTCGACGGTGCCGACCGCGCTCAGCAGCGCGATGGCGATCGCGAGGTCGAAGCCGGAGCCCGACTTGCGGAGGTCGCCGGGCGCGAGGTTGAGCACGTAGCAGCCCTTGGGGAGCTCGAGCCCTTGGGCCGCGAGCGCCGAACGCACGCGGACGCGACTCTCGCGCACGCCGCGTTCGGGCAGCCCCACGATGTCGAAGGCCGGCAGCCCCTTGGTCAGGCGAGCCTCCACCTGCACGGGATGGGCATCGACCCCGAGCAGGCAGCCGGCGTGAACGGAAGCGCCCCCGGCCTCGATGGATTCCTCCTCGAGACCCGAAGCGGGCGGGATGATCTGGATGTCGGTCATGCCCCCCCGGCATCAAGCGGCATGCCGCCGA
>CAYXAP010000006.1:76042-88373 GCA_964462035.1 uncultured Sandaracinus sp.
TCAGTTACAGGTCGGGTTGATGCAGTAGCTCGTGCCGTCCATGTTCGCGTCGTAGCAGGTGAAGCCGCCGGGGCAGTCCGCGCTGGAGTTGCAGAGCGGCTGACAGGTGACGGTGTTCTCCGCCTCGCAAGCGAGACCGAGCGGGAAGAGGTCGAGCACGTCCGCCGACGCGCTGCCGCAGATGCCGGGGTCGGCGGCGCAGCTGGTGCCGACGCCGATCATGCTGCCGCTGCCCTGGACGCTCTGGAGGCACTCGAGGCGAACGCGGCTACCGTTGCGGGGCTCGGCGCCCGGCGTGAAGGAGATCCGCTGCGGGGTCTCCTCGCAGCGCTCGATGACGTCGGCGCTGAAGTCGTCGTAGTACCAGCCAGCGGGGTCCGCGGGCGGGATGCTACCGGTGGTGGTGATCTGCGAGACGACGCAGCGCGGGCGGCCGAGCTCTTCGTCGATGCCGTCCGAGATGCGGCCGGGGATCTCCTCACAGCTACCGACGATGTCGGTGTCGATGATCTCGACGACGTCACACTCGACCTCGCCGCTGGAGTTCCGGTTGAGCGAACGCGGCAGGCAGGCGCCACCGAGGACGTCGGCGATCTTCGAGATGATCGCGTCGAGCGCGCCCGAGTAGTCCTCCTGACAGATGGACTGGACGACGCCGTTGGCGCCGCGCTCCTCGAGGTCCGCCGCGAGCTGGATCATGCGGCGGGGCGGGAAGGCGCGACCGCGGCCCGGGATGTCGCAGCTCGGGACGAGCTGGGTGCTGTCCATCGGGTTGGGCATCTCGATCATGCGGGAGTCGGCCAGGATGGACTCGACCTGCGGGGCCAGGGCCATCTCGGAGCTCGGGACCAGGTCGACCGGGATACCGGTGATGGTCGCGTAGACGAGTAGGTCGGGGTTGGCCTCACGAAGCGCGATGAGACCGTTGGTGAAACGGTCGATCGGCTGGACGGCCTCCGGGTGGTTGAAGCAGCGGAGGTTGAGGTTCGGGTCGTAGAGGGGGTTGTCCATCTCGAAGAGACCCGTGTCGATGGCGGAGCAGTCGTCCTCATCCGTCAGCGCGATGATGGCGAGCAGCGAGCGCTCGCGGAGGAAGCCGGCGTTCTGACCGTCGCCGTGACCGACGGTGCCGCCCGCGAAGGTGATGCCCGAGGTGCTCGGCGTGAGCGCCTTCAGGATGGCGTCGAGCTGCTGCTCGAAACCACAACCGTTGGTGCCGAGGGCCGTCGCGACGCACTGCACGTCGGTGGCGAAGGCGCCCGGGTCGTCCGTGTCGGCCGCGAACTCGAGCCACGTCGGGTAGGTGGCCATGCAGGACGGGTTGGCGGTGTTGCCCGTGGTGAGCAGCACGCCGTCGTCGCCGAACATGGAGCCACAGGCGCCGGCGGGGCCGGTGCCGAGGTCGGAGGAGACGACACCGACTCGGAGCGAGCCGACCGGCGGGAAGGTCTCGTCGCCGTTCACGCCGGAGGCGAGCACCGTGATGAGGCGAGGAATCTCGGCGGCGAGCGACGCCTGCTCCTCGGTCATCGATCCGGAGTTGTCGATCATGAACAGCAGGTCGACCTCTTCCACCTGGTTGACCTGGATGTCGCGGGCGACACCGGAGATCGTGCAGGGGTTCAGGGGCCGCAGCTCGCGCTCCAGACAGCCGACCAACCCGAGGGCGCCGGCGAGGAGCACGATGAGGGCGCGGCGGAAGCGGCGGCCGCGGGTCTTTTCAATCTCGTTCACGGAATTTCCTCCGACGGTTTTCGTCGATGATGCGGGAGCAGGGGAGCTCAGAAGTCGAGCCTCGGTTGGGAAGTGCCCGCCGCAGCCGGCGCAGCATACCCGTTGGAAGCCTTTTCGATCAACGCCTCGGACCCCTGATTGGCAGGTCGAGACGGGGAATCGGGAGATCCCCGAAGCCAGACACTGCGAGGGCCGTGCCAACAGCAGATCCAAGGAGAGACGGCCCGCGATCGCCAATCTCGTTGGCGATTCGCGGGCCGTCCCGCCCGGCGAGCGCCGAAGATCACGAATTTCTTCGCGATCTCCGACATTTGGATCATGGCCCGGTGGGCGAGTCGGGGCTGTCCTCGACGCGCGAGAGACACGAGAGGGTGACGCCGACCTCGGTGGGCGGCGCGATGCCCTCCGTGTAGGACACCTGCTCACACACCGGATCGCTCACGTCGTAGAACCAGCCCTGGGTGGTGTCGCCGATGGCCTGCTCGACCCGACAGATCTCTCGGCCCTCGTCGTCGGTCATCAGGTAGGTGCGCGCGACGAGGTCGTCGCAGGTCATCCCGACCGGGAGGGTCTCCTTCACCGAGCAGCGAACCGAGCCGTCTTCCGCCGGGGTCAGGTTCCGAGTCGCGCAGATGCCCTCGACCCGGCCCCCGATGCGGCGGGTGAGCTCCGCGATGGCCGGCTGGTAGCTCTCGGCGCAGATCGAGGCGACGAGCCCGTCGACTTGCTGCGCGACCTCGATGTAGCGCCGACCGGGCGCGGCCTCGCCGACGAGCACGCCCCCTTCGCGGCGCGTGCAGGCCGGCTCGACGCCGAGCTCGTTCGTGGGCGAGAGCCGATAGGTCATGCGCGAGTCTTCGAGCATCGTGCCGAGGTCGGCGCTCGCGAGATCCTCGGGCACACCGACGAGGGCGGCGAAGACGAAGCTGTCGGGGTCCCGGTCGCCCCGCAGCCGAGCGACGACGTCCGGGATGGACACGAGGCTCGGGGTGTCGGTGTAGCAGCGCTGGTTGATCGCTCGGCCGACCTCGCCGCCGGAGAAGAACGTCGCGGGATCGGCGAGGGAGCAGTCCTCCTCGTCGCTGAGCACCAGCACGGCGAGGAGCGCGTCCTCGCGGGGGAAGCCGGCCTGGCCGAGCGCCTTGATGCCCGCGAGGAGCGGCTGCTCGAGGCCACAGCCGTCGTCGCCGACGTCGGCGCAGCTGCCGATGTCCGAGACGAAGGCGTCGATGTCCTGCCCGGGCTCCCAGGTGCTCACCGACCCACCGGGGCATGCCAGCAGCGCGCCGTCGTCGCCGAGGTTGCCGTTGGCGGAGCAGGCCACACCCACGCGGGTCTGGTCTTCGGGCACGCCGTTGGTGCCGAGGTTCGTGGTCACGATCGCGATGTGCAGGCTCTCGGCGGCGTTCCAGAGCGGCTGTCCGTCGTCGCCGAGCGGCGGCGAGGTCAGCCCACGCACGAGCTGCGGGATCTCGCGTCGGAGGCTCTCCTGTTCGTCTTCCATCGAGCCGGAGTCGTCGATCACGAAGAGCAGGTCCACGTCGCCAGTGCTCCCGCGAACGTCGATCTCGAAGGACTGCGACACCGCCGGATCGATCGGCTTGAGCTTGCGGGTATCGCAGCCCCCGAGCGGGGCCAACATCGTCAGGGCGCACGCCACCATCACGGCGCGCTCGTGTTCGAATCGCATCGTCTACCTCCCAGGCGGCGCGGTCTTCGCGCCAGCCTTCGTTCATGGGTCGATGCACACCCCCCAGTTTTCCAATCCGTGCTGCGATGGGCCCGATGGACTCTTGTTCTCGCACAAAGGCACGAAGTCCACGAAGATCCACAAAGGGGTTCAAGAAAGGTGGGCGTTACGACCTCGGGGGCGGTTCTCGATTCGCGCCGCCGCTCCGCGAAGCGGACTCCAATCCAACCTTTGTGGAACCTTCGTGACTTGGTGCCTTTGTGCGAGAACAAGGGAACAGCGGGTCTAACGAAGCCCGACGAAAGAGGATGGAGGGGGGCGGAGTGGTAGGGTGAGCGGGTGACGCGGGCGTTGGTCGTCGATGACGAGGAGAACATCCGGCTGGTCCTCGAGACCCTCCTGAAGAAGCACGGGTATCAGGTGCGGACCGCCGGGAGCGCCGAGGAGGCCCTCGAGGCCCTCGAGGCCGAGCCCGCGGACTTCGTGCTCGCGGACGTCCGGATGCCGGGGATGAGCGGTATCGAGCTCTGCGCGACGTTGGGCCAGCGTGGCTTCGAAGGGACCGTGATCGTCATGAGCGCCTTCGGGTCCGTCGACCTCGCGATCGAGGCGATGAAGGCGGGCGCCTACGACTACGTGTCGAAGCCCTTCAAGCAGGACGAGGTCCTGCTGGCGCTGCGGAAGGCCGAGGAGCGGGAGTCGCTTCGGAAGGAGAACGCCCGGCTCCGGGCGGAGGTCGCCGAGCGATCGCGCTTCGGGGAGATGATCGGTGCCAGCGAGCCGATGCGGACGATCTTCCGGATGATCGAGAAGGTCGCTGGCTTCTCGACCACGGTGCTGGTCCGCGGCGAGAGCGGGACCGGCAAGGAGCTCGTCGCGCGCGCCCTCCACGAGCGCTCCGACCGGAAGGGCAAGCCCTTCGTCCCGGTGAACTGCGGTGCCATCCCGGAAGCGCTGCTCGAGTCCGAGCTCTTCGGCCACAAGCGCGGCGCGTTCACGGACGCTCACTCGGACAAGAAGGGGCTCTTCGAGGTCGCCGACGGCGGCACGCTCTTCCTCGACGAGCTCGGAGAGCTCCCGCTCGCGCTCCAGGTGAAGCTGCTGCGCGCGCTGCAGGAGAGCACCATCCGCCCGCTCGGCGACACGAAGGACAAGAAGGTCGACGTCCGCGTGATCGCCGCCACCGTGCGCGACCTCGAGCAGGAGGTCGACGCCGGGACGTTCCGGGAGGACCTCTACTACCGCCTCGACGTGCTCCAGATCGTCGTGCCACCGCTCCGTGAGCGCGCCGAGGACATCCCGCTGCTCATCGAGCGCTTCGTCGAGAAGAACAACGCCAAGCTCGGGACCGAGATCGAAGGCGTGGACGCGGCGACCAAGAAGGTGCTGCTCGGCTATCCCTGGCCCGGCAACGTCCGAGAGCTCGAGAACGTGATCGAGCGCGCGGTCGTCCTCTGCGAGGGCACGCGCATCACCACCGGCGACCTACCGTCGAAGCTCCTCGACCCGGTCGACCCGTCGAAGATCATCCTCGCGAGCGACGAGCTCTCCATCAAGAAGATGCAGCGCTTCATGGAGAAGACGCTCATCGCTCGCGCCCTCGAGAAGACCGACGGGAACCGAACCCAGGCGGCCAAGCTCCTCGAGCTCAGCCACCGGGCGCTGCTCTACAAGATCAAAGACTACGGCCTGAAGTGAGCGGCGCCCTCTGAGCCCAGTGCGACCTTGCCTCGCGCAGAGGCGCAGAGGCGCAGAGGCGCAGAGGCGCAGAGTTCGCGGAGAAGAGAAGAAGGAAGGAACGAGGAGGTCTGCTTGCGGCGGCCTTGCATCGACGCTGCCGTGACGCACGACGACCAGTCAGCCGAAAAACCGGCCACCACTTCATCTCCCTTCTTCCTTTGTGACCTCTGCGGCTCTGCGCCTCTGCGCGAGGCAAGAGTTCAGGGGCCGACTGGGGGACGGGAGTGGGTCAGGCGACGGCGGATTCGCGCTCGTCGCCGGCGACCGGGCGGTTGTCGCCGCGGAGCTCGACCGCGACGAGCTTCGAGATGCCCGGCTCTTCCATCGTCACGCCGTAGAGCACGTCGGTGAACTCCATCGTGCGCTTGGAGTGGGTGATCACGATGAACTGGCTGCGGTCGGTCATCTGGCGAATCGCCTGGGCGAAGCGGCCGATGTTGGCCTCGTCGAGCGGGGCGTCGACCTCGTCGAGGAGACAGAAGGGGCTCGGCTTGTACTGGAAGATGGCGAAGATCAGCGCGACCGCCGTCAGGGCCTTCTCGCCACCACTCATCAGCTCGAGCGAGCCGAGCTTCTTGCCGGGCGGCTGCGCGATGATCTCCACGCCGCTGCCGAGCAGGTCGTTCGGATCCGAGAGCTTCAGCTCCGCCTTGCCGCCGCGGAAGAGGATCGGGAAGAGCAGCTTGAAGCGCTCGTTCACGGCGATGAAGGCGTCCTTGAACATCCGCCGGCTCTCGCGGTTCATCTCGCGGATCGCCCGATCGAGGGTCTTCAGCGCCTCCTCGAGGTCCTTGCGCTGGGCGTCGAGCTTCTCGAAGCGCTCGGCCTTCTCCTCGTACTCCTCGATGGCCATGAGGTTGATCTCGCCCATCCGCTCGATGAGTCGGAGCAGCTCGCTGGCGCGCTCGCGCTGCTCGCGGTCGGGCAGCGGTCGGGAGTGGTATTCGGTGAGGATCTTGCGGACGTCGACGCGGTGTCGCTCCTCGATCGACCCGAGCAGATGCTCGAGCTCCATCGAGAGCTCGCGGTCGCGTAGCGTCAGCTTGTTCACCTCGGTGCCGACGATCTCGAGCTTCGCGCGCAGCTGCTTCAACGAGACCTCGCGCTCACCGAGCGCGTGCCGGGCGGCGTCGTGGCGAGCGCGACAGGCGCCGAGCGCCTCGTGGGCCTTCATGGCCGAATCGACCGTGAGGTGTAGCTTCTCGCGGCTGAAGAGCAGCTCGGCCGAGAGCCGTCCCTGCTCCTTCGCGCCTTGCTCGACATCGCCGCGAAGCCGCTGCTCGCGCTGGTCGAGCTCCTCGATGCTGCGCTCGAGGCGACCGAGGGCCGTGCGGTCGCTCTCCGCCCGCTCGCGGGCCTGAGCCGCGCGGACGCGGACCTCGGTGACCGCGCGCGACTGCTCCTCGACCGCGCGGAGCCGCTCGTCGTGGATGCCGCTCGCGGCGTCCAGCTCCTGGCTCGCCTCGTCGCGGCTCTTCCGGGCGGACTCGATCTCTTCCTGGGCGGCGGTCTCCTCGTCCGACGCATCGGAGAGGGCCTGCATCAGGTTCGCGATCTCGGCGCCCATGACCTCGGAGCGACGCATCGACTCGGTCGCCTCGGCCTGGAGCCGGCGGACGTCCTTGTCGGCCTTCACGATCGCGATCTCCGCGTCGTGGGCCTGGGTACGCGCGGAGTCGATCGCCGCCTGGCGCTGGGCGATGCCCCGGCGCAGCTCGTTGTGGCGCTGAACCGCGGCGTCGAGCTGCTGGGTGAGCGTTCCGACCACGCCCTCGAGCTCGCGGATCTCCCGCTTCATGTCGAGCAGGTGCGATGCGCTCTCGTCCCCGGCGCCGCCGGTGAGCGCACCGAGCGCCGACACGTGCTCGCCCTCGCGGGTCACGAGCTGCGCGTCGATGCCGTCGCGCTGCAGCCGAAGCGCGGCCGCGAGGTCTTCGACCACCAGCACGTCGCCGACCAGGGCGCGCACGAGCGCTTCGTCCTCGGGCGCCGAGCGAACCAGGTCGCTCAGCCAGCCGATCACGCCTTCCGCGTTCACCGGCGGGCGCGCCTGCACCACGCGCCGCGGTCGCCGCGGCCAGAGCGTCGCGCGGCCGAGACCCTCGGCGCGGAGCCAATCGAGGGCCTTCAGCCCGTCGTCCATCCGCTCGACCACGACCTCCTGCAGCCGCTCGCCGAGCGCACCGGCGAGCGCCTGGGTCAGCTCCGGCGGACACTGGATCCGGTCGGCCACGAGACCGACCACGCCCTTCGCCCGCCGCGCGTCGTCGTCGCTCGCGTAGCGGGTCATCAGCGCGCGAACGCCGGCGCCGACGCCTTCGAACTTCTGCTGGAGCTCGCGTAGGGAGCGCAGCCGCGAGCGCTTGGTCGCGCTCTCCTCGCGGAGGCGCTCCACGTCCTCGTCGGAGCCGCGGATCTGGTCGCGGAGCTCGCGGAGCTCGCGCTCGATCTCGTCCTTCTTGGCGGCCGTCTGCTCGCGGCCGCTCTTGAGCCCCTCGAGCCGCGCGGCGAGCTCCTCGGCCTGCTGCTGCTGCTCCGCGGAGCGCTGGGCGAGCGCGTCCTTGTCGGCGCGCATCCGTTCGAGGCGTTCGTGGCCTTCCTGTCGGCGCTTCTCGAAGCTCGCGAGCACCGCCTCGGCGCGCGCGATCCGCTTCTCGGCGTCCCCCACCCGACCACGGGCGTTCGACACCGCGCGCTCGGCCTCGGCCACCGCCAGCCGGCGGCGCTCGAGCTCGGAGGACTCCCGGGCGAAGATCTGCTCGGCCTCCGCCTCGGCGGCCTCGAGATCCTCGAGGGCCACGGCCAGTCCGTGGTGCTCCTTGGCGAGCGCGTCACGCTGACCGATCAGCTCGCCGAGCTCGCGCTCCGCCAGCTGCTCCTTTTCGCGCAATGCACGAAGCCGATCGAGCTGCTGCTGGATCTGGCCCTCGTAGAGCCGGACCTCGTTGTCGAGCTCGTAGGCGCGGTTCTGCGAGCGCTCCACCTCGGCGCCGAGACGGTCGGCGTCGGAGCGCTCGGCCTCGAGCTCCGCTTCCTTCACTCGCAGCGCGAGGCGGGAGCCTTCGGACGCGGCGCTCTCGGTCTCGAGGCGGGTGCGCACCACCCTCGTCTCGCCGAAGAGCTCGAGGTAGCGGAACGAGGCGATCCAGAGCTCGAGGTCCCGGACCTCGTCGCGGTAGCGCTTGTAGCGCTCGGCCTTCTGCGCCTGCCGCTTGAGCGAGGCGAGGTTCCGCTCGAGCTCGCCGAGGATGTCGCCGACCCGGAGCAGGTTGTCGCGGGTGTGGCCCATCTTCCGCTCGGCGGCGGCCTTGCGGACCTTGAACTTCGTGATGCCCGCCGCCTCTTCGATCATCGATCGGCGATCGGCCGGCTTCGACGAGACGATGTAGCCGATGCGGCCCTGCTCGATGATCGAGTAGGCGCGCCGGCCGACGCCGGTGCCGAGGAAGAGGTTCGTCACGTCCATCAGGCGGACGGGAGTCTTGTTGATGAAGTAGTCGCTGCGGCCGGTGCGATCGAGGCGTCGGCTGACGGTGATTTCGGCGTAGTCGCGATATTCGGGCGGGGTCAGGCCGTCGGCGTTGTCGAAGGTGATCTGGACCTCGGCGAAGCCATGCGGCCCGCGGGTCTCCGAGCCCGCGAAGATGATGTCGTCCATCGCCTTGCCGCGAAGACGGCTCGGCGACTGCTCACCCATCACCCACTTGATGGCGTCGACGACGTTCGACTTTCCGCACCCGTTCGGGCCGACGATGCCCGTCACGTCGTGATCGAAGTGGAGCACCGACTTGTCCACGAAGGACTTGAAGCCAACGATCTCGAGCTTCTTGATCTTCATCCGACTGATTCCTCGATGGCGCCGCCTTCGCCCAAAACGAAGTATTTGCGGGCCCTTACAGGCGTAAATGTTGCCTGGTGTCGTCCGTGATCCCCTCTTGGGGGCACGGACGCCACTGTCCATCGAGGCTTACAAAGGGTGGATCAAGAGTGCAACTGCTTCCGCCACGGAAAGTGGGGTTCAGTGCGTGACCATACCAACATCTAGTGGGTCGCCCATGCCGACCTGCATATCGCAGGTCACCAGCTCCAGATCGGAATGCTCCCACCGTGGATCTTCCACGCGGCGCAGATCGATCGCCCGGAGCCGGCCCCCAGCGTAGACGAACGTCCCCTCGAACCACGCGCCGAGGCGGCGGCCATCGGCGCGCTTCCCGACGATCATGGCCCGTTCGATGATCCAACCTTCGGCGCTCAGGCCGATCGAGCCGCTGGCCGGCTCGTTGCGGGCACCGAGCGCGCACAAGCCCCAGAGCTCGGTCTCGCGGAAGATGCCGTGGCGGGCCGGGTCGAGCTCCACTCGCGCGTGGATCGCCATCCGGAGCGCCTCGATGCGCTGGATCGCGTCCGGCTCGAGGATCGGGCTCAGCTCGTCGACGGGCACGAGCAGCCGGTCGGCGTCGGCTTCGGCCATGGCCGTGAAGAGCTCGCCCGCGAGCTCCGCCATCGCCGCGTGGCGCTCGTCCGGTGTGGTCGGCATCGGCGCCGGCCCGGGCGCCGGCGCGTTCTCGACCGTGGTCTGCGACCCTCCGCAGGCGCAGAGCACCAGCGCGAGGGTGAGCGGAACGAGTCTGTCTGGGGATCGGGACAATGGAGGACGAGCCCGAAGGGCGAGGACGCACCGAGCGGCGACGCCGCGAGACCTTCAGGTTTTTGGGGGAGCGAGGAGCGATTCACTCGCGACGAGCGGGGGTCTTTTGCAAAAGACCCCCACTAGTTGAGGGGGCGGATCGAGAACGGGTAGGTGACGTCGAAGTGGGTGCGGGTGAAGCGCGGGAAGCGCGCGGTCTTGACCACGTTCTCCATGCAGTCGCCCTGCGGGGTGCCGCCGAAGGGCCGGCCGCCGATGTTCACGCTCTGGACCTGGCCGTCGTTGCTCACGCGAATGCGAGCGGTGGCGATGCCTACCTGATCGCCAGCGCACTGGCGCATCCGGCTCATCAGTCCGCCGAGGGCGCGGGTCACCGCTGCGCGGCTCGGGGTCTCGGGCAGGTTCGAGGGAGCCGCTTCCATCTCCACCGGCGCGGTCTCCATGACGGCTGGCGCGTTGCCGCCGATCGCCTGGTCGAGGAGGTCCTCGACGCTGCGCATGCCGGTCTCGGGCTCGGCCTCGGCCTCCATCGTGGCCTCGGGCTCGGGGGCGGCTTCCATCGTCGCGGTCGCGGCCGGCTCGCTCATCGTCGAGGTCGACGTGGTCGAGGTGCTGCTGGTCCCGCGGCGGCGAGCCGTGGAGGGGCCTTCGTTCTCCGCGGGTTCCGCCTCGCTTTCGGCGGTCTCCGCTTCGGCCTCGGTCTCTGTGGTCTCCGCTTCGGCCTCGGCCTCGGTGGTCTCCGCTTCGGCCTCGGCCTCTACGGTCTCTGCTTCGGCTTCCGTGGCCTCCGTCTCGGCCTCGTCCGGTTCGACCGACCCCGTCTCGGCGGGCGCCGTGTCGACCGTGCCGGCCTCGGCGACCAGCTCCTCGTCGCCACCCTGGCGGGTCATCGCGAACGCGATCGCGCCGATGGCCACGATCACCACCAGGCCGACGAGCAGCTTGCCGCCGCCGCCGGAGGGCTCGTCCGCGACCGGGGCCACGGGGGCCTTGCCGCTGTCGTCCGAGGACCCGCTGGCCGCTGCGGCGCCGCTCTTCTTGGAGTCGCTCTTCTTGGAGTCGCTCTTCTTCGCGCCGCTGGCCTTGGCGTCGCCGCTCGACTTGGCGTCGCTCTTCTTCGCCTCGGGCTCGTCCGCCGCGTCCATCGCGGGGGGAGCGGTCGAGACCTTGGCGTCACCGTCGTCTTCGGCGTCCGTGGGCTCGGGCGGCGCCATCGAGGAGGCGAGGGCACGCAGATCGAGCACGCCGTCGTCGTCGTCGTCCTCGTCGGGGGCGGGCGCCGTGGAGGGGCGGGTGAGTGCCGCGAGGCTGGAGTCGGTCGACTCCTCGTCGCGCTCTTCGTCGTCGGTTCGTTCTTCGTCCGTCAAGATGACCTCGGCAGCGCCCTTAGCACGGGTCTCGGAGCTGGCCCACCCGCATGGGGAGCCAGTGAGGGGGCGCGCGCAATCGTGTCACACCCCACCGTGGGCGGGCTAGATTGTGCGGGTGGGACCCGCCGGGGCTCCAATTCCTTGGTCAGCTGAACACCAAGAAGGCCGTGAGCACGGCCGCACCGAGCAAAACCCCCACCACGAGCCCCAGGATCTTGGGCGCGCGGGCCCCCAGTCGATCGGCGAGCGCCATGCCGCCGAACGCGCCGACCACCACCGCGGCGAAGCTCGTCGGCTCGACCGGATAGCCATCCCCATAGGCGTGGAAGGCGAAGAAATTGGCGAGGAGCAGCGCCAGCGCCCCGGCGAGCCATCCGAGGACGGTGCCGAGCTTCGAGCTCTTCTTCTCAGCTGCTTCGCTCATTCGCCGTGCGCCTCCGCGTAGGGGGCTAGCACGCGAACGACCGTCCGGGCGCGCAACACCTCGACCCAGCGACGAACGGACCGGTCGAGAGCCCGGCGCGCCAGCCACACCCGCATCGGCTCACGGACGTCCTCGAGGCTCTGGCCTTGGAAAGGGTGCTCGCCGGACTCGAAGACCCGGTCGATGGTCGCGTCGTCGATGGTGGCGGCGCCCTGGAGGTTCGCTTCGAGGAAGACCTTCACCGTAGCCCGTCGACGGACGATGGCATCGATCTCTTCATCGCTGACGCTGAGCGCGTTCCGCAGATCGCGCAGGCGCGCCTCTCCACCCGCCAGCGATTCGAGGCGGCGTCGCTCCTCGCGGATGTCGCGGTCGGTGGGGGACGCGAGCTGCACTCGCTCGGCCTCGCGGGCGATCAGCGCTTCGCCGAGCAGCTCGTCCAGGGTCGCGGCGAGCAGCGAGAGCGGGAGCGGCGCGAGGGCGATGGGTCCCTCCATCTGCCCGGCGAGCCGCATCCGTGCTCGCAGCTCGACATCGCTCAGCAGGAGCACCTGAGCGCCCGCGCGGGGCGTCGGTGCGCCGACGATGGCCGCGATGCCCTCGGCGCGCACCGCCTGGGCCTGGGCCGCGACGCCGCTCGCGAGGGCGAGGGTGAGGAGCGCCGAGGCGACGAGCGCCTCAGCTCGAGGCATCCTCGTTCGACTCGGACTCGGACTCGGACTCGG
>CAYXAP010000006.1:88473-218180 GCA_964462035.1 uncultured Sandaracinus sp.
CGAGCGCCTCAGCTCGAGGCATCCTCGTTCGACTCGGACTCGGACTCGGACTCGGTCTCGGTCTCGTCGGCCGAATCGTCGTCGGCGGACTTGGCCTGCGGGCGGGGCGGGCGCCGGCGCTCCTTGAGGAACTCCATGAACGCCAGCGCGGTGTCGAGCTCGCGCACCGGGACCAGGTCCACGAGCTCCTTGAGCCGCAGCCGGTTGGCCTCTGCGGTCTGCGCCCGGGTGAGCCGGCGCTTGCTCTTCTGCGGCTCGACCTGCGCGCGCACCTCTTCGGCGCTCGGGACTCGCCACGCCGGTCGCTCGACCGCTTCGATGTCGTGCGCGGTCAGCCACGCCTTCATGCAGGCGGCCAGCCGCTCGGAGCGGAAGGTGAACCAGCGCTCGCGCTGCACCGGATAGGACATCAGCACGTCCTTGAACCGGCGGAACGCGCCCTTGCCGTCGATGGCGACGGTGAGCTTGGTCTGGAGCTCCTGCTCGTCCTCGACCGAGTCGATGAAGCGCTCCATCCACCGGTACTGCTCGCGCGAGGAGACCGGATCGATCTTCAGGTACTTGTCGTCGCGGGCGATCTTCTCGTGCATCCGAGGATCGGCGACGCCGTCGACGATCCGGATCACCTCACCGGTCTCGAACTGCAGGTAGCTGTGGACCTCGGGAGCGTTGTTCTCGAAGGCGTCCTCGAGCGCCTCCCAGGCGATCGGGACCTCGCGCTTCTCGCGCTTTCGTCGTTTGGTGACGGTCACTGGGCTTTCGTTCCGTTCTGACAGGGGCTCACGCGTCGCTTCTCGCTCTCCGGATGGCGTCGTTCCATCGTTGCAATCGTTTCGATCGCGCTTCCGATTCCATCGCCGGCTCGAAAGAGCGTTCGACGTGGTGCGCGGCCTTGATCGCGTCGGTGTCCGGGAACACCCCGACTCCGAGGCCCGCGAGGTAGGCGGCGCCGAGCGCGGTGGTCTCCACGTTCGTGGGGCGGTCGACCGGGACGTCGAGGAGGTCCGCCTGGATCTGCATCAGCAGGTCGTTGGCCGCGGCGCCGCCGTCGACGCGGAGGCGGGTGACCTTTTCTCCGCCGCCGCGCTCCATCGCCCCGATCAGGTCGACGATCTGCAGCGCCATCCCGTCGAGGGTCGCGCGGCAGAGGTGGGCGACCGTCGTGTCCCGACCGAGGCCCATGATCAGACCGCGCGCGTGGGGGTCCCAGTGCGGTGCGCCGAGGCCGGTCAACGCGGGGACGAAGACGACTTCTTCGGCGGACTCGACCTTCCGAGCGTGCGCCTCGACCTCGGCGGCGCCCTCGATGAGACCGAGGCCGTCCCGGAGCCACTGCACCGCCGCGCCGGCGATGAAGGAGCTGCCCTCGAAGGCGTAGGTGGTCGTGTCGCCGAGGCGCCAGGCGATGGTCGTCAGGAGCCCCTCGGGTGGCGCGTGGAACTCGTCACCGATGTTCGTCAGCAGGAACGCGCCGGTGCCATAGGTGCACTTGGCGTCGCCGGGCTCGAAGCAGGTCTGACCGAAGAGGGCGGCCTGCTGGTCGCCGGCCATGCCCGCGATCGGGATTCCGTCCGGGAGCACCGAGAGGCCCTTCGTCTCCGCGTACACCTCGGCGCACGAGCGGACCTCCGGGAGCATCTCCGCCGGCACGTCCAGCACCGAGCAGAGCACGTCGCCCCAGGCGCCCTTGACGATGTCGTAGAGCAGGGTGCGGCTCGCGTTGGTCGCGTCGGTCACGTGAGCGACGCCGCCGCTCAGCTTGTAGACGAGCCAGGAGTCGATCGTGCCGACGCAGAGCTCGGCGCCGCGGGCGCGCGAGCCCTCGACGCGATCGAGGATCCACTTCACCTTCGTGCCGCTGAAGTAGGGATCGAAGAGCAGGCCGGTGCGCGAGCGGAACGTCGGCTCGTGACCTTCGGAACGGAGCTTCGCGCAGATGTCGGCGGTGCGTCGATCCTGCCAGACGATCGCACGATGGATCGGCTTGCCGGTCGCCCGCTCCCACACGACGGTGGTCTCGCGCTGGTTCGTGATGCCGATGCCCCGACAGTCCTTCGGATCGAAGCCGCCCTGGGCGAGCGCTTCGCCGATGGCGCCCTCGACCGACGCCCAGATCTGATCGAGATCGTGCTCGACCCAACCCGGCTTCGGGAAGTGCTGCTGGAACTCGCGGTTGGCCTTCGCGACGACGGTCGCGTCGGAGGCCGAGAGGACGACGGCGGTAGACCCCGTCGTCCCTTGGTCGATCGCCAAGAGAAAGCCCGACATGAGATCGCCGACGGTACCGAGGGGGCCCGCCTACGTAAAGGGTTCGTCGGGTGAACACGATCCATCCGAAAGGGTCTTGAATAGGGCGCCTACATCCGCCGTCTCCCACTCACACGCGACGGGCACTGCTTCTCGGCCTGCCCACCACCCCGCCGACAGAGAGAGACCCTCATGCTCCAGCCGCCCGACCTCGCGGCCCTGGGCCAGGCGCTGCTGCGCGCCGCCCTCGCCGCCGCCCTCGTCCTGCCCGCCCTCGCACCCAGCACCGCCGAAGCCCAACGGGGCCACAGAGGCCGAGCGCTCCGGCTGGACTCGCTCCAGGTCGTGGAGCTCGGTCGCGCGAACGGTCGACGTGGAGACGTCACCCGCTGGGGACTCCGCTATCGGCGGAGCGCTCGGGCGCATCGGCCGGCACAGCTCCAGGTCGACCTCGAGCGAGGCCCGAACCGCCGCCTCACCCGCCACGTCCAGCTCACCGGCCGCCACGGCACCGTGGCGGTCGGCCCGGCCCGGGGCATTCCGCGTGTGACCGTTCGTGCGCTCGACCGTTGGGGGCGCCCGATGGCCATCCGTGTGGGCAACGGCCCGCGACGGCACGCCCTGGCGCTGAGCCCCGAAGCGACTCGGCCGAACCGACCGGGCCGGAGCTTCGAGCCGGTGACCATGCGAGTCCACCACCACTCGACCCGGACCGCGGTCCGCGTGAACGGTCAGACTTGGGTCGACGACGATCGCCGGACCACTCGCACCGTGAACGGCCGGGTGGTCGACGACCGCTACCGCCGCGGCTCGCCCGATCAGCTCGCCGCGGCCGACCGCGCCTGCCGCGATGCCTTCACTGGCAACGAGAACGAGATGCGCTGCCTCCAGCTCATGCGCTTCCACCCCCGAGCGGCCGCCCAGGTGGCGGCCTGCGAGGACGCCTTCACCGGCGACGACGCGGAGCTCCGCTGCCTCGAGATCGGTGCCGCCCCGCGGCACGTGGCGGCCTGCGAGGACCTGCTGACCGGCGACGATGCGGAGCTGCGCTGCCTCGAGACCGTCAGCGCCAGCCGTGCCCGGCCGGAGATGGTCGACGAGGTCTTGCGCGTCTGTGAGGAGCGGGTCGGTGACGACGCGGAGCTGGCGTGCGTGGAGGATCTGTTGGGCGGCCGGCGCGCGAAGCGCTGAGGGCTGGCGAAACCGCTAGCCCCCAGCGTGAGGTGCTGATGGATGGCCCGATGAATCCCTCGCTGCCGAATCGGGCACGGGCACGGCGAGGCTGAGTCGCTTTCGGCGTCTCAGCTCTCGCCCAGCTCCGCCAGGAACTCGTTGGCTTCGGCCAGATCCGGGTCCTCGCTCTTGGCCTTTCGGGCCCAGAGGAGGGCGCGTCGACCTTCGCCGCGCTGGTGGGCGATTCGAGCCTGCATGAGGAAGGCCTGAGCCTTCGACATCGGGCCGTCTTCCTTGCTGAGCGTGATCGCTCGGAGCGCGCCGAGCGCCACGTCGAGCTCGCCGAGGTCGTAGGCGATGCGCGCCACGCGGGCGGCGGCGCTCATGTTGTTCTTGTCGCTCTCGACCGCGGCATCGAGCCACTGCATCTCGAGGTTCTTGTCCCCGGCGGCGAGCGCCAGGTTCGCCATCCGCTCCTGCAGCTCGCTCAGCTCGGGGCTCCGTCGCTTCGGGTGGTTCTGGATGGCGTGCTCGAGGAGCTCGCCGGCCTCCGAGAAGTACTGCGCGCCGATGTAGCCGTCGGCGAGGAGCACCAGGGTCTCGTGGTCGTCGGGCTTCGCTTCGGCCGCCTGCGCGAGCGCCGGGAGCGCTGCTTCGGCGTCGCCTTCGCGCTCGATCAGGATCTTGCCCGCCTGTCGGCTCAGCACGAAGGCCTGCTCCGGGTCGGACTCGCCGATGGTCGCCGCCTCCGCCAGGAGCATGTTCGCCAGCTCGCGGTTCGCGCCGATGGCGTCGTAGAGGGCCTTCAGTCGCTCGCGGACCTCGGCGGACTCGGGCTGGAGCCCGTGGACGTACTCCAGACCGCTGCGGGACTCTGCGCCCATGCCGGCCGCGTCGCAGGAGTCCGCGAGCAAGAGCGCCATCTGGACCTGCTCTTCACCCTCGGTCAGTGGCAGCAGTCGCGCCGCGGCGTTGGCGACGCCGGCCCAGTTCTCGGTCAGCTGATCGATGTCGCGCAGCCGCTCGAGGGTCTCCTTGTCTTGCGGGGCGACCTCGCTCCAGGCGGCGAGCTCGGCGCGGGCCTCTTCGCGGTTCCCTGCCGCCTCGAGCACCTCGACGATGCGAAGCACGTAGGGCCGCTTGCCGTCTTCGTTGGACGCGTCGCGCGCCCGGCGGAGGGCGGACACCAGATCCTCGGCGACGGCGCCCGCGTTGATCGCGTAGGCCGCCTCGAGATCCTCGATGGCGTCCATCACCTTCGACATCCCGAGCCGGAGGATGGCTCGCGAGCGAAGCAGGTGTGCGTAGGTGTCGTCCTCGGCCTCGTGGCCTTCGAGGGCGGCGCCCACCTCGGCGACCGCCTCTTCCTGCTGACCGGCGGCCTGCAGCGCGGCGACCAGCTCACCGAGGATCTCGACGCTGCCGGTGGCCTCTCGGGCCTTGCGGAGCATCTCGACGGCGGCTTCCGGTCGGCCGAGCGTGTCGCGCTGGATCGCCGCGGCTTCGCGGACCTTGGCGATGGAGCCCGCCTGGTCGCCCGCGGCCTCGAGCCGCACCGCCTCGAGCGTCAGGAACTCGGCCAGCGGCGCCCACTGTTCGTTGGCGCGGTACTGGCTCTCGAGCCGCTCGCGGAGCTCGGCGTCGTCGGGGTTGCCGCGGTAGCCCAGGTCGAGCGCGCGGACCATCCCCTCCGGGTCGTCGAGGTTCTGCCACTCCTCGTAGAGCTCCCGCGCCAACGTCGAAGCGGCGTCGCCGGTCTCGATGCCGAGCAGCTTCTCGCGGATGTGCGCCCGCTCGGTCGGGTCGTCGCCTTCGCGGAGGAGCGCCAGGTAGGCGGTGATCACGCCCCGGTCCTTCGGGACCCAATCCATCGCTCGGCGATAGACGTCGAGCGCGTCCTCCCGTTCGACCTTCTCGAGCAGGGTGCCGAGCTTCAGCGAGAGGTCGGCGATGGTCTCGAGGTCCTCGTTGTCCCGCGCGACGTCGAGCTGGCGCTGGTAGAGGTCGACCAGATCCTCGTCGTAGCCGCTCTGCTCGTAGAGCTTGGCGAGCTTCTCGGCGGCTTCCTGGTTCTCCGGATCCTCGTCGAGGATGGCCTTGAGCACGTCGACCGCGTCGAACTCCCGACCTTCCGTCGCCATCAGCCAGTCGGCCTGGACCATCCGAGCGGCGTTGCGGGCTTCGGGGTCGAGCAGTCCGTCCACGAGCGTGATGACCAGATCGTTGAGCCGGTCCGCGTCGCCCTTCTGCTTGTAGACCTCGAGCAGCGGCTTCCAGATCACCTCGTCCATCGGGTCCGGCTCGAGCAGTCGCTCGTACACCTCGGCGGCGACGTTCAGGTCACCGCCGGGGCCGGCCGCCATCGAGGCGAACTGGATCTCGAGCTCCCGCCGTTCGTCTTCGTGTTCGGCGGTCTCGATGACCTTGCCCATGATCTCCATGGCTCGCTCGGCGTTGCCCTCTTCGAAGCGGCGCTTGGCGAGGGCTTCGAGCGCCCAGCGAGCGGCGCCGAGCCCTTCCTCGGACGACTCGGCGACCTCGACCGCGCGCCGCAGCAGGGCGTCGAGCCGCGCCGGATCGATCGGATCCGCGACGATGAGCATCTCTTCGCTCTCCGGCTCCTCGCCCTCGGCGGGCTCGGGGCGCTCCTTCGCCGGCATCAGCGAACGAGCCTTCTCCACCGCCTCACGGACCTGGGGCAGGGTGGCCTCGACGCGCATCGCGCGCCGCTCGAGGAAGTTCAGCAGCAGGTGGTCGTCGTTGGCGTCGCGCGCGACCTCTTCGTAGAGGCGCATCGCTTCGCTGTGGCCCGTGGGCGGCGGCCGGTGCGAGACGCGGGAGTCTTCGCCGTCCATCGCCGGCGGGCGAATGGAGCCGGCCGAACGACTGACGGCGACGTCGAGGTGCGGCGCGAGCTCCGCGTGCCGCGGGTCGGCGTCGAAGGCCTGTCGAGCGATCTCGACCGCCTCTTCGAGGGCCGCCGGATCGCGAAGCAGGATCGCCGCCAGCTGGTGTAGCGCGTTGGCCTTCACGCCTTCCTTGAGCTGCTCCACCGCGATGAGCTCGCGGAGCACCCGGCGCTGGAGCGCCTGATCGTCACGCGCGGCGCCGACGCGGGCCAGCGCGACCCACGCGGTGACCGGCTCGTCGGTGACCGACTCGGCGCGGCCGTAGAGCGAGGTCGCGGCGTCGAGATCTCCGCGCGACTCGCGCAGCTCGCCGAGGCGCACCAGCAGGCGCGCCTGGAGCTTCGCGTCCTCTTCGCGGCGGTGGTTCTCGATGAGCTTCTCGAGCGCGTTGGCGTAGCCGTCCACGTCGAAGCCCTCGTTGATCATCGCCTGGATCGCGTCATGGGTCTTTGCGACCCCCGGCGCCTGCTCGATCGATTCGAGCCGGCGCTTCATCGCTTCCTGGGCGCGGCCCAGGGCTTCGAGGTCTTCGCCCATGGCAGCCAGGAGCGCGCCCTTCGAGGCGCCGTCGTCGGCGAGCTTGAGCCGCTGCTCGAGGGCGACCAGCGCCAACTCGCGCTCGTCCCGCTCCACCAGCGCCTCGCGGAAGCGGAAGGCCTCCGCGTCGTCGCCCGCCGCGGCCTCGAGGGCCGACTCGCGCAGGTCGTTCGCCTGGTCCGCGTCGTCCCGGGCGGCCGCCAGCGCGCTGAGCTCGTAGAGCACCTCGGCGCTGCCGACGTCGACCTCGTCCTTCGGGCCCCGACGTCGAACGGTCATCAAGAGCGCGCGGTAGGCCTTCTCGGCTCGGTCGAGCTCCTTCGCCTCGACTGCCAGGCGGGCGAGCATCTGGAGCAGCTTCGCGTCCGCCATGGCCATCTTGGTGGCCTTCTCGAGCTGCTCGAGCGCACCTTCGAGGTCGCCCTGCGCCCGCGCGACGGAACCGAGCATGGAGTGCACCTGCGCGCGCTCCGGGCTTCGTCGACGGCCGAAGCCCTCGACGACCTTCTCGAGGATCTGGCGAGCCTCGTCGAGCTCGCCCCCGTCCTTGAGGCCTTCGGCGAGCATGAGCTCGATCTGCCGATCGTCCGGCGCGTGCTCCCGCGCCTTGCGCAGGATGGGGATCGCCTCTGCCGGCTGACCGATCTGGTCGCGGAAGAGCTCGGCGGCCTCCCGCGCGAAGGTCAGCACGTCGGCCGGGTCGCTCGCGTGCTCGGCCGAATCGGCGAGCACCCGCGCCAGCGGCTCGTGTTGCTCCTCGGAGCGGTAGTGCTCGGCGAGGACCTCGCGCAGATCCTCTCGGGTCGGCGCGTCGTAGCGCGCCTGCTCCAGCACCTCGGACGCGCGCTCGGAGCGGCCGGCGGCGAAGAGGCTCTGCGCCAGCTCGAGGGCGACGTCCGCTTTCTCGTCGTCGCCCGCGACCCCGAGTCGACGCTCGAGCCAGCGGGCGGCGGCGGCGTGCTCGCCGCGGTCGCGCTGAATCCGCGCGAGCGCATCGAGCGCCGCGACGTCCTCGGGGGCGACGTCCACCACCCGTCGGTGTGCTTCGAGGGCGCGCTCGATGTCGTCGAGCGGGCCTTCGGCCAGTTGAGCCACACGTCCCCAGAGCTTGGCGGCGCGCTCGCCCTCGAGGAGCTCACCCTGCTGAGCGAAGAGCTCGGCGAGCGCCTCGTGGTCGCGGCGTTCCTGGAGGATGGCCTCGAGGGTGTCGAGGGAGGCGTCGTGGCCCGGCCGTTCGCGCAGGTTCGCGCGGAGCGCGTCGATGCGACCCCCGCGGCGCTCGACCTCGGTGACGAGGTTGGCGATCTCGAGGCGCAGCTCGATGCGGCGCTCCGGGTCGTCGGTCGCTTCCAGCTCGCGTCGGCGGAGGCCGAGGAGCTCCGCGTGCCGCTCCTGCTGCGCGTAGAGATCGCCCAGCGCTCGGAGCGCGTCGGCGTCGCCGGGGTCTTTCTCGAGCACCTCGCGGTAGAGGCCGGTCGCGCGGGCGCCGTCGCCGCTCTCCAGCGCCTGGGCCGCGGCCGCGCGGAGGTGCGTGGCCTGTTCTTCCGCTTCGTAGGGCAGGCGCGCCTGCTCGATGCGGAAGGAGACGAGCTGTGCCGGCTCCTCGTAGTGGTTTGCGAGGAGCTGCTCGGCGGCCCAGCGCGCCTCGGCGCCCGGCTCGCGCTGGCCGGAAGCTTCGCGCCCCGTGGACCAGAGCCCGGACGCTCGCTCGTAGAGCGCCTCGATCCGCGCCTGGGCGTCGGCGGCTTCGGCGTGGCGATCCGCCAGCTCGCGCAGCGAGTCCAGGTCGTTCGGCTTGGCCGCGGCCAAGCGCTCGAGCGTGCCGTCGAGATCCTCCGAACCGCTCTGACGCTGAACGTCGGCGAGGTGGACGAGGATGTCGACCGGCGTGTGCGGGTGGGCGCTCGCGGCGCGGAGCGAGGCTTCGGCGTCGTCGAGTCGTTCCGTCGCCTCACCGAGCCGAGCCACGCGGCCCGCCAGGTCGGGGCGCAGGGGGCGCTTGCCGAGGGCGGCGATCATCGCGTCGAACGCGCCGGTCGCATCGCTCAGCTGCTCCTCGCGGATGGTGGCCTCGCGCTGCCGGAGGGCGACCGCGCGCTCCGGGTCCGCGGCCGCTTCGGCGGCGGCCTGCAGTGCCGCAGCTTCCGTGGCGGGATCTTCGGCGGTGGCGGCCAGCTGACCCAGCCGCTGCTCGAGCCGCTCGTCCGCCGGCGCGAGGGCGAAGGCCCGCGCGATCGAGCCGAGCGCCGCAGCCGGCGACTCGGCCTGCTGCTCCTGCAAGTCGGCCGCCTGGACCAAGAGCTCCACTCGCCGGGCGTCGGTCGGCGCCACGGTCAAGCGGGTGTCCAGGAGCGCGAGCAGCGGCTCCCACTCGCCGGTCTCTTCGTAGCTCTTGGCCAGCGCTTCGACGGCCTCGGCGCGGGTGCTCTCGACCTCGGCGAGCTGCGCCAGGCCCTGCCGCGCACGCTCGTGTCGGACGTCGGCTTCGAGCGCGCGCCGGTAGGCCCGAACCGCATCGTCGGGTCGGCCGAGGGCGCCCGCGAAGGTGTCGCCCTGCGAGGCGCGTAGCTCGGCGAGGTGCGCGTCCTCCCGCTGACTCGCGCGCTCGAGGACCTGGGCGCGTTCTTCCCACCGCTCCGCCCGGCCGTAGAGATCGACCAGCGCGTCGACCACGTCGGCGGTCTCTCCGTACGACGAGCCGATCTCGTTCCAGCTCGTGATCGCGTCGTCGAGCGCTTCGAGCGGCCCCGCCTGGACGGCGGCCATCCGCGCGAGGTCCGCGCGCCGCTGGTAGGGCGGCACCCCCGACTCGGCCCGGCGCCGGAGCGCCTGGGCGAGCTCCGCGTGACGCTCCTGACTCTCGAGGAGCTGGATGATCTCCTCGAGCGCGAAGAAGTCCTTGGGATCGGCGACGAGCGCCTGCTCCCAAGCCGCGAGCGCGCGGTCCACGTGACCGAGCACGGCGGCGAGGCGCGCGGCCTCGGCGAGCGCCTCGCGCCGGTCGCTCTTGTCGGTCTCTAGCTGAGCGATCCGCTCGAGGACGTCGAGGCGCTCCTCGGCGCGCTCGGTGCGCCCGAGGAGGTCCGCCAGGTTCCGTGCGGCGAGCTTCGCCGTGTCCGCGTCGAGCGCCTCTTCGGCCGTGACGGACTGGAGCTGGACGATCGCCTGCTCGAGGTCGTCGGCGCCGACGAGGGCCTTGGCGCTCGCCATTCGCAGCCGCGCGCGCACGCTGGCGTCGGTCGCTTCTTCGGCCGCGAGGAGCGTGAGCTCGACGAGTCGGCCTGGGGCCTGGGCGGCGGTCGCGAGCTGCTGCGCCCACTCGAAGGTCTCCTCGTCCGAGGGGTCGAGCCGAAGCACGGCGCCCACGTGCTCGAGGGCCTTGGCCGGATCGCTCTCGGCGAGCCGCCGCGCGGCGTCGCGGTGGAGCTCGACCCGCTCCGAGGGCTCGGCGAGCTCGAGCGCGGTGTCGAGCGTGCCGAGGACGTCCGTGTGTCGGTCCTCCGCGTCGTAGCGTTCACGCAGGAGCGCCAGCGCGCGGCGACGAGAATCGGTCGCCGCCTCTTCATCGCGCCCGATGCGCTCGAGCATCGCGACCGTGCCGCTGACGTCGCCGCCTTCGCCCTCCTCGAGGAGCGCCTGGAGCTCGCCGATCGCGTCACCGGGCTGCTCGAGCTTGTCGAAGAGCGTCTCGGCGATCCGGAGCCGGAGCGCCTGCGCGTCTTCCTGCGAGGCGTCCTCGGTCTGGCGACGCCACAGGCCCACCAAATCCTGCCAGCGCTCCTGCCGCTCGAGGAGTCGCTCGAGCGAGGAGGCCAGCGCCTTGTCCTTGGGCTTGAGGTCGAGGAGCTGCAGTAGGTAGTCGACCGCGCGGTCCTGGCGACCGGCGAAGTCCTTGGCGGTCTGCGCCGCCTCTTCGAGGAGCATCCCCTTGCGGTGCGTGTCGGCGCAGCGAGCGATCTCGGCGTCGTAGAGGGCGAGTAGCTCTTCCCAGTTCTCCGCGACGGTGTGCACCATCGTGAGTCGCTGGAACGCCCAGGTGCTGGCGGTCGGATCCACCGCGAGCACGCGGTTGAGACACTCGACGAGCACCGGCGAGTCTTCGCCGAACCACTCTTCGTGGAACTGGACCGCGCGCTGCGCCACCTGCGGGGCCACCTCGCTGGCGAGATCCTGGCCCAGCACCTCGCGATAGAGCGCGGCGACCGCGTCCGGGGTCTGGGACGACGCCGCGATGTCTTCGAGCTTGTCCCAGGCGGCATCGTCCTCCGGCGCATTGCGAACCACCGCCGCCGTCTCGTCGAACGCTCCGTCTGCCATGTCCTGCTCCTCGGCCATCTCCGCACCTCGCCCCGTGGGGTCCGACACGGACCCTCGACGGGGTCGGCGAGCATATCGTGGATCTCATCGCGTTTGATCCATCTTTTCCGTGCCCATTGGACTGCGCGAACGCGTCGAAAGGCCGAAAAAACCGGATCGACCGGTCAAAGTCGGTTGTGCAGTGCGTCAGAGAAGGACCGGTGAGCGGCGCACGATCGAGGCCTGATCGGGAGTGAGCGCTGTTCCTGCGCGCTCGATCGACCAGAAGAGCGGGTTCGTGGCGCCGGTGCTCTCGCACTCGTCGGCTTCGAGGAGCCCGTCGGCGTCGGCGTCGGCGCTCGGGGGACAGACCGGCGTGTCGGGCAGCGGCTCCCGCTGGGTGCCGTCCGCTTCGACCAGATGGAAGAGGCCGAGCGCGTGGGCGACCTCGTGCGCGATCACCATGCCCAGCATGTCGCCGGCGGTGTCCACGCCCACCACGACGCCGGCGCTCGGAGCGCCCGGCACGGGGAGCGCCGCCGGGATGCCGCCGGCCAGACCGAGGAAGAAGTCGATCTGCCGCACCGCAAAGATCGGCACCGAGGGTGGAAGGCCGGCGCCCAGCGCGAAGAGCTCCGGGAGCTCCGGCAGCGCCCCGAGCTCGGACTCCAGGATCGCCAAGCGTTCCGCCTCGGGCCCTTCGACGGAGTGGACGCGCAGCTCGCCGAGGCTCGCGCCGGCGCTGGCGAGCATCGCGCGGAGCGGGTCGAAGACGCCGTCGTCCAGTGGGCTCACGCCGACGAGGAAGAGGTCGACGTCGAGCGTGCTGCCGGAGCCGGGGGCGAAGACGAGCCGGTCCATCACGACCCGCTCGTCGAAGCCGGCGACGTGCTCGGCCCCCGCCTCGACACCATCGAGTCCGCTCGGGAGCGCGACGGTGATCGGACCCGGGTAGGGCGCGAAGACCGGATTGGTCGGCGGCGCGTCGGGGCCGAGCGCCTCGACGTCGAAGAGGCGCGTGGCGCCATCGAGGGTGCGAAGCGCGGGCAGCGTCTCGCAGCGCGGGAGCAGCACGTGGTGCGCGCCGAGCGGCGCGGGCCCGAGGGTGAGCTCGTCGCCGGGGCCGAGGACGTCTTCGGCCAGCGGCGGCAGGCTGGAGCGCGGGACGCAGACCGTGGCGCGGCGCGCGCTGGTTCCGTCGATCCACGCGCGCTGACAGCGCTCGTCCGCCGGACAGTCGGCGTTCTCGGCGCAGGGAGCGGCGCAGCGGCCGGCGACCAGGCAGAGCCCGCTCACGCACTCGTCACCGTTGGTGCACGCCGCGCCCGGCTCGCCCGCACCGATCGGCGACGCGCATTCGAGCGAGAGCAGGAGCGCCTCGCTTCGGACGCAGCGGCGTTCGCACGGGGGTGCGTCGCAGCACTCCGCGTCGGACGCGCAGCCTGCGTTCGGCGGGGGCGGACACTCGCCGGGTGCGTCGTCGCCGCAGCCGAGCGCCGCGAAGAGCGCGAGCGTCAGCGCTTGGCGAGCCACGCGAGCGCCCGGCGTCGCAGGGCGGCGAGGGAGTCGCCGTCGGGGAGCGTCGTCACGCGATCGAGGACCGTGAGCACCCGCTGCACCGCTTCCTCGTCCTCGTCGTCGAAGGCGCCCTCGATCGCCCCTTCGAGCAACGCCATCGGGTCGTCGCTCGCGCTCACGTCCTCGAGGAGCGCGCGCATCTCGTCGTCGGTGACGCCGATCTGCGTGACCATGGGTGCTTCGGAGTCGCGCGCGGCCTCCGACGCCGGTGCGACGTCCGAGGTGCGCTCGCTCCGCGGTTGCTCGCTCGGCCGCGGTGGCGCCTCGTGGGTTCCGCTCTCCGGGCCCTCGCTCTCGCCCGGCTCCCCCAGGTCCGCGATCCGAGGCTCGGCGTCCCACACCTCCGAGGGCGACCAGTCGTCGTCGAACGACGCCGAATCCTCCTCCACGAGGTCCTTGGGGGGCGCCTCCCAGATCTCCGACTTGGGCCAGTCCGCGAGGTCCTCGACGTCTTCGCGGTCGAAGTCGCCGCTGGCCTCCTCGCCGGGCACGCGGTCGAGCTCGATCTCGCCGCTCGGGGGGTCCTCGAAGATGGCCGACCCGTCGACACCCAGATCGAAGGGGGCCTCGAGCATTCCGGGGTCGGTCGGGAAGGGGACGCGGTCTTCCATCGCCGCCAGGTAGGGCCGGGCCCGGTCCTGCTCCCCACGCTGGACGTGGAAGGTCGCCGCGCGCGCGAGCCCCCGCTCCCAGAGCTCTTCGCTCGCGTCGTCCTCGGGCTCGAGGTCGAGGAGCTTGGCGAACGCCTCGGCCAGCGCTTCGTCCCGGCCGAGCGCCTCGAGGAGCTCCGCGTGGAGCACGTGGGCGTGGACGTCGGTCGGCGCGGCGTCGCAAGCACGGCGGGCGAGCGGAAGGGCCGCCTCGGGGCCGCGGAGCCTGCGGAGCCGGAGCGCCGCCGAACGCAGCCACCGGCCGGCGAGCGCGTCGTCGGAGACCGCGTCGGCGGCCCGGGTCCAGAGCTCGGCTGCCTGCGAGTCGTCGTCGCTGAGCTCGGCGCGGAGCGCCCAGAGGTGAGGCGAGCCGGGCGCGGCGCGTTCCGCTCGCTCGAGCATGGGCTCGAGCGCGTCGGCCGGCGCGCCGGATCGGGCGGCCTGTGTGATGGCCTCGACGACCAGTGGCTCACGCTCCGCGATCGGTAGATCCAGCAGGGCGCCCACGAGTCGGAGGACGCCCGGGTCGCGGCGGTCGCCGAGCCGCAGGGTCCATTCGCGCCACAGCGCCACGTCGCGGCGGTGGATGGAGAGCGCGTCGAGCAGCGCGGTGAGGTGTGCCTCGCCGAGCGGCTCGCGGCTGCTCGAGAGCCTCCGCTCGAGCCGCGCGCGGATGGCGTCGCCGCGGAGCCAGGGGCTCGGCAGTTCGTCCAGCGGCGCGTTGGCGACCGGCGACTCGTCGCCCTCCATCGCGGCGCGGAGCCAGTCGGGCGGGTCCGCCATCATGCGTCGATAGCGATCGAGATCGGCGGCGCTCGGGGTGCCTTCGGTCCGGAGCACCACCCCGCGGCGCTTCACCTCGAGGCGGATCCCGCGGGCGCGCTCTTCCGGGAGTCGGTAGCCCGCGGGCAGGAGGGTCTCGGCGAGCAGGCTGCGGAGCGGGCGCCGGAGCCGGAACACGCCGTCCGCCGAGCTCCAGTGGAGCCCGAGCGGGGCCAGGAGATCGACCAGGCGCTGCAGCGCTGGTCGGGGTGCCTGCCGGACCCAGTCGAGGCGCCGGAGCCCGAAGACCAGGTCCACGCCGTCGGCCATGACGTCGAGCTCGGCGGCGAGCACGCCCGTCGCTTCGCGAATGGCCACCGCCAGGCGGCCGCCACGGAGCCCGCGCAGCGCCAGGGACGCCCCGGCCGCCTCCGCTGCGCGAACCAGCGCGCGCCAGCGGACCTCCACCTGTGCGTCTTCGAGGGTCGAGCGCATCTGGCGGAGCCGGCCGGTTCCCTTGGCGAGGTCGAAGCGGCGCGGCAGCGGTACCGCGAGCGTCAGCGCTTCCACGCGGGCCGGGAAGGCCTGCACGGGCCGACGAAGGACGAGCCGACCCTGGCCGGCCTGAAAACGCAGGTCGAAGCGCGGGGTCGCCAGGTCGACCGCGCTCTCGGTGGAAGGCTCGGTCATGCCTTGCCGGGGGCGGCGGCCGCGCCGTGGGGCTCGGGCTCGGGCACCAGCTCGCGGAAGCGCACCCAGCTCTCGCCGAGCCCCTCTTCGGCCTTGCTCTCGATCGCTCGCATGGGGGCCTCGTCGCTGCCGAGGCGGCGGGCCTCTCCGGCGCAGAGGATCGCCGGGAGGAGCCGGCCGCGCTCGAGGTAGCACTCGGCCAAGAGCGGCAGCACGTCCTTGCGTCGCGCGCCGAGCGAGAGCGCTCGCCGGAGCAGGCCGATCGCCTGGCCGGGTCGGTCGTTCTGGAGCTGGGCTCGGCCGAGTCGGCGGAAGAGGCCCGCCACGTGCGCGCCACCGCTCTCCTGGCCCCACTGAACGCCGAGCCGCATGACCTCCATGCCGAAGTCGATCTGACCGGTCTCGATGCAGGCGGTGCCGAGCAGGCCGAGCGCGTGCGCCAGCGTGGCCTTCACCTCGGGGGTGAGCGACTGGCCTTCGGCCGTCCGAAGGAGCATCGAGAGCGGTCCCGGCCACCCACCCAGGGTGTCGAGCGTCGCCTCCCAGTCCTCGGCTTCGTTGTGCTTCTCGGCCTTGGGGACGAGGTTCAGGTCGATGGCGAAGGGCGAGTTGCCGGTGCCGCCGCGGGATGCGCGGGCCTCGGCGCGGACCCGGTCGTGGATCAGGTCGCGGAAGCCATCGAGCGGTACCTCTTCCCGAGCGGCGCCGAGGTCGATGACCACGGCCGGCGGCTCGCCGCCGTCGACCACCAGCTTGCGGAGGCTGATGCCGAAGACCGGCGCGAGGAGCACGTAGCGGAAGCCGATGAATCGCTGGAGCTCGTCGACGGCCGGTGAAGACGAGAGCGAGTCGGGGTAGGTCTCGTTCGCCACGAGCGTCGCAGCGAGCCGGCGCCGGAGCTCGCCCAGTGGGAGCTGGTGGACCTCGTCGTGGTCCCCGACCGAGAACTCGATGATGCTCGCGTCCCGCATGCCCGGGTCGAGCGCGACCGAGCTGATCCGGACTCCCGAGACCACGGCGAACGCCACCACGCGCTCTCCGACCGCCTCGCAGAGCTCGGCGAAGTGCGGCGCCCCGTCACCCAGACGCTCGAACCAGCCGTCCGCACGGACGGCGTCCAACGAGTGGCTGCGGCGCTCGCTCAAGGCTGCTCCATCGGGGAGTTCGTCATCGTGGGGGGCGGCCGGGGGTTCCGACGGCCGTCAGCATCCCGAGTCGGGAGCGGCCCCGTCAAGGGCGATGGCAGGTGCCCGGCCCAAAACGGAGTCAAAACAGCCTTCAGGCGCCAGCGGCCATCTTCTGCCGGTACCAGGCGATGGTCGCCAGGAGCCCTTCCTCGAGGTCCCAGGTCGGCCGATAGCCCAGCAGGCGCTCGGCCTTCTTGATGTCGGGGATGCGGAGCTCGACGTCCGCGAAGTCCCACTGGATGTGCTCGATCGTGGATTCGCTGCCGGCCAGCCGCTTGATGAGGTGCGCGAGCTGGTGGATCGTCACCGTGCTCCGCGGGTTCCCGATGTTGAAGGTCTCGCCGACCGCCTCCTCCTTTTCGAGGGCCAGGAGGATCCCTTCGACGATGTCGTCGATGTAGCACCACGAGCGAATCTGATCGCCCTCGTTGTGGAGGAGGATCGGCTCGTTCTTCAGGGCTCGGACGACGAAGGCGTGGATGGCCCCCTCGCCGACCTGGCCGGGGCCGTAGATGTTGAAGGGGCGGATCGCGCAGGTCGGGACGCCGAACTGCTTGTAGTAGTTGTGGCAGAGGTGCTCGGTCGCCAGCTTGCTGACCGCGTAGGTCCAGCGTGCTTCGCCCACCGCTCCGAGGCTGGTCACGTCGGTTTCGGCGACTCGGAAGGCGTAGGTGCCGAAGACCTCGCTGGTCGAGAAGTCGATCACTCGGCGGACCCCTTCGAGCTCCCGAGCCGCCCGGAGCACGTTCATCGTGCCCTCGAGCGAGATCTCCATGGTCGGGACCGGGTTCTCGAGCACCGTGTCGACCCCGGCGATCGAGGCCATGTGGATCACGAAGTCCGACCCCGCCATCGCCTGCTCGACCACCGACCGGTCCCGCACGTCCCCCTCGATGAGGGTCACGTTGGGGTGCTCGTCCAGCCCGGCAGCCCCGAGGGCGTTGCGACGAAGGATGTCGAGCACGCGGATGGTGTTCTTCTCGGCGAGCCGCTGGATGAGGGCCGTGCCGATGAAACCGGCGCCGCCGGTGATGCAGAAGGTCTGGTTTTCGATCACCGCGGCGCTCTACCACGGTCGGGGGGAAGCTTCACGGTGGGTCGGGTGTCCATCCGGCGGTGTTGTCTCTCGGGACGCACCGTGAAACGATGGCCGAGTCCGCAGGTCGCGGGCACCGAGGCCACCTGAGAGAGGAAACGATGGGCATCTTCAGCCGGATGGGGACCGTACTGAAATCGAACCTGAACGCTTTGGTCGACAAGGCGGAGGATCCCGAGAAGCTGATCGGCCAGACGATCATCGACATGAAGTCGGAGCTGAAGCAGGCCAAGCGTGAGCTGGTCACCACGGCTGCGACGGCGAAGCGTCTCGAGAAGAAGGCCATCGAAGCCGAGGAAGAGGCGTCGAGCTGGGAGCGGAAGGCCGTGCTGGCCCTCAAGGCGGACGACGAAGCGCTCGCCCGCGAGGCGCTGAAGCGGAAGGCGAAGGCGACCAAGGAGGCGGAGAAGATCCGCACCCAGGCCGCTCAGCAGAAGACCGCTGCCGACGCGATGAAGGACACCATCGAGCGGGTCGAAGACAAGATCTCCGACCTCGAAGCTCGCAAGACCACGCTCGCCGGTCAGGTCCGGCGCGCCCGCGAGGCCCCCTCGGTCGAGGCCGGCGGTGGCAGCAGCGCCAGCCGCTTCGGCAGCGAGACCTTCGACGAGCTCGAGCGGATGGCCGGCAAGATCGACCAGCTCGACGCCGAGGTGGAGGTCCACGACGTGCTCGAGGATCCGAAGAGAGCCGACGTGGACGCGAAGTTCCGTGCGCTCGAGAAGCAGGTCGGCGGCTCCGAGGTCGACGACGAGCTCGCCGCCCTCAAGGCCAAGCTCGACTGAGCCCAGACGTCGTTGAGCTCCGATGCCTCGATGGAGCGGGTCGTCCTCTGGCACCGCTGCTTCCCACCGACGAGAGCCGAGCTCGATTCGCCGGAGCTGGTCGAGCGTTGGCTCGAAGAGCTCGGGCTCCGTGCGTACACGGTCGGGGGCACCGCCCTCGCTCGGGTGGGCGGGTCCATCGCGATCGCGTTCGGGGCGCACGACCTCGAGGCGGCGATCGATCTGGCGCTCGACGTGCTGGACGAGGTCGAGGACGGCGCCCTCGGTGGACTGCCGGTCGCCATCGGTGTCGGGATGGGGATGGTCCAGGAGACCGCCGAAGGGCCGCTCGGCTCCGCCATCGACCGCGCCCAGCTGCTGGCCAACCGCGCGCGCCAGGGCGAGCTGGTCGTGGACGCTGCCACCCGGGAGATCGCCGAGGCCATCTTCCTCTTCGACCGGGGTGTGGGCACGGGCGCGGCCGCGCTGCGTGGGACGACGGTCGACCGGAAGGTCCCGCGCCGGGCGACCGCGCGGCTGAGCGTCGCGTATCTGGCCAAGCCGCGGATCCCGGAGCGGCTCCGCGAGGAGCTCGGTCGCATCGAAGAGCTCGCTCGCTCCGACGAGAGCGCGTGCGTCGTGCTCCGTGCGCCGAGCGGCGCGGGCGCGACCGGCTACCTCGCGGTGCTCGAAGACGAGCTGGAGCCGCCGATGGTGCTGCACGTCGCGGGGGTGCCGGGCGCCCTCGAGCCGCTGGGCTCGCTCCGTTTCGCGCTCAAGCGCGCGCTCGAGGAGCGCGCCGATCCGCCGGAGGCGCTCGCGGACGTCGTCGCCAAGCTGGTCGATGGCGAGCCGCCCCCGCGGGAAGAGCTGGAGCGGATCCTCGTGGAGGGCTTCGGCGCCATGGGGCGCCCCTGGCTCTTCGTGGACCCGATCGGGTTGGTGGACGTGGAGACGATGCGACTCATCGCCAGCATCGCCCGGTCCACTCCGCTCTTCGTCAGCGTTCGCTCGGCGGTCGAGGCGCCCCTGCCGGCTCCGCTGCAGGGGCTGCCCTTCGAGAGCTTCGTGCTCCCGCCGCTCCGCAGCGACGACGCCAAAGCGGTCGCGCGCACGATCCTCGGCGAGGCCGAGGACGCGGACATCGTTCGGCGGGTCGCCGTCCTCGGTGGCGACACCGTCGTCGGCATCGAGGAAGCCGCCCGCACGCTGGTCGCGTCGGGCGACCTGGTCCACGACGGCGACGCCTTCCGCTGGCGCGTGAAGGCGCGGACGGGCGCCCGCGCCATCCCGATCGATGCGCTCCTGCAGGAGCGGCTGGCCTCGCTCGAGGAGCTGCCGATGCGGATGCTCGAGACGGTCTGCGTCTGCCCGCAGGGCACCTCCGCCAGCGAGCTCGGCTACGTCGCCGAAGCGGACGGACTCGACGAGGGCCGGCAGGAGGAGGCGCTCAGCCGACTGAAGTCGGAGGCGCTGGTCGACGAGCGCAACGAGCCGAGCTCGGAGCACCTTCGGCAGATGGTCGTCATCAGCATGCCGCCGGCGCGGCTGGCCGAGCTGCACCGCTTCCTCGCCGACGCCATCGCGTCGCAGAGCGCGGGGGCGTTGGCCTGGGCCACGGTCGGCTTCTGTCAGGCCGAGGGCGGGCAGCCGGAAGACGGCGCACGTGCGCTGCTGGAGGCGGCGGACGCGGCGCTGAAGCTCCAGCTCGAGGACGGCGCGCGGCGGTTGGCGGCGGCCGCAGTGAAGATCTTCCCGTCGGCGGATACGCGCGCCGCGGCGGCGCGGATCAGCCGCGCGGCGGTCAGCGTGGACGGCCCGCGGCCGAAGGGCGACCGCATCTCGCTCCGCGCCGTGCACGCGTTGATGAAGGGCGACGTCGAGTCCGTCGAGCGGGCGCTCGACATGGCCGTCGCCGAGGGACGGGACCTGGCGGCCACCGACCGCGTGAGGGCGATGGCCTTCCTGGCGCGCGGCGATACCGCGTCGGCGATGGCGGCGATGGCGCGCGCTCGGAACGCCAGCGAGGGCAACCTCAAGTCGCGCACCCGCGACGCGCTGACCCTCGCGTGGATCTTCCTGCAGTCGGGCGAGGTCGAGCACTGCGTTCGAGCTGCGCTCGACGCGCTCGCGGCCGCTCGCCGCACCGAAGACGAGCGCGGCGAAGCGGCGGCGCTCAAGACGCTCGCCAGTGCCTACGCGCGGGTCCAACGGAGCGAGGACGAAGCGCTCCTGGTCGCCGCCGGCGGCGCCTGAACGCCGAACGCCCGACCCTCGGCGAGGGCCGGGCGCCGGCGGCTCGAACGAGCTCAGGGCTGTGAGACCGTGAGCCGGTCCCGGAGGGCACGGAAGGTCGCTCGGCCGATGCCGCGGACGCGCATGATCTCGGCGACGCGCCGGAACGGGCGGTTCTCGCGGCGCTCGATGATCGCGCGGGCCTTGCTCGGGCCGATGCCGGGCAGCGACACGAGCTCGGCTTCGGTCGCCGTGTTCAGGTCGACGAGGCTCATCTCCTGAGCCTGCGGAGCGTCGTCGTCCTGCGCGCTGACGGGCTGGATGGACGCGAAGCTCAGCAGACCGGCGAAGCAGGCCATGAGCAGGCAGCGAAGCCAGCGGCCGGCGCGACGATCGGAGCGGAGGGCGAGGGTGTTGTCGTTGGTCATGTTCGTTTCTCTTCTCCCGCCGTGCGGCGGGTGTTGGTGGTTGGATCGGTTCGTTGGTTGGGTGTTCGTTTCCGGTCGGAGGTCAGCCTCCGACGAGGTCCTTCTGGCCGTGCACGCGCAGGATTCGGCCGGAGCGCGGCGGCTGTTCGTCGTGCTCCTTGCGGTCCTGGATCTGCAGCTTCCCGCTGACCGGCAGCGCATCGAGCTTCAGCGTCACGCTGCCGTCGCTGTTCTCGAAGGCGGTGCCGATGCGCGGCCAGAACGTGCGGCCGTCGCGTTCGACGATGGCGTAGACGGGCCGCCAGTTGGCGCTGCCCGAACGGGGTGTGGTCTCGGCTCTCATGGTTTCTCCTCGGGGTGTCGGCGGCCGACGTGGCTGCCGATGCGAAGAGGGACTTCAAGCGCCGTGCCGTTCGGATCCGGCGTGGCCGTCGAGCGTTTCGACCGACACCGCCACGCCACGGTGGCGGTTCCGCCGGTGGTCGCCGGTGCCGCACTGCGTCACGCGTGCGTTCTCACAGGGCTCACCCCGCCCTTGAGAAATCGACGCGTTGATGCCAATGTCCGCCCCCGCGGACGCGTAGACGCCGCGCTGGAGGACCATGCGAATCACGCTCTCGACCGATGCCCCGAAAGCTGCAGCCGTCGACCTACTCGCCATCGGCGTGCGGTCGAAGAAGTTCGACAAGGACGAGGAGCTGGTCAAGCTCGACAAGGCGCTCGGTGGGGTGCTGACCGACTGGTTCAAGGACGAAGGCTTCAACGCGAAGCCGAACCAGACCCTCAAGGTCCCGGCGCGCGGTCGCGTGAAGGCCAAGTGGATCCTGCTCGTCGGCGTCGGTCGCAAGGCCAGCGACGTCGAGGCCACGCGCATGGTCGCGCATCAAGCGGCGAAGGCGTCGTCACGGCAGAAGAGCGCCGCGCTCGTGCTTCCGGAGGTCTCTCCGGCCACGGTGCGCGCGGCCACCGAAGCGCTCGAGCAGGGCGCCTATCGCTACAAGCAGTACAAGACCGGCACGCGCCGCCCGAAGGGTGGACTCAGCCGTGCGGCGCTGCTGGTGCCGGACGCCAAGGACAAGAGCCTCCGCAAGGCGATCAAGGACGGCACGGCCGTCGCCGAGTCGGTGAACCTCGCCCGAGACCTGGTCAACGGCCCGCCCAACGACATGAACCCGCTCACGCTGGCGGACATCTCGAAGGAAGAGGCGGAGAAGCTCGGCCTGAAGGTCACGATCTGGAACAAGAAGCAGATCGAGAAGGCGGGGATGAACCTCTTCCTCGCGGTCAACAGCGGCAGCGCCATCGAGCCGCGCTTCATCCACATCGCCTACACGCCAGAGAAGGCGCAGCAGAAGGTCTGCTTCGTCGGCAAGGGGCTGACCTTCGACGCCGGCGGCCTCTGCATCAAGCCGCCGAAGTCCATGATCGACATGAAGTGCGACATGGCTGGTGGCGCCACGACCCTCGGTCTCGTCCTCGCGGCCGCTCGATTGCAGCTCCCGGTCGAGGTCCACGCGATCATCGGCTCCACCGAGAACATGACCGGCGCCGCGGCCTACCGACCGGGCGACGTCTTCACCTCGCTCAACGGAAAGACCGTCGAGATCATCAACACCGACGCGGAGGGCCGGCTGGTCCTCGCCGACTGCCTCGCCTGGGCCGTCGAGAACGTGAAGCCGGACTTCCTGGTGACCCACGCCACGCTCACCGGCGCCTGCATGGTCGCGCTCGGCGCGTACCGCGCCGCGCTCTACAGCGACGACGACGACTTCGCGCAGGGGTATGCGACCGCCGCGGAGATCGCCGACGAGAAGTTCTGGCGCATGCCGCTCGACACCGACCTGCGGAAGCAGCTCGACAGCTTCGTCGCCGACGTGAAGCACACCGGCTCGAGCTACGGTGGATCGATCACCGCCGCGCTCTTCCTCAAGGAGTTCGTGGGCAACGCCAACTGGTTGCACCTCGACATCGCCGGCCCGGCCTTCAACGACAGCCCGCACGGCCGCGCCCCGAAGGGTGGCACCGGGTTCGGCGTCGCCACCGCGGTGCGCTTCCTCGAGTACCTCGCCCTCGACACCGTGGGTGACGACGACGGCGGCGATGAGAGCGCCGCTGCCGCCGAGGGCTGAGCCCTGGCTCTTGCTCGCGGGGGCCCTGGTCCTCGCGAGCGCCGCGCCGGCTTCGGCGCACCTCGGCCACGACGTGGTGCGCGCCGAGCGCTACCTCAAGATCGAGGTGGCGCCGACCGGCGCGCGTTTCGTCGTCTCGCTGACCCTCGGTCCGGCGGAGATGCGGACCATTCTCGAGCGCGCGGACGGCGACTCGGACGGGACCGTCACCCAGGCCGAAGCCGACGCCTACATGGCGCTCTGGGCCGACGGCCTGCAATCCGATCTGCCCGTCACCGTCGATGGTGAGGCCGTGACGCTCCAGTGGGGCGAGCCCTACTTCGACCCGCTCGGTGCGGTCCGCCCCGTCACCGGCACCGTCGAGATGGTCGCGCTCCACGAGCTCGACGGCGGCGAGCACACCATCGTGCTCACGGACGACATGCGGCTCGAGGCGCTGGAACGCACCGACGTCCGGCTCACCGCCGAGGCGCCCGTCGAGGTGCTGGCCGCGGGCCCCGGCGCGGAGCTCGCAGCCGACGCCGAGACGGTGGAGGACTTCTACTACGGCAACGACTCGAGAGCCGCGCCCGACGCGGTCTCGTTGAAGGTGAAGGTGCCCGGCTGGACCCGCTTCGAGCGTTGGTCCTTCGTCGGCGCCGCGGCCTTCGTGGTGCTGCTGGCCATCATCGCCTGGTGGCGGGTCCGGAAGCGGCCGGGGCCCCCGAACGCCTGACGATCGGCGCGCCGTGGGAAGCTCGCCGCTCGATGCGCGTAAGCCCCTCCGCGATGCGGACTCTCTCCCTCCTTCTCCTCGTCGGCTGCGGTCCGGCCGTGACCTCGCCAGGAGCCTCCGAAGCTCGCTCCGCCGAGCCCGCGGTGACCGAGAGCCCAGCCGACGAGACGGCTGGCGGAGCTGGAACCGTCGCCGCGGCGCCGCCCCCCGAGCTCGCGCTCGAGACGGGCGAGGTCCGAGACGTCGTGGACCTCGAAGCCGAGCAACAGAGCACGTGCGCGGTCCGGAGCGATGGGCGAGTGCTCTGCTGGGGCCGCAACGCGGATGGATCGCTCTACGAGAGCGTCGGCGCGTTCGGCCTCCCGGTCGCCGTCGGGAGCGTGCTTCGGCCGACGTTCGTCCCGGACGTCGACGACGCCGTCGAGATCGAGATCGCCGGCTACGAGTCCGCGTGTGTCCGGACCCGGAGTGGCGGCGTGCGCTGCTGGGGCATGGAGGCACCCGAGTGGACCGGCGTTCGGCAGCTCGTCGCGAACGGGGGGACCCTCTGCGCACTCGTCGAGGGGGGCAGGGTGCGGTGCACGGGGGAGTCGCGCATGGAGGCGACGCCGGACGCCGCGATGGTCGAGATCGGGACCGGGCCGTCGCGCGCGTGCGCCCGGAGCGAGGATGGCGCCGTCTGGTGTTGGGGCCTCGACGTCTACGGCATGGCCAGCGGCGGCGCGGGAGGGAACGCCTGGATCGCCCCTCGGCGGATCCGACTGCCGAGCCGAGCGACCCAGCTCGCCGTCGGCGACTCGATCGCCTGCGCGCTCCTCTCGGACCGGCGCGTCGCCTGCTGGGGCGAGCTCCACGAGGGCGTCGACGTGGTCGAGGAGCTGCGCGGGGCCACCAGCATCGCCGTGGGCGACCGCGACGCGTGCGCGACGCTCGCGGACGCGGTGGTCTGCACCGACGGCTACCGGCAACAGCGCATGCCGCTGGCGGCCGACCGAGTGGTGGCCGGCGCGTCGCACACCTGCGCGCTCGCGGAGGGGCGGGTCCAGTGCTGGGGCCGACCGAGCTCCGGAGAGATCGCGGATGGCGGCTACGCCGGCTCGGCGACGCCGATCGAGGTCGCGCGCGACGTCCGCGAGCTCCTCCTGGACGCCAGCACCCGCTCATGGATGCGGCGCGCCGACGGCGCGCTCTTCACCCCCGGCTCGAATGGGGGCCAGAGCTGGATCGCCGAGTGGCCGCGCTACGACGTCGGCACACGCTGCGTCTGGCGCGACGGTGGGGAGGCGCGGTGCCTGCGATCGGAATACAGCGAGCCCGAGGAGGCGACCTTCCACGATGTCCGCGCCATCGCGGGCGGCTCCGAGCTCGCCTGCGTCCTCGACACCTCGTCGACGCTGCGTTGCACGAGGATGGTGGTGGGGACTCCGCGGACCGACGCGCGCTTCCTTCCACCCGATCCGGTCGAGCACGTCGTCGACTTCTGCGCGCACCGCAACCGACTCGTCTGCGCGGCCACGGAAGATGGCCGTGTGCGATGCGCGAAGGGTCTGCGACAGCCGGACGACGCCCCGCGGCCGACCCCTGGCGTCGACGCGCTCCGTGATGTCGTCGAGGTCGCCTGCGGACGCGAGCGGCTCTGCGCTCGCACGCGGCAGGGAGACGCGCTCTGCCTCCCCTACGATGCGGCGGCCGACGAGATCGTCAGCGTGGGCGAGCCGGGCCTTCGGTCGATCGCCGCTGGGGGGGGCCACTTCTGCGGCCTGGTCGCCGATGGCGGCGTCGCCTGCTGGGGAGCGAACGCCATGGGGCAGCTCGGCGATGGGACGCTGATCTCTCGCCATCGCGCCATGCCCGTCGCCGGCATCGACGACGCGGTCGAGGTCGACTGCGGCACCGATCACACCTGCGTCCGCAGCGAGGACGGAGTGGTGCGCTGCTTCGGACGCTCGGAAGACCAATCGGGGATCCCCTGGCCGGACGAGCGCACGGAGCCGGTCATCGTGCCCTAGGGTCCCGCGTTCTCGCTCCGATGCAGCAGCCGAAGTCGGCGTCGAGTTTCACCGTGAAACTGAGGTTTCGCGAGCTTGGTAGAGTGGTTTTAAGACGATAGTGGCTCGTTCCAAGCCCGAGTGCGCCGTTGATGGCTCAAATGCCAATTCGCGAATTTAGGGTTCGCGACGCGGAGTTCAGCCCCAGAACTTGTCGAGGATCGGCGCGAGCTCGTCGTCCATGCAGTGGACGTCTTCGACACCGTCCTGCTCGATGAGCCAGTCGACCACCCGGCCGGCGCGGTCGGGGCCGCTGCCGCCCTGGTCGAGCACCTCGGCGAAGCCGAAGGCGAGCTTCTCGATCGCTCTGGGGTCGCTGAGCTCGAGCCACTCCTGGCGGACCATGCCCTCGAGGAGCTCGATGGCGCCCTGCTGGGCCAGCCGCTCTTCGCCGGAGAGGGTCAGGTCCTGCACGTCGACGGAGAGCCCTTGGCCCTCTTCGGTGGCGGGCGGGAAGTGGGCGGAGAAGACGCCGGGCTCGTCGTCGGGCTCGACGGTCGGCTTGCCGAAGCCTTCCGGCGCGAGGCTCAGCGCCAGCAGCTGGATGGCTCTCCCGACCGGGTCGCGGCTGTCGGCGCCCTCGGCGCGGAAGCGGAACCGGACCCCATCGAAGGGGAGGGCGGCTTCGAGCGAGAGGGCCACGTTCGTGTCGTGGTCGTCGTCCACGTAGACGTCGCACTCGGCGACCATCTCGAGGACGAGCTTCTGCCCTTCGACCGCGGTCACCACCATCCGGGTGTCCCGGAGCTCGCTGGTCTCGACCACCTGGAGGCTCGCCTCGGGCTCGCCTTCGCCGAGCCAGGGCCCCTGCTGGTAGATCTCGAGGCCGACGAGCTCGCGCCAGTCCACGCCCTCGAGCATCAGCCCGTCGATGCGGAGCTTGGGGGAGAGCATCTCGCCGATGCCGTCGCTGGTGTCGACCTTCCGCCGTTCACACACGACCTCGAAGCCCCAGTCACCGTGTGGACCGAGCCACAGGCGGGAGCGGCCTTCGTCGATTGCAAACTTCCAGTCGTCGCCGAGCCGCAGCATGGCGGGGCCGTACCACGGTCAAAGGTAGCGGTCGAGGCAGCGCGAGACCCCGGAGAGGTAGCCGCGCCCGAAGAGGTTCACGTGGGCCATCAGGAAGTAGAGCTGGTAGAGCGAGACCCGCTCCTCGTGACCGGGCGCGCGGGGGTAGGCCTCGTCGTAGGCGGCGAAGACCCGGGGCCCGAAACCGCCGAAGAGCTGCATCATCCCGAGGTCCAGCTCCCGGTGTCCGCCCGCCACGGCCGGGTCGATCAGGGCGGGCGTTCCGTCGGCCGCGCGGTGGAGGTTGCCGCCCCAGAGATCGCCGTGCAGTCGGGCCGGGGGCTCGGGCGGGCCGACCAGTTCGGGCAGCTTCGCGTAGAGGGCCTCGAAGCGCGCGCGCAGCCGGCCATCGGCCAGCCCGGCGTCCTCGGCCATCCGCAGCTGAGGCTCCAGCCGCATCTCGCGGTAGAAGGTCGGCCAGTCGGCGCGCGGGTCGTTCGGCTGGGGGAGCCGACCGATGTAGTTGGCGTGGTCGAGCCCGAACGAGCCGGGCGTGGCCCGATGGAGCGCCGCGAGCGCTCGACCGAGGCGCTCGTCGAAGTCGCTCGATCGCGGGCCGGGCTCCATCAGCTCGAGCGCGAGGAAGCGCTCGCCCACCGCCAGCACCTCCGGGATCCGCAGGTCGGGCACCGCCGGCTCCGCGAGGAAGGCGAGCCCGCGCGCCTCGGCTGCGAACATGTCGCCCGGCGCCCGCGCGTTGACCTTGACGAAGACCGCGCGCCCGTCGGCGAGGGTCACCGCGAAGGCGTCGTTGATGTCGCCTCCGCTCAGCGCGCGGCGGTCCGTGACCTCCGCGCCGAGCGCTTCACCGACGGTGGCCCACACCACTAGAGGCCGTGTTGCTCGCGGATGTGCGAGAGGAGCCCGGCGCAGCCGGCGAGGCAGATGTCGAGCACGTTCTCGAAGCCGTCGGCGCCGCCGTAGTAGGGGTCCGGGACCTCGGCGCCCGTCGGCGACTCGGGGTCGAAGTCGCGCAGCAGGTGGATCTTCGCCTCCGCCTCGTCGTCGGGCGCGATCTGGTGGAGGTTCCGCTCGTTGGAGGCGTCCATCGCCACCACGTAGTCGAAGCGCGGGAAGTCGCTCGCCTCGAAGCGGCGCGCGGCACCCTCGAGCACGATGCCCCGCTTGCGGGCCGTCGCCGTCGACCGCCGATCGGGGGACTCGCCGGCGTGGTAGGCGGCGGTCCCCGCCGAGTCGACGACGATCGCGTCCGTGAGCCCCGCCTCGGCGAGCAGGTGGCGGAACACGCCTTCGGCGGTGGGCGACCGGCAGATGTTGCCGAGGCAGACGAAACAGACGCGCGGCTTGGTCATGGCGCGCATCCTACGAGAGCCGACGGGACTGACAAGCGCGCCGACGTCGTGCTCAGGGTGCCAGGACGAGCACGCCGGGGCCGGGCACGTTCAGCGTGAGCTGCCCGTCGCCGGCGACCGTCACGTCGGAGCCGCCCATCAGGTCACCGAGCGTGGTCCCGGCGAGGCCGAGAGCGCTGGTGTCGACGCTGATGGTGGCGCCGGCGCCCGCGCGGGTGAGCGCGACGATGGCCGGGTCCCCTTCGCCCGCGGGCAGGACCCGCGCGAAGACGAGCGTGTCCTCGGTCGCGCCGAGCGACTGGTAGCGGCCGCGACGGAGGGCCGGGTGGCTGGCGCGGGCCTGCCCGAGCGCCCGAATGTGGGCGAGGGTGGCCAGCTCGTCCGCGTTGAGCTCGGCCTCGGGACGCCAGAGGATCCGGTTGTTCGGATCGGCGCCGCCCCACTGGCCGTACTCGTCGCCGTAGTAGAGCAGCGGCGCGCCCGGGAGCATGAGCAGCCAGCTCATCCCGATGCGCATCCGGCGGTAGGCTTCCGAGTCGCTCGGCGCCTCGGCGACGTCGTCCCACTGTCGGCCCGGGACGTCGCGCCCGTGGGCCGCGTCCTGACCGCGGTAGTCGGCGAAGGAGACGAAGCGCGGGGTGTCGTGGCTGCCGATGTAGGGCGTCATGACCGCGTCGTCCGGCCACTTCCCCTGGCCGTGCTGGAACCAGTAATCGGCGTGGAGCATGCCCGAGTCGCCGTAGGCAAAGGTCCGGTAGCTGACTCCGTGGTAGAGCACGAAGTCGAACTGCCCGTCGAGGCCGTGCTCGCCGATGTAGCGGGCGATGGTGCCGTAGTTCTCGTCGTTGCAGGGGTCGGCGCAGTCGTTCCACCCCATCGCGGTCTCGCCCATCAGGAAGTACTGCGTCCCGGCGGTCTCGAACTCCTCGCGTACGGCCACCGACAGATTGCGCGTCGCTGCGGTCTCGACGTGCTTCACCGCGTCGACGCGGAGGCCATCGAGGTCGAACTCGTCGAGCCACCACACGGCGTCGTCGACGAACTGCTGGTTGGCCTCCGGGATGCGATGGTCGACGTCCGGCATGTAGGGCGTGAACTGGCACTCGAGGGCGTCGGCGGTCCAATCGCAGCCGTCCTGGCCGCAGACGCAGCCGGTGCGGAACCACTCCGGGTGGGCGTCCACGTACTCGTGCTCTTCGTGGACGTGGTTGATCACGTAGTCCATCAGGATGCGGATGCCGTGCTCGTGCGCTTCCTGGACCAGCGCGTGGAGCGCGTCGGCGCCGCCGAGCCGCGGGTCGACCTCGCGCGCGGCGATGGGCCAATAGCCGTGATAGCCGGTGACGCGGTGGACGCCGTCGCGGTCGTCGAAGTCGGCGGCGGGGTTCGTCTGGAAGGGCGTCAGCCAGATGGCGCCGATGCCGAGCTGGTCCAGGAGACCCTCGTCGATCGACTGACGGAGCCCCTCGAGGTCGCCGCCCTGCCACTCGGCTCGGGGGTCGGCCCCACTGGCCGGGACGTCGTTCGAGGTGTCGCCGTTCCGGTAGCGGTCGGTCATCACCATGTAGACGATCGCGCCGTTCCAATCGAAGGCCTCGGCCTCCACCCAGAAGACCACTCGGACCGGCTCGCCGACCCGGCCGCTCGCGCTGCTGGGCGTGATGTAGAGGGTGTGCTTGCCGTCCGCGAGACCGTCGAGCGCGACCGAGACCTCGTCGCCGTCGACGGTCACCGAGCCGGAAGCGTCCGTCTCGACGCCGTCGTGGCGCAGGGTGGCCGTGAAGGTGGCGGCGGGTCCGCTGCCGTCGATGGCGTCGACGTAGTCGAGGGTGGCCGAGAGCTGGCCGCCGCCTTCGGAAGGACGGCTCGCTTCGCTCGTGACCACCTCGAGGGTCGGGACGTTGCAGTCGCGGACCTGGACCGCCGAGTTCTCCGTGCCGTCGACGTAGGTCCGGCGACCTTCGCTCGGGTCGAAGATCCACTCGTCGCTGCCGCCGCTCTGGACCACGAGCTTGTAGCCGTGCAGACCGATCGGCAGATCGATGGTCGCCTCGTAGGTTCCGTCGCCGTCACCGTCGGTCATCGCCGTGGCGGTCCCCAGGTCGAAGCCGTGCCACACGCCGGCGACCCGCGGGTTCGACCAGCCGGCCTCGAGCGTCATCGCGAAGGTGGTCGGGCACTCCTCGACGCCGGCGCCGAGGTCCGTCCCCAGGTCGTCACCGCCGGCGTCGGGCAGCACGATCTCTCCGTCCCAGCCGCCGGCGTCTCGTGGTCCGCCGTCGGGACCGGTCGCGTCGGGACCGACGAACGCGTCGACCGGATCACGGTCGTCGTCGTCGCCGCACGCGATGCTGAGGCAGAGCAGGGCGAGAAGGGAGGTCGGGAGCGGGCGCATCCCGTGCTTGTATCAGGGCCTCGCGCTCGCTGCTCGCGTTCAATCGTCCGGCAGCAGAGACCGAAGCGTCTGGGCCAGCCGGGTAGCGTCGGCGCCGCTCAGGCGGGCCCGGATCGTGCCCTCTCGGTCCACGATGACGAGGTCTGGATAGACATCCCTCGGGAAGAGGATCGCCGACCGCTGGGCCGGGTCCACGAGCTCGACGTTCGAGAGCCCGAAGCGGTCGACCCAAGCCTCGCAGTACGCCTGGTCCGGGGCCGTGTGCTCGGCGGTCTGGGTGAGGATCTCGATCATTCGAACACCCCGACTCCGGAAGGGCTCGTTGATCATCGATTCCAGGTCGGACGCCACCGCGATCGACGGAGCGCACCAACCCGCCGCGATGAGCACGACCGTCAGCGACGCATCGCAGAACTCGTCCCCGTAGAAGTCGTAGGGAGTGCCGTCGCAGGCGTGGAGCTCGAAGCCCGGGAAGCTTCGCCCGACGTTGGTCCCGAAGCCGTCGGTCGGGATGCGGGCCCGACAGGCGTCGATGGGGGGAGGCAGCTCCCTCGGCACCATGCCCAGGTCGGCCGCCGTGCCGGAGTCCGGCGTGACGGGGCTGCTCTGCGCGCATGCGCCCAGCAAGATCATCAGCGCGCTCGACAGTGCTCCGTACCGACCCACGCCGGATCGACGAGCAAGGGGCGTGCCGTCGCTCGCCTGCGATCACCATCGGGGTTCGCCCCGAGAGCTGCGCAGCACGGTGCGCACGACGTGCACGGTCCTGCGCTACGCGTTCTCGGCGACCGTGACGTCGATCGGGCGCTCGCTCACCGTCAGGTTCGGGAACCAGTCGGGACCGATGCCTGCGGTCTCTCGGGCCTCGAAGTCCTCCCATTCGAGGTTGAGCGACCAGGCCGAGTTCCACAGGTCGCGCGAGACGGTCGTCTTCAGCGACTCGAGGTCGCTCTTGGAGGGGGCGCTGGCCGCGCTCATCTCGAGCTCACAGAAGAGCTCCCCGTCGTTCGACCGGAGGGCGACGCTCGCGTCGATCAGCCAGTCGAGGGAGTCGAAGCAGTACAGATCGACGACCTCGACGCCGCTCGCCGGACGGACCCCATCGAACGCGCGCTTCTCCTCTCGGGACATGTCGCGCTCCTCGTCGGTGTCGAGATGGACCAGCACCGGGTCGATGAGCGGATAGACGAGGGTGATGGTGTGCGTCGCCTTCGCCGGCGGTGGGGCCGCGATTCCCAGGCCCAGCTTGGTCAGTCGGTCGCCGACGCTCCGGCGCATCGACTCGAGCTGGTCCGGTCCGAGGGTGGCCAGGTGCGCACCCAGCATGGCCTTCATTCGGCTCACGAGCGGACCTGCGTGCGCGAGCGCCTCCGGCTCGACGACCAGACCGAACGCCATCGGTTGGTGATCGTGTGGCGGGGTGAGCTCCGCCGCTGCCTCCGCCAGGCGAAACGCGCCCTGCGTGCCCGCCTTGGCGGGGTCGTTCGCGTCGATCTGCTTTCCGAGCCAGCTCAGCACTTCTTGCATGGAGGCGTTCTACGAACGCGGAGCTCCGCGTTCTTCCCTCGAGCGAGTGCGAAATCTCCCACGAGGGCGTCGGTCTCGACAGGTGCTATGGAGCGCCATGGCCACCGTGAACAGCGAGAGCGTCGGGCCGCTTCGCCGGCTCCTGCGCTACGCGGCACCGCACCGGGGGACGATTCGCTGGGCGGTCGCCTGGTCGATCCTCAACAAGCTCTTCGACCTCGCGCCACCGGTGCTCATCGGCGCCGCCATCGACGTCGTGGTCGAGAAGGACGACTCGCTGATCGCTCGCCTCGGGGTCGAGGGCACGATGGCGCAGCTCGGAGTCCTGGCGGTCGCCACGGTGCTCATCTGGGCCCTGGAATCGCTCTTCGAGTACCTGCTCAAGGTCCGCTGGCGGAACCTGGCCCAGACCATCCAGCACGAGCTGCGGCTCGACGTCTACGGCCACGTCCAGGGGCTCGAGCTCGCGTACTTCGAGGACCGCAGCACCGGGGGGCTGATGGCGGTGCTCAACGACGACATCAACCAGCTCGAGCGCTTCCTCGACGAAGGCGCCAACGACATCCTCCAGGTGCTCACCACCGTGGTGGCCGTGGGCGCGGTCTTCTTCGGGCTCGCGCCCATGCTCGCGCTCTGGGCGTTCCTGCCCGTGCCGCTCGTGCTCTGGGGCTCGTTCCGTTTCCAGCACCGGATCGCCCCTCGCTACGCGTCGGTTCGCGAGCGCGTGGCCTGGCTCAACGGCCAGCTCGCCAACAACCTCGGCGGCGTCGCCACCATCAAGAGCTTCACCGCCGAGGACCACGAGGTGGAGCGCATCCGGCAGGCCTCCGACGACTACCGGTCGAGCAACTCCGCGGCGATCCGTCTCTCGAGTGCCTTCTCGCCGCTCATCCGGATGGCGATCGTGATCGGCTTCACCGCGACCCTGGTCTACGGCGGCTACCTCACCGAGCAGGGCGCGCTCGCGGTCGGCTCCTACGGCGTGCTGGTCTTCCTGACCCAGCGGCTGCTCTGGCCGCTCACCCGGCTCGGCCACACCTTCGATCTCTACCAGCGCGCGATGGCCTCCACCCGGCGCGCGCTCGATCTGCTCGCCACCGAGCCAGCCTTCGACGACGGCAGCGAGGCGCTGGAAGCGGTCGACGGCGAGGTGGTGCTCGAGGGCGTCGGCTTCGCCTACACGCCCGGGCACCCGGTGCTCGACGCCATCGACCTGACGATGCCCGCGGGGAAGACCACCGCCATCGTCGGCAGCACCGGCTCCGGCAAGAGCACGCTCATCAAGCTCCTGCTGCGCTTCTACGACCCGACCGAGGGCGTGGTGCGCATCGACGGCCACGACCTGACCCAGCTCCGCCTCGCCGACCTGCGCCGCGCTATCGGCCTGGTGAGCCAGGACGTCTTCCTCTTCCACGGGACCGTCCGCGAGAACATCGCCTACGGCACCTTCGACGCGAGCGATGAAGCGATTCGCGAGGCGGCGACCATCGCCGAGGCCCACGAGTTCATCGAGTCGCTACCGAAGGGCTACGACACGGTGGTCGGCGAGCGCGGCCAGAAGCTCTCCGGCGGCCAGCGACAGCGACTCTCGATCGCGCGCGCGATCCTCAAGGACCCGCCGATCCTGATCCTCGACGAGGCGACCTCCGCCGTCGACAACGAGACGGAGGCGGCCATTCAGCGCTCGCTCGCGCGCATCGCCGAAGGCCGCACGACGATCGTCATCGCCCACCGCTTGAGCACCGTCCGCCACGCCCACGCCATCCACGTGCTGGAAGGCGGGAAGGTCGCGGAGTCCGGCACCCACGAGGAGCTGCTCGCGAAGGGCGGCCTCTACCATTCGCTGTGGTCGGTCCAGACCGGCGAGGCGGCGTACGCGGCAGAGTGAGCGCGCCGCAGCTCAGCGACAGAGCACGGCGGTGAACGCCGTGCTCGGGTTGCAGCTCCCCATCCCACACAGGTTGATGCAGGACCAGATCTGGGTGGCGAGCTCACCGCACTCGAGGGTCTGCCCCGACGCGTAGCTCCGGCCGGAGAACGCGCAGCCGTCGCTGCACGTGCAGTCCTTGACCGGGTAGTCGGTCTCCTCCGTCCCATCGCAGTTGTAGTCGAAGATGCCGCCCACGCTGGCCTCCTCGAAGAACATCTCCTGGTCCGGGCGGACGTCACCATCGCGGTCGTCACAGTCTTCGGCGTTCGCGACCCAGCCGTCCGGCGGCTCGCAGCCGTCCATGGACATGGCTGGGTCGCCGTAGCCATCGCCATCGAGGTCTCGATGGTAGGTCGTGATCGCCAGTCCTTCATCGACGCGCCCATCGCAGTCTTCGTCCGCGCCGTTGCACAGCTCGTCACCACCGAGCTCTTCGTCGATCGATCCGTCGCAATCGTTGTCGCGCCCGTCGCACGTCTCGAGCGCGACCATCCCGACTGCTGGATCGGTGTCGTCGCAGTCGCGGCCACAGACATCGCCGTTGCAGCAGGTCCCGTCGGGCACCCCGTCCATGTCCTGGTCGCGGAAGCCGAAGGTCGTCGGGTCGCAGTCCTCGTCCCGGTCTTCGGCGTCGCAGACCTCCGTGTTCCCGGGATAGCGATCGGGGTCGGCGTCGTCGCAGTCGGCGCCGCCACAGGCGACATCGGCCGCTCCGTCCCCGTCGGCGTCCACGCAAGGTCCCGTGCAGCTCTCGGTGGCTTCGTCGCATCGGCCGACGTCGCAGGGCTCGCTTCCGGCGACACACGCGCCATCGTCAGCGCAGGTCTCGATCCCGTTGCAGTACACCCCATCGTCACAGTCGACGTCCGTCGCGCACGTGAGCCCGAGGTCACCCACGGTGCCACCGTCGTCGCCACAGGCGACCACACTCACCATCAAGCTGCAGAACAGGGCCAAGCGCATGGCGGCACTATAGATCACCCACGAGCGCCACGAGCGATCAGCGGAGGTGGTGCCCTCGGTTGGTGACCGTAGAGCTCGAGGTCTCGTACACTACGCGGCAGGTGCACGGGCCGGCCGGGAACGAGCCGCTCGAGGAGGGACCATGGCATACGACGAGAAGCTCGCCGGGAGAGTCGCCAAAGTGCTCGATGGCCGCGACGACGTGGTCAGCAAGAAGATGTTCGGTGGGCTCGCCTTCATGGTCGGGGGGCACATGACCGTCGGCGTGGTCGGCGAGGAGCTGATGGTTCGTGTCGGGCCGGACGCGCACGCCGACGCGCTGAAGCGACCGCACGCGCGACCGATGGACTTCACCGGTCGGCCGATGAAGGGGATGGTCTACGTCGGCGCCGCGGGGACGAAGGCGATGCGCGATCTCCGCGGCTGGGTGTCGCGCGGGCTCGCTTTCACGGAGGCCCTTCCGCCCAAGAGCGCCGAGAAGGCGAAGCCCTCACGGCTGAAGAAGAAGCCGCCGAAGAAGAAGGCCGCCGCCAAGAGGAAGCCGGCGAAGAAGGTTGCGAGAAAGGCCAAGAAGGCCCAGCGCTGAGCCATCGATCGGATGTCGCCCCAGGCGCTGGCGCGGCGAATCTGAAAAGCTGTTGTAAAGCCCTCGGGATCGTTCGTGTTTGCTGTTTTGCTAACAAAAGCAGGGTGACGGGTGAGCGCGAGTCGCCTTGACCGGTGGCGCTTTACGGCTAATCTACGCCCGTTCCTGTCAATCAGTAAAGCGCCCCGCCGGGCGGCCGAGACCATCATCGGCTCGCACCCGACCGGCGAACCCGAAGCGAGGAGAGCTCCGTGCAGGTGACTTCGACCCCCAAGCTGAGTCTGGATGCCCACCCGGGCGCCCGACCCATTCGCCACGTGGTGGTCCTCGGTGCGAACGGCACCATGGGCTTCGGTTCGGCGGCGCTCTTCACCACCGCGGTGGAGAAGGTGACCTTCCTGGCGCGCACCCGTGAGAAGGCGGAGGGCGGCCTCGCCGCGGCCATCAAGATGGTCCGCTCGGGCACGGTCGCGAACAAGGCCGAGTGCGGCAGCTACGACGACGACTTCGAGAAGGCGGTCGGCGACGCGGACCTCATCTTCGAGGCGGTGACCGAGAAGCTCGATCTGAAGCACCAGTTCTTCGAGCGCATCGACGCCTGCCGGAAGCCGGACTCGATCGTCGCCACCGTGACCAGCGGCCTGAGCATCGACGCGCTCGCCGCGCCGCGCAGCGAGTCGTTCCGGAAGCACTTCCTCGGCCTGCACTTCTTCAACCCGCCGAACGTGATCGTCGGCACCGAGCTCATCGCGAGCGAGGACACGGACCCGGAGCTCGCGGACTTCATCGAGTCCTACTGCGAGAACTTCCTCGGCCGCGTCATGATCCGCACCGCCGACACGCCCGGCTTCGCCGGCAACCGCGTCGGCTTCAAGGTGCTCAACGAGTGCTGCCAGCTCGCCGAAGAGCACGGCCCGCTGCTGATCGACGAGGTCGTCGGCCCCTACACCGGCCGCGCGCTCCCGCCGCTCCGGACCGTGGACCTGGTCGGCTGGGACATCCACCGCGCCATCGTGGACAACATCCACGCGAACGCCCCGGACGAGGCCCACGACACCCTGAAGCTCCCCGCGTACATGGCCGAGCTCATGGAGAAGGGCACGCTCGGCAACAAGAGCGGCAAGGGTTTCTTCATGAAGGACGGCAAGCGTGTCCTGGCCCTCGACCCGAAGAGCGGCAGCTACACGCCGGTCGACGAGATCGCGCGGCCAGAGCTCGGCTTCATCGACCGCATCACGCGCCTCCAGCGCGTCGGCCTCTACGACGACGCGATGCAGGTCTTCCTCGCCGCCGAGGGTGACGCCGCCGCGATCGCGAAGAAGGTCGTCGCCGGCTACATCGCCTACGCCTTCCACCGGGTCGGCGAAGTGACCGAGACCATCACCGGCATCGATCTGATCATGGGCTTCGGCTTCAACTGGGCCCCGCCCAGCGTGCTCGTCGACACCTTCGGTGGCGACGCCACGGTAGAGCTCATCGAAGGCGCGGGCCTCTCCGTGCCGCAGCAGCTCACCGCCGCCCTCGACGCGGCGAAGGGTGAGCCCCTCTTCGACCGCCAGCGCACCGACATCGGCCGCTTCTGGGTCGCCGCCTGAACCTCCCTCCGCCAATCACACGAAGAGAAGACCCATGAGCACCATCCCGGAAGTCTACGTCCTCGGCGGCTACCAGACCGATTTCGCCCGCAACTGGTCCAAAGAGAAGAAGCACATCCTCGCCATGATGCGCGAGGCGGTCCTCGGCGCGATGCGCGAGACCCAGGTCGAGCCGAGCGAGGTCGAGGTCGCCCACGTCGGCAACTTCGCCGCCGAGCTCTACTGCATGCAGGGCCACCTCGGCGCCTTCTTCTGCGAGATCGACCCGGCCTTCAGCGGCCTGCCCACCGGTCGCCACGAGGCCGCCTGCGCCAGCGGCTCGATCGCGCTCCTCGCGGCGATGGCCGAGATCGAGGCGCAGCGCTACGACCTGGCCTGCGTCGTCGGTGTCGAGCAGATGAAGACCGTGGGCGCTTCCGTCGGCGGCGACTACCTGGGCACCGCGGCCTGGTACGAGCTCGAGGCCGAGGGCATCCAGTTCCCGTTCCCGAAGCTCTTCGGCAAGCTCGGTGACGAGTACGACAAGCGCTACGGCCTGAACGACGAGCACCTCGCGGCGATCAGCGCGATCAACTACGGCAACGCCAAGCTCAACCCCAAGGCGCAGACCCGCACCTGGTACATGAACGAGGAGCACGCGTGCTCCCGCACCGACGACAACGCCGAGGTCGGCGGTCGCATCCGCATCGCGGACTGCTCGCAGGTCACCGACGGCGCCGTGGCGACCTTCCTCGCGAGCCGCAAGGCGGCCGAGGCCTGGTGCGCGCGCACCGGCACGAAGATCGAGGACGTCCCGCGCATCAAGGGTTGGGGTCACCACACCGCGCGCATCCGCTTCGAGGACAAGGTCGCCGAGTCGAAGGGCGCCCCGTACGTGCTACCGCACGTGCGTAGCACCGTGACCGACGCACTCGGCCGCGCGGGCATCGCCGACGTGAGCGGCATCGACGCCATCGAGACCCACGACTGCTTCACCACCAGCGAGTACATGGCCATCGACCACTTCGGTCTGACCGCGCCCGGTGAGAGCTGGAAGGCGATCGAAGAGGGCGTCATCGCCCTCGGCGGCAAGTGCCCGATCAACCCGTCTGGCGGACTCATCGGCGCCGGTCACCCCGTCGGCGCCACCGGCGTCCGCCAGCTCCTCGACGCCCACAAGCAGGTCACCGGCACCGCCGGCGACTACCAGGTCGAGGGCGCGAAGAACGTGGCGACGCTGAACATCGGCGGCAGCGGCACGACCAGCTGCACGTTCATCGTCGGCACCTGATCCGCGCTCACCGTTCGATGGGGCGTCGGTACTCCAGCATCTGGTCGCCGCCCACCAGCTCGAAGCCATTCTTGCTCAGGACTCGGGCGGAGGGCTGGTTCGCGCGCGTCACGCCCGCGATCAGCAGCCCGGCGCCGTTCGCCCCGGCCCAGCTCACGAGCCCCCCGACCAACTCGCTCGCGAGGCCCTGCCCCCACCAGCGCTCACCGAGCACGTAGCCGATCCGCAGGTCGACTCCGTCCGGGTAGAGCGTGAGGAAGCCGATCGGCTCGTCCCCCTGGAACACCAGCGCAGGCGTCTCCGCCGCCCGATCGTCGAGCCAGCCGTCCACGTCGGCGATGGGTCCCTGCCAGTGGGGCGGCAGCTCCCGTGTGGCCGCCGCCGTCAGTACGCTGCCCACCAACGCCCGCTTGGCTTCCCGCGGGACCGCGCTCCAGGGCCGTACCCGAAGCCGCTCGGTCTCGAAGCTGCATCCGGAGACGTCCATGGTCCGAGCGTAGCCCTTCGTCGTCGGCGACGGCCAGGAGGGCGGAACCTGCGCGTTCGGCTGATGTCCACCGCCGGTGCGTTGGCGGGACCAGTGGCCGAAGCGACTCGAGCACCTGCTCGCGCTCACGGCGCTGGTCGCTCTCGTCTTGCCGCTCGTGTGGCGAGAGCTGCGAGGTGTCGAGCTGGTACCTCGATGGGGCAACCCATACCCGCCAGGAATCTGGCTCGCGATCCTGGCGACTGGCTCGACGGTGCTGCGACAGCTCGCGGCCCAGCGGTCGAAGATCGACCGATTCGCGATCCTGCGAGCGGCGTTGGTGCTCGCGGCCCTGCTCGAGTGGCAGATGCACCCGGAGAGCTGGCGGTTGTGGCGACTCGAGCGGCCGCTCGCGGGGCTATGGCTCGTCGTTGCGCTGCTCTCGTTTCAGGGCGAGCGGCGGTCGACGGTCACGGCCGCGCTGCTACTGCTGGCTGCCTCCATTTCGTCGTACGCATCCCGGGTGACGGCGGCGGTGAGCAACTGCGACTGCGCGTGCCAGCCATCCATGTGGACCTTGGGCTACTCGGAGATGGCCTTCGAAGTGACACGTTGCGCGATCCTGGCGCTCGGGATCGCCGGCTGGGCGGTGGTCTTGCTCACTTGGATGGACTGACGTTCGACCGGGGTGGGAAGTAGCGGGGGACCTCGCCGTATGCTCTTCGGTGAACGACCCCTACTTCCCGATCCCCTTCGTCTTCACCGATCTCCCCGCAGAGCTCCAGCCGCTGGTCGCGGCCGCCGGCGAGAGCGGTCTCGAGGCGGCCAGCGCGAAGCAGGCGATCGCGGACCACTGGGCGGCCGGCGGTGCCCGAACGCCGGCGCTGTTGCTGGCGTCCGCGTACCTCGGGGTGAAGGACGCCTGTGAGATCATGGTCGACCGGCAGCTGGAGGCCGCGGAGGAGGCGCTCACGCTGATCGCCGAGGCCCGGGCCGCGGGCGCCACCGAGACGCCAGGGCTCGGCGCGTTCGTGTCGCTCACCGAGGAGATCGCCGACGAGCAGCAGGGCCGGACCGACGACCTCGAGGACTACCTGACGATGGACCCGGGGGTGATGGACGCGGACCTCGCCGGCGACGTCGCCTACGAGCTCATGCGACGGGAGCGCTGGGCCGAGGCCATCGACTTCTTCTCGCGGGTGATCGAGCTGACGCCCGAGCCCCAGAAGCTCCACTACCAGTGGAACCGCGCGGGGGCGCAGGCCGAGGCCGGTCGGCTGGACGAAGCGCTAGCCTTCTACACATGGGTGGTCCGCAAGCACGCCGGCACCGCCGACCCGATGATCGTCGAGAGCAGCTACGGCTCCTTGCTCGAATACGAGGCGAAGGACGATGGGTTTCGGGAGCTCTTCCGCCGTGCGCTCGCGTGGGCAGAGTCACGGAACCACCCGTTTCCCCGTGGCCACTGGCACCAAGAAGTCTTGCTCGAACGCGCGGTGCGATGTGGCATGGCCGACATCGCCCGGCACCTCTGCGACCGACTCGAAGCCCGGGACGTCCGCCTCTCCGCCGAGCTCGCCACGAAGGTCGCTGACGCACGCCGACGCTTCCCCTGACGCCCCTCAGGGCAGGCAGCGCGTGTCGTCCGGCGGGCATTGGAAGCGGACGTGGTGGTGGTTCCGGTGGTTCGGCTCGTGCCGGATCACCCCGGCGCCCGTGCCGATCGGGCGCGGGTACTGGAACCAACGGTCGAGCTCGTCGTCGGTGGCGCCGCGGAGCACGGCTTCGTCGTAGAGCAAGGCCTGCAGCGCGTGGTCGACGAAGATGAAGCGGGCCGCATCGCGCAGCAGCCAGTACTCGAAGAGGGTCCAGGTGGCTTCCACGTCGAAGGTCGCGAGCGGGGCGTCGGCGAGCGGGCAGTTCGGGTCGCAGCCACTGGTGAGGTGGTAGGTCACGTCCACGTCGCGGCCGCTCTCGTGGCTGCCGTGGGGCCAGGGGCCCATCGTGGGCTCGCCGCCGCCGAGGATGCTGAGGTCGCGGACCTGCACGGTGGCCGACATCGGGTGGCGGGCACGCACGGCGGCGAAGGCTGCCGCTATCAGGTCGACGGTCTCCTGGGTGCCGTAGTAGGCGTCGCGGCCAGTGTCGACGACGTCGTAGCCGGGGCCGCTCTCCATCCGCACGCCGTTCTCCAGCGAGCCGTTCTGCGGCGTGCCGACGGACTCCGAGTCGCTGCCGGTGCTCGCGCACATCTGCTCGGTGGTGAGCCGGTAGGCGACCGAGGTGTCGATCATCCCCATGAAGCCGGGGTCGACGACCGAGGCCCAGTCCGTGACGTAGATGTGGACGGGGAGGCCGGCGGTCACCGTCAGCGTGACCGAGGCGACCGTGTCGCCGCGGCCGGAGCGCACGTCCGAGACCAGCACGTCGCCGCGCAGGTCCACGTCGTCGCCGCCGTAGAGGAGCGTGCCGTCGCGGTCGGTCACGAAGAGCGCGGGCTCGAAGGGCCCCGCGGTCCGCTCGAGGGAGATCGTCACCGGCGGCCCGTCGGGGATGAACGCGGCATAGCGATGGATCGCGTAGCTCCCCGAGGAGAAGTCCTCGGCCGTCGAGCGCAGACCGCACGCGGGCACCATCAGCGACGGGTCCCAGCAGGTGGAGACGGCGCAGGGGTCGAACGTCCGCCAGCAGGTCTCCCCGTCGATGGAGCCCTCGAACGTGCACTCGTCGCCCAGGTCGAGGCACGCCCCCTTCGACGCACACCAGCCGCAGCCCTCTTCTTCGCAGGCCATCGGCGGTGGTGGGCCCAGGTCGGGATCGCCGCCATCTGGCATCGGCAGCCCGCCATCGCCGACCATTGGCCCCGCGTCGAGGCCCATCCCCATCGGGGTGTCGCCGCAGGCGATTGCGAGCGCCAGGAGCAGCGGAAGGAAGCGGACCATCCGCTCAGGATAGCGGCGCGCCGGCGTCGCTGACCAGGCCCGGTCGATCTGTCAGCGCGCCGTGCCCGCCCGCGCCATCGTGTCCATGGTCGAGGCCGGAGCGATGGCCCCATGCCCGACGCGCACGTGAGTCGGCGTTGGCATCGCGCTTGCGATGGCCCGTCGCATGACGCGCAACGAACGCATCGACTGGCGTGCCCTCCATCATCGCTGGTGGGTCGAGTACAACCCGCTGGCCCTCGTGAGCGCCGCCGTGGTGCTCGCCGGCCTGGTCCTCCTCGCCCGCGACGCGACCTTCGACGGCTACTCCACCTTCCTGCTCAGCGGCGTGGCCGAGCTCTACGCGCTCTGTCTCATCGGCGGCGCGGCGTTGCTCTTCCGGATCGGTCGCCGACGCTCGGCCGTGATCCTCGGACTGCTCGCCGCGCTCTTCCAGGGCGACCTGATCCTGCACTCCGAATCGAGCGGCTACCTCGGCACCGTGGGTGCGGCGGCGGCCGTCGGCTGGTGGCTCGTCTTCGCGCTGAAGCTGGCGCTCCTCGCGCGCGCCCTTCGCCTACGCCTCAGCCGTTCCGCGTGGGGTGTCGCGCTGCTGGGCGCGGCGGGCATCGCCGGGCTGCCGGTCGCGCTCGACCACTTCGGTTCGGACGCGGGGCGCCTGATCCCCGTCTGGCTCTTCGCGACGGGCGCCGCGGCGCTGTGGACCAAGGGCCGTGTCCACTCCGCCCTTCCGCTCGACGTGCGCGGTGGGCGCGCGCTCCGCTTCACCTGGGCGGCCTGGGCCGCGCTCGCCCTCGGTCACGCGGCCTACTGGACGGTGCTCTGGGACGTCGACCCCACGAGCTGGCCCGCGGTCGGCGCCCTGCTCGCCATGCGCTACCGAACGCACGAGTCGCAGCGCTGGCTGCTGGCCACCGTGGCGCTCGGTGGGGCGGCGTGGTTCGCGCCGGAGAGCTTCGGCGTCGTGGCGCTGCTCACCGGCGTGTCGCTGGGACTGTGCGCCTGGCGTTCCCCCGGTACGCGTACCTGCGTGCTCACCGGCGCGCCGCCCACCTACCGCGAGAGCGAGGACGAGCCGGAGACCCTGGTGGTCACCGACCGCGCGGCTCGCGCGCGGCTGCTGCTCGGCTCGCTGACCTGCATCTACCTCGCTGCCTGGCTGGGTGAGGTGGACCTGCACCACGCGCTCCCGCCGCACCCGCTCTTCGCGCTGATCGGCTTCACCCTGGTCATCGGCTGGTTCGCCGAACGCCGCTCCCAGTTCCGCTGGCTCGCCGCGCTGGTGCCCTTCCACGCGCACCACGCGATTCAGCAGGGCTGGCTCCGCGCCCCAGAGAACGACGTCGAGCTCGGCCTCACGGCCGTCACCCTCGGGTTCGCGGCACTCGGTGTGTCGCTGCTCGTGCAGTGGCGATCGGGAGGCCGATTGCCCGCCGACTTCGGCTGCGGCACGACGCGCGCGAGCGATGACACACTCGCCCCGACGACCGAGCAAGCGACGTAGCCATGCTCCGGCTAGCCGCTGGCGCCGGGGCGATTGCGCGGAGGTGACCTCACCCGGGGATGGCTCGTGCCGACGCTCTGCCACACCTTCTCCGAACCGTGTCGCGCGGCTGTTGCAGGCGCTGGACTCGCGGTCGTCGCTCTGGCCTATGATGTCGTGATGACTTCCAAGGTCTTTCACTCGACTTGGTTGGCGCTCTCCCTCTCTCTTGGTTCGGCCGCCTGCGGCAGCTCGAACGCTCCGACGGACATGGGAGGCGACGCGGGGATGGCCGACATGGGCTCCAGCGACTCGGGCTCGAACGATGGCGGAGCGGACGCGTTCCGAGTCGACGCGTTCGTGGAGGATGGAGGCGTCGACGGCGATGGTGACGGCGTACTTGCGCCGGCCGACTGTGACGACACGGACGCCAATCGCTACCCCGGCAACGCCGAGGTGTGCGATGGCGTCGACAACGACTGCAACGACCTCGTCGACGACGAACCCACCGACGGCGCGACCTACTACGCCGACACCGACGACGACGGGTTCGGCGACCCGGCCGACGCAGTGGTCGCCTGCGAGGCACCCACCGGCTACGTCGACAACGGTTGGGACTGTCGTCCGGCCGAGGAAGGCGGGGCGGGTGAAGCCGACAGCTGCGCGATCTCCAGCTGCGCGGCCTTGCTCGCCGTCGATCCGGACGCTTCGTCGGGCGACTACCATGTGGATTTCGGCACCGGGCCTGCGCTCCGTGAGTGCGACATGACCACGGATGATGGGGGCTTCACCCTCGTCGCGTCGGAGGACTTCTCGACGACTCCGATGGGGTGGTTCCGGGAAGCGATGCCCGACGACCTGCCCTACGCGGAGACCTACAGCTGCGCCGCCTTCGGGCCGATGCTCGGTGGATACGAGAACCTCTCCACGGCTGACGTCTACAAGGACTACGACCTCACCGGGATCGCACACACGGAGGTGCGAGCGCAGGTCGGCTACGTGAAGCTCGACAGCTGGGATGGGGAAGATGCCTATGTCCAGCTAGACGGAATGGACCTCTACCGGATGGGCCACTCCTTTGGTGACGGAGCCGAGGTCTGCGGCTGGAATCGTGGAGGCGACCTGGCCAACGATCTGGTGATCGACGTCGATGGGCAGGTCGACCACACCGGCGACACCGTCCGATTGACCGTCGGGTCCGACATCGACCAGGCGCCCTCCGACGAGAGCTACGGTGTGCAGCGCGTCGCCATCTGGGTGCGCTGAGAGCGGTCAGGGATCCGCCGGACCCTCGCCCTCGGGTCGGCTCTCGTCGGCCGCGTCCGGCTCCGCGCGGCCGTTCAGCGCCCAGTCGTAGTCCTGGTAGCCGATGGTCGTGCGCTCGCTCCGCACGTGCTCGGCGGCAGCGCCCTCGAGCTGGTCGGCGACGAAGGCACGCACGCCCTCGGCGCCGCCGAAGTCCACGGCGAACCACTCGAAGAGTCGGCTGACCTTCGCGGTGTGGCTCGTGACCTCGGTCGTCGCGCGGACGTAGCTGCGCGCGGCGAGGGCCAACTTCGCCTCGAGGTTCTCGGCCGTGTAGAGCTCACGGTCGAGCGGCGGGCAGCTCTGCGACGCGCAGTTCACGATGAAGTGGATCCGTGGCTCGCCGAAGCGGTCGCTCCGTAGGATGTCGTTCTCGAGGGCGTTCAGGGTCATTGCCTCGCCGGCGACCTGATGGGTGGCCGTGTCGAAGAACCCCTCGACCCGCATCACGCTCTCGGTGGGCCAGGCCTCGAGCACCGCGGCGACGGTGAGCGCGTTGTAGGCGTTCACGTAGAACGCGAGCGCCTCCGCCTGCTCCCAGCCCTGGTCCTGGGCCTCGCCGATCGCCGCGACGGTGCCTGCGAGGGCAGCGACGTGCGCTTCGTTCGCGAGGAGGCCCTCGTAGCGGAAGCCGCCGTCCTCGGTGGCGTAGGTCGACACGATCGTGCCCCAGTCGTCGAGCGAGGGCGGCGGGATTCGCGGCGCCGGGGCTGCGCGCGCCTCCGTCGGCTCGTCGCTCGACTCCGCTCCCTCCGACGGGGAGTCCGTCGTGGCCTCGCCGCCGGTCGGCTCCGGGTCGTCGCTCTCGCTCGGGCGGTCGCACGCCGCGTGGAGCGTCAAGAGCAGCAGGAGCGTGCGCATCACTCGGTCACGTGGACGCGGCTCGCCCGGAAGCCGGTCTGCCGCGTGTTCACGCCGTGCCAGCCTTCGGGGACCACCGGCCAGGTCTCTTGGAAGACCCGGTGCGCGTCCGCGGGCGCGAGGTTCACGCAGCCATGGCTGCGCTGGAGCCCGAAGCGGCTGTGCCAGAAGGCCGTGTGGAGCGCGAAGCTGCCCTCGAAGTACTGGGTCCAAGGCACGTCCTGGATGCGGTAGCTGTCGTCGCCAGCGTCCGGACCGAGGTTGGCCATCGTGTCGGTGACCATCTTCTTGTGGATGGTGAAGGTGCCGGTCGGGGTCTCGTGCTCCTCGAGCCCGGAGCTCACCAGCGTGGCGTAGACCGGGGTCTCGCCGCGATAGATCACCAGGCTCTGCGAGCTCAGATCCACGTGGACCCAGGGCTCGTCGTCCTCGACGTCGAAGGGAGGCTCGATCGCTTCGGTGATGACCATGAACCAATCGCGCGCGAAGCGGGGGCCGTCCCAGGCGTCGCTCTCGAAGCGGTGGTAGAAGTGGTCGCCGATTCGCTCGCGGCGGACCCAGCTCTCCGGCCGTTCGTGGCGCTCGAAGGGTTCGGCCTCCTCGTCGAAGTTGAAGCGGTGGGTGCCGTCCGCGCGCTCGGTGTGAATCATCGGGCGGATGGTGCGCACCACCCAGGCGATCGGCAGCTCCACGGCGTCTTCGCCCGTCAGCTCGACTCCGTGGAAGTCCGAGCCGTTGTACTCCTCGAGCTGCGCCTCCTTCACGTAGCCACCGCCGGTGGTTCGGGCGAAACGACGCCGCGAGCGCACCTGCACGTCGGTCGACGCGATGAAGAAGCCCCGGTTCAGGTAGCGCGCGATGGCGGCGTGCACGGTCGGCTCTCCGGGCCCGAGCTGACCCGCGAGCAGGCGCTCGGCGCGGCGCTCCTGGTCGGCGTCGATCATCTCGAGGTAGCGCTCGGAGAAGGCCAGGGCCGCCCGCTGCTGATCGCGCGACGGGAGCTGGTGGTACTGCGGGACCATCCGGTCCTTCACCAGGTAGTAGCTGTACGGCATCACCGCGTCGCGCCGCGCGGGCGGGACCTCGTCCTCGACCTGCGGCGGCTCCTCGTCGACCACGAGGCCCTCGCCGGCGCAGGCCCAGCCGCGCGGTGCGAGGTTGTACCAACCGCTCGCGCAGGTGCTCGTCGTCTCCGACTCCCGCTTGAGCCGAACGCGCTCGCCCCAGCGCAGCCAGCCGATGGTCAGCGCCTCCGGGTCCGGGCTCTCCTTGATGTGCAGGCTCGGTCGGTCGACCAGGCCGTGGAGCGGGAACTCTCGGTCGAGGGCCTCGGCCATCGCTCGGCGGGTCTCTTCGTCGGCCGTGGCCTCGGAGACGCTCTCGAGGTCCTCCACGCTCGGGGCGCCGTCCGCGCGAGCCGAGCCGCCGCCGTTCTCGCCGTCTTCGGCGCTCTCGTCGCTCGCGCCATCCTCGTCTCCGCCGCAGCCCACCCAGCCCATCAGGGCCAGGTTGAGCGCGCCGATCAGGGCGTATCGATTCCACCTACACATCGCGAGCGCCAAGGGTGGGCGCTGCGCTGGCGCCGTGCAAATGGCGGCTCGACCGGCCCCCGGGGTATGCTCACGCCGATGCGTTGGGGCGGGGTTCTGGTGGTCGCGATGGTGACCTGGGTGGCGGCGCCCGCGTGGGCGGACGAGGCGCCCCCGCCGGAGGGCCGGCCGCCGGGCCCGGACGAGGCCCCTGCCACCGACTCGGACGACGAGACGGGTGTCGACATGATCCTCCCGGTCGGGCGCCTGGGCTGGGGCACGAGCCAGAGCGTCGACCCAGGGGATCTCGGTGGGTTCACCTTCGACCTCGTCCTCGGCTCGAAGCTGCTCTTCCAGGAGTTGGGCGAGGTCGAGGGGAACGACCAGCAGCGTTGGCGCCCGGTGCTCACGGGCGAGCTCGGCTACACGCGCCGAGCCGGCGACTACGACGAGCTCCACGACCTGACCCTCGGGCTCGGTTTCGGCTTCTCGAAGATGTACGGGGGCGTGCATCTCTTCGAGACCGTGGTCTTTGGTGTGAGCGGCCAGTCCCGATTCGGGCTCCGGACCACGGTGCGGCTGGAGGCCCTCCAAGGGCTCGTCTTCCTGGACGTCGGTCACGAGGTCGACTTCACCGGTGGCACGTCGACCCACGACATCCGCGGCGTCATCGGCGTCGACATCGGGCTGATGGTGTCGTTCCTGGTGTTCGCCAGCTTGCTGAACTGAGCGCGGCTACTCGGGCGACTCGCTGCCGGCCGCCAACTGCGCGGAGATCGGCGGTGCGTCGGCAGGTGGAGGCTCCATCGGCGGGGGCGGAGCGCTCGGCGTGTCCGCTCGTGGGGCGACGGCTCTCGGTGCCGGTCGAGCGCGCCCGCCGGTCTCCTCGCGGAGCCTCCGGTAGGCCTCTTCGAGGTCGTCGTTGCTGCGGCGGAGCCGGTTGGTCTCGAAGGTCTGGCGGCGGACCTCGAGCTCGAGATCTTCGATGGTGCCCTGGGCTTCGGCCAGCTGCTGGAGCAGCTCCTGCCGGGAATAGCCGCTGTTCGAGAGGTCCTGCACCCGCCGCTCGAGCTGCTCGCGCAGTCGACTCTCTTCCTCGAGCTCTCCTTCGGCGAGCTCGGCTCGGCGGCTGGCCTGGGTCGCCCGTTCGCGCTCGACCGCTGCCCGGGCCCGGTGGGTCTCGGCGCGCTGGTGCAGGTTCCACGCGATGCTGGCCACGATGAGCGCCGAGATCAGCACGGCGTTCGCGCCCCAGCGAATCCGTCGTCGCCGCCGGACCCGGCGCCGTTCCGGCTCGAGGAGCACGTCGAGCTCGTCGGCGAAGGCACCGGCTGTCGGCCGCTGCTCCGGGTCGAGCGCCAGCCAGCGGCGGAAGCGTTCGTCCAGATCGCGCAGCTGCTTCTCTGGCGGCAGCTCGGTCGGCTCGCCCGCGCGGCGCTTCAGCAGCGCGTCCAGGCTGTCGTTCGAGAGCTCGGTCATCGCGCGGCACTCCGGGCTGAGCGCGTCGCGGAGACAGAGCGCGAGCGAGAAGACGTCGGAGCGGTCCGAGGGGGGCGCCGCCTCGCCGCCGCCGGCGCGCGCGGCGATCTCCGGCGCGGCGTAGTCGGGCGTGCCGGCGAGGAAGCGCTCGTCGCCGCTCACCGCGACGCCGAAGTCGATCAGCACCGGGAGCACCGGTCGTTCGCCGTCGCCGCTCCGGCCGAGCTCGGCCAGCATGATGTTCTCGGGCTTCACGTCCTGGTGCCGGACGCCGGCCGCGTGGATGGCCGCCAAGCCTTCGGCGAGCGCGACGAAGATCCGCGTGGCCTCCTCGCGACCGAGGGGCCCGCGCTCGAGGCGCTCGGCGAGGGTCTCGCCCTCGTAGAGCGGCATCACCATCCAGAGCCGTCCGTCGAGCCAGCCGTGGTCCTTGAGTTGCGCGATCGAGGGGTGGAAGACGGAGGCGAGGCAACGGATCTCGCGGAGCGCGTGCTCCTGCTCCGTCTCGGACGTCACCCGCTCCCGGGCGACCTTCAGCGCGACGACGTGGTTGTGCACATAGCGGTCGCGAGCGCGGTACACGTCCGCGTGGGCGCCGCCGCCGATGTACGACTCGACCTGGTAGCGCTGATCGACGACGTCGCCGACGGCGAGGGGCTCGGCGGGCTCGGGCGGCAGCCGGCTCTCACGGGTGCCCTGGCCGGGCGCGTAGGCCTCGAGGATCGCGCCGGCGAGATCGGACGAGCGGCTCGGCGGCGTCGATCCGAAGGTGGCCTGCGCCTGCTGCCTCGCACGGTCGATGACGCTCGCGATCGACGCCGTGTCGAGCCCGATGACGTAACCGATCTCCGGCGGCTCGAGCATGCGGCCGAAGTGCAGCTCGAGGATCTCGCTCTCGCGATCGTCCCAGAGCTCGCGAAAGCGCTGCAGCTGCATCGCGTAGTCCGGGTGGGGCGGGCGGAACCAGGTGGGTGAATCGGGCGAGGGGCGCGCCCAGTCGGTCTCCGGACCGAGGGCGCTGCGCAGCTGGCGGAACGCGTCGGCTTCCGCGGAGGGCGCGTCCGCCGCGATCGGCTCCCAGTCGATCGCGTCGAGGAGCGCGTCGGCCGCGCTCCCGATCCGCAGGAGCGCGTAGTGCAACAGACCACGTCGAAGCGCTCCAGACGGAACCGGTCCGCTGGGCTTGCTCCGTACAGCCGTCGATGAGGACGCCATGGCCTCCATCTTGGAGCAAAGCGGCCATTTCGAAAGTGGCAATGCTCCCATCGAACGATTGCACCTCGCGGGGACATGTCGCCCCTATGCCCACACCCGCCAATCGCACGCTATCCGAGCGCACGGAGTGTGGCGTGGTGGAAGCCCAGTCGCGGGTCGGAGAAGCGACCGATGTGCGGCACCAGTGACTGGATCGGCGGAAAGGGGATCCGGCGCTGGATGGCCAGCGAGGGGTAGTCGTAGACGATGACCTCGTTCAATCCCCGGTGCGCGCTCAGAAGGAAGCGGCGGTCGGGGCTGAGCTTCAGCCCATAGCTGCCGTCGAGGGCAGAGCCGCGACTCATGCGGAGCGCCTTGAGGAAGCTGTGCGTCTGGTCGGGGAGGTTGGTGCGGGCGAACGCCTCCGTCAGGTTGCCGATCACCGCGGGTAGGTGTCGCAGCGTGCGGGCCGCGCTCGGGCGTTCGTCCACGGTGCGGATCTTGGTGAAGGTCTCGAGGTCCACCCGGCTCAGGCAGCCACTGAAGGGGCTGTTGTAGAGGACCTCGTCCTCGGTCACGACGACATCGCTGGTGAGGCCGCCGCCGGGGGCATCTTTCGGGATGGTGAGGTGGCGCGTGACCATCGCTTCCTCGCCGTCGATTTCGAAGAGGTAGTCCTTGAAGTGACCGGCGAGGTACTCGTTGAACTCGCTGCCGTTCTGCGGGACGCAGCGCTGGGTCGGGGCGTAGAAGCGATCTTCGGTGGGGTGGACGCCGAGGTGCCAGGCGGTCGCCGGCAGGGAGACCGCCCGCGCGCTGCCGGCCTCGAGGTCGAAGATGCCGACCTGATTGGCGTAGCCCCGCTCGTCGTGGTCCATGGCGCCGTAGAAGAGGTAGCGGCCGCTCGGACTCCGCTTCAGCGCGTGGGGCAGGGTGACGCCGTGCTCGCCCAGGATCTCCGGCCGCTCGAGCGCGTCGAGCTCGAAGCGGTAGAAGTGGCGGCCGATCGGGGTGACGAAGGTGCGGTCGTCGAGCCAGGCGACGTGGGTCTGGCTCGCATAGAAGGTCTCGCCGGCCCCGAAGCGCAGGGTCGAGAAGCGGCGGAGCTCTTCGAGCGTGGTCGGGTCGTAGAAGAGCAGGGTCTGCGAGAGGTTGCCGAGGAAGCCGACCGTGCCCGAGGGGTTCAGCTGCGTCGCGTGCCCGCCGGCGAAGCCGTCGTAGAACTTGGCGTCGACGTGCCACTCGCCGCTTCGGTAGCGCAGGCGCGCGACCCCACCGTAGCCCTCGAAGCCGTTGAGGCCGTGGCCGTCGAGCGCGATGAGGTAGTCGAAGTCGCTCACGAGCGCGCCTCCTTCAGCTCCGTGACGGTCGCGCCGCCTCCGGGGACGGCGCCGAACGCCGCTGTCGGGTCTTCCATGGCGCGGGTGATCACGCGCGAGAGGAGCGCCGCGTGCTTCCCGTCGATCAGGCGGTGGTCGAGCGTCGCATGGATGCCCATCACCTTGCCGGGGACGACTCGGCCGTCCTCGACCACCGGCTCGTCGCGGACGGCGCCGACCGCGAGGAGGATCGGTGTGCGGGTGTAGGCCATCAGCGGGGCGTACGCTTCGCTCAGCCCGAGCGAGCCGATGTTGGTCACGATCGCGGAGCCGAAGGGGTCCTTCGGCAGACCCAGCCGAGTGAGGTCCAGGTTCAGCCCGTAGAGCCCGAGCGAGATCGCGTTCAGGACCGGCCGCATCGCTGCGAAGGGGAGGCTCGCGAAGATCCCCTTCGACCGTTCGATCGCCTCGTCCTCCCCCGAGCGCACGCTCTTCACGGCGCCCTCCAGCGCGTCGAGCACCTCCGCGATGTCCAGCTGGTCGACCCGGTCGAGCTTCGCCCCGCTCAGATCGATCTGACCCGTCTCCGCATCCTCGGTCGCGATGGAGAAGAAGACACTGACGTCTTCTCGCTGCTGCGGCCGGTTCCGACGGATCAGGGCGTTCGTCTCGGGGACCTCCGCGAGCGCCTGCGCGACTGCCTTGGCGACCAGGTGGGTCACCGTGAGCCGGCGCCCCGTCGCCCGTCGGTAGTCGTCGATGTAGGCGAGCGCCTTCTCCATGCGGAGCGTCAGCGTCCCGTAGATCTGCGGATCCCGCGGTTCGTCCCAGGTGCCCATCGCGAGCTTCCGAAAGCTCGACACCTTCCCCACGGGCTTCAGCGCGACGTTGCGCGCTCGGCCCAACCACTTCGGCGTCTCGAACATGGCCTCACGATGGCCGAGCTCGGGGATCGCCGCGGTCCGCTGAGCGCCAACGAGTTATCGCTCGGCGCCAGCGTTGGCGGTGCCGAGGTAGAATCCGAGGCACGGCTCGCAGAGGCCATGAGTCGTGTCGAGGGGGACCTCCTCGAGCAGCTGCGGCACGTGTCGCCACACGAACGAGAGGCGCAGGCTGGCGTCGACGACGTAGACCAGGTAGCTGCTCTGCTCCAGGGAGCCGAGACCGAAGCGGTCGAGCGTCCGTCGCAGCTCCGAGTGCATCCGGACGATGAAACGGGGCCGCCCTTCGGGGCACAACTGAATTCTCGTGCCGGCGTTCACCCCTTAGGATGCGCTCATGGGGGACGCGCAGGGAGCGATGACGCCGGCCGCGTCCTACGCGGACTTCGCCGCGAGCCCCCACGGTCGGGTCTTGACCGGTCCGACCTTCGCCTACGGCTGGCCGACGCCCGAGCTCTGCGTGACGGCGATCTGGGGTCAGCCGGGGCCGGCCGACCTGGAAGCCTTGGCCCGGCTCTACGCACTCGAGCTCGCCCCGCCCGCTCGGCCACATGCGGCCATCATCGACACCCTCCGGGTCGAGGCCGTGCATCCGGACGCGTTCGCCGTGATCGAGCGCTACGTCGCCGCTCGCCGCGAAGGGCTCGCCGATCACGTGACTCGGTTGGCCATCGTCCGCCGCGAGGGCTTCGTCGGTGCGGTCGCCTCGGGCTTCTTCTCCACCATCCAGCCGCCCTATCCGGTGTCCGTCTTCGACGACTTCACGAGCGCGCTCGCGTGGACCGACGGGCCGAGCTGGGTCGAGCGCGCGCTCGAGCGCTGGGTCGATGCCGGGGCCGAGCTCTCGGACCTTCGCCGCGACCTACGCCGAGCCATCGAAGCGCGCCTCCCCGAGCTCGACATGAACCGAGTCGCCGCCGACCTCGGCCTCGCCGTCCGCACGCTCCAGCGCAAGCTCCGCGCCGAGGAGACCTCCTACCGTGCCGAGCAGGCCGCCGTGCAGGTCGCCGTGGCCCAGCGTTGGCTCGAGACCACCGACGCGCCGATCACCCAGATCGCCTACGAGGTCGGTTGCAGCACGCCGCAACGTTTCAGCGCGCTCTTCAAGCGCGAAGTCGGCGAGAGCCCCTCCGCTTGGCGCGCGGCCCGCTAGCGAATTCGGTAGGTGTGGGTCCGGGGGGTGCCACGGCGGTCGAGGGCGACCACGATCCGGTTTGCGCCACGCATGGCGGCGTAGGCTTCGAGCGCCGCGCTCGGGTCGGCCATCGAGCGGCCGTTGATGGTCCGGACCAGGTCGCCGTTCTGGAGGCCGAGCAGCCCCAGCGGGCTGTTCCGGCGGATGCCGTAGACCTTGATGCCCACGACCTCGCCGTTCTCCTCGTGGGGAATGACCCGGGCGGTGCGGGTCATTCCGAGCTCGTCGATCGCGTCGATGGCCGCCTGGGTGATCGTCCATTCGGTGTCGCTCACCTGCCGCACTCCGGCGGCGAAGGCTGGTGGGGTGGTGGTGGGCGCTCCGTCGGCGGTGGGCCGTTCCTCGGCCCGTGGCCGCGGGCAGGTGGGCTCGGCGCCATCGGCGGCGACGAAGCGGAGCTCCGACTCGTCCACCTCCAGCGCGACCCCGCTGCTCGCGAGCGCGCTCCGGATCTGGTCGAGGACCCGAGAGGCCGGGACGGGCATGGGGTTCAGGATCGTCAGATGCAGGCAGTCCGCGACCGGCTCCACCTGGCTGCCGATGATCACCGACTGCCCGGTCTGAAGGGAGAGCGCCCTGGCCACGTCGCGGAGGGCCGCGTCTTCGGCGGTGAGCGAGATTCGGACCTCGAGCGGATCGCCCTCTTCCACTTGCTCCTGAGCCGCCGGCTCCGCCACGGCCGTGGGCGGCGGCACGGACGTCACCATCGGCGGCGGACTGTCGCAGGCGAGGAGCGCGAGGGCGGCGAGGGCGGAGCGCATGGGGGTGAGTACGCTCGCCGAGCGCGAATGCTTCCGCTCAAGGGGTGTGGCTGGCCAGCGTTCCGGCGTTGACGCCGACGCAGACGGCGCTCCGGCGGGCGGTGAGCCCGCAGAGTCGGTCTTCGTCCAAGGTGATCGCCGTCGGACCGAGGCTCTCCAGCCGCTCGAGCCCGTCGAGGATGGAGGTGTGCACGTCGCCCCAGCATCGGATCCGACCATCGGTACGGAGGGCGCACACGCCGTTGTTGTTGACGGCCACGTCGACGACGGTGCCCAAGTCGGGCGGCACGTCCGTCTGTCCGTCGTCGTTGCGGCCCCAGCACGTCAGCGCGCCCGCGGTGTCGACCGCGCACGTGTGGCCGACCCCGACCGCCAGGTCGACGGCGCGGAGCTCGAACGAGGGCGTGAGGCCGCTCGAGGCCGGATAGCCCCAGCACGTCACTCGACCTTCCTCGCGCAGTCCGCAGTGGTGGTGGCCTCCCATGTAGAGCTTCGTGAATCCGGTGGTCGACGTCGGCGCCGGGAAGCGACTCAGTCGCTCTCCCCAGCAGGTCAGGCCTCCGTCGGCGCTGCGGATGACGCACGCGCTGCCGTTGCCGACGGCGACGGAGGCTGCGTTCGGCAACGACGAAGGCGGCTCGATCTCGTCGGCGGCCATGGACAGCTCGTGACCCCAGCAGCGAACGGCGCCGGCCGTGGTGAGCGCGCAGGCATATTGATTGGCTACGCTCGCGCTCACGACCGGACCCAGATCGGCCGGCACGGCCCGAACCGACACGCCCATCCCGCTGGCCGTTCCGTCCTCGGCGATCACGAGCGTGAATTGGTAGTCCGTCTCCATCGTCGCGATCACTCCCACGTCGGCGGGGGCGCTCGTCTGGCCGTAGTAGTTGTAGCCGAAGCATCGAATCGCGCCGTCCATCGCCTCGATGCAGACGGAGGTGCGCGAGCTCGAAGAGCTGAAGCCGACCGCGACGCGGGTGGCGGGTGGCAGGTCGGATGGAATCTCGACCGCACCGCTGTCGCGCCAGCACCCAATGCTGCCGTCGGCGTGGGCGACACAGAGCCAGCCATCGAGGTCCATGTGGGTGAGGTCGCCATCGACGAGCCCCGGGGTCGCCGGAGTGTCGCCCCAGCAGCGCAGCGATCCGTCGGCCAGGGCGCACGCGCCGCTGGGGCTGACCGCGATCTCGGTGGCGCCGACCAGATCGGCTGGGGGCGTGCCGTGGCCGCCGTCGGTGCTCCCGGCGCACTCGACGCTGCCCCCGGACCGGATCACGCACACGTGGCCGTCGGTCATGGAGAAGTCGACCACGGAGTCGGTGGCGAGACCGGGGTCGACGGGGCTCTCGAAGAGCCCATCGAAACACGCGAGCTCCCCCGTGGCCGAGAGCACGCAGACGGTGTCGCCCGCGGAGTCGACGCGGACGGCAGGGGTGAGCGTCGAAGGGATCTCGGCGCGGTCGGTGGCGTTCCAGCACTCACCGGTCCCGGCAGCGGTCACGGCGCACATCGTCCCGCGACCACCGACGTGTACGAAGGTGCCCATCGGTGCGCGGTCGGCCAGCATCGTGTCACCCCAACAGCGCACGGCACCTTCGTGCTCTCCGGTCAGGAGCCCGCAGCTCCCCTGGATGCGCATCGCGACTCGCTCCGGAGCCAGCGGGGCGATCGCGCCTGGGCCGAAGTCCGGCGCCGGATCTGGCCCCAGGTCGCGTCCATCGCCCGGCCCCAGATCGCGTCCGTCGTCGGTGCCCATGTCCGCCATGCCCGACGTGGGGTCATCCGAGTCCGTGGGATCGGAGCACGCGAGAGCGAAGACCAGAAGCGAGAGAACGAAGCGACGCATGGCCCAACGCTGGCGCATGCGCCCGAGATCTCAAGCGTTTCGCCCGGTTCGCGCCGGATTTTCGTATTCTCGTGTATTCAAACCGCGTTGTCGCGGCCGACGGAGATCTCGTCCGAGGCGTCCGACAAGGTCTGCCGATCCACTTCGTCGAAGAGCACCGGCTCGCCCTCGAAGCTCCGGGCGCTGTGCACGAGGAGGGTCGTGGGCAGGCGCTCGAGCATGCCGGTCATCCGTTCGTGGAAGACCTGCTCCATGCCCTCGTCCGGCAGTCGGAAGCCGAGGATCGCCAGGCTGGCCTTGCCGCTGCGCTCGGCCATGATGTCGGCGATCGACTGACCGTCACGGAGGATGACCACCGGCTCGGCCTCGAGGCGTGCGCCGCGAAGGAGCGCGACCAGGTTCGCGTGCGCCTCGTCGCGCTCGCTCTCCTTGTTGACGACGGTCATCACCTTCACGTCGGCGCTGCGCCACTGGCGGTCGGCCTTGAGCAAGAAGGCGAGCAGGAGCATCAGGCCGCCGTTGCCCTCGAGGCCGCCCCACCACACGTGGATGCTCTTGGCGTCGCTGAGCGATTGGCCCTCGTTGTTCCGGACGAGCAAGAGCGACCGGTCGAGGTGGGCCAGGTCGCGGCACATCTGCATGTAGGCCTCGAGCCGGTCCTGCTTGCTGGGCCAACCGGCCATCACCGTGTTGGCCTCGAAGCTGCCCACGCCGTAGCTCTGGGCGATCTGCGTCGCGCCGGTGAAGACGTCGGGGACGACGTCGACCCGGTAGAAGACGTTCGGGAACTGCGAGGCCATCAGCGGATCGAAGGTCTCGTAGAACTCCTTCCGGGATGCGGCGTGCTCCTCGACGCTGCCGGTCAGCAGGTGGAAGTAGGTCACGATGCCGCGGTCCTGCACGATCGCGTCGCCGAGACGGAGCAGGTGGGGCCGCTTGTCGGGGTCGCCACCGAAGATGATCAGGTTTGGCCGCCAGTTCATCGGGTGCCAGGCCACGCGACGGAGCTTCTGCAGCGCGTAGCGGACGATGGCCGACCAGATGCCGTGGCGCGCGTCGCCGTAGGTGGTCTCGAGATCACGCCGCTCCGTGATGATCCAGAAGAGCCCGCTGAACACGACCGCGGCGACCATCGCGCCGAGGTTGATGATGCTCATCACGTAGAAGCAGGCGCCGGCGCCGCCGAGGCTGATGAGCCAGGAGACCGAGAAGGTCGGTCGGAAGCTCGGGTTGCCGGACCACTTCTGCAGACCGCAGGCGAGGTTGGTGAAGCCGTACGTCGCCAGGAAGAACATCGTCAGGACCGGCGCGATGGCGTCGAGGCTGCCGAGGAAGATGCCGCCCTGGGCGAGGGCGAAGGTCAGCAGGGTGCCGTTGCGCGGCTCGTTCGCGGGGCCGTGGCCCTTGGCGAAGAGCTTCGGCGCCAGCTGGTCCATCCCGAGCGCCTGCAGCGTTCGCGGTGCGGTGAGGATGGAGCCGAGCGCGCTCGAGAGGGTGGCGCCGAAGACACCGGCGTAGATGAGCGGGCTCCAGCGGGCGATGCTCCAGACCGCCTCCGGATCGTTGATGAGCGTCTCGTTCCCGTAGTTCATCGAGAGCCAGATCGGGAAGCTCATGTAGACGAGGAAGCCGACCAGGATCGCCCAGAGGGTGCCCTTGGGGATCGCCTTCTTCGGATCCTTCAGGTCTCCGGACATGGAGACGCCGGCCATGATGCCGGTGACCGCCGGGAAGAAGACCGCGAAGATCTCCGCGAAGCCGGGGCCCTCCGGGTTCCACCACTCGATGGTGTTGGTCGCGTACTCCTCGCTGGTGCCGCCGAAGAAGCTCACGAGCGACACGGCGATCGCCGCCATGACCACGTATTGGGTCTTGATGGCGAGGTCGGCGCTCTTCAGCGAGATGGCCGTCAGCAGGATGTTCACACCCGTGCTGATCCACGGAGCCAGCCAGTGGGCGCTCTCCGGTAGGAGCGGCATCAGGGCCTGGGTGAAGCCGACGATGTAGAAGGTGACGCTGAGCGCCTGGGCGAAGAAGAGGGGGATCCCGATCGCCGCGCCCGCCGGTGCACCGAGCGACCGGCTGATCATGAAGTAGGCGCCGCCCGCACCGACCGTGCGGTTGGTCGCGATGCTCGCGACGCTCAGGCCGGTCGCCAGCGAGATGATGTGGGCGACGACGACGATGATGAGGGTGAGCGCCAGCCCGCCCTGCCCAGTGACCTTGGGCAGGAGCAGGTACATCACCACGCCGAGGATCGTGAGGATGCTCGGCGTGAAGACGCCCCCAAAGGTCCCAAAGCCCACACCACCCGGTTGGGGGGCAAGTACTTCGGGCGCGGCAGCCTGACTGTCGTCCGACATGGGCGACGCGCAGGGTCCCACGGTTCGGGTTCGCGAGGCAAAGTGAACGAACGCCGCACGGAATGAGGACAACCCTTGACGGCACACCGCTGTGCGGCATCAACTGGAGGGAAGAAGGAGACAGCGACTCGATGAGCGACATCATTCTCGGCCCGGACGTGTATGTGAACGCCTCGGTGGCCCTGGGCTCACCCCCGGAGCACGTGGTTCGTCGGGTCCTGAAGCCGGGCAAGAAGACCAAGACCTCGGAGTGGATCCTCAAGATGGTCTCGGCGATGCTCAACAACGTCGAGGCCTTCAAGAAGGAAGCCGTCGACCAGCAGATGTCGACCATCCGCCAGTTCGTGGAGGTCGTCGAAGAGGCGGAGCACCCCGCCGACGATTGGGGCCCGGCCCTCGTCGCGGCGGCGAAGGCCGCCGGCGTCGAGCGCGTGGTCACCGACCACCCGGACCTCGCCGACAAGGACGAGATCGACGGCATCGAGCTGATCTCCAGCGATGCGTGGCTGGTCGAGCAGACGACCCCACCTCCGCCCCCCGGCGGCTGATCGGAGTGCCCGAGCTGCTCTCCTCCGCCATGAGCGGGTTGGCGTCCACCGTCGACCTCGCCTTTCACCGAACCGTGCTCAGTCGCCCGCCGCCCCGCGGCACGGTGGACGGGCTCGGTCCGCGCGATCGCATCGCCGCGATGCGCAAGCTCGAGCGCGAGCTCGCGATCGACGCGCACGTCGCGGATCCGGATGGCTTCTTCCCGGAGGTCCCGAGCTTCCAGCCGGAGGTCACCGCCGTGCGATCGCCGCGCGGCACGGTCGCCGAGGACTGGCGTTGGCCTTCGAACATCCCGCTCCACTTCGAGGCCCACGCGGAACGCTGGGCCCGCCATCCGCTGAACCACACCGCGTACGCACGCGTCGTGAGCGTCCCGGGCAAGCCCAGCGGCCGCCCCGCCGTGCTCTTGTTGCACGGCTATCTGGCTGGGAGCCCGGGCTTCGAGGCCCGAGTCTGGCCCACCCGCTGGCTCCTCGAGCGCGGCTTCGACGTGGTCTTCCCGGCGCTACCCTTCCACGGCCCCCGGCGTCGCGACGGCAAGCCGCCCCCGTTCCCGGCGTCCGATCCACGCTTCACCATCGACGGCTTCCGCCAGTCGATGACCGATCTGCGCGGGCTGGTTCGCCATCTGCGCGAGCGCGGCGCGCCTGCCGTCGGCGTGATGGGGATGAGCCTCGGTGGCTACAACGCCGCGCTCCTCGCCACCGTCGAGCCGCTCGAGTTCGTGGTCCCCTTCATCCCCCTCGCCTCCATCGCGGACTTCGCGCGCGAGGGCGGGCGCTTCAACGGTACCTACAGCCAGCGGCAGTCCCAGCACCGGCTCTTCGAGCGGGTCTACAGCGTCGTCAGCCCCCTCGCGCGCCAGCCCAAGGTGGCGCCCTGGGCCCGGCTCGTCGTCGGGGCGCGCCGGGACCGGATCACGCCGTTGAGCCACGCCGAGCGGCTCGCCGCTCACTTCGACGCGCCGCTCTCCGTCTTCGAAGGCGCCCACCTCCTCCAGGTCGGCCGCGAGAGCAGCTTCCGCGAGGTCGCCCGCATGCTCGGCCGGCTCCACCTGCTCTCCTGAGTGGGTCCCAGCTGCCTGCGGTACCCCCGATCAGGGGGATCCGGCCTCGGTGGTGAGCGTTCGCTCATTGTTTCCGGGACGTTTCGGCCGAAGAAGCCTAGAGTGAGGTTCATGAAGCTTCGGGGTCCGCTTCTGGTGGTGGGGTGTCTCTTCGGTCTGACAGCCGTCGGCTGTACGAGCGCGCCTCGCGCGAAGGTCGTATCGGCCGTGGAGCAGCGCGACCTCGACGGCGCGATGGAGGCCTACACCCGCCTCGAGTCGGTCGATGGCATCGACCTGGCGATGCTCGGTGAGATCGGTGGCCTGCACCTCGAGCTGGCCGCCATCTCGGAAGACCCCGCCATCCGCATGGCCGCCGTCCAGCAGCTCGCCATGGGAGGCACCGCGGCCCGGGAGAACCTCGAGCGGCTCTCGAACGCCGAGGCCGCCGAGCCGGTGATCCGCGCTCGCGCGCTGCAGGCGCTCGCGCGCCGCGGTGATGGGCACGCGAAGGCCGTCCTCTACGGGCTGGCCGACAGCGACGACCCGGAGGTCGCCGCGCTCGCGCTCTCGGTGGCCGACCCGGAAGACGATCGGGACCGCCTCCTGGAAGCGCTGCACCATCCGGCCGCATCGATGCGCCGCGAGGCGGCGCTTCGCATCGGCGAGGGCGAGCTCGGCCGCGAAGCCATCCTGGCGCTCTCCAACCTCGCGCGCGTCGACCCCGAGCCGCGGGTCCGGTCGGCGGCCGTGCGAGCGCTCGGGAGCGCCGGCGAGACCGCGTGGGACGCCATTCGCGCGCGTCTCAGCGACCCCGAGTCCTCCGTTCGGCTGGCGGCCATTCGCTCGCTGGTGCGCGTCGATCGCGTCCGCGCCCGTGGCCCGATCGGCGTGCTGCTGAGCGCACCGCCCAGCCCTGCTGCTCTCGAGGCGGCTCGGGTCCTCGCCATGGCCAGCGAGGGTGAGGACGCCGCCGTCGCGCGGGCGTACCTGCATTCCGCGATCCTCGCGGCGGGCTCGACGCTCCGTTCGCAGGCCGCGATCGCGCTCGTCTCGCTGCCGCCCGATGGCGCCACCGACGACGCGCTCCGTACCGCCCTTCAGGACGAAGAGAACCGCACGGTTCGCCTCGGTCTCGCCCGCGCGCTGATGCAGCACCAGGGCTCCGAGGAACAGGCGCACGACGCGCTCGAGGAGCTCTCCGAGGGGGACGACATGGCCGCGCTCCAAGCGTCGCTCCTGCTCTCCGGTGTGGCCGACGAAGCCGTGGACGCCATCCGGCGCTTCCTCCAAGAGGGCGACCCCGTCGAGCGCCGTGTCGCCGCGCGCGGCCTCGCCCGCGATGCCGGTCGACCCGACCTGGTGCGCCCCGCGCTCAACGACGAAGACGCCATGGTCCGCATCCACGCGGCGGGCGGCCTGGTCGCTGCGGCCTCCAAGGGCTGAGCCCGAAGGCGAGCGCCGCCCTCAGAACATGCCGTTGTCGTGCTTGGCGGTCTCGGGGATGACCTGCAGCACGTCCCAGTGCTCGACGACCTTGCCGTCGGCGTCGAAGCGGAAGATGTCGATGCCCGCGTAGTCGTGGTCGCCCGGCCAGGTCTGATGGCAGTGGAGCACCACCAGGTCGCCCTCGGCCACCGATCGGACGACGCGCACCTTCTTGCCCGGGTACTCGCGGGCCATGCGCTCGAAGTAGGCGATGAACTCGTCCTTGCCGTCGCCGACGTCCGGGTTGTGCTGGATGTACTCGGCGCCGACGTAGGTCTCGACCGCCTCTCGCGGCCGGCACTCGTTGAACATCAGCTCGTAGAACGCGATTGCGTTCCGTCGGTTCGTTTCCAGATCGCTCATGGTCTCCCGCTCTCCCGAGGCTCACCGGGCTTTCCGCCGGCGCCTCGATGCGGGACCATGGTCGCGGATGGACACCTTCGACGTCGAGGAGCACGACGGCGCCGTCACCGTCAGCCCACGACCCACGGGCTCGGCCATCGTGCACCTGGTCTGTCTGCTCGCGCTCCTCGGGATCCCCTTTCTCCTCGGTGGCCTGGAGCGGGAGCTCTTCGTCGCGGCGCTGATCGTGGGCGCGCTCTCGGTCGCCGTCGCCGGCCGTGACCACCTGAGCCGGCTCGCCAGCCGAGGGACCCGGCGCCGGTGGCTCGAGAAGGGGATTCTCCGCGAGCCACCGGAGCCCTCGAGCGCAGGCTATCGGGATCGCGTTCGCCGCGCTCCATCTCGTGATGGCCGGGCTCGGCCTCCTCCGCTGGCGTGTCGTCGCCAAGACGAAAGCCGAGCGCTTCTTCACGACTCTCGAAGAGGCGTGAGCGGCCCACGGGGGTCGGGTCAGAAGTCGGCGATGGCGTCGACGACTTCCGGGCGGTCGACGATGACGTTGCGGTTCCCCTGGGTGGCTTCGACCGCGTCCACTCGCGCGAGCTCCGCGCCGTCCGGCGGGTCGGCGGCGTGCCAGGCGCGGAGCGCGGCCTCTTCGTCGGCCGGGATGTCCATCGTGTAGCGGATCGCGAAGTAGAACATCGAGCGGGCGATGTCGCCCTGGGTCTCGGGGCGGACCTGGAAGACCTGGCCGCCGCCGTCGCTCCCGAGCTCGCTGCCGCCGAGGTTCCAGGTGCAGGCGGCACCCTCGCAGACCGTGTCGCCGAAGGGAAAGCTCGCGCGCTGGCTGTTGGCGTCCTGCAGCGTGGGCCGGAGGTTGTAGATGTCGCCCGCGGAGCCGCTGGGCTCGCCGGCGGAGCGGGGCCAGACGTGCTCGGTGTTGAAGCTGCCGCCCGGGGTGCGGGTGCCGTCGGCAGTGACCACGGTGCCGGTGTACGCGCACTCGACCACGCCGCCGACGACGTCGACCGAGCCGCTGATGCCGTACATCTGATCACGTGCGCCGTCGTAGCTGCGGCGGATCTGACCATCGGCCAGCTCGGCGCGGAGCTCGGCCTCGAAGGCGCAGCCGGAGCTCTCGTAGTCGTCGCAGCATGCATCGGCTGCGACGCAGCCATCGTCGCAGCGGCAGCTTCCGGGCGCGGTCGTGCCGCAAGAGCCGGCACAGCTGCCGGGCAGCGGACCGAGGTCGGGCGGCGGTCCGAGGTCGACACCGAGATCGACGCCGGCGTCCGTGGTGCTCGCGTCGACCGGCGCGAACGCATCCGCTGCCATGTCCGCCACGCTGGCGTCGACGGGTAGACCGTCGTCGCCACCGTCGTCGCCGCACGCGGCGAGGGCGAGGAGCAGTACCAGGAGCGCAGGGCGCCAAGGAAATCGCCACCGGGAGCGGGAAGCCAACGGTGCAGCGTAGCGCGCGAGAGTGCGGTTCGCACCCGCTCGGTCCGGACGCGTTCGCGTGGTAGCGGTGGAGGGATTCGAACCCACAACTTCCCGGGTCTGAGCCGGGCGACTCTTCCAGTTGGCCTACACCGCCGTGGTCGATCGGCGCGGAGCAATCGCCGCTCGATGGAGCAGCAGGACGACCGACGCCAGATGCACGGATGCCGACCCTCAGGCGAGGGCGGCGGTGGCAAGCAACAGGTCTGGTCGGTTGGCCATGGTGAGCGACGGAGTAAGTCCCGACCGCGAGCCGTCAACCGTTCAATCGAGGCGAAGGAGCTCGGCGATCGATTCGGCGGGTCGGTAGACGCGCTCGAGCGGGAGCTCGACGTCGGTCCGATCGCTCGTGCCCTGCGCTCGCGCTGCGGCGACGCGCGGCGTCATGTCGTCGATCACGAGCGACTCGTGCGTCGCGAAGGCCTCGAGCGTCTCGCCTCGTAGACCGATCTGGATCGCGCGGCGCGCCACCTTCTCGCCGTTCGGGTCGTGGTCCGGGTCCCACTGCAGCCGCACCTCCGACTGCTTCACCGCGCGCTTCCACTCCGCGGCGACGGGGTAGCGCTCGCGGTCGTGCGAGGAGGGCACCGCGGCTTCGAGGAGCGAGTCGAAGAACGCGCGCGGGATGCGAAGGCCGAGGACGTACTCCTGCCCTTCCTTCGTGGCCCAGCCGCTCCGGTACATCATCCAGAGGAAGTTCGGCTTGATCCAGCTCATGCGGCCGAACGAGTAGGCCGGCCCGCCGAAGCGCTGGTGCTCCAGTGCCCACTCGGCGATCGCCGGGGCGAACGCTTGGTAGACGACCAGCGTCTCCTCGTCGTGGTGCGCCAGGATATGGCGGCCATCGGCGGGCCACCGCGCGCGCTGCGCGCCATGGGCCTCCCACTCGGTGATCACGGACATCAGCTGAGCGTGCGGAGGCGCTTCTTCTCGCGGAGCTCGTCGCGGGCCTCGGGGTTTCCGAGCTGGCCACAGGCGGCCATGACGCTGCGGCCCTTGGTGACGCGCTTGCGGACCGGCAGGCCTTCGTCGCGGAGCCAGCCGATGAACTGGTCGATCTCGTCGTCGCTGGGTGCGCGGGTCAGCGGGTCGCTGCCGGGGTTGTAGGGGATGACGTTGACCAGCACGCGGGCGATCGGCTCGCAGAAGGCGGCGATGGCGGCGGCGTCCTCACGGCTGTCGTTGAGCCCCGGCATCAGGCAGACGTTCACGCCGAGGGTGAAGTTGCGGCGCGGCCGGTAGGCGGCGAGCGCGGACCGCAGCTCGGCGAGCGGGTACTTGCGGTTCACCGGCATCAGCCGATCGCGCGCCGCGTCGTTCGGGGCGTTGAGGCTCACGCTCAGGTTGATGCGCTTGAGCCCCTCCCGAGCCAGCCGCTCGATGCCGTCGACGCGGCCGACGGTGCAGATGGTCATCCGCTCCTGACCCATGGCCATGCCGGCCGGATCGTTGAGCACGCGGATCGCCTGAAAGAGCGCGTCGGCGTTGTCGAGCGCCTCGCCCATGCCCATGAAGACCACGTTGCGCACCGGCCAGCCCAGCACGTGCTTGGCCACCAGGATCTGCGCGACGATCTCGTCGGCGCGCAGGTGGCGGATGAGCCCCATCTTCGCGGTCTCGCAGAAGGTGCAGCCCATCTTGCAGCCGACCTGGCTCGACACGCAGAGGGTGGTGCGCCCACGGCCCATCGGGATGAGCACGCACTCGACCTCCCAGCCGTCGTGGAGCTTGAGCACCGCCTTGGCGGTGGTGCCGGTCTCGCCCTCTTCGCTGATGGTGCGAACGACCTCGGGCAGCGGCATCGCGAAGTGCTCACGCCAGCCCGCGGCCCAGCGGTCGGCCAGCCCCAGGGCCTCCGGCTCGAAGCGCGCCTCTTCGGTCACGAGTCGATAGAGCTCGCGGGCGCGGCCGTGTCCCTTCGTCAGGCGGGCTTTCGCTTCCGCCTGGAGCTGCTTCCACGTGAGACCGTGGATCGGGGTGGGCTCGGTCGCGTCCATGGGGACTCGCCAAGGTGAGCGATCGTCCCCGCCCGCGCCACTGGACCGGGCGCGCGCGAGTCCCTAGAAGCTCGGCCATGACACGTGCCGCCCTCTTCGCCGCCCTTCTCTTCGCCTGCGCTGGGACCGAGGACGCCGAGCCCGAGCCGACCGAAACCACCGGCAGCGAGGCGCCGCGCTGGACCGGCGCCCTCGACGAGGACGCCTTCGCGGCGCTGCACGAGCTCACGGGCGAGCAGGCGCCCCCGCTGCAGGGCGAGACCATCGCGCTCGCCGACGGCGACGCCTACCTCTCCATGCCGGAGGGCGAGGGACCGCACCCCGCCATCCTGGTGATCCACGAGTGGTGGGGCCTGAACGACCATATCCGCCACTGGGCCGACCGGCTCGCCGAGGCGGGCTACGTCGCGCTCGCGGTCGATCTCTACGGTGGGCAGACGGCGACCACGCCCGATGAGGCGATGGCGCTGATGCAGGCGGTCGACGAGGACGCCGCGCTCGCGACGATGCGCGCCGGCCACGAGTACCTCGGCACCGAGGTGGGCGCCACCAAGCGCGGCGTCATCGGCTGGTGCTTCGGCGGCGGCATGAGCCTGAAGGCCGCGCTCGGCCTCGAAGGGCTCGACGCCGTGGTCATGTACTATGGCCACATCGTCGACGACCCCGAGCAGCTCCGTGCGATCGACGCGCCGCTGCTCGGCATCTTCGCCAACCAGGACACCTCGATCACGCCCGAGAAGGTCGACACCTTCGACGCCGCGCTCACCACCGCCGAGGTCGATCACACCATCGTCCGCTACGATGCGAACCACGCCTTCGCGAACCCCTCGAGCGCTCGCTACGACCACGAGAACGCCGCCGACGCCTGGGCGAAGGTCCAGGCCTTCTTCGCGGCGAACCTGCGCTGAGTAAGGGAAGGGCAGGGCGCGACCCGAGCACTTCCCGTCAGAGCGAGAGGTCGAAGCGCAGGCCCTCGGGGCCGAACGACACCGAACGGGGCCGGTGATTGCGCAACACCCGGGCGCCGCGCCAGAGGTACCCCACGCCCAATAGGCCAATGGGCGCGAACCCGATGAGCAGGCCACGGCCGCTGCGTCGATAGCCCAGCTGCTCGTGCGCCAGGAGCCCGGCGCCTGCCCCGCCGAAGATCGTCGCCAGGGTGACCGCGACGATTCCGAAGCTCAGCTTTCCTCGCGCCGACCATCTCGGGTCGATCCCGTCGAGCTCTCGAACGGTGCCTCTCCGCTGATTCGCGCCGATGGCGAGCAGGAGCATGCCCACGCCCAGCGGTGGCACGGCGGCGGCGATGCCGATGACGCACCACTCGCACCCGTCGTAGTCGTACTCGTCATGGGGATCCGCCGGGTCGCTCACGGGAGACATCACCGGAAAGGTGAGCACCAGCGTGGTGCCGAATCCGATCGCACCGAGAGCGGTGAAGGCTGCCCCAGCGATCAGCGCCCCGCTCCCGGGAGGCCGTAGGTTCTCCACGCGCTCCGGCGCGATGGAAAACGATTTGTCGTCCCAGGTGACGAGCTGCAGCGGCTCGCCCTCGTCGCCGACGGTCAGGTCACCGCCCATCCGCGTTCCGTCGTCCAGACGCACGCTCGTGTGAGTGCTCCCGCACCCCACCCCCAAGGCGCAGAAGAGCGCCCACCGCAAGAAAGTCATTCCGACAAACTAACGGTGAAGCGTCCGTCTGTCAGACGAGGGTCTGACGAGCTCTCCGACTACGGAACGCGGATGCGGTTGCGGCCGACCGCCTCGTCGTAGCTCTCGTCCCAGCCCTCGTAGTGGACGCGCACGGAGCCATCGAGCTCCGTCCCGAGCACGGTCCCGTCGTACCAGTTGCCCAGCCATTCGACCTGCACGCGTTGGCCCTCGGTGAGCTCGGTGGAGGGCGTGGCGACCGTTCCCCCAGGCTGGACCACCTGGCTGCCGCCCGGGAGCTGTAGGACGCGGGCGCGATCGACGTCTTCGTCGAAGCTGTCGTCCCAGCCTTCGTAGTGCACGCGCACTCGGCCGTCCGGGTATACGGCGCGGATGTGTCCTTCGTACCAGGCGTCGTTCCACCGCACCTGCACCGGCTGGCCGATCGCGAGCGGGGTGAACTGGTCGGCGGGTCGTCCGGTTGGCTGTACGCCGGCGGGGCTCTGCTGCAGCACGACGAAGGCGACGACCGCCACCACGACGAGCAGCGCGGCCAGCAGGAAGGGGCGAGCCCCACGGCCAGCTGCCGGGGCGGTCGGCGCTTTCGCGTCCGCCGGTCGAATCCGATCGGGACCTACGGTCTCGTCCCAGCTCGACGCCCAGCCGGTGTAGTGGATCTTCCAGCGGTCCGGCCCCTCGACCGAGACGACCTGCGCGGGCCACCACCGGCTGCCCCATTTCACGACCACGCTCGAGCCTACGGGATGCTCGTGGCGACTCGGCTCGGGTGGGGGCGTCACGAAGACGTGCTCCCGCGAACAGTAGGGGCACACGATCGCGGCGCCCTGCGCGTTCGCCGTCTTCAGCGGCGCGCCACACCCGGCGCAGACGAGGTCCTCGAGCGGCACGGAGGGAGGATAGCCCTCCCGCCGCCGTATGCGCGACCGGCGTGCTCAGCGTGGGTCGACGCCGTAGCCGGCGCGGATCCAGTTGTTCGCGTTGGGGGCGGTCAGCTCCGGCCGGTGTGCGTGGCGCGATTGCCCACGCGCGGCGGCGGCGAAGTCCCCGATGGTCGACCCGATCCCCAGGTGGCTCGCGTAGCCGTCCAGGTTGCGCCCGGGGTCGGGCGACGCCTCCGCGCTGCCGGCGCCGGTCTCGCCCGAGGCGGAGACCCAGCCGTCGAAGCTCATGGGGGCGCCGTCCACGCAGAACTGCTCGTCCGCGGCGGCCCCGCTGGCGTACGCGCCATCCGCGTAGGTCACCGAGCCGAAGCCCCCCTCGTGGACGACCAGACACGCCGTGTCGGTGTCGCTGACGACCCGGTTGCCCATGACGGTGATGCCCGACCAGCTCCCCTCGGGCTCGATCCAGAGCGCGCGACGGTCGATGCCCTCGATCACGTTGTCCACCAGCGTCACGTTCCGCATCGAGCCGCTGGCCAGGTGGATGCCCCAGCCGTTCGCGTCCTCGCGCTGGTTCACGAGGAGGTTGCCGCGGACTTCGGTGCCGTCGTTGTCCTGCAGGCCGAGGTACCAGGAGAGGTTGCGCATCGTCGGCGGGACACGGCCGATGTCGGTGAACACGTTGTGCAGCACGTGCGCGTCGACGAAGCGGTACTCGGAGTCGTCGTTGCCGCCCATGCCGAGCCCGATCTCGCCTTCGGCGAACAGGTTGTTCTCGATCAGGATGTCCTGCGACGCCCCGGTCGAGTTCGCGGCCATCTTCAGGCCGATGCTCGACGCGCGGAGGATCAGGTTGTCGCGAACCACCAACCGGTCGTTGCCCGACAGGTAGAGGTCGTGGTTGTAGATGGTCGCGCACGCCTCGGCGACGTCGGGGTTGTAGCCGTTCTCGTCCCAGACGTTGCCCTCGATGAGGAGGCCGTCGACGCCGCCGGCGAAGATCCCCGAAGGCCGGAACTCGGAGCTGCCGTTCAGGTTCGGCGAGCCGTCCGCGTTGTAGGCGCAGGTGCCCACGTGATAGCTGCGCCAGACCACGTTGTGGCGGACCTCCAGGTCGGTCGCGTTCTGCAGCACGAATTCGCCGTACTCGACGTAGTTGTCCTCGATGAGGATGTCGCGCGACTCGGCGCCGACGACTCGGATCGCGCCGCCGCTCGCGCCGTCGAAGTCGGGGTCGTCCGGGATCTTCGGGTAGGAGACGAAGGCGAGGCCGACGAACGCGAGGAAGCTGCGACCGTTGCCGTCGTCGTCGAAGAAGTGGGTGTCGACTTCGAAGCGCGGTCGCTCGGTCGAGTCGCCGTAGCTGCCCACGACCAGCCGATGGTCCGCGTCGCGGCCCGACTTGAAGCGACGAGCCACGCGACCATCGCCGAGGGTCGCGCCTCGCCAGCGGTCGCCGCGCCGGAAGAGCAGGAAGTCGGGGAAGCCGTCGCGGACGAGCTCGGCGCCGCGCTGGGGCGTGGCCACCGCGGTCTCTGGCGTGAGGCCGTCGTTGCCGTCGTCGCCGTCGTTCGAGACGTAGACGATCTGCGAATCGGCATCGAGATCGAAGGTCGTGAACCCGTTCTCGTCGGCCCGTGGGCCGGCGGCCTCGGTCGTGTCCCGCTCGCTCCAGCAGCCGACGTCCAGCTGCCAGTCGACGAGGCCATCCCCGTCATTGTCGATGCCGTCGTTGCACTCGGTGACGACGGGGTCGGGGCACTCGCCGCAGTCGGCCTCGCAGCTCGAGCAGGTCTCCGCGCCCTGGCACATGAGGTCCCCGCAGCTCGCGGGGGGGCCGGCGTCGCCGGTCGAGCCTCCGTCCCGGTCGGTTCCGCCGTCCGTCCCCCGGTCGTCGCCGACGGAGGAGTCGTCGCCACACGCGACGAGGGAGGACAGCAGGAGAAGGGTGAGCCAGCTTCGCATGACGGTAGGAGCCGCGAGCCGGCCAAACCAGCTCGCTCAGGCGAGGGCTTCGCGAACCATGGCTTCGGCCAGCCGGGTGGCGGCCGGCGGGTGCTGCTTCAGGAAGAGCGAGGGCTCGGTGAGCTCGAGCTCCATGACCACCCACCGGCCATCGTCGGCCCGGACCACGTCGACCCGGCCGTAGAGGAGCGGCTCGTCGATCGTCTCAAGGGCCCGAGCGATCGTCTCCGCTGCACCCTCGGGCAGCGGGATCGCGCGCTCGGAGACGCTCTCGGCGTCGCCTTCCAGCCGGGGCTGCTTCCGGATCACGTGCGAGAGCTCGCCGTCGATGTGAACGGCCGAGTGCTCGCCCGGCTCGAGCACGCCCGCCATCAGGGGCTGGACCAGCGCGCCGCCGTCGCGGGCCAGCGCTCCGAGGTGGTCGCCCCCGAGATCGGCGCGAGAGGCCCGCCGCGCGCGATGGCTCGCGGCGCCGACCGTCGGCTTGAGCACCACTTCGTCCCAGCCGCGCTCGTCGAGGATCGCGCCGAGGTCGGCCGGGTCCCCGGGCTCGACGATCGCGGTCGGCACCACCGGCACACCGGCGCGTTCGAGGGTCGCGAGGTAGCGCTTGTCGGTGTTGGCGCGGATCACCGAGAGCGGATTGAGCAGCTTGGTGGCCGCGTCGACGCGCGACGCCCACGCGAGGAACTCGTCGCGGTGGCGGTAGTAGTCCCAGGTCGATCGCGGCACGGCGAGCGCGACGCTCGACCAATCGAAGGGCTCACGCCAGGGCACGAGCAGCGGCTCGCCGCCAGCGTCGCGAACGGCGTTCTCCAGCAGCCCCTCGTCGGGATCCGGTTCGGGGAGTGGGTCGCAGGTGACCAGAGCGATGCGGGGGAGGATCATGGGCGTTCGACGGGGGTGGCTCGACGGCGGCCGCGAGTTGCCATTAGGGTGCGGCGGTGTGGATGGTTACGCGACCTGAGGAGGTCGGAACGATGGACCGACATACATGCTTGATTGGGGCGCTCGCCCTGTCTCTGCTCACGGCGGGTTGCTCGCCGAGCGACGAGTGCACGCCGGGGACTCTCAACTGTTCCTGCGACGTGGGCGACACCTGCGCCACCGGGCTCGAGTGCCGAGCGAACCGCTGCACCGGCTTGCCGGGGGTCGACGCGCAAGTGGGCGAGGGCGACGCCGGCTCGGGCGACCTGGACATGGGCCCACCGGTTCCTCGCGACTGGGGCACGGCCGACGCGGCCACCGTGGAGAGCTGCGGCCCCGACGGCGGAATGGCCTCGATGCCCACCGACTGTAGCGCTGGCACTCCGGTGCCCGGCTGTCCTTGTGACACCGTCGGCGCCATGGGCACGTGCGTCAACGGACAGACGATCACCTGCAACGCGAACGGTGAGTTCGGCGGCCTCTGGGGCCCGTGCACCGGCTCCTGCTTCTCGAGCGGTACCTGGCGTCTCGACAACACCTCGCCGTGTCTGCTCAGCGACGCGAGCGGCACCGTCACCGACGCGTTCTCGAGCTGGCTCAGTGGCGGCAGCCTCACCTGCGGCGGCCCCTACACCGCGGGCGAGCCCGTGCCCGTGCCCACCGAGGACTGGAGCGCCAATCGGCTCACCGTCGACTGCCAGGGGCAGTTCACGCTCTGCTACACGATCAAGGCCGGCGACGTGGACTCGCCGAGCCCGACCGACTGCATCGTCGGCCAGTCCTGCACCTCGGCCTATTACGCCGCCCCGAACGTCGAGCAGGAGCTGCCCGCGCTCGGCCCCTGGCTGAGCAGCGACACGGCCTGCGCGCGGCAGTTCGCGGCGAGCGGGGGCTACGGCGAGATGACCGTCGTTGGCGTGACCCTCGACTGTCAGCAGATCGGCGCGATGGACTCGCCCTATGTGTTCAACCGCCGCCCCTACTGCCCGCTCTGCTGCGCCGACGACAGCTGCACCGACGGCTTCGACTGCAGCGCCTGCAGCACCGGTGGCTCCGGCGGCTTCTAGGCGCTCAGACCAGGAAGTGACAGTGCGCAGCGGCGACGGGCTTGGACTCGTCGCCCTGCCACGCGATCGCGCGCACGTTCGCCACGTTGCGGCCGAGCTTCTCCACGAACGCTCGCGCGTGGGTGTCCTGGTCCTTGCCGCTCCGCAGGTACTCGATCGTGATGTTCACGATGCGCGGGAGGCTCTCCGCCTCGGCGGTGTAGAGCAGCTCGAAGACCGCGGTGGACTCGAGGAGCGCGCCTAGCGTGCCGCCGTGCAGCGCACGGTGGACGTAGTTGCCGATGAGCATGTCGCTCTGCTTCATCAGCCCACGGACCGAGCCGCCCTCGACCCGCATCTCGATCCCCATCCACTCCATGTAGGGGATGCGCTTCACGACCGGGCCGAGCTCGGCGGTGCGGCGCGCCTCGGCGATGGCTTCGACCAGGGTCACGTCTTCGGCTCCCGGAGCTTCTGGCCCAGGTCGCCGCCCTGGCCGCGGAAGAGCATGAAGGTGCCCGCGACCGCCGCGATGGCGTCGTTCGCGTCGCCCTGATGGGCGAGTCCGCGGGTGAAGGCGACCTTCTCGGTGACCCGGTAGCAGGTCGCCTCGCAGATCACGTCCGCGTCCGGCTCGGCCGGTCGCAGGTAGTCGATGCGGAGGTCGAGCGTCGCGATGCGCATCGCCTGCTTCAGCGCCACGAAGACGGAGGCGCCGCAGATGGCGTCCATCGCCGCGCTGATCGCGCCGCCGTGGAGAATGCGGAGCTCGGGGTGGCCCACGAGGTTCGGCTGCCACGGCAGCCGCGCGAACACGCGGTCCGGCTCGATGCGCTCGATGCTGAGGCCGAGCGCACGGTTGTAGGGGATCGCCTCGGCGAAGCGTTCCTGGAAGCGCTGAGCGATCGTCTTGGCGTCGCTCACCGGCTCACTGGGTTCGCTGGATGATGTGGAAACCGAAGGGTGTCTCGACCGGGTCGCTGATCGCACCGATCGCCATGTTCCACACGGCCTGCTCGAAGGCGGGGACCATGTTGCCGCGCTCGAAGGTCCCGAGGTCGCCGTTCGGCGGAGAGCCCGGCTCGTCCGTGTTCTCCGAGTGGAGCGTGCTCCAGTCCCCGCCGTTCTGCGCCTCCTGCGCGATCTGCGTCGCGAGCGCGAGCGCCTCTTCCCGGGTGCGCGTCACGGTGTCCGGGGCCCGGTCCGAGTCGACGTGCATGATCAGGATGTGGCGGGCGCCCACCTCGCTCGGCCCCTCTTCCGGGTCGGGGTCGCGGAGCAGGATCACGTAGCCGGCGGGCACGCGGACCGGGTCGCTGACCTGGCCGACGCGCAGCGCGAAGGTGGCCTCGGCCATCGCCGCCTGGGCGTCGGTCACGTGGCCCCGGCGGAAGCGGATCGTCTCGGGCGGGTTCTCCGTGTAGTGCCGGGCGATCTCGCCGAAGTTGCTCCCCGGCTGTCGCGCGAGGTCACTGAGCATGTTCGCGCGCTCCTCGGCCTGCACCGCGCTCTCGCCGAGGGGCACGGTGAAGTAGCGCGCCTCGACCAGCGCCGCGGTGTCGGTGGGGGTCTCGTGGAGCTCCGGCGCCTCGGGCGGCGGGCGCTCGTCGCCGCCACAGGCGAACGAGGCGGCCAAGGTGAGCATCAGGAGCCGGCGAGCCTTCGGTGATCCGCGCACGCCGCTGCCTACCACTCGCGCCGCCGGAGCGCACCCCTGGGCCGACACCATGGTCAGAGGGTCGCGGCGGAGGTCTCGTCGAGCGCGCGCCGCATGGCGCCCGGGTCGAAGCCGGTCAGCAGGCGGCCGTTGACGTCGATGACCGGGATCCCGTTGGTCGACACGCCGGCGGCGCGAGCCTTCCGGAGCATCTCCTCGCGGGCCTGCGGGTCCTGCTCGATGTCCTTCTCCACGAAGGGCACGCCGTTGGCTTCCAGCCAGCTCTCGGCCTGGCGGCAGGCGCCGCACCAGCTCGCGCCGTAGACCACCACGCTGGCGTCACCGGCCGCGAGGGGCTCGGTCGCGTGCATTCCGTCGAGGAGCGCGTCGAAGCCGTCACGGTCGAAGCGACGGACCTCGTACGCCTCGCCCTCGCCGGGTGAGCGGAGATCGGCGACGAAGACCGCGTCGGGGTCTCGCTCGTCCGGCGCCAGGCTCAGGCTGTCGACCTTCACGTGCTCGCGAGCCTCGGCGGGGATCTCGTCCCGGCTCTCCGCCACGTGCGGGCCGTCTTCGTCGTACCACGTCAGCACGAGCCCCTCGGCGTTCCCAGCGACCGTGAAGGGCGGGTCGACGATCTCGCCGGTCGGCGTCTCGCTTTCGGCCGCCTCGGTCTCGCTCGCCTCGTCCTCCGAGCAGGCGCCGAGGGAGAGGATCAGGAGCATCGCGAGGAGCCGCGTCATGCGGATCGCTGTAGCACGAAAGGCGCTCACGAGCCCTCGCGCTGCGACGCGAAGCGGGTCTTCAGCTCGGCGTGGGCGTCCTCGCAGGGGCGCCGCAGGTCCCGGGTCTCGGCGATCGCGGCTTCCGAGCGGGCCAGCGCATCGGCGACCACCTGCGGGTCCCCTTCCTGCCCGGCCTCCAGCCGGTCCATCATCTGCCGCGCCTCGTCGGTCGCCTCCTCGGCCCGGAGCAGCGCGTCGTGCATCGCGTGGCACTTGTCCCGCACGCTCTGGTTCCCCTCGAACTCGAGCGGCATCGCCTCGAGCGAATCCACCTTTCGCCGCCACTCCCCCAGGTCGTCCGACCGGATGGCCTCCAGCCGCGTCAGCAGGAGGTTTGCCTCGTTCCGCTCCGAGTCTCCATCACACGCGAACCCGAACCCCACCAGCACCAACACGACCAACCAACGCATCATCCCCCCCTCTCTAGCGCAAAACCGGGGGACACTCCCCCCCCTTCCCATCCCCCGCCAACGCAGGGCTCTTCGAGCGAAGAATTCAAACACTCCCGCGAGCCCCTCCACGACGGCCGCCACGCCGCCCTATTGAATCCAATCCAATGGCGTGCTTGGCTCCCGCCGATGGGGGAGGTGAGCCGATGAGCATTCCACTTCGCTACGTGGTCCATCAGGGTCCGGTGATCGGGGCCCTCGCCCGGGGCGCGATCGCCGCCGTGGCCTCGAAGGGCGCCAAGACCGACATCCCCGGCCCGTGGATCGAGAAGACGATCCCTGCCCTGCCGGGCGATCTGCTCGACACCTACATCCGTCACGTCGGCGGCGATCCCTCGGGCTACCGGGGCCAGGTTCCCCCGCACCTCTTTCCGCAGTGGGTCTTCCCGCTCCAGGCGCGCGCCCTCGAGGGCGTCTCGTACCCGATGCAGAAGGTGCTCAACGCCGGCGCCCGCATGGTCATCCGAGGACCGTTGCCCCGGGGCGAGAAGCTCCGGGTCCGCACCCGCCTCGACGAGGTCGACGACGACGGCCGCCGCGCGCTGCTTCGCTTCGTCGCGTTCACCGGCACCGAGGCCGAGCCGGAGCTCCTCGAGGCCCAGCTCAACGCCTTCGTGCCGCTGGCCGGACCCAAAAGCCCCAAGAGCGCCAAGAAGAAGTCCGACCGTGCCCGAGTGCCCGCCGGCGCCCGCGAGATCGCTCGCTGGAAGCTGCGCGCCGACGCCGGTCTCGACTTCGCGAAGCTCACCGGCGACTTCAACCCGGTGCACTGGGTCCCGCGTTGGGCGCGCATGATGGGGTTCGGAAACGTCATCCTCCACGGCTTCTCCACCTACGCTCGCACCTTCGAGGCCCTGGTCCGTGCCCGCTTCAGTGGCGCGACGGATCGGATCCGGTTCTTCGACGCTCGCTTCACCCGCCCGCTGGTGCTGCCGGCGAAGCCCGCCGTCTACCTGGACGGCGAGGACGTCTCCGTCGGCCTCGCCACGAGCGCCCCCGCGTTCATGACGGGCACCTATCGTTCCTCCATCGACTGACCTCGCTCTCCCCGAATACGACCATGTCCGACTTCCTCCTCGAGCTCGCCGCCAACCCCCAGTTCCGCAAGATCGTGCAGACCGCCGGCCTGCCGTTGCCGATGCCGCAGCAGCTGGACCGCACCGACGCCCCCTACGCCGAGCGCCCGCTGCGCCACGCGTCGATCCTGGTCGGTGGCGGCCTGAGCGGCGCGATGGGCGCCGCTCTCGGCCGTGCACTGATCGAGGCCGGTGCCGATCCGCTGGTCGCGGGCCACACCACCGCGCCCCAGACCTTCACCGATCCCGCCGAGGCGTTCGGTCGCAAGGTGCAGGACGCCTCGCAGCACGAAGGCTCGGTCGACGCGATCCTCTTCGACGCCACCGAGATCGGTCGCCCCGAAGACCTCGTGCAGCTCCACGCGCTCTTCCACGACTGGATCAAGCGCATCGCGCGCTGTGGTCGCGTGATCGTGCTCGGCCGCCCGCCGGAGGACGCCTCGAGTGCCGCCGAAGCGGCTACCGCCGGTGGTCTGGAGGGCTTCACGCGCAGCGTGGCCAAGGAGATCGGCCGTAAGGGCTCGACCGCGCAGCTCCTCTACGTCGCGAGCGGCGCCGAGGCCCGTGTCGCCGGTCCGCTGCGCTTCTTCCTCTCGGCGCGCTCCGCCTTCGTCACCGGCCAACCGCTCCGCATCGGTCGCGCCGTGGCCGGCGCCGTGCCGCGCTTCGAGCGCTCGCTGGCCGGCAAGGTCGCGTTGGTCACCGGTGCCGCCCGCGGCATCGGCGAGGCGACCGCCCGCCTGCTCGCACAGGAGGGCGCCAAGGTCCTCTGCCTCGACCGCCCGGAAGACGACGCCGCGGTCGCCAAGGTCGCGCACTCGATCGGCGGCGAGGCCGTCCTCCAGGACATCACCGCCGGCGACGCGGCAGCGTCGATCCTCGCGGCCATCGACGGCGGCGTGGACATCGTGGTCCACAACGCCGGCATCACCCGCGACAAGACGCTCGCCAAGATGACCCAGGAGCAGTGGCAGCAGGCGGTGGAGGTGAACCTCGCCGCGGTCGTGCGGATCAACGAAGCCCTCCTGAAGGCCAAGGCCATCCGGGAGGGCGGCCGCATCATCTGCCTCTCCTCGGTCGCGGGCATCGCGGGCAACGTGGGCCAGACCAACTACGCCGCCTCCAAGCGTGGGCTCGTCAGCTATGTCGAGCACCTCTCGACCGAGGTCGCGAGCGACGGGATCACCGTCAACGCGATCGCCCCCGGCTTCATCGAGACCCGCCTGACCGCGGTCATGCCCGTGATGATCCGCGAGGGCGCCCGCCGCCTGAGCGCGCTCGGCCAGGGCGGGCAGCCCGAGGACGTCGGCCACGCGATCACCTTCCTGGCGACCCCTGGCAGCGTGGGGATCACCGGCTCGGTCCTCCGCGTCTGCGGTGGCGCCCTGGTCGGCGCCTGACCCCCTTTTTCTGGTACAAGAACCCGCCCATGGCCGACGACACCAACGACAACAGCGACAACGGGGCCCCGAAGGCCCGCGCCCAGCGCCCCGGTCAGGGGACTCCCAAGAAGACGACCCGCAAGCGAGGCACGGCCGCCAAGGCCCGCGCCCGCAAGTCGTCCACCAAGAAGTCCGCGACCAAGAAGAGCGCGTCGACGACGACGGCGACCAAGAAGTCCGCGGCCAAGAAGTCGACGAAGAAGCGCACGCGGCGCGTCTCGACGACCAAGAAGACCACCAAGAAGAGCTCGAGCGGCAGCAAGACGGCGGCCGGCGCCGAGGCGCCGAAGAAGGCGAGCTCGAGCGGCAAGAAGACCGCCGCGGGTGCCGAGGCGCCGATCGCGAACGACGTGCCGAAGAAGGCGAGCTCGAGCGGCGACAAGGCCGAGAAGAAGAAGAGCAAGTCGGGCAGCAAGTCGGCGGCGGGCAAGACCGCGGCCGGCGAGAAGGCCGAGAAGAAGAAGAAGAGCAAGAAGAAGAAAAAGAAGAGCGGCAAGGGCAAGAAGGGCCGCCGCGCGGTCGTCGTCGCCGGCATCCGCACGCCCTTCGTGCGGGCCTTCGGCGCGCTGATGACCATGGACACGATCGCCCTCGGCGACGCGGCCACCAAGGCGCTCCTCGACAAGACCCGCATCCCGCCGGACGAGATCGACGGCATGGTCTGGGGCGGCGTGATCCTCCCGTCGGCCGCGCCCAACGTCGGCCGCGAGATCGTGCTCGACCTCAAGCTCCCGCCGAAGGTCGAAGGCATGACCGTGACGCGCGCCTGCGCGTCCGGCCTGCAGGCGGTCACCCTGGCCGCTGCGGCCATCGAGCGCGGCGACGCCGACGTGATGATCGCCGGCGGCTCCGACTCGACCTCGAACGCCGAGGTGAAGCTCCCGCAGAAGGCGGTCCAGGCGCTCGCGCCCCTCGCGTTCGGCAAGGCCAAGGGCGTCCGCGACATGCTCGGCATCCTCTCGCAGCTGATGCCCATCACCGAGCTGCTGCCGAAGATGCCCAAGATCGCCGAGCGCACCACCGGCGAGGTCATGGGCGAGTCCGCCGAGTCGATGGCCAAGCGGAACGACGTCTCCCGCGAGACCCAGGACGCGTACGCGCTTCGCTCGCACCAGCGCGCGGCCGCGGCGATCGAGAGCGGTCGCTTCGCCAGCGAGGTCACCCCGGTGACCACGCCTGACGGCAACGTGGTCCACACCGACGACATCGTCCGCGGCGACACCAGCCTCGCCAAGCTCGGCAAGCTCCGGGCGGCCTTCGCGAGCGACGGTTCGGTCACCGCCGGCAACGCGAGCCCGCTGACGGACGGCGCCGCCGCCGTGCTTCTGATGAGCGAAGAGAAGGCCGAGGCGCTCGGCCTCGAGCCGCTCGCCGCGTTCAAGAGCTGGTCCTATGTCGGTGTCGATCCGGCCGACCAGCTGCTCATCGGCCCCGCCATCGCGATGCCGCGGGCGCTCGAGCGCGCGGGCTACGAGCTCGGCGACATGGACCTGGTCGACGTGCACGAGGCCTTCGCGGCGCAGGTGCTCAGCGTGACCAAGGCCCTCGAGAGCGACGCCTTCGGGCGCCAACGGCTCGGTCGGGATGGCCGCGTCGGCGTGATCGACTGGGAGTCGTTCAACGTCCACGGCGGCTCGATCAGCATCGGCCACCCCTTCGGCGCCACCGGCGCGCGAATGGTCACGACCATGGCCAACGAGCTGAAGCTCCGGAACGCCAAGACGGCGCTCCTCGGGATCTGCGCCGCCGGCGGCCTCGGCGCGGCAGCCGTCCTCGAACGCGTATAGTTCGCGGCCGCGATGACGAAACTCTGACGAAACGATGACCGACGGCGGAGTGAACGTCGGTCACGATGGGGGCCGTGCCGCGGGCTCCCTACATCGACGAGTCCCCCGAAGAAGTTCGGGTGGATCGCCTCTCGAGCGTGGCGCTCGGGTTGGCCTGCGTCCCGTGGATCTTCTGCGGGGCTGCAGTGTTGGCGTTCACCGCCGGCATGCGCCCGCCGCCGGCGCTCCTCGCACCGACTTGGTTGATCGGCTTCTTCATGGGGCTCACCGGGGCCTTCATCGGCATGGGCCTCTCGGACGGCCGCGCCCGCGCCGCCAAGGTGCTCGGCTTCAGCGCCCCGCTCGTCACCATCGTCCCCACTGGCTTTCTCGTCCTCTACGGGATGGCCGGCTGGTGCTGCTGACCTCCGTGATTGGCGACGGATGTTCGCTTGCTCGCCCGATCGGTCGCGCTATCCACAGCGGCCATGCGAAGCGTGCCCTTCATCCTGCTCTCGATCGCCATCGTCTCCTGCGGAGACGACCCCGGCTTCAGTGACTGCGGCGACGGCGTTCGTCAGCCCAGCGAGCAGTGCGACGATGGCAACACCATCAGCGGCGACGGCTGCTCGGCGGTCTGTGTCACGGAGGGGGAGGGCGGCAGCGTCTTCGAGCCGGGGCACCCGCTCCACTCCCACGTCGAGCCCTACGACTCTGCCCCGCCCAACAGCGACACCGAGGAGTTCGGCTCGTTCCGCATCAAGTGCGCCTTCAGCCACCTGAACTTCGACGACGCCCTGGTCTTTCCCGGCGAAGAGGGCGCGGCGCACCTCCACATGTACTTCGGCAACGTCGACCTCGATCATTCGACGACGGGCGAGAACATCTTCGACTCGTCCGGCTCCACCTGTCAGGGCGGGCCGCTGAACCTCACCGGCTACTGGGTCCCGACGATGCTCCGGCCCCGCTACGAGCGGAACCCGGACGGCAGCTTCGCCCGCGACGCGAGCGGTCGGCCGATCCCGAACGGCGAGTGGAAGGTCATCTACCCGGTCGACACCTACCAGCTCGACGAGAACGGCGTCGCGATGCGTGACGGCTCGGGCAACCCGGTCCTCAACTTCAACCTGGGCCCGGACATCTACTACAAGCGAGTCGTCGAGGGCACGGAGGTGCAGCCGCCGCCCGACGGTCTGCGGATGATCGCCGGAAACTCCCGGGCGACCCCCGATGAGCCGCAGCGCCCCCGCGTGATTCGATACAACTGCCACGACGAGCTGAACCGCGGTGAGCGCGACGACCGCGACCAGCCGACCATCCCGCGCTGCGTTCCGAACGGCGATGCCTCCCAGATCGACCGGCTCCACATGGCCATCTTCTTCCAGCCCTGCTGGGACGGTGAGAACCTCGACTCCGAGGACCACATGAGCCACATGGCCTACATCGAGTTCGACGAGGCCAGCGGCACCTTCGGCTGCCCTCCCTCGCACCCGGTGGTGCTCCCGCAGGTCAGCTACCAGATCTACTACCCGGTCACCGCCGACACCGTCGGCCCGGACGGAGACACCCGCGATTGGCGCCTCAGCTCCGACCAGTACGAGGTCGGCGAGGGCTCGCCCGGCGGCGCCTCCGCCCACGGCGACTGGATGATGGCCTGGGACCCCGAGGTGGCGGCCACCTGGACCCAGCAGTGTCTGATGCAGCGCCGCCACTGCGCGAACGGCGACCTCGGCAACGGCTTCCGGATGGCCTCCGAGCGTCCCGGCTGGGATGGCCCAGGCGACATGACCCTGGCGCCGCATCTCTGACTCGGTCAGTCCCCATTCGCGGGCCCGAGGTCTCTCCCACGGGGGATGACCGTGCTGACGGTATACCGTCGGCTCGATCGTCGGCGCACATGTACTAAGCTCTGTCCTTGCCCGAAGTTCCGGGCATTTGACGAGTAATCGTGAGGACTTCGCGCATCACGCCCCTGTTGGCGCCAGCTGCCGCCCTCTATCTCGCCGCCGACGCAGCGTCGGCCACGAGGGGGTTGGGTCCGCTGGAGTGGATCGCCGCCGCTCTGGGCGTGGTGCTGGCCACCGGACCGCTCGTCCTGCGACCGATGGTCATCGAGAGCGTCCCTGGAGCCAAGCGGGTGGGCACCCTCGGAGCGGCGGCGGGCATCGGCCTCACGGCCAGCCTCTCGCCCGAGTCTGGTTCCATGCTCCGGTCCATCGCCGCGTCCGTGAGCCTGCCGCTCGCCGGCGCGCTGGTGCTCGATCTCGCCCTCCTGGTCCCGGATCGGGTGCCTTGGCGGCGTTTTCGCTCGCTGATGGTCCTCGCGGCGGTGGGGGCGGGGCTCGGTGGCGCCGGCGCCATCCTCCCGGCCTTCCACGTCTTCGGGGAGCCCATCCTGGTTCCCCCGCAGTGGATCGAGGCCCCCGCCTACTACGCCTTCGGCGCCGCCGCGCTGGCCCTGCTCGTTCGGCTCGGTCGCCGCCGTCGGAGCGCCCCCGGCGCGCTGGCCGCCAACGCCTGGGCGGTGATGGGCTTGGTTCCCATCGTCCTGGTCGGTGCCTGGGTGATCGCGGTGCCCGTCCCGGTCGCGACCGCGACCGCCATCGTCGGCGCCGCAGCGACCGCCGCGCTCTATGGCCACGCCGCGATGGTCGACCCCCGCCGCCGGCTCTCCGCCGGTCCGACGGTTCGCCGGACCGTGGCCCGAGCGCTGGTCGTGGCCGTGGGCGTCGGGACTGCGGTCTCCTTCCACGCCGAGCTCGCGGACCCCCACCTCGACACCTGGACCCTCGGGGTCGCCGTCCTCGGTTGGCTGCTGATCCTGATCGCGTTCTGGCGCGGGCTGGAGCCGCTCGTCGTTCGCTTCTTCTCCCCCCGCGGCGGCCGGCTGCTCCGTGGGGTCCAAGAGGCCCGCGAGCAGATGCGCGGCGCCGCCACGCTCGAGGAGCTCGGCGCCGCCGTGCTCGCGCCACTCCGGGAGGCGGGCGGCGGCGAAGGGCGTCCGCGGCTGCGGCTCTTCGACCCACCCCTCGAGGTCACGGTGGACCTGGCGGGTGGTGGGCACGCCCGACGCGTCGAGACGCTGTCGCCGCTCGAAGGCCAGGTCGAGCGAGCGCCTGGCGAGGTCATCCTCGCCGCGGACATCGAGGCGCAGATGGTTCGACAGCCCGAGTTGCGGCCGCTCGCCGAGTCCCTCGATTCGCTCGAGGCCTTCGGCATGGTCCCGCTCACCCGTGACGACAACGCCGAGGGCTGCCTCCTGCTCTCCGGCGAGCTTCGCGGGGCGCTCCGCCTCGAAGAGCTCGAGGCGCTGCGCCTCCTCGGTCGCGATCTGGCCATGCGGCTCGCCGCCCTCTCGAGCGAGCAGCGCGCGCTCGGGCGGCTCGCCCGTCTGGCGGCACGCGAGGACGAGCTCGAGGAGAGCCTCGAGGCCGCCCGCGGCGAGCTGGCCCACCTGCGCGAGGACGCCCGCGCGCTCCGCGCCGGTCGCGGCGAGGCGCGCCGCAACGCCGCGCCCGTCGCGTACAGCGCCGCGATGCGCACCCTCTCGCGTCGCGTCACGGAGCTCGCGACGACCGATTCGCCGGTGCTGCTCGAGGCCGAGGCGGGGACGCCGGTCGACCGCGTCGCCCGCCGCCTGCACGAGGAGAGCCCGCGCGCCGACGGCCCCTTCGTGATCGCCGACGCCTCTGCCCTTCCGCCGGAGCTCGCGGCGGCGGCCCTCTTCGGCGACGACGAAGGCAACCCCGGCTGGCTGCGACTCGCCGCGGAGGGGACGCTCCTGCTCGCCGACCTGCCGGCGCTGCCCCGCGAGGTCCAGCACGAGCTCGCCGAGGCGCTCGCCATCCGCCGAGCGAGCACTCCGGGTGGCGCGGCTCACCCGGTGACGGCTCGGCTGGTCGCGACGTCGCGACGGCCGCTGACCGACCTCCGCGCTGACGAGGTGATCGACGAGGACCTCGCCGGCTGGCTCGACCCGGGGCGGGTCCACGTGCCGCCGCTCCGTGAGCGCCGCGACGACATGCCTTCGCTGGTCCTCTTGGCCCTCGACCGAGCCTGCCGGGTTCAGGGCCGCGAGCCGATGGGCGTCGAACAGGGCGCCCTCGAGGCGCTCCTGGCTCATGACTGGCCCGGCAATCTCCGGGAGCTGCAGCACGTGGTGGATCGGGCGGTCGGCAAGGCTCGTGGGCCCAAGGTCACCCGGTCCGACCTGCCGCCGCTGGCGGGGGTCGCGCCACCCGCCGATCCCCTCGAGGGCAGCTGGAACGACGTCGAACGCCGCTTGCTCGAGCGCGCGCTGAAACGTGCGGACGGCAACAAGAGCGAAGCGGCGCGGCTGCTGGACCTCAAGCGGACGACCTTCCTCGACAAGCTCCGGCGCCACGGCATGCGCGGGGCCGGGTCGAAGAAGTCGAAGGGCAAGAAGGCCGGCGAGGAAGACGCCACGCCCTGACCCGTACGAATTCCGCGGCGCGAAAGGACCTCACCCGATCTTCGCGTATGCTGCTGCGACCCTTGGAGTATTCGCCGTGACTCACTTTCTTCGATCCCTCCCCCTCTGCTTTCTCCTTCTCGCCATCGGGTGCGTGGAGCCCACCGTGGGCGGCTCCAGCGAGCCGATCATCAACGGGCGCTCGGCCGCCGGCCGGCGCGAGGTGGTCGCCGTGGCCAACGTCGCTGGGGGAGGCCTGTGTTCCGGCACCGTGATCGGTCCCTACGCCGTCCTCACGGCGAAGCATTGCGTCTATGCGGATCGAGGGGATGGGGTCTGGGAAGGGATCTCGGCCGCCAATCTCCGAGTCATCATCGGCTCGGATGTGAACAGCTCGTCGGGGATCGAGGACGCGCTCACGGTGCTCGAGTGGTCCTCGACGCCCGGTCGCTACACGGACGCCGACCTCGAGGGGGGCGAGGACATCGCGGTCATCCTCACCAACAACCCCTTCCCGAGCGACATCACCCCGCGGGTCGTGCGCCGGAGCTCGCCGAGCAGCGGCAACGCAGCGCTGGTCGTCGGCTTCGGCCGGAGCAACCCCTCGACCGACGAGTCGGGCGTCAAGCTGCAGGCGGACACGACCATCCTCGGGGCGGGAAGCAACCTCGTCGAGGCGGGCGCCACGTCGTCTGGCGAAGGCTGGACGTGCCAGGGCGACAGCGGCGGGCCGCTCTTCGTCGGTGGCCAGGTCGTCGGTGTCACCAGCTTCGGTGTGGGCGGCTGCGGCAGCCGTAGTCGCCACTTCTTCACCGCGGTCGTCCGCCACCTCGAGATGATCGACGAAGCCGTGGCCTACCGCCCGCCCTGCGACGTGAGCGAAGAGGTCTGTGACGGCATCGACAACGACTGCGACCTCGAGGTCGACGAGGTCTGCACCGAGATCGGTGAGGCCTGCACCGACGGGAGCGAGTGCGCCGACGAGCGCTGCGAGATGGTCGAGGGCGAGGGCACCATCTGCGTGCGCACCTGCGATCCACAGTCCGCCCTGCCGACCTGTCCCTTCGGCTTCCACTGTGAGACCACGGCCTGCTTCGACGGTCGCTGTGTGCCCGGCTCCGAGGGATGGATCCCGGATGGCGACCCCTGCGCGGCCGACGGTGAGTGTGCGGGCAACCGGTGCTCGACCATCGCCGGGATGCAGCTCTGCGCGCGCCCCTGCGACCCCGCCGGCATGAACACCTGCGACGAGGACACGGTCTGCGAGGACCTCGGCGGCGGCTGCGGCGAGTGCACGCCGGTCGAGCTCTCGACCTCGCCCCGCCCCTACGGTTCGGTCTGCGACTCGGACGAGCAGTGTGCGAGCGGCGACTGTACGGAAGGGGAGGGCGCGTCCAGCGGCTTCTGCACCCGGAGCTGCTCCGCCGGCGAATGCGGCGACGGCCGGCACTGCCGCGAAGGCCGCTGTGTGGCGGGCGATCTCGTGGGTCCGGGCCAGGACTGCGTCGTGACGGACGACTGCGCGCTCGGTGGAGAGTGCGTGAACGTGGAAGGCGACCGCATCTGCGCGGTGGCCTGTACCGAAGGGCTCTGTGACCCGGGCTTCGTCTGCGGGGACACCGATCTCGGGACGCGGTGCATCGCCGAGGGCCTCGGGCTGGGCGAGGACTGCATCGAGAACGGCGAGTGCCGCAGCGGGATCTGTGGCGGCACCTGCACCCGCCTCTGCGACGAGAGCCCCTGCCCGGAGGGCTTCGAGTGCCGGGCGGCCGGCATGTTCAACGCCTGCTTCGCCCCGGAGGACGACGGCGGGTGCGCGACCGCGGCCGTGAGCTCTCGCGGTGGCCCCTTCGGAGGGGCCGCCTTCTTCGCGCTCCTGGGTGTGGTCTGGGCCCGCCGGCGACGTCGCCGATGACGCCAAGTCATCTGTGACAACCGAGTTTCGGGCGCGTAACATGGCGCCATGCGATCCCCTTGGCTTCTCCTGGTCGCGGGCGCTCTCGTTCTGAGCGGCTGCGGCGACGACGACACCAGCACCGACGACGACGCGGGCGTGACTCCGGATGCCGGGCCCACCTGCGACACGCCGCCGGACCCACTCGTGGAGACCACGAGTACCGGCGCCAGCACGGTGCTCCCCGTCCCCGCCGGTGAGGCGCGGGCGGGTCTGGTCGGAGCCGGGGTCCTCCCGGACGACCCCGCCGATCTGCTCGTGTGGGAGGAGGAAGACTTCCTCCTCGCCAACGAGAACGTCGCCATCGTCATCGAGGCGATGGGTGTGTCGGACGGCTACGACCTCTGGGGTGGCAACGTGGTCGGCCTGGCCCGAGTCGAGGGGGACACGCTGGTCGAGCCGGCGAACTACAACGAGATCATCCGCGGGGTCGGCCGCTATACGGTCGAGCCGCGTTCGATCGGCGTGATGAACGATGGCTCCGACGGGAACGCCGCGGTGGTCCGGGTGGTCGGCTCGCTCCGTGCCATCCCCTTCGCCGACGACCTGGCGTCCGGTTTCTTCCCGCTCGACTACGACTTCATCGACGCGGCGGTCGACTACATCCTCGAGCCCGGCGCCGAGTCGGTGCAGGTTCGCTACACCTTCCACAACGAAACGGCGCGGCGCATGAACGGCCGCTGGATCGTCCTCGCCTTCCAGCGCGAGCGCATGCCGGGCTTCGTCCCCGGCGCTGGCTTCGACGCCGACAACTTCGGCGAGGTCGAGTGGCTCGGCTACGCCGACGACGGCGCGACCAGCTATGGTTACGGCACGGACGTGGGGCCCTTCGCGGTGCTCATCGAGGTGAGCGGTACCCAGATCATCCAGGGCGCGACCTATCCGATCGAGGCGTGCGGGCAGACCGAGGTCGACATGATGACCATCGACATCGGCGGTCCGGGGCCGGACGGGGTGCTCGCGGCGATGCGCCGGCGTGCGGGGATCGATCAGCGAACCATCACCGGCAACGTCACCGAGTCGGATGGCTCGCCCGCCGTCGGCGTTCGGGTTCACGCGCACCGCGGGGACGAGTGGCTCAGCCGGGTGCTCACCGATGACGAGGGCGCCTTCTCGATCACCGTGCCGGGTGACGAGGGCGTGACGCTCTCGACCTGGCGCACGGGAGACGCCGTGGCGACCACCGACCTCGGCGCGGGCGTCGACACCGGCGACCTGCAGCTCGAGGAGAACGGCCGCATCGCGATCACGGCGGTCGATCAGGACGACACGCCGCTGCCGGTGCGCGTTCAGGTGACCCCCACGGGCGGCGCGACCGCCGCGCCCGTGAGCTGGGGCGAGGAGCTGCCCTTCGGTGGGCGGTTGCACCTCGAGTTCCCGGTCGACGGCATCATCACGCTGCCGGTGCCGCCGGGGGACCACCGCGTGACCGTCTCGCGTGGCTTCGACTACGAGCTCCGCGACGAGACCGTCACGGTCGCCGCGGGCGAAGAGGTCGCCGTCGACGCGGTGCTCGACCGGGTCGTGGACCGTCCCGGTACGCTCTGCGCCGACTACCACATCCACACCCATCGCTCGCCGGACTCGCCGGACTCGCCGGAGATGAAGCTCCGCTCGGCGGCGGGTGACGGCGTGGACATCCCGTGCCGCTCCGACCACGAGTGGGTGAAGGAGTGGGAGACCATCATCGCCGACCAGGGGCTCGACGGGTGGATGTACGGCCCGACCAGCCTCGAGCTCACCACCTTCGTCTTCGGCCACTTCGGCGTGGTTGGCCTCAACTCGCGGCCGGACGAGCCGAACGACGGTGCGATCCCCTGGATCGGCGACACGCCGCCCGTCGTGTTCGACCGGGTCCGTGCCCTCCCCGAGGACCCGATGCTGATCATCAACCACCCGCGGGGCGCGGCCATCAGCGGCTACTTCGACTACGTCGGCTACGACGCGACGACCGGCATGGTCGACGAGCCCGACGAGTGGGACACCGACTTCACCGTCGTCGAGGTCTTCAACGACTCGTCCTTCGACGAGAACGCGGACGAGACCGTTCAGGATTGGTTCTCGTTCCTCCGCACCGGTCGGCGAGTCTTCGCCGCCGGGTCGTCGGACTCCCACAAGGTCGAGCGCGGCTCGCCGGTCGGCTACCCGCGGACCTGCCTCGCCCTCGGCGTCGACGACGCGCCGGCCCTTCGCGCTGGTGACGCGACGCAGGGGGTGCTCGACGCCACCCGCGGCGGACAGTTCGTGGTCAACGGGGGCATCTTCCTCACCGCGCTCGCTCGTGGCGACGTGGGTCCTGGCGGTGACGTGACGGGCGCTGGCACGACCGAGTCCGTGCAGGTCACCGTGCAGGCGCCGAGCTGGGTCGACGCCACCGAGCTCGAGGTGTGGGTCGACGGAGAGCTCGCCGAGACCATCGCGCTCGGCGCGGGCGACGGCGTGCTCCGCTTCGACGAGACGATCGACGTGCCGGTCGACACCGGTGGTTCGTGGGTCGTGTTCCACGCGCGTGGCGAGATGCCGCTCGACCCGGTCCACCCGGGACGGATGCCCTTCGGCGTGACGCAGCCGATCTTCTTCCAACCGTGAGCGAGCCATCGGCGTCCCGACCGCGTGCCATCCTCTTCGACGTGATGGACACGCTGGTCCGGGATCCGTTTCGCGACGTGATCCCGGGCTTCTTCGGGATGACGCTCCACGAGCTGCTCGCGGTGAAGCACCCGAGCGCGTGGGTGGAGTTCGAGCGGGGCGAACGCGACCACGCGAGCTTCATGAAGGACTTCTTCGCCGACGGGCGCGCCTTCGACCACGCAGCCTTCGAGGCTGCAGTGCAGGAGGCCTACGAGTGGCTCCCCGGCATGGAGCCCTTGGTCGCGAGCCTCGCGGACCACGGCGTGCCGCTGGTCGCGCTCTCGAACTACCCGGACTGGTACCAGTGGATCGAAGATCGGCTCGGGCTCGGTCGCTTCCTCGATTGGTGCGCGGTCTCCTGCCGGACGGGCGTGCGCAAGCCCGACCCCGAGGCCTACCTGGGTGCGGCGCGCGCCGTCGAGCTCTCGCCGGCCGAGTGCCTCTTCGTCGACGACCGCGAATCGAACGTCGCCGCGGCGCGAGCGGTGGGCATGGACGCGGTGCGCTTCGAGGGCGTGGAGTCGCTCCGTGACGCGCTTCGAACGCGCGGGTTCGACAAACTCGAATCTGTGCCTTGACGATCCCCAGATTCGAGGCAAGTCTCTCAGCTCCGAGGTAACGAACCATGGATTGCCGCCAGCTCCAGATGTGCCCGATTGCTTCCACGCGAACCCGCGTACGGAAGCTCGTGCGCACGCCGCGGCAGCCCTCGATGTTCTGAATCGAGTACCTCTCACCTGAGGATCGGACGCCGCGGCCACTTGGCTCGCGGCGTTTTTCGTTCCGTCGTCGCGAGTCCCACTCGAAAGCCCGAACGGTGGCCCATCCGGCCCGGGCGCGGAGGTAGGGACGATGAGCATCGAAGAAGACAGACCCCATGCGAATGCATGGATGAGCGCCGGTCCCAAAGAGGTCCGGGGCGAGCTCGTGCGCTTATCGTGGCCCATCGCGGTCTCGACCTTGAGCTACGCGATCATGTCGCTGGTCGACACGCTCTTCGTGGGGCGGATCGGCACCAGCGAGCTGGCGGGTGTCGCGCTCGGCACCACCGCGTTCTTCACCGTCCTGTGCTTCGGCATGGGGCTCACGAAGGGCGCCAAGGTCTTGGTCGCCCAGGCCGTCGGCCGCGGGGACTCGAACGAGGCCGCGCGTTTCGCCGTCGCGGGGTTGTGGATCGCCGGCGGCCTGGCGGTCTTCACCACCGTCGCCGGCGTGGCGATCGCGGAGATCCTGCCGGACATCTCGGCGGGGCAGAGCGGCATCGAAGCTCGGGCCTACACCCGGATCCGGGCGGTCGGATCGCTGCCTCTGCTCGTCTACTTCGCCCTGCGCGAGGCCCGCTACGGGCACGGCGACAGCCAGGGACCGATGCGGGCCGTGCTCTTCGGGAACGCGCTCAACATCGGCCTCGACGCGCTCTTCATCTTCGGCTTCGGCTGGGGAGTCCCTGGCGCGGCGTGGGCGACGGCGATCGCGGCCTGTGGTCAGGCGATCTGGCTCTGGCCCTCGCGCGATCGGGCGCCCTTCGATCTCGACGCGATCCGGAAGGCGTGGCGTATCGGCTTCCCTACCGCGCTCCAGTTCTTCCTGGAGGTCGGTAGCTTCGCGCTGCTGGCGGCGCTGCTGGCGGGGCTCGGAGAGCAGGCGCTCGGGGCTCATCAGATCGCCCTGCAGGTGGTCCACTTCGGCTTCCTGCCCCTGATGGCCATCGGCGAAGCGGCGTCGGTCATGGCCGGCCACGCGCACGGCGCCGGTCGGACGAGGCAGATCCATCCGGTGGCGCGAGAGGCGGCGAAGCTGGGCTACGCCTACGGCGTCTTCTTCTCCATCGTGCTGGCGCTCTTCGCGCGGCCGATGGCGGCCGCGTTCACGCCCGATCCGTCGCTGCAGGCGGCCGCGGTGACCCTGCTCTACCTATCGATCGTCTTCCAGCTCGTCGACGCGGCGAACATCGTCGCGCGCGGCATCCTCCGAGGCGTCGGCGACGTCACCTATCCGGCCGTCGTGGCCATCGGCGTGGCGTGGCTCTTCACGCCGCCGCTGACCTGGGTCTTCGGCTACGCCATGGACCTCGGCGCCGCCGGTGGCTGGATGGCGCTCATCGTCGAGTGCACCGTCAGCGCCGCCCTCATGTGGCGGCGCATGGTCCGCGGTCCCCGCCCGGACCCGGCGGTCGAATCCCGTCGCCCCTCCGTCGCCTGACGGAGGGGCCGGGCGGCCCTTCAGTCGCAGGCGTCGGCGTAGGCCGAGCGGCCGCGCTCGCAGCGCGCGGTGCCGTCGGTGCAGCGGTCGCCGGCGCCGGCGTCGCCGGTGTCTTCGGCGATCTCGCAGATGCGCTCCGCGAGGTCGCAGAGGCGCTCGATGTACTGGCCGGCGGCGTCGCAGTCGGGCTGGGCGAGCTCGAGGCTCGCGTTCAGATCCTGGTCCGCTTCGAGCATCGCGTTCCACTCCTCGGAGGCCGCGACCATCGGCTCGGGCTCACCGGGCATGCGGGGCTCGCTCGGCGGCGGGGCTTCGCCACCGGCGCTCGTGGTCGTGGTCGTCGCGCGCGCGCCTCCAGTGTCCGCTCCCGAGTCACCTCCGGAGTCGCTGCCCGTGGCTCCGTCGTCGGCGGTGCTCTCTTCTGCGTAGTGGGCGCTGCCACCGCATCCGATGCCGGCGAGCACCAGGAGGGCGATGGCTACCATCGCGAGTCGTTTCGTCATCGGTCTTCGTCCCCGTCCTCGGCGAGCGCCGCCTCCAGCAGCACTTCGTTGATCAAGAGCGCGTCGTGGTAGTCCATGGTCGCCCGCACCGGCCGCCCGAGCGCCTCGAGCGCCTGGCCGCGGACGACGTAGAGGTTCGCGGTGAACACGTCCTCCTTCTCGCCCTCCTCCAGCGCGCTGGTGGCGACCGTCTCCGCGGCCTCGGCGTCGCCCTCGGCGAGCATCACCCGGGCCAGCCGATAGGCGGCGTCCTGCCGAACCACGCGCGCATCATCGCTCTGCACGCCCGCTGGGACGGAGCGAGCGAGGAAATCTTCGAGCGCCGCGCGACCTTCTCCCCCATCCGCGCTTCCGTGGGCTGCCTGCGCCGCCGCGAGCCACTCCGCCTCGGGCGTGGGCGCACAGCCCACGACCGCCAGGGCGAGCAGCCACAGCACGAGGAGCCAGGAGCGGCGGAGGGCGATCATCGCTCGTACCGCTCCGAGAGTCGCTCGAGGACCTGTGCGCGGTGGGCTTCCATCGCGCGATCGAGGGCGGCGGGGTCGTCGCCGGCGGCGGCCGCCGCCTGAGCCTGCAGCAGGGCGCTGGAAGGATCGGGCAGCACCGCGGCGGTCGTCGGAGTCTCGGGCGCCTGGGTCGCCAGGACGCCGATCAGCGCGGCCGCTGCGGCGGCGGTGACCAGGCCAGCGGGCACCAGCCAGCGCCACCACGCGCCCTTCTCGGCGCGCGGGCGTCGCGGTCGCGCCGTGCGAAGCGCCTCTTCGAGGATGGCGTCCGAGCGGTCCTCGCCGAGCTCGCCGCCGTCGGCTCCGAAGCGCAGCATCGCGGCGATCTCGAATGCGTCGTCCGGCAGCCCCTCGCGAGCGCTGCCCCGATCGAGCGCCTGGGCGAGCGCCGCCGCTTCGCGGAGCTCCTCCTCGGTCGGCTCGAGGTCCATGTCGTCGTCTTCGGTCATGACGCCTCTCTCACTTTGTCCCATTCCTTCCGGAACGCCCGCAGGGCGCGGAGGACCACCACGTCGAAGGTGCCGATCTTGACCTCCATGGCCTCGGCGCAGTCCTCGCGGCTCTTCTCTTCCATGAAGCGCAGCTCGATCGCGCGGCGGTAGCGCGGGTTGAGCTGATCCATCACCAGGGCGATGCGCTCGCGCAACACCGTCAGCTCCTGCTGGGCTTCCAGCGCCGCGGCGGGCTCCTCGCCGGTGGGCTGCAGCGGCTCGAGCATCTGCTCGAAGCTGGTCAGCGCCCGTGAGGTCCGCTGCTTCACGCGGTGCATGTCGGTCGCCTTGTTGGACGCGATCCGCGCCAGCCAGGAGAAGATGCTCTTGTCGCGTGATTCGAAGCGGTCGAGGCGCTCGAACGCGGTCCGAAAGGTCTCGGCGAGGGCGTCTTCGGCGGCTTGTCGGTTGCCGAGCTTCGGCAGCAGCACGCGCGCGAAGATCGGCCCCGCGTACGCACGATAGAGCTCACCGAAGGCGCGCTCGTCGCCTTCGAGGGTGCGGCGGATGAGCTTTCGCTCCCAGCGCAGCCGCTCCTTGCCGTGTCGCTCGTCCCCTTCCACGTGATGTCGTTCGTCCCTGGTGGGACGGACGCGTGCCGAGGGTATGCGAAGGGGCGCCGTTGGGAGAAAGAAGGCGCGAGGGTCGGGTAGCAGCAGGTGCACGGCATCGGGGCTCGAAAGGGACAACGCCCCGGGGCTGCGCCGCTTACACACCGACCGGACGATTCGCTCCGCCACGGCATCGCCCTCGAGGTGCTCGACGAGCTCTTCGAGCCGTGGCGCCGCTGATGGCCACCCCCGAGCCTCCCCTCGGTCGGTGAGATTTTTCGGGCGTGGGGTGTAAGCCGGCGGCGACAGCCCTCGTTGGTCCATCGAAGCGCCACGGAGCGCTCGACCCGGATTTCCACAGGAGGCCCAGCCCATGTCCCGCAAGCCGTTCGTTTTCTCGTTGATCCTCGCCCTCGCCGGCTGCGGGGGCTCGCACCTCGCCCAGGAGACGTCTGGCCATGTGGAGGCGAGCGACGTCAGCGTCTCGACCAGCAGCCGTACCACCGTCGCCACCGGCGGCGACGGCGCCGCCCCCTCGATGGCACCGATGGACGACTCCGGCGGTGCGATGGCTCCGGCCCGAGCCCCCATCGGCGAGGGCGCGATGCCCGGTGGTGGCGAGATGGCCTCGGCCGAAGAGGCGCCGATGGCGCCGCCCGCCGAGCCCGCGGCCGCCGGCGTCCGTGCGACCACGACCACCAGCACGACGACCACGGTCACCGTGACGGTCGACACGCCGACGCCGACGCCCGCCGAGGTCCAGCAGATCCAGCAGCCGCAGCGCGCGCTGACCGCGGCCACCGTCGGTGACCACGACCGCCGCGGGAACTACCTCCAGTACCTCGCCCGCCATCCCTTCGAGGCGCGCCGCCTGGGCCTCGACATGACCCGCCGCGTCCGCTTCAAGGTCGTCGACGCGGGCGGCCAGCCCCTCAACGACGCGGCGCTCTCCATCCAGGTGGGCAACGCGACCATTCAGGGCCGCACGCATGCCGACGGAGTCTGGGACTTCTTCCCGGGGATGCATCAGGTCGCCGGCCACGCCACCGTGGTCGTCAGCGCGAACGGCAGCCAGGGACGAGCCCAGCTCCATGTGGCCGGGCAGGGCGACTCGCAGGACGTCGTGCTCCGCCTCAACCAGGTCCAGGCCCAGAGCGCTCGCGTGCTCGACCTCGGCTTCCTCATCGACGTCACCGGCAGCATGGAGGACGAGCTCCGCTACGTGAACCGCGAGGTCGCCGACATCGTCGCCCGCATCACCGCCGAGGCGCCGGAGACTCAGGTGCGCGTCGGCGCGGTCTTCTACCGTGACCGCCACGACAGCCCGGCGCTGCAGCGGATCGCCTTCACCCGCGACATCGGCGGCTTCGCCCGCGCGATGCAGGGCATCCACGCCAGCGGTGGCGGCGACTACCCGGAGGATCTGAACGCCGGCCTCCACCAGGCCATCTCCGGGCTCGGTTGGACCGGTGGCAACGCCGTCCGGACCCTCGTCGTCATCAGCGACGCGCCCCCGCAGCGCTACCCGACTCAGTTCGACTACCGTACCGCCATGATGCACGCGGCCTCGCGCGGCATCCGCATCCTGCCGGTGGCCGCGAGCGGCGCCGACCGCGAGGTCGAGTTCCTCTTCCGTGCCATGGCGACCATGACCTCGAGCCCCTACGTCTACCTCACCGACGACTCGGGCATCGGCAACCATCACATGGAAGCCGACACCGACCGCGTCGCCGTCGAGTACTTCCACGACCTGCTGACCCGCCTCGTCATCGACGACATCCACGGGCACGGGATGCACGAGGCTATCTAACGAGGGTTTGGCACCCAAACCCTCTCTCGTCGGCTAGGCCTCCTCGATTCACCCGAGCTCCCCCGCCCATTGCGCTGCCGCGCGCGTTGGGTGGGGGTTTGGCTTTCGACGCTGGGCTCTCGTCGGCTAGGCCTCCTCGATTCACCCGAGCTCCCCCGCCCATTGCGCTGCCGCGCGCGTTGGGTGGGGGTTTGGCTTTCGACGTTGGGACCCGCCCATTGCGCTGCCGCGCGCGTTGGGTGAGGTCCCGTCCGTCGATGGGTCTTCTGGGGTGTCGCCGAACCGGGATTGACGGGGTGAAGTGCTTCGCGGGATCAAGCGTGGGCGATGACCGAGGCACTGAGTGAAGCGGCGTTCGACGCCGAGGACCTGGCGGGAAGCTACGAGCGTTTGCGGGCCCGGTGGGAAACGAGTCGGGAGCCGGCGCTCGCCGATGCGCTGGAGGAGCTCGCGGCTCACGTGGATACCGAGGCCATGCGCGCGCTGGAGGCATCGCGGGTCGGCACGTTGGACGAGCGCGCCGAGACGTTTGCGTCCATGGCGGACCTCGCGCCCGACCCCCAGCTCGGCCGGGCGCTCCTCGGGCTGGTGCGTCGAGTGCCGGTCTGCGGTCATCTCGGGTTCTGGCGTGCCGTCTGTGCTGCGCTCCCCACGCACGCCGACCCGAGGCAGTCGGAGCGTTTCGAGCGACTCGTGACGACCTACGATCAGTCGCAGGCGCTTCACGAGTACATCGTGGTGCGTCGGTGCTTCGTTCCCATCGCCGACGACTGGCGTGAGGTGCTCGAGGACCTCGAGCCACTGAGCGGACCCGAGGTGAAGGCGCTGGCCAAAATCGCCGACGCGATCGGTGCGCTTCCCGAGGAACCGGCGGACGACGTGGAACGATCGATGGTTCGCGCCATCGTCGACGACCCGTCGAACGACGCACCCCGCCGAGCCTACGCTGAGTGGCTCGCCGCCCGCGGGGACGGCCGAGGGGACTTCATCGCGCTCGACCTCGACCTGGCTGCGGGCAAGCGGGTGAAGGGGAAGCGCGAGAAGGCGCTCACTGCACATCAGGGCGACATCGTCGGTCCGCTCGCACCGCTCCTGACCTACCCGAAGATGGAGCGCGGGTTCATCCACGACGTCACCCTCCACCCGTCGCTCACCGATCTTCCGGCGTCGGAGCAGCGGACGATCTGTCGAGACATGCGCTGGGCGTTGGTCGAGCGTCTCGCGCTACGGCCGCACCACGCTCCCCTCCTGACAGCCGCGCCGCTCTGGAGCCTTCGCACCCTCCGCTGCGATGGCCTCGCGTCGCTCGCGGGGCTCCCGGAGCGCGAGGGTACGCTCGACGTGCTCGAGTTGGACGTGGCCCCGGCCGCCGATGAAGACGACTGGGAGCTGCTCGAGGCCGCGGGTCGCAAGCTCCCTGCGCTCGCGGAGCTCGCGATCCTCATCTGGACCAAGGGCTCGCTGCCCCGACGAGCGACGCCCCCCGCGACGTTCTTCGCGACCGAGCTGGTTCGACGGGTGACGCGCCTTCGCTGTGGCGGCACCGCCAGCGGTGGGTTCTGCGACCTCGCCGAGTGGCTCGACGCCATGGAGGCCGGAGGTGCCGCCATACCCGAGATCGTCTTCGTCAGCGGCAAGATGGTCCTGCGTGCGACCCGTCGGGACGCCGGCGACTACGACAGCACGCTGGCCGTGGGCCGGCTGCGCCGCGCGAAGGACGCGGATGGCATCGTGCCCATCGTCGAGCGACTACGGGACGAAGGGCGAGTGGCCTCGATCACGGTGAGCCACGCCGACGACAGCGACGCCGACGCTCGCGCACGGATCGACGAGCTGCTCTGAGCAGCGTCAGCGCGGAGCGGTGGTCTGCCACCAGCGCGTGAAGCGCTCGCGGGCTTCCAGGAACGCCGAACGCGGGGCGTCTTCGGCGAGGTTCAGCTGGATGCCGCTGATCCGCTCGAGCTCGTGGAGCGCGTGTCGACGGATCGTCTCGCGCCGGTCGCTCAGCCCGTCGATGAGCCAGGCCACCCGCGGAAGGTTGCCCTGGGTCTTGCGCCAGCGGCGCCACTGGAGCCGCATGGAGCCGAGGTCGTGCGCGGTGAGGGTCACCAGCGCTTCGTGCGCGGCGCGGGCGATGCTGCGATCGCGCTCGCCCAAGCACTCGAGCATCACGTCGAGGGCGGTCGCGTCGCCGAGCTCGGCCAGCGCCGCGAGGCTGCGGACGCGCCAGACCTGACGGGTCTTCTGACCGACGGCGACCTGACGCATCCACGCCAGGAGCCCCTGATAGCCGGCGAGACTCGCCTGCGCCTTCAGTGCCGAGAGCGCCGCGGTGCGAGCGCCGGAATCGCTGCCGAGCGCCACCCGACCGAGCGGGCGGAGCAGCCGCGCGTCGGCGATGCTCTGGCAGATGAGGGAGGCGTAGAAGCGCGGCTCCGGTCCTCGGTCCACGAGGAGTCGGCCGAGCGCGGGAACGGCCCGGTCTCCGTAGCTCACGAGGGCGCAGCCGAGCGCCGAGACCTGCTTGGCGGTCGGAAGCGACTTCAGATGTCGCCGATCGAACCAGAGCGGACCGGGGAAGTGCTTCTCCAGCGCAGCGAGGACCTCGTCGTCCTCGAAGCGGTGGAGGGCCTCCACGCCGAGGAACACCTCGTCAGGCGCCATCTTCGCGAGCGCGTCGAGGGCTCGCTTGAGCTCGTCTCGGCGGGGCCGGGCAGGAACGTCGCTGCCGACGGCGTCCAGGGTCGCACCGCGGACGACGTCCACGGAGTGACCCGGCGCGCGAGGGCGCAGCGTCGAGCGCTTCACGCCAGCCTTGCCGATGGGCTCGCGGGTGGGCTGCGGCGTCTGGGGCCTCACCGGCGGCAGGTCGCCCGGGACCCGTGGCGGTCGCGGGAGGTGCGCGTCGAGCAGCGCCTCACCCTCCGGGGGGAGGGAGGACGGGGGCTCATCCGGATACGTGGACTGTCGCGGAGGACGCGACGGACGCCCTCGCACGATGTCGCTCGGGGCGTCCCGAACCACATAGTCCCCCCCGCTCGACGGCTTCTTCCGCGGGTACATTCGTCGTGGTCATAGCACGCGTCCCGCGAGGTGCGAACTCTCAGGACCTTTCACTACATCATGCGCATGCATCGAAGGTCGTTCGCGTCGGGTGTCGGGCCACGGGCGGTGGGGCCCGAGGCGTACTAAGGAGAGCCTCGTGACCCTTCGAGCGACGCTCACGACCGGCTGTCTTTTCGCGCAGATCGTGGCGTGTACCCCGGCCCCGGTGTCCATGTATCACCGGGCGACGCTCGATGATCTCGCTCGCGGGAGCCTGGATTGCCCGGAGGGCGAGCTCGCTGTGAGCGACATCACTCCTGAAGACTTCCGCTACGCTTGGGACCCCGACGCCAAGCGCTACGAGGTCCGAGCGTGTGGCCGAGTCGAACGCTTCCTCTGCTACGACCGCGCCGAGGACGACGACCCACGCGCCGAGTGTCGCTCGCTGGACCGCCCGCACTCGGGCGAAGAGGTCCACCTGGGCCCCTGGCAGGTCCGTTAGTCGCTGCGAAAGCAGCGACCGACCCCGTGCCCGATCACGGAGCGGACCCCGACTCCGGCGCCGACGCCGAGCCCTCCGACTCCGAGCCCTCCGACTCCGAGCCACCGGACTCCGACTCCGAAGCATCGGACTCCGGGTCCTCTTCTCGCTCGATCACGCCGTCCTCGCCCACCAACGCCTCGAAGGCGCGTCGTCGTGCCGGCGAGGCGTTCGGGTCCACCTGGACCGTCCACTCGCTCCGCGGGGCCTCCTCGAGAGTCACGGCGAGCCGCCGGAGCATCCCGCGCCGCGCGATGAGGACCTCGACGGTGTCGCCCGGCCGCGTGCGGGCCATCGCGGCGTCGATGTCGCCGGGCAGGCGCTCGTCGCCGAAGGCGATCAGCTCGTCGTCCACGTTGATTCCCGAGTCGTGCGCCGGGCCGCCGCGCACGACGCGCTCCACCATCATTCGCCCGCCGTGGTCGCGGGTGGTCACCCCCAGGTAGCCCGGGGCGTCGGGGTTCGGCTCCACCGGCGCGAAGCGCAGGCCGTACTGCTCGAAGGCCGGTTGGTAGTCGAGCTCTTCGATGCCGTCGACGTAGGGGCCGAAGAAGTCCCCGAGCGGCTCGCCGGCGATCTCCTCGGCGACGGCGCGGAACTCCTCGGTGGTGTATCCGGTCTCGCCCGAGTAGCGCTCGAAGGCCACGCGCATCACGTCGTCGAGGCTCTTGCTCCCACCGGTCGCTCGTCGGATCCGCGCGTCGAGCAGGAACGCCACCACCGAGCCCTTCGTGTAGTAGCTGACGCCGCTGTTCGCCGTGTTCTCGTCGGGGCGGTAGTACTTGATCCACGCGTCGTAGCTGGAGTCCGAGAGCGATTGCACCTCGCGGCCGGGGGTCGTCTGGAGCCGGCTGATGTTGCGGCTCAGCGCTTCGAGGTACTGGGCGTGCGTGCTCAGCCGCGCCCGCCGGACGAGCAGGTCGTCGTAGTAGCTCGTGATGCCTTCCACGACCCAAAGGTCGCGCACGTAGTTCTCGTTCTCGTAGTCGAAGGGACCGAGCGCCTCCGGGCGAAGCCGCTTGATGTTCCAGGTGTGGAAGAACTCGTGGCTCACGAGCCCCAGCCAGCGGCGGTAGCTCGACGGATCCCGACCGCTGTGGCGATCGGTGATCATCACCGTCGACGCCGAGTGTTCGAGGCCACCGCCGCCGCCGAAGAGGTAGTTGAAGAACACGTAGCGCTCGTAGGGCACCACGCCCCAGAGCGCGTGCTGGGCCTCGACGATCGTCCCGGTGTCTCTCGTCGCGGTCGCCGCGTCCCAGGGGCCGAGCTCTCCGAAGGTCGCCATCACGTGCGTGGCGCCGGAGACCTCGACCTCCTGCAGGTCGGGGTTACCGAGGCCCACGGGGGCGTCCACGAGCTCGTCGTAGTCACGGGCCAGGTAGTGGTGCGGCCCTTCGGCGCTCGGGTGCGGCTGCAGCGAGGTCACGCTCTCGGCCCAGCCATCGGGCAGCTCGAAGCGCACGTCGTGGGGTAGGGCAAGCCCGCCCACCGGCACGAGGTAGGTGCAGGCGCCGTTGATCAAGGCCATGTCGGCGTCGACGAAGTTCGTGCGGACCGAGGCCTCCCGTGCGTAGAGCCGGTAGCGGACCACGACCCGTTCCGGGAGCGTCTCGCCCTCGGCGGCCCGAACCTCCCAGCGGTTCTTGCGGGTCTTGTCGATCGTCAGCGGATCGCCCTCGAGGGTGCTCGCGCTGATCGTCTCCACGTGGCGGGCGAACTCGCGGACCAGATAGGAGCCCGGCGTCCACACCGCCATCAGGTAGGTCGCTTGGTCGCCCTCGGCGGGGAGCACCGAGGTCACGTCGACGTAGTGCCGTTGCGCCTCGTCGAAGCGGAGCGTGTGCTCGATCGCTCCCTCGGCGTCCCGTGGGGTCAGCGGTTCGGCCCGCTCGACCTCGATCGCGTCCTCTTCCGACGACGCGGGCGGCTCGCAGCCGACCTGCTCCGGCCGGCACCCGAGGATCAACAGGATTCCGATCGACAGTCGTGTGGCCGTGCCGCGCATGTGCGCGGCTTAGTACGAGCCGGCGCTCTCCGTCCAGCGATCAGGGGTGGAGGATGAGCTTCCCGGTGGTCTTTCGGGCCGCGAGATTCGCCAGCGCGGCCTTCGCATCGCGCAGCGGGTGGGTCTCACTCACCAGCGGCCGGACCTTCCCCTCGGCCCAGAGCGTGTTCAGCGCGTCCTGCGCGTCCCGGCAGACGCTCGGTCGGTGCTCGAAGTAGGGCCCCCAGTGCACGCCGACGATGTCGACGTTCTTGAGCAGGATGCGATTGGCGGCCATCGACGGGATCCGCCCCGAGGCGAAGCCGACCACCAAGAGTCGGGCCTCCCACGCGAGGATCTTCGTCGAGAGGTCGAACGCGTCGCCACCGACCGGGTCGTAGACCACGTCGACGCCGCGGCCCTCGGTGAGCTCGCGGACGCGGTCGACCCAGGAGTCGTCGCGGTAGGTGAACGCGTGGTCCGCACCTTCCCGCCGGGCCAGCTCTAGCTTCTCGTCGCTCCCGGCGGTGCCGATGACGGTGCAGCCGAGCGCCTTGGCGATCTGCACGGCCGCGAGACCGACACCACCGGCCGCGGCGTGGACCAGCACGGTGTCGGTGCTCTTCGTGCGCGCGCGGTCGACCAGGCCCACGTAGCTGGTCTGGTAGACCACGCCCATCGCCGCGGCGACGTCGAAGGGCATCGTCTCGGGCAGTCGGAACACTCGCTTGGCTGGCGCGAGGACGTGGCTCGCGTAGCCGCCAAACTCCACGAGCGCGAGCACGCGGTCACCCACGGAGACGTGGTCGACGTCGCTCCCCACCGCGTCGACGACGCCGGCCGCCTCGCCGCCCGGGGCGAAGGGGAGCTCGGGCTTCCGCTGGTACTTGCCGCGGGTGATGAGCAGGTCGAAGAAGTTGCAGCCGACCGACTCGGCGCGGACCCGGACCTCGTCGGGGCCGGGCTCGGGCAGCTCGAAGGGGGTCGCTTCCAAGACGTCCGGGCCACCGAGCGTGGCCACCTGCATTCGATAGGGCTCGGTCATGCCCTGAGGCCTCGCACGCAGGTCGCGATCAGTCGAGTCGGGTGAGCACGGCCGCGCCGAGGTAGCCGAAGCGGGCGCCGCCGTCCGGGCTCACGCCGACCGCGACGGAGAGCTCGCCGAGCTCGTCGGGGCTCACGGCCTCGAAGGTCACCGTGCGCCCGGTGTTGTCCACCGGGTCGAGGTCGCGCCGTTCGTCGCCGACGGTGAAGCGGGTGAGCCGACCGTTGCCGCCGTCGTCGCCGGTGCGGCTGGCGAAGAGCGTCAGCTGGTAGGTCCCGGCGGGCAGCCCCCGGAAGCGAAGCGTCGCGCGACGGGCCAGCGCGGCGTCGTGGCCGTCGAAGCTGCCGACCCAGAGCGAGTCGGCGCTCACGTCGGCGGGCCAGCCGAAGTCGTTGGCGCCGAGTCCGCCGGTCTGCACCCCGTCGAAGGTCGCGCTGCTCCCGCCGGCGGTGGTCGCCTCGCCCTCGTCGCTGGTCAGCGGCCCGACGGAGTCGCTCGCGCTGAGCAGAGCGGGCCAGTCCGCGGCGGTCGGCCCGACATCGATGCGCACGGTCGCACCGATGGGGAACTCCGGATCGCCCAGCGCCGGCGGCGGCCGGGTCGCTCCGGTCGTCGCGTCGGCCGTCTCCTGCAGCTCCCGAGCGACCGCGGCATCGACGCCGATCGGCGCGAGTCCGAGCGCGCTGTGCTCATAGATCGTCGAGTAGATCACCAGCGCGTTGAGGTATTGGCCGGCGGCGCCCGCGTGGTAGTCGTCGCCGGCGTGGAGGATGGGAGGCTCGCCGCCCGCGAGCTGCCGCTCCCAGGCATCGCCGCAGGGCGCGACGGTCACGTTGGGCGTCTCCATCGCCATCCTCGGGATGTAGGAGTCCGCGGCGTCGAAGTAGTGAAAGCGCAGCTGCGCCTGCATGTCGCCCGGGTCGTCGAAGGTCACGGGGTAGAGCGAGTGGCCCTCGCGGCGAGCCCAGGTCTCGTAGAGGATCACTCGCGTGGTCGGGCGCGACGCGATCGCGAGATCGTGGAAGTACGTCGCGTCCTCCTTGAAGCGTTCGGCCGGCCCGATCGCGTCGGTGGGGCGGGTGCTGTACTCCTGCAGCACCACGACGTCCCAGCCCTCGGCGATCCGTTCGGGGGCGCTCTCGGGATCCGGGTCCATGCGGTGCCATTCGAGCGAGCGACCCCCGACCGCCCGGTAGTCCACACGCGGCTCGGGGAAGCCGGCGCTCACCGCCAGGTCCTGGACCAGTAGGGGGATCGGTCCGCCGAGCGTGAAGCTATTGCCGACGAAGAAGATGTCGGCCGGCGGCTCGGGCGGCGGGGGCCCGAGGTCGGGTGCGCCCCCCATGTCGTCGCCAGCTCCGCCGTCGACCGAGCCCATGTCGAGCTCGCCGGCGTCCGAGGCGCCGCCGTCGAGCGACATCATCGGCGCCCCGTCGTCGCCACACCCGACGGCGCCGATAAGCGTGAGAGCGAAGAGGGTTCGTGCGGCCACCCGCAACGGTGTTCCCGCTCTCCGCCGCCGGGTCAAGTACGGCCTCGACGTGGTAGCGATCGACGGAGCGACGCAGGTCAGCCGGACGTCCCGGAGCCGTCGATGAGCCAGCGCGCTTGTTCGGGCGTGAGCAGGAGGCGGTCGACCAGCACCTCGTCCTTCTGCGAGGTCTTGCCCTTCGAGTCGGTCTCGATGCGGATCGACTTCATCGTGAGCGTGTTCGTCTGAGCGCAGCCGGTGCAGACGTCCATGTCGAGCTGGGTCCACGCCTGCGCTCCGGGGTCTGCCGGGGCGGCCTCGGTGAGCGCGTTCAGATCACCCTGGTCGAGCCGCGCCGCCAAGGCGCTACTGCTCGCATCGGCGCTGAACCGACGAACACCGACGTGCTCCGCACACCAGGTGCCGCAGCTCTCGCAGTAGACGGATGCCGCGGTCGCGAAGCTGCCGACGATGGCCGCTCCGAAGAAGATGAGCGCTTCGAGGATCCACACGATGGTCAGGGGCCAGCCGCTGACCGAGTCCACCGACTTGAAGCCCCACGTGCCCTCCTCGTTGACGAAACCGATGGTCTCGAAGAGCGCCGGAGGAAAGAGCAGCGGGAGGGCGTCACCGAAGGACCCGTCGGCCCGCATGGCATGCACGCCGAACCAGAAGACCCAGTGCAGGTAGTAGGCCACGAGCGCAGCGCCGACCACGGCGATGAGAGTGAGCGGCGTGTTGCGGATGTGGCCGGCCTTGGCCGCCCATCCCACGGCGGCGCCGAGCCCGGCGCCGAAGCCCACGGTCAGGAAGAAGTTCACGTAGACCAACGGGATGCAGATCGTGAGTGCCGAGTAGATCAGCGCCAGGATGGGCGCGGCGAGCCCGGTCACCAAGGCGATGGCGAGCAGTCCGGACGGAGGCGTCTTGCCTGAATGGCGATAGTGCGTCGTGGCCATTCGTCGTCTATGGCGCTCGAGGCGCCTCCGGTCCAACGACTATTCGACGAGCTCGGCGATGTTCAGCGCCGCCCGCACGAGCAGCGGGTGGGGGCCGAAGGGCTCGGCGACTCGGTGGGTCACGCCGGGGTGCTTCTCGGCGGCTTCGGCGACGAGCTTCGGGATGTCTTCCCGGGCGTGGCGGCCGGCGGCGAGGAACCAGGGGAAGACGACGACCTCGGTGGCGCCGGCCGCGACGCAGGCGTCGAACGCCTGCGCGATCGTGGGCTCGGCGAGCTCCATGTGGGCGACCTCCACGATGGCGCCCTCGCCGAGCTGGGCTCGCGCGATCGGAGCGACGAGGCCCAGGTTCTCGTTGGCGGATGCGCGGCGAGAGCCGTGGTCCACCAGCAGTAGCGCGGTCGTCATGCGCCGATGATGGGGCCGAAGTCTCCGCGCGCCAACCGCGCCAACGTCACTCGGTCGCGCCGGCGCTCGCGCAGTGGCTCTCGACGCCCATGCCCTCGAGCAACGCCGCTTCGTTCCGAAGGAACTCGGCGGCGATCTCCGCGAGCTCGGCGTCATCGATGAGGAGCGTGTTCTCGTGGTTCACGCGGACGGCGGCTTCGCTGAAGTTCATGCTGCCGCTCACCACGACTCCGTCGGCCACCACGAGCTTGTTGTGGTTCCGCGCGTTCGGGCTCCCGTCGGCCCACTGCGTCACGAGCGTCGGGACGCCCATCTCGCAGGCACGCGAGTGCATGCTGTACGGGCTGCCCGCGTTGACCTTGTCGACGATCAGCGAGGTCTCGACGCCACGGGCCGCGCCGTGCGAGAGAGCCAGCGCCAGGCAGGCGTCGGTGATGGCATAGGCCGAGACCAACACTCGCTCCTCGGCGTCGCCCACGAGCCCCCAGTCGCCATCGAGGCCGCAATGGTCGCAGCGGTAGCCGCTGCCCGACCGGCGGCAGAGGCAGTCGGTGCCTTCGCCACAGGACGGGTCGTCGGTCGCGCGTCGCTCGACCGTCGAAGGGCCGCGGAGGGCGACGAGCGCGTCGTCGCTCGGCGAGAAGAAGGTCCGCACCGTCGCGTCGCCGACTTCGTAGGGGGCCTCGCTCGTCATGTTCGCGACGCAGGCCGGGGTGCACTCACCGCAGCCGTTCGCGACGCAGTGCGTGAAGAGTTGCTCGAACTCGGTCACGTAGGCGTCGACCATCGCGCCTGCGCCGCGGAGGATCATCGTGTTGTTGTGGTTCCGGTCGAAGTCCGTGCCGGTGAAGTTCGTCGACCCCGTGAGCAGCACCGCGGCGTCGGTGCCCACGTCGGCGAGCAGGTACTTGTTGTGCATGATGCCCGCGGTATCGATGATCTCGACCGGGATGCCGCAGCCCTCGAGGCCGCCCTCCGAGTGGAGCGACTCGTAGTAGCGCTCGCCGGGCACGGACTCCTCGTCGTCGCTGACCACGCGCACCCGAACGCCGGCAGCGGCGGCTTCGCAGAGCGCCTCGACGATGGCGGGGTCGTCGATGCCGTAGATCGCGAGGTCGATCGTGAAGAGCGCGCTCTGGATGACGTCGAGCGTCGCGTCGCGGAGCGGTCCCGCGGGGTCGTCGCAGCCGTCGCAGTCGGGCTGGTTGGTCAGCATCGTGATGCCCGGCTCGCCGGGGTCGTCGGTCGTGACGGTCAGGACGCCGACGGCGAGCTCGTCGCCCCAGTTGCGGATGGTGAGCGAGTACTCGCGGAGGCTCCCGCCCGTGTGGGTGCCGTCGAGGCGGATGAAGGGCGCACGGCCACGCCAGCTGCGGCGGCGGTAGTCATCGGACTCGGCGATGAGCTGCAGCCGCTCGTCGGTGTCCTGCGCGGTGGTGATGTGGAGCCGCCCCACGGTGCGCAGCACGAAGCTCACGGTCTCGTCCGGGCCGACCTCGAAGGGGACGTCGACCTGGAGCGCGTCGGCCTTCCCGAGCGCCGCGAAGTCCCCGAGATCGACCTCCTGCCCCGGCCCGGCGGGCGCGGTGCAGCCGATGACGAGCATGGCGAGTAGGGGTCGGACATCCATGTGTCCTACATGACCCTACAAGTTCCATGCCGGCGAAAAGCCCAACGATCTCGGGTATCGATCTGGCTACTCCGCTCGCCGCCCACCGGCGATCGGCTTCTCCACCAGCCACCCCTGGCGGTCGCTGGCGGATGGGCGCTCAGCCCAGCGCGTCGCTCGTCGTGACCGTCACGCCCGCGGCGCGGAGCTCGTCGAGCGCGCGCTCCGAGTCGTTCGGCTCGAGGTTCACGCCGCGGCAGCCGTCTTCGAGCAAGATCACGTCGAAGCCGAGCTCCGCCGCGTCGAGCGCGGTGAACTTCACGCAGTAGTCGGTCGCCACGCCGAGCACGACCACCTGATGGACGTCGCGCGCCTTCAGCCAGTCGCCCAGGCCCGTGTCCTTCCGGTGCCCGTTGTCGAAGAACGCGCTGTAGCTGTCGATGGTCGGGTCGGTGCCCTTCTGGAAGACCTCCACGCCCTTCGGCGCGCGGCTCATGTCCAGGCTCTCGACGAAGGCGGCGCCCTGGCTCTCTTGGACGCAGTGGTCGGGCCACATCACCTGCGGCATCCCGGCCAGCTCGCCCATCTCGCCCGGCGCCTTGCCCTCGTGGCTCGAGGCGAAGGAGCCGTGGCCCTTCGGGTGCCAGTCCTGCGACGCGACCACGATGTCGAACTTCGGGAGCAGCGCGTTGGCCACCGGGACCACCGCGAGCCCGTCCGGCACGGCCAGCGCGCCGCCGGGCATGAAGTCGTTCTGGATGTCCACCAAGATCAGGGCTCGGGTCATCGTCTCTCTCCTTCGTCAGATCCACATCTCGAAGCCATCGCGCTCGAGCCGCGCGTAGGCCTCGGGGTCGAAGCGGTAGAGCCGCGCTGGACGGTGCGGCACACCCTCCTCGCGCTCGCCGGTGTCCTCGAGGAAACCGGCAGCGAGGAGCTTCTTGCGGAAGTTGCGCTTGTCGAGCTCGCGGCCGAGCACCGTCTCGTAGAGGTGCTGCAGCTGCGCGAGCGTGAACTCGGGCGGTAGGAGCTCGAAGCCGATCGGCCGGTAGCGGACCTTCCCGCGCACCCGCTCCTCCGCGACCGCGAGGATCTCGTCGTGGTCGAAGGCCAGCGCCGGCAGGTCGCCGACCGGGAAGAAGGCCGCGTCTCGGGCATCGGTCGCCGCGCTCACCGCGTGGTCGCGCACGTTCACCAGCGCGACCCACGCGACGCTCACCACGTGTCCTCGTGGGTCGCGCCCCTGCTCGCCGAAGGTGTAGAGCTGCTCCAGGAACACGCCCTCGAGGCCGGTCTCTTCCCGCAGCTCGCGGCGAGCGGCCTCTTCCAGACCCTCGTCTTCGCGAACGAACCCACCCGGTAGCGCCCACGAGCCCTCGAACGGCTCGAGGTCGCGTTGGACCAGGAGCACCTCGAGCCCGCGCTCCGAGAGCCCGAACACGGCGCAGTCCACGCTGAGCGCCGGCCGCGGATGGTCGTAGGTGGGCAAACGCTACCCCTTGGTGCCCTGCCGCCCGAGCGCCTCGAGCTCCATCGCGTAGCCGCCCGAGAGGATCGGGAAGCGGCACCAGGTCTTCGGGTCCAGGTTCTTGTCGTCGACGTGGAAGCTCGCGGCGTAGCGCTCGCGCTTCCACTGGTTGCGGCACCAGAGCCGGTAGAACTTCGTGACCCACCCACGCATGGTCTCGGCCGGGACCTCGGGGAACTCCACGCACATCATGGCGAAGGCCTCGCTCGGGAACTTCTTGTCCCGGATGGCCACCCGCTCGATGGCGTCGAGCACCGGGTAGGGCATCAGGTCGCCTTCGTCGGTCTGACCCTCGTCGGCCGGCCGGAGCTCCGCGGTGGGCTGCTGCTCGTTGACCGCGCGCACGGCGGGGAAGGGTCCGATGGCGGGCGCGCCCTCGGTCTCGAGCCACTTCAGCCACTGGCGCAGGAACGCCTTGTCGATGCCGGCGATCGGCGAGATGCCACCGGAGGTGTCGCCGTCCATGGTCGCGTAGCCGACGGCGGCTTCCGAGCGGTTCGAGGTGGAGACCAGGATCTGTCCGCGCGCGTTGGCGATGAGCCAGATCGAGGGAGAGCGCACGCGCGCCTGGATGTTCTGCAGCGCGATGTCGTCGGTCTCCCAGGTCAGATCCCGGTCGAGCGCCTTCTCCACGAGCGCCACGTAGCCCTCGACGAGCGTGTCCACGTCGAGCTCGTAGTGGTCGGCGCCGATCGCCTCGGCGACCGCGCGCGCGGCGTCGCGGGTCACGTCGCCGGAGTTCCGCGTCGACTGGTACGCGGTCGTGAGCAGCCGTCCGGTGATCGCTGCGGCGTCGTCCGCATCGGCGAGCTTGCCGATGTGGCCCAGCCGAGCCTTGGTGCCTTCGAGCCCCAGCTCGCTCAGCGCCATGTCCACCATGATGCGGACGAGACACGCGCAGGCCGTGCTGTCTGCGCCGCCGCTGAGCGAGACCACGTACCCCTGAGCGCGCGCCTTGCGGAGGTAGTCGAAGAGCGCCAGCGCGATGACCCGCGCGAAGGCGTCCTCCTTCGAGTAGTCGGTCGGCGTCAGCCGATGGAACTGCTCGGGGGCCAGATCCGGGTAGTCGAAGTCCACGTAGCGCGCTTCGTCGCGCGGCTCGGGCTGAAAGCTCGCGGTCCGCGCGCGCTGCAGGCGCGTGAAGCTCACGTCGATCAGCGCGTGGGCGATGCCGACGTCCGCGAAGGAGAAGCGCGTGGTCTCGGCCAGCAGCGATCCGGCGCTCGCGACCATCCCGCCGCCATCGTAGACGATGCGCCCCGACTCGTTCCCGAGCAAGTTCGCGTAGAGGTAGGTCACGCCGAAGGCCCGCGAGCCCTCGAGCACGAGCCGGCGGCGGATGTCCTGCTTGCCGAACGCGAAGTGGCTCGCGCTCGGGTTCAGGATCACGTCGATGCCCTGGAGCGAGAGCCGGCTGCCGGGCCGCGCGGCGACCCAGGCGTCTTCGCAGATCTCGAAGCCGAAGAGCAGTCCGCCCACGTCGAAGATGAGGTCGCCGAAGGCGTAGCGGTCCTTTCCGCGATGCAGCGTGGTCACCTCGCCCGAGGGCCAGGGTTTGAACCAGCGCGGCTCGTAGTGGAGCCCGTCGCCGGCCAAGAAGCGCTTGGCGACCAGCCCCTCGATCTCCCCGTCCACCAGGAGCGCGGCGCAGTTGTAGATGGCCCCGCGCAGCTCGACCGGCAGCCCGACGCTGACGACCATCCCGTCGGTCTGTGGCGCGAGCGATTCGAGCCGGTCCCACGCCTGCTCGAGGAGCGCGGGTGCGTGGAACATGTCCTCGCAGCCGTAGCCGGTGATGCAGAGCTCCGGCAGACAGAGCACGGACACCCCCGCGTCGCGGGCCTGCTGGATGGCTTCGCGGATGCGTTGGTCGTTCCCCTCCCAGTCGAAAGGGGTCTGGTTCAGGACGCCGACACCGAATCGAATGTGTTTCATCGTTCTGCTCCGTCTTCGGCCGCGCCGCGCCGATGCAGGGTGACCAGGCCGCCGGGTCCGAGCGCTTCCGCCAGGAGCGGGGCGATGGGCTCGACGTGGAGGAAGTCGCCCGCGAGGGGCCGGGCGTGCGGGTGCGTGTCCGTGCAGCCGATGCCGACGAAGAGGCCGGACTTCTCGAGTCGCTCGAGCGCGTCGCCGGGGAACACGCCGTGGGTGCAGACCGCGGCGATCTTCTCGGCCCCGGCTTCCAGGAAGGCGCGCGCGGCGCCCATGAGCGAGCCACCGGTGCGGATCATGTCGTCGTAGATCACCACCGTCTTGCCGGTCACGTCTGCCGAGAGCGCGGTGACCTCGGTCTGGTCGGTGCTCACCCGTCGCTTGAAGACGAAGCCCGCTTCCACGCCGAGGTCGTTCGCCAGTGACTCGACCCACTTCGCGCGACCCGCGTCGGTCGCGCCCACTGCGAAGTGTTCGCCGCCGAGCGTTCGGATCATCGGCAGCGTCAGCGGCGTCATGTAGAGGTGCACGGGCCGGATGCTCCCGTCGAAGTAGTGCGGGATACCCTCGGCGTGCAGGTCGACCAGGACCACGCGGTTGCCCGAGCCGGCGGTCGGGATCGACGAGAGCAGCCGCGCGCGGGTCTTCGCCACCACCACCTCGCCCGGCTTCACCGCGCGCTCCATCGTCTGGTAGCCGTACCAGGGGATCACCAGCGTCAGGATGTGGGCGCCGCCGTGGACCAACGCGCACGCGAGGTCGTAGATCTCGAGGGTCGCCGCCTCGTCGACCGTTCCACCGAGGAGCACGACGTCGCGGCCAGCGACGTCGCTCGCGATGCGCATGTAGCGCTCGCCGTCGCTGAAGCGGTTGCGCTCGATCACGCCCACCTCGAAGCCGCCGGCCTCGCAGAGCGCGTCCCGCATGTGGTCGTAGGCTTCGGTCGAGAAGACGACCGCGTCGTTGGGGCTGCTCATCGGTGCTCCTGGGTGATGCGCTCTCGGATGGCCGAGAGCTCGGCGTCGATCCCGACGAAGTGCCGGGTCTGGGTCTCGATGGCGCGCAGCTCGGAAGGCAGCGCGTCCACGCTCGCGATGGCTCGCTCGCGCGCGGCGGTGAGGGAGACGGCGTCGCCCACGCGGGTCCCGGCGGTCATCACCGGGACCAGGAGCTCTTCGCCCTCGGCGTCCGCCGGAATCGACCGGGTGGTGCCGGTCTCCGGGCCGACGAGCGCTCCCTCCGAGAGCCCGAGGCCCTCGTCGTAGATCGCGTCGGCGATCCACTCGTCGCCCTTCGTGAAGCGGCGCACCTTCAGGCGCCCCGGGATCGAGCGCTTGGCCGGCGTGCTGCTCACCTTCATCCGATACTCCCACTCGCCGCCCACCGTCTCGCGCACGGCGCCGAGCTTGTAGACCGCGTTGAGCGAGGGCTGGTCGTAGGCGGTGGTCATCCGAGTGCCGACGCCCCAGACGTCGACCTTCGCTCCGTCGGCCTTCATCGCGGCGATCTTCACCTCGTCGAGGTTCGAGCTGGCGACGATCGTCGCCTCGGGGAACCCGGCCGCGTCGAGGATCTCGCGGGCACCGATGGAGAGCTTGGCCATGTCGCCGCTGTCGAGGCGCACGCCGACCATCTCGTGGCCCTTCGCGCGCAGCTCCCGGCCCACCTCACAGGCGACCTTCACGCCCTCGAGCGTGTCGTAGGTGTCGACCAGGAAGACGCTCCCACCGGGGAACGCGGCGGCGTAGGCCTCGAAGGCCTCGCGCTCGGTGTCGAAGGCCATCACCCAGCTGTGCGCGTGGGTCCCGCGCACCGGGATTCCGAAGCGCTTGCCGGCGAGCACGTTGCTCGTCGCGTGGCAGCCGCCGATGAACGCGGCGCGGCTGGCGCTCACCCCGCCATCGGGGCCGTGCGTCCGGCGCAGGCCGAACTCGAGCACGGTCTCGCGCTCGCCCGACGCGCTCCGCGCCACGTCGCAGACCCGCGCCGCCTTGCTGGCGATCAGCGTCTGGAAGCCGACCAGGTTGATGAGCGTGGTCTCCACCAGCTGCGCCTGGATCAGCGGCCCCTCGATCCGCAGCAGCGGCTCGTGGGGGAAGGCGACGGTGCCTTCGGGCATGGCCTCGACGTCGAGCTCACAGCGCAGCGACGCGAGGCTCTCGACGAAGGCCTTCGGGAAGCGCGGGTTGCCGTCCGCTCCCTCTAGGCTCGCGAGGTAGTCGAGCTCGTCCGGCTCGAAGCTCAGTCCCTCGAGGTACGCGAGCGCGTCCTCGAGACCGGCGGCGACGGCGTAGGCCCCACCGAAAGGCGGCCTGCGGAAGAAGAGGTGGAAGACCGCCCGCCGGTCGGCGATGCCCGCCTTCCAATAGCCGCAGGCCATCGTCAGTTGGTAGAGGTCGGTCAGGAGTGTGAGGTCGGCCATGTCGCTCCGATCTGCCGGGCTCGCGCCGCGACATAGTGTAAGCTAGACACTATCATCCGGGAGGTCAAGCTCCACCATCGTCGCGCCCCAGCTCGAACGGTCCGTGGCCAAGCCGAAGCTGCGCACGTCGGCCCGCCGCTCGAGGCGCGCGTGGACCGTCCGCCGGAGCACACCCTTGCCCTTGCCATGGATCAGCCGGACGTGGCGGATGCCCTCGTCACGGCATTCGTCGAGGTAGGCGTCGACCACGTCGCCGACCTCGGCGGGGCGGAAGTGGTGCAGGTCCAGCGTGCCGTCGATGGGGATCGCGGCCGGTTCGACCTCGGCCATCTCCCGCCCCAGGGGCCGCTCGTCGGGCATCAGGACCCGGCGCTCGCGCCGTCGACGGAAGGGCACCACGAGCCATAGCGCGATGGCGGCGATCGCTCCGAGCGCCACGAAGACGGCCATCAGAGGCCGTCGAGGGTGTCGAGCAGGACCTCCGGGCGGTCGGTCATGATCCCGTCGACCCCGAGCGAGTAGAGGCGGCGCATCTCGAGCGGGTCGTCGATGGTCCAGACGTGGACCTTGAGGCCGTGGTGGTGCGCTGCGGCGACGAAGCGTTCGTCGACCACGCGCAGCCGCTCGTGGGTCGGCGGCACCTGGAGCGCGTGAAAGGGCACCTTCAGCAGCCGGTGCGTCCGCGAGCGGACCGCCAACCAGAACTGGAGGATCCCGCGCACGCCCGGCGAGGTCACCACTCGGTCGTCGGCGAGCTCGCGGAAGCGATCGGTCAGCGGGTCGTGGCCGCTCGCGACCAGCACGCGGTCGTGCACGCCGTGGGCCTCGATGAAGTCCCAGAGCGCCTCGGCCAGCCGCGGGTCGCGGCCCTTCATCTCGAGGTTGAGGTGCAGATCCTCGTGGAGCGAGAACGCCTCCTCCAGGTGCGGAATGGTGATCCCCCGACCACGGTAGGGGAAGCGCACTCCGTCCGGGCTGAACTGATAGCCGGCGTCGAAGCGCTGCAGCTCCTCGAGGGTGTGCTCGTCGACTCGGCCGCGACCATCGCTGCACCGCTCCAACGTCTCGTCGTGGTGGACGACGATCCGCCCATCCTTGGTCAGGTGGACGTCGGTCTCGATCCACCGGAACCCGAGCTGGTAGGCGTTCTCGAACGCGAAGAGGGTGTTCTCCGGCCATCGCTTCGACCCCCCGCGGTGGGCGAAGGGGAGGAAGCCTTCCCCGAAGTAAGGGTGGCTGGTGCGTGGATCGGGATCGGGCATCTCGCGTTGACTCTGGCCGCGGGTTTATCGTCCCGGGAAGTGGCCACGCAACCTCCGACCGATCCACGGCGAAATCCCCGGCGAGGGAACGCATCCGGCTCCCCAGGCGTAGGATCGGGAGTGAAGGGGGAGAGCACCGCCGACTCAGAGCGCCCGAGCACCGAGCGGAACCTGGCGGTGCCCATCCTGCTGGGGCTCCTGATCCTGGTGCTCCTGGCCGCTGGCATCGGTGGGGCGTGGTCGCTCTACCAGCGCTTCGCGAGCGACGACGAGCCCGCCACCGAGGAGCTCGAGGGACCGGCGCCGGTCGAGCCGATCGAGATGACCGTGCCCCAGGCGCCGGAGCCTCCGCCGCTCGATCTCGACGCCCGCCGAGCGCAGATGCGGCGCCGCTACCGGCCGGGGCCCTTCGTCGACGTGGTCGGCATGCTCCCGGGCGGGACGAGCGATCTTCGGCGCCTCGCCGCCGCCCATCGAGGTGGGCGGACGATCGACAATCCGTGGATCGTGGTCGGGGCCGAGCTCCGCGCTGGTGCACCCCCCGTCGACCCGCAGGCTGGCGCGCCCGGGCTCCGGCTGACCGAGCCCTCGTCGTCGCCGCTCACCGTGGTCCCCGGAGCACCCGCGTTGATCCCCGTCGCCGCGTCATCGGGGACCGGCCAAGATGGCGCCGTCGCCGGGCTCTTGCTGGAGTTCGTCGACTACCCGGGCTTCTTCGTGCTCCCCGCCGTGGTCGAGAGCGAGCTCGGGACCATTCGGGTCGCGGGCGTCGAGGAGGCAGAGATCCAGTTCGGCATCGACGCCCCGGTCTTGCCCAATGGCCAGCCGGCGCCGGCGGACAAGGAGATGTACGCGACCGTGCGCATCGCGTCGGTCGACACCGCTGGCCGTACCAGCGCCTGGGTCGAGCGGCGGCTGCGGGTGATGCCCACCGGAACCGGCGACGTCGAGGTCAGCCTCTCGATGACGGAGACCACCGACCTCGACCTCTACGTCGTCTCACCGACCGGCGTCGTCGTCTATTACGGCAACACCGACGGGGCGACGGGCGGCCACCTCGATCTGGACGCCAACGCCGCGTGTTCGAGCAACATGGGCACCGACAACGAGCACATCTTCTGGCCCCGTGGTCGCGCGCCGGCGGGCACCTACCAGGTGCGCGTCTCCCACTGGCGCTCGTGCATCAGCGGGCGGCCGGTCGACTACCGCATCACCGTCCGAAACTGCGGCGAGACGGCGGTCTTCAGCGGCAGCTTCACCGGCGAGGGCAACAGTGACACCTGCGACCGGGACCCGAGCGGGGCCGGCGATCGCAACTGGTGTCAGCGTGTCGTCGACTTCGACGTCACGCCTTGCGAGCAGCAGCCCTGATCAGCGGCTGTCGAAGCGACCGGGGTTGTTGAGCACGAGCGGCTGGCCCGCAGCGTTGGTGAGCTCGGTGATCGTGCAATCGAGCCCATCGATCTCGACGTCGGCGACCTTCCAGAGGTTCTGGTCGCTCACCGGGACCGGCCCGATGGTGCGCGCCGGGGTCATCCGGTCGCCACCGCAGTAGATGCGCACCGTGACGTTGCCGCGGCCCCGGAAGGCGTGCACGCCGACGCGGAACGTGCCGTTCTCCGGCTCGTCGATGTTGGTGTTCTCCGGCCCGAAGCCGTTGGTGTCGTCGATGTCGAGGCGAGGATCGTCGTCCGCGCCGCCCGGGCCCCAGTTGAGTCCGCCGCCCACGCAGTTGGCGTAGTAGCAGTCCTCCGGGTTGGTCCACGCCGTCGCCCGCGGGCTGAGCAAGTGCAGGTCCATGTCCGTGCGGTCGGTGTCCCAGAACATCTCCACGCGCAGACCCTGGTCGTTCACCGCCAGGACGGTCGTCATGCAGGTCGCGGTGTTGCCGTCGTCGTCCCTCACGCGGACCGTCAGCTCGTAGGTGCCGGCGATGTCCGGGGTGAACGACGTCACCGGGTTGTTCCGGGGCGAAGGCGGCGCCGCCGCGGAGCCCATGGGCTGACCGGTCAGGTCCCAGCGCCAGTTCGAGAGCGTCCCGTCGTCGATCGCCATCGCCTCGATGGGTGTCGCGGTCAGCGGTCGCGTGACGACCTCCATCGGACAGGTGAGCGTCGGTGGTGTCGGCGTTCCGATGACGCGCACGTCGCAGCTGCTGGAGAGCCCGTCGGTGTCCGTGGCCGTGTAGCGGAGGAGGTACTCCCCACGCTTGTTCGGAATCATCGTCAGGTTCGGACCGGAGGTGGTCACGATCTCGACGCCGGTGTCGTCCGGCGGCCAGCTCAGGCCCTGCCAGTCGTGGGTCACCACGCGGGTGTCGTCGGTGACCATCAGGGAGATGTCGAGCGGCTGGCGCGTCGGACCCATGAAGGGCGTGCTCGGGCAGACGATCTCTGGCGGGGCGATCACCCGGATCACGTGCATGCAGCTCGTGGTGTTTCCATCCGTGTCGGTGCCGATGATCTCGATGCGGTACTCGCCGGCGATGAAGCCGGTGAAGAGGGCGGTCTGCGGACCGGTGGGCTCGAGCGTGCCCATGCCCGGACCGGGAAGGAGGCGCCACTCCAACCGGACGGGCCCCTCCTCGTCGAACGCGGAGGCGAGCAGCTCGATCGACTCACCGAGCGGCACCGTTTCGACGTCGGGGCACACGAGCAGGGGCAGGCTCCCCGTCGCGACCACCCGAGCGATGCAGCTGTCGGAGACGCCCATCGCGTCGGTGGCGGTGAACTCCAGCTCGTAGATGCCGGTCACCGGAGGAAGGATCGCGGTGTTCGTGCCGGTCGCCGGCATCGGCGTCACGGGCTCGGGGCCGCTGAAGAAGGACCAGCGCAGCTCGCCGGGTCGGAAGTCGCCCTCGACGGACGCCGAGACGCTCGTTCGCACGCCGGGTCGGCTCTCGATCGGCATCGGACAGACGGCCTCGAACTCGGGCACGCCCATGTCCGGACCGAGGTCGGGCAGGAAGCCGTCGGGCGGCAGGAGCATGTCCGTGGGGGTCACCCCGCCGTCTTCGTCGCCGTCACCGGTCACCAGTGCCGAGCGAGCCCCACACGCCCCGAGGAGCACGCCCAAGACCACACAAGCCAATCGCATGGCCGGCAGCATAGACGAAGAAATGGATTCGTCAGGTCGAGGAGCGTTCACGGCTCAGTGAGTGGCCCGACGCGGGCCTCATCCGTCTTGCGAACGACTCTCGATCCGCTCCAAACGGTCCACGACGTCGCGCAGTTTCCGCTCCAGCTTCTCGATTCGGTCCTCGGCGGAACGAAGGCTGGAGTCGCTTCGATCCAGGCGTCGGAGCTGTCGATCGAGCCCCATCTGATCCTGGAAGGGCAACGTCGCCCGATAGCCTTCGAGGGCCGAGCGCGCGCCCGTTGCTCGCGCTGCCACGAGCGCCAACGCCGCAGCCGCGCGGACCCGCGGGTTGGGGTCCCGGAGCCGCTCGATGAGCGCCTCGCGGATCCGTTCCTGGAGGGGCTCGTCCACTCGGCGTGCGAGCGCGCCGAGCGCGCCGACCGCGTGGGCCCGCGCCCGATACGAGCTCGCTCCGGGCGCCATGAGCTCGATGAGCGGCTCCACCGCCTCGGCCGAGCGCAGCCCACCGAGGCCGCGAAGGGCGCCGGCTTCGGCCGCCATCGCGAAGGTCTTGGTGCCGCCGGCGGCTCGCAGCCGCTCGAGATCTGCGGGGTTGCGCTGCCGGCCCAGCGCGTCGAAGAGCGCTTCGGCCATCCGCGGGCTCGGGTCGCGCTCCAAGGCACGCAGGATGGCCTCGCGCAGCCGCTCGTCCACGGTCTGCGCCGCCGCCTTCGCCAGCGCCACCACCACACGCGGTTCGGACTCGCTCTCCAGGAGCTTGGCCACGCCTTCGATCGCCGCCTCGCTCCCGGCTTCGCCCAACGCCTGCGCCCACGCCTGACGAACGCCCCAGAAGGGCTCGTCGGCGAAGGCCTCCACCACGGCCTCGGTGTTCGCTCGCTTGCCCGAGCGCGCCAGCGCCTCGCCCGCCTGGATGCGCCCCACGACGTCGAGCGCCTTCAGCTGCGCCCGCCACCGGCGATCGCCCGGCTCGAACTTCAGCGTGTGCAGGAGCTTCAGCCCCGGGTCCACACGGAAGAGCTCGGGGGCCTTCTCCATCGGGAAGGTCAGCCGCAGCTTCTCCTCTTCGAAGCGGACCGTGCGGACCGTCTCGTGGCCGTCGATGGTCCAAGAGAGGTCCAAGTCGAACGCGAAGAGGGGGATGCCCTTCTTGTCGTTCTTCTGGGTCTGCCGGAGGGTGACGATGCCTTCCTTGCGACTCGCGTCCCAGCTGAAGTGGCCCTCGAGCTCGGGGAAGCCCGCCGTGCGCAGCCACTGGTCGAAGAAGCGCGACAGGTCACGGCCGGAGTGCTCTTCGAGGATCCGCCGGAAGTCGTCGGTCTCCACCACGCGGTTGGCGTAGGTGGCGACGTAGTCCTTCACCGCCGGCCAGAAGACCTCGTCACCGAGTTGCTCGCGGAGCATGTGCAGCCGCCAAGCACCGCCCGGGTACAGATGCATGTCGTACATGTCCCAGCTCGAGTCGAAGCGGCGGGTGACGATCGGTCGCGCGTAGCGCTCCTTCGACTCCTTCACGTAGGCCTCGCGCATTCGCCACAGGTCGTGGTCCCGCGCGTCGCGTCCCTTGTCGTGATCGAGCCAGCAGGCTTCGGTGTAGGTCGCCCAGGATTCCTTCAGCCAGCCGTGGGAGAAGTCCTTGCAGACGATCAGGTCGCCGAACCAAGTGTGGGCCATCTCGTGGACGTTGATGACGTCCATCAGCTGCCGCTCGTCACGCTCCATCGCCTCGTCGAGCAGGAAGCGGTCGTCCCAGGTGACGAGCGAGATGTTCTCCATCGCGCCGCCGATGAAGGGCAGCGCGATCTGAAAGTACTTCGGGTAGGGGAAGGGCGTGCCCAGGTGCTCCGGGAGCCAGTGGAGCATGTCGCTGGTGCGCCGAAACGCGCGCTCGAGGTGCGCCTCGGTGTGGCGGCCCGCGGCCGCGAAGGCGGCGACCGGCACGCCGTCGACGGTCTCGCCATCCCAGCGCACGAAGTCGCCGACCGCGAAGCAGGTCAGGTACGAAGGGCAGGGCTGCTCGAGGTTCCAGGTCACGGTCTTCGAACCGTCGTCGTGCGTGGTCTCCCCCTCGAGCGCCCCGTTGGCCAGGATCGTCAGCGACGCGTCCGCGCGGATCTCGAAGCGCAGCGTCGGCCGGACGGCGGGGTGGTCCACCGTCGCGAGCCAGTGGCGCGCGCGCTCGGTCTCGTGGTCGGTCGCAGCGAAGGTCGGCGCCTCGGGGTCGTCGGCGCTCGGGCCGTGGAAGATCAGGCCACTGACCGGCTCGACGACCTGGTAGCGGAGGGTGACCTCGCGCTCTTCGCCCTTCGTGAAGGGCGTGTCGAAGCGAAGCGCGATCGACCGACCGTCGTAGTCGAAGTCGGCGCCCTCGACGACGAGCGCTTCGAGGTCGACGCCGTCGAGGGTCAGGCTCTGAGCGCCGCTCGCGTTCGCACGAATGCGGTGTGTGACTTCGGCGCCCATACGCTTGGCCGCCGGGTCGACGTTCAGCCGCAGGGTGAGGTGGACCGGCTCCAGTCGGCGGTCCGGGGCGTAGTGGTCCTTGGAGGCGGGGGAGGTGAACTCACCGCCGCGGAGGGCTCGCGCGAGGGTCATGGCGTGCGCTTAGCACGCCATGGGGCTCATTGGCTCATCTGGATCGGTCGCAGCTCGATGCGGGGCTGGTCGGCGCCGACGGTGAACGAGATCGGTGTCGGTCGGTACCCATCGGCGGCGGCGGCTCCGTCATAGCGGCCGGGCGGGATGTTCTCGAGCACGTACTCGCCTCGCACGTTCGAGCGCGCGGCGGTCACGAAACGCTCCTGGAGCTGCGCTCGTGTGAGCTCGCCACGCAGCCAGGCCTCGAGGCTCTCGACCGGCTGGACGTTCGGCCGCGCCACGAACACCCAGCCGCCGGAGAGCGCCTCGCCGTTGGTGACCTGCACCATGCGACCGACCACGGTGGCACCGCTGGGCCCATCGGTGCCGCCTTCGGGTGTCGGGAGCTCGCTCGGCCCTTCGGGGACCGCCGGCTCCTCGGTGGCCAACGGCTCGAGCGAGACCTGGTAGCGGATGGGGTTGTCGCGGGCGTTCACCAAGAGGATGGAGATCACCGCGGTCGGTCCGTCGTCCGGCTGGAGCTCGATCGCGCCGAAGCCCTCGCGCAAGACCTGCTCACCCCGCATCACGGCGATCGGGTGTCGGCCGTCGAGGCTCACACGGACGGGACGCGGCAGCTCGGCAGCCGGGCGCCAGAAGTGCTGGTCCACCGGGCGTGCCATCTCGACCGAGTCGCCGAGCGCCACGTCGCGAAGCTCGGAGCCCGGAGTCAGCAGGCGGACCCCGTCGATCCGCGTGTCGGTGATGTGACCAGCGCTCATGGCCTGGCGCCACTCCGCCGGCATCCGCTCGACCGGCCGCGCGAGCTCGACCGGCTCGAGCGCGCGACCGTGGTAGACGCGGGTCGGGAGCGCCACGAGGCGCCCGCGCCGATCGACGAGCATCCCGCCGCTGTTCCCCGGGTTGAACTCGGTGTCCGTGCGCAGCCACGCCACCTCGTCCCTGCCGTTCATCTGGAAGCCCGCGACGCTGCCGTCGGTGACGTTGATCGTCCGGACCCCGAGCGGATAGCCGAAGGCCCAGACGTGGGAGCCGGGCCGCAGTGACTGGGTCGACGCCAGCGGCACCGCGGTGAAGGGCCGACCACGGATCGGGTTGCCGTCGCTGTCGGAGACGATCCGAATCAGCGCCATGTCGAGCCGCTGGTCCGCCCGCACCACGACGCCGCGCCAACGGGGCCGGGCGGATTGGCGCGCGGACTCGACCGTCGCGAGCTGGATGCGATTGGCGCTGTTGAGCAGGGTACCGGGGACGCCGCTGTCGGAGGGGCGCATGTGACCGACGACGTGGAAGTTCGTGAGCACGTAGCCGCGGGGGTCGATGATCGTCCCGCTGCCGGTCGAGCCACCGCCGCCGTCCGCGAGCACGGTGATCTTCACGGCCGCGCGGACGCATCGGTCGGTGACGTTCTCGGCCAGCTCCTGTGCGGCGGCGGGGGCCGTCACGAGCAGGAGCGCGAGGGCGAGTAGGGCTCTCACTGCGCACCTCCGACGATTCGCAGATCGCGGAGCGTCCGCTGGAGCTCGTCCTCCACGTCGATGCCGTGGGTCGCCTGGAAGGCCTCCACGTGGAAGGCCTCGCCGCTCGGCGCGATCACCAGCGCGTCGACGCCCTCGACCACCAGGGGGCTCACCGCGTCGCCCGGCCGACTTCCCGGCGGGTCCTGACTCATCGCCCACCAGACCAGTGTGGCCTGGTTGCCGCCGAAGGCGTCGTCCAGCTCGTCGACGTGGAGCACTCGGAAGCCGACGCCGTGACCGGCGCGCTCCTCCTCCATGCGAGTGATGGCCAGGTCGCGGGCCATCGGGTCGAGCTCTTCGTCGAACCGGCGGACGCTCAGCGTGGGCGGCATCCCGTCCATGCTCGGGTGCTCGGCGGTGAGCACGCCTTCGCTCTCCGCGTGTGCCCAACCGGAGGGCAGGCTGAGCGAGACCGATCCGTCGAGGGCGTCCACCGTTCGAGCCGGCGGCTGCGTCGTCATCGCGAAGCCGTAGCTGCCGCCCAGGATCAGGAGCACCACGAGCCAGACCGCGCCGTCCGTGGCGAGCGTGGGGCGGGCGCCGTCGTCGAGCGCGAGCGGTTCACGCGACATCGAGGGCCTCCTCTTCCGGTGCGAGGTCGTCTGGTGCGTCCGCGAGTTGCTCGCGGGCGAAGTGGACCGCCATGCGCTGGGCGCCCACCAGCACGATGAGCGACATCCCGAGGGTCACACCGAAGGCCATGAGTGGATCGAAGGTCGCGCCGCGAGTGCCGGCGACGATGACGAGCTCGTGGAGCCCGCCGTGCAGCGCCGCAGCCCAGAGGAAGGTGACCACGAAGACGGGGGTGCTCCCCTTCTCGAAGCGCAGGCGCGAGAGGCCGAAGCCCAGGATCGCGCTCGCCGCGACGTCGATGAGGGTGGTGTTGGCGATCGCCGCGGCGCCCGCGAGCGGCAGCACCTGGTCGTGCTGGACGACGAACGCGATGTTGTCGACGGTGGCGAGGCCGAGGCCCGCAGCGACCGCGTAGACGACTCCGTCGATCGGCTCGTCGAACTCCGTCGTCTGGAAGACCGTGTATCGAACGGCGACGAAGACCGCGAGCATGTGCAGGGTCCCCGAGACACCGATCGACGAGACCCAGGGGGCGAGCCCACCGCGATGCTCCCAGTCGCCGACCGCGAAGACCTGGTGCTCGAGCGGGACCACCGCTCCCCAGCAGAGCAGCCCGCCGAGGGCGAAGACCCCGAGGACCAGCCCCATGGGCTCCGGCTCGATGCGGTCCTGTCGGTAGATGAAGACCAGGAAGAGCGCCGCCGGGATCGCCGCGAGCGCGAAACCGATGGCTGCGTTGGTCGGCAGCATCTCGCCGTTCCAGATGGCGGCGACCACCCCGACGAAGGCGGCCAGGAGCAGCGCCTCGATGATGCCGCTGCGGGTCCAATCCGTCTCGGTGGCCTCGAGGGCTCGCTCGGCGTGCTCCTCACAGAAGGGCCGGTCGCCGAGGAAGCGGATCTCCTCCGTGCCGAAATACCGGTGACAGACGCAACAACGGATCCCTTCCAACGGCTCTCCTCCCCGCGCGTGGGCGCTTCGGGGGCCATCTTGCCCGTTTGGTCGGGGCGGAGGCAACGGTCGGGGCCGTTCGTGGGGATCGGTGGTGCCGTGGTGGTGGCTTTGGGAGCGATGCCCACGGCCGGGGCGGCGGACGGGCCCCCCAGATTTCCCGCTCCGGGGTCGTCCGCCTTCGGCGTCCGACCCCTGCGCTCCGACGGTCGCCTCGGCGCCGGCTTCGCCGACGCCTCCGGCGAGTCTTACGCATCTGGGGGGCCCGTCCGCCGCCCCGGCCTCTTCGCCCAGTGAGGCCCGCCCGGATGCGCCCACTCTCTGTCGGTGGGCTGGGCGACGTCGCGAACGCGCTCCGCGCGTCCACGAGTCGCCAGGGCGCTCGCTCGCTCGCCCCGCGCTGCGCGCGTGACGAGCTCGCTCTTCGGCCGCTGCGGCGGAGACTCGCCGGCTGCGCCGGCTCGCTCCCACGCTGCCCGCAACGCGCCGCGTCGGCTCGCTTCGCTCGCCGCCGCCGTGGCGCTGGCCGGCCGGGGCCCCAGTCGGGCCCGGCCTGGCTCGTTTGCCCGTTCACCCTTGGCGTAGGGTCGGCTCGCTTCGCTCGCCGCCCTTGCGCCGGACCCGCTCGCTTCGCATCGCTGTCGGGCTGGTCGCTCGATTCGCATCGCCATCGGCTGGTCGCTCGCTTCGCATCGCTGGCGGGCTGGTCGCTCGCTTCGCATCGCTGGCGGGCTGGCCGCCGCAACCGCCGTGTCAGCGGGCGTCGAGGGCGTCGAGGACTTCGGGGAGCTTCTTCGCGGCGACGCTGACGCGGGTGGGCATGCCGCCTTCGAGGCCGAGGATCGAGAGCAGGTCGATGCCGCTGTCGAAGCGGGCCGCCACGGTGACGGTGCTCTCGTCGTGCACCAGGGAGATCGGCGCGATCTCCTGGCCGAGCAAGAGCAGGTGGGTCTTGTCGTAGAAGCCCTCGCGGATTCGGGCGTCGCAGACGGCCACCTTCCCGCGGATCTCGTAGCGGGTCGCCAGCCGCTTGGCCTCGTTCTCCTTCGCGAGGAGCTCCTGCGCTGCGTCCTTGAACTCGCGAAGCATCGCCAGGTCGCTCGCGCCCTCCGCGAGGTAGCGGATCATCATCCCCTTCATCGCGTCGTCGCGCGGGTTCCCGCGGAGCGCCCGGTCCATGACCATGGCTCGATCGCTCGGGGTACCCAGCCGGGTATCGATGGCGTGGGCGTCGGCGTCGGCGCCGGGATAGGGCTCTTCGCCGCCGCGGATCCACTTCGCCGCCGAGCAGAGACCGTCGAAGTCCACGTGACAGCAGATGGTGTCGACCCGACCGGCGCGAGCGACGAGCTCGGGCGTGACGATCTCCGGACACGCGCCGTGCTCCGCCTTGGTGTGGAGCACGAAGCGAGGGTCGTCCGCGTAGTCCGCGTGCCGCTCGTGATCGTGGTGATCGATCCACATCGCGAGCCGGTTGCCGAGCCCCTCGATGAACGGGAGCGTGGTCTTCTCGAAGCTCGCGCCGCCGGCCTTCGAAGCGAAGGCGACGTCGAGCACCACGACGCGTCCCGGCAGGTTCTTCGCCTTCGGGAGCTTGCGGGGGGTCCCGTAGGCGATGTGGGGGAACGGCATCCGGGGGACCATGGGTTGCGCGGATGAAGTGCGCAAGCTTTCCGGGCGTGGGCCGCCTGCTGACCGGGCATCGGCGGTACGTGGCGAGCGTCGCCCTTCCGTGAAAGGTTCGCCGGATGGAGATTCCGAGAGGGAGGCGGTCATGACGGAGCGCGACGCGGTCGAGGCGGTCGATGTCCCAGCCACGGTGGAGTCCCTCGTCCGCGACCTTCGCTCCCTGGGTCTCGCGCGTGGGGACCTGGTGCTCGTGCACAGCTCGCTGAGCGCCCTCGGGTGGGTGGTGGGCGGTCCGGTCGCGGTGGTCCAGGCGCTGATCGAGGTCGTGACCGCGCAGGGGACGGTCGTGATGCCTACCCACTCGTCGCAAGGATCGGACCCGCGCTACTGGGGCAATCCGGCGGTGCCCGACACATGGCACGCGACGATCCGCGAGCACGCGCCGGCGTTCGACCCGATGACGACGCCGACCCGCGGGATGGGAGCGATCCCCGATGTCTTTCGCACGCTGCCGGGGGCCCGACGCTCGTCCCACCCCACGGATTCGTTCGCCGCTTGGGGCACGGCGCGCGACGAGATCGTGGGTCGACACCCTCTCGATTTCGGCTTCGGAGACGCGGGCCCGCTCGGACGCATCTACGACCTGGCGGGGAAGGTGTTGCTGCTCGGCGTCGGTCACGAGCACGACACGTCGCTTCACCTCGCCGAATGTCGTTGGGGCGGAGCGGCCACCTACGAGCAGGGGGCGGCGATCACCGGAGAGCGCGGTCGTGAATGGGCCACGTGGACGGACTTCCAGCTCGATACGGACGACTTCGCCCGCTGCGGAGCCGACTTCGAGGAAGGGCACGACGCGACGGCACTCGGCAAGGTCGCGGGGGCGACGGCGCGCCTCTTCGATCAGGGGGCGCTCGTCGACTTCGCCACGGACTGGTTTGCCAGGCATCGGCAGTCCGAAGAGTCGGAGTCGAGCCGGCCTTGACCTGTGGACGCCGCCCCCGCTCAATGCGGGGGTGAGCGATGGGAACAGGGAGGGGGCCGCCGTGCGTTGGGGCGACGTGGGAGGATTCGGACGTCGCCGGGTGGCGCTCTCGCTCTGTGCGCTCATCACGCTGGGATGCGAGACGGTCGAGCTTCGACCCGAAGCGGTCGAGCCGACGGATGCCGAAGAGACGGAGGCCGACTCGGAGGCCGCAGACGCGCTCCCCGACGGAGAGGTGACCCTGCTCTCCGTCGGGCCCCGCAGCAGCTGCGCGGTCGTCGGAGGCGCAGCCCTCTGGTGTTGGGGCAGCGCTGGCCACGGCCTGCTCGGGGAGAGCGCCGGGCCCGGCCCGGTGCGGGTCGCGACCGGCGAGGCGCTCACCGCGCTCTCCGTCGGCGACGACCGCGTCTGCTACGTAGCGGCCGGCCTGCCCCACTGTTTCGGAGTGGTGCGTGGGTTCGGCGCGCCAGACTACGGCTACTACTCCGAGCCGACCATCGCCCGTTCGCCCGAGCGGGTGGACGGGCTCGAGTCGGTCGAAGCGCTCTCGGTCGCGCGCAACCAGTCCTGCTTCGTCAGCGGCGGCGTGACCCGCTGCCTCGGCGTCGCGCAGGGCGGAGCAGGCTCCGATGCGCGCTCTTCGCGGCTGAGCATCGCCATGTCGCGCGATGCGCGGAGCCTCGCGACGGGCGCGGCCCACAGCTGCGTGGCGACCGAAGCGGGGACGGTGTCCTGCTGGGGCGTGGCCGGTGCGGGTCAGCTCCCTGGCACCCGCGTGCGTGGCTTCACGGTGGCGAGCCGTGAGCTCGATGGCCTCTCCGGCATCCGGCAGGTGGCGTCGTCGCCGACCGGAGCGCTCACCTGTGCCCTGGGTGCCGAGGACGCGGTGACCTGCTGGGGCACGGCCGGGGACTTCCTCGACTCGAAGGGGATGTCACTGGGCGAGGAGCTGGTCGCGCTCGAAGGGGTCGGCGAACCGCTCGCCCGGATCGCCGTCGGCTTGCTCGAGGTCTTCGCGGTGGCCGAGTCGGGCGCGCTCTACCGCTACGCGGTGCGTGGACCGGAGCAGACCACCGAGGCTCGCGGTGTCACGCGCGTTCGAACGGAGCTGCAGAGCGCCGTGCGCGTCGACACCGCCCCGGTTGCGGACGTCGGCGTCGGCCTCTCGCACACCTGCGCGCTGGGACGGGATGGTCACGTGCGCTGCTGGGGGCTGCCGATCGGCGGCCGCCTCGGGGCCGAGGCGGAGGTCGCCGTCACCGCCGATGCGCCGGTGCTCGTGCGCTTCGATGGGGGAGACCAATGAGCGAAGAGCAGAAGGACGCGGCGAAGGACTCCAAGACGCCGAAGCGCCGCTGGCTCCGCCGCTCGCTCGCAGTGGTCGGCGGGCTCGTGGTGGGGCTGCTGATCGCCGAAGGCGCGTTCTGGCTCCGCGACGATGGCGCCTTCCCGCACGTGAACTTCTACCGGCCCGACCCCGAGCTCGGAGTCCGTCTGCGGCCCGGGGCGACCATGCGCTTCCGCTTTCAGGACAACCCGACCACGGACATCGCGGTGAACCAACAGGGCTACCGCGGGCCGGACTGGCCCGACTCGGTCGACGATGCCGTGCTGGTGGTCGGCGACTCGCAGGTCTTCGGTCTCGGCGTGAACGACGACGAGACGATGGCCGCCCAGCTCGGCGAGCTCACCGGTCGCACCGTGCTCAACGGCGGCGTGCCCACCTACGGACCGGCCGAGTACGAGGCGGTGGTGCGCGAGCAGCTCGAAGCGCGCGAGGTGAAGACGGTCGTGTACGTCGTCAACATGTCCAACGACTTCTTCGAGGACACACGGCCGAACATCGAGCGCCACGTCGTCTGGGACGGGTGGGCGGTTCGCGCCGAGCTCGCCCCGGAGACCGTCACGAGCTTCCCCGGCCGCGAGCTCCTCTACCGCTCGTCGCACGCGTTCTACGCATTGCGCCGCTTCCTCAACGACGACGCGCCGCGACCCGACGACCTCGCGTCCGAGGGCACCTGGCGCGACCTGGTCGGCCTGGGCACCGAAGCGGGCACCGAGCGCGGCGTCGAAGAGGACCCCGCCGAGCGCGCCGAGCGGGTTCGGCTCGAGCGGCTCCGCCTCGAGCAGTCCGCCAGCGACGCCGACGAGTCGGTCGACGAGCGGCTGCGACCGGTGGAGCAGGCGGAGGAGGTCGATGACCGCTTCTACCTGGACGTCGACCTCGCGCGTGGCCACCCGGGCGACATCGTCGGCGAGACCGCCGCCGAGGAGTCCCGCGAGATCGCGGCGACCGCCAGCCTGATTCGGCGCGCCGTGCGGCACCGCGCCCAGCTCATCGAAGCCCGCAGGGAAGAAGATCCGCTCCTCGCTCGCGCGCTGGAGACCCAGGAGGAGATCGCCGCGCAGCGCGAGCGGCTGCGAACGCTGGCGTTCACGCGCGAAGAGCCGCGGGTCCCCTCGTCCCTCGAGCCCCGCATCGCGAGCGTGAAGGCGCTCTGCGACGAGCACGGCGCCGAGCTGCTGGTGGTGGCGCTCCCGCTGGACGTCGTCGTATCGGAGGACGAGTGGGCGAAGTACGGCGCCGAGCCGGTCGACATGGAGCCGACCCGTGTGCTCCTCGCCGATCTGGTCGACTCCGCCCACCACCTCGGCGCGCGCGCCTTCGACGCGACCGACGCGCTGCGCGCGGCGGAGCCCGGCGCCTTCCTCGACGGTGACCTGCACATGACCGCCAAGGGCCAGCGCGCGCTGGCCGAGGCGGTCGCTGCCGCGCTCGAGGCGCCACTGCCCCTGCGTCGCCCCGGACCTGGCCTCCCCGAAGGCCGCAGCCATCTGCCGACCGACGACGAGTGGGTCGCCACACCAGAGATCACCGTGCGCGGCTCGAGCGCCGCGCGCTGCGAGACCGTCCAGGTGCGCGAGTGGCTGCGCGTCACCTGTCTCCGCGCGGGTCGGTCGCGGCCGACCGCGATCGTTCCGGCGGCCGACGACGTCGAGGCGCTGGTGCTGGTCACGGATCACGCGGCCGACTACATCGTGCCGCTCGCCGCCGGGACGGACATCACCACCGAGTTCCACTGGAGCGATCGCTCGCAGACGCTCACGGTCCGCTGGGAGGGTGACGAGCCCAGGATGGCCTTCGGCGAGCACCGGCCGGCGGAGGTCCCGGCGCGCGCGGCCGACGAACGGGCGGACCGGATCTGCGAGTGCCACATGGCGGTGGTGAACGAGCGCCACTGCCAGAACCACCGACAGGACTACAGCGCCTGGGCCGAGTGCGGCGACGCCACCTGCCAGCACGCCTTCGGCGCCCTCACCGAAGAGTGCTTCGCCGCCCATGGTGACGACTGCATCGCGCTCTTGCACTGCGTGCAGGGCGACGGCCTGGCCCCGCCGACGTGCGCCGACCACGAGGTGATCGCGGGCGCGGTCGGCCAGTGCTTCGCCCCCTGCGACGACGCGCACCCCTGTGAGTCGGGCACCTGCGTGCCCTGGCAGGGCGGCGGCGTCTGCCGGACCGTCACCGGGTTGCCGCCGAACGCGCCATGAGGGCGCTGGCCGACTTCGTGTACACGTTCAGCTGGCGTCTCCCCGGGCGCCGCTGGCGCCGGCTGCTCGCCTTCGCCGAGGCCGAAGCCGAGAGCGCCCTCGAGCTGCGCTGCGCGGCCGCGGCGACCCCCGACCCCGAGCGGGCGGCTCTCTACCTGAAGCACGCCGCCGACGAGGCTCGCCACGCGGAGATCCTCCAACGTCGCGCGACGATCGCCCGAGGCTCGGCGGTGGTGATTCCTCACCGCGGCCACGGTCGGCTCTTCGAGCGCTTCGGCGAGCTCGTCTTCGTGGCCTTTGTCCACCGTGGCGAGCGCCGCGGCCGCCGCCAGTTCGAAGCCCACGTGCGCTTCTTCGAGACGCGCGACCCCGCGCTCGCTGCGGCCCTGAAGTCGATCCTCGCCGACGAGCGCCGGCACGAGCGCTACACCGGTGAGCTCCTCGAAGGCCCGCTCGCCGATGGCGCGAAGGGCGCCCGCCGCCGCGCGCGGCGCGCGGACCTCGGGCTCCGCTGGCGCCGGGCGGGCTCCGCGCTGACCGCGCCGCTCTTCGCGCTCCTGATGCTGCTCCTCTACCTGCTCGCCGCACCGCTGGCGCTCGGCGCGCGCGGTGACCGCGCCGGGTGGCGAACGGACGACTGATGGCGGCGGTGCTCGGGGTCAGCGCCCACTACCACGACGCCGCCGCGGCGCTCGTGGTCGACGGCCGCATCGTCGCCGCCCAACAGGAGGAGCGCCTCTCGCGGGTGAAGAACGACCCCTCGCTGCCGCGCATGGCGATCGACGCGTGCCTCGCCCTCGGTGGCATCGACGCGGGTGCCCTGGACCGTGTCGTCTTCTACGAGAACCCCTACCGGAAGCTCGAGCGGGTGATGGTCGGCTCGCTGGCGGCCTTCCCCCGCGGCGCAGGCTTCTTTCGCCGGGCGCTCCGCAGCCAGCTCGGCGACAAGCTCTGGGTGCTCGACCAGCTCGCGGCGCACCTCGGAGTGCCTCGCGATCGCGTGTCCTTCGTCGACCACCACCAGAGCCACGCCGCGAGCGCGCTCGATTGCGCTCCTTTCGCCGACGCGGTCGCGCTGACGATCGACGGCGTCGGCGAGCAGGAGAGCACCGCCATCTGGGCGCCCGACGAGAGCGGTCCGCGGCGGGTCGCGTCGATCGACTACCCGCACTCGCTGGGCCTCTTCTACGCCGCCATCACCGCCTACCTCGGGTTCCGGGTGAACGAGGGCGAGTTCAAGGTCATGGGCCTCGCCGCCTACGGGCGCCCGCGCTTCGAGGAGCCGATGGACCGGCTGCTCCGCGTCGAGTCCGACGGCAGCTTCCGGCTGCGCACCTCGGCCTTCGACGAGCACCTGCGACCGGACCGCGCCTACGGCGACGAGCTGCTCCAGCTCCTCGGACCGGCGCGGGATCCGGCGCGGCCGTGGGATCTGGAGAGCGAGGAGGACCGCCGCTTCGCGGACGTCGCTGCGAGCGCCCAGCGAGCGCTCGAAGAGGCCGTGCTCGGCCTGGCGCGCGCCGCTCACGAGCGGACCGGCGCGCAGCATCTGGCGCTCGCGGGTGGCGTCGCCCTGAACTGCTGCGCGAACGCGCGCCTGCTCGCCGAGGGGCCCTTCGAGCGGGTCTTCGTTCAGCCGGCGGCCGGCGACGCCGGCGGCGCGCTCGGCGCCGCGCTCCTCGGCGCGCGCCAGGAAGGCGACGCGATCGTTCCGGGCTTCGATGCAGCGCTGGGCGTCGACGCGGACGCCGCCCGAGCGCTCGCCGTCGCGCGCCACCTCGGCCTGACCGCGGAGCGAGTGGACGACCCCGAGTCCGAGGCGGCCGAGCGGCTGGCCGAAGGCGCCATCGTCGCGTGGGTCCGCGGACGCAGCGAGTGGGGCCCGCGCGCGCTCGGTCAGCGTTCCTTGCTGACCCGCGGCGACGATGTGACGCTGCGGGACGTGCTCAACCGGCGCATCAAAGGCCGCGAGCCCTTCCGCCCCTTCGCGCCGGTCGTTCGCGACGAGCACGCGAGCGCGCTCTTCGAAGGCGCGCCGAACGACATGACGCCGACCATGACCACCGTCTGTCGCGCCAAGGACGAGTCGCTGCCCGGCTGCACCCACGTCGACGGCACCGCGCGCGTTCAGACGGTCGCTCCGGATGGATCGCTCGACGGGCTGCTCCGGGCGATGGAGTCGCACGGCCAGCGCGGGCTGCTCAACACCTCGCTCAACGCTGCCGGCGAGCCGCTCGTCGCCCACGTCACCGACGCGCTGGACTTCTTCGTCCGCCGAAAGCCCGACGTGCTCTACGTCGAGGACGTGCGGATCACCCGATGAGCCGGCTGACCACGCTGCGGGAGCTCGCCCTGCACTTCATCGGGCGGCGGAAGTTCTTCTTCATCCCGCTCTTGCTCGTGCTGCTGATCGCCGGCGGCCTGCTCCTGCTCACCGGCGGCCTCAGCTACGTGGCCCCCTTCGTCTACACTCTCTTCTGAGTAGGTCGAACACCCACCAATCGTCTCGACCCCCGCTTGCGCACACCCACGGCAATCTTACCGTCCGGCGAAACTCGCTGCGGCGGAAAGGGGCATCGGTGATGCGCTGGTTCGTTGGGGTCTTCTGGTTGGTGCTCGCCTGGGCGGTGATGGGCCGGTCGGAGGCCACGGCCCAGTGCCGCACCCCTGGCTACTCGGTCTACTGCTCCATCAGCGACAGCTGCTGGGAGGACCGAATCTCGTGCAGCACCGTCCAGTACTGCCAGGGCGCGTACCGCGGCTGCGAGTACGGCCAGACCCTGGTCTGTTCGAGTAGCGGTCCGTACTGCACTCGCGCGAGCGACTCGGGCGGCGGCAGTGGGATGACCACCTACTGCAACAACACCTGTCGCTACGCCAACGACGGCGACTGCGACGACGGCGGTCCGGGCTCCGACTACGACCTCTGCGACTTCGGCTCCGACTGCACCGACTGCGGCGCTCGCTACGCCTACGACGGTGACAGCGGCTGCAGCGTCACCCGCCAGAGCCCGGTTCCCGGCGTGCTCGCGCTGAGCGGGCTGGCGGTCCTGTTCGGCCGCCGTAGTCGGTCCCGCGCGCGCCGCTGATCTGTCAGCTGGCGGAGCGCAGGCGTCGGGGGAGGACCCAGCCGCCGAAGCGGCGCTC
>CAYXAP010000006.1:218280-238049 GCA_964462035.1 uncultured Sandaracinus sp.
GTCAGCTGGCGGAGCGCAGGCGTCGGGGGAGGACCCAGCCGCCGAAGCGGCGCTCGAGCTCGAGGGCGACGGCGATGGTGCGGTCGTCGCCACCGTGGGCCGCCGCGACCTGCAGCCCCAGCGGGATGCCGCGTGGGTCGAGGCCGAGCGGGATCTGGGTGGACGGGACCTCCATCGCGTTGAGCAGCGCGGTGTAGGCCCAGCGGGTCGGCGGGAGCATGGGCATGCCGTGCTTGGGCGCCGGCTCGGCGTAGGTCGGGTAGAGGAGCACGCCACGCTCGCCGAGCAGCTCGGTGAGCTCTTCCCGGAGCTCGCGGCCGAGCTCGCGCATCTGGGCCACGCGGCCGGGCATGGCGTCGGCGACCTTCTCGAGCACGGCCAGGCCGAGCGCCGGGATGGTGTGGTCCGAGCGGCCGAAGGCCCAGCGGAAGAGCTCGCGGGCGACGGGGATCGGCTCGCCTTCGCCCAGCACCTCGGAGAAGGTCTTGCCGGTGTTGCCGTCGCTCATCGCGGCGGACCAGATCTCGATGCCGTGCTTGAGCGCTGGCAGCTGCACCCGGCGGACGTCGGCGCCGGCGTCCCTCAGGGCGTCGGCGACCTTGGCCTGGGCCGCGCGCAGCGCCGGGTGCACCGGCGTGATGCCGTCGTCCGGGACGTCGAAGACGACGAGCTCGTCGATGCGCACCGCTCGCGGGTCTGCGAAGGGCATCTCGCGGCAGCTCGCGCACTCGTCGGCCGGGCCGCGGAGGATGTCGACCAGGAGCGCCAGGTCTTCCGCCCGCCGGCAGATGGGGCCGGTCGAGAGCAGCGGCTGACCGCCGTCGTCCGGCGCCGGGTGCTGGCCGGCGTTGGGGATCAGGCCGCTCGAGCACTTGTGGCCGAAGACCCCGTTGAAGAAGGCGGGCAGGCGGATGGAGCCGCCGACGTCCGAGCCCAGCCCGAACGGCGAGGCGCCCGACGCGATGATCGCGCCCTCGCCGCCGGAGCTTCCGCCGACGATGCGCGTCGGGTCATAGGGGTTCGAGCTGCGGCCGTAGACGCGGTTGTTCGACTCGAGCCACATGCAGGCCTCGGAGACGTTGGTCACCCCGATGGGGATCGCCCCCGCGGCGCGCAGTCGCCGGACCGTCACCGCGTCCTCGGTCGCGCGCACCTGGCGCCGCCGGGTGAGCCCCGCGGACCAGGGCATGCCCTCGAGCGCGAACGACTCCTTGATGGTGCAGGGCACCCCGTGGAGCGGGCCCGATGGCGTGGTGGCGTCTGCCCGCTCGGCTTCCGCCCGGGCCTGTTCGTAGCGCTCTTCCACGATCGCGTTGAGCGTCGGGTTCACCGCCTGGGCGTGCGCGATGTGTGCGTCGACCACGGCACGGCTGGTCACCGCACCATCGCGGATCAGCGCGGCGAGGCGCCGCGCCGAGAGCGTTCGGAGGTAGGCCGGGCTCAGGCTCATCCGTTGGGCGGTCCGCCGTAGCCGCCGCCGCCACCGGGCGGTCCGCCGTAGCCGCCGCCACCGGGCGGTCCGCCGTAGCCACCGCCCTGCGGGCCCTGGCCGCCACCTTGTGGTCCGCCGTAGCCACCACCCTGCGGGCCCTGGCCTCCCGCGGGCGGTCCGCCGTAGCCGCCGCCCTGCCCGGGTCCACCATAGCCGCCACCACCGGGCGGTCCGCCGTAGCCGCCGCCACCGGGCGGTCCGCCGTAGCCAGCGTACGCCGGCACGCCGGTGAAGTGCGCCTGCACCTCGGGCTTTCGGAGATAGATGGCACCGCCGAGGAAGAGCGCGATCTTCACCAGCGCCCAGCCGCCGTAGAGGCACACCGCGAAGGTCATACCCGCGCCCATCGCCGCCTTCATCATCTCGGCTCCGGCCGGGCCACCGAGCTCCAGCGACTCCATCGCGTTCATCTGCGCGGCCTGCGCCCAGAGGGTGATGCCGGTATCCACCACGACCCACCCCGAGGCACCGAAGAGCAGCTTCGGCATGTGTGCGCCGAGCGGCTTTCGCATGAGCGTGAAGGCGCTGAAGACCAGCAGCGCCAGCGCGAGCAGCACGCTGATCACCGCGGCGATGACGATGGGCACGAAGGTCGTCTGCTGAGCCTCCATGATCGCGTCGATCATCTGGGGCTCGAACATCGGGTTCGCGCGGAGCTGGGCCTCCTGCTTGTCCGCGGACGACGCGGCGTAGACGGCGTAGCCCGAGCAACAGAAGCTGAGGAGCCCTACCAGGAGCACTCCGATGCCGACGACGTAGATGCCTGCCGGCGGTTTCTCCTGAGCCTGATTCATGACCGTCCCTCCATCGCCCGGTCGGGCGCGTGCGGAAAGAGACCGTGATTCGGCCTCCGGCGCAAGCGCTTCGCGCCCCTGGAACGATGCGGCTGGAAAGTCGCTCCTTGATCAAACGAGCCTCCCTGCTAGCGTTCCTAGATGAATCTTCCCCTCAGCTACTTCGAGCGACTTCCGAAGACGGACCTGCACGTCCATCTCGATGGCTCGCTCCGACTCAGCACCATCCTCGAGCTCGCCGATCAAGACGGCATCGAGCTCCCCGGTGACGACGAGGCCAGCCTGCGCAAGGCGATGCACCTCGGTGAGAACACCGGCTCCCTCGTCGAGTACCTCAAGGCCTTCGACATCACGCTCAAGGTCCTGCAGACCGAGGAGTCTCTCTACCGAGCCGCGTACGAGCTCGCCGAGGACGCCGCCGCCGAGAACGTCCGCTACATGGAGGTCCGCTACGCGCCGATGCTCCACACGCGGCAGGGCCTGCGGCTCACGATGGTCGTCGAGGCCGTCCTCGCCGGTCTCCGCGCGGCGCAGAAGGACTACGGCATTCACTCGAACGTCATCGTCTGCGGCATCCGGAACATCTCGCCGCAGCTCTCGCTCGAGATGGCGCAGCTCTGCGTCGCCTACAAGGGTCGCGGCGTCATCGCCTTCGATCTCGCCGGCGCCGAGTACGACCACCCCGCCAAGCACCACCTCGAGGCGTTCCAGCTGGTCCGCGACAACAACATCTGCGTGACCATCCACGCCGGTGAGGCCTACGGCCCGGAGTCGATCCACCAGGCCATCCACGTCTGCGGCGCCCATCGCATCGGCCACGGCTGCCGGCTGCGCGAAGACGGCGACCTGCTGCACTACGTCAACGACCACCGCATCACTCTCGAGTGCTGCCCGTCGTCGAACGTGCAGACCGGCGCGGTGCGCGACCTCGCGAGCCACCCGATGAAGCTCTACTACGACCTCGGCCTGCGGGTGACGGTCAACACCGACAACCGCCTGATCACGGACACCACGGTCTCCAAGGAGCTCTGGCTCGCCCACACCCAGATGAAGCTCGGGGCCGAGGAGATCGGCCACATCGTGCTCAACGGCTTCAAGGCCGGCTTCCTGCCCTTCCACGTCCGCCAGCACTTCCTGCGCGAGGTCTCCGAAGAGATCCGAGCCATCGAGGCCGGCAACCTCGAGGACCACGGCACCAAGCCCAAGGCCCGCAAGGCCGCTCAGGCCGCTCAGGCCGCCAAGGCCGCCAAGGGCGGCAAGAAGAAGACCGAGAAGGCTTCCGAGTCCTCGGCTTCCGACAACGCCTGAAGGCCCACTCCGCGAACGTGTCGTAGGGGCCGTCGGCGCCATCCGCCGTTAGGATGGCGCCGTGCAACGACCTCTCGCGATCGTCGCGATCTTCGCGCTGGCTCTCGGCTGCGGTGACGACGACGTCGAGCCCGATGGGGGCTTCGACGCCGGCACCGAGGAAGACGGCGGTCCGCCTCCGGTCGACATGGCGATGCTGCCGGACTTCGGTCCGCCGCCGACCGGTTGCGGTCTGCTCGGCATGGCCGACCCGGTCGAGCCTTCCGACACGCCGGCGCCGGCACCGGACGCCTGGGGTGAGCTGCTGGGTCCGGGTGGTCCGAGCGTGACCTTCACCGAAGACCAGCGTCTGACCCGCTGCGCTTCGCTCGATGGCGGCGAGCGCGACCGCGACCATCACAACACCGTGCTCATGCTCGACGGGCACCTCTGGTTGCCCTGGGCCCACGAGGGCGGTGTCGGTGGCCTGAGCGTCTTCACCTTCGACGACCCCTGCGACCCCACCGAGGTCGCGACCACCGTCGAAGAGCAGATGCGGGAGACCCACGCGGCCGGCGTCGCGACGATCGACGGCCGCCGCTGGATGGTGACGACCTCGCTCACCGGGATCATGTTCTGGGACGTCAGCGACCCGAGCGCGCCGGTCATGGTCACGGACCTGACGCTCCCGGAGGTCGTCTATCCCGACTCGTACGCCCGCGTGGTCATGAGCACCTTCTGGCAGGCGCCCTACGTCTACGCCGGCTCGTCGGGCAACGGCATCTTCATCGTCGACGCGAGCGACCCGGAGAACCCGGAGCTGGTCGAGACCTACGTGCCCGACCCGGGGTTCCGCGTGGGCGGCGTCCACGCCATCGGCACCTTGCTCGCGGCCTTCCCGACCGAAGGAGCGAGCACCGCGCTCCTCGACATCTCGGACCCGGCGGCGCCGCGGCGGATCCCCGGTGGCTCCTTCCAGATCACCGATGGTGAGACCACGCCCCGCGGCGCCCCGGTGATTCGCGCCTCCTACTTCAGTCACCTCAGCGGGAACCTCGCCTTCTACGCGCGCCACGTGATCGGTGGCGGGCTGATCATCTACGACGTCTCCGACTTTTCGTACCCGACCCTGGTCGGCAGCTACCTCTCGGAGCATCGCTTCGCGAACGGCGGCTACGTCTTCATCAAGGACGACCAGGCCTTCGTCGGCCTCAGCGGCATCGGTGAGGTGATCGACATCTCGGACCCGGCCTCGCCCACGCTCCTCGCTCAGGTCGAGATGACCGGTGACCTCGACACCATGGTCCCGGTCGGGAACGTGATCGTCGCGAGCGTCGACGACGACGCCATCGCCGGTGAAGCGTCCAACGTGTACCCCTGGCAACTCGAGCCAGACACCGACGGCCCGGCCGTGAGCATGGTCGTGCCCCGTGACGGCCAGGCGCGAGTCGCGCTCGGCGCTCGGGTGGGCGTCACCTTCGACGAACCGATCGATCTGGCCTCCGTCTTCGAAGGCTCGTTCCAGCTCTTCGAGCTCGACGCGAGCGGTGACCCGGTCGGTGGTCCGCTGCCCGGTCTCTACAGCGGCCAGGAAGGCGCCGTGAACTTCGCGCCCGCCGGGCGGCTGAAGGCCGGCACCAGCTACCGGTTGGTCGTGCCCGCCGGCGGCGTGATCGACGCGAGCGGCAACCCGACCACCGCGGCCTTCGAGTCGACCTTCACCACCGCCAGCTGCGAGTGAGATGAGCGCAGCTCCGCGTCGGCTGCTCGGGCTCCTCGTCTTGCTCCTCGCGTGCGGAGACGACGACGCGTCGATCATGGACGGTGGCGCCGATGCCTCCGCGCCCGACGCGGGTCCGTTGCGGCTGCAACTGGTCGGGCCAGACGTGGGGTTCGTCGATCAGGACGTGTGCTTCTCGGTGGTGCCCAGCCAGGACGTGACCTTCATCTGGGGTGACGGTGATCGCAGCCCGGGCGGCGCCGAGGCGTGCCACCGCTATGCGTATCCGGGTGGGTTCGTGGTCTCCGCCGTGTCGGAGACCGAGGACGCCTCGCGAACCCTCCGTGTCGTCTTCGAGCCCGCGGCGCAGCGGCCGACCGCGTCGACGCCCATCGTGCGCGACGGGGCCCGAGTCTGGGTCGTCACCCCCGACGCCGACAGCCTCGCGATCATCGACACCGCGTCGCTCGAGCGGGTCGCGCTCGTCGACACCTGCACTCGTCCCCGCACGCTCGCGTTGGCCGAAGGCGTCGTCGCGGTGGCTTGCCAGGGTGGGGCGCTCGCGGTCCACGACCGCGAGAGCGGTGCGCTCCGAGCGGAGCTTCCGCTGCCGGTGGGCAGCCGGCCATTCGGCGTGGTCGCCGACCCGCGCGATGGCACCCGACTCTACGTGTCGCTGCAGGATCTCGGGGCCATCGCCGAAGTCGGTGTGGCGGCCGCGGCTGCGCCGACGCTCACTCGGACCATTCCGATCGGCGACGACGTCCGCGCGCTGACCATGAACGATGCGGGCGTGCTGCTGGCGACCCGCTGGCGCGCGGGACCGAGCGGCTCGACGATCTACGGCCTCGATCTCGCGGACCCCGCCGACCCCATCGCGCTCCCGGTCGGTCTGCTCCCGGTCCAGCGCGACCTCGACAGCGACACCGACAACTCGGGCGTGCTCAGCTTCCTCGACACGCTGGTCTTCACCCCCGGCGGCCTGCGCGCGATCGTGCCCGCGCTGAAGGCCAACAACGTCACTGGCTCCTTCGACACCGGCACCGAGCTCAGCTCGCAGACCACGGCGCGAGCAGCCCTCGCCGAGGTCTTCGCCGACGACGGCGCCATCGTCGAGAGCGTCCGGCACAGCTTCGACGACCTCGACTACGCCTCGGCGCTCGTCCCGACCGAGATCGGCGACGTCCTCTACATCGCGCTCTACGGGGCTCGGCAGATCCTGGCGGTCGACGCCTTCAGCTTCGACGTGGTCGGTTCGATCGCCAACGCCGGCATCGGCCCCCGCGGCTTGGTCCTCGACGCGAGCGGCGAGCGTCTCTTCGTGTGGGCCGAGCTCGAGCGGAGCGTTCGCGTCTATGCCGTCACCGACCTCAGCGCGGAGCCACCCCTTCTCGCCGCGATCGACACCATCGACGAGGAGCCGCTCGACCCGCAGGTCCTCCGCGGCAAGCAGATCTTCGCCAGCTCCGTCGACCCGCGCATGAGTCGGACCAGCTACCTCAGCTGCGCGAGCTGCCACCTGGACGGGGAGGGCGACAACCTCGTCTACGACTTCACCCAGCGCGGCGAAGGGCGCCGAAACACCATCGCGCTGCAGGGCAGCGCTCAGCACTTCCCGCTGCACTGGAGCGGCAACTTCGACGAGGTCCAGGACTTCGAGAACGACATCCGCCTGCACCAGGGCGGCGCCGGCTTCCTCTCGGAGAGCGACTGGGCTGCCGCCAGCGACCCCCTCGGCCCGACCAAGGCCGGCCGCAGCGAAGAGCTCGACGCGCTCGCTGCTTACGTCGCCTCGCTCACCGACGCCGGCGACTCACCCGTCGTGCTCAGCGACACCGAGCGCGCCGAAGGCGAAGCCCTCTTCACCAGCGCCGGCTGCGTCGCCTGCCACTCCGGCCCCGCCTTCACCGACGGCCTCTCCCACGACGTCGGCACGATCACCGAAGCCAGCGGCGGGCGCCTCGGCGCCGAGCTCACCGCGATCGACACCCCCGTCCTGCGAGCCCTCTGGCGCACCGCCCCCTACCTCCACGACGGCAGCGCCGACACCCTCCGCGACGTCCTCACCACCCGGAACCCCGACGACGCCCACGGCACCACCAGCACCCTCACCCCCACCGAGCTCACCACCCTCGAGCGCTACCTCCACTCCCTGCATTGAACGGGGACACTCCCCCCCTCCGCATCCCCCGAAAATGCAGGGCCTTCCCGGCGAGAAATTCAAACACTCCCGAACCGCCCTCAGGGCTTCCGGACCCACACCATCAGCGACGGCACCGTCAGGTCGTCGCTCACGTGCGCGTTCAGCACGTCCGAGAATGCCCCGTTGGGCACCTGTGCCTGCCCGACCGCCTCGCTCGTGAACATCCCCGGACACGACGTTCCATTCGGGATGACCATCGAAATGGCTCCACTCGAACCCTCGACGCTGATCGCGCTCCCGGACACGCACACCGAGAACATCTGTCCGTCCGACGCTGCGAAGAACCCTCCGGACGCGAACCCGCCACCGCCCACCCCCGTGGTCAGCTCACCCCAGATGGCGCGGTTGCTACTGGCCAGGTGGGACACGAAGTAGCTGCCTTGCACGTTCCCCGTGCCGCGTCCGCCGGACCGCTTCACCAGCACGAAGGTGCCCGGCCGGAACCCATCGGTGGTGCTCAGGTTCGAGTCGTATCGGAGCACCATCACATCGTTGAACTCGTTGATGTAGCCGCGCAGATACCCGCCGGGGCTGTCGAGGTCGATGGTCACCCCGCCGTCCGCCGCGATGGACGCCGTGCCCGTGTTCATCTCGTCGGGCTCGCCCGGGACGGTCACGTCGAGGTCGTAGCTCATCGCGCTGCCGCCGGTGATCGACAGCATTCCCATCGCGCCGAACGGACTGGCGCTGCCTGAAGAGCCACCGCTCAGGTCCGAGTAGCTCGCCACGTACCAGTCGCCGTTCAAGTTGGACGCCACGTGACCCGAGCCCTTCCGCACCCACACGCCCTGGTAGCGGAGGTTGCGCCGGGAGCCCGTGTCCACCGCCGTATCGGTCATGACCATGAGGTCGCCTCTGACGCTCAACTGGCCGGTGTAGGTGTTGCCCGCGTGGGTGGCACTGAAGCGGTTGTCCGCCTGTAGCGAGAAGGTCCCGCTCTGGTCGATCAGGGTGCCGCTGTGGGTCCGCCGCCGGAACTGGTAGCCGGTGCTCCCGGTGAACGTCGCCGTTCCATGCTGGCCCGCCATGGTGGTCGAGTTCGGCCACCAGACGACCTGTCCGTACCAGACCCCCAGTGTGCAGGTGCCGCCGGAGCACTGCTCTTCGGCTTCGCATGCGAGCCCGCAGCCGTCGCAATGGTTCGGGTCGGTGTTCGTGTTCGTCTCGCACCCGTTGGCGTAGTTCCCGTCGCAGTCGTCTCGCCCATCGGTGCACGTCATGCCGCAGTCACCGCTCACGCACGTGGCACGACTCACCCCCGTGTTGCTCGTGATCCGACAGCTGTTCGCGCCGCTGCTCCCGCAACCACCGCAGTCGTCCACGCGGTCGTCGTTGACGCGTCGCCCCACCGAGAGCTGCACCTCGCAGCCGTTTCCGTAGGTGCCGTCACAGTCGTCGTACCCGGTCAAACAGTCGAGCGTGCAGGAGCCCGTCGAGCAGTTCGCCGATGTCGAATCCCGATTCGAGCTCACGGTGCAGGACGTGCCACAGGCTCCGCAGTGGTCGATCTGGTCGTCGCTGACGCGCACGCCGGTCGAGATCTCGACCGCGTTCTCGTCCATCGCCGCATCGCAGTCGTCGTCGAGACCGTTGCACGTCTCCACCGCCGGGGTGACCTCGCCCTCGCACATCCCCCAACCGGTCCGCATGCATTCGCGCGTGCCCTCCATGCACTCGCCCTCGCTTTCGCCGCAAACCTGGATCAGCCCGAGCATCGTGCAGTCGCAGACGTTCTCATCTCCATCGAGGTCGACGGACCCGTCACAGTCGTCGTCGCGTCCGTTGCACGTCTCGCTCTCGCCGGGATGGACGTCTGGCCGCTCGTCGTCGCAGTCGCGCCCGCAGAGCAGATCGGAGGTCTCGCCCGCCATGGGCGGGTCGCCATCCGGTCGGTAGTTGCAGCAGAGCAGGTCGACGAACCCGTCGCCGTCCACGTCCCGTTCGCCGTAGGTCGTCGGATCGCAGTCCTCATCCACGTGGTCGGCGTCGCAGATCTCCGTGTTGCCCGGGTATCGACTCGGGTTCGAGTCATCGCAGTCGTTGCCTCCGCAAGCGACCGCGTCGAAGCCATCGGCGTCAGCGTCCGGGTTCTCGTCGCACTCGCTCTGGCACTCGCCTGCTTCTTCGTCGCAGGTCTGGTCCGGCATGCACGCCTCGGCGCTGGGTGACACGCACCCACGGGCGTCCGCGTCGCCGGCGCTCGGGTCACACCGCTCCACGCCGTTGCAGAAGACGCCGTCGTCGCAGCCATCGTCGCTGCTGCAGATCGCGGCCGCATCCGCCGAGCCATCATCGCCCCCATCGTCGCCGCACGACGCCAACCACAAGCAGAGGCAGATGCCCCACCAGCAACGCTTCATCGAACCCCCCAGGTTGGGTCGACCCTACCGTCAGCGGATTAATCCGGTCAACGGATCCCGAAGTACGACTCAACCCATGGCGTCGCCCGGCAGCCCCGACCACGTGTGCGCCTGCGGTCCCGCCGCCGGCACGATCTCCACCGGGATCCCGGTCAGCCGAGCCATCCCGCCGACCCGCTCGAGCGCGTCCGGCCCATCGGCCGCCAGCAGGTTCACGTTCACCCCGCGGGTTCGGCTCGCGACCTTCAGACCCTTCGCGTGCTGGTGACCCCACCCGTGCGGAAGCGCGCAGGTCCCCGGCATCAGGTCCGCGCTGAACGCCACCGGCAGTCGCACCGTCGCCGTCGCGCTCGTCACGTCCGCCATGGCGCCGGCCTCGAGTCCGAGCCGCTGGGCATCGTCCGGGTGCACGTAGAGGTGGTTGGTCCCCTTCCGCACGAAGGGCTCGTGGTCGTGCATCCAGCTGTTGTGCGTGGTCACGTGCCGCTTGGTGATCAGCTTCATCCTGCCGGCGTCGCGCTTCTCCCGTTCGAAGGTCGCGTCGAGTACTCGCGCCGCCTCCGCCACCATGGCGTCGGGTGCCAAATCCACCCGGCCATCGTCGGTCACCACGCGCGAACCGAGAAAGCTCCCTGGCCGATGGTCACCGCGGCGAACGCCGTGCGTCGACTTCAGCACCTCCGAAAACCCCGGCTGTCGACACGCACGCAGCAGCAGGTCCAGCAGCAAGCGCTGCGGCAACCCATCGCCGCCACGCGCCTCGTTCACTCGCCGCATCGCCGCCATCGCTCCCTGCGCGACCTTCGATCCGAAGAGGTCCACACCGCACGCCTTGCAGAGGTCCAGATAGATCGTCGCCTCGTCGCGCTGCTCGCCGGTCGGCGGCACCAGCGCTTCGGTCGCCTGCAGGTAGGGCCGGCTCTGCAGGCCGAGCATCAGCGGGAACACGAAGGGCAGGTCCGGCCGCTGCAACGGCGCCACGCAGGGGAAGACCACGTCCGCGAGGTGCGCCGTCTCGCTCGGCAGGATGTCCAGGCAGACCAACAGCTCGAGCTCGCGGAACGCCTTCGCGAGCCGGCCGGAGTTCGCCATCGTCAGCAGCGGGTTGCCGCCGGTGACGAAGAGCACGCGGACCTGCCGTTCGCCCGGCGTGAGGATCTCGTCGGCGAGCACACCACCCGGGAAGGTGTCGTTGGTCGCGCGGAAACCACCGACCCGCGACTCGTCCGTGCGCAGCAGCGCCCCGGTCCTCTTCCCGAACGCCGGGAAATCGATCACGCCCTCGCCGACCAGCGTGCCCCCACGCCGGTCGAGATTTCCGGTGATGAAGTTGATCGTCTCCTGCAGCCAGAACGCCAGCGCCCCGTGGCCGCCCATGTTGACGCCAGTCGAGCTGTAGAGCGCCGCGCCGTCGGCTTTCAGATACGCGTCCACCATGCGCCGCAAGGTCTGTGGTTCCATCCGCGTGACCTCGGCGGCGCGCTCGGGCGTCCACTCGCGCGCCAAGGGCTCGAGTCGTTCGAAGTGCTTGCCGTGCGCGGCCACCCGCTCGTGGTCCACCGCGCCGCGCTCCAGCACCTCGTGTAGGAACGCCAGGTAGAAGAACACGTCGGTACCCGGTCGGATGAACACGTGCTCGCCGGCGACCTTCGCGCTCTCGGTCCTTCGTGGGTCGACGAAGAAGAGCGCGGCGCCACGACGCTCGATGCTACGCAGCCGCTCGATGGGGTTCGAGACCTGGAGGAACGACCACTTCGAGATCGCCGGGTTCGCGCCGACCACGATCAGGCACTCGGTGTGGTCGACATCGGGGAAGGGCTGGGTGAAAGGGAAGCCGTACAGGCCCGTGGCCGCCGCGAACTTGTTGGCGCAGTCCTGCGTCGCCGACGAGTACATCGACTTGCTGCCGACGCCCGTCATGAAGCCTTGCGCGAAGATCGGGTGGAGCACACCGAAGCCGGCCGCGGTGCCCACGTACATGGCGATGCGGTCCGGGTGGATCGCGCGTTCCCGACGCACGACCTCACCGACCTTGGCCAAGGCCTGGTCCCAGGTTCCGCGCTGCAGCGCACCGCCGCGACGGATCAGCGGGAACTGCAGCCGGTCCGGTGAGCGCAGGTACTCCGCTTGCCGGAGCCCCTTCACGCAGCTGTAGCCGCCGGTCGCGACGTGCGATTTGTCGGGGCGCAGGGCCACGATCTGATCGCCCCGCACATCGGCTTCCAGCCCACAGAGGGCCTCGCAGATTCGGCAGAAGGTGGTCTCGGTGCGGGTCTCGCTCATTGCGCGGGAGGATAGCGCAGCCCATGGCGAAACCATGGACACGACGATCCGCGCGTACCTGAACTCGGCGGGCACGAGCTGGCCGAAGCCTGAGCCGGTGCACGCGGCGGTTCGGGAGGTCGCCGAGGGTGACCCGCTGGCCTGGGCCGAGCGCTTCGAGAAGGACCACGCCGCCGCGGCGAGCGCGCTCGGCGTCCCGGCGACGCAGCTGCTCCCGACCCCCGGCTGTACGTCCGCGCTCTCGCTCGGTCTCGCGGACATGCCCTGGGAGCCAGGGGACCGCTTGTTGCTCTCCAGCTTCGAGCACCACGGCTTGATGCGACCGGCCGAACTCCTCGCACGACGGGGCGTGGAGCTGGTCCGAATCCCGCCGGCGGGTGATCGCCCACTCGACCTGGAGGCGCTCGAGCGCGAGCTGAAGCGCGGTGCCCGATGCGTCGCGATCAGTCACGCCGCCAACGTGACCGGTGCGCTCCTCCCGGTGGACGAAGTGATTCGACAGGCGCGCGCCCATGGCAGCGCCGTGCTGGTCGACGCGGCGCAGAGCGCTGGCTGGTTGCCGTTGCCGGACGCCGACGTGGTCACCGTCGCCGGCCACAAGGGGCCGCACGCGCCGTGGGGTATCGGCGCGCTCGTGGTGCGACCCGGCGTCGCCATGGTCACCCCGGCCGCCGTCTGCACCCTGGACGACGGGCCCTCGTGCGCCCCCATGCCGAGCTACTGCGACGCAGGCTCGGTGAACCGCTCGGCGCTCGCCGGTTTCGCGGCGGGGCTCCAGTGGATGAAGAGCCAGCAGGGTGCGCTCGCGCGCGCGCGAGAGAGGTTGGCGGCCATCGAGGCCGTCGTTCGCGCCGAGGGCGCCGTCGTTCACGGTCCACCGGCCGAGCAGCGGATGCCGACCCTCGCGTTCTCGACCACGGCGCCGACCGAGCTCGCTCGTTCGTTGCGCGCCGAGGGGATCGTGGTCTCTGTCGGGTTGCAGTGCTCGCCGGTCGCGCACGAGACGATGGGGACCGCCCCCGATGGCGTGGTGCGGATCAGCCTCGGACCGTTGATCGCCAACGCCGCGATCGAGCACGCCTGCACGGCGCTCCGGCGACTGCTCTGAGGGCGCCGCGGGAATTTTCTTCCCCGGGGTGAAAGAACTTCTCGGCCGGTGACGTTGTCACGATGTCATGCGGGAGCGGCGGAACGGTTCGGTGGTCTGGATACTCGCGGGCTTCATGGCGCTCTCCATCGGAGTCGCGGTCTGGGCCCTCTCTGGTGGACCGGGCCCCGCGACGGTCGCGCGCTCGGGCGACGAACCCGGGCGCTCCGGCGACCGCGACCACCGTGGCCATCGCCACCATGGCTGGGCCGACCCCGCGGAGCACGGAGGTCATTGGGGAGCGGGCCCTGCAGACGGGGGACCTGGCGCGGCGACCGATCCGCAGGTCGCCGCCTACGAGCGCAGCTGGCAGCGCTTCGGTGACGCCGGCCCGGGTGGCCACGCGCCGGACTTCTCCCCGGTCACCCACATCGGCGTGCTCCACTCGGTGGAGGGTGACGCCCCCGTGCAGGAAGGCGCGCGCTGCGAGGTCCGTCTGCTGCCCGTTCTGAGCAGCCTCTTCAACTGCGTCGTTCGGGTCGCGTGCGACGACGTGGTCCTCTACCCCGACCAGGAGCAGCAGGCCGGCTATGCGCCCTGCGACGTCAGCGATGGGATCGCTCTGCGGGCGACCGACGATGGGGTGACGACGGAAGATGGCGACCCGACTGTCGACGTGGATGTGCCTGGCCGGCGGGTCCGTGTCCACGATGATGGGCCCGGAGTGGCGCGTTTTTCGGCCGACATCGGACTCATCCGGCTCATGTGAGGGCCGGCGAAGGCATCACGGCCCGAAAGGACCCCCGCAGCTGGGGGCATGTGCGGTAGGATCCGCCGCATGCGCAGCCGATTCTTCTTCGCGATCGTCGTTCTGGCCGCTGGATGCGGGGGCCTCCGGCTCACGATGGTGGACTCGTCCTACCAGGAGCCGAGCAACGTCGCGGTCTTCTTCACGGTCGACACCAGCGGTGGCGAGCCGGTCGCGGGCCTCGAGGCCACGGACTTCAGGATCTATGAGGATGGGCAGCTGGTCTCGCCGGACGAGAGCCAGCAGACGATCATCAACCCCGAGGTCGCGGCCGAGCACTACACGCTCCTCATCGTCGACATGAGCGGCAGCGTCACCGAGAGCGACCAGGTCGGGCTCATCGCGGATAGCGCGCAGTCCTTCACCGCGGCCCTCGAGGGCGTGCAAAAGGTCGCCATCTACGCCTTCGACGGCTCCGAGGAGCTGCACCCGATCCAGCCCTTCCGCGCCAACAGCGCCGGCATCAACCGGCTCCGAGGCTTCCGGACGCGAGACCCCTCGACGAACCTCCACGGCGCGCTGCTGCAGTCGGTCGAGGTGCTCGACGAGGCCATCGCCCAGGGCGAGAACCCCCTGCGTTTCGGCACGATCGTCGTCTTCACGGACGGCACCGACCGCGCGAGCCGGGTCAGCTTCGGCGAGATGGACAGCGCCCTGGACAACTCGGGGTACGACGTCTTCGCCATCGGCGTGGGCAACGAGATCGACGAGGCGGTGCTCAACGACATCGGCCACTCGGGCTACGTCCTCATCAACGACAGCCACGCCATCGCCGCGGCCTTCGAGGCGATCAGCGAGCGCATCCTCGGGTTCACGAAGCGCTTCTACCTGCTGAGTTACTGCAGCCCCGCGCGTGCCGGCATCCACGAGGTGACCATCGAGGCCGTGGTCGGTGAGGAGAGTGGCTCGCTGGACTACGAGTTCGATGCGACCGGCTTCGGCCCACGCTGCAACCCGGCGCAGCCGCCGCCCTTCGACATGAGCGGCCGCAACGTGAACATCCGCGGTCCCGCCCGAGGCCGCATCGATGTCCAGGTCGACGCGTCGGCATCCGCGAACGCCAGCGCAGAGGTCGAGGTGGAGTGAGCCTGGCTCATTCATGTACGCTCGGCTTGGCAGCGGGCCCGGCTGACGGTAGGGTGCAGAGTTGGAAGTAAGCCTTCCAACTTCCCAGGAGAGCCCTTGAGCCAGGCGCAGACCAAGAAGCCCGAGACCGACGAGACCGACGAGACCACCGACGAGGTGGAGCGAGTGAAGATGAGCAAGCTGGCCCGCATGAGCGGCGTGCCAGCGGCGACCATCAAACACTACGTGAAAGAAGGCCTCCTCCCGGAGCCCCAACGCACCAGCCGCAACATGGCCTACTACTCGGTCTCGCTGGTGCCGCGGATCCGAGCGATCAAGGAGCTGCAGTCGACACGCTACCTGCCCCTGAAGGTCATCAAGGAGGTGCTGGACGAGGCCGCGGCGACCGGCATCACTCTCGGCCAGGCGGTCGAGGCGGTGCTCCGTCGGCAGGCTGGCGACGAGTTCAAGACGCGGGCCGAGCTCCTCGAAGCCGGAGTGCCGAAGAGCCAGCTCGAGTTCTTCGAGTCGTTCGGCCTCGTCGAGATGGTCGAGCGCGATGGTCAGGAAGGCTTCACCGGCGACGACCTCTCGTTGCTCCGTGTGCTCGGTTCCGCCCGTCGGGCCGGCATCACCCAGGAGATGCTGCCCTACACGATCTTGCAGCCCTACATGAAGGCCGTGCGGGATCTGGCAGAGCTCGAGCTCGACCTCTTCGAGAAGGGCGTCGCGCCGCACGCCGGTGAGGAGCTGCAGCACCTGGTGCTCGTCGCGTCCGAGCTCAGCGAGCGCCTCGTCGTCGTCCTCCGACGCAAGATGCTCACCTCCCTCGCCCGCCAGCGGCGCTCCTGACCCCCTCCCACCTGGCGTCACCCACTGACGCCAGGTGCCCCTTGCCTCGCGCAGAGCACCCTGCGGGCTTAGCCCGCAGGGTGCTCTGCGCGAGGCAAAGCTGACATCGCCACCACCGGGTAGCGATTGGGAGGGACGGAACGAAAAACGCCCCGCTCCGAAGAGCGAGGCGTTTCGCGTGGGGTAGCCGCGTTCAGCGAACTCGGAAGGGGAAGTTCACGCTGAAGCTGTCGCGGGAGAAGGCCGGCACGCGCGCCGAGCGGACGCCGCGCGAGACGCAGCTCTGGACGGCCGGCGGGACGCCAGTGACGCGAACGCTGCGGACGCGGCCGGAGCTCGCGAAGCTGATGGCCGCGTTGGCCACGCCGCTGGTGCCGTTGCCGCAGCCGGCGACTCGACCGGACACACCGCGGAGGGCGCGACCGACATCGTCACGAGAGGGCTGCGGGGGGAGGTTGGATGCCATGGCCGAGGCCATCGCGCTCATGCTGCCGCCGCCACCGATGGCCTGGTCGAGCAGGTCGTCGATGCTGCCCATCGCGGTGTTGCGGGTCATGGTGGCCGGCTCGGGGTCGCTCATGGCGGAGCCGCCGCTCGAGCCACCCGAGGAGCCACCGCGCGAGCCGCGGCGAGCGCGACGGGAGCGCCGGCCGGAGCTGGTGCTGCCCTCGTCTTCGTCGCCTTCGTCGGCTTCGTCCCCTTCGTCGTCACCCTCGTCATCGGCCTCTTCGGCCATGGTGCCGGTGACGGGCTGGCCCGCGTTCATCGTCGCGGGGTTCGTGCCGTTCGGGTCGGCCGCGGCCGTCGCCGGCATCTCCGGCGTGCCCGGGCCGGCGGTGTTCGCGCCGGGTGCACCGGCCTGAGCGACCGGGGCGGGCTCACGGGTGAGGACCACGATGAGCGCGACCAGGAGGCCGACCACCAAGATGCCGACACCGCCGAGGATGAGCATCATCTTCTTGTTGCCCTCTTCGGGCTCCGGCGCCGCCGGCGCGAGCACGGGAGCACCGAGCGAGGAGCCCAGGCCACCACTGCCGCCGATCGAGAGGAGGTCGTCGGCACCGCCGCCGCCACCGCCGCCACCGAGGCCGCCGCCGCCACCACCGCCGGTCGCGGCGGTCGCGCTGGCGAGGGCGCGGATGTCGATCAGGCCGGAGCCCTCACCGCTGGCGTGGCCGGGCGCGGGGCCCGAGCTGGCCATCGGCGCGGGAGCGGCAGCGCCGCCACCGTCGCTCGGACCACCGGTCGCGAGGGCCTGCAGGTTCGAGAGAGAGAAGAGCACGGAGTTCTCGTTCCGCGCGCCGGTCATCGCCTGCTCCTGCGAGACCCGCGGGCTGGGCGAGGCGACCACGTCGTCGTCGGCGCCGGCATCGTCGTCGCCGCCGAAGGGGCTGGCTGCTTCACCGCCGCCGGCGAAGAGGTCCGCGCCGGGGTCGGCCGCTGCACCACCACCAGCGAAGGCGTCCTCGTCTCCACCGGCGAAGGGGTCACCGCCGCCGCCGAAGGGATCGTCGCCCATGCCGCCCGCCGCTGCTCCTGCGGCTGCGCCACCGGCGTCGGCCGGCTGGTCACCGCTGATCGCGGTCACGAGCTCGGGCACGTCGCGGGCGGGCTTCCATCCGTCGAAGCCCTCCTTCCAGACGTAGGCCTCCCAGTCGATCGTGCCCTCGGTGATCATCACCCCGAGCTGGATGGGAGCGAAGGGGCCCTGCTGGTCGCCATCGACGACCACGTGCCAGACTTGGTCGCTGCCATAGTCGAACACCTGGGTTGCAGCCTCTTCCTCCTCTGCGGCGGCGACCTGATCGCCGCGGACGACGATCACGTTCGTGCACTTCTTGCAGCGAATCTTGAAGACCTTGCCGGCGACCTTCTCGTCGGCAATCGAGTACTTGGCGGAGCAGTTGTCACAGACGATCTTCATCGAGCGCTGACCTGTGCTTTCGGTACGTTGGGGGGGTTGGGGGAGGAGATTCCCGAAGGGGTGCGCGATGATAGCTCTTGCTTCGTCGAGCGATCAAGCAACCGGTCGGGCTGTTCCTCTCCGTTCGTATGGTTCTGACACTCGGACCGGCCGCCACTTGGGTGAACGTTCGGGATTTCTTGCCCGCGAGCGGTCAATTCACGGTCTCGAGAGGCGTTCCGTCCTGTCCGCAGAAGGTTTTCTCCGGTCCGTAGGTCGTCCCGCACTTCGGGCAGACCTTCTTGCCGGCGGCGTCTTCGTGCTTCTGCCGCGCGACGAAGAAGGCGTAGGGCAGCAGCTCGTCGCCGTCGGTGCTGCAGCGTGCGCTGCCCGCGGCGTAACCCCGACGACAGGTCGGGCAGATCATCCCCTGCGCCTTCACCTCTGGGCTCTCCGGGTCGAGCAATCGGGCTCCGTCGTTCGGGCAGAACTCGGTGTCGGCGTCGGCCTCGTGGTCGCAGACGGGGCAGATCCGTTCAGGTCGTTTGGTTGTGGCTCCCGCCGCCCGGATGGCGTCGTCGGGCGCTGCGGGAGTGGGTGCTGGTGCGACCGCGGCGGGCGGCGCGACCATCGGGGCTTCCACGTCGTCATCCGACCCCTTGCGGCCACGAACCACGAATACGATCGAGAGCCCGATCAGCAGCAGCACTCCGAGCCCGGCGCCGAGCCACCAGAGCTGGAAGCCGCCACCGCCGCTCGCGGCCCGCGCTGCCACGCCGCTGGCTCCGGCCGCCTCGGCGTTGCCGGTGGATGTGGGGACCATCGAGCTGCTTCCCTGTGCGACGAGGTCGGTCAGGTCGTCGATCGCCACGGTCACTCGCGCGCTCGCGCCGAGGTCCCCGCTGCTCGCCTGCACCCGGAACGTGCCCTCGGCATCGGCCGCCGTCTCCCCGGCGAAGAAGCACTGGCCGTCGATCCGTGCGCTGCGCCCCTCGGCCGCGTCGAGGGTGAGCCGCACCGATTGGTTTGGCACCCGGCAGCCTGCCGAGTCGGTCACCCGGGTCCGGAAGCAGACGCGTTCGCCGGCATGGAGCTCGGCGCGGCGGGGCGAGATCACCAGACGGGACGGGCGGCCCGGCGTGCAGTTCGCCGGCTCGGGTTGCTCGGGCTCCGCGACCGCCGACTCTTCGACCACCCGGTTGAACGTCTGGCGCGAGCGACGGGTCGCGGTGCAGCGCGAGTTGCGTAGGCTCCAGTCCCACCGAGTGCTCTCCGTGAAGACGATGCGGTCCTGCCCCTCCGCGCGGAAGGTGTAGGTGCCCGACTCGCCCTGGGCGGTGTTCGGCGGGGTGCTGCACCGGATGGTCCAGGTGTTCCCCTGGAACGTCGCCCCGGACCGGCGGAGTCCCGGCTGATCGGACCAACACCGCTGGGTGCTGCCGCTCACCGCGCCGCTGAACGTCAGGTGGTCGCCGCTCTGCCGGATCTGAACCGTGCCGCCGCGTTCCGTCTGTCGCAGCGGGATCCCGCCCGGGCAGTCCTCACCCCAGCTCTGGAGCTCGATGCCGATCCGCTTGGACGTCGCCGTCCACTCACCCTCGTAGGGCCCGTCCGCGAACACCACGGAGGGCGCGGCGAGATCGAGGAGAGCCAGCGCGAGGGCGACGAGCACACCTCGGCTCGCCAAGCGAGAGAGCGGCACCTGCGCCGAAACCATCCCGGTCCCTTTACCACGAGCGCCCCGCCACGTGGGACGTGGCGGGGCGCCGGAGGCGAGCTTCAGGTTCTTGGGGGAGCGAGGAACGATTCACTCGTGACGAGCGGGGGGCTCTTGCAAGAGCCCCCCAAAGGAAAAGCCCGTCAGCCCTGAGCCTTCAGCTTCTCGACTTCCTTGGTCATCTCCGGAACCGCATCG
>CAYXAP010000007.1:0-114236 GCA_964462035.1 uncultured Sandaracinus sp.
CTTAAGCAGTTAAGCCCAGGGACGCTCTTAAGCAGTTAAGCCCAGGGACGCTCTTTAGCAGTTAAGCCCAGAGCTCCACGCAACTGGCCGCGACCATGGCCGAAACCCGTGCCATGCCCAGAAAGCCTAGAGCGTTCGACGAGGCCGACGTGCTCCACGCGAGAACTCGCTTCGTCAACGAGGAGTTCCGGATCCTCCACGATGCGGAACGCCTTCTCATCCTCCGCCACATCGCAAAGGCAAAGGCCCGGTCGGGAGTGACGGTACTCGCTTTCGCCCTGATGTCGTCACACATCCATCTACTGGTTCGTGGCTCGATCTCGGCCGTCGCGCGCTTCTACCGCTCGTTCCATACCGCTCTCGCCATCCAGCTCAACCGAGAGCAGGGACGACTGGGGCCTGTGGTGGCCGGGCGACCGTGGATAGACGTCGTCGCCGGAGAGAACATCTTCGTGCCACTTCGCTACGTGCACGCCAATCAACGCGAGGCGAGGGCCGCGGCGACGCTGCGCCGCTCGGCGTGGACCAGCCATCCGCTCTTCGCGGACCTCTCGAAGTGTCCCGAGTGGCTCAGCGTACATGAAGCCGCATTCCTCGCTGGATACCCTCGAACTGACGCGGGAGTCGCCAAGCTGGTTGCGGATATCGAACGGCTGGACGGTGAGCCGATCGACTACGAGCCGGCGTCCAGGGACATGCGGGACATCCGACGTGGCACCGGGGCGCGGGTCGAGCTCGCCACACCACGGCACATCGGCGAGCGCATCGAACGTCCGCTGGTCGCACGAGCGCCAACGCCGCTCCGGCCGGTGTTGGAGCTCCGAGTCGCCCGGACTGCCGCTACGTGCGCTCGTGCGCTCGACCTTCCACCTGAAGCCCTGCGCTCCAAGAACAGAAGCGCGAGAGCGTCAGCTGCGCGCGCGCTCGCGATCTTCGTCTGGAGCTCGATCGGCGGCCAGCCAGCAGCAGTCATGGCCTCGTTCTTGGGCATTTCGGAGCCGGCCGCCTCACAGCTGAGGCGAGTCGGGTCGAAGGCGCTCGAACGGGCTCTGCCACATCTACGGGAGGTTCTCGACCACTTGGAGATCCCCGCAGAGCACCTCGATGGCTGCTGTCCTACTCTCGCTCTCCATGATCTTGGCTGATGGGACCGGCCTTCTCGGAGCTGGGCTTAACTGCTTAAGAGCGTCCCTGCGCTTAACTGCTTAAGAGCGTCCCTGCGCTTAACTGCTTAAGAGCGTCCCTGAGCTCCTGAGCTCGACGAGCAGGACGCTCCGGCGGGGTCGACGGCCGCTCACCGCCGAGTGAGCCGACGCGAGAATTAGAAAGGCCGCGCCCTCATTGGAAGGACGCGGCCTGGGTGGGTTTTGGAACGGCGCCGCTCAGCGGCAGGCGCCCTCGTGGTCCAGCGCAACGTAGGCGGAGCGGCGCTCGCAGTCGTTGCTGTAGGTGCGACCGTCGCAACCGCAGACCGGCGCGTACTCGCGGGTGCAGTAGGTCGGGCCGTCGGGGGCGGCGACACAGACGCCCGCGAGGTCGGCCCCGCAGAAGTCGTTGATGCTCATGTCGCAGATGAGGCCGGTGTGGCAGGTGAAGCCGGCGATGCCGCCGCAGATCTCACCCTCGCCGGAGTCGCCGTCGGCGCCGCACTCGCCGGTGTACTGGACGCTCACGCCGGCGGCGTTCGCGGTGCACTCGTTCGAGTACGTGGTGCCGTTGCAGCCGCAAACCGGACGGTAGTCACGGGTGCAGGCCTCGGGGAGCGGCTGACAGGTGCCGGTCGCGTCGGCCCAGCCGCACATCGCGCGCTCGTCGAAGTTGCAGAAGAGGTGGTCCTGGCAGGTGAGGCCGAGCAGGCCGCCGCAGGCTTCGCCGACGCCCTGGTCGGTGCGGGGGCAGGTGCCCTCGGACGCGACGCTGATGCCGTGCTGGGCGGCGTGGCAAGCGCTCGAGTAGTCACGGCCGTCGCAGCCGCAGACCGGGTCGTAGATCTCGGGGCAGAAGTCCACGACGTCGCGGCAGACGCCGGGACGGTCGGTGGCACCGCACATCGCGTCGATGCTCCAGTCGCAGAACTGGCCCTCGGCGCAAGGCTCGAGGCCACGGCTGCCGCAGGCCTGCGGCTCGGGGTCGCCTCCGCAGGCGCCCGCGTCGCGGCAGACCACGCGGAGCTGGTAGCTCGCGGCGGTCGGGGCGCCGTAGCGCATGTAGTCGTAGGTGGCGACGCCGACGAGGTAGGTGCCGGCGTCGAGGCCGCGCTCGATGCAGCTGTTGAGGGTGCCGTCGTAGCAGTCGTCGTTGCTCTCGATGAGGCGCCAGGCGCGACCGACCTGCTGGTAGAGGAGGACGTAGGTGTCGTCGCCTTCACGGGAGGCTAGGTCGACGAGCACGTCGTCGCAGCCCTCGGTCTCGAAGGTCCAGAAGTGGTAGGCCGTGCGCTCGGTCAGCGCGTCGGCCGACCAGTCGCAGAGCGCGAGCTCGCCGCGGAAGGGGCCGCCGTCGGCGCTCGAGTCGGCGTGCACGGCCAGCTCGGTCGTCTCGAGCTCGCCGTCCTTGTCGAAGTAGTCGGGGGCGCACGCGCCGGCGAGGGCGCCGAGCAGAGCGATGGAGAGGATGTTCTTCATGAGAAAGGAATGTTCGTTCTGTGATTGGTTGGGGTGCCGGCGCCCTCGTTGGGGGCGTCATCGGCGCCGTCGCGCGCTCGGGCGCGATCGATGCGCGAACGTAGAGCAAGGCCCGTGCCCAAACAGAATCATTCAGCTTTTCGATGCGAATGTCGCTCATGTAGGTCGAAGTGGGCACGATCGGGGGGCGTCTGGATCCGCCACCGGACACTCGGCTTTCCTGTACGCGCTTTGCACGTGATTCCGCTCACTCTCAGTCGCGACGGATCCGCGGCATGGCCCACGGTGGTAGGAAGGGGGATGAGCGACGAAGCGAAGCGCGACATCGGTGTGGTCGGCCTGGGCGTGATGGGCCGCAACCTGGCTCGGAACCTGGCCCGCGGCGGCTACTCGGTGGCGGGCTACGACCCGAACGAAGAGGCGCGCACCGGCCTCCGCGAGTCGGAGCCGGACCACGACTTCGCGACGCCCGGCGACCTCCCGTCCATGGTGGCGCTCCTGGAGCGACCGCGGCGCATCTTGGTGATGGTCCCGGCGGGGAAGATCGTGGACGCGGTGCTGAAGGACCTCGAGCCGCACCTCGATGAGGGCGACGTCGTCATCGACGGCGGCAACAGCCTCTGGCACGACACCATGCGCCGCGAGCGCGACGCGAAGGGCTACCACTTCCTCGGCATGGGCGTGAGCGGCGGCGCGCAGGGCGCGCTGATCGGTCCCTCGATGATGCCCGGCGGTCCGAAGGAAGGCTGGGAGCGGCTGCGCCCGCTGCTCGAGTCGATGGCTGCCACCAGCGACCACGGCCCCTGCGTGACCTGGTGCGGCAAGGGCCCCGCGGGTCACTTCGTGAAGATGACCCACAACGGCATCGAATACGGGATCATGCAGATCCTCGGCGAAGCCGTGCTGCTCATGAAGCGCGCGCTCGGCCTCGGCCCCGACGAGGCTGCCGCGCTCATGAGCGAGTGGAACGACGGAGCGCTCGGCGGCTACCTCACGGAGATCACCGCCGACATCCTGAAGGTGCGCGACCCGGAGGACTCGTCGCGACCGCTCCTCGACCAGGTGCTCGACGTCGCCGGTCAGAAGGGCACCGGTCGCTGGACCGTGCTCGGCGCGGTCGAGCTCGGCGTGCCGGTGCCGACGATCGCCGCGGCCGTCGACGCGCGTGCGCTCAGCTCGTTCAAGAGCGTGCGCGTCGGCATGGCGACTGGCGAGCGGTCCGCCACCGAGCTCTCGAAGGACGACCTCCGCGATGCCGTCACGGCCTCCGTCCTGGCCAGCTATGCGCAGGGCTTCGACCTGCTGAAGGGCGCCGACGACGAGCATCAGTGGCAGATCGACCGCAAGGAGATCGCCCGCATCTGGACCGCCGGCTGCATCATCCGCTCCAAGATGCTCGAGCGCTTCATGGCGATCCTGCCCGGCGCCGAAGGCCCGATGCTCGGCGCTGCCATGACCGACGACTTCGCCCCGCTGCTCGCCGGCTGGCGCAAGACCATCGCCGCCACCAGCGGCGCCGGTCACCTCGTCCCCGCGATGAGCGCCTCGCTCACCTGGTGGGAGCAGCTCACCACCGCCGTGGGCACCGCCCGCGTCATCCAAGCGCAGCGCGACCGCTTCGGCCACCACACCTTCCGCCGCGTGAGCGACCCTGAGACGCCAGTCCACGACGACTGGCAGCCCTGATCAGTCGAAGGTCGAGCGGATCGCGGCGATGGCGGTCGGTGCCGACGCCGCGTCGAGCTCGAAGTAGCCGGTCAGCGCTTCGGTCGCCTTCGCGTCCTCGCCGCTCTGGATGTCGCCGTAGAGGGTCATGAGCATTCCCTGCGCCATGAACCCGCGGAAGTTGGGAACCCACTGCTGCGCGCTCGCGGTCGCCGTGGCGAGGTCGAGCCCCCAGCCCTTCACCATCGCCTCCGCGACCGCGGCGATATCGTTCGTCTTACAGACGGCCATGAAATCGATGAGCTTCATGCGCCGACGATCCACCACCGGCCCCGAGCTCGCCGTGCGCAATCCCCCACAGCCCCAGCTGTGGACGCGCGCCCTCGCAGGCTCCGTCGAGCATCCGGAGCGGGCGCTCGTCGCTCCGCGAGTCAGTCCTCGTCCATGGCCGCCGTACCGCGGCCGCTCCCGGGATGGTCGTAGCCGCGCCCGGTGCCCCCACCGCGAGTGCCGAGGCCGCCGAGCCCTTCGACCGTGCCGGCGCCTGGCCCGCCCCGCTCGCCGGTCCCGCCGCCGCCTGGGCCGCTCAGCTCGAGCGGCCGGGTGCCGAGGAGTCCGCCGATGGAGTCCACTCTGGAGTTGCCGAGCGCCGACGCGCCCCACGGAGCGTCGGGCCCGCGTGCGGCATCCTGCAGCCGACCGAGGATCCCCGCATTCATCGCCTCGGTGATGGCCGCAGCCCTGGCGTCGGCCTCGGCATCCGATCCCGGGCCCTGGATGCCGAAGCGCGCCGGCGGGGCCAGCTTCCGATCGATGTTGCGCCGCTCGGCGGCGATGGCGCCGCGCACCGCAGAGTCATCGCCGGCGAGCTCTTCCGCCGAGGCGAGCTCGGCGCGGAGCTCGGCTCCGCGCTCCTCGGTCAGGTCCCGGATGGCCCACAGATGGTTGTGCACCGCGGCGACCTTCGACCGCGCAGGCAGCACGCCGGCCTCCGCCGAGGCGGTGAAGGCAGCCGCCGCCTCCTCGGGGGACATAGCCAGCTCGTTCGCGCGACCGAGAGCGAAGTACAGACGCACTCGCTCGGGGTCCAGCTCGAGGGCTCTCGACAGCGCGGTCACCGCGTCGTGCGCCCGGGTCATCGAGACCGCCGAGGTGGGCAGCGCGAGCTCGTCGTCGGACGCTTCCGCCGGCGCATCCAAGCCTCCGTCGGCCGACCGCACGAGCGCCAACCCCAGCAGCTCCTGCGCATCCGGGGAGTCGGGCGCCAGCTCTGCGGCCTTCCGCCCGGAGGCCATGGCCGCGGTTGGGTCACCGGTGCGGAGCTGCGCGCGAGCGAGCCCGTTCCAGCCTTCGACGTCGTCCGGCCGCGCCTCCGTGGCCGCGGTGTAGTGCGGAATCGCGCCAGCGTGATCGCCAGCCCGAGCGGCGCGCCAGCCCTCCACGAGCGGATCGGGCGGCGGCGGCTCGCCCTCGCAAGCGGAGACGACGAGCAGGAGAGAGAGGCACGTACTGCGAAGCATCTGGGCAGCCTACGTGGCGCCGAGCCAGAGCTTCCGTCAATCGTTCGGGGGCGAGCGACGCTCAGCCTTCGCCGCCTCGGCGATCACGATGGGCAACCCTGGCGTGCTGCCCCGACGGTGAGCCGTGGTCTCGAATCTCAAGGCTGCTGCACCAGGGCGCCGATGGTGCGGCCCCCAGCCTGACCCGACCCCGGCCGCTCGCCGGCCCCTCGGCGGCTCAACTCTTCCAACGTCTCCGGCGCCGGCAGCCCTCCACGGAACGCCCCGTTCGCCTGCTGGTTCTGGAGCATCCACTCGAGCGCCGCCGGGTCCAAGCCGAGGATCCCTGGCAGCTCCCTCTCCAGCGGAGCGCCCCCCTGGGCGGGCCGAGCTCGCCGCTGGAGCCTCCGCGCGATGCGGCGCCGTTGGGCCTCTGCCGCGGCTCGCACCCGAGCGTCGTCCGTCGCCAGCACGTCGGCCGCGTCCAGCTCCGCCCGCAGCTCCGTCGCCACTTCTTCGGTCAGCTCCACGAGCGCGTCGAGCTGGGTGCGAACGGCCGCGATCCTCGAGCGCGCGGGCCAGACCTGCGCCTCTGCCGATGCGCGATAGGCGGCGCTCGCCTCCTCGTTCTGGCCGGCGAGCTCATGGGCGCGACCGAGCGCGAAGTGGATCCGCACGCGGTCCGGTGCGAGCGCGAGGGCTCGGTTCAGAGCGATCGCGGCGCGAGCGGCCCGATCGATGGAGGGCGCGGCTCGCGGACGGGACGGAGACGCCGATGCGTCCCCATCGCTGGTGGCCGCCGCCAGCGACGCCAACCCTAGGAGCTCGTGCGCGTCGGCCGACTCTCCCGCGAGGGCCACCGCCTGCTGCGCGGAGAGCATCGCGGCGATGGGCTGATCGGCGCGAAGCTGCGCACGCGCCAGCCCAGTCCAAGCCTCCGACTCTTCCGGCTGCGCCTCGGTGGCCATCTCGAAGTGCCCGACGGCGGCTCCATGGTCGCCGGCGTGCGCGGCGCGGTACCCAAGCGTGAGCGCATCGACCGGCGGCGGCGGCGGCGGCGGCGGCTCGTTCTCGCAAGCGGAGAGAACGAGGAGAAGGATCAGCGGGGGTCTGCGAAGCACATGGCAGCCTACGTGTCCGCCGGCGGGACCTTCCATGGACTACACGCCGCTCAGGTCCATCTCGATCGGGCTCGGCGCGTCGTAGTACACGTCGGTGCGAATGGCGTACTTGAAGCCCGAACGAACCGGGCAGCCCTCGTGGCGGATCTTGTGCTGGAAGATCGCCACGAGCCCCGGCTTCGGGTGCACCGTCTCCTCCAGCTGCTCCATGAAGGCCGTCTCGCCGCCCTCGAAGTCGTCGTTCAGGTAGACGAGGACCGTGAGCAGCGTGATGCGGGTGTCGGTCGGCCGGTACCAGTGGTCCATGTGGGGCGAGAAGCGCTGACCGGGCGCGTAGCGGTACATCCGCAGCCGCTCGTTCAGCCCCGCCAGCCGCAGCTCACCGAGCCGTTCGGGCAAGTGCGCCTTCAACCGCCCGAAGAGCTCCGAGGACGCAGCCGGGTCGTCGCGGATCAGGCGGTCCTGATCGCGATAGGTCGGGTTGTTCGTCGCGATCCGCGGGCTACCGGCTTCGATGATCCGGACCCACTCCCGGCACTCGTTCGCGTCGTAGACGTCGGGCACCGTCCAGAGCAGCGGCGCGTCGTCGAAGCGAAAGGGAACCACGGTCATGGCGAGCATCCTACTCGTTCGCTCATCCTCCGACTCGGCCCGCCATCGCACGGTGACCACCGAGCGCGACCATCGGGTACCTTCGAGGCGTGGACGACCGGTTGGAAGCGCTTCGATCCGCCCTCGAGGCACGGAGGAGTCGGGTCGTGCTGGACTGGGCCCCACCGCTCGACGACGCGCGCCTGGGGGAGCTCGAGCGGGTGCACGGCCCGCTACCGAGCGCCTACCGATCCATCCTCTCGACCATCGGCCCCTTCGCCGACGACTGCGGATTCGAGCTCGGTCTGCCGACCCACGAGAGCCCCGGCGAGTTCCCGGTCTCGAGGAAGACCTTGGACGAGTGGGGCGCGGAGGCCCGCGCGCGCTTCGATGCGGCGGCAGGTGATCGGCGCTTCGACCCACCCATCCTCGCCTTCGACACGGTGCGGGAGCGTCGTCCGCTCCGCGACCTCGCAGCACCGCTCGACGACCTCGGCGGCGAGTCGCCGGGCATCACATGCATCGCGTCGCTCTCCGGCGTCGCCGGCGATCTCTATCTCGTGCTCCGAGGCGAGACCCGCGGGACGGTGTGGTTCGAGTCCGACACTGAGCTCACCCCCGAGCTCTACGTTCGCGAAGGCGAGGTGGTCTTCCACGACTGCCTGAGCTGGGCGCTCTCGTTCGCCGAACTCTGACCGAAGGGTGACTTCTTGGTCACGGTCCCTTTTTCCCGGCTCCGGAATCGCTTAGGGTGCGCTCGCTTGGAGGTGTGTGATGGCGGACGATCCCGAGAAGGATGGAGCCGAGGGTGAGGAGCGAGCCGAGTCGACGCTGAGTCGTCGGGCGATGCTCGAGCGAACGGGCATCGGCGTCGCAGCCGTGCTCGTCGGCTGCGGTGACGACGGCGGCTCGGACCCCGATGGCGGCACCATGCCCGGCGCCGACATGAGCGGCACCGACGGGTCGACGCCGGGCACGGACGGGGGACCGCCGGAGATGGACGGCGGACCGGACGAGCCGGACATGAGGCCGCTGCCGGACGGCGGAATGGACGACGTCCGATCGCTACCGAGCTCCGGCGCCTTCATGCTCGGCGTGGCGAGCGGTGACGCGACCGAGGACTCGGTGGTGCTCTGGACCCGCTACGACGGGAGCGGCGCTGTCACGCTCGTGGTCTGGGAGCTGCTCACCGACGGCAGCGACGGGGCGCGCGTGCTGGACATGGCGGTGACCCCCGACGACGCCGGCTTCGTTCACGAGACCATCGCGGTCGACGCCGGCCAACGCTACGGCTACGCGTTCGTCGAGGACGGCACGGCGCGCAGCACCATCGGTCGTTTCCGGGCGGCCATCGCCGCGGACGCGATGGAGCCGCTGGTCTTCGGCGCGGTGAGCTGCACCAGCAACGGCCGGAGCTTCGACACCCTCCTCCGCGCCGGCGAGCGGGAGGACCTGGACGCGTTCCTGCTGCTCGGCGACACGACCTACAACGACGGCGCGGAGACCCTCGAGGAGTTCCGCGGCAAGTGGGAGGAGAACTTCGCCACCGAGGGCTACATCGCCACCCGCGCCGCCACCTCGCTGCTCGCGACCTGGGACGACCACGAGATCGACAACAACTGGGACCCCGAGAACACGGCGGTGGGCATCGTCGACGCGGGGCGGCAGGCCTTCTTCGAGCACCTGCCGCTCGAACGGCTCGCGGTCGATCCCGGGCGCGTGTGGCGCAAGCGGACCTGGGGCCGGACCCTCGAGGTCTTCGTGCTCGACTGCCGGAGCGAGCGTGAGCCGTCGACGCGGATGGACGCCGACGCGGCGTACGTCTCCCCCGAGCAGCTCGACTGGCTGAAGACCGGGCTCTCGAGCAGCACCGCCGTGTTCAAGGTCATCCTCAACTCGGTCGGGATCAGCGACTTTCCCTTCCTGCTCGACCTAGGCGCCGACGATCGCTGGGAGGGCTACGCCGCACAGCGTGAGGACATCCTCTCGTTCATCGACGACGCGGGCATCAGCGGCGTGTTCTGGGTCGCCGGCGACTTCCACTTCGCGAGCCTCGGGCGCGTCGGCGCAAGCGGCGACCTCGGCGAGAATCAGTGGGAGGTGCTCGTCGGTCCGGGCGCGCAGACGCAGAACCCACTGCACACCACGCTCACCGGTTCGCGTTGGCCACACGCCGACGGCACGAACAACTACACCGAGCTCCGGTTCGATCCGACGACCGCCGAGATCCGCGTGCGCTTCATCGACGGCGACGGCGACGTCGTCGCCGACGAGACGATCAGCCCCTGACGCGTCGCGCGATCTTTCTCGCCCGACGCCCTACCCACGCGTCACATCTACCTGCACACTGCTCGGAGCGTGAATCGCCTCGACCCCGTACCGCTGCTCGCCGATCGCCGGCCCGCGGAGCTGCTCGTGCACGACGAGGCGGAGCCGTGCCCGTACCTACCGGGACGCGTCGCGCGCATGCCGCTGCGGCTACCGGTTCGGGCACTCACGCACGACGAGCTCGACCAGCGACTCGCCGGCGGCGACCGTCGCCACGGCGCGCTCTTCTATCGACCGAGCTGCGACGGCTGCGACGCGTGCCAGGCGATCCGCATCGACGTCACCGACTGGACCTTCACCAAGTCGCATCGCCGGACGCTACGGAAGGGCGACACGTACCTGAAGACCACCATCGGCTCGCCGGTCGTCGACACCGACAGAGTCGCGCTCTACGACAAGCACCGCTTCGTGCGGGGGCTCGCCAAGGACGACGCGCGACCGATGGACAGCCAGTCGTACCAGCGTTTCCTCGTCGACCGCTTCTGCGACGCCTTCGAGGTGCGCTTCACGCTGAACGGCGAGCTGGTCGGCGTCGCCGTGACCGACCGGGGCGAGGACTCGCTCTCGGCCGTCTACTGCTTCTACGACCCCGAGGTCACTTCCGTGGGCATCGGCACCTACTCGATCCTCAAGCAGATCCAGATCGCCCGGGAGCGCGGGCACCGCTACCTCTACCTGGGCCTCTACATCGAGGATTGCCCCCCGATGGCGTACAAGGCCCGCTTCCTGCCCCACCAGCGCCGCATCCACGGTCGGTGGCACCGCTTCGACCGGGCGAGCGCCCAGCCCGTGCGGCAACCGTAAGGTGACCCCCCACCGGCGCTGAGGCATCCTGCGTGCATGATTGCGCGCGTTCTCTTCGCTTGCCTGCTGGCCACCGCCCTCGTCGCGTGTGGCGACGACGACTCCACCGACGACCCCGAGATGGACATGGCCGTGGCGCCGGACCTGTCGCGGATGCCGGACGGTGGGCCGGAAGGGATCATCGTCCAGGAGGGCTGCGACAACACGCAGGACCTGCGCTGCTTCCTGCCCTGGCCGTCGAGCGTGTTCCTCACGGAGGACTCCAGCACCGACACCGGCTTCCGAGTCGACATGCCGGAGGCCGGGATGCCCGCGAACCAGTACGGCGAGATCATCCCCCGCACGGACGCCTGGGAGAAGTTCGACGGCTTCAGCCCGGCCGGCTCCATGCTCGCCGGCTTCTGGGGCAAGGTCGATCCCTCCCCGCTCGCCGACGAGACGATGATCCCCGCGACGCTCGAAGCGAGCTCGCAGACGCTCCTCATCGACGCCGAGACGGGCGAGCTCGTCGCCCACTTCGCCGAGATCGACCAGTGGCGCAACGACGACGACGGCACGACCAGCCTCTACATGCGCCCGGCGACACGGCTGCAGGAGAACCACCGCTACGTCGCGGCCATCAAGACGGGCCTACAGCTCGAGGACGGCTCGCCGGTCGAGCCCAGCGAGTTCTTCCGCGCCCTCCGCGACGGCACCGGCGCCGAGGAGCCGGCCGTCGAAGCGCGCCGCGCGGCGATGGAAGAGATCTTCGGATTCGTCGAGGACCTCGGAGTCGATCGGTCGGACCTGCTCCTCGCGTGGGACTTCCACACCGCGTCCGGCAACTCCATCCGCGGCGACATGCTGACGATGTGGGACGACGCGAAGGCGAAGTGGGACGCCGGCACCGACGGGATCGGCACCTGCACCGTCGAGTCGGTGGAGATGGACGTCAACGACACGCTCTGGAAGCGCATCCGCGGCACCTTCACCGTCCCGAACTACATGACCGGCGAAGGCGGCGGCGTGCTCGCGAACCGGGACGCGTCCGGGACCGTGACCTACAACGGGACCCACGAGGCGCCCTTCGAGATCGCCATCCCGCCGAGCGTGCGCGACCGCGTCATGGCCGGTGAGGGACCGGGTCGCGGCATGATGCACGGCCACGGCCTGCTCGGCGCCGCCAACCAGACCTCGAGCGGCGGCGTCCGCGTGCTCCTGGAGGCGGCCGAGATGGTCGGCTTCGGCACCGACTACTGGGGGCTCAGCTCGAGCGACCTGAACACGATCGTGAGCGAGATCATGCCGAACTTCGGCAACTTCGATCAGCTCGGGGAGCGGCTCATGCAGGGCACGCTCAACTCGCTCATCCTCATGAAGACCTTCGCCCCCGGCGGCTCCTGCGCCGAGCTCGAAGAGATGATGATCGACGTCGACGGCACGATGGAGCCGACGATGAACGCCGAGGAGCTCTACTACTACGGCATCAGCCAGGGCGGCATCATGGGCGGGACGCTCGCCGCGCTCTCGGACACCATCGACCGCTACATCCTCCAGGTCGGCGCCATCAGCTACTCGACCATGGTCCGCCGCTCGAAGGACTTCGGGGTCTACGAGGGCATCATGCAGATCTGGTACCCAGAGAAGATCGACCGGGACTGGCTGGTGGTCTCGACTCAGAACTCGTGGTCGCTCGCCGAGCCGGCGGCCTACGTCCCGCACATCCTGGCGGACCCGCTCCCCGGCGTGGACATCGCGAACCGGCGGATCCTCTACCAGACCTCGCGCTACGACACCGAGGTCCCGAACGTGGCTTCGGACATCGCCGCCCGAACCATGGGCATCGGAGCCTTCGACTCCAGCGTCTACGAGCCCTGGAACGTCGAGCTCATCACCGAGGACACGGCCGACAACGCCTACGTCATCTTCCATCTGGACGACGTCGAGCCGCTGCCGATGGGCACCATCGACGTCATGGGCGACAACAGCGCCCACGGCGATCTCCGTTACCAGAGCGTGGTCATCGACCAGATCGACCAGTTCAGCCGCCCGGATGGGGTGATCGTGGACACCTGCCCCTCCAATAGCTGTCTGCTGGACAACGAGCGCCGCTGATTGCACGTTCCGCGCGGAATGAGCACGCGCGTCCGATTCGAGCCCTCCGGTTTCGAGACCGAGATCCAGGCCCCGGTGGACCTGATCGACGTCACCGACGAGCATCCGGATGCCGACGTCCCCTACAGCTGCCGCTCGGCCAGCTGCGGGACCTGTCGGGTCGAGGTGGTCAGCGGCGGTGACGCCCTGGTCCCGCCGGAAGAGGACGAGGTCGACGTGCTCGAGATCTTCGGTGACGAGGGCCCGGTGCGGCTCTGCTGCCAGCTGAAGCTCGCCAAGGACACCGAGAAGCTCGAGCTCCGAGTGGTGGACCCCTACTGATGCGCGCGCTGATCCGAACCCTCCTTCCCGTCCTCCTGGTCAGCGCCTGCGCGACCGGGGGCAGCTCCGGCGACTCGGGCTCGTCGTCCGGCCTGGACTACGGCGAGAGCGCGCAGGCGGACTACGAGCGGGCGCTCCTGGCCTTCCGCCGCGACAACTGCATCGAGGCCGAGCCGGCCTTCCGTGCCGTCCGACGGAAGTACCCCTACAGCCGCTTCGCGGCGCTCGCCGAGCTCCGGGTGGCGGACTGCAAGATGAAGCAGGACGAGTGGGCCGAGGCGATCACCGCCTATCGGCAGTTCGTGCGCTTCCGCCCGAGCCACTCGCAGATCGCCTACGCCCGCTTCCGCATCGCGCAGGCCCACTTCGAGCAGATCCCGAGCGAGTGGCTGCTCTCGCCGCCCTCCCACGAGCGCGACACCCAGTCGACGCAGGAGGCGCTCCGCCAGCTCCGTCGGTTCATCCTCGACTTCCCCGAGGACCAGCGCGTCGCCGAGGCACAGGACCTCATCAAGAAGGCGCTGAAGATCCTCGCCGCCCACGAGCTCTACGTGGCGCGCTTCTACCTGCGCCGCGACGCCTACCCCGCCGTGGTCAACCGACTCCGCACCATGCTCACCAGCTACGACGGCAGCGGCCTCGAAGCCGAGGCGCTCCTGCTGCTGGGCGAGACCTACCTCGAGATGAGCGACCGCGAGCAGGCCCGCCGAGCCTTCCAGGAGCTGGTCGACCGCTATCCCGAAGCGGACGAGGCGGACGACGCCCGGGACCAGCTCGGCAGCCTCGGCAGCTAGGGTCTGCTGTCCCCAGCGAGCCGCTTCGTCTCCCCGAGATGAGGTAATTTTGCTACCGCCACCGGCGGAGCGATATCCTCCCCGCACGGATGGACGATCGCACGAAGCAGCTCTTGGCCCTCGGGCGCGAACACTACGAGAAGCGAGAGTTCGACAAGGCCGAGCATTACCTGCTGCAGGTGGTCGACCGCGGCACCACCGGCTTCGCCGACGTCTACAACATGCTCGGGGTCATCTTCCATGACCGCGGTCAGTTCGAAGAGGCCCAGGCCAAGTTCGAACGCGCGCTCTCGATCAACCCTCGCTACACCGAGGCCGCGCTCAACCTCGCGGTGACCTACAACGACCTCGGCCGCTACGACGAGGCGAAGAAGATCTACCAGGGTGCCATCGCCGCCGGCGAAGAAGCCCCGGGCAAGATGGACCCCTTCGTGAAGGGGAAGATCGCGAACCTCCACGCCGAGACCGCGACCGCCTACGCGGACGCCGGGCTGATCAGCGAGGCGATGCACGAGTATCGCAAGGCCGTGATCCTCTGCCCGCACTTCGCCGACCTCCGGCTCAAGCTCGCGAACCTCTATCGCCAGCAGGGCGACCTCGACGCCGCCAAGTACGAGCTGAAGGAAGCCCTCAGTCACCGGCCGAAGTACGTGCCCGCGCGCGTGGCGCTCGGTGTGGTCCTGCTGGGCCTCGGCAAGAAGGACGACGCCCGCAAGCAGTGGCAGGCCGCGCTCGAGGTGGACTCGGAGCACAAGGCAGCGCAGATGTACCTGCGCATGCTCGACGGCAGCCAGGCCGCCGAGAAGAAGCCCGACGGCGCCGACGAGGGCTGAGCGGGTGCGGCTCTCGATCGCCCTGACGATCTTCCTCACGCTGATCGGGCTCGGCGCCAGCGCCGAAGCGCAGCGCATGGTGGTGCCGGCCCCCGAAGGCGAGCCGAGCCCGGACGACCTCGCGACCGCTCGGGAGAAGTTCGCCGCCGGCACCGAGGCCGCGGAGCACGGCCGCTGGTCGGACGCGCTGGGCGCCTTCCGCGAGGCCTACCAGCTCTCCGGGATCTCGGCCGCGCTCTACAACGTCGGCACCACCTACCGGTCGCTGGGCCGACACGTGGACGCCCGCGACACCTTCGAACAGCTCCTTCGCGAGCACCCGGAGCTCTCCGACGACATGAAGTCGACCGTGCAGGGGCTCCGCGACGAGGTCGCCGCCCGCGTGGCGGCCCTCGAGCTGCGGGGAGTCCCCGCCGACGGGTCGTTCGACCTGCGAGTCGATGGACGCAGCACCGACCTGCCCTCCGAGCGGCCCATTCGATTGGAGACCGAAGGCGGCCGGCACACGGTGCGTCTGAGCGAGCCGCGCTACGAGCCCTTCATCTGGGAAGGTGCCGTCGCGGAAGGCGACACGCGGGTGGTCGAGGTCGAACTGGTGGCCATTCCCGAGAGCGCTGGCGAAGCGCCGCCGAGCGGGATGTCGACGCTGGGCAAGGTCATCCTGATCACCGTCATCGGGCTCGTGGTCGTGGGCGCGGCGGTGACCACCGGCGTGCTCCTCGCCGACGACGGCCTCCAGCCCGAGAGCGGACTGGTGGTCGAGCTGTGACTCGCGTGCTCCTCGCCGTGCTCGCGGTGGCCGGCCTCAGCTGTGCGGAGAACGGCGTCCTCGAGCTCACGGTCCGCTTGCCCGCGAGCGCCGCCCCGGAGGCGGAGTACGCGGTCATCTCGATGCGGAGCGCCTCGGAGTCGAGCTTCGATGTCACGTGGGCGGCCGGTGAGCTCGACGGTTTCCTGCTCGAGGGCAGCAGCCGCACCGAGCAGATCAGCGTGGTCGCCCAGCCCGAACACTTCGGCTCCGACCTGTTGGTGAGGGCCCGCTTCTGTTCCACCCCGCGCTGCGACGGACTCGGCGACGACACCGCCGGCGAACGCCGACTGGTCATCGAAGAGCCCTTCTACTCCCTGGAGCGAACCCGCGCGGAGTGGGTGATCCCCATGGTGGAGGACACCGTCAACGAGACGGCGGACACCATCGAGCGCTGCGAGGTGATGGGCTGTCGACCCGGGGTGACGGTGAGCTACTGTCGCTCCGATGGCACCCATTTCTGCGAGTGAGCGCCCGTGAGCGAGCGACCCATGAAGACGGTCGACCACTCACGGGTCGAGAAGACCGAGATCGTCCTGCCGCAGCACGCGAACGCACTCGGTACCGCCTTCGGCGGCACGGTGATGAGCTGGGTCGACGTCTGCGCCGCCGTGACGGCCCAACGGCACTGTGGCCGGATCGCGGTGACCGCCAGCATCGACGCGCTCCACTTTCGGGCGCCCCTCCGCGTCGGTGACGTCGCCGTGCTGCGCTCCTGGATGAACGCCGCCTTCGGCAGCTCGATGGAGGTGGAGTGCATCGTCGAGCGGGAGGACACCGCCACGGGCGAACGGGTGCTCTGCGTGGATGCCCTGCTGACCTTCGTGAACGTGGACGATCAGGGCAAGCCGCTGCGGATCCCGAGCTTGAGCGCCGACTCCGACGAGGATCGGGCACGGGCCGAGGCCGCTCAGGCCCGGCGCGAACGCCGCCTCGCGCAGCGTTGATCCCACCGGGCTCTCGAGGTGGACCCTCCGGCGAACCACCCCCATACCCAGCGGGCGGCCCCAAAATGAGGGGTGCTCGCGTTTCGCTTGTCACTGCGACTTTCCTTTGTCACGGTATTCTACAGCGGAGCCGAGCCAGGGCCACTGGAGGATCGATGAAGGGAACCATCCCGAAATGCTTGGAAGAAATGGTGCGCGCTCGCCACGGCGAGGCCTCCTGGAACGAGGTGAAGGTCGAGGCTGGCCTGGCCACCTGGCACACCTTCCTCACCACGGAAGACATCCCCGATGAGACGGTGAAGGCCCTCTTCGGGTCCGCCGCCAAGGTGCTCGGTCGGACCGTCCAGGAGGTGATGGACGACTTCGGGATGCACTGGAGCACCGTCTACGCCCCGGACATCTATGGCGTCTTCTTCAAGCGCGCGGCGAACGCCCGCGAGATGCTGCTCTCGGTCGCCGAGATCCATCGGAAGACGACCGCGACCGTCCCCAACGCAAAGCCCCCGCGCTTCTCGTACGAGTGGCAGGACGACGACACGCTGGTGATGACCTACGACAGCGAGCGAAACCTGGCGGCGTTGATGCCCGGTCTGATCCGAGGCGTCGGGGCCTACTACCGCGAGAAGCTCGAGGTCACCCAGAGGGGCGATCGCATGATCGTGCACTTCCCGGACGGGAGCACGCCCTCCCCCCTCTGAACGCTCAGGCGGGGATGCGGCTGCGGAGCTCGTCGATGGAGTTCGACGGGTCCAGGTAGTCCGCGAGCTTCCGTTTCACGTACGCCTTCCCGCCGAGCTTCTCGGCGAGGAAGCCGGTCTTCACGTCCGCGTACACGCGGCCGTTCCCGATCGAGACCTTCCCGTCGAAGCGCACTCCTTTGACCTTGCCGTCGAAGTAGACGTCCGTGCCTTCCCAGCGCGACGCGATGCCGTGCTTCTTGGACCAGTAGTCCGCGAGCGCCTTCAGGCGGGCCATGGCGTCGTCTTCGTCGAGGCTGTACGGGTAGTCGAGGATCACCCGAAGAGCATTGGCCGGGGTCCCGAACACGTCAACACGAGGCCCACGTGCCGAGTGACGCCGGTACTTGTCCATGGGGGCCGGACTCGGTACATCGCCATCCATGATCCACGGCGGACGAATCGTCGCGAAAGCGATCTACGCCTGATGCTCACGCGCTTCATCGCCAAGCAGCTGGGGGACCCCAGCGGTCCCTTCGGCCGGCTCGTGATGGCGCGTCTGCTCAACCGCGGCAACGACGAGCTGATCTCGGCGACGCTGACCGCGCTCGCGCTGGAGCCGAGCGATCGCACCCTCGACGTCGGCTTCGGGGGCGGCGTGAGCTTCGAGAAGGCGGCGCGGGTGGTCACCGGAACGATGATCGGCGTCGACCCGAGCCAGGACATGGTCGACTCACCGAGCCCCGCGCTCGCCGCGCTGATCCGGGCTGGCCGTCTCGAGCTGAAGGTCGGCGACGTCGCCGCGATTCCGGTGCCGCCTCGCACCATCGACAAACTCCTGACGACCAACACCATCTACTTCTGGCCCGACCTCGATGCCGGCCTCCGCGGCTGCCTCGAGCCCCTCGCCCCCGGCGGCCGCCTCGCCATCGGCCTGACCCAGCGCCACAAGATGGAGCGCTTCGGCTTCACCGAGCACGGCTTCACCAAGTACGAAGCGAGCGAGCTCGTCGCCCCCCTCGAAGCCGCCGGCTTCGAGAACGTCCGAGTCCACCGCCTCTACTCCCGCGTCACCGAAGGCGACGCCGTGGTCACCGCCACCAAGCCGCTGTAGCGCTACACCCGAGGGACGCTCTTGAGTTCTTTCCGAGTTCACACGACCTTCCCAGCCGCTGTAGCGCTACACCCGAGGGACGCTCTTGAGTTCTTTCCGAGTTCACACGACCTCCCCGGGACGCTCTCGAGTTCTTGAGTAGTTCACACGACACCACCGGCGTTCTCTTCCTCGACGACCTCTTCGAGCACCGTGGAACCAGCGCCCTCAGGGCAGAGAGCTGGCGAACGTCGGACGCTCCCGCGCTGCCACCGTCGGTCGTCCCGCCAGCGGCGCTGGTGGTGGTTCTCCGAAGCCAGCAGATGAGTGAGTTGGCGTTGGTGGCGCCTTGGCTCGGCTTGGCCGAACGGGCGGCCTTGGTCTTCGACGAACGGGGGGATCCGGATCTAGCCAACGACGAAGAGCTTCGAGCGGTCGCGCAGCTCGAGCGTGATGTGATCGCGACGGAGATCGGCAACGTGGTCGTGACGGCCGCGGCTACTGACCCGCCGAGCGCGAGCATCGAGAAAGCCATTCGCGCCGTCGGCCGTGGAGCTCCGCCGACCCCGCTCGTGGCGAAGGCTCCTCGCGCGGCCGCCCGCCCTGGACCCTGGATCCCGCTACGGGGTCACCCTTGGACCGAGCACGGCCTCGTGAAGTGGAGCCTCCGGTGCCTCCGTGGGGCCATCGCGCTCGATGAATCGGTGACGCTCCTCGACCGAAGCTCCGGCTGCCGCATCGATCTCGGGTCCGGAGAGACCACGCCGGTGCCAGAGCTCGGCGCGGAGACGTGGGAGATCGTCGCCCTGCCCGGCGCCCTCGACTGGCTCTCCATCTGCCGAGAGAGCCCAAGCAAACGGCCGACGGAGCGAGTGCGAGTTCGAGGGACGACCGAAGGGCCGCCGACGAAACTCTGGGGCCAGCTGATGGGTTGCTCCCCCGAGGGAAGCGTCGTGTGGGGCGGCTTCCGATGCGTCGTCTACTGGAGCGTTCTGGCCGGCAATCGGTTGCGTCCGTGGACGATGGGTCGCGTGCGCTGGCCCGACACTCACGCCAAGAAGCTCTTTGGCTTCCTGGACAACATCGGCCTCTGGGTCGACCTCGCCCCCGATGCCTCGGCCAGCCTCTCGGTCATGGAGTACGACACCCTGCTGACTCCCGGGCTACCCGTGCGGTGGAGTCGTGTGGGAGACGCGTGCGTCGCCCAGGGCGTCACCGATCATCCGCTTCGCGCGCTCTTCTTTCAGTACACGGGCCGCTACGACGTGCCGGAAGAAGAGTGCGTGAAGGCCGAGGAAGAGGTCCGCGGTCGACGCGCGACCATGAGCCTCGGCCCCGACGACGAGCGCCGCTACGTGGTCGGCTTCGACGCCAACACCTGGCGGGTCATCGGCGAACGGAGCGAGCGCATCGGGCTCGCGGGCGGAGGCTACGCCGTCTACGACTCCCAGCACCGAGTCACCAGCTGGGGTCCGGAGCGCATGTGGGCAGGTTGGGACCGCTGGCTGCTGCTCGAGACCGCCGATGGACTGCTCGAGCGGCTGGACCTCATCAGCGGAGAGCGCGAGGCCCTGGTGCCGATCGACCGAGAGCTCGAAGCCTGCGTGGCGGTCCCCGGCTCTCCGAACTTCGTGCTCGTCGCTCCAGAGGGCGAGAGCATCGCGATCCGCCTGGTCTGAACCGTCAGTAGTCCTCGCTGGTGAGAAGCGACGCCTCGTCCCCCAGCCGGGCTGTCACCTCTGCGTCCCACTCGCGCGCCAGCCCCGGCACCCAGGTCGCCGGCGTCGGGCGCCCGAAGTGCTCGGTCCTGAACTGCTGCACCAGATATCGGTTCATGCCTACGCGGGCCGCCACCTCCCCGGGAGGACGCAACTGCCTCTCATAGATGGCCGTCGCCTCCACCCGAGTCTCCGCATCGGGTGTCCACGGCGCCGTCCGGAGCAGCACCAGCACGGGTGGATCGATGCCCTCGGCTGCGGCCGCCACCAGCCGATCGTGGCCGTCCAGAATTACGTGCACCCGCAGCCCCGAGATGGACCAGAGCAGCACCGGCGGCAGTGTCCCGGCGCGCACGTGCTTTCGCCACGCCTTCACCCTGGCAGCGTCCGGGGCGGAAGGCCTGCGGAGCGGCCACACGCCCATGTAGAAGTCATCGCGGACCGGCTCGTCCTCGAGCGCACCGAAGAGGTCGACGACTTCCGCTTCGCACCGGGACCGATGCTTCGAGCTCGACACCAATGAACGCCTCGAGCTCAGCCACCGGCGAACCGGGTGGAGCTCCCAGCTTCCGTCGCGGAGCGGGGAGAGCGAGCTGGCCGCCAAGTCACGCGAGAACCGGCGCATCCAGTGGCGAACGTCTTGGTGGGCACGGGCCTCTCTCGCGCGGATGGGAGGCAAGATGCCCGGCGAGTCTTCGCCCGCTCCAGCCACGAGCGTGACCCCGGCGAAGTGCTCCCATACCCGCGCCCACATGAGCCGGCGGTCGTGGGCGCGCAGTCGAAAGCGCCTGCCGTCGCAGACCTCGAGCGCCAGGCCGGACGGAGTGGCGCCCTCGACGACGAAGCTGAGCTCCGTCTCGCTGTCGGCGTCCTCGAAGCGAACGGTCACCGGGCCCCTGGAGTCCATGATGGCCGCGAGGATGGGTCGGGCTCCACGGATGGCAAGGCTGACCGCCCGGCGACGTAGCGATGGCGCGGCGCCGGCGACTCTGCGTTCATGGGACGAGTGAGAGGACGGTGCGCGCTTGGCGCCGCGTAAGCGCCAGGCGCAGGACTGGGACGGCGAGGCCAAGGGCGTGAGCCGCTTCGTGGGGGTGTTTCGGTACACCGGGCGGGCCGTGAAGCTGGTGTGGAGCACCCACCGGGGGCTCACGGTGGCGCTCTTCGTGCTCAGTCTCGTGGCGGGCTTTCTGCCAGCGTCGATCGCCTACACGGGGAAGCTGATCGTCGACGCAGTGGTGAAGGCTGCGGAGAGCGGCGCAGCCGCGGACCGGACGATGGCGCTGATCTGGGTCGGCGTGGAGCTCGGGCTGGTGGCCCTGGTCGCCGGCGCTCAGCGCGGGCTCGAAGTGGCGCGGCAGCTGCTGCGGGCGCTGCTCGGGCAGCGGGTCAACGAGATGATCCTGGAGCGCGCGCTCGAGCTCGAGCTGAGCGACTTCGAGGACCCGGAGATCTACGACAAGATGACCCGCGCGCGCCGCGAGGCGTCGAGCCGGCCGCTGAGCCTGGTGAGCCGCGCGTTCGGGCTGATCCAGGCGAACGTCTCGCTCATCGCCTACCTCGGGCTGCTGCTGAGCTTCTCGCCGTGGGCGGTCGCGCTCCTCGCTCTCGCCGCCCTCCCCGCCTTCGTGGCGGAGACCCGATTCAGCGACGACGCCTTCCGCCTCTTCAAGTGGCGCGCGCCCGAGTCGCGAAAGCAGATGTACCTGGAGACGGTGCTCGCCCGGGAGGACTACGCCAAGGAGGTGAAGCTCTTCGGCATCGGTCCAATCCTGATGGACCGCTACCGGGCCATCTTCGACACGGTCTACGCCGAGGACCGCAAGCTCGCGCTCCGCCGCGGCGGCTGGGGCTTCGCGCTCGGGCTCCTCGGAACCGCCGCGCTCTACGGCGCCTACGGCTGGGTCGCCTGGGAGACCGTTGGTGGCGCGCTCACCCTCGGCGACATGACGATGTACCTGCTGGTCTTCAAGCAGGGCCAGTCGGCGCTGACGACGGCGCTCAGCAGCATCGGCGGGATGTACGAGGACAACCTCTACCTCTCGAACCTCTACGAGTTCCTCGAGCACGAGTCCGACGCCATCGGTGGCACCGCGACCGAGGGCACGACGCCCGGCGACGGGCTGCGCCTCGAGAACGTCAGCTTCACCTATCCGGGCGCGACCACCCCCGCGGTCGAGGGCATCGACCTGCACGTCGCGCCGGGCACCAAGCTCGCGCTCGTCGGGAGCAACGGCGCTGGGAAGACCACGCTCATCAAGCTCATCGCCGGCCTCTACCGGCCGACCGCGGGCCGCGTGCTCTTCGACGGACGCCCGCTCGACGAATGGGAGCCGAACACGCTTCGCCAGAAGGTCGGCGTCATCTTCCAGGACTTCGTCCGCTACCAGCTCACGGTCGGCGAGAACGTCGGCGCGGGCGACGTCACCGCCTTCGAAGACCAAGAGCGCTGGTCGGTCGCAGCGGAGAAGGGCATGGCCGACGAGTTCATCGAGCGGCTGCCCGCCGGATTCGAGACGCAGCTCGGCAAGTGGTTCGCCGGTGGCCAGGAGCTCAGCGGCGGCCAGTGGCAGAAGCTGGCTCTCGCGCGCTCGTTCATGCGCGAGGGCGCCGAGCTCCTGATCCTCGACGAGCCGACCGCTGCCATGGACGCAGAGGCCGAAGCCGAGATCTTCGAGCGCTTCCGCCAGCTCACCGAGGACCGGATGGCCATCCTGATCAGCCACCGCTTCAGCACGGTGCGGATGGCCGATCGCATCGTGGTGCTCGAACGCGGCCAGATCATCGAGGACGGAAGCCACGAGACGCTCCTCGACGACCAGGGTCGCTACGCCCACCTCTTTGCACTCCAGGCGGCCGGCTACAGCTGAGCGCCCCGAGCGTGTCGATTCCACGTAGCGCTGACCCCAGCCCTCCGACGGACACCCCGGAATAGCTGCGGCCCCACGAACGTGAGATGGGGGCGCACAGGCGCCGAAGAGAGAACGCCCATGTACGAGAACCAGAGTCATCCCGCGCAGTTCGAGCTCTATGCGGACCCCACCACGGGGGAAGCCAAGCTTCGCCCCGTGCAGGCTCGGCCGCAGCCGAAGTCGCCCAACCCGGCCGGCGTGGCCGTCGATTCCGAGCTCGCCGTACGCATCCTCCGGCTCGGCCCGCTGGCCTACGACCGCCCGAACGCGGAGCCGAACCCGGGCCTCCGCGACTGAGCCCCCCCCTTCTCAGCGCCCCGATCGCGCCGCTACCCTGAGCGAAGGGGGAACACGCGATGGGGGAAGCGGTCGAACAGCTCAACGTCTTGATCATCGAGGACGAGCCGGACATGCGCCGGCTCCTGGTCGACTTGGTCAGCCGTGGCGACCACGTCGCGGTGCCCGCCGAGTCCGCCGAGGAAGGTCTCTCGCTCCTACCCAACTGGACCTTCCAGCTGGCGTTCCTGGACCACAACCTCCCCGGCATGGAGGGGCTGCTCCTCGGCGAGTACCTGCGCGACAACAACCCGGAGATGACCATCGCGCTCGTGACCGGCTCGGACGAGCCGAAGCTCGAGCGACGCACCCGAGACCTGAAGATCACGTTCGTGCCGAAGCCCTTCGAGCTCGACCGGATCGACCAGATCATTCGCGAGTGCGTGGCCAAGCTCGAGGCCAAGGACGAGCAACGAAGGCACCAAACCGACGAGGACTTCCACCCGCCCATCGCGCGCTTCGCGGAGGAGCTCGCGGAGATCTACGCCATCCCGAACGTGCCGAGTCGCATCAAGCGGCGCCTCGAGGGGACCATCAAGCGCGCGCTCATGGACCTGCGCTCGCGCACCCGCTACTCGGAGCGCCAGCGTGTCGTGGCGCTCACCGGTCTCGTGACGGCGCGGGTCCTCGACATGGACCTGCCGCGCCACTCCGACGGGCACACGCTCTACGAAGAATACGACCGGTGCATGAAGGAGCACGGGCGCCGGACCGAGTTCGAGTAGCCTCTCGCCATGATCGATCTCCACGAGAAGCGGGTGACCATCGCCGGCAAGCTCGCAGGGAAGTACGCGGGCAAGAGCGTGAAGATGCTTCGCTACGATCTCGAGCGCTTCTTCGACGCAGAGCTACTCGAGAGCTTCGACAAGAGCGCCGACGTCGCGATCCTCGGGGCGAAGAGCAAGGGCTTCCTGAAGCGCATCCAGAAAGCCGGCATGGCGACGATCGGCGAGCCGGAGCTGCAGCACGCGCTCGCCGAAGCCGAAGAGACATCGAAGAGCGGTCGAACGCCGAAGAAGAGTCCGCCGTCGAGCTACGAGCTCTTCGAGCGCTTCGCTTTCGTTCGGGACCAGCCCCGGGCCGAGCGCCGCGCCGCCCTCGTCGCGGCCATCGAAGAAGTCGCCGGGCACGGCGTGAGCGTCGGGCTCGATCCCAGCGTCCACTCCTCTCGGAAAGACTGCCCCACGGTCCTCGTCTGGTTCGCCGTGGACGGCGCCGAGCTCTGGGCCGTTCCCACCGACGCCGACCTCGACGCGCTGAAGGCCGTCGATGGGCGCTCGGTGTACACGGGTGACGACTGCCCGCCCGAGGTGCTCGCCGGCGCGCTTCGAGTGATGGTCGCGACCGGCCGCGACCCCGACGACACCTGGGATCGCTTCCGCCTCGCGGTCGAGGACGCCGGCGCCGCGATCGACGCCGACGACCTTCGAGCCGTCGGCTCGTGGCCCGCCGACCACCGGATCACGGCCATGGCCGACATCCCGGCGGAGGTCCACGACGTCGTCGCCGTCTACGACGACATCCAGTGGTGACGTGCCTCAGTCGGGCTGCCGGAGCTCGATGACGTTGCGGTCGGGATCGCGGATGAAGAGCGAGGTCCCGGCGCCGAGCCGCACCGGGCCACCGCTGAGCTCGATACCGTCCGCTTCCAGCGCCGCCTGGGCCTGCACGATGTCGGGAACGGTCAACGCGACGTGCGTGTAGCCGGCGTGTTTGGGGTCGACGTCCATCAGCACGTTCGTGGGCGTGGGATCGTTCCCGTTCACGATGAGGTTGATCTCGACCCCGCCTGGCTCGCGGAGGATCACCACGTGACCGTCCTCGTGCCGAGCGACGACCTCGAAGCCGAAACGCGCGAAGAACGCCTCGGTCACCGAGGCGTCCTTCACGCGAATGCCGATGTGGTTCACGCCGCGGAGCTCGATGGTGGTGGCCATGAGCCCATCGTAGCGCGACTCGCCAGCGTCAGAGCCAGAAGCGAGCGCAGGACCACCCACCGGTGTGCTGGCCGCAGACCGCGAGCCGGTCCGCCGCGACGTCGCGAGCGATGTGGGTCGCGCCGAGGAGGCCAACCGCGTCGAGCTCGAGGGATCCGTCGTCGCCGAAGGCTCGGTCCAGCTCGCCCTCGGTGGTGTAGCGGCGGAGCTCACGCGCTCCGCTCGTGCGGCCCTGCACGAGGACCACCGGTCGCCCGCGTCCATCGACCGTGAGAGCGAGGAGTCGGGCGTCGTCGAAGGTGACCACGCCGCCCACGCCGAACGACTCGTCGAGCGCGCCGTCCGCCGTGAAGCGCACCACGTCGCCGAAGGTCGGCCGCTCCGGGAAGAAGGCGTTGCTACCCGCGTAGCCGCTGCCGTCTTCGTCCTGCTCGACCTGGAAGGTCACGCGGGAGCCGAAGTCTGCGGCGCTGGCGTCCGCGGGGTGGACGAAGCCGCCCGTGCCGAAGCGGGTGTCGCGACCGCCCGCGGTGTGGACGCGCTCGAGCATGGCCGGCGAATCACTCGACGCGCCCGCGCCGAACGTGAGGGTGTGGTTCCAATGGGCCATCGCGTGGGCCGTGACGGCGTCTGCGGGCAGCGGGAGCTCGACGACCGAGCGGTCCGCGCGGACGCTGGCGAAGCGGTTCCCGACCCGGAAGAAGACCGCTCCATCGCCTCGAGTGAGGGCGAGCGAACCGAAGTCGTCGGCCGGCACTCGGTTCACGGCGCTCACGCCCGCTGGGCGGCCATTCGGGTCCAAGGTCACGAGCCCGACCTGGAGCTCGGTGTCCTCGTACGAGCCAGCCACGACCAGGACGTGCGCCTCGTCGCCGACCAGCACCATCCGCGAGGCCGTGCTGAACTCCTCCTCGGGGAGCGCCATCCGCGCCGCTTCGCCGTAGCCTTCGTCGAGCGCGCCGCTCACGCTGAAGCGCTCGACCAGCATCGTCTTCGACTCCCAGTCGCGACCGGCGACGACGACACGACCGCGCGTATCCACGGCGACCGCTCGCAGGCCGACCGCGGGGGCCTCGACGGTCACGATGCCCTCCACGCCGAAGGTCTGGTCGAGCGCCCCCGGGGCATCGGTCACGACCACGCGCGCCGGCACCTCGAGCGGCTCCAGGCCGCTGGCCGAGACCACCACCCGGAAGTCATGGGGCCCGCCGATGGCGGCCGACTCGGTGGCGCCGACGACCAGCCGACCGGTGGGGACCGAGCCGGGCATCACCGCCGGCTCGGCGACCAGACCGGCGGGAAGGCCCTCGGCCCAGACGGCGATCTCGCCGTCGAAGCCGGCGCGGTCGACGCGCACCTCGAGGGTGCCGTCCATCCCGGGGCGCACGCGGAGGGTCGCCGCGTCGAGCGCAGCAGTGAGGCTGGGCTCACCCGTGTCGCCCATCCGGACGTCGAGGCGCGGGCCGCCATCGAGTTCGATGCCTGCGGGTCGGTCCGGCGCCACCGCGCAGTCGTCGCAGGGCGCGTCCACGATGGAGCCTGGTCCGCCGGCCGCGCAGCCCCCGATCGCCAAGAGAAGGGAGATGGCGAGGCCGGTGTGGCGGGTCGCCGCGAAGTGGTTCGTCTGAATCATGGGCCGCTCATCGGCCCCGCTCGCGGTCAGTTGCGAAAAAAGATCGGCGAGCCCCGGACGGCGCTCAAGGCTCCCAATCGTTCGGGATGTCGCCGTCACCGGCGAGCTCCGGATCGTGCGCTGGCACCCCCGGCAGCACCGGCGAGACGGGACCGCTGGCAGCCGCCCTACTCTCGGCCGGCCCATACCAGAAGTGCATCGCCTCGTAGCCGACCCGCGCGTACTCCCGCCAATGGCGGGTCTCGAGATCGAAGGCGAGCCCCTCCTCGAAAGGGATCGAATCGAGGACGTGCCAGCGATACATCGAGAGATGGCCGTAGAGCTCCGGCCCCTCGACCCTCGTCTGCCCGTGGTACAGCTCCGTGAACTCGACGGCCGAGCACCAGGCGAACCCGTAATAGTCCTCGGTGCCCGTCCCGAAGAACGAGGGGAAGGGCTCGTCGTCGACCCAGATCTTCTCGTCGCCCTCGCCCCACCAGACCCGCGAGCTGTTCCGCACGTTCAGGACGTTGCCGATGTAGCGCCCTGCACCGGTGATGGCGACGTGGCGCGTCTCGCTCAGCTCCGAGCCGTCCGCGACGTAGGGCGGCATCCAGACGGCGTGGAGGAACCAGTCCTCGGCCCCGAGCTCGAAGGGCGCGAGCTCGTACACCAACTCCGCCTCGAGCGGCTCGCTCAGGGCCGAGTGGAACGACACGACGAGGGACTCTCGGAAGGGCATGACGAGCCGGCTGAGCATCTGCGAGCCACGCACCCGAAAGAACGCCGACTCACCGTCCGCCAGCCCTGGACCGCCCTGCCCCAGCACCTCGGCGATCGGTCCGCGGACGAGCTCGTGGCCGTCGAAGGCGATCGTGATCCAGACCGCACGGAGCGTCTCCGGGTCGATGTGTCCGAGATCCACCGAGAGGTGGCGAAGCGCCGACCCGGGGCTGTCCGTCGCGGTGATGCGGAAGTCGGTGCGACCCTCCGCGGCGAGGGAGAGACTCTCCGTGGCGATCACCGAGCCTGCGATCGCGCGCTCGGCGCGGCCGATCAGCGCGGCGGAGTGGTCTCGGTCGGAGGGCTGCCACGTCCGGACGGAGACGTCGGCGTCGTACTCCCGATAGCTGACCTGGTAGTAGGTGTCGGGATCGTCGAGCGTCATCTTCATCGAGCGCCCGAACGGGATGGGGAGATAGAAGTTGGCCGCGCCGCGGGGGACATGGTGCCCACAGTTCGCCGCGGTGCCGTGCGGCACCCGGTACGTCAGCTCGTTCTCGACCGATGACCAGGTGTCGTCGAAGAACTCTTCGAAGCCGACCTCGATGGCGGGCTCGATGGCGCCGTCGAGGTAGACGCGCAACGTGCCGACCGGCTTCGCGGTCCAAATCCGCGTGACGGCGCCGGGACCCGTGACATCGAGGATCACGTACTCGGTGCGGTCCCCCACCTCTTCTTCGCGAAGGAACTGGGCGGCGTCGGCGTTGCCGAACCAACCGGGCTCGTCCGGAGCGACCGAGGCTCGGTCGTAGCTGCTGGCCATACGCGCACGGTAGGGAGCCGGGTCCGGTCGCGCGATGGTGTCGAGCCGGAGCGTCTCGGCCAGCAGGCTCTCGAAGGTCACGTCGTGGGAGGGCTCGGCCGGTGCGGAGCCGAGATCGCTGGGTCTCATCGGCGAGGTCGAAGACGTGCCACCAGGCACTTCCCCGCAGCCGAGCCCGCAGGCCGCGATGACGACACAGGCCCAGCAGATCACGCCGGGGCTGGCCAACTCGTGCTCCTCGGCGCGATTCAAACCGCCTTCTGTATCGCCCGACAAACGCTGCACTGCAACTGGAGCCTGCTTCGCGACCTGCGACCGCAGGCACCGGTCGTTGGCAGCTCGCCCACGATCGGCTACGGAGGCGCCATGCTCCGGCTCGACGGCGTCTCCAAGCGGCACGGCTCCCAGATCCTCTACGTGGACGGCTCGATGAGCGTCTTCCGTGGAGAGAAGGTCGGGCTCGTCGGCCCCAACGGCTCGGGGAAGACGACCATCTTCCGGCTGATGACAGGCCAGGAGACCCCCGACGAGGGTTCGGTGATCACCGACAAGGGTGTGACCATCGGCTACTTCTCTCAGGACGTCGGCGAGATGAGCGGCCGCAGCGTGGTCGCCGAGACCGTCGCCGGCGCCGGTGAGGTGGCCGACCTCGGTGCGGAGCTGAAAGAGCTCGAGGCCGCGATGGCCGACCCCGACCAGGCCGACGAGCTCGAGAAGATCCTCGAACGCTTCGGCGAGGTGCAGGCCCGATTCACCGAGCTCGATGGCTACGCCCTCGAAGCCAAGGCCCAGGAGATCCTGGCCGGCCTCGGCTTCAGCCAGAGCCGCATGAACGACGACGTCGGCACCCTGAGCGGTGGGTGGAAGATGCGGGTCGCGCTCGCACAGATCCTCCTGATGGACCCGGATGTTCTCCTGCTCGACGAGCCGACCAACCACCTCGACATCGAGTCGATCCTCTGGCTCGAGGCCTTCCTGAAGAGCTTCGAAGGCGGTCTGGTGCTCACCAGCCACGACCGCGAGCTGATGAATCGGCTCGTGACCAAGATCGTCGAGATCGACCGCGGCACCCTGACCACCTACACCGGCGACTACGACTTCTACGAAGAGCAGCGGGAGCTCGCCGACAAGCAGCAGCAGGCGCAGTTCGAGCGGCAGGAAGCCATGCTCGCCAAGGAACGCGCGTTCATCGACCGTTTCAAGGCGCGCGCGAGCCACGCCGCGCAGGTGCAGTCGCGGGTGAAGAAGCTCGACAAGATCGACACCATCGAGCCCCCGAAGACGCGCACGGTCATCGAGTTCGAGTTCCACCAGCCGAGCCGAAGTGGCGACGACGTTATCATCATCGAGGGCGTCCACAAGAGCTACGGCGACCTGACCATCTACCAAGGCCTGGACCTGCTGATTCGCCGGCAGGAGCGCTGGTGCGTGATGGGGGTCAACGGCGCGGGCAAGAGCACGCTGCTCAAGCTCGTGGCCGGAGCGGCCGACCCCGACCAGGGCGAGGTGCGCATCGGCGCGAGCGTGAAGATGGGCTACTTCGCCCAGCACGCGATGGAGCTGCTGGATCCGAACCTGAGTGTCCTGGAGACCCTCGAGCGAGCACACCCGAAGGCCAGCGGCGGCCGACTGCGCACCCTCCTCGGCGCGTTCGGCTTCCCGAAGGACGACGTGGAGAAGCCCTGCAGCGTGCTGAGCGGCGGCGAGAAGGCCCGCGTGGTCATGGCCCAGATGCTCTACGACCCGCCGAACCTGCTGGTGCTCGACGAGCCGACCAACCACCTGGACATCCAGACCAAGGAGATGTTGGTCAACGCCCTGAAGGACTTCGAGGGCACCATGCTCTTCGTGAGCCATGACCGGCAGTTCCTTCGCGCGCTCAGCAATCGAGTGCTCGAGCTCACCGCCGACGGCGTGCACACCTACGGCGGCGGATACAGCGAGTACGTGGAGCAGTCGGGCCACGAAGCCCCGACGATGGTCGCCTGAGTCGCACCAGCCCGCGACAGCGAGTCTCACCAACTCGGGTGAAAACGAAAAAAGCGGCATTCGACGGGGGAGATCCGAAGGTCACAAACGTACGCGGAGCAAACTCGAAGATCCGGGTTTCGACCGGACGACAGGAAGCGAAGCGACGATGAAGAAGACCTCCATGATCTTGGGATTGTGCTCGAGCCTGTTCGCGCTCGGGTGCGCGGACGAGGGGCTGGGCAGCGGCCGTGGCGAGTCCTGCCGCGCGAGAAACGACTGCGCGAGCGGGCTCCACTGCATCAACAACGTGTGCACGTTGAACGACTTCGACGTGGAGCCGAGCGCGACGAGCTGCGACCTCATCGAGTGCAGTGTCGACGCGGACTGCTGTGGCGAGCTGTCGAGCTTCTGCCTGAGCCTGCAGGAGGACTGCTCCCTCGGTGACACCTTCGCCTGCGACGACTTCGAACGAAACTGCCGCTGCCGGGAGGGCTGTCGGGAGAACCGTTGCATTCCGACCTGCGTCACCGACACCGACTGCTTCGGCGGAACGTGCATGGCCGGCACCTGTGTGAACTGCGTCACCGATGCGGACTGCTTCGAGGGCGCGGTTTGCCGGTCGGGTGCCTGCGTGGAGGCCTGCGCTTCGAACGCCGACTGCCCGTACTTCCACAGCTGTGAAGCCGGCGAGTGCGTCGAGACGGGCTGCATCACCGACCGTGAGTGCATCGCCTTCACCGACAACCCGCGGGCCGTGTGTGTCGACGGCGAGTGCTCGGCGCCCTGCGAGAGCGACGCCCAGTGCAACCTCGGCGGCTACCAGTTCCAGTCGTGCGAAGGCGGCCAGTGCCGCTACATCGGCTGCCAGACCGACGAGGAGTGCCGCATCTTCCTCGACGTGCGTCCCGGCGACGGGACCTACGCGATCTGCCGCTGACCGAGTACCGGCCGCGGGACTCGTCCCGGCGGCCGAGCTACACGCAGAAGCCGATCACGTCTCCGGCCATCCCGTTGCAGACCTCTCCGGTCTCGCAGTCGGGATGGGCCGAGCCGAACGCTCCCTCGGACTCGCGACAGAAGGGGAAGCAGGTCAGGCCGCTCCCGATGTCGTAGCAGGCTCCCAAGCCGTTGCAGAACGAGGTCTCCATGGCCCCTGGGAAATCGCAGGGGTCACCGGGGTTGAGCTCGGGGTTCTCCAGGCAGAAGTCCCGCCCGTCGCGGAAGAGCTCGCCGGCCATGCAGATTCCGCGGGTGCAGGTGCCGCCGGCATCGTAGTCGCACGACTCCATGCAAGAGCCGACCGGGCTCGCAAAGACGTTCCCCGAGCTCGGGTCTTCCAGGAAGAAGGGGGCGCAATGCTGGCTCGCTGCACACCCCGTCGTCGCCGCGGCAGGGTCACAGACCCGCGCACAACGTCCGCGGGTCGTGCAGAACGTGCCGATGCCGCAGTCGTCGCCCGTCGTGCAGGCGTCGCCTTCGGTGTTGGGGCCATCCACCGTGCAGAACCCCCCGCGCGACACCAGCCCCGGCTCGCACCACTCGCCCGCCGGGCAGCCGGTCGTGGTGCCGACCGTGCAGCCCGCATCGCAGCTCCCCACGACCCAGTCCATGTCCCGCGCCACACAGGCCTCACCGGCGCTCGAGCAAGGACTGGCGCCGGACTGGCGCCAGAGCGGGTCGCACTCTTCGTTGCAGTAGCTCATTCCGTCGTCCTCGGGGAAGCACCCGAGACCGTCCATGCACTCGGTGAGATCGACGCACGCAGCCCCTTCCGCGACGGAGCCGAAGGGTGTGCACGCTCCCCGCAACGAGTAGTCGGCCATTCGTCGGGTCGGGATGCACCGAGCATCCGCGGCGCAGGAGTCCGGTCCCTCGACGGAGCAGTCGCAGTCCACGGTGCAGCTGCCGACCTCGCCGGTGAGACAGTACCCATCGCCACAGAAGCTGCAGTCTTCGGGACAGGTGAAGATGTCTTCGTCCGGCGAGTCGCAGGTCCCGTCGCCGCAGCCCGGCTCCCGCATGTCGATGCCCTGGTCGGGAATGGTGATCACCGGACCGCCAGAATCACGCCCGAGATCCGTGCCGAAGTCGGTTCCCAAATCGATGGGTGTGGGACCGAGATCGATGCCGCCATCGAACGGGTCTCCGCCGTCCGGAACGTCGGCCCCACAGACGCATGGCGAATAGGTGCGGTCCGAGCGGCACGTCTGCATCCCGGTTCGGCCACCATCGCACGTACAGACCCGCTCGTTCAGCGGCTCACAGTCACTTCCGCCATCGTCACCACAGCCGATCAATCCGATTGCCAAGGCGGCGAAAACCGTAAAACCACGAAACTCACTCATGGCTGGGTCTTATCCGTTTCGGTCGCAGACGGCAATCGTCTCCCCGTCCGGTCCACACCGTGGTCACGGCTGGCGGGCAGCCGGATCAGAACTCCTTCGGTCGCCCCTCGGCCTCTCGATGGCGGCGCCAGTACCGCTGGATGAGGAGCGCGAGGACGGCGGGCACGCCGATGAGCGCGAGGAAGCCCCCCTGCAACCATCCATGGCCGCCCAACGAGAAGCCGATCCAGAGCCCCACGGCGAGCGGCAACAGGCCGAGCGCGATCAGCCCTTTGTGGTGGCGCCAGCCATACCGAAACGCTTCGGCTGGCTCTCGCTCCTCGTGTTGGGGGGTCCCGATCTGCATGAGCAGGAGGATGGCCCCGAGCGCACAGCCGACCGAGCCACTGAGCCAGTCTCCGCGCCAGAAGCTCGTCGCGGCGTTGAAGTACTGGAGCGCCGCGATGAGGCCGATGGCGGCCGTCGAGACACGCTTGCCGGTCTTGGACGGCTCCGTGCTCATCGCTCTGCCTCGGTCCACCGGGCGCCGCGCTGCCGCTCGCACCACTCCCGGTCCCGGTCCTCCGGGTCGTAGTAGTGAGCAACGGTCGTGACGGACAGCTCGATGCGCTCCCCATTCTCGAGGCGGAGGCCCGTCGTGTATCGGTGCTCGCACCGCGCCTGCTCCTCGTACGGCATCCGCTCGGCGCATGGTGTTTCGGACGGAGACTCGAGCAGGAAATCGAACCGGTCGACCAGCGCGCGGCGGAGATTGGGCACCGACCGGTCTGCGGGACGGATCTCCCATTGCACACACTCGTCGGGCCACTGGCCGCGCCCGTGGTCGTCGACGCTGCTCAATCGCCACACGCCGTCAGCCGGCAGCGGCCCCTCGAGGCGGAGCGGCTCACCCGCTCGGTAGGGGGTGACCGGCTCACGCCAAGCCGCTCCGATGGACACGGGGACGACGAAACCGAAGATGGCTACGCCGAGCGCCAACAGACCCTCTCGCGCTTCGCGCTTCATCCCTCCAGCGATAGCAGCCGTGGGCGCGACGACAATGACGAACGGAGTTCGGCGGTCGTCGCGACCGTTGGACGGACGAGTGACGGGCTACGGCCGCGGCGGGAGCTGGCGTCGGTTCCAGCGACCGTTCTCGCACGTGTAGAGCCCGTAGCAGCCGAGCTGACACTGCACCGAGGGGTCCAGATCGCAGCGCGCGTTGGCCGGTGGCTCCCGGTTCGGACAGCCGTCGTCGGCAAAGTCGGGCACGCACGAGAAGTTGCCGGGGGGATACTGCATCTCCGGAGGCGGGGCCGCGCCACCGCAGTAGGGCGTACGGCGGCACGCGCACTGGGTGCCCGGGTAGGAGCAGCTCAACGCCGGCTGCTCCGAGTGATCGCAGAGCACGGTGAGCGCGGCCGCCTCTTCTGCGCTCGCCGGACACGATGGCACCGGCACGAAGGGCGCGCAGCGGCCGGTCGCCTCGGACCACCCGCACGCGGGATTCGCTCGCTCGCATGGATCGCCGTTGTCGAACGCTGGCGTCGGAGCCCGGGTCTGCAACTCGATGAGCTCGCATTCGTTCGTTGCGTCGCGACAGGCGCCGTCGGGCATGCGAACGCAGCCCGCGTCTGCGGTGCACTCCGTGGGAACGCGGTCGGCACACTCACCGGGGCCCGCGGAGCTGACCTCACGGTCGGTGGCCGAGTCCTCGTGGACCTCCGCTTCGTCACCAGTGGAGCCGGAGCTGGTGTCCTGCGGAGCGGGGCCACACGCGAGGAGAAGGCCGACGACGAGCAGTCGAGACATGACGGCGAAATCTACCGCGAGTGGCTCCCGTGTGCCGGCGCAGTCAATCCCCGCCGCCGTGGTACGCGCTCAGGATCGCTTCGAGCTCGTCCTCGCGTCCCTCGGCGATCGCGTCTGCGGTGATCGCGGCCTCGGAGGCGCGGCGGGCGTCCGCCTGCTTGCGGAAGCGGAAGATACGCACCGACTCCGGATCCGCGTAGCAACCCTTGACGTAGCAGTAGGGGCCCCGGCCGTAGGTCTTCTCACCGGTGCCGGGGAGGACGGGCTCGGTGGCCAGCTCGATCAAGCGCTCGACGTCTTCGTCAGCTCGCTTCTTCCACTTGCGGATGCGGTGCTGAATGCCTCGGCGCTTCTTGGGCTTGCGCTTCTTCTTGCTCATGGGGACCTCCTGGTGAGGCCGCGCTTCTCGCTCGCCGCGCCCGTCGGTTGCGTCGGAGAGTGAGTGGGAGTCGTCCCCGCGCAACTGCCGAGCTCGCGGACCGAAGAAGCCCCCATGTCCATCGTGAAGCTCGTGCCTGGGCTGGTCGCCCTCCTTCTTCTCCTGCTCCCGTGGAAGACCGAGCCCCCGCTACCCTCCGGCCCCGAGTTGGCGGCGGAGGTCTCCCTCGGACCGCTACCTGGTGAGCTGCCGCAGCGACCTCGGATGCGGCCGCCGTGGGCGGGCTCGTCCCGGATGGTGGTTGCCAGCGCGCACGGCGACTGCTCGTGCCGGGATCGCTCGTCCCGTCGGTGAGCTCAATCCTGGCTATGCGCGAAGACGAAGGGGTAGTTCACGACGGTGATGCCTTCGGCCGCGGGGAAGGTCCAGCTCCGGATCCGGGCGGCGACGCAGGCGTCGACCTCTTCGTGCATGCCGGTGGTGATCTCGACCGTGCCGATGGTCCCATCGGGTTGGATGGTGAAGCGGACGACGAGGTTGCCCTCGAGGTCCGCCTGCTGCGCGAGCTGCCGCTCGTAGCAGTAGCGGACCTCGTTGATGTGGCGGCGGATCACCGCGGCGATGACGTCGCGCTCGCGGCCGCCGCCGCTGATGCCGCCGGCCTCGACGCTCGGGTCTCCGTCGGCCTCGGGCTCCGCGCTCTCGGCAGCGGCTTCGGCTTCCATCTCGTCGTAGAGCTGGGCCATCGCGCAGGGCTCGGGGGCGCCCTCGGCTTCACGCAGCATCGACGCGCGGCGGTCGGCGGGGATGCCCGCGAAGACGCCGATGAACTCGCGCGCCTCGTCGGTCTGGATTCGGTCGGCGATGTGATCGGCGAGCAGGCGGGCGCGGTTCTCCGGACTCGCGACGGCGAGGTCGTCGGCGATCGCGGTCGGTGCGTCGCAGATCATCTGGATGTCGTCCGCGAAGGTGGGTCCGGTGGCCTCGGCACCGCTGACCGCCGCGGGCTCGGCATCGGGCGGCGGCTCGGAGCTGGCGCAGGCGGCGAGGGTCAGAACGAACGGTAGAACGTGACGCATGACCCGTGAGTACCAAGCGCGCGCGCCGACTTCACGCGCTCGGCGAACGCTCGAGCATCTCGAGACCGGTCACGCGGGTGCGCAGGTCGTCGTCGAGCGAGGGCGGTGCGGAGCTGACACCGCGAGTGAAGAGCTCGGCCATCTCGCTCAGCCGGTTCTTGCGCTCCTCGTTCATGCGCTCGCCGAGCAGGACGTGCTGATAGATGCCGCCGCCGGCGCGCGCGAGGGCGCCGAGCACCCAGCCTTCGGCCGATGCGCCGATGCCGAGGGTGCTGAGCGTGGTGTCGCCCCGACCGCGCTGCACGAGATCGACCAGCTGGTCCAGCCGTGCGCGAGCTGGGCGCGCTCGGGGGTCACGGCGGCGCGCAGCGCGTGGGTCTTGCGGACGATGGGGCGGTTCATGGCGAGCTCCGGGCGAGGGACGGCGTTGGCGCTAAGGAAGCGCGCCGGAAAGCGAAGCGGTCGACCGGTACCGGCCAGGTTGGCGCCGAGGTGTGACAGAGTAGGTCGGGGTAGACGCGTCGGAAGGGATGTAATTCGGTCCACCTGGCACCGACTGGTTCTCGTGACTCGCGCGATTCCGATCGTCGTGCTCCTCTGGGCGACCGGCTGTGGCCCGGAGGCGGACCCCCCGAACCCCTGCACTCGGAACGCCATCGACTACGGCTTGTCGACGGTTGGTCGACCGGCGGTCGATGTCCTGCTGGTCGTGGATCCGAACACCACGCCGGCGGCGAGGGGCGCGCTCGCGAACGAGCTCCCGCGGTTGGTGGAGTCGCTGAGCTCGGGCCGAGGCTCCGACGGCACCGAGCTCGCGCCGGTGGACGCCCTTCGCTTCGGAGTGATCAGCACCGCCATGGGCGGTCCCGGATGCGGCGATGATGACGGAGTGCTCCTCGGCGACACCCGCTGTGAGGTGGACCGATGGATCGACTTCGGTCGAGGGGACGACGCGGAAGCCGTGGGGAGCCGGGCGGGGTGTCAGGTGAACGCGGTGGAAGGCGGTTGCACCTTCAGCCAACCGCTCGAAGCGGCACTCGCCGCGCTGACGCCCAGCACGTCCGGCACGACCTTCGCGGGGGGCACCGTCGGCCACGGCGACGGCGCCAACCTCGGCTTCCTGCGCGACGGGTCGACTCTCGTCGTGGTGGTGCTCAGCCAAGGGGACGACTGCTCCGTCGCCGACCCGGCGCTGCTCGACCCGGACACGACCGCATACCCGAGCCCACTCGAGAGTCGGTGCACGAGTCACCCCGAGGCGCTCACCCCCGTGGAGCGATTCGTCGAAGGGCTCGCGTGGGTGCGCCCGGACGGACGGCTCTACGTGATGCCGATCGCAGGCGTCCCCCTCGACCTCGTCCCCGACTCCACCACCCCGCTCGAGGTCCCGGTCGAGACCGCGCTCGCGGACGCGCGGCTGCAACCCGGCATGAGCTGCGCCTCCGAGACGCTCGGGCCGTCCACTCCACCCCGTCGACTCCTCGAAGCCACCGCTGGAATCGACCGAGGGCTCGGCGTGGGCCTCCTCGGCTCGACGTGCGGTACGGACCTGAGCGCGCCGATCGACTCGCTGATCGCGGCCGTCGGGGGTGGTTGGTTCGGCTGCTTGGCGCGTCCCTTCCTGCGCGAGACCGATGGCCGAATCCGGTGCAGGGTGACCGAGCTCGTGGACCCATCCTCGCTCGACAGCTGCGAGGAGCTTCCGGGCCGGACGAGCGCCGGGGTCGACGAGGGCACGGGCCTCTTGCGCTGCGTGGTGCACCAGTTGGCGATCGACGCGGACGATCGGTTCCGCGAGTCCGAGGCCGTGGGCTGGTACTACGACGACTTCTCGGACTTCGTGCATCGCTACTGCGGCGAGCGCCCACACCGGTTGGACTGGCGCGGCACCACCCAAACGGAAGGCTCGATCCTCCAGGCGTCCTGCGACCCCGCCGGCTTCGCGCCGCCTGCCGGTGTCGGGGACGCCTGTTCGTCGGGGTGCCCGACGCCTTCAGAGACCCTCGCGTCGTTCCCGTTCGGGCTCGCGTGCGATCCCGCCAGCGAGACCTGCCAGCCGCGCTGCACCGACAGCTGGGACTGTGGGGCGGGATGGACCTGTTTCGATGCCGACGGCGACGGCGTTCCCCACTGCATCAACCCCACCTGCTGACGCTCAGCCCTTCGCGGCGTCGCGGTGGGTCGTGCGGACCTCTTTGGCGAGCGCTTCCGGCTGGACCACCCGCACGTGCGTGCCCCAGCCGACGAGCCAGTGCCGGACCTGGGTGAGGTTGGAGACCTCGAAGCTGACGCGCAGCCAGCCCCCCTCGGCTTTCGTGACCTTCTGGGTCGGGTGCCATTGGCGATGCTCGACCAGGTGCGCGACCTCCGGGCTCAGCTCGCAGACGACGGTCTGCTCGTCGCCACCGGTGAACACACCGAAGGCGCCCTCGAAGTAGCTCTCGAGGGTGAAGTCCTCGGGCCGATAGAAGGCCTCGCCCTTGAGCCACTCGGCCTCGGTGAAGCGCTCGGCGGCGAAGACCCGTACGCCGCTGCCATCGTCCATCTCGCCGACGATGTAGAGGCCATGGCGGTAGAGCACGATGGCGTAGGGGCTGAGCGCGCCGCTGCGCGAGTTGCCGCGCGCCGAGCGATAGGTGCAGCGCACGCGGCGTGTGCGGAGCACGCCGGTCAGCAGGGCGTCGAGGATCTCGTCGTGATCGTCGTAGCGCTTGGTACCGCCGTCGGGCAGGTAGACGAAGCGGTCCAGGTACGCCTCGGGGTCGTCCGCGTCCCGCGGCATCGACGCGGTGACCTTGTCGTAGATGGAGCGGACGTCCTCGGCGAAGGGCGTCCCGTCGAGCACGTCGAAGACACGGCGAATCGCCAACAGGGCGTAGCGCTCGGAGAGACTGAGGCGGAGGGCTCCTGGCTGACCCCGCTCGAGGCGGACGCCGGTCTTGCCGCGGACCGTCACCGGCTCGATCACGTAGCCTGCCTCGTCGATGGCGGCGATGTCGCGCCGGGCTTGCCGGGTGGTGATGTCGAAGCGCTCGGCGATCTCCTCGTAGCTCGCGCCGCTCCGTCGACCGGTGAGGTAGTCGACCATCTTCAGCACGCGCGTGGCCTGCGAGTACTTCTTGGCCTTCCGCCCCTGCTTCTTCTGCTTCGCCGTCCCCATGGCTCGGGATATCGCGCGGCAGCGACGTGGGGCCAGTTCTCGTGTCACCCGTCGTCGTAGGGCCCTCCGATGCGCCGGAGGGTGAAGGATGAGCGAGTCGGCTAGACTCTTGCCGATGGGCAAGCGCGCGACCTACGAGGGAGCCCGGGTAGAGTTCGCCGACCGAGGAGGGACATGAGCATCGAGCTGCAGCAGGTAGTGGCCGTCGTGGGGCGCACCGTCGACGACGAGGCGCTTCGGGCGTTCATGGAGGACGTCCGCAGCGGGTTGGCGAAGAAGCTGCCCAAGCAGATGGCCAACAACTCGATGAAATACGTCACGGCCGCCAAAGAGGGACTCGAGATGGGCTTCGTGCCCGACATCCTGCACCCCGACTACCCCGTGGTGCCCAAGACCAAGGCGGCGGCCTTCCCTCGGCTGTCGGTCGTGTGGCTCACGAAGAAGTTCGGCGGCTGGGGCACCGACACGCTCTTCGGTCTCCCCGCGGAGCCCTCGGAGGAAGCGCTGCGCGCGGCGTTCGGTGACCCCAGCGTCTTCCGTGGAGTGGCCAACCGACCGCACTGGCGGCGGGTGGTGGACGAGGAGCGATCGGTCGTCTTCGACGCGTCTCCCGGCGCGAACCCGACGCTGCAGATCGATGAAGGGCGCCGGCTGGGCGACCTGTGCGCGGAGACGGTGCTCTTCGCGGCGTGGGCGCTCGAGCGCGGCTGGCTCGCGAGCGACTTCGTCGACGAGGAGACGATGGCGGCGCTGGAGTCGCGAGATGCGGCACCGTCGGCGCTCGCGCCGGGTCTGCACCGCGGTCTGTGGGACACGCACCTCACGGTGCCCGACGCCACCCGCAACATGGCCTACTCGTACTTCCATCGGCTGCCGCCGGCGGATGGCTGGTGGCGGACCGACCTGATCGAGCTGAAGGGCGGTCGGACCAACCAGTACTCGCACCAGGAGCCGGCGCTCGACGTCGAGGACTGCGACTGGTCCGTGGTCGACGAGGTGACGCCGATCCTGAACGCGAAGGTCGCCGACGCGCTCAGCGGGTCGTGACCAGGAAGACCAGGTACTGACCCCACGGCGCGCCTGGCGCGCGATGGAAGGTCGCCGCGGCCTGGAGGTAGAGCTCCCCCGGCTGCAACAACGACTCGGGTACGGTGAAGGCACCGGGGTTGCCACCGACGTGCATCCAGAACCCGGTGATCGCGTGGTTCCACTGGCGAACGCTCCGACGCAGCGCCACCTCCAGCGCGTCGTCGATGTCCTTGCCATCGGTGCGGACCCGGTCGACCTCGGCCTGAAGCGCCGAGTTGTCGCGCACCTCGGTCGGCGCCGGAAGACCCCGCGCGACCCGTACCTCGGTGATGCGATCGAGGATGGCGACCGCGACGTCGTCGAAGCGGGGCTCGGCCTCGTCGAAGAGCTCGTAGTGCGCGAGCATCGCGCTGGTTCCGCCCGGTTCGAGGACGGCGCTGACGGCGAGCGCGTTCGCTTCGGGCGCGAGCAGTGTGTGTCGCATGAACGGGCGCTCGAGCGCATAGGCCACCCAGCGACTCGCGTCGCGCTCACGGACCTGTGCCGCCGAGAAGCTCGCGTCCTGGATCAGCCCCTCGACGTCCCAGCCCGCGATCATGGTCATGGCGATCAGGTCCTGGAGCTCCCCGTCGGCCTCGGGCGTGAAGAAGTACGGAACGGCACGGGTCATCTTTTGGCTCTGGCTGGCGGCGAGACGGAGCTCCCCCAGACCCCCGGCCTGCCGGATCCCGTTCACTCGCGCCACCACGGCTCGCGCGAACGCTTCGGCGCTCTGCGGAGTCGTCGGTTGGCCGACCGGTCGCATCTCGTAGTCGCGAATGGACGCGTCGTCGCGGCGCACGATCAGCGACGCGACGGGCAGTCCGAGCATCCGCCCCGGCTCGAACGCCGCGATGTCGAGACTCGCGTGATCGTCGGCGGGGTCCATGACGCAGCGAAGGGCGAACTCGGGGAGCGAGAGGTTGTTCGCGCGCTCGCACTCCACCACGCGGTCGACGCCCTGGTTCAGGTAGCCGGTGACGTAGCGGACGTCTTTCAAGATGCGTCCCCGCACGATCACGAAGCCCTGCTCCGTGGGCTTCGGGCGAACGATGTGCAGCCGCGCGAGCGCGTACTCGACGGCGAGCATGGCGACCCCCGAGCCGCTCTCCTCGCGGACCACGGCGAGCCCGGCGTGCCGGAGCCCTTCGCCGTCGAGGTGTCGCTCCAGATAGCGGAGCATGTCGGCGGAGACGGCGTCGATGCTCTCCGCCGAAGAGAGAGGCATCGCCGAGAGCAGGAGCGACGGACCGGTCACTCCGCAACGAGCCGCGAGGAAGCGGCGATGCCCTTGCGCGGGGTAGCGGCCGGTCCGGAGCCAGTGGGCGGCGGCCTCCCGCGCCAGACAATGAGCCGCCGCCGTCGCCTCGACGGAAGGTCGCGAGGCCGCGGCTCCGAGGATCAGTCGACCTTCTGGACTCGCGGACTCGTGCGGCTCGGGCGCGGGGGTGCCCGGCAGCTCTCCTTCGATCCTCCACCCTTCGGGTTCGGTCAGGGACTCGGAGAGCAACGACTCGGGCGCCGGCGCGGCGGCGAGTCGCTCGTCGAGCTTCGCCGGGTCGGGGAAGTCGTGGATGCTCCGCACCTCCGACGAGCCACCGGACTGGGCACCTCCACAGGCGACGAGAAGGACGACGAGAAGGACGACGAGCCAAGAACGCATGCCGCGCTCTAGCACGCGGTCAGCGCTCGATGGCGCGCTGGCAGCAGTCGAGGATGTCGTCGGCGGTCCACTCCTGCCCACCAGTGGTCGCGGTGTTCCGCACCATCCACTGACAGGCGGGCTGGACCTCGGCGAAGACCTTGGTCGGGTTCTTCGGCCGGCCGAGGAGCATCGCCGTGCTCAGGAATCCGCGGACCGCGCTGGCGAGCAGACCACGGACCAGGATGATGTGCGCCGCGCCGACGTTGTGGACGCCGTGCTCCGTGTACTCCTTCACGGCCTCGCGCACTTCGGCGCTGAAGGCGGGCGTGCCGCTGACCACCAGGTTCATCAGCCCGGTTCCTTCCGGGTTCGCCTTTCGGATGGCGGCGGCGCGGCGCCCCCACTCGTGCATCTGCTCGACGACGGGCGCGTCGTACCAGACCGCGAAGTGCAGGTTGCGGCCGTAGACCTGCCGGGACGTCTCGTCCTCGTAGACGATGTCGAGCGGAATCCCCACGGCCGGAGAATCGCCTCGAAGCGCCCCGAGGTCCAGCTCAGAAGTCGGTGGGCTCGGCTCGCCCGAGCTGCGGCGGCGGGGCCACTCGCGAGAGCATGAAGTAGAGACCGCCGCTGATGAAGAAGCCCACGAACCAGGCGTAGGTGTAGATGTCGCTCCAGATCGCGGAGACCTCGTCGACGGCGCCGGCGGCCTTCAGGAAGCCCATCACGTTGGGCGCGACGCCGACGACCAACGCCACCAGCGCGCGCCAGTTCCAGCCGGTACCGCCGAAGGAGAACTGGCCCTTCGTGCGGAAGAGATCCTCGACGTCGAGCTCGGTGCGCCGGAGCAGGAAGTAGTCGCTGATCAGGATGCCGGCGATGGGGCCGAGGAGCGCCGAGTAGCCGATGAGCCAGGTGAAGATGTAGCCCTCGGTGCTCTCGAGGAGCTTCCAGGGGAACATCGCCAGGCCGAGACCGGCGGTGATGTAGCCGCCCATCTTGAAGCTGATCTTCTCCGGCGCGATGTTCGAGAAGCCGTTGGCCGGGGCAACGACGTTCGCGGCCAGGTTGGTGGTCAAGGTCGCGACCACCAGCGCGATGAGCGCGAAGACCACGGCGGTGCCGCCCATCTTGCCGAGGAGCTGGACCGGGTCCCAGATGGCCTCACCGTAGATGACGACGGTGGCGCTGGTGACCGCGACACCGATGAACGCGAAGAGCGCCATGGTCGGTGGCAGCCCGACGGCCTGGCCGACGATCTGGTCCTTCTGCGTCTTGCAGTAGCGGGTGAAGTCCGGGATGTTCAGGGAGAGCGTCGCCCAGAAGCCGACCATCGCGGTCAGGCTCGGAAAGAAGACGCTCCAGAACTCGCCTTCCTTCGGCTGGCCCGCATCGAACTGCGAGGGGGTCGAGAGCATCTCGCCGAAGCCGCCAGCCTCCACGTAGGCCCATGCGAGGAGCGCCAGGCCCATCAGGATCAGGAAGGGCGCGGCGAGGGTCTCGAGCCAGCGGATCGACTCGGTGCCGAACTTGATGAAGACCACGTGCAGCGCCCAGAAGCCGACGAAGCATGCGAACTGGCCGCCGTCGATGCCGAGCACGGCGAGCTCGTCGCCCTTGATGGCGTCGCCGCTGACCGCGTTGATCAGGGTGTAGATGGCCGAGCCACCGACCCAGGTCTGGATGCCGAACCAGCCGCACGCGACCAGCCCGCGCAGCAACGCTGGCACGTTGGCGCCCACGGTGCCGAAGCTCGAGCGGAGCAACACCGGGAAGGGGATGCCGTGTTTGGTGCCCGCGTGGCCGACGAGCATCATCGGCAGGAGCACGATGACGTTGCCGAGCGCGACGGTGAGTACCGCCTGCCACCAGCTCATGCCCTCCGACACCATGCCCGCGGCGAGCATGTAGGTCGGGACGCAGACCACCATGCCGACCCAGAGGGCGGCGATGTTGCTCCACTTCCACGTCTTGCCCGCCTCCGGGGTCGGCGCGAGGTCGTTGTTGAAGAGGCTCGGGTCGGCGCCCTCGATCGGGTCCGCCTCTACGGTGGCTCCGGCCACGGGCTAATCGGCGCCGCGCGCTTTGCGCGTCGCGTCCAGGCCGCCGGGCACGAGATCCTTGCCGGCCGCGACGCGGTCGTTCCAGGTCTCGGTCTCGGGCGCCTTGCGCTTCTCGACCATGGTGATGGTGCCCTCGACCGGGCAGACCAGCGCGCAGAGGTTGCAGCCGACGCACTCCTCTTCGTGCACGTAGGGGATGCGCGCGCCGGGCGTGCCGCCCTTGGCGGTGACCGGGCGATCGGGGACGTCCGTCGGGAAGGCGACGTGGCCGGCCTTCTTCTTGTCCTCGTCGCTCATGCCCGGGATGTGGATGCACTGGTGGCTCCCATCCATGCAGGCGACGAAGCAGAGCTGGCAGCCGATGCACTTGTCGGGGTCGATGTCGGCGACCACGTGGTAGTTCAGGTCCAGGTCGCCCCAGTCCTTGTACTGCGGCACGGCCTTGCCCACGAGGTCCATCGCGGAGTCCATGCCCTTCTCGTCGAGGAAGTCGCTGAGGCCCTCGATCATGTCTTCGACGATGCGGTAGCCGTAGTGCATGACCGCGGTGCAGACCTGCACGCTGGTCGAGCCGAGCGCCATGAACTCGGCGGCGTCGCGCCACGTGCTGATGCCACCGATGCCGCTGATGGGCTTCGGGAAGACTTTGGCGGTCTGGCCGAGCAGGTGTAGCGCGATGGGCTTGACCGCCGGGCCGCAGTAGCCGCCGTTGGACGAGCCGTTGCCGACCACGGGGAGCGGGACCATCCGGTCCAGATCCACACCGACGATCGACTTCACGGTGTTGATCAGGCTGACTGCGTCCGCGCCCGCCTCGAGCGCCGCCTGCGCGGGCACGGCGATGTCGCCCACGTTCGGCGTGAGCTTCACGATCACCGGCACGTTGGCCTTCTCCATGACCCAGCCGACGATGGTCTTCAGGACCTCGGGCTCCGCGCCGACCGCCGAGCCCATGCCGCGCTCACACATGCCGTGCGGGCAGCCGAAGTTCAGCTCGAGCATGTCGGAGCCGACGTCTTCGACCTTCTGGATGATCTCGTGCCACTCCTCGCGGGTGTCGACCATCAGCGAGGCGATCAGCGTGTGGTCCGGGTAGTGCTTCTTCACGTCGGCCATCTCGTCCAGGTTCACCTGGAGCGGACGGTCGGTGATGAGCTCGATGTTGTTCAGGCCCATCATCCGCGTCGATCCGTAATCGACGCCGCCGAAGCGGCTCGACACGTTCACGATCGGGTTGCCGAGGGTCTTCCAGACCGCCCCACCCCACCCGGCGTCGAAGGCGCGCTTCACCTGATCGCCGGTGTTGGTGGGCGGCGCGCTGGCCAGCCAGAAGGGGTTCGGCGACTTCACGCCACAGAATTCGATGCTCAAGTCAGCCATGAATCAGCCCTCTCCGAAGCTGGCGGTGATGGCGCGGGCGGCGAGCTTGCCGTGCTGGGCCGCGTTCACGACCTCCTTGCCGCCGTTGACGCAGTCCCCGCCGGCGTAGACCTTCGGGTTCCCGGTGCGGTTGGTGGCCGGGTCGACCTGGACCCGGCCCTTGCCGTCGAGCTCGACCCCACCGAAGGCGGCGGCGAGCTTCGTGAGCCGGCTCTGACCGATGGCCATCGCCACCAGATCGCACGCCAGCGTCTCCTGGGCGTCCGAATCGGTGGCCTTCACCTTCAGGCCGGTGACCTTGCCGCCCTCACGGACGACGGCGACCGGCTGCCGGTTCTCGATCAGGCGAACGCCGTCCTTCCGAGCGTCGACCATCTCGTGGTGGTAGCCGCTCATCGCTTCCTCGGTCTTGCGGTAGACCATCGCGACGTCGGCCACGCCGAGCTGCGCGAGCTCGCGGGCGATGTCGATGGCGGTGTTGCCGCCGCCGACCACCAGCGCGGTGCCGATCTCGCCGATGGACATGCCACCCTCGAGCTTGAGGCGCTCGATGTACTCCACGGCGCCGACGCTGCCTTCGCCCTCTTCACCTTCGACGCCGAGGGCGTTGTCCGGACCGAGGCCGATGCCGATGAAGATCGCGTCGTAGTCCTCGGCGAGCTTCGCCGCAGTGACCTGGCCCTCGCCGGCGTCGCCATCGACGATCTCGACGCCGGTCTTCAGCTCGATGTCACCCAATGCGAGGATCAGCTCGACCTCCGCGAGCGAGTCCTCCGAGTGGAGCTTGTAGGGCGCGACACCGGTCGTGTTCAGACCACCGGCGACGGCGCGCTTCTCGTAGACGTGGACGGTGTGCCCATCGAGCGCGAGGTGGCCGGCCGCCGCGAGCGAGGCCGGACCGCCGCCGATGCAGGCGATGGTCTTGCCCGTCGCGGGCTTCCGAGTCTTGCTCAGGAGCTCCGCGTCCTGGGCGATTGCGTTTTCGGTCGCGTAGCGCTGCAGCCGACCGATGGCGATCGGCTCGCGGCCCCAGTGGTTGTAGACGCAGCTGCCGGCGCAGAGCACCTCCACCGGGCAGACCCGCGCACAGCTGGTGCCGAGCAGGTTGGCAGCGAAGATCGTCCGCGCCGAGCCCTTCACGTTGTCCGTCGCGATCTTGTGGATGAAGGTCGGGATGTCGATCCCGGTCGGGCACGCCTGCACGCAGGGCGCGTCCACGCAGTAGATACACCGATTGGCTTCGGTGATTGCTTCGGGGCGAGTGTAGAGCGGCGCCTTGTCGGGCAGCTTCGTCTCGAGCCGATCGTCGGGGAGTCTGGTCACGCGGTCTCCATGGCCGCGAAGGACTCGCCGAGGATGGTCAGCCCTTCACGGATCTCGTCTTCGCCGATGTTCAACGCCGGCGCGATGCGAATGGTGTTGCCCCAGAGACCGCCCTTGCCGATGAGCAGACCGCGCTTCTTGGTCTGCTCGAAGAGCGCCTTGGTGGCTTCGGGGTTCGGGGTGCGGTCACCGGCTTCCTCGTCCTTCACCAGCTCGAGGGCCTGCATCAGGCCCATGCCGCGGACGTCGCCGATGATCTTCGGGTACTTCTTCTGGAGCGCCTCGAGGCCCTCGCGGAGGATGGCGCCCATCGCCTCGGCGTTGCCGCAGAGGTCGTCGCGCTCGATGATCTCGAGCACCTTGTTGCCGGCCGTGCAGCTCACCGGGTTGCCGCCGAAGGTGCTGATCGAGCCCTTCGTCAGGCTGTCGGCGATCGGCGCGGTGGTCACGATGGCGCCGAGCGGGAAGCCGTTCGCGATGCCCTTGGCCATCGTCATCATGTCCGGCTCGACGCCGTACTGCTCGATGCCCCACATCTTGCCGGTGCGGCCGAAGCCGGTCTGGACCTCGTCGGCGATGAAGACCCCGCCGTACTTGGCGATGATCTCCTGAGCGATCTGGAAGTACTCCTTCGGTGGCGTCACGAAGCCGCCGACGCCCTGGATGGGCTCGACCAACATGCCAGCGATCTTCCCGGTCGTGGTCGTCTGGATGAGCTCGTCCAGGTCCTTGGCGCAGGCCACGCCGCAGCTCGGGTACTCGAGCTTCATCGGGCAGCGGTAGCAGTAGGGCGCCAGGCCGTGCTTGATGGCCGCGATCTGGCTCGGCACCGCGCGGTAGGTGTTGTGCGCGGTGAGCGACTGCGCGAGCAGGCTGCGCCCGGAGTAGCCGTGGCGGAGCGCGACCAGCTCGCTGTTGCCGGTGAACACTTGGGCCATCATGACCGCGGTCTCGTCGGCCTCGGTGCCGCTGGCCGTGAAGAAGGCCTTCTCGAGCTTGCCCGGCGTCGCGGCGGTGAGCCGCTCGGCGAGCTCCACGATGGGCACCGTCGGGTACAGCGTGCTGACGTGGGTCAGGCGCTGGATCTGCGCGATGACCGCGTCGTTGATCTCCTCGTTCGAGTGACCGAGCGAGACCGTCAGGATGCCGCCGAAGAAGTCGAGGTAGTCGTTCCCGTCGAGGTCGGTGAGCTTGGTGCCGTGGCCCTCCACGAGCACGGCCGGCTCTTCGTAGAAGTTCGCGACCGCCGGGAAGAGGTGCTTGGCGTGCTTCTCGCGGACTTCCTTGCTGGTGATCTTCTCGCTCATCGCAACAACTCCCCCACGCCGACGCGCTTTACGAACTGGCCACCACCGCGGGTCTCCAGCTTGCCGTTCTCGATGATGACGCGGCCGCGGCTGAGCACCGTCTCGGTCCAGCCCTGGACCTCGCGGCCCTCGTACGCCGAGTAGTCGACGTTCATGTGGTGGGTGAACTCGTTGTCCACGCTGATGGTCTCCCTGCGCTCGGGGTCGAAGATCACGATGTCCGCGTCGGAGCCCACCGCGATGGTGCCCTTCTTCGGGAAGAGGCCGAACGCCTTGGCCGCGGCGGTGCTGGTGAGCTCCACGAACCGGTTGAGGCCGATGCGGCCCTTCACGACGCCGGCGTCGTAGATGACGCTCATGCGGTTCTCGACGCCGGGGGCGCCGTTCGGGATCTTGGTGAAGCTCTCGCGCCCGAGCTCCTTCTGATCCTTGAAGCAGAAGGGGCAGTGGTCGGTGGCGATGGTCTCGAGGTCGCGGAACTGCAGCCCCTGCCAGAGCGACTCCTGGTTCCACTTCTCGCGGAGCGCCGGGGTCATCACCCACTTCGCGCCCTCGAAGCCCTGGTCGTAGATGCTCTGGTCGAGCAGCAGGTACTGCGGGCAGGTCTCGGCGATCACGTTCACGCCTCGGGCCCGGCCGCGCTTCACCTCTTCGAGGGCGTCGTGGCAGCTCAGGTGCACGATGTAGAGCGGCACGTCGGCGACCTCGGCGATCGCGATCGAGCGGTGCACGCCCTCGGCCTCCATGCGAGTCGGGCGGGTGAGCGCGTGGTACTTCGGGTCGACCTTTCCGTCTGCCACCGCCTCGCGGACGATCTCGTCGATGACGATGCCGTTCTCCGCGTGCATGCAGATGCGGGTGCCGTCGAGGCCGGCCTGGCGAAAGGCCCGGTAGAGCACGCCGTCGTCGACGTAGAGCACGCCGGGGTACGCCATGAAGAGCTTGTAGGAGCTGACGCCCTCGTCACGGAGCTTGGTCATCTCCGGCATGCGCTCCACGGGCATGTCGGTGATGATCATGTGGAAGCCGTAGTCGATGGTCGCCTTGCCGTCGGCCTTGCCGTGCCAGGTGTCGAGACCCTCGATGGTCGACTTGCCCTTCTCCTGGATGGCGAAGTCGATCAGACAGGTCGTGCCGCCGTGCGCGGCGGCGATGGTGCCGGTCTCGAAGTCGTCGGCGCTGGTCGTGCCACCGAAGGGCATGTCGAGGTGCGTGTGCGGATCGATGCCACCGGGGAGGACCAGCCGGTCCTTCGCATCGATGACCTTGTCCGCCTGCACCTGCAGGTCCTTGCCGATCTGCGCGACGGTCTCGCCGTCGATGAAGACGTCCGCGAAGTAGTCGTCGACCGCGGTGACGATGCGGCCGTTCTTGATGAGGGTCGTAGCCATCAGAATCTCTCTGGCTTCAAGGCAACTGCTCGATCATGTCGCCGTAGGTGTCGGGGCGGCGGTCGCGATAGAACTGCCAGGTGCGGCGGACTTCTTCGATCATGTCGAGGTCCATCTCGGCGACGATCACCTCGTCCTGGTCGCGCGACCCCTCGGCGAGGAACTGACCGCGCGGGTTCACGAAGTAGCTCTGGCCGTAGAACTCGCCGATGTTCCAGGGCGCCTCGGTGCCGACGCGGTTGATCGCGCCGAGGAAGTAGCCGTTGGCCACCGCGTGGGCCGGCTGCTCGAGCTTCCAGAGGTACTCGCTCAGGCCGGCGACGGTTGCGCTCGGGTTGAAGACGATCTCGGCGCCGTTGAGCCCGAGCAGGCGCGCGCCCTCCGGGAAGTGGCGGTCGTAGCAGATGTAGACGCCGACCTTGGCGTAGCGGGTCTGGAAGACCGGGTAGCCGAGGTTGCCCGGCTTGAAGAAGAACTTCTCCCAGAACTGGTTCGTGTGGGGGATGTGGTTCTTCCGGTAGGTGCCGAGGTAGCTCCCGTCGGCGTCGATGACCGCGGCGCTGTTGTAGTAGACGCCCGCGACCGGGGAGCGCTCGTAGATGGGCACGACGATGACCATCTCGTGCTTCTTCGCGAGCTCCATCATCTTCTGGGTCGTCGGCCCGTCCGGGATGAGCTCGGCCTGGTCGCACCACTTCGGGTCCTGGCTCGGGCAGAAGTAGGGGCCGTTGAAGATCTCCTGCAGGCAGAGGATCTGAACGCCCTTCTTCGCGGCCTCTTCGATCATGCCGATGTGCTTCTCGAGCGCGGCGTCCGCGATCTGTTGCACCGACGCGTTCTCGTCGTTCAGCGCGTTGCTCGCCTGAATGAGCCCACCCACGACCTTGCGTGCCATCCCGATACCTCCAGCGATCCCCGTTTGGGGAAGCTCCACGACTGAAGGACGGCCGGCCCATGGGCGAACCCCATGCGCCGCTCCCCCACGTCGAGAGCGAAGGGGCGTTGGTACCAGAAATCACGCCGACTCCTCAAGGTGGGAGCGCCCGATGGCGACAGGCGTGCTGTGGGAAACTCGTGGTCAGCGGCGGACGGTGGCGCTGGGGTCCTGCTCCACGGTGCCGACGACGTCGGTGTTCGTGAGATCGACCCGCGAGGTGCCCCGGGCCTGGATCGCGACCTGATCGGCGCGGATGCCGCCGTTGATCAGCCGCACGTCGGCGTCGCCCTCGGTCGCGATGCCGTGCTTGCCCCCGAGCTCGACGTTGGTGAGCGTGATCGATCCGCCCGAGGCGTAGAGCGCCGTGCCCTCCACGGTGACGCTCCCGTTCATCATCGTGACCTCGCCGCTGCCCTCGATCCGGATGCCGTCCTTGCCGCGGACGTTCGTGTTCACCAGGCGCAGCTGGCAGCCGTCCCGGACGATGACCGCGGGTCCCGTGGGCACGTTCACGTCGGCGTTGGTGCGGATGACGTCGCCCGCGCCGACGCACTCGATGGGCTGGTTCGACTGCGTGCCGACGCCGACGTTCGGCATGTTCGGGAACTCGATGTTCGGACCGTTGGCGCCACCGAACGCACCCTCGACCGCGTCGGTCGTCTTCGCGAAGACGACGTAGAGGATGATGCCGGGGACCAGGATCGACAGGAGCACCGTACAGCCGACTCCCCAGAGCACGCCACGGACGGCCTTGCCCGCCTGCTGTGCGGCGACCGAGGCGTCGAGCTGCAGCGGTCGCGACTGCGCCGGAAAGTGTGCGGGCGGCGTCCACTGCTGCGGAGCCTTCCACCCCTGCGGTTGCTCCATCGTGCGCGCGCTTCGCACCTCCTGCAGCCGACCGCAGTAGGCGCAGGTGGTCTGGCGCTCGCCCTCCGTCACGTCCAGGGGGGCTCCACAATGCGCACATTCGATCAGCACGGCGCCATGGCACCACGAATGGTCGGAACCCGTAAAGGCGCACCAAGCGGTGACACTTCGAGCCCTAGCCAGGGCCGTCAGCTCTCTCGAAACCCTCGTTCCCTGAACGTCCGAGGCGGTGCTGGCTACCAGTTTCGGTCGGGTTCGCAGAAGTTGATCGTCATCGTGGTGCGCGACCACCGTGGAGCGCTGTCCTCGACCAAGGCCTCGATCTGTCCGTTCACCGTCCCGCACTGCTGCCTCAGCTCGGTCGCCAAGCGGTTCGCGTCGGCAGCGAGCGCGCGGAAGGTTCGCTCCGCTGAGGGGGAGATCCCGTTGCTCGGAGGACCCTCGAGTCCGTCGACGAACCGAAGGAACGCCACGATCGTGTCGATCAGGGAGTCGAAGATGACGAAGATCTGGTCGATCGCGTCGGCCGCCGACTCGACCTCGAGGGGCTTGGCGAGCGCAGCGATCTCCTGCCGACGACGAGCCATGACCTCCCGCGTCTCCTCGGCCAGCCGGAAGGTCCGCCCGTTGACCCCCGGCGCCGCATGCTCGATCAACTCGTCGATCCGCTGGAAGCGCCTCAGCGTCTCCGCCTCCTCGCCCTCGAACTGGGAATGGTCCCGGACGTGCTGGAGGTACTCGTACACGTCCCCGTCCTGCGGCATGAAGAGCGAGCCCAGCCCGCCGAGCACGACGAGCACACAGACGCCCACCACGGCCCACGTCTTCAGGTCGCGGCCCTCCGCCTCGGGCTCGGCGGCGCTGGGGGGCCGAGAGCTGGGCATCGAGTCCGGTGCACCCCCTTCTCGGCGGCAGATCACGCACCCGGACTGGGTGGCGCGGTCGTACCGGAGTCCATGCTCTCGACACACCGCCATCTCGCGTTCCGGGCTGCTGCTCATTGGTCCCTCCCCGAGCTCCGGGCAGGACTCTACCCAATCTCATCGCCGCGAACAGCCTGACAATCGACGCAAGCGGTGGTTCGATGGGTGCGATTTCAATCGACCTACGCCGCCGTTGCTCTGTCGACGGACGAAGGCAGTGGGGACGGATTCGCGGCCGCGTTCGAGAACCAGGCTCGTCGTCACGCCGGCCTTCTAGCCGTCAGCTCCCTCGCCTCCTAGGAGCGCGACGGATCCGGGCTCGACGGCGCGGCCGCGGAGCGCTCGCCCGTCCGTCGCGCGCGCTCGACTGCCCCCTGCTCGGCGTCCGGCGCCTCGGCGCCTTCCAGGCTCGCCGCCTGCGCCGCGCGCTCGGCGCGAGCTTGCTCGACCCACGCCCACAGCCGACCGCGATCGCGGCAGCCGCTATCGGTCGCCGGGCAGTAGATGCGCACGTGGTAGTGGTTTCGGTGTGGATGCCGGCCCCGCCGCGGCCGAAGCAGGACGCGCGACGCGTGCCGATAGAGCTCGGTCGGCGCGCCGATCGAGCGCGCGTGGGCCAAGAGCCAATCGCGAATGCGTCCGTTGACGAGGATGAAGTTCACGTCGGCTTCGTCGTCGCGGAGGAGCGCCTCGATGAGCCGCCAGTTCCGGTCGACGTCGAAGGTGAGCGTCCGCTCGCCGACGACGGCCGTGCGATCGCGACGCACGTCGACGAAGCGACTCGGCTCGTAGGGCTGTCCTTCCTCGTCGACGAAGTAGAAGCCGAGGTCCACGTCACGGCCGCTCTCGTGCGAGGCGTGGCCGTCGATCTCGCCGCCCTTCTGCCGCGAGAGCTCGCCGACGGTGAGCCGATGGCCCGGATGCACGCTCGCCACGGTCGCAGCGACGCGTCGCATCGCACCGACCAGCTCATCGGTCCCCCAGAAGTTGCAGTCGGTCGCGTCTACGTGATGGACGAGCTCGGACTCGCCGAGGAAGCGCCCCGCGGCGAGCAGGCCCCGGGTCGGCCGCCCGAGCGAGAGCGACTCTCGCGGAGGAAGCAGCGGTGGGACACAGCCACTGGGTCGCGCGCGATGGCCGACGACGAGGGGAGGCTTAGGCTCGGGCGGGGTGGTTTCGGCTGGCGGGCTCACGACCGCTGGTGCTGGGGTCTCCTCGGTCGGCTCGGCCCTCGAAGGGTTCACGGGCACGAAGAAGAAGGGGACGCACACGAGAGACAGCAGCCGCATTCGTTGGCTCCGCTGGTGGCCCGGCCTCCCGATACCACGATTGGGGAGTGAACAGGATGAACGGGCCGCGTTCCCCGTCAAGCCGTGCTCGCGAGAACTGGAGGGGCGTGTACGCGGCCGACCTACCTCGCCCGCGAGCCGTCGCTCAGGTGCGTCGTCCTCGCGCACCGAGAGATGTTCCAGCCCGTCGTTCGTCGCCTTGACGGAACTTATCTATCGATACATAAGTTTCTCCGCCCCTATGGGACGCCCGAGAAACGCCGACCCCGCGCTGACCCGCCAGCGCATCCTGGACGCCGCCATTCGCCACTTCGGCGATGGCGGTCTGAAGGCGACCTCGCTCCGCCAGATCGCGTCCGACGCCGGCGTGACCTTCGCGACGGTGCACCACCACTTCGGCACCAAGGACGAGCTGCATGCGCGGTGCGTCGAAGAGTGCTTCACCAACCTCGAGGGCCTCGAGGGCGACCTGATGAAGGTGGTGGCCGAGCACGCGGGTGACATCGAGACGGTCATCCGACGCGCCGCGATGTGCGCGTTCGGCTACGCGCTCGAGCGGAACCTCTACAGCCGCTTCCTGCTGCGCACCACGGTCTTCGAAGCCGAAGGGCCCTTCCGCGAGCGACTGGTGGAAGCGCAGCAGAACTACCTGGACACGGCGAGCCGACTCCTGGCGCCGGTGCTCGGGCGCAGCGAGCGCGAGCTCCGCGTGCCGCTCCAGGGGCTCATGTTCCTGCTCACCCGCGTGGCGCTCACGACCGACGCCGAGCTCGAGACGATCGGCGGCGACAGCGCGCGGGTCCGGGAGGAGCTGCGGGCGTACGTGGGCGAGGTCGCGGTCAGCACGTTGGTGAGGTCATGAAGAAGCTCCTTCTCTTCGTCGTGGTCATCGGTGGCCTCTGGCTGGTGGCCGATGCGTACGGTCTGCGCGAAGCGCTCTCGCCCGACGGCATCCGAGAGCTCGCGGTCGGTGCCGGCTGCATGGGTGTGCTGGCCTATCTCGGCGCCTTCAGCCTCGGGTCGCTGATCCAGGTGCCGGGCGCGGCGTTCCTCGTGGGGGCCCGCGTCGCCTACGGTCCGGGGATGGGCTTCCTGTGGGCATACCTCGGGGCGCTCGCGGCGATCACGCTGAGCTTCGTCGTCGTGCGCGCCGTCGGCGGTAAGGCGCTCGACGAGATCCGCTGGGAGCCGATGCGCAGAGTGCTCGCCAAGCTCGACGAGCGACCGGTGCGCACGGTGGTGGCCCTGCGCACGTTCCTGATGCTCTCGCCGCCGCTGAACTACGCGCTCGCGATGTCCCGCGTGCGCTTCCGCGACTACTTCGTCGGCTCGGCCATCGGGCTGGCGGCGCCAGTCGCGATCTGGGTCTTTCTCTCGGACGTCGTTCTGAGCTGGTTTGGAGGATTGGCATGAGAGCCGCGCGCATTCACGAGTATGGCGACCCCGAGGTGTTCCGCATCGAAGACGTGGAGGAACCGACGGTGGGCCCGAAGGAGGTCCTCGTCGACATCCGCGCCTCGAGCGTGAACCCGATCGACTACAAGATCCGCGGCGGCGGCCAGCGCTCGGTCGTCTGGCTCTCGATGCCTTCGAAGCTCGGGCTGGATCTCTCGGGCGTGGTCACCCAGGTCGGCGAGAAGGTCACGCACTTCGCCGTGGGCGACGAAGTCTATGCCTCACCGAGCCATCGCCGCATCGGCACCTACGCCGAACGGATCGCGGTGCGCGAGAGCGAGCTGGCCCACAAGCCGAAGAACCTCACCCACGAAGAGGCGGCGTCGATCCCGCTGGTCGGCCTGACCGCGTGGGACTGCCTCGTCGGCGCGGCCGACGTGCAGCCGGGCGAGCGCGTGCTGATCCAGGCCGGCTCCGGCGGCGTGGGCACCTTCGCGATCCAGCTGGCCAAGGCGCTCGGCGCCGCCGAGGTGCTGACGACCTGCAGCCCCCGGAACCACGAGCTCGCGCGCAGCCTCGGCGCCGACGTCTGCATCGACTACCACACCGAGAACTGGGAAGACGTCGCCGCGGGCGTCGACGTGATCCTGGAGAGCGTCGGCGGTGACGAGGTCCGGCGAGCCATCCGCACCGTTCGTCGAGGCGGACGCGTGGCCTGCATCACCGCGGGGCTCCCGACCTACACCGAGCAGTACGGTCCGGCGCTGGGGCTGACTGCCATGGTGAGCAAGACCGCGACTCGCATGATGTGCGCGGCCGTCGGCCGGAACGTGAAGCTCCGCTTCGTCACCCGAAAGGCGAACGGCGCGAACCTCCAGGCGATCACCGAGCTCATCGAAGCCGGAACGATCCGTCCGGTGATCGATCGAGTGTTCCCGCTCGACGAGATCGCCGAGGCCCATCGCTACCTCGAGACCGGGCGCGCGCGCGGCAAGGTCGTCATCGACGTGGCGTCGGTCTAACGAGCGCTCAGAAGCCGACGTCGCCCGGCCGCACGGGGCCGGACACGAGCGGCTCCTGGCCAGGCGCCTTCCGGAAGTGCCCCGGGAGGCTCCGGATCACCACGATGTTGGCGAGGCGCTGCTCGCGATTCGCGAAGCAGAGCTGTCCGCCGTTGGGCTGTCCCGGATAGACCTTCTGGAGGAAGGCGATGCACTGCGCGTCGTCGATCGCGCCCGCCGCGTGCATTCGGAAGGCGATCAGCTCGCAGAAGTCATTCGCCGCGACGCCGTCGTAGCGCCCCTCGTCGTCCACCAGCAAACACGACGACCACTCCCACACGACCTGCGACAGCTGCCAGGGCATGTGGGCTTCCGCCTGCTCGCGGCTGGTCTGCCCTGGCCATGCGAGCGTCTTCATCGGGTCGATCGGTCGGATCTCGTAGCGGTCCAGCTTCAGGTAGGCGTGGTCGTCCGGCTGCCGGCGCCGCATCTTCACGTTTGCGTCGTAGAAGAGCCGCTGGAGCAGCTCCTCCCAGTGATCGGGGGTGTCGCGCTCCTGCGGGAGCTCGAAGAACCAGCGCTTCGACTGGGTGGTGGGGGTGACGCCCTGCGGAGTGGCCAGCCGGTACTCCAGCGCAGCCTCACGAAAGACTCGTGCGCTCATGGGCCCACGCTATCGCAGCCGGCGGAGACGAGGAAGACCGACACTAGCGTGAACAGGTGACGGCCGAAGCCCTTCGCGTCCCTCGAGCCGTCGACGCAGCACCTTCCCCCCAAAGCGGCCCAGTCGAAAATGAACGGTTGCGCCATTGCCCGCGCTTGGGTACGGCCCGTGCAGCATGAAGGCCGGCTACAGCAAGAAGTTCACGATCATCATGACGCTCGGGATGATCTGGTCGCTGTATTGGATCGCGCAGGACCCGCCTTCGGTCGCCGGCGTCTTGATCGTCTTTGGCTTCTGCTACTTCCTGACCGACATCGTCAGCGGGTTGCTCCACATCATCCTCGACAACCCGCGCTCCCTCGAGATCAAGCTGATCGAGGGCCTCGCCGATGGGTTTCAGAAGCACCACGACAACCCTCGCAGCATCACGGAGATGCCGCTCTACCAGCACCTCTACGTGATGCACCTGCCGCTCACGCTCCTCTTCGTCGCGGTGCTCCCCTTCCACACTCCACTCGTCTACGTGGTGTTCCTCTCGATGGTGCTCTGGCTCCACGTGATGCAGATGTCCCACCGCTGGGCGCACGCGCGGAAGAAGCAGCTCCCGCCGGTTGCGGGGCTGCTCCAGCGGGCCCACCTGCTCATCGACTTCCCCGCCCATGCGAAGCACCACCGGGAGCCCTACTCGAAGGACTTCTGCATCATGAACGGGCTCTTCAACCGGCCCCTGAACGGCGTGGTCCGAGTCTTCGGCAACCGCAGCCACGCGTGGATCGGCGTCTTCCTCGCCGTCTGCTTCACCCCGCTCCTCTTCGCCTACGGCATCACGCTCGCCGGCTTCTGAGCCGGAAGCCGAACCTGCAGGCACACGGGCCCGTTCCTCTCGCGTTGCAATAGTTTGCAAATGCTGTATTAATTGGGTCGTGTTCGGAGCCTCCACCCGTTCGGTCGTCGCCGCCCATGCGAGCCCTTTCCGAGCAAAGGGTCTCGCCTACCGCGGAGTGGTTCGACGGCTGGCACGCCGCCACGGTGAGAACGCGTGGGCGGACCTCTGCAAGGACGAGGACACCCGCAGGTTCCTCTCGCAGCCCTTCCTCGCCGCGAGCTGGTACGACATCTTTCCGATGGTCCAGCTCTGTGAGATGGGGGCTCAGCTCGAGGGGAAACGGAACGACGAATTCTGCCGCGAGTATGCAGTCGCGCAGGCCGAGGAAGATCTCAACGGCGTGTATCGGGCGCTGCTGACCATCATCTCCCCAGAGCAAGCCATGCGCGGGGTCATCAAGATCACCAAGCGCTACTTCGACTTCGGCACCGCCGAAATCCTGGAGCTCTCGCCGGGTCGCTGCGTGGCTCGCCGAGGCGCCATCCCGATGGAGATCTTCGACTGGTACCAGCCGGTCGCCGTCGCCTACATCGAGGCGGTCATGAGGGCGGCTGGAGCGATGGGTCTCCAGGTCACGCCTTCACGGGGCGCGGAGGGCCGCGACCGGGGCTACCCGGTGACGGACATGCTCTTCTCCGTCCGCTGGACCTGAGCCCATCCCGCTGGGGTCGAGGCCCGTTCACGGGTGCGACCGTCGCCTCCGCCTGCAGGAGCGGGTAGGATACGCGCGATGGATCAGGGGGATGCCGGTGTCGCCGTGGGCGAGCCGGGGCCGGCCGACGAGCAACCGACGCTCGCCGCCCGCCCGGGGGCGCGTTCCGTCCCGCCGCCGCGCATCGCCGCATCCCGCGAACGATCGGACTCGGCGCCGAGCGGAGAGCTCGCTACGGGCGACGAGGCACCGACCGGTCTCGGGATGACCCGAGTCGGTGAGCGACTCGGCATCCAGACCTCGCGCGACTTCCTCCGCCGGGACGAAGCCGGCCGCGCCCGCACCTTCTCCGGCGCGATGGTCGCCACCGTCGTGCTCGGCACCATCTTCCTCTACGTCCTGCCGGGCGACCCGATCGCGCGCCCGCTCGCCACCGGCGGCCTCGGGGTCATCGGTCTGGGCTTCCTCGCGCTCTTCGTCCACGGCGGTGACGAGGAGAATTTCAGTCCGCGCTTCGTGGGCGTCATCGCCCACCTCATCGCGCTCGCGTCGCTCCCCGTCGCCTACTACTGCGGCGTCTTCTCACCCTTCCCGGGCGTGGTCGCCATCGCGCTGCTCATCTACGCGCTGAGCTCACCACCGTGGCTCTCGTTGAGCACGGTGCTGATCGTGGGCGGTGGCCAGCTCTTGCTCGCCCTCCTGGTCATTCGAGGCGTGATCGACGACCGCGGGCTCTTCCCGGCCGAGGGGGTGCCCGACTCGGTGAAGATCGCAGGTCAGGGCGCGGTGCTCCTCTTCTACGGCATCGCCTTCTTCGTCGGCCGTGCGTCGAACGCGCGCACGCGCCGCCACGTGCGCGACCTGGAGACGGCCGTCGGACAGGTGGCCGCTCGCGAAGCGCTCCTTCGAGAGGCGCGCCAGGAGCTCGAGCAGGCAGCGGGCATCGGCGACCCAGGACGCTTCACCGAGCAGCAGCTGGGCCCTTGGCGGCTCGGTCCGATCCTGGGGCGCGGAGGCATGGGCGAGATCTACGACGCGACCCACACCGAGACCGGCGAACCGGCCGCGCTCAAGCTCCTGCTTCGGGGCGCCTACGAGGGCGCCGACCCGATTCAGCGCTTCGCGCGCGAGGCCACCATCGCCGCGTCGCTGCGCTGTCCGCACGTGGTGCGGATCCTCGACATCGGTGGCTCGGAGGCGCCCCTGCCCTACATCGCGATGGAGCGACTGCACGGCACCGATCTGTCGGCCACCCTTCGGTCCCGCCGAACGCTGAAGCCGACGGAGGTCGGCAAGCTCGCCCACGAGGTCGCCAGCGCGCTGGACGAGGCCGCAGAGGCGGCCATCGTCCACCGCGACCTCAAACCATCGAACCTCTTCCTCACCGAGGACGACGAATGGAAGGTGCTCGACTTCGGGGTCTCCAAGCGCATCGGTGAGGCCGGCACCCTCACGGGCGTCAACGTCGTCGGCACGCCGGCGTACATGGCGCCGGAGCAGGCGCGCGGCGAGGCCGTGGACGGTCGAGCGGACGTGTACTCGCTCGCGGTGATTCTCTATCGCACGCTCACCGGTCGCCCCGCCTTCACCGGCAAGGACTTCCCCCAGATGGTCCGGCTCGTCGAGCAGAGCCTGCCCCCGCGACCTTCGTCGCTGGCCAGTGCCCCCGAGCCGGTCGACGACGTCCTCCGCATCGGCATGGCCAAGGACCCGGCCGACCGCTTCGAGCGCGCCAGCGATCTCGCTCGTGCGTTCGGCCGCGCGCTCGAGGGCAGACGCGACCCCCGGCTGGCGGCGCGGGCCGCCGAGCTGTCCGAGCGCCTCGACTGGGGTGGCTGACGGACCGGAGGGATCGCCTCCGGTCCATGGTCAGCTCAGCTCATCCAGGTGGCGTCCGGCTGGAGCGCCCACTTGGTGGTGACCTTCTTGAGCTTGGTCCAGAGGTCCACGCCGCCCCACCCGGTCATGTCGTGGCTGCCGAACTTGCTGGCCTTGGCGCCGCCGAAGCTGAAAGGCTCCCGCGGCACGGGTACGCCGATGTTGATGCCGACCATACCGGCCTCGGCGTTCTCCGCCACGTAGCGGGCCGTGGCGCCGCGGGTAGTGAAGACCGAGTAGGCGTTGCCGTAGGGGCTCTTGCTCTGGAGCGCGAGGGCCTCGTCGAGGGTCTTCACGTGGACGATCGAGAGGATCGGCCCGAAGAGCTCGCGGTTGGCGCACTCCATGTCGAAGGTCGCCTGATCGAGGATCGACGGGTTGAGCCAGTAGCCGCCCTCGAACTCGGCGTCGGGGGCCTTCGCGCCGCGGCCGTCGAGGAGGAGCTTGGCCCCTTCCTTCACCGCCTGGTCGAGGTCGTTGTGGAGCCGCTCGTGGGCGCCGCTCTCGATGATCGCGCCCATGTCGACGCCGAGCTTCAGCGTCTTGGTGTGCTCGACGATCTTCTCGATCAGGTGGTCGACGTCGCCGACGGCGATCATCAGGCTCGCCGCCATGCAGCGCTGACCGGCACAGCCCGTGAAGGAGCGCACCACGCCGTCGACGGTGACGTCGGGGTCCGCGTCCGGGAGGACGATGAAGTGGTTCTTGGCGCCGCCGAGGCCGAGCGCCCGCTTCCCGTTCGCGGTGGCTCGTGAGTAGACCGCCTTGGCGATCGGGGTCGAGCCGACGAAGCCGACGGCCTGGATGTCGGGGTGGTCGCAGAGCGCCTCGACCGACTCGCGGCCGCCGTGGACGATCGAGAAGATGCCCTTCGGGAAGCCCGCCTCGAGGATGAGCTTGCCGCTCAGGTCCGCGGTGAGGGGGACCTTCTCGGAGGGCTTGAGGATGAAGGCGTTCCCAGTGGTGAGGGCCGTGGGGTACATCCACATCGGGACCATGGCCGGGAAGTTGAAGGGCGTGATGCCGGCGACGACACCGAGCGGCTCGCGCCGGGTCTCGCAGGTCACGCCGCGGCTGACCTCCAGGTGCGAGCCGTCGTCCATGTTCTGGAGCGAGCTGGCGAACTCGATGATCTCGACGCCCTTGAGGACACCCGCGCGGGCCTCGGCCACGGTCTTGCCGCACTCGGCGGCGGCCATGTGGCTGAGCTCCTCGATGTTGTCGAGGACCAGCTGACGGAACTTGAAGAGGACCTGGGTCCGCTCCCGGATGGGCGTGCGGCGCCACTCCTCGAAGGCGGCCTTGGCACCCTGAACCGCGCGGTCCACGTCTTCGGCGTCCGACATCGGCACGGACCCGATGTCCTTGCCCGACCACGGACTCACGACCCCGACCCGCTCACCCTTGACGGGTCCGACCCACTCGCCCGCGATGAGGTTGTTGCACTCGATCGGGCTCTCCGGAAGGTTCACCAGTTTCGTCATCTCAAATCCCCTTGAACTCTCAGCATACGGGTCGGTCGACCCGCCGCGCCAACACGCGCAAGAGGCTCGGAATGACACGAGCTGGGGGGCTCGTCCAGCGGAGCCAGGCCGGGCCTCCCGGGTGCTCCGCCCCAATCCTGGGTCGATGGTCTCGTCGTTCGGGGAGCGGTATCATCACCGGCTGGTGGTCGCCTGAGGCGAAGGGGAGAACGAATGGCTGAGGAGAAGGAATCGTCGGTGCTCTTCAACCTCAAGGAGCTCATGGAGCTCGAAGAGGACCGGATCGCCGAAGAGGAAGAGGACGCCCGCAAACGCGCCGAAGAGGCACGGCGAAAGAAGGAAGAGGAAGAGCGGCGCAAGCGCGAAGAGGAAGAGGCCAAGATCCGCGCGGAGGAAGAGGCCCGCCTGGCCGAGGAGCGCGCCGCCCGCGAGGAAGAAGAGCGCATCCGCCGTGAGCGCGAAGAGCATGCGCTCCGGGTGCGGCTCGAGGAGGAGGCGAAAGCCCGAGCGCTCGAGCAGGAGCGCATCATGGCGCACGAGCGCGAGCTCGCCCGGGTCGACGCGGAGAAGAAGAAGGGCGTCCATCCCGGCGTCATCGCGGGCGTGGTGGTCGTGCTCCTCGCCGGCGGTGCTGGCGCGTGGTTCGGGTTGGTGGAGCCGGCCCTCGCGGAGAGCGCGGAACGGGAGCGCTTGGCGGAGGCGGAGCGCGACCGCGTCGCCCGCGAGGCCCAGGAGGCGCGCGATCAGGCGGCCCGCGAGGCGCAGGCTCGGCGCGAAGCCGAAGAGGAGCGGCGCCGGGCCGAGGAGGAGGCTCGGCGCGCCGAAGCCGAAGCCGCCGAGGTCGAGACGCACATGGCCACCCATCGCCGGACCCACCGCGGCATGCGCGGGATGACCAGCCGCATGGGCGGCGACGACTTCAGCAGCAACGACCCGCTGGCCGGCCTCGACGACCAGTTCTGACGAATCGGGCCGCTGGCACCGGCGCTTCAGATCACGCCCGATGGGCCGACCCCGACCGGGGACTCTGGTGGCCACAGCGTGACTTTCCTATCGTCCCGCAATGAAACGAGCGGGGTGGTGGGTCTGGTCCGTGCTGCTGGTGACGGGCTGTGGAGACGACGCCGCACCGGCCGACGCCGCCCTGGTCTGCGCGACCGACGAGCAGTGCACCGACGGTGTCTTCTGCAACGGCGTGGAGAGCTGTGACCCGTCGAATGCGCTCTCGAACGCGCTCGGCTGCCTGGCTGGTGTCCCGCCCTGCATGCCGGGGCAGCGCTGCGACGAGGAGCCGGACACCTGCGAGACCCTCTGCGACGTGACGACCGACGCAGACGGGGACGGCGACACCGCCGTCGGGTGCGGCGGCACCGATTGCGACGACTCGGACCCGGGCCGCTTCCTGGGCAACGCCGAGGTCTGCGACGACGCCGGAGTGGACGAGGACTGCGACCCCGACACCTACGGCTCCCGAGACATCGACGGCGACGGCCACGAGGACGCCGCGTGCTGCAACGGCGATCGCTGCGGCACGGATTGCGAAGACCGGATGGCCACGGTGAACCCGGGGGCCGCGGAGGTCTGCGACCTCATCGACCAGGACTGCGACGGGAGCGTCGACGAGGGCGTGCAGACGAACGGCTTCGAAGACCTCGACGGCGACCGCTACGGCGATCCGGATCGCGCGCGGATGGCCTGCGCGTTCGACGGCGACGTCTCTCCCTCGATGGACGACTGCGACGACGACGACGGCCGCCGCCACGGGCAGATGCTCGAGATCTGCGATGAGGTCGACAACGACTGCGACGGCGCCACGGACGAAGAGCGCTTCAGCGTCTCCTGGTACGCCGACACCGACGGCGACGGCTTCGGCGACCCGAGCGGCGAGGTGCGCGCGAGCTGTGAGCCCATCGAGGGGTTCTCCACCCTCCCCTTCGACTGCGACGACTCCGACGCGGGCCGGAGCCCGATCACGCCGGAGGAGTGCAACGCCCTGGACGACGACTGCGACGGTCGCGCCGACTTCGTGCTCGAGACCGGCGACACGGAGGACGACGACGGCGACGGCGTGGCCGACGCCCGCTGCCCTGGCGGTCTGGGCATGGACTGCGACGACCGGGATCCCTTCGCTCGCCCCGACCACCCCGAGCTCTGCGACGGGGTCGACAACGACTGCGATGGAACGGTCGACGAAGGGGCGACCGAGCAGCTCTGGTACGTGGACGGCGACGGCGATGGGTTCGGTGACGAGTCGGCCGAGCGCCGCGCCTCCTGCGAGCGCGTGCCCGGACTCGTGCTCGAGGGCGGAGACTGCGACGACGGTGACAGAGACCGACGACCGGGCGCGCCGGAGCGCTGCAACGGCCTGGACGACGACTGCGACGGATCGGTCGACGAGGACGCAGGGTTCGTCGCCACCTACGCGGACGCGGACGGCGATGGGTTCGGCAGCGGCATGCCGATGGCCCAGTGCGCGGTCGCGGGCCTGCGGACCCTGACGCCGGGGGACTGTGACGATGGCGACCCGGGCAACCGGCCCGGTGCGGCGGAGCGTTGCGACGGCGTGGACAACGACTGTGACGGCACCTCCGACGAGGGCGCGACCGCGGTCGCCTGGTACGCGGACGGCGACGGCGACGGGTACGGGGACCTGGGCGCGAGCCCGGTGATGAGCTGCGAACCGGTCGCCGGCGCGAGCGTCGTCGCCACCGATTGCGCCGACGACGACGCGGGCCGCTTCCCCGGCGCCCCGGAGCTCTGCGACACCGTCGACCAGGACTGCGACGGGTCGGTCGACGAGGACACGAGTGAGGTGCTCCAGTACCCCGACGGCGACGGCGACGGCTTCGGCACGGGCGCCGGCACCGCGAGCTGCGCGCCGCTCGGCGGGCACGTGCTCCGGGGAGGCGACTGCGCCGATGGAGACGGGGCGAGCTTTCCCGGCGCCGACGAGCGCTGCAACGCCGCCGACGACGACTGCGACGGCGTCACCGATGAAGCGCCCGCGGGCTACTTGGACTGTGGCGTCGACGCGACGAACGCGACCCCGGTCTGCACCGCCGGCGCGTGTGGCTACGGCGAGTGCCTGAGCGGCTACGACGACTGCGATGGGGTGCCGGCGAACGGCTGCGAGTCGGATCTGGCGGCCGACCAGCGGAACTGCGGCGCGTGTGGCGCGAGCTGCGGACCCGGCGGCGTGTGCAGCGGCTCGACCTGCACCGACGTGCCGGTCACGAGCGTGGCGACCAGTATCGGCGTCGGCTGCGCGGTGCGTGGCGGCCAGGTCTTCTGCTGGGGCTCCGAGGGCTCGCTCGGCACGCAGGGAGGTCTGGGCGATGGCGAGGTTCGGACGGCCACCGCGTACGCGCCGGACCCGACGCGCGCGGTCCTCGGGTTGAACGACGTGACGCAGGTGGTGGCCGGCCACGCCCACTTCTGCGCGCTCCGCTCCACGGGTGAGGTCCGCTGCTGGGGGGCGAACTCGAACAACCAGCTTGGCGACGGCACGGGCACCCTCGCGTACGAACCGGTCGCCGTAGCCGGCGGGCACGTGTTCGAGCAGATCGATGCATCCACCAGTCACACGTGCGGACGCACCACGTCGGACGAACTCTACTGCTGGGGCTACCACATCGGGCGGGCGAGCCCGACCCCGACCTTGGTCCCGCGCGCCGCCGGAACGCCGGCGGGCATCACGGACCTGGCCGTCGGACGAGAGCACGCCTGCATCGTCGCCGGGGACGGGTACATCTACTGCTACGGCTACGAGGCCGTGGTCGTGGGTCGGGGCAGCGGCCTCGACTTCGAAGAGCTCGTCGGACCCGTCGTCGACGAGACGGCGATGCCGGTCACCGGCGTCGTCGATCTCGCCGCGAGCTATCGGAACACGTGCGCCGCGCTGGATACCGGCGAGGTCGTCTGCTGGGGCTACAACAACGGCGGGCAGCTCGGCGACGGCACCATCGGCAACGAGTTCCACCGAGCGAACGCCGCACCGGTGAGCGGCATCGCGGACGCGGTGGGGGTCTTCGTGGGCACGTCGATGGCGTGCGCCGTGCGCGCGACCGGCGCTGTGATGTGCTGGGGCTCGAACGCCGCGACCGCCCTGGGCGACCCTGCGTTCACCGACGCCGAGAGCACCACCCCGCGCGCGCTGCCCGGCGTGCTCGACGCGACATCGGGCTCGCAGTTCGTCAACGCGACGGGGTTCTCGAGCCCGGTCTGCGTGACCGAGGGCGGCGGCGTGATGTGCTGGGCGAACGGATCCCGCGGCGGCTGCGGCGACGGCAGCACGGCCGATGGGATCCGCGCTCCCGCGGTGCGAGTGGTCGGCTTCCCGTAGCGGTCAGCGGCGACGGCGCCAGAAGACCAGCGCGGCCAAGCCGAGGAGCCAGAGTGGGCTCCGCTCCGAGCCGATGCCGACGGTGCGGCAGCCGCAGCCGTCGTCCTCGCCGCGGATCATGCGGCCGCCGTCCACGTCGGCCGAGCCGCCGTCGATGGCGCCGGTGCCCGAGTCGACCATCGGCGGGGTGCCGCCGTCGGGGAGCGGGACTCCTGCATCCGGCATCGGGGGCGGGTCGATGCACGCGCCCATCCGGCAGATCTGGTCGCCCGGGCAGACGGCGTCGGTGCAGCTGTCGACGCAGCTGCCGTCCTGGCAGAACTCACCGGCCGCGCAGGTCACACCGAGGCAGTCCGCGTCGACGCAGCTGCCGCTCGGGTCACAGGCCTCGCCGGAATCGCAGCCGGCGAGCGCGCACTCCTGCACGCACGCGCCCTCTTCGCAGACGGTGCACTCTTCGCAGGTCGCGCCGTCGCAGAGATCGACGCACTGGCCGACCACGCAGCTCAGACCGTGGGGACACGTCACGCCATCGCAGGGCGTGACGCAGGTGCCGGCCTCGCAGCGCTCGTTCTCGCCGCAGACCACGTCGACGCACGCCGCTTCGACGCAGAGCCGATCGTCGTTGCAGACGAAGCCGTCGGGACAGCTGCCCTCGAAGCACACGCCGACGCAGCTCCCGTCGCGGCACTCCTCGAAGTCGCCACAGATGGCCGGGTCCTCCTCGTCGACCGTGCCGTCGCAGTCGTTGTCGAGGCCATCGCAGATCTCCGGGCTCGACGAGACCTCCGGTCGACACTCGATGCCGTCGCCGACACACGAGGTCCGGCCGGTCGCGCACACACCCATCATGCCGGTGGAGCAGGCGTCACCCGCGCCGGGACAGATGACCTCGCCCGAGCGGATCTGGAAGCGCCAGATGCCGGGGATCGCGGGGTCGACGTTCGATCCGGTGCAGAGGGTGGTGTGGATCGTGTCGGTCCGGGAGCCGGCGATCTCGACGAAGTCCATCTCGTTGCCGGCGTCGAAGCCGGCCTGCGCCTCCGTACCGCCGAAGCCGCCGCTCGCCGGGTCGAGCAGGGTCCCGCTCGCGTCGCCGGTGGTCCACTCGCAGCGGTTGTATCGGAACTCGACGTCGAAATCGCCGCCGCCCCCGCACACGCCGCTGTCGACGGCGGTGAGGACCAGCTGGAAGCTCATGCGCTGGTCGACGTCGTCGCGGCACTGGTAGTAGGAGACACGATCCCAGGTGACGACGAGTCGGCCCTCTTCGAGGTACCACCAGATGCCGTTCTCGGTCGGCTCGTGACACGCCGCGCCGATGGTGGTGTCGCCGTCGGCGGGGCCGGAGCACTCGCGCATGAAGGGCCCCATCATCCGCTCGAAGGAGCGGATGTCCACGTCGGCCCAGTAGGGCGCGATCATCGGCTGGTCCGCCACCGGGAAGGGCTCGGCAGTGAAGGTCGGCACGGCCTCGGTGAAGGAGATGTTGCCGTTCGTGTTGATGAAGACGCTCGTGTGGGTGCGATCGAAGAAGCGCAGCCCCGAGGGGAAGAAGGGCGTCAGATCGATCCGGCTCGAGGCGCCGTCGTCGTTCTCACCGACGCAGTCCGGGCCGTAGTCGGCGGTCCCGCCGAAGCCATCGAGGAGGGGCGCCTGAGCTGCCGCGGTGGTGCAGAGGGCCGCCGAAGCGAGGACGGCGAGGACCGAGGATCGAAGGAAAAGCATCCATCCACGATGCCAAAGCTCCGCCCCCGGTGAAAGAGACGACCATGAACGAACGCACCCGATCGGCGACCAGAAACGTGAACGGGTGTTCGCGATCGGACGCGATCTCCAACGAAGTGCAATGATTTCAGGCCTGGCAGGCACATTGCAGTGTTCACCCCTCCACGGGGCGCTCGCTCCGAGGAGAGGACACGAAGCATGCGTCAACTTGCCATTGTGATCGCGATCGCCGCGCTGCCTGCGCTGGCGAGCGCTCAAACCGAGGAAGAGGGGCCCGAGGGGGACGTCGTCTTCGTCGACAGCTCGGAGGTGGAGATCGTCGTCGAGGAGGAGGATCCGGGGACCCCCTTCGTGGAGCAGGAGACCAGCCCGCCGCCGAACCAGGGCCAGTCCGCGCTGCCCCCGCCCCAACAGGGTCAGGCGCAGGGGCAGGTGAACTACGCCGTGCCGAACCCGCCGCAGGTCCAGCTGAACCAGCGCGCGCTGCTCCAGCAGCGGCTGGCCGAACATCCGCTCGGTGGGCCGATCACCATGTTCGCCGTGGGACTCCCGGTGGCGGCCATCTTCGGCTACGCGGCGTACCTCGCGTATCACGTGGAAGATGGCGCTTGTGCGCTCACCAGCAGCTGCGGCGAGCCGAACCGCACGGCCACCGCGGTGCTCGGCACCCTCGCCGGAGCCGGGTTGGTCCTCGGCACCGTCGGCTTGATCTCGCTGATCATCCGGGTCGGGAAGCGGGGTCGCATCCGCGCCCAATACGCCCGTGGGGAGCTCGCCGACCTCGCGACCGGCACGATCCGCTTCTGAGCTCGGGCATCTGCGCACGCGCAGAAGGCTGGGTGCGGTCGTCCGTCGGGTACGCTATCGGTAGGGGAAGATTGAAGATCCCCGCCTGAACCCCGTCGGACGACCTCGCATGCACCTGCGCTCTCTCCTCGTTCTCGCCCTCGTGGCGCCACTGACCACCGCTCTCCTCCCGGCCCAGACCGAGGCGCAGGAGACCGATCTGGCCTCGCTGCGGCAGGCCGCGCGTGACAACCGGCGCGATGGCGACGCGCAGACCCGGCTGGGTCTTGCCCTCCTGCGCGCGGGCCACTACCGCGAAGCGGAGCGCGTGCTGAAGGCCGCCGCGCGACTCCACGACGACTCGATCGAGTCGCTCTACGACGTCGCTCGGGTCGCTTTCGCGCAGGAGGACTACCGGCGGAGCCGCGGGGCGTGCCGCGCGCTCGAGCGAAAGTACCCGGGCCAGTCGCTGACGCATGTCTGCCGCGCGCGGGCTTTCCTGGTCTGGAACCGGAGTGGTCGCGCCTTCGAGGAGCTCGAAGCGGCGACCGCCGCCGGTGGCGACCATTTCGAGGCGCACCTCGCGCTCGGCGACGCGCACCGGCTCCGCGCCGCGGTCTCCGAGTCGGAGCAGGCGTACCGCCGCGCCATCGAGCTGAGCGGTCAGCGACCGGAGCCCCACTTCGGGCTCGGCCTGCTCTACGCGAACGCCCGCCGAAAGCAGGACGCCATCCGCGCATTCCGCGCAGCGCTGCAGCGCGACGGGGACGACCCCGAGATCCAGTACGAGCTCGGACGCCTGCTCGAGGGCGCCGAAGCGCGGCGACTGCTGGCGGCCGCCGTCGCGGGACGACCGGACATGGCGCGGGCGCAGACCGCGCTCGGGGAGCTGGAGCTCGCGGCCGGCAACGCCGAAGCCGCGAAGACCGCATTCGAGGCCGCGCTCGAGGCCAACGCCCGTGATGCCGCCGCGCTCGCCGGGCTGGGCCAAGTGGCCCTCCAGGCCGGTGACCACGAGGGCGCCATGGCCCGCTTCAACCAGGCCCTCGAGGTGGTCCCGAACAACCCACACGTGGTCTTCTTGATTGGCCAGCTGCACCAAGCGAAGGGTGAGACCCGCGAGGCGTACGAGCAGTACCGCCGCGCCGCGGCCATGGCGCCGAACGAGCCCGAGTCGCTCCTGGCGGCGGCATCGCTCGCGCTGGAACAGAACCGCGACGTGCTCGCGACGGGCTTCCTCGACAGCCTGCTGCGCAACCACGAGAACCTGGCGGCCGCCCTCGCGCTCTACGGTGACGCGATGAAGGCGCGCGGCGACCGCACCCGTGCGCGCGAGTACTACCAGCGCGCCCTGCGCGGCGAGGGCCCCCTCGACCGCCCGGCCGTCGAAGCGAAGCTCCGCGAGGTCAGCGCCCAGCGGACCCGCGGCCGCCGCGTCCAGAACGCCACCCGCCGCTGACGCTCAGCCGGCGAGGGTCCAGTAGGCGAGCGCAGCGGCGCCGAGCCACGCGGCGACGCCGATGGCGGTCACCACGTTCAGTCGCTTCGCGCCCTCGCCCATCGGTGGCTTCTGCCGTCGAATGGCGGGGGCGCTGGTGATCTCTTCCATGCCCATCCCCTCCGGGACCGCCGGGGTGGTCGCCGTGGCCATGACGCGTCGGGCCTGCTCGCTGGAGGTCTCCATCGCCGGCGGCGGTTCGGTGGGGCTCCCGATCAGCGGTTGGACGCCACTCTCGACCTCGGCCGGGACGATGCGCGACGACTCGCGGCTGGTCGGCGCCGGACGCATCACGGTCTCCTCGCGACCAGACGAGACCGCCTGAATGCGTTCCTGGATCTTCGACAGCGCCTTACCCGCGTGCTGCTGAACGAAGGCCGCGAGCTTGCGCTTGCTCGGCCGCTCCGGGACCGCGTCGGTGACCGCGCGGGCGAAGCGCGCCGCGTTCGGGCAACGCTCGTCCTGGTCGCGCGCGAGCGCCCAGAGCACGGCGGTCGCGAGCTCGTCGGGACAGTCCGGGCGGAGCTCCTTCGGATTGGGGATGTGGAGATCCTTCACCCGGTCGAGCGTCTCGATCGGGTCCCCAGTGTTGAAGAGCGAGCGACCGGTGAGGCACTCCCAGGCGACCACGCCGAGACTGAAGACGTCGGAGCGGCGGTCGAGCGCCTTGCCCTTCGCCTGCTCCGGCGAGACGTAGGCGACCTTCCCCTTGAGCTGACCCGCCTGAGTCTGGGTGCTCCGCATCACCGCCCGGGCGATACCGAAGTCGGTCACGCGCACGCGGCCGTCGGCGCCCACCAGGATGTTCTGCGGAGAGATGTCGCGATGGATGACGTGGAGCTGTTGGCCCGTCGGAGTGGTCGCGTTGTGAGCATCGTCGAGGCCCCGCGCCGCCTGCGAGAGGATCTCCGCGACCACCGGGATCGGAAGCGCACCCAGCGATCCGTCGATCACCGAAACGGCGAGGTCGTAGAGGGTCACCCCGACCACGAGCTCCATCACGATGTAGAGCGCACCGTCGTCGTCCGCCCGACCGAGCTCGAGGGTCTGGACCACGTGCGGGCTGCTGATGTGGGCGGCGAGCCGCGCCTCATCGAGGAACATCGTGACGAAGTGGTCGTCCGCGAGCTCCGGCAGGAGCCGCTTGACCGCGACCAGCTTCTCGAAGCCCGCCGGGCCACGCAGCCGAGCCGCGAAGACCTCCGCCATCCCGCCGCTGGCGACATGGAAGAGGGCCTCATAGCGGCCGAAGGTCAGCGGAACGGCAGGCTGAGCCACGGGCCGACGATATCAGAGCCTGAAGGCCCGTGCGCTTCGAGCTGGCGCGCGGGGCCCCGAGTCAGCGGCGGCGACCGCAGTAGTAGCCGATGCTGTCGTTGACGTAGCCGCATTCCAGGCCATCGGCCGCGCAGTCGCGCGTCCGACGCTCGCCCTCGTCGCACCACTCGGCGACATTGCCATTGCACTGCCCGAGGTAGTCGAGCCCCTCGCAGGGATCCTCCTGGCAGTAGTGGCCGCCGACCTCGTCGATGTTGGCGCAGACCTGGTCGCAAGAGCCGCAATCCCGGCTGCGGACCACGCCGCCCTCGCACCAGCGAGCCACGTTGCCGGCGCACTCGCCGACCGAGTCCAGCCCCTCGCAGGGATCGGCGCCGGCGATGCAGCGGTAGGCCTCGGCGTCGGCGTCCCAGCCGCAGCTGGTCCCGCCCTCGCAGGCCATCCGGGTCAGGGTGTCGCCGTCACACCAGACCGCCGCGCCGCTCAGGCAGCGACCTTCTTCCGTGATCGTGCCACAGGAGGCGCCATCGACGACGGTCGGGCCGGTGTAGCTCTCGATCCAGTCCTTGTAGACGTCGACGCGGGTGAAGTTGTCGACACCGACGCAGCTCTCGTCGCCACCGCTCAGGGCGCCGGCCACGCGGACGCTGGCGTCCTCGGCGATCACGAAGAGCGGGCCACCGGAGTCGCCGAAGCAGACGCCGCGCTCGCCCATGCCGTCGATGCTGATGCGCGACCGACGCAGATCGACGATCGGCTCTGCGGTGAACTCTCGCTCGCCGCTGCCGCCGTCCTCCTGGCGACCGAAGCCGGAGGCCTCGGCGGTCTCGCCGATCCAGGAGTCGTCCATCAGGTCGGTCATGATCGGCACCGGCTGGGCCCACGGCGCGCGCGAGCTGGCCGGCACGTCGATCTCGACCAGGGTGAGGTCGTCACCGCCAGGCTCACTGACGGCGCGGACCGCTTCGAAGCAGACGTCGCTCCGGTCAGCGGCCACTCCGATACAGAGGGTGCGACCGGGGCGGACGCCACAGTGCGCGGCGGTCAGGACCCAGGTGTCGGTGATCAGCATGCCGCTACAGCCGTTGAAGTTGACGACCGACTGCACCTGGCCGGTGGTCAGCGGCACGTAGCTCGGCTCGGGGGTGCCGTAGTAGATGAAGCTCGTGCGACGCTCGTCCCCGGTGCACATCCCCGGATCGACCGGACCACCATCCGCTCCGGGCGGAACGCTCGAGTCGATTCGCCCGCCGTCGGGGAGGGGCGTGTCGGTATCGGTGGTGCCGTCGTCATCGCCACAGCCAATGGCCGCGAGCGCGCCGACGACGAAGATGGGGAGGAATCGTCGCATGGGGCCTCGAAAAGTTAGCCGAACGGTTCTTTTGAAACGCGTTCTGTGAAGAGTGCGTACACCGACCTAGGGACACACGCCATCCGTTTCCTGGGAGGTGACTCACACACAGAGAGGTGAATCACACTCACTCAGCCGGCCGCGGCCGGCTGGAAGGTGGGCTCGACGCCCCCGAGCATCCGGCCGATGGCCTGGCGGACCATGGTGTTTCCGAGCCACGCGACCGCCCGCGTCCCATAGGGCAGGCCCCGGCGCAGCCGCTCCATCGTCCCGATGAACGCGCGGGTCGGATGGATCATCAGCTTCCAGCGCGGGTTGGGGATCCGTAGCGCGTCGGCCACGCGGTCGCCGTTGAACGCGCGGGTCAGGCCGTCGTGGTAGCGAATCACGAAGGGTACGAAGAGCCGTTCGACGCGCCCGGTCGCGAGGGTCTCGGGAACCACCCGGAGCGCCGCGGCGAGATCGATCGAGTCCTGGTCCGGACCGGGCTGGACCAGCTTCACCATCTCGGCGAAGCGGACCCCGCGCGCCTCGCTCGTGAGCTCGTCGAGCAGGTCCGGGTGGACGCCGCTGAGGTGGCCGACGTAGCGCCAGAGATGGACCACGGCCTCGGACTCGTGCGGCTCGAAGTGGAAGCCCATCATGCGGCAGCCTTCGAGCAAGAGCAGAGAGAACTCGAGCACGGTGCCGACCATGTCCGCCTGATTGATCGGTACGCCCCAGTCCGCCGTGCGCCAGTCCGCCTTCCGGAGGAGCACCTGCCGGACGATGGCGTGCATCAGGCGAACGCGGACCGCGGTCTGCAGGCCGGGCGCGAATCGATGCAGACCGCCGGTCTGACAGACCTCGACCAGGAAGCGGCCGGTCTCGGCCAGACGGCGCGGTGCGGCGGCGTCGAGCTGGCGCGTGGCCATGAGCGGTTTGACCGCGGCGCTCGAGTGGTAGCCGTTCATCAGCGACCAGGCGCTCAGCACGAACATCATCGACTGGCCGGTGCGCTGATAGGTTCGCGCGCCGACACGCAGCAGGTGCGGGTTCACCCAGTCGGGGACGTGGTCGACCTCGGCGAAGAACGCGCGCAGCGCGGGCGAGGCGTCGGGGACCGCGCCGATGCCCTTGGCGAGCGCGCGCTCGAAGGGGGCGCGGCTGCCGCCCTGAAGCAGCTCGGCCGCCAGCGTGTCGGCAACCGGGTCGCCGGCGAGCATGAAGCGACCGAAGCGGTCGGCCTTGGCGCCGTAGCGATGCAGGGCCTCGGCGGCGTTGGTGAAACGCGTGGGGTAGCGCGGCATCTCCGAGCCCTTCGCCACCCCGTTCCTCATGGGAACAGGATAGCGGATGAAACGCCGCGATGCCCCAGCGACTGCTACGGTGGCGGCATGCGGTGGCTCTGCGGCGTGGTGTTGGTGCTGATCGGCTGCGGACGATCCCATCAGACGGATTCACCGCCCGTGGATGCTGGACGGGACGCCGCGCCGAGCGCCGACTCCGCGGTCGCGCATCTGGACCTCGGCGTCGATGCCTTCGTGTGCATGCCCCTCGACCCACCGGACAACGCCAGCGAGAGCGACGAGGCCTGCACCATTCCGTTCAATGACGCGGACTGCGATGGGGAGCCGGACTTCGACCCGATCTGCCCCATCTGTCCCCACGCGACCGACCTCGAGGTGGAGGGCACCCCCTGCTCGGTGCCGGGACTCGCCTGTGAGTACTCCGGACCCGGGTTCTGCAACTTCTGGGGCTGCGACTGCGGGGACGACGATGGAGACGGGATGCTCGAGTGGGCCTGCTGGTGGCCACTCTGCTGAGTGTTTGAATTCTCGGACCGGAGCCCCCTGTTTCGTAGGGGGTTCCGGGAGGGGGGAGTGTCCCCGTCATTCGAAGCGGCGGAAGAGGCCTTTGGCGGCGGGGCGGAAGCCGGCTTCTTCGAGGTAAGGGGCGTACGGGGCTTCGTGGGCGGGAGCGCCGTCGATGCGGGCGAGGAGGACGCCGCCGCCGCCGCGTTTGCCGCGGGTGCGACCGGTGCCGCTGCCGACGGCCTCCGCCATGGCTCTCGCGGCGCGGCTCCGCTCAGGCTCGGCGACCGGGAGGAAGGTGCTGAGCCGCTCGCCGGTACGGCCGACGTAGCCGACGAGGTGGCCCTGGTAGAGCACGACCTGCGAGCCGGCGGAGCGCGAGGGGCGAAGGCCGTCGCCCGAGTCGGGCCAGGGGAGGGAGACGCCGTAGGGGTTCGCGGGGTCGTCGGCGGCGAGGACGACGGCCTGGTGCTCGTCGGGCGGATCCCGGTGGTCGCGGAGCCGGTCCTCGGCCCCGGGGACGGAGAACTGGGTCGCACCGCGGCCGGCGACGAAGTAGCCCCGGCGAACGCGGCCGACCTCTTCCATGGCCTTGAGCACGGGGTAGATGGCGCTGAAGCCGCCGCGGATGGGCTCGGCTTTGATCGCCTCGCGCATGAGCACCCCCGTGCGCTCGAGGAGCTGGGTGGCGTGGGCTTCGAGCCGTTCGGTGGGCGAGACCCGCTCGGTCGGCAGGAGCGACCAGCGCCCCTCGGACCCGGGCGGACCGGTCGGCGCCGCGCGCCGAGCGAGGCCACGGCGCAGTCGCCCGCGACGTGGGGTCTGTAGGGAGCGGAGCGGTGCGAGGGTGTCGTTGGTGACCTCGCCGGCCCAGACCAGATCGTAGAGCGCCTCGAAGACCTCGCCGGGCAGGCGACCGGTCGCGGCGAGCAGATCGCGGAAGAAGAGCGCACCCCGGTCGGAGAGCAGCGCGCGGAGCTCGCCCGCGAGCGCGCCCTCGGCCGGCTCGATGTCGGGTGCGAGGAGCGCGTAGTGCTCGGCGAGGTAGAGCGCGACGCGGCCGTCCTTGTCGCCGAGCGACTGCATGCCCCGCCAACGGACCTCGCCGCTGGCGAAGAGCTCGTCGAGGTCGCGGCGGTCGAAGCCCTCGACCCGAGCGGGGAAGACGCGCGTCTCGAGATCGGAGTAGGGAATGGCCGCACCCTGCAGCTGCTCCACGACCGCCATGACGGCGTCGGCACCCCGGCGCGGGCGGGTGATGCCCTGCCAGTCGGAGAGGAATCGGGCGTACGCCTCGGGCTCGACCGGCTCGACCTGCTGGCGAAGCTTCGCGAGCGAGGCCCGCTTGATGCGGCGGAGCACCTCGGCGTCGCACCACTCACGGCCGGGGCCGAGTCCGCGCTCACGAAGCAGCGCGCGCGGCAGGAGCTCGCCCTCGACCACCCGGCCGGTCGCCTCGAGCCGGGTGAGCGCGGCGCGAACGGGCGCGACCCCGAGCCCATAGCGGCGCGCGAACGTCTCCGCGCGAAAGGGGACGTGGGCACGCGCGTAGCGGGCGACGAGATCACCGAGCGGATCGGCGACGGGCAGCAGCAAGGCCTGCGGCGTGCCACGCGGCGGAACGATGCCCAGGGCGTCGCGGTAGCGGGCGACGTCCTCGATCGCGAAGACCCGAGCCTCGCCGCCGATGGTCTGTCGCGAGATGCGCCGGTCCTTCTCGAGCCGGTCGAGCATCGCGACCATCGCCTTGGGGCCCTCGGCGCTCCGCTCCGCCAGCTCACTCTCCGCGAGGTCACCGAGGGTGAGCAGCAGATCGTGCAACCGGTCGGGGTGATCGATGGGGTACTTGCGGCGCTGCAGCTGGGCCTCGACCTCGCGGACCGCTTCGGCGTCGAGGAGCTCCCGGAGCTCCGGCTCGCCGAGGAGCTCCCGGAGCATGGCCGGGTCGAGGCTGAGGGCCTGGGCGCGGCGTTCGGCGAGCGGCGCGTCGCCCTCGTAGAGGAAGCTGGCGACGTAATCGAAGAGCAGCGCCGCCGCGAAGGGCGAGGGGGTCTGGGTCTGGACGCTCGACAGGCGGATCTTGCGCGCCTCGATCGACTGGAGGATCTCCTGGAGCGCCGGCAGATCGAAGACGTCCTGGAGGCACTCGCGATAGGTCTCGAGGATCACCGGGAAGTCGCGGAAGCTCGACGCGACCCCGAGGAGGCTCGCGCTCTTGCGACGCTGCTGCCAGAGCGGCGTGCGCTGACCGGGCCGGAGCCGCGGCAGCAGCAGCGCCCGACCGGCGTTCTCCCGGAAGCGCGCCGCGAAGAGCGCCGTCTCGCCGATGCGGCCGGTGATGAGGCGCTCGATCTCGTCGGCGCTGGGGAAGAAGAGCGCGTCGTCGGGTGGCTCATCCACGTCGGGGAAGCGGAAGACCATCCCGTCGTCCGAGTAGAGCAGGTCGACCTCGAGCCCGCGCTCTTCCATCAGGAGCGCCTGCACGGCGGTGGCCCAGGGCGCGTGCACGCGGGCACCGAAGGGCGAGAGGATGGTGACGACCGGATCGCCGATCTCGTCGATGAAGCGCTCGATGACGATGCGCTGGTCGGTCGGGAGAGCCCGCGTCGCTTCCTTCTGGTCCGCGAGGTAGCGGACCAGGTTGGCGGCAGCCTTCTCGTCCAGGCCGTGCGCTGCCACGAGGGTCGCCTCGGCCGCGGCGGGCTCCGCCTTGCTCAGCTCGCGGGTGAGCGCACCGATGGCGCGACCGAACTCCGCCGGCCGCCCCGGCCGGTCGCCGTGCCAGAAGGGCATCTTGCCCGGCTCGCCCGGCGCCGGCGTGACCAGCACCCGCTCATGGGTGATCTCCTCGATGCGCCAGCTGGTCGCTCCGAGCAGGAAGACCTCGCCCTCGCGGGACTCGAAGACCATCTCCTCGTCGAGCTCTCCGACGCGGACGCTCCGCTCGCTGTCCGCGAGGAAGACCCCATAGAGGCCACGGTCCGGAATGGTCCCGGCGTTGGCGATGGCGAGCATCTTCGCGCCCCGCCGCGGGGTGAGCGTGCCCTGGATACGGTCCCAGGTGATGCGCGGTCGGAGCTCGCCGAACTGCTCGGAGGGATAGCGCCCCGAGAGCATGTCGAGCACACCCTCGAACGCACGACGGGGAAGCTCTCGGTAGGGCGCGGCACCGCGAACGAGGGTGAAGAGGTCCTCGGCACCGATCGCCTCGCGCTGAGCGACGATCGCGACGACCTGCTGCGCGAGCACGTCGAGCGGGTTCCGCGGATAGCGGGTGGACTCCACGTGGCCCTCGCGGACGTGGTGGACCACCGACGCACACGCCAGCAGATCGTGGCGGTACTTGGGAAAAATCACCCCCTCGCTGACCGCGCCGACCTGATGGCCCGCGCGACCGATCCGCTGGATGCCCGAGGCCACGGACGGCGGCGCCTCGATCTGGATGACCAGGTCGACGAAGCCGATGTCGATGCCGAGCTCGAGCGAGCTCGTCGCCACGATCGCCGGGAGCTGACCGCGCTTGAGCCGGTCTTCGATGTTGGCGCGGATGTCCTTCGCGACCGACCCGTGATGGGCCAGCGCGAGCTCCTCGCCGGCGAGCTCGTTGATCGCGCCGGCGAGCCGCTCGGCGAGCCGCCGGCTGTTCACGAAGATCATCGTGGAGCGGTGCTCGCGGATGAGCTTCACCAGCCGCGGGTGGATCGCCGGCCAGATCGACGGTCCGCTCGGCTGCGTGTCGGCGGAGGCCGGGCCCGGCTGCACGCGCTCCCAGGGCGGGACCTCGTCGTCCTCGTCCTCGATGGGCTCGGCGTCGAGCCGGGCCATGTCCTCGACGGGCACCTCGACCGTGAGGTCGAACGCTTTGGTCGAACCTGCGTGGACGATGGTCACGGGGCGGGGACCCTTCGGGGTCGCGCCACCCAGGTAGGCGGCGACCTCCTCGAGCGGCCGCTGGGTCGCCGAGAGCCCGATGCGCTGTAGTGGCGGCAGCTCGGGGTTCCGGATGGCTTCGAGCCGCTCGAGGGTGAGCGCCGTGTGGCTGCCGCGCTTGGTCGGCACGATCGAGTGGATCTCGTCGATGATCACCGTCTCGACATCCGTCAGGATGCGCGCCGCCTGGGAGGTCATCATCAGGAAGAGCGACTCGGGCGTGGTGATCAGGATGTCGGGCGGGTGGCGCTTCATCCGCTGTCGTTCGGTCGACGGCGTGTCCCCGGTGCGCACGCCCACCGACACTGGGCGGTGGCCGACGCCCTCCCGCTCGGCGGCGGCCTTGATCCCGGCGAGCGGCGCGCGGAGGTTCCGCTCGACGTCGACCGCGAGCGCCTTGAGCGGCGACACGTAGAGCACGCGCACCTTCGCTTCGCTCGGGCGGCCACCGAAGAGCAGCCGGTCGATGGCGACCAGGAACGCGGCCAGGGTCTTGCCGGAGCCGGTCGGCGCGAGCAGGAGCGTGGACTCGCCCCCCGCGATCGCCGGCCAGCCCTTCCGCTGGGCGGCCGTGGGCCCATCGAAGCTGGTCTCGAACCAGCGGCGGGTGCAGTCGTGGGCGAAGTCGAGGGCCATCGGCGAAGCCCGACAGTCTGCCACGAGGGTGTGACGGCGTCCGTCCGCCTTCCGCTTCGAGCACGAATCGCCCCATTTCCATGGGTCGCGGGCCCGACTCCACCTATCCGGGCCGTACCGACGGAGCGAATTGCCCATGGCCGAGCGGGCCGCGAGCTCGGACGCTGGGCGGGTCCCCTTCCCCAGGAGTCTCTCCACCATGCGCCGCCTCGCCTCGACCCTTCTCATCGCCTCCATTGCCCTCCTCTCCGCCTGCGACGACGAGTGCGAGCCTGGGAGCGGCAACTGCGCCTGCACGGACGAGGGCACCTGCTTCAGCGGGCTCATGTGCGTGGCCGACCGGTGCGAGCCCGAGACGGGGACGGACGCGGGTGGGACGGACGCGTCCATGGACGACGACGCGGGCCAGGACGCAGGCGAAACGGACGCCGGCGAGAGCTGTGTCGACTTCGATCTGGATGGTCGCGGCGAAGGCTGCGCGATGGGCCCCGACTGCGACGACAACGACCGGTGGAACTGGGTCCGCTGCGACACCTGCGCCGACGAGGATGGCGACTTCTGGTACGTCGGGTGCGACAGCTACGGCTTCGCGCACAGCGGCCCGGACTGTGACGACGAGAACTTCAACGTCCACACGGAAGAGGCGTGCGCGAGCTGCGTCGACGAGGACTTCGACATGGTCTACGTCGGCTGCGATTGGTACTCGGAGGCCATGCCCGGCCCCGACTGCGACGACGAGAACCCAGCCGTCGGGACGCTCGCGGCGGACGAGGTCTGCAACGGCCTCTCGGAGAGCTGCGATGGCGCGATCGACGCCCTGCCGCCGAGCGAGATGTGCCCCGTCGGCGGCATCCCCGTGCCCAATGTGGCGCTGGAGGACGGTTGGGCGTGCGCGCCTCCCTCGCCCGGCGAAGATGGCTGCCGGATCAAGAACTGCCAGGAGGGTTGGTTCGACCAGGACGGGGACCCCTCGAACGGCTGTGAGTGCGCCGGCCGGCCGATGGACTGCGAATAGCCCTAAGCCGCCGTCAGCGTCTGGCCGAACCGGATCAGATCGGCGCGCGAGGCGATGCCGAGCTTGCGCATCGCGTCCGAGAGCCGCGCCGACACGGTCCCTTCCGAAAGACCGAGGGCATAGCCGATCACCTTGTTCGGCTCACCGGTGACCACCATGCCGACGATCTGCGCTTCGAGCGCGCTCAGCGCACGGGCGTCCACCGCCGCCGGTGGATTGACCAGCGCGACGTAGAAGCGGCGACCATCGGTGTCGAAGCGGTCGATGAGCGACCAGCGACCCTCGACGAGTCCTTGCCAGACCTCGAGCGGGTCTTCGGTGCTCGAGCGCTCGCTCTTGGCGCGCGTGCGATCCACTCGCGTCACCTGCGCCTCGAGCACCCCGCGCAAGGAGGTCGCCGCACCCTCCGCGTGCGCGAGCGTGCCGTCGGCCTCGAAGACCGCCTCCGCTTCCTCCAGCGCGTCGGCATGGCCGAGCGAGGCACGGAGGCGCATCGCGGTCGTCAGGTGCACTCCGAGTCGACGCTGGGTCTGCCGCGCGGGTCCGACCAAACGCGCCGCGTCCACGACCACGCCCACGACCAAGCCGTTTCCCCGCACATCGGCACCGCCGATGCCGATCATGTCCGAGCCACCGAAGTGACGTGCGAACGCTCTCGGGACCTCGGCCGCCTCCAGGTCGCCGAAGCGCTCCGCCAGCAGCTCTTCGAACCCGCCCTCGATCGTTCCCGGCGGGTACCACATGGCCGCCTCTTCGTCGGAGAGCGCGCCTGCGATGTCGGCGAAGGCCTGCGTCGGGTCCATGCCGGGGATGTACCCACCGATCACCTCGAAGCTACCCCCAGGCGGAAAGCGGTACTGCATCGCGTACCCAGCGTAGGAGCCGTCGACCATGGCAGCCGCCTCCTCGGCGACTCGCTGGAGCCACGCCGACGAGGGCTCGTCCAGGTCGTACGCCCGCTCCACGACCTGCAGTGCCTTGCGAGCCTTCATCGTCCGAGTCTCGCCCAACCGGGGGCTTCTTGGGAACGGTCAGAGCGGGAGCAGCGCGCTCGCCTCCAAGAGCGCGTCGACCCACTCGCCGCCGAGCGCTTCGCGCGCTTCACCCTCGCTGACGGACTCGTCCGCCAGGCGCTCCCAGAACGCGGCGGCTGGGGCGTCGAGGGGGATCACCGAGACCTCGTCCCCGATGCGGCCGACCAAGAGCGCGTGCGCCCCCGGTGCTGGCTCCGCGTCGGCGTGGAGCGCCGCCACATCGTGGTCGAAGCGCTCGAGGGTGAAGGCATCGTTGCGCGCCACGCGGTCGCCATCGCCGAGCAGTCGGCCACGATCGCTCGACGCGACCGTGGCGATTCGGTGCTCGAACCGAGCGAGGGCAGCCAGCTCGGGATCGGTGCTCGACAGGAAGCGCTCGAGTCGGACGCCGAGCGGCGCCCGCTGGCGGATGGCCGGACCGAAGGCGAAGCGTTCGAGCCAGTCCGGGTCCCGCTCCTCGAGCAGGTCCGCGAGCCGCGGCGCGACCGAGAGCACGCCGTCGTAGAGCTGACCGAGGTCGAAGGCCTCGAGCCCATCGGCCGCGATGGCGTCGGGGTCGGCGGCGGGACCGGCGAGCGCGCGCCGGAGGCGCTGGTCCCAGGTGACTCGCGAGCTGCGTGCCTCGTCGACCGCGTCGTCGTCGAGCTCGAGGTCGCCGAAGAGGAGCGCCTCCCACTGGGTCTCGACGTGCACCCGATAGGACTCGACCGAGTCGAAGGCGCCGACCTCCGCGAGCACCTCGGCGACCGCGTCGCTCTCGAGGCGCTCGTGGTGCGCGACCACGTACGCCAGTGCGTCGCTCGATGCGTCGAGGGTGGCGCCGCCGACGTGGTGCGGGGTGGCGATGCAGCGACCCGATCGCTGCTCCCGATCGATGGCGTCGAGCTCGGTCTCGACGTGCGCGAAGCCTCGGCGCAGCCAGCGCAGCGTCCGGCGGAGATGGTCTTCGTCCGTGTGGTCGCGCCAGCGCGCGTCGCTCGCCGGCGCTTCCCGCTGCGCGCTCGCGCGCTCGAAGCCGTCTTCGTGGAGCCGCAGCAGCTGGTCGGGCCCGTACCAGAGCGCGACCGGCAACAACTCGTTGAGGCGCGCGCCGAGGTAGTGCTCGAAGCGGCTCATGCCCGCGCGCCAGAAGAAGCCCGCCGCGCGGTGCATCAGCTCGTGCGGCCCCCACTTCGCCACGTGCGCCGGGTCGTAGGTCGCGAAGGGCGCGTCCTGCAGGAACGCCTGGTATTTGCCGACGTGCAGCCGGCCACTCTCCCAGACGCCGTGCGCCGGATCGGCGACCGCGCCCTCGACCTGCCAGTCGAGGAGGGCGCGAGTCTCGCGGTCGACCGAGGTCGCGCCGACCTGGACGGCGAGCGCGACGGCGCGCAGCCCGAAGGGCGAGGCGACGACCTCCCCGAGCGGGAGCCGGGCGCGGTCGGCGACGGGCTCCGGGTCGAACGCGCGCAGCCGGTCGAGCCACGGGCGGATCCGCTCGAGCTGCGCCTCGGGCTCGAGGGCGGCGAAGGCACGCCAGCCTCCGTCGAGAGGCTCGAGCCCGGGGAGCGTGAGGGTGTGGACGGTTTCGGTCATCGGTGGAGCGAAGGTGCTGGGGGAGACTCAGAGACGAACGCCGAGCGCGAGGTGGAAGCCCACCAGCTGCTCGCCGTAGGTGTAGCGCCCGAAGTCGGCGTCTTCACCGTCGCGGGTCCAGAAAGCGGAGCCCTCGAAGCCCAGTCGGAGCTCGCCCGTGGCGAACTCCATCAGGGCGAAGGACATGCCGGCGGCAAAGCCGCCGCCAAGCCGGCGGTCGAGCATCACGAAGCCGCCCCGCAGCTGCATCTCCACGGCGTGGGTCGGTGCCAGGGTCCAGCCAATGGCGGGTCCGACGAAGAGCAATCCGCGACGCTTTGGCTCCAGCAGGAAATGGGTAGCCGAGCGGGCGACGCCGGCCCTCACGAAAGGTCCGAAGTGGACTGCCCGCGTCGCACGCCAGAGTGCGGCGAAGTCCAGCGCGCCGCTGGCCCCTCGGGCCGTGTCGGAGTCCGCGGTGGTCGGCAACTCCGGGTCTTCCCAGTCGTAGGGGTCGTATTCGACGGTGAGAGCGACGTTCTCGTAGCCGCCGACGACCATCGCCTCGAGGTGCCAACGGTCAGCGGGCGGGTCAGCGAGGGCGAACCCCGTTCCGACCACCAACGACCCGAGCGACAGGATCATGACGCGAAGCATCGCCCCGCTCCTAGCACGCAAGGACGCGGGCCGCTGCGGGCCTCGGGCGACGCCTTACCCGCGGAGGGTATTGCTCCCGGCATCGCGCGCGACGACACTCGCCCGGTGAGCCCCCGCCCCCAGGCGCACTCGGCCTTCGGAGGTCTCCTTCGACACTGGCGCGGACGCCGCGGGCTGAGTCAGCTCGCGCTCTCGCTGCGAGTGGAGACCACGACGCGGCACCTCTCCTACCTGGAGAACGGCCGCTCCCGGCCCGGGCGCGACCTGGTGCTCCGGGTCGGCGAGGCGCTCGAGCTCCCGCTGCGGGACCGCAACGAGCTCTTGGCCGCCGCGGGACTGCCGCCCGAGTTCCCGGCGAGCGAGCTGGCGGGCCCCACCCTCGCTCCGTACCGAGGCGCCATCCTGCAGGTCATCGAGGGCATGCATCCCTTCCCCGCCTTCGTCCTCGATCCGATGTTCGATCTGGTGGAGACCAACGCGGTCGGCCGGCGACTCCTGCCTCCCGACGCCGAGAGCGGCTCCATCAACCTGATCGAGACCTTTCTCGCTCCCGGTCCGCTCCGCGATCAGATCGTCAACTTCGCCGAGGTGGCGTGGTCGTGGCACGCGCGCTTCCTTCGCGGCACCGCGAGCCTCGCCGGCCCGGAAGTGGACATGCTTCGCGAGCGGGTGGAGGCACACCTCGCCGGCGTGCCGCGACCGAGCCCGGACGCGGGCGGAGAGCCGGTGGTCTGCCCGACCTTCCAGATCGGCGAGACCACCGTTCGGACCATCGGCATGACGATGCGCTTCGGACCGAGCCGCGACGTCACGCTCGAGGAGCTCTCGGTGGACATCCTCTGTCCCCGCGACGAAGAGGCCGACCGCTTCTTCCGCTCGCTCGCGACCTCCTAGTCACGCCCGCACGAAGGCTCGCGGCCGAACCAGCGCCACGCCCACCATCACCTGAGCGACGCACACCAAGGGCACGTACATCGAGAGCACGTACCAGCCCACACCGAGCGCGTGCTCGTGGACTCCGTGACCGAGTCCGACGACGAGCGCCACGACGATGTCGACGGAGCCGACCACGAAGAAGGGCCACACCCACGCGGTGCCTCGCGAGCCTCGGGCGCGAAGCGCGACGATGGCGCCGAGCGCCAGCACGGCCGAGGCGAAGTCGCCCCAAGCGATGGTTCGGAGGACGGCGCGCGGGATGGCAGAGTCCACCTGGCCGGGCGCCAGGAGCGCGAGCGGCGCGAAGCGACCGACGTGCACCCAGAGCAGCGCCTGCATCGCACGCGACCGCTCCATGCGGCGCAGGTGCGGCGCGAGCGTGCTCGCGGCGACGCTCAGCGCCGCGAAGGCGAAGACGATCTCGACCGCGAGGAGCGCCAGCGGCGGCATCAACGGCTCGCCACCAGCGCGAGGAGCTCGTCGACCGACCACTGGTCGTCGGCGTGCTTGCCGCGGTGGAGCGCGACGACCTCGCCATCGGGCGCGACGAGGAAGTCACCGGGGAGCCCGAAGGATCCGTCGCCTGAGCCGGCGGTGGGGTTGGTCGCGGCGCCGCTCGCCATCGCGCGGGCCGCGGCGAACATCGCGCGGGGGTCCAGCATCGCGCGCGCGGAGGTGCCGACTCCGAGCTCCTCGTAGAGCACACGCTCCGGGTCGGGCACGACGGGGAACGGCAGCTCGCGCTCGACCTCGCGGAGGGCCGCCTCGGACGAGTGGAAGACGGCGACCTCGAGCACGTTCGCTGCGACGAGCTCGTCGTGGCGCTTCGCGAACGAGCGCAGGTGCAGGTTGCAGATGGGGCAGCCGGCGAAGCGCCGAAGCTGCAGGTGGACCAGGCGGGTGCGGTCGGGGATCGCCACCGGCCCGGTGAGGGAGAGGAGCTCCCGCGCCCCAAAGCGCAGAGCGACCGGGGCGGAGCCTTCGAGGGTGGATGCGTGGGTCATGAGACCCACCGTGGCGGCGCGCTGCCCGCGCCGACATACCCGCGAAGGGTAAATCGACGCGGACCGAGAGCTCAGCGGTACATGAGCAGCGGCAGGCCGGCGCGGACGCCGCCGCGCTCGATCACCGCGTGCTGCCAACCCTCTTCCATCTGGACGTCGCGCACGTGGCTGCCGAACTGGTTGTAGACGAAGTGGCCGAGCTCGCCGGCGGTGAGCACTCCGTCGCGCGGCCCGTGGTCCGCGTCGCCGCGGAAGGCCATGCGCAGAAAGTGGCTGAGGTAGCCGCCGGCCTGGAACTGCGCCGCGACGGCGGAGAGCACGTCCTCCTGGCTGGAGAAGAGGCCCATGCGGCCAGGCCTGGAGATGACGTCCTTGGCGAAGCCGCCGGCGAAGCAGGCGTCGAGCGCGACGATGGCGAGGCTGTCGATGGAGTCGAACCAGACGGCCACGTCGTCGTCCACGACCTCTCCGTCGTAGAGGACGAGGGTCTCGTCGATGCCGTCGAGCTCGCGGGCGTCGGTGGAGCGCATGCGCTGACCACCGTGGCCGCTGTAGAAGAAGATGAAGGTGTCGTTCGGGCCCATCTGACCGGCCATCCGGCGGAAGGCGGCCTCGACCGCGCCGCGAGTGGCCTGGCCGTCGGTGAGGACCACCTGCTGCTGTGCGGTCATCATCCCGGTCTCGCGAAGGGTCTCGGCGAGCTTGATGGCGTCGTTCGCGCACTCGGGCAGGTCGTTGCCGTTGCCGGGGTAGTCGCTGATGCCGGTGAAGATGCCGAAGACCCGGCCGCCACCGCCCGCACGTCCGCTTCCGCCGGTGACCCGACCGCCGCTGGTGTTGCTTGGCGCGGCGCCGGTCGCGGCGGAGCTCAGCTGGTAGGCGCCGGTCTCGCCGGCACGGTAGCTGGTGACGAGCACGCGATAGGTGCCGGCCTCCGCCGAGGGGATCTCGACGCGGCTGTTGGTGTCGTTCGGGGCGACGTCGTCGTTGTCGAGCTGCTGTCCGCTCGGGGTCTGGACGATCAGGTAGGTGTCGAAGGCCGTGCTGGTCGCGGAGATCTGCGCGGGGCGGCCCGGCTCGAGCGTGAAGGTGTGCTCGTCGTAGTACTCGCCGCTCTGCAGCTGCTGGTCGCCGCGCTGGAGCGAGCCGCGGGTGATCCCCGCCTGCGGCGCCGCCGCGGTGGTCGTGCCGCTCGTTCCCGAAGCACCGCTGCCCGCGCCGTTCCACTGCGCCACGAGCTGGTAGGCGCCGGTCTCGCCTGGGCGGTAGCTGGTCACGAAGATCTGGTAGCGGCCGCCGGCCTCGGTGCGGAACTCGAGGGCCGAGTTCGTATCGTTGGGTGAGACGTCGTCGTTCTCGTCGCGCTGGCCGCTCGGAGAAGCCACCGCGAGATAGGTGTCGAAGGCCGTGCTGCTGAGGTGCAGGCTGACGTGGGTGTGCGGCGGCAGGTCGAGCTCGACGGTGTCGACGAACTCACCGCTGCCCAACGTCTGGTCGCCACTCTGCAGCTCACCGCTGATGTTGCGCGCGTTGCCGCTGGCGGGCGGAGTCGCGGCCGTCGCCCCCGTACCGGCCGGCTGGAGCTCCGCGCCGGTCGAGCTGAGCTCGTAGGCGCCGCTCTCGCCGCGCGAGTAGCTGGTGACGGCGACGCGATGCACGCCGCCCTGACGGACCGTGAACTGCAGCAGCGAGTTGGTGTTGTCGCTCTGGTAGTCGATGTCGTCGTTGGTCTGCTGCTGCCCGTCCGGACCAGTGATGTGGAGCACGGTGTCGAACGCCGACGAGCTCACGCCGATGGCGACCTGCTGCCCCGCCTGGAGCGTGGTCGTGTAGCGGTCGACGAACGCGCCGTTGTCGAGGGTCTCGTCGCCGTTGGCCAGCTCACCGCCGAGCCGAACGTTGGTGGTGCTGGTGCTACCGGTGGTCGCCGGGCGCGCGGACTGGCTGACCTTGAGCGTGAACGCGCCGGTCTCGCCGCTCTCGTAGGAGGTCACCACGATCCAGAGATCGCCCCGGCTGTCGATGGGGAGGGTCAACGACGAGTCGCGACCGCCGCCGGAGTCGTCGTTCTCGGCGTGGGCGCCGCTGGGGGTGACCACCATCAGGTAGGTGTCGAAGTCGCTCGAGCGCACGTCGATGCCGAGCACCTGCCCGGGCTGCACCGGCACGCGGTAGAGCTGCACGTTCTCACCGCTCGGTAGCGTCGCGCCACCCTGAGCGAGCTGGCCGGTGGTCTCGGAGCCGACCTCGAGCGCCTGGGTCGGCGCGGCTTCGGTCGGGAAGCGGTGGTGATCGCGCGCCACCATCGGCCAACCACGGGCCGCGCCGCCGCCGGCCGTCACCGAGAGCTGGTAGTCGGTCGGCTGACCGGCGCGACCGATGAGCTGCAGGCGGTAGGCCCCCTCCTGGCCGAGCACGAGCGAGGTGCCGGCCGCGATCGAGTGCTGTCGCCCCGCGGGATCCATCACGAGGAGCTCGGCGTCGCCCGTGAGCTGCAGCGTGCTCGGGCGACCGGCCGGCTGGTGGAGCGAGTAGGTCTCGAAGGGCCGTCCGTCCGGCAGCTTCTCGTCGCTCCCGTCGAGCGTGCCGCGAACCGGCGTGCCCGGCGTGAGCATCGCGCCGGTGTCTCCCTGGCTCAGCACCCGCAGCACGCGGAGCTGATAGGCCCCGGTCGCGCCCGGCGTGTGGCTCGTGACCTCGACCTTCATCGATCCGCCCTGGGCGATCGCCATCTCGATCTGCGAGCGCGCGCGGCTGCCTTCGTGGTCGTCGTCGGTCAGGGTCTGACCGCCCGGCGGCGTGACGCGCACGACCGGATCGAAGCTCTCGGAGGACAGATCGACGACCAGTCGCTCGCCGGCCTCGACCGGGATGACGTACTCGTCGACATACGCGTCCCCCAGCTGTGCGTCGCCGGAGGTGAGCTGGCCGCCGCTCTGCAGCCGAATCTCTTCGGCCGAGCCGCCCGAGGTGCCTTCACCCCCGCCACTCTCCGGGCCGGCGGCGCCGCCACATCCGATGCATCCCACGACCAGACACCAACGAAGCACTCGCGTCATCCAACTCCCTTTCGGCAGCACGGATTAGAGCACATCTCGTTCCCCTCGCGCCGAGAGTCCGCGGTGGCCGCGAAGGGACCCCTTGGGTCCCTCCACCGGGGGGCTGTACTGTCCGCGCCCGATGCTCCGACTCCGCCCCACGGTCATGCCGGTCGCCACGCCCCATTCACTCGTCGGGGTGTACGCCGCGAGCGATGTGCTGGTCTCACTGGCGCACCCCGCTGCTGGCGAGTCCGTGCTGCAGCGGCACCATCCCCCGACGCTCGAGCCCCTCGGCGCCCCCCTCGAGATCCCCGCCTTCGCGCGGGTCGCACTCTCGCCCGACGGCGGACGAGTCGCCATCGCAGCGCTGGCCGAGGACGACGCCGCTGGGTTCCTGGCGACGTTCGCCACCGCCCACTGGACCGAGCTCGCGCGGCTCGAGATTCCGAGCGTGATCGGCAGCGTGAGCTGGGCCGACGGCGAGCGCATCGTCACCGGGACGATCGGAGAGGCGGAGGGAGCACGCGTGGAGGTCTGGTCCGCGTCGCTCGAGCGAACGCATGCGCTCGCGGTGACCGGCCCCTTCGCCGAGGTGTCGGCCCATGGTGACCTGGTCGCCGCCGCGGGAGACGAGCTCCACCTCTGGCGCGTGGGAGAAGCCACGCCCTTCTTCCACTCGAGCCCCGACCATCCACGGTCGGCGCGCTACGGCCACGGCACGTGCGGCATCCTACTCGACGGCGTTGGCTTCGCCGCGCACCACTTCGATCGCTCACCGGAAGACGACGAATCGGACATCGTCACCGTCCGCTCGCTGGAGGATCCACTCGACCCGGGCGTCGCGCTGATGGGCCCGCCTGCGGTCTACGAGCTCGCGGCGAGCCCGAGCGGACGCCGCCTCGCACTGCGGCTGGTGACGGAGCCGGAGGAGCCCACGAGCGTCCGGGTCTACGACACGAGAGAGGGTCGGCTCCTCGCATCGCTCGACGACACCCCGATCAGCCAGGTGGCCTGGCAAGACGAAGACACGATCGTCATCGCCGGCGGCACGCTCTCCGCCTGGCGGCTCGACGCATGATCCGACCCGATCCGCCGGCGTGTGCCTCGGCCTCTTCGGTGACCTTGCGTCGCGCGAGCCGCGAAGGAGCGCTGGCGCCGAGAGCAGCAACGTCTTCACCAGCGCTTCGCAGTCGACGTTGCAAGGTCGCGCGGCCGGACGATACTCACGAAGCAGAACGCCCTGCCACGAATGACCGAAGCACCTCCTCTCGAACGAGCCGAGACCCTGGCCCTCCGCTGGCCCGAGGGCCAAGCACCGCCGGCGAAGCCCACCCTCGACCCGGAGTATCGGTTGCGTACGATGGTGGACGCGCGCCCGTTTCGGCGCGTGCAAGCGACCATCGGTTTCCACGTCGCCGAGGACGCCTGGCGCAGCCTTCGAACGAACCTCGTGGAGGACGCGATGGTCTTCGCCACGCGAGCCGAGGTGCCGGTCGGCGTGGCCGCGGCGGAGCGACGAGGAGACTGGGTGGAGCTCGGCTGGGTCGCGGTGAGTCCCGCCGATCGAGGCCGTGGGCTGGGCCTGGCGGTTTGTGCAGCCCTGACGAGGCAACTCCTGAAGAGCGGCGAGACGAAGGTGTTCCTGAGCACCCAGGATCACCGACTCGCGGCGTTGAAGATCTACCTCTCCCTCGGCTTCCATCCCGTCGTGCGAGGTAAGGGCGAGCGCTGGCGCGCCGTCCACGAGCAGCTGGGGCTCCAGCCCATCAAGGCTCTATGACCGTGAAGCCGAAGCCGCGGCGGACCGAGCGCATCTCCGCGGTGTGCTGTCCCGCATCGTCGCGGACCAGGAGCGGGTCTTCTTCGACCTCCGGGTGATCGCCGCGCCGGCAGGCGAAGAGCGAGAAGAGCGGCGCCCGATGCGCGCGTGGGACCACGTCGCGGTGGGCGACGGCGCTGAAGCCGCTCTCGTGGATGGCGCGGAAGGCGCGCTCCTTCTGCGGGGTGGGGAAGCAGAAGACGAAGCGCGCGTGGTCGGCGTCCGAGAGGTGGCGCGCGGCGGCGGCAGCGTAGTCGGCGACGGTGCCGCGGAGCTCGAAGCGCGCGTGGGCCTTCTGGGAGTCGGGCGGGAGCACGCCGGCGCTCACGTCGAAGTAGGGCGGGCTGCCGGTGACCAGATCGAAGGTGCGGTCGAAGCTCGTCTCTCGCAGGTCGCCGTGCTTGGGATGCACCCGCTCGCCGAGGCCGTTGAGCGCGATGTTCTCCAGCAGGAGCTCGTAGCTGACCTCCTGCGCCTCGACGCAGTGCAGGTGCGCCTCGGCGCCCAGACCGTGCAGCGTGAGCAGGCCGACGGTCCCGATGCCGGTGCCGAGATCGAGGGTCTCCGCGACACGCGGTCCGTGCTGCAGCGCGTACCAGGCCGTGAGCACGTCGTCAGTGGAGTGGCGGTGGCCCTTCTTGCGCTGGAGGATCGACCACTGGCCGGTGAGCGCGTCGAGGGTGATGGGCTCGCCTCGCCGTGCCTCGAGGGCGGCGCGACGTGCTTCGGCGGCTCGCGGGTCTGTCACGCGCCTGCCCATATCGTGTGGGGCGTCGCGCGCAAGCCACGGCCCTGCTACATCGGACCTCGTGCGGTGGACGTCGGCGCTCGGTTGTCTGGTCGCGATCGGGTGCACCAGTCCGGTCGAGCCGCCGAGCACCTGCGGAGAGACCGGCAGCCTGGTCGAGGCATCGTCGGCACCGGACCGGCGGGTCTTGGGAGTGGCGGCGGACTACCCGGCCGACCTCACGCTGGAAGGACGCTTCGGCGAGCTGGCGAGGTCGCAGCGGCTGCGCCGGGCGGCCGCTTGGGAGGCCGTGGCGCGGGTGCTGGCGCCGGTCCCGACGCACGAAGCGCTGCCGCTGACGGGCGCGACGGTCCCGCGCTGGCGAACGTTCTACGACCGCGAGGACTTCGGGCGGCTCTTCCAGAACCTCTTCGGCGGCCTGCCGCCCGAGGACCGCATCGCGCGGGCGCGCCTCTCGGACGAACAGGTCGACGCGGCGTTTCTCTGGAACGTCGGCTTCGTGGACACGCTCGGCAGCTGGCCCGAGACGCGCTTCCAGGACTACCTCGCGACGCTCGATTCGCCCGATGCGGTCAATCGCGTCGGCGGCATCGGTCGGATCGGGATGAGCCCCGCCATGACTCGCCACATCATGCAGAGCTACCCCGAGGTGCTCGACTGCCTCGAGCATGGACCGCCGGGGCCCGAGGTCGCGGGCGTGCCCCGAGAGGACACTCTGCTTCGCGATGCGATCGCGCTCGGGCCATGCGGGACCGCGAACATCGGCCCCATCCACGTGCCGCGCGACGGGGCGCTTCGCGCATCCTTGGCGCCACGCGACGAAGACGCGAGCGAGAGCCCGCCCCGTCTGACGATCCACGAGGGGCCGAGCGCAGCCGCGGCCACCCTGGTATGCGACGGCGTCGAAGACTGTGAGGTCGCGGGCCCCGGTGACTTCCACGTCCGGGTCGTGGCCCGCGACGCCGGCTTCGAAGGTGTCCTCGCGATCCAGCGGACCGTCGTGGACGCGCCCGTGACCTGCCTCGCGGGTGCGCTGCCGGCCGACGCGGTGTCGGTCGCCGCGGAGTGGCGACGGATCGATCCGGCCCTGCCCTTCCCCACTTTCGACACCTCCGGCGACGCGCTCGCGGAGCTCACGACCGCCGAGACGCCCACGTGGGAGCTCGTCCAGAGCGGCGAAACGGTCCCACCCGACGACGCGATCTACTCGCAGCGACTGGAGACGGGCGCTCGCTTCGTGCTCGCTGGCCTGCACATTCGAACGCGCGAATTGCCGCTGGGGTTCAACATCACACTCTGGTGGTCCGACGACCCCGACACCGATTTCGGCGCCGATCGCCCGGAGAGCGTCCGCGCGCTCGGGGGTCCCTGGTCGAACTACAAGATGTGCGTCGCGATCGACCACATGGAGCTCGACCCCGCGCCCGACGGCGGTTTCGCCGATGACGCACCGACCCTAGGGCGCGCCCTGGGCGCCCTCCACGAGGGGCGCGGAGGGCCCACGTGGTGCAGCAATCCGTACATCGATGCGGCTCCTGGCCTCGCGATGGGCAACTGCGTGGGGTGCCATCAACACGGCATGAGTGGAATTCGTCCGGGCGAGGTGGCCACCGATGAGGCACGATTCCCGTCGAACGGTCGTCTTCCGGCTCGCAACAACTATCCTTCCGACGGGAGTTGGGCTCTCGACGCCGGCGATGACCTCGCCGCGCGCATCGACGAGATCGTCGACTTCTTCATCCCCTAGTATGTCCGCTACTTCGACGAGGCCTTGGATGCTCAGGCTCTGGACCCCCACGCTGATCGCTTCACTCTTCGCGCTCTCCACGCTCGGCGCGTGCGGCGACGATGACTCCCCCATGACCGACGCCGGGTTCGACCTGGGCGGCTCCGATGCGTCCACGGACATGGGCTCGGCGATGGACGCCGGTCCCGAGGACGCTGGGGTCGACGCGGCGCCAGACATGCCGCCCGAGCTGGCCCCGATCTTCCGCAACGAGGTCACGACGGACGACGAGACGCTCGCCATGGAAGCGCTGGCGATCCTGCGCACCCTCGAAACGGCGACCGAGGCCACCTGCCCGCGTTGCTACGAGGTGACCCGCGCAAACATCCGCCAGCTCTGGGACCAGACGATCGCCGCGTGGGAGACGTGCTTCGCCGACCTCGACCTCCTCACGCCGGAGGCGGCGCAGGCCGCGCTCGCGTGCTTCGAGACCGAGGACACCTACGACCGGGACAACCTCGGCGTCTTCGCGACCGGGGCGCACTTCGACTGGTTCGGCTTCGCGTTCCGGCGAGCGCTGGGCGCCGACTGGGAAGAGCCGCACGGGACCTTCGTGGCCGACGTGCAGATCCCCTCGCCGCCGGCGACGCTCCTGACCCAGGAGGAGTTCGACATCCTCACCGAGTGGTTCCTTCGGGGCACTCCCTTCGTCGAGCGACAGGTCCCGCACCTCCAGCGGCGCGGGACGTGTGAGACCTTCGTCGACGCCTCGGTCGCTCTGATGGCGGAAGAGGGCGAGACGAGCGGGTGGCCCGCACGCAACGAAGCGGCGGCGCTGCTGATGCACGACTGCCCGACTCCCGGCGACCCGCTGGCCTGCCTCACCAGCTACGAGGACGCCTCGTCCACGACCGTCGGGGCGAGCTGGAACGTGTTGAGCGGCAGCACCACGCGCATCCTCTTCGAGGTCCCCTACGACTCGAGCTATTGGACGAAGACGTCCGCGAGCGGGCGCTTCGTCGGGCATGGTGGCGGGACGAGCACGAACGCGTCGATCGTCGACCTGGCTCGGGACTTCTCCATCGGCGTCGAGGCGAGCTTCGACCCGGGCTTCTTCCCCGACGGCTCGGGCTTCATGTTCCAGGGCGGTGGCACCAAGATCTGCCAGACCAGCGTCCTCACCGCGGGCGACCCGACCTCGCTGACGCTCACCGAGCCAGGGTGCACGTCGCCGACCGGGATCGGCCTCTATCAGCACGTCGGCGCATCCCTCGACGGAGACGACTACTGGGTGGTGGACAGCGTGTGGGACGGCGACCCGGGTGGCTCCGACACCGACCCGATGGTCAGCGAGCAGGCCGACGCCTCCCTCAACCTCTACCGGCTCCTCAACACCGGTTCGGGCTTCGAGCAGGCGGGCGAGTTCTTCAAGCAGGTCCCCTTCGAAGCCTCGGCGGTGATCGCACCCACGATGCGTACGGTCGTCACACAGATCGGCGACGGCAGCGGAACGCCGATCGGCTACGTGCTCCGCCGAATCGACCTCACTCGGGATGGCGACGGCGCGGTGACGGATGTCGACCTCCCCGAGGTCGCCCGCTACTGCTACCCCGGCGGCAAGGCGGCGATCTCCCTCGACGATCGTTTCATCGCCACCCATCACCGCGCGACGGACGAGGACGCCCGCGACCTCGGCTTCTTCAACGCGGACGACCCCGGCTTCGCGCCCTACCGCGGCATCTCCAACATCTACCTGATCGATCTCGTGACGGGGGACCGCACGCGCATCTCGCACGTGGCCCCGGGCCAGCGCGCGCTCTTCCCGAGCTTCCGCTCGGACGGGTGGATCTACTACCTGGTGCGCACGGGTTCCCTGCCCGAGTACGTCGTGGCCACGGACGCCGCGATCGTCTCGCGATGATGCGACCGGGGAGCGCCGCACGGCTCGGGTGGGTACTCCTCGCGCTGGCCGCGTGCTCGGACGACGACGGCTCGACGGACACGGATGGGTTGGACTCCGGCACTCCGGACATCGGCGTGCCGGACATCGGTGTCTCGGACTTCGGCCCGCCGGACTTGGGTTCGGACATGGCCATGACCGATGCCGCGGCTGACGCGGCGGTGGACGCCGCACCGGACATGCCCGTGAGCGACTGCGTCGGACCGCCGGGGCTCTACGGCGACGCCGACTGCAGCGTGCTCGCCGCCGACGTCCGCCCGTTCACGCCGCGCTACGAGCTGTGGAGCGACGGCGCCGACAAGGAGCGCTACGTCTACCTGCCGCCGGGCACCCAAATCGACACGAGCGACCCCGACCGCTGGGCGTTCCCGATGGGCACACGGGTCTACAAGACCTTCTTGCGCGACGATGTCCGACTCGAGACCCGCATCTTCGAGAAGACGCTCGCGGACCGCGGCGTCGACAGCTGGGTGATGCGCTCTTGGCTCTGGAGCGAGGACCAGCGCAGCGTCACCGAGGTCGGGCCCTTCGGCGAGCAGAACGTGCTCGGCACCACGCACGACATCCCGACCCGCGGTGGGTGCGTCGACTGCCACTCGGCCGCGAACGACGACGTGGTCATGGGGTTCAGCGCGATCCAGCTCGCGCACTCGGGCCCGGGAGTGACCCTCGAGAGCCTCGCGGCCGATGGATGGCTCACCGACCCGATCGCGATGGCCGACACCGAGATCCCCGGCGACGCCACGGCCCGAGCCGCGCTCGGCTATCTGCACGCCAACTGCGGTAACTGCCACGGCGGACCGACCCCCGAGCGCGGGCTCGATCTCTGGCAGCACGTCGGCCCGGCGGGCGCGCTCGAGTCGGCACCGGCCTTCACTTCGTCGGTCTGTATCTGCTCGGAGTGGGTGGACACCGCCCCGGGTGGCGAGATGGTGGAGCTGCGCATCTTCCCCGGCGACTCGGTGCGGAGCGTGATCGCCCACCGCATGGGCTCGCGCGTCCTGAACACCCGAATGCCCCCGATCGCGAGCGAGCAAGTCGACACCGCGGGGCGCGCGCTCGTCATGGACTGGATCGACAGCCTGCCGAGCGACGCCGGCGGCTGCCCGACCACCTGCCCCTGATTCGCGACTCTCAGCTAGTCTCGTTTCGATGGCGACGATGAAACTCGACCTGACCACGTTTGCGGAGCTCCCACCCGACGAGCGCTGGGAGCCGCTCCTTCTCGCCCTGGCCGCGTCACCCGAGGCCGAGCTCTCCATCGCGGCGAGCTGAGCACCGGCGGTTCCGACCGCGTGGCGCGAGCTCCGCAACGACGTGGCCCTCGCGCCACGAACGAGACGACGATTGCCCGTAGAGAGGTGCTCGTCTCCTGGAACGACCCTCTCGCCCGACCATGCTCGAACGAGCATCGGTCGAGACATCGCCCCGTTCCTCCTGCCACAGGGTGACGAGGCTCCCTGATGCCAGCGATCGCTGGAGCGCTCGATCTCAGCGAGTCAGCCGGAAGGAGTCGAAGACGCGACCATTTCCGTCGACCGCATAGGCGCGGAGCTCGCTCTCGTCGATGTGCATGGAGACGAAGTGCATCGCCTCCGACGCGTAGGCCGTCCAGGAGCTGGACCCGACGCGCCGCGTCTCGCCGCCCGCTCCGGTGACCACGTAGGTCACGCCTTCGATGGCTTCGGTGCGCTCGTAGGTGTGGTCGTGGCCGCTGAGGACCAGCTGCACTCCCTGGCGCTCGAGGACGGGTTGGATGAGCTCCCGTGTCCGGATCGACGAGCCGTGGCGGCGAGCCGAGGAATAGGGTGGGTGGTGGCCGTAGACGATCTTCCATGGCCGGTCGGTCGCCACGAGGTCCGCCTCGAGCCACTCGGCCTGCTCTTCGTCGATGCGGCAGGTGTCGAGGGCCACGAAGTGAGCCGGGCCGAAATCGAACGAATAGCGCCGCTCGTCGTCGGACTCGGTGCCGCCGTTGGTCGGGAGCTCGAAGACCTCGCGGTAGGGACCGGCGTTCGCGGTCACGTCATCGTGGTTCCCGATCGACGGGTAGAAGGGTATGGCCTGGAAGAGGCTCTCGTAGACGTCGAAGTGCTTGCGCTCGAACTGGCCGAGGGTGCCGTCCTCATAGGCGACGTCGCCGGTGTGGATGATCAGATCCGCGGGCACCGTGTCCATCTGGGACCGCAGCGTGCGCTGCGCGGCCGAGCCGCGGCCCGAGTCCCCGAAGGCCATGACGTCGATGGCGCGGGGCTCGCCTGCCGCCGGCGCGGTGCGGAATCCGGTCGGACCGAAGACCACCTCCCCGTCGCGCACCACCTGGTAGCAATGCACCGCGAAGGGCTCGAGCCCTTCGACACGCACCGAGCGCTGAGTGGCGTCGTCGAGGAAGGTGGTCGCCGAGTCCTCGGCGGAGAGGGTGCGAGCGTCGGTTCCGGGCTGCCAGACTTCGACCGACTCGCCATCGCCCACCGACGTCCAGAGAATGCTCGCCGCGTCGTCCGTCACTCGTTGGACGTACGGGCGGCGGGCGATGGTCTCGTCCTGCGCTGGCGTGCCGCAGGCGCGCTCGATCGCCAGCAGGGGGTGCTCCCGCTCGAGCGCGGGTTCGATGATGTCGCCGGTGCTGGGCGATCCGATCACCGGGTCGCATCCCCACTGGAGGAGCGTGAAGGTGGCCACGAGCGCCAGGTACGAGCTCGCGCCAACGCGTGAACGGCGACGCATGTCCAACAGACCTAGGGGGCCCCGGACCCGATTTCAACCGTTGCGAGACTGGCGTTCACTCGGCGGATCGACTCTATTGTGTCGGCCGTGGGGATCGAAGGAGAGCTGCAGCGGACCTGGCACGAGCTGGGCATCGACACCGCCGGGCTCACCCTCGAGCCGAACGGTACGCTCCGCGCCGAGGCGCACACCGCGACACGGCCGAGTGACGACCTGCTCCGCACGCTCGATCGGGTCCCGACCGACGAGGTGGAGCTCGAGCCACTGCCTCGGCTCTCGTCGGAGCAGGTCGAGGTCGGCGACATCCTCGGTGAGGGCGGCACCGGTCGGGTGTGGCTCGCAGAGCAGCGTTCACTGAAGCGGCAGGTCGCGGTGAAGGGGCTGAGGCCCGCGGTCGAGGGACCCATCGCGCGGATGCAGTTGCTGCGGGAGGCGCGAGTGACCGGCCGGCTCGAGCACCCGAACGTGGTGCCGGTGCACGTGCTGGTGCGCGACGACGACGGCTCGCCACGCATGGTGATGAAGCGGGTCGACGGGCGCTCCTGGAGCGAGCTCCTCGCGGAGCTCCGGGAAGACGGCGAGCCGCTGCCGCCGGAGCAGCTCGAGACCCAGCTCCGGATCCTCACGCAGGTCTGTCATGCGGTGCACTACGCCCATGCGCGCGGGGTGCTCCACCGTGACCTGAAGCCCGAGAACGTGATGGTCGGCGAGTACGGCGAGGTCTACGTCGTGGACTGGGGCATCGCGGTGGCTCTCGAGGGCGCAGCGCAGGACCTCGAAGAGCTACCGCCGGCAAAGGACGTCCGAGGAATCGTCGGCACCCTCCCCTACATGGCGCCCGAGATGGTCGCCGGCGACGGCCGCGAGCTCGGGGTCCACAGCGACGTCTACCTGCTCGGCGCGATCCTCCATGAGGTGCTGACCGGCACGCTCCGCCATCGAGGCGGCAAGCTCCCCGAGCTCGTGCACGCGGCGTGGTTGAGCGAGCCCCCGGAGTACGACGAGCTCGAGGTCCCGAGCGAGCTCGCCGACCTGGTGCGCCGGACCACCGCCCGAGACCCGAAGGATCGACCGGCCTCCGCCGACGAGTTTCGGCTGGCCATCGAGGCGTTCCTGACCCACCGGCACGCGGCGACACTGGCGGACGAAGGCGCCGTGCGCTTCATGCAGGCGCTCTCGCACGACATCGACGACGATGCCGCCCTGCGCTCGCTGCAGGAGGCCCGCTTCGCCTATCGGCAAGCGCTGCGCATCTGGGAAGAGAGCCCTGCCGCGAACGAGGGGCTGCGCGAGGTGCTCCAGTTCTGGATGAAGCGCGCGCTGGCCCGGCGGGACATCGGCACCGCGCGCGTGCTCCTCACGGACATGAAGGACGACCAGGCACAGCAGTGGCGCGCCAAGGTCGAGGCGATGGGTGCCGAGCTCGCCTCGCGGGACCAGAAGCTCGCCCAGCTCGAAGCGGCGGCCGAGCAATCGGACCTGGGCATGGCCGCGCGAAAGCGCCGCGGCTTCGGCATCGCGTTCGCGGCGCTCTTCATCGGGGTCAACGTCGCGCTCCACTTCGTCGACGAGCTCGGAAAACTGAATCACCTCGGGTATCTGGGCGCCACCGGGGCGCTCGCCGTGGGATTCGGGCTGCCGGTGCTGGCCTTCACGAGCTCGCTCTTTCCGAACGACGCGAGCCGCCGGCTCGGCTGGTCGCTCGCCTTCATGCTGCTCTGGCAGGTGTTCGCGTTCACCGCGCTCTGGTTCGTCGGTGTGGCGCTTCGGCCGACCATCGCCGTCACCCTCTTCTCGCTCGGCGCGATGATCGCCGTGAAGAGCGCGATGGTGGACTGGCGGATGTTCTGGAGCGCGATCCTGACCACGGCGCTCGGCGTGGTGGCATTGCTGGTCCCGTGGACGACCTTCTTCGCGGTGGGCGTGGCCTACGGGACCTTCTTCGGCGGCGGCGCGATGCTCAGCTACGAAGAGAAGCTGGCCGCCAAAGCCGCGAGAGCGTGACCCCGAGGATGAGCGCCGCCATCGCGCCGGCGCCGTAAGGACCCCGCCAGCTCCGCCCGACCATGGTGGTCGAATGGCCCGTGTACTCCTTTGGATCCTCAGCGCATGCGTCGTCGGCTGCTCGCCCAGCGATGCCGAACCCACGCCCTGCCCAGCCGGAACCTACGCAGACGAAGGGGAATGCGTGCCCGACGGAACGGCCCCCGAGCTGGACGCCGAGCCCTCGGACACCCCGCACGGCGACGACGACGACCATGCGTCCGACCCCGAGGCGGGAGGTTGGGACGAGTCCACCGCCGAGCTCCCGACCCTCGGTGACGACGGGAACTCCGGTCCGGATCCCTCGGATGGCCCGTCCGACCGACCGGACTTTCCCGATCGCATCGGGAGGCTGTCGTTCGCGGTGAAGACCGCGGGCGGCCGGAACGACGGCTCGGACGGTCAGTTCGAGGTCTGCCTGCGCGACGACCGTTGCTTCCGGCTGGACGTACCCGCAGTGGACGACTTCCGCTCGGGAGAGTTCGACGTCTATCACTTCGCGGGTGTGGACATGCCCCGCAGTCGAGTGGACCGAGTCGAGATTCGCCACGTGAACGGCTCCGACATGTGGCGGCCGGCGTGCATCGAGACCCGCTTCGACGGGGAGCCGGTGCAGTGCAACGCCGACCTCCCGCCCATCGGCACCGGCGGGGGCGCCGAGCGCCGACGCCACCGAATGACTCTGACCAACGACTGCAACACCTGCTACCCGGCACGGATCACCCACGGGCCCTTGGTGGGCGCGGTCACTGCCGACGAAGCCCGAATCCTGCTGCGCTCGGACGCGACTCGGCCGTTGAAGCTGCAGATCGTGAAAGCGTCGGCACCAGGCCGCGTCGTCAGTGAAGTCGGTCCCCGATGGCCCAACCCCGGCGACGACTACACGACGACGTTCCGAGTGCGAGGCCTCGAACCGCGGACCGAGTACGTGGCCAAGGTCCTCATCGGTGACTTCGTGACCGCGTTCCGCGCGCGTTTCCGTACCGCGCCTCGGCCGGCCGGGAGCTCCCGCTTCCAGGTCGCGCTCGGCTCGTGCACGAACAACCACAACGTGCGGCCGGTGCACCCCATCTTCGACGTGATCCGCGAGCGCGATCCGGAGATCTTCATCTTCCTCGGCGACAACCACTACGGCAACACGGGCAACACCCAAGCGCTGTGGTGGAACTACCGAGACACGCTGGGAATGCCCCCGCGAGAACGGTTGGTGGGCCGCACGTCGACGCTCGCCATCTGGGACGACCACGACTTCACGGGGAACAACACCAATCGGCACGCCGCCGGACGAGATCGCGCGTTACGCGCCTTCAAGGACTACTGGGCCAACGCCAGCTACGGCACCAGCGACACCCCGGGCATCTTCTCCAAGGTCAGCCACGGCGACGTCGACTTCTTCTTGCTCGACACGCGCTACCACCGGGACCGCCCGGGAACCGGGGGTTCGATCTTGGGCGACGAACAGCTCAGCTGGCTCCGGCAGGAGCTCCGCGCCTCGAACGCCGTCTTCAAGATCCTCGCCTCGGGCTCGCTCTTCAGCAGAAGCGGTGGCGAGACCTGGACCGACTACGCCACCCGCCGCCAGCTCTTCCGATTCATCCGAGATCAGGACATCCGGGGAGTGGTCTTCCTGGCGGGTGACATCCACCGGAGCTCGCTGCGCCGGATTCGTCGCAGCGATGGCTACGACATCCCGGAGGTCGTGGCGTCGGGGCTGGCGAACCGCCGGAACTCTAGCTGCCGTAGAGCACCGGCCGACTATCGGCAGATCGCGTGCGTCGGCGAGACGGGGAGCTTCGCCATGTTGGACATCGACACCACGCGGAGGGACCCGCGCATCGTCGCTCGACTCTTCGACGAGCGAGGGACCCGCCGCGGCGAGGCCATGACCATCTTGCGCTCTCAGCTCCGCTGAGGCGGCCCGACGCTCGGCACGGCACGAGCTGCCGGTCAGTACTCGTAGAAGCCTTCGCCGGCCTTCCGGCCGAGCTTGCCGGCGCGGACCATCTGCCGGAGCAGCGCAGGCGGCCGGAACTGCTCTCCGAGCTCGGCGAAGAGGTGCTCCATGATGTGCAGTCGCACATCGAGGCCGACCAGGTCGGTGAGCTCGAGCGGACCCATCGGGTGCCGGTAACCGAGCTTCATGGCCTTGTCGATGTCGGCGGGGCTGGCCACGCCCTGCTCGACCATCCGGATCGCCTCGCAGCCGAGGATGATGCCGAGTCGGCTGGTGGCGAAGCCAGGCCAGTCGTTGACCACGATGGACTCCTTGCCGATGGCATCCCCGTAGGCGCGGGCGCGCTCGACGGTCGCGTCCGAGGTGCCGAGGCCGCGCACGATCTCGAGGAGCTTCATGATCGGTACCGGGTTGAAGAAGTGCAGACCCACGACCCGCTCGGGAGCGCCGCTCGCTGCGGCGATCTCCGTGACGCTGAGCGACGAGGTGTTGGTCGCCAGGAGCGCGTCCGCCTTGCCGTGCTTCCCGAGCGCCTGGAAGGTCTCGACCTTGAGGCTCATCTTCTCGGGGATGGCCTCCACGATCACGTCGGCGCCCTCGATGGCGCCCTCGAGCGAGGTGGTCGTGGTGATGCGGCCGCGAATCGCGTCGGCCGCGTCCTGCTCGAGCCGGCCCTTGCTCACCAGCTTGTCGAGGCTCCTCCCGACGCCCGCGAGCCCCTTCTCGAGGGCCGCGTCGTCGATGTCGCGCATCGCGACCTGGTAGCCCGCCGCGGCGCTCACCTGCGCGATGCCGTGACCCATGGTGCCCGCGCCGAGGACGGCGACCTTCTCGATGTCGTTGCTCATCGGGGCGGACGTTGGGGCGCGAGGGGCCGGCCGGCAACGACCTCGCTCACAGATCGGGCGTGGACGACCGGGCGCGCGCGAGCCATGGTGCCCCGCCCATGGCCGCCCCGATCCTCACCGCCCGTGGCCTCCAGAAGGCCTTCGGCGAGCACCCGCTGCTCGCGGACGCCGAGCTCGCACTCGGCGAGCGCGAACGCGTCGGGCTGGTCGGCAACAACGGCGCGGGCAAGTCGACGCTCGCCAAGATCCTCGCCGGTATCGAGCCGGCCGACGCGGGCGAGATCGCACTCCGTCGGGACGCTCGGGTCGAGTACCTCTCGCAGCGACCGATCCTGGCGGAGGGGCGAACCGCCGAGGAGATCGTGCTCGGCGGGCTGGGGCCCTGGCGCGAGGCGAAGGCCCGCCACGACCGCGTCAGCGCGGCGATGGCCGAGGGCCCGAGCGAGGAGAAGCTGCACGCGCTGCTCGAAGAGCAGACCGAGGCCGCCGCCGATGTCGAGCGACTCGGCGGCTGGGACCGTGAGCGCGAGGCCGGCGCGATGCTCGACCACCTCGGACTGACGGACCCCCACGCGAAGGTGGAGCGGCTCAGCGGTGGCGAGCGGCGGCGGGTGGACCTCGCGCGGCTGCTGGTCGCGTCGCCGGACCTGGCGATCCTCGACGAGCCGACGAACCACCTCGACGTCGAGACCATCGAGTGGCTCGAGAAGTACCTGGCGAGCGGCTACCACGGCGCGCTCTTGCTGGTCACCCACGACCGCTACCTGCTCGAGGCGGTCTGCCAGCGGACCCTCGAGCTCGATGCGGGGCGGCTGACCTCCTACACCGGCGGCTGGAGCGCCTACCTCGAGGGCAAGGCCGAGCGACTCGCGCAGGAGGCGCGTGAGGAGAAGAACCGGCAGAACTTCCTGCGCACCGAGCTCGAGTGGCTCCGTCGCTCGCCCTCGGCGCGACGGACCAAGGCGAAGGCCCGCGTCGAGCGCGCCGAAGATGCGCTGGCGAAGCAGGCTCCGACCATTGAGAAGGTCGCGGCGCTGGACCTCGACACGACCCGCCAGGGCAAGACCGTGCTCGACATCGAAGGGGTCTGCGTGGACATCGCGGGCCGCCGCCTGGTCGACGGGCTGGACCTGCGACTCGTGAAGGGCGAGCGCATCGGCATCCTCGGCAAGAGCGGCGCCGGCAAGACCTCGCTGCTGCGGGTGCTGCTCGGCGAGGCGGAGCCGGCCGAGGGCAAGGTGGTGCTCGGCAAGAACGTGCAGGTCGCCTACTTCGACCAGGCTCGGACGGGGCTCGACGAGGACGCCACCATCCAGGAGAACGTCGCGGGCAAGCGCACGAAGATCGACGTCCAGGGCAAGACGATGGACATCCGCTCGTACCTGGCGCGCTTCCTCTTCGACCCGGGCTCGATCCGCAAAAAGCTGAGCATGCTCTCCGGCGGTGAGCGGGCGCGCGTCGCGCTGGCGAAGCTGCTGATGAAGCCGGCGAACCTGCTGGTCTTCGACGAGCCCACCAACGACCTCGACGTCGCCACCCTCGGCGCGCTCGAGGAGATGCTGCTGGAGACCGACGCGACCGCGCTGGTGGTCAGCCACGACCGCTACTTCCTGGACCGCATCGCGACCTCGATCCTCGCGTTCGAAGGTGAGGGGCATGTGGTGCGCTACGTCGGCAGCTACGAGACCTACCGCGCGCTGAGCGACGCGGCGAAGGCCCGCGAGACGGAAGCGAAGGCCGAGGCGCCAAAGAAGACGAAGAAGCGCGCGCCGAAACCCAAGAGCGGCCTGACCTACAAGGAGAAGCAGGAGCTCGATGGCATGATGGCGGCGATCGAGGCAGCGGAGACCGAGGCCAGCGAGCTCGACGCGCTCCTGGCCGACCCGAGCTTCTACCAAGACCGCGCGGACGACGTCGTGGAGACCACGGCGAAGGCCGCCGCCGCTCACGCCGAGGTGGAGCGGTTGATGGCCCGTTGGGAAGAGCTCGAGGCGAAGCGCGACGGATGAGGTGGTAGCCTGAGGTCATGCGGCGTTGGGGCGGGTTGGCGCTGGGCACGGTGTTCGCAGGCGCGGCGATCGGACTGGCGCATCTCGCTCCCCCGCCCCGAGACGAGCCGGCGATGGCGCCAGCACCACCGCCGATCGACGCGCCGATCGAGCCCCACGGCGAGGCTCTGATCTATCGCGCGCTGCTCGTGCGAGAGAGAGGCGATCGCTACGGCGCCTATGCGATGGGCCGGGCGATCGCGTCGGGCGCAGCCGGCCCGGTGGCTGCGGAGCGAGCGCGCGTCGAGCTGCTCGCCCAACCTCCATTGCAAACGGTGACCCTGCCCCTGACGAACGCCTACCGCGAGCTGCGCTTCGACGAACGCGGCCAGGTAGAGGTGGTGGGCCCCGACCACCGGACCGTCTTCGACCCGAGCACCGGTGAGACGATTCGCGATGTATCCCGGCGAGCTCACGGCGAACGACCGGCGCAGCGAAGCCGACTCGGCACCAAGGTGCGCGCGAGCGACGAATGGCGAGCGCTGAGGTTGCAGGATCGCCAACGGGAGGAGAGCCAGCGACGAACCCGGGTGACGGGCTCCACCGTCATCGTGCTGGAGGGGCGCGAAGAGCTCGGGCGCGTCGAGGCTCCGGAGCAGGTCGACTCCTTCGTTCGAGCCGCGATCTCGACGGACGGGTCCACCGTCTGCGCCGGCACCCACGATGGGCACGTGTCGTTGCAGGCGTTGGATGGAGACTCGCTGCTCGTCGGCCAGCTCGAGAGCGCGATCACGGTGGTCGTGCCGCTGCCCGAACGGGAGGGCGAAGCGCCCGCGTTCCTCGTGGGCACGAGGCGAGGCGAGGTGGCGCGCGTCACGCGAGGACGCGAGCGGGACCGCTACGGCCGGGAGCGCCGAGATGGTTCGCCCGTGGTCGCCTTCGAGATGCTGGCGCGCAGCGGTCCGCCGGTCGCCTGGGCCGGAGCCGAAGCCGAAGGAACACCGATCGTGGTGGACGGCGAAGGGATCCTGATCTGGGCACGCGAACAGCGGCTCACGGGCGTCACGGTGGATCCGGTGCGGGTCTCCCGTCGGATCGTGAGCTTCGACGAGTCGGAGGAGGTGCTCGACGTCGCGCTGGACCCCGAGGGCGGACGGATCGCCGTGCTCTCTCGAGACGCCCTTCGCATCATCGCTCTCGAGCCGGGGCTGCCGCTCTGTCCCGTTCCAGGCGGCGACCTCGACGCCGACGCCCGGACCGCTCGTGACACCAGCCGGGTGGTCGTCCGGAACCGTGACGTCGTTGCGGTCTGTGACGTCGAGACGCCCGGCGAACCGTTGCTGACCGTTGCCTTTCGGAACGAAGACGAGGCGCGGCACGGACGGGCCGAGCTGAGCGCCGATGGCCGCCTGCTCTTCGTCGGCGGTCATACGGAGACGCGCATCGTGGAAGTGGACTCCGGGGAACGCGTGGGACGCCTGCACCACGAGTGGGGAGCCACGGTCTCACCGGACGGTAGCGTCGCGAGCATCGGCACCGGGCTCGTCGCGACGGCCGACGGCTCGCCGGTCCACCCCGACTGCTTCGAGGAGCGAGGCCAGGACCTACGCTTCCTCGAGGAGGCCGAGCTGATCGTGGGAATCGAAGACGAACGGCTGGTCGTCTGCGAGCTCGACGACGAAGGCGACCTGCTCTTCCGAACGGAACGCTACGCGGACCTCCCCGGCCCAGGCCACTACGGAGGCGTGGGGACCTCGGCGGACGGGTCGCACCTCTGGCTCGGCACCGGCGACGGCAGGGTCCGACTCTTCGAGCTCCCGGGCGGCCGCCTCGTGCGGACGTTCCACGCCGGCGAGAGTGGCGTGCCCCAGGCGACGGTCGCCAACGGCGGCGCGTACGTGATGACCGAGAGCAGCCAGGGGCGATCCCGGCTCTTCGTCACGGCTACCGGCGAACGGGTGCTCGAGCGCGAGGCAGAGCCGATGGGCACGGATGGCCCGGGGGCGCCGCCGGAGACGTTCACCGGGGATGGGGAGCACTACGTGCGGGTTTTCGGGATCCGCGAGGGATCGCAGACGACCTGGGTCAGCGCGACGGGGGAGGAGCTCCCCGTGACTCGGCCCATCGACTACGGCCTCGAGGTCGAGGTGCGTGGGCACGCCTTCCCGCTCGGCTCGGGACCGGATCTCGTGGCCACTTCGGGTGAGGGCCTGGCGATCCTCCGAGCGACCCCCGACGGGCTCAGACCCTTGATGAGGGTGCGACCCAGCGCGACGGCAACGACGAGCGACGGGCGCTTCATCGTCTGGTGGGGCGACTCGGTTCGGCAAGTCCCGGTGGGCACGAGCGGACCGGACGCGGCGGCCCTGACCGCGGGACTGAGCAACTACCGAGTGTGCCGCGAGAGCTTCGACCCGGTCGCGGTGACGCCGGCGGAGATCGACGATCCGATCTGGGCGCCTGACGGCTACTGCGACTGATCAGACGGGCACGGAGCGGTCGAGCAGTCGCCCGAGCGCGTCGAGGGTCCGGATGTCCTCCGGCGATTCGGCGACGGCGAGAGCGGGCGCCTCGGGGTCGAAGGCGTCGCGGAAGCGCGCAGCCGATTCGAGGGCTGCACGCTGGGTGTCTGCGATGTGCTCGCGCAAGGTGCGAAGCTCTTCGGCCGCGGCGCGGAGCTCGCTTTGGGGAAGCTCCGGGCTGGCACCCGCCAAAGGCGTGCTCGCGCCGGGCTCACAGAGGTAGGCCCGGTTGAAGAGGAAGAGACTCGGCGTACGGTGGCGATCGGCGAGCTCGGTCGCGAGAGCGCGAGCATCGGCGAGAGCGGTCGTCGAGGTACTGGCCACGAGGGCGTAGCCAGTCGCCGGATCGCGGAGCGTCGCCGCGGTGCTCTGGGCGCGCTCGAGGAAGCCCTCGCGCTGGTCGGCGAGGAGCTGGAAGAAGCCGAGTAGCTCGGTCGTGACCTCTTCGCCGGCGAGCTTGCCGAGCAGCTTCATCGCCGCGCGGCCGCCCGCGCTCGCCAGCGAGGCGAGCGAGCCCATCAGCGAGTCGTCGGGCTCGAGGAAAAAGCGGAGTACGCCATCGTCGAGAAAACGAGCGAGCTGGTGTGGGGCGTCGAGGATCTCGAGCGCGCTGCGCGTGGGTGGCGTGTCGAGGACGACCAGGTCGTGGTCGCCCTTGTCGAGCACGTCGTAGAGGCGCTCGGCCGCGACGTAGGCGTGACTGCGCGCGAGGGTCTTGCTGAACGCCTGATAGACCCGGTTGCTCAGGATGGTCTCGCGCGCATCCGGCTCCGCGATCCGGCCCATGAGGGCGTCGTAGCTCGCCTTGGTGTCGAGCATCGCTGCCGAGAGGTTCGGCTCTCCGTCGACCACGCGGATGGTGTCATCGAGGCCGTCCAGGCCGAGCGCGTCGGCGAGGCGCCGCGCCGGGTCGATGGTGAGCACGAGCGCGCGCCGCCCCTGGCGGGCCGCGCGGAGCGCGAGCGCCGCCGCGGAGGTGGTCTTCCCCACGCCGCCGGGGCCGACGCAGACCACCAACCGGCGATCGAGGAGAGCGTCGAGATGCACGCTCATGAGCTGGCCTCGAGGTGGATCGCGAGCTCACCGAGGTCGAAGGGCTCGAGCGCGGGCAGGCGAAGGCTGGGGAGCTCGAGCTCGCGCTCGAGCCGGTCCGCGATCCCGATGGCTCGCTCGTGGATCGACTCGAGGCGACGGGCGAGCGCGACCTCGGCACCCCAACCCGCGGCCTCGAGGGCACCGTAGTGTTCGCGGGTCGCCTCGGAGACGGGGAGCGAGGGGACCCGGTTGATGAAGAGGCGTCCGAGCGGCACCGAGCCCTTGGCGCGTAGCGCGGCGTGGAGCTCACGAGTCTCCTGGGCGGGCAGCTCGTCCGGGAGGGTCACGAGGTTCAGCGCCGTGCGCTCGTGGTCCGAGAGCAGCGCCGTGAACCCTTTCAGCAGCCGAGCGAGTGGTCCGCGGGTCGCGAGATCAGCGAAGACCTCCGGAAGCGAGAGGAACATGAGCGCGTGGCCGGTGGCGTCGAGATCGACCAGTACCGGATCCCAGCGAGGCTGCCCTCGATCGGTGGCCTCCTCGAGGCGCTCGAGCATGCGGAGCGTCACCACCTCGGAGACCGCGGGCGCTGCGTGGAAGAAGCGGCGGAGCGCGTCGCCACGAACGATGCGCCGAGCCAGCGCCCGGACCTTCGCGTGCTCGGCGACGTAGTCGACCAAGGCCTCGTCGAAGTCGATGTTCGCGGCGTGGACACCTGGGGCGACCTCGGTCGGCTCGTGGCCGATCGCGGACGCATCGAAGACGGTCGCCATCGTGGCGCGGTGGCCGAGCTCGACCACGAGTGGTCGCCGGCCCTGGCGCGCGGCAGCCAATGCGGTCGCCGCCACCACCGACGATTTGCCCACCCCACCCTTGCCGGTGAAGAGCTGGAGTCGTCGTGCTGCGGGAGTCACGTGAGGGGGACCATGGCGCCAACTGCCGCCCCAGTCGAGCGCCTCAGAGCCACACGAGAAACGCAGCCCAGCCGAGGATGCCGATCTGCGCCGCGGCTCCTTGGAGCACGATGAAGCGAACGATCGCCGGGCGACCGCGGCCGAGCCGGAACGCGGCGATGACGGGGACGGTGCCGAGCGCGGCGGCGAGTGGGTGACCGAAGGCGCTCACGGCCCCGAGACCCGCGACGGTGAGCGCCAGACAGTACCAGCGGCTCGTGTTCGGGCCGAAGCGCACGGGCCAGGTCCGCTTCTTCGCGCGGCGGTCGAGTCCCACGTCGGGCAGCGCGGTCGCGACGTTGCCCGCGAAGCCGAAGAGATAGGTCGCGACGAGCGCGGTCCACGGAAAGGTGGAGAGCTCCCCCGCCTGGACGGCGAAACCGAGCAAGGGAAGCACCACACCGACACCGAGCGCCTGCAGATGCTCGCCGCCGCCGCGGTAGGAGAGGCGAATCGGCGGATAGCTGTAGGCCCAGAGCAACAGCCCCGCGGCGAGGGTCAGCGGGAGGACCCAAAAGGAGCGCAGCACGCTGAGCGACGACCCGAGCGCGAGCAGGAGCCCATACGCGACGAGCGCCGCCCGCTTGAGGGCAGCCGGGCGGATCTTACCCTCGGGGAGAACGCCCGAGCCGCCGCTGAAGGGCGTCTTCGCCGAGCCGCCGACGTCGTGGTCACGGTCGGCATAGTCGTTGCCCCATACGATCACGAGCTGGTCGAGGATGGTCCACGCGAAGAGCGCGAGCAGCCACGGCCAGCCGAAGCGGCCTGTGCGATCGAACGCGAGGGCCTGCCCGAGCAGCACGGGCCCTGCCAGGTTCGCCTGCGCGAGCGGACGGCTGGCCTGGATCCAAGAGCGGAGACTCATGCGAGCGAGAGCATGGGCTCGGGAGCCCATCGCTGTCGACCACATGGTCGACAAGAGCGAGGGCCGATGGGATAGCGATCGGGTGACTCGTGCGCTCGCGGTCTTGGCTTCACTCGCGCTCGGCGCACGCGCCGTGGTCGACGGGCTTCGGCTACGCGGCGAGCTCCGCTACCACGCGCTCTTCGAGCGGAGCTTCCGGGACCCCCACCGCGTGGCGCGAGGGATGGCCGAGGTGGAGCACGAGCTCGGCGCGCTCGAGACCCTCGCCGATGGGCTCCTGCTCGGGGCGGCGCTGACCTTCGTGACCTGGCTCTTCCTTCGCTACCGAGCGCTCGACGAGCGGCGGCGCGAACCGAGCTGGGCGCTCTGGTCCTGGCTCGTGCCGGGGCTGAACCTGGTCGAGCCCTACCGGATCGTGTGCGAGGTCCACGCGGGTGGACCTCGTGGAACGAGCGAGCGCGCCCCCTGGCTCGTGTTCGGCTGGTGGAGCGGCTGGCTCCTCTATCTGGTGCTCCTGATCGGCGTCATCGCGGCCGAGGGGCGCGCCAGCGGCTACCTGAGCGCCGGTGAGCCGCTGCGAGCCTTCGACCAGAGCCTGCTCGCCGCGCGGCTCGGGGTGGGCGTCGCGGGCGCCAGCCTGACCGCGGCGTTGCTCGGCGCGGCGGTCGTCGTGACGACCGAGCGGCGGATCAGCGGGCGAGGTTGAGGTTCACGTAGGCCGACTCGCCAGTAACGTCGCGTACGAGATGCGGCGCCATCCAGGTCGGGATCGGCGGGAGCACGTCGGGGCTGGGGAGCTCGACCTCCGCGAGGACCAGCTCGCGGTCCAGGAACTCGTCCACGACCCAGACCAGCGCGCCGTCCGGCACCGAGTAGCGTCGCTTGTGGACGCGGCAGCCCTCGGTGAGCGGCCACATCTGCTCGAAGACCTCGGCGCTCGCTTCTTCCTCGACCTCGATGCGCTGGACCCCGGAGCCACCCTTGATGGTGCGGAGGTACGTGACCCTTTCGCCCTTGCGGACCTCACGGAGTCGCTCGCGGAGCTTCTCGCCGGGGAGGTAGCCCTGGCGGAGCTCCTTCGAGCCGACCTCGATGCCGTTCCCCGGGACCGGTTCGCCCTTGGCCAGGAAGGGCGGCAGCTGGCCGAGCAGGTACTTGCGCTCCGTCTCGGTCTGACGCGCACCGTCGAGCCCTCGCGCAAACCACTCGACCGAGTCGACGAGGGCGTCCAGCTGGGTGCCGAGGAACTCGGCGGTGAGCTCGTCGAAGGCGCGCGCGAGCTCTTCGTTCGTCGCTGCCTCGAGGGCGAGGACTCCGGGGAGCTCATCGGGATTCGCCTTGGCGGCGGCAGCCATCAGGGTGTCCTGGAACACGTGCATGTCCTGGATGTCGCCCAGGACGTCCTGCAGCCGCTTGCAGCGCGCCACGATGGCCGCGGCGCGCGGCTCGGACGCGCGCGCCGGCTCGAGCAGGTAGCGCAATCGCTTGGTGGCGATCCGAGCGGTGTGGAGTGGCTCCTGGTCGTCGACCGAGCGTGACGCGGCCAGGAGGTCTGCGAGCGCCGCGACGTGCTCCCGCGCGAGCCCCGCGAGCACCGCGCCGAAGGTCGCGTCCTCGGCGACCAACGAGACGGTGACCCGGCCGAGCGGCTCCCGCAGCTTCGCCTCCAGCTTGGCGAAGCGTTTGCGCGCCTTCTTCACGCCCTTCGTGCTCGCCGCCGCGAGCGACGCGCGGAGGTCGCCGCGGAGAGCAGCGATGCCAGCCGCAGCCTCGGCACTCCCGATTCCCTCGGCGAGCCGTTCGAGGTGCTCGATCTGCACCTCGGTGTCGCGCGCACCTCCGGTCCACCGCTGGAGCTCCTTGAGCTGGTCGCGCCGCTTCTTCGTGAGCACGTCACCCAGGTGTCGCCCATGCGCACGGGCCGAGCTGCGGAGTCGGCGAATGGCGACGCGGAAGTCGTGGAGCGCTTCGTCGTCCTTGGGATCGTCCATCCGCTCGCTGGCAACGTTCGCCTCGTCGAGGAGCGCGAGGGCGATGCGCCGCGTGGCCTCGGCGGCAGGTCGGAGCAGCAGGTCGTCGGGGAGTGCCATTGGGGGAATGGTCCCCGTGACGCCCACGCGTCACAAGGACTCGAATGTGACAATCCCCGAAGCCGGAGAGACGGCTCAGCCCACCGGCTTCGCGGCGGCGGCCTCGGCGCTCAGCTCTCCGTCGAGCACCCTGCGAACGCGCGGGTCGTCGACCGCACGCATGTGCGTCGCCGGGCGGCCGCGCCGGAGCGCGATCAGCTCCGCGACGACGCTGACGCCGATCTCGGCCGGCGATACCGCGCCGAGGTCGAGGCCCACCGGTGCGTAGACGGCGTCGAGCGGTGGAAGGCGGTCCTTCGCCTGCAGGCGCTGCAGGATGCGGAAGACCTTGCGCTTGCTGCCGATCATCCCGACGTAGCGGTGCGGCCTCGCGCCGAACGCGGCGAGCGCCTCCTCGTCGACGTGGTGATCGTGCGTGACGATCAACACCCAGTCGGCGCCGGTGAGCTCGAGCTGCTCGACCGCCTCCGCGGGCTCCATGCGTAGTAGCTCACAGCCCTCGAAGCGCGCCTCGGTCAGCAGCTCCTCGCGGTCGTCGACGATGGTCACCGCGAAGCCCGCCTGCCGAGCAATGGCGGCCGTGGGCTTCGCCACGTGGCCAGCGCCACAGATGATGAGCCGCGGCTCGCCTTCGATCGCTTCCACCAGCACCTCCATCCCGCCGCCGCAACACATGCCGTGGTCGCGACCCAGGTCTCGTTCGAGGACCCGCGAGCGCCCGTCGCGCAGACAACGCTCGAGGGCCCCGAGCACGAACTGCTCGATCGCCCCACCCCCGACGGTGCCGACCTGCGAACCGTCGGGCAGAAGCAGCATCCGCGCGCCCACCTGCTGCGGCGCGCTGCCGCGGGTCCGGATGACCGTCGCGAGCGCACCTCGGCCTCCGCCGCGGAGCAGCGCGAGCATCGCCTCGGTCACCTCGAGCATCGAAGCAGTCTAGCAGGCGCCACTCGAGCGCCAGGACGCCCACCTGCCGATTCTTGGACCGATGGATCGCGGCGAACGATGCTCACCTCATGGACCGCCGCCGCCAAGTCACCAAGCACGTCACCGCTCGCGCTCGCAAGGACGCCACCGCCACCTGGAAGATGGCCAGCTTCGAGGAGCCAGACACCATCCCGGGCACCCTCACCTGCCCGGTCGCCGAAGCGCCGACCAAGCCGCCGAAGATCCGCAAGGAACGTCGCTGGCTCGCCGCGCTCCGACGCTTCTGACGCCCTAGAACGCCGAGCGAGCGCCCTCGAGACCGAAGCCGAGGAGCTCGACGGTGTGGCCGCCAGCCTGGTCGCTGAACTTCACCATCCCCGTGACGGGCACGGCGGGGTGCCGCCAGACGTCGGCACGAATCTGCTGGCCACCGAACTCGAGGGTCGTCTCGGACTTCCGCGCGTCCGGGAACGTACCGGCCCGAACGGTCACCTCTTCGGGCTCCCCGCTGAGCGGCCCGGGGAAGAGCATCTGGAGCCACTGAGCGAGCATCGGCTGATAGTTGGGCAGGAGCCGTGGCTGAACGTCTTCACGTGGTTGGCCTTGGCGGTGGAAGGAGAGCGCCAGGAGCTCCACGTCGTCATCGGTCGGGCGAACCTGCATACGGACGTGGTTCTGCCGGTTCCCGCGACGGTCCGTGATCTCGAACCACCAGGAGTCGTTCTGTCGGTCGACGAAGCGGTACTCGGTGGTGGAGCGGGCCCCCTCGCGCCACGTGACGCCGTAGCGGACCCACTGGCCGATGGCGGGGGCGATCATCTCGGCGCCGTCTTCCGCGGTGTCGAAGGTGCGCGCGGTCTCCTCGGCTTCCTCCGAAGCGGGCTCCGACTCCGCCTCGGACTCCGACTCCCGGTCGCCGCTCTCCGGCTCCGACTCCGGCTCCCGATCGCCGGCTCTCGTCTCGGACTCCGACTCCCGATCGCCGCCCTCCGACTCCGGCTCGGAGCTGCCCGAGCAAGCGAGTAGGACGATCACGATCCACGGCAGAAACGCACGCATCGACCACGCCCTACCACGGCATTCGCCCGAGCGCTTGCTGTGGTCGGGCCCTCGTGCCAGCTATCGACGGTGGCATCGCTCAAGCACCTGGTACGCGATTCGTTGGCCTGGGGGCTCGAACGCACGGGTCTGACCGGTGCCAAGAAGCGCGCGCTGACCATCGCGACGTTCCATCGCGTGCTCCCCGCCGAGCTCCGCGCGGGCTACCCCTACCCGGGGCTCGCGGTCACTCCGGAGGAGCTCGACTTCTTCCTGACCTTCTTCCGGGCTCGCTACACCTGCGGAACCCTTGCCGAGAGCTGGGCGCGGTTTCGGCGCGGGGACCGACCCGAGCGACCCCTACTCGCGCTGACCTTCGACGACGGCCAGCAGGACAACGTCGATCACGCGCTGCCGGTGCTCCGGCGCCACGGGCTGAGCGCGAGCTTCTATCTCCCGAGCGACCTGGTCGAAGAGCGCCGGCTCATCTGGCACGACCGGGTCGGGTTCGCGCTACTGGCGATGGGCGAGTCGCCCGACGCGATCGCCGAGCGCACCGAGGCCCTCAAGCCCCTCGACCCCGAGCTCCGCGAGCGCGAGGTCGACTCGCTCGAGCGCATCGCTGGTTCCTCACCGCCGGAGTGGGCGCGACTGATGACCTGGGAAGGCGCCGAGCTGCTCTTGGCCGAGGGCCACGAGATCGGCTCCCATTCGCTGCGCCATCCGCTGCTGCCGACGTGCAGCGACGCCCGTCTCCGCGCCGAGCTCGTCGAGTCGAAGGCCGCCATCGAGAAGCGCCTCGGCATTCGAGTGCAAACCTTCTGCTACCCGAATGGCGACGCAGACGAGCGCGTGGCCACCGCGACCGCCGCGGCGGGTTACGAGTGCGCGGTCACGACGACCTGGGGCACCAACGATCCCTCCGCCCAGCCCTTCCTGCTCCGGCGCTGCGACATGCACCCGTTCCACACGCGCGACCGCCACGGCATCCTGAGTTCGGCCCAGCTGCAGTTCCGGCTCTCCCGGCAGCTCTGACCGCCGGCGTCACCCACTTTGGCCACTGGGCCCTTGCCTCGCGCAGAGCCGCGGAGCCGCAGAGGACGCAGAGGGAAGAAGGATCTGGGGGTTGGGCGACCGGCGTCGCGAGACGATGCGGCGCTACTTCGCGCCACGCTGGCGTCCCGCCCTGGCCCCTCAGAACAACTCGTCACCCCTGTGTTTCTGCGCGAGGCAAGAGTCCAACGGGCCCGGTGAAGCTCGGTGCGGGTCAGCAGA
>CAYXAP010000007.1:114336-160295 GCA_964462035.1 uncultured Sandaracinus sp.
TCTGCGCGAGGCAAGAGTCCAACGGGCCCGGTGAAGCTCGGTGCGGGTCAGCAGAGGGAGGCGAGATGCTCGACCCGACGGTCGAAGCTCTTCTCGTAGGTGTGCTCACGCGCGAAGCGGAGCGCCTCGCGGGTGCGTTCCACGAGGATGGTCCGCTGCTGGTGCGCTTCCTCGACCCGAGCGGCGAGTGCGTCCACGTCTCCGAGTGGCGCGCGCCACCCAGCGGGAACCCGGTCGAGAATCCCGGCCCATGCCTCGTTGGCGAAGCCGACGATCGGCACACCGGCGGCCATGGTCTCGAGGTAGGTGCAGCTCGGGTCGCCCTGGAGGTGGGGGCAGACGAAGAGGTCGACCTGCTCCTTCACGAAGGGGACCAGCTCGGTCTGGAAGTCGAGCACCCCGAGCATCTCGACCTGCCCCTGGAGGCCCCGCTCCACGATCTCGGTGCGCATGAGCTCCGCGTCGCGGCCGTCGCCGCAGATGCTCAGCTCGAAAGGAATGCCCCGATCGCGGAGCGCCGAGCCCAAGGCGGGGAGATGGCGGGCGCCCTTCATCGGGTCGAGCCGACCGGTGAACGCGAGCTTCAGCGGCTCACCCGCACCGACGCGCTTCAGCCGGGCCTCCAGCGCCTCGTCGCTCAGCACGTCTTCGTCACGGGTACGCGTGTCGAAGAAGAGCAGCGTGTTCGGGTTCTCGGGTGCGTACGCCTCGTAGGTGGGCGTGCCATTGCACTGCACGCCGGCGGCGGACCGAACGGTCCGGAGGTTGGCGCGCTCCTGACCGGCTTCCCACTGCTTCCGGCGAAGGCTCTTGAGCAGACCCAGGGGCCCGGGCTGCCGATCGGCCTCCGCGATCTGGGTGCGGGTCTTCAGGGTGTACTCGCTGGTGGTCGCGAAGGGCACGCCGAGCTCACGGGCCTTCTCGGCCAAGCCGTTCTGCCGATGCCCGAGCCCACCGAGGATGACCCCCGCGTCGGCCAAGCGCTGGTCGAAGGCGGCGCCCTCGAAGGGCAGGACCTCGAGACCCCAGTCGAGCGCCCGCGGATCCACCAACGTGTCGTCGAGGTTCTCGGTTCCGCCAGCCCGCGGCTCCATGATCACCCGCACCGTTCCCTCCCAGCGTGAGGCGAACGCCTCCACCCCGGTGTGGAACTTCCCGGTGACGTTGATGGTCCCGTCCGCCCGCTGCTCGGCGTTCAGCGATGGAAGGAGCAAGAGCTCACTCATGAGGGCTCCAAGCGCGCCATCACGTCGGCGACGTTGGTGCGCCAATCGGTCATCTCGCCGACCAGCGCCTCGGCATCGCTGAGGTCGAGCACGCTGTAGGGCGGCCGCTTCGCAGGCCGGGGAAATTCGTCGGTGGTGCACTTCGCGATGGCGCACTCGGCGCCCTGCGCGTCTCGAACGGCCTCCGCCAGGCCGTGCCAGGTGCACTCGCCGCCATCGGTCACGTGGAAGGTGCCCCGGGCGCCCTTCTCGTAGAGCGCCCAGGTGGTACGCGCGAGGTGCTCGGCGCTGGTCGGTCGACCGCGCTGGTCGTCGACCACCTTCAGCTCGTCCCGTTCCGCGGTGAGCTTGGCCATCGTCCGCACGAAGTTCTGTCCCCACGGGGCGTAGACCCAGCTGGTCCGTACCATCAGATGATCGGCCCCGGACTCACGCAGGGCGGCCTCGCCGACCGCCTTGCTGCGACCGTAGGCGTTGACCGGAGCGATGGGCGCGTCGACCGGGTAGGGCTCCGGATCTGCGTCACCGAAGCCGCTTCCGTCGAAGACGTAGTCGGTCGAGAAGTGGATCAGGGTCGCGCCCCCCTCGGCGCAACGCTGGGCGATCTCACCGACCGCCTCGCCGTTGATCCGAGTCGCGAGCGCCTCGTTCTCCTCGGCTCCGTCGACGTTGGTGTACGCAGCGCAGCAGATCACGACGTCCGCGCCCGCAGCGGTGAAGCGCGCCAGCGACTCCGGGTCTGCGAAGTCGAGCGACTCCATTCCGAGCGGCGTCACCTTCACGCCTTCGGCCTCGAGGAGCTTCGTGAACGCAGTGCCGACCATCCCGTCGTGGCCGATGAGGATCGCGTGGGTCATCGTTCAGCTCGCCACGTACTTCGGCAGCACGCTCTCGTCGATGTCGGCGAGCTTCGGGCTCGCACGGTCCTTGTCGCTGAGGACGGGCTCCGCGGTTCCGGGCCACTCGATGCCGACGTCGGGGTCGTCCCACGCGACGCCGAGCTCCGCCTCGGGGTGATAGAGGTCGGTGCACTTGTAGGCGAAGATCGCGGACTCGCTGAGCACTTGGTAGCCGTGAGCGAAGCCCGGCGGGACCCAGAGCTGGCGATGGCTCTCCGCGTCGAGGCGCGCACCGACCCACTGGCCGAAGGTGGGGGAGCCCACGCGCACGTCGATGGCAGCGTCGAAGACCTCGCCCTCCACGCAGCTCACGAGCTTCCCCTGACCGTGCGGCTCCTGCAGGTGCATCCCGCGGAGGATCCCCTGGCTCGACTTGGCCATGTTGTCCTGGAGGAACTCGAGCGGCGAGCCATCCGGCGCGACACCGATGCCCGCCTCGCGATAACGCTCGACCTGGAAGGTCTCGACGAAGAAGCCGCGGTGGTCGCCGAAGACCTTCGGCTCCACGAGGACGACCTCCGGGATGGCGAGACGCTCGACCTTCATCCGTGCTCCGCGATTTCGAGCAGGTACTGGCCGTAGCGCGTCTTGTGGAGCTCCTGCCCGCGGGCGCGAAGCACGTCCGCCCCGATCCAGCCCTTGCGGAAGGCGATCTCCTCTGGGCAGGCGATCTGCAGGCCCTGCCGATCCTGAACGGTCTGCACGAAGCTCGAGGCCTGGAGCAGGTTCTCGGGGGTCCCCGTGTCGAGCCACGCGACACCACGGCCGAGCTTCTCGAGCCGCAGCTGCTGCTTCTCGAGGTAGAGCCGATTCAGGTCGGTGATCTCGAGCTCGCCACGCGCCGAAGGCTTCAGCGCCTTCGCGAGCGCCACGACCTGGCTGTCGTAGAAGTAGAGACCCGCGACCGCGTAGTTGCTCTTCGGCTTCGCGGGCTTCTCCTCGAGGCCGATGACGAGGCCGCTCTCGTCGAACTCCGCCACGCCGTACGCGGTCGGGTTCTGGACGTGGTAGCCGAAGACCGTCGCGCCTTCGTCCCGCTTGGCGACATCGGTCAGCAAGCCCTGCAGGCCGTGGCCGTAGAAGATGTTGTCGCCGAGCACGAGCGCGCAGGCATCGCCGCCGATGAACTCCTCGCCGATGATGAAGGCCTGCGCCAGTCCGTCCGGGCTCGGCTGCACCGCGTAGGAGATCTCCATCCCCCACTGCGAGCCGTCGCCGAGCAGCTTCTGGAAGAGCGCCGACTCGTGCGGGGTGTTGATGACCAACACCTCGCGGATGCCCGCGAGCATCAAGGTGCTCAGCGGGTAGTAGACCATCGGCTTGTCGTAGATGCTCAGCAGCTGCTTGCTGACCGCGATGGTCAGAGGGTGCAGCCGGGTGCCGGAGCCGCCGGCGAGGATGATGCCCTTCTCGATCACTGCTCTTCCCCTCGGTCGCCGTAGTTGGCTTCGATCCACTTCTTGTAGTCGCCGCTGCGCACGTCCTGCACCCAGCCCTCGTTGTCGAGGTACCAGCGCACCGTCTTGCGCATGCCGGTCTCGAAGGTCTCTTTCGGCGTCCAGCCGAGGTCCTTCTCGATCTTCGAGGCGTCGATGGCGTAGCGCATGTCGTGCCCGGGGCGGTCCTTCACGAACTTCTTGAGCGCGAGCAGCGCCTCGGCGTCACCGCCGGTCTCCTCGGCCACCAGCCGACAGAGCGCGTCGACCACCTCGATGTTGGTCTTCTCGTTGTGCCCGCCGATATTGTAGGTCTCGCCGACCTTCCCCTCGAGCACGACCTTCCAGATCGCCTCGCAGTGGTCGGTCACATAGAGCCAGTCGCGCACGTTCAGACCCTCGCCGTAGATCGGCAGGGGCTTCTTCTCGTGGGCGTTGAGGATCATCAGCGGGATGAGCTTCTCGGGGAACTGCAGCGGCCCGTAGTTGTTCGAGCAGTTCGTGATCTTCACCGGCAGCCCATAGGTGCGGTGCCACGCGCGGACCAGATGGTCGCTCGCGGCCTTGCTCGCAGAGTAGGGCGACGAAGGGTCGTAGGCGGTGGTCTCGTAGAAGAAGCCCTCCGCCCCGAGCGAGCCGTAGACCTCGTCGGTGCTCACGTGATGGAAGAGCTTGCCCTCGGTGTCGTCGCCCCAGAGGCCGCGGCAGGCCTCGAGGAGGTTGAAGGTGCCCTCGAAGTTCGTTCGCAGGAACTGCTTGGGACCGAGGATGCTGCGGTCGACGTGGCTCTCGGCGGCGAAGTGCACCACGACGTCGGGCTCGTGCTTCGCGAAGGCCGCGGTGACCGCGTCTGCGTCGGTGATGTCGACCCGCTCGAACGCGTAGTTGGGTGCGTCCTCGATGGGCGCCAGCGACTTGGGGTTCGCCGCGTAGGTCAGGGCGTCGATGTTGACGAAGCGATGCTCCGCGTGGCGGGGGACCAGCAGCCGGAGGAAGTTCGCGCCGATGAATCCTGCGCCGCCCGTGACGAGTACGTTCATGTCGGGTGTCCTTCTACACTTGGACTGGTCTCACGCAAGGTGGGATTCGTTCATCCGGCGTGGCGTCACGCGCCCGGAACTCTGGTAACTTGCCCCCATGAGGCGCTCCTTGGCCCTACTCCTCCTCTTCGCCCTCGCGTGTGGCGACGACGACGGTGACGACTCGACCGAGGACGCCGGGGCCGACATGGGCGAGGTCGTGCCCCCAGACATGGGCCCCGTGGTCCTCGAGCGGCCGGAGACTCGCGAGCCCTGCGCCGACAACGACCCGCTTCGGAACCCCTACTTCGGGGACCTGCACGTCCACACCCGCTACAGCTTCGACGCCGCCAGCTACGGGGTACGCACCGGGCCCGACGACGCCTACCGCTTCGCCAAGGGCGAGGCCATCGGCCTGCCGCCCTACGACGGTGACGGGAACCCCACCCGGATGGTCCAGCTGGACCGCCCCCTCGATTTCGCGGCCGTCACCGATCACGCGGAGCTCATCGCGGCGACCTCGATCTGCACCGACCCGACGAACCCCGGCTATGGCTCGACCACCTGCGTGAGCTATCGCGAGGGCGACGGCTCGGTCGCGGACTTCGGTGACTTCATCAGCGCGATCGGCCTGACCCGGCCGACCGCTCCTCGCCTGTGCCGACAGCAGCCAGAGCTCTGCGCGGCGGAGCTGGCCGACGTGTGGGCGCTGACCGTGGACGCCGCCGAGGAGCACGACGACCGAACCAGCGCCTGTGGGTTCAGCACCCTCATCGGCTACGAGTGGACCGGGGGCGCCGGCGGCGGTCGCAACCTGCACCGCAACATCTTCTTCCGCAGCTCGACCTACCTGGCGCGACCGATCAGCTTCGTGGACGCCAACACGGCGGACAAGCTCTGGGACGGACTCGAGGCCAACTGCCTGAACAGCGGGACCGACTGTGACCTGCTGGCGATCCCCCACAACTCGAACATCTCGACCGGCGACATGTTCTCGCCGCTCACCGAGGACGGGGCACCGTACGACGCCGACTTCGCCGCCCGCCGCGCGGCGCTGGAGCCGCTGGTCGAGATCTACCAGCACAAAGGCGCCAGCGAGTGCGTCAGTGGCATCGACAACCCACTCGCGAGCGAGGACGAGCTCTGCGACTTCGAGTCGGTCTTCGAGGTCTACTGCGACGAGTCCGACGTCGAAGGTTGCGTCGAGCGCTGTGAAGAGTCCGGCGGCGGCGGCTTCGTGGGTGCGGGCTGTGTCGCCGCGGGCGACATGGTCCGTGGCGCGCTCAAGGTCGGGCTCCAGGAGATGCTGCGCACCGGCGCGAACCCCTTCCAGATGGGCTTCATCGCCAGCACCGACACCCACAACACCACGCCAGGCGAGGTGAGCGAGACGAGCTGGCCGGGCCACACCGGCGACTCGGACGACGAAGCCGAGGAGGCGCTGGAGCCGCCGGTGGGGATCACCATCAGCGTGCGCACCTCCTCGCCGGGTGGCCTTGCGGTCGTGTGGGCCGAAGAGAACTCCCGGCCCGCGATCTTCGACGCCATGCGGCGCCGTGAGACTTACGGCACCAGCGGCACGCGAATCATCGCGCGCTTCTTCGGCGGCTGGGACTACGCCTCCGACCTCTGTGACCAGGCCGATGCGATCGAGACCGCCGACGGCAGCGGCGTCCCCATGGGTGGCGACATCGGCGCACCCCCTTCGGCCGGCGCAGCACCGACCTTCCTCGTCAGCGCACTCGCCGACGCGATGAGCGTCCCGCTCCAGCGGATCCAGATCATCAAGGGCTGGGTCGACCCCGTGACCGGCGAACCCGGCGAAGTGGTCTACGAGGTCGCCGGCGATCCGGACAACGGCGCCGACGTCGACACCGACACCTGTGAGCCGACCGCTGGCAGCGACGCCGCGGGCTTTGGGTCGCTCTGCAACACCTGGACGGATCCCGACTTCGATCCGACCCACCCGGCCTTCTACTACGCCCGCGTCGTCGAGAACCCGACCTGCCGCTGGAGCCAGCGGATGTGCGTCGACCTCGCCGTCGACTGCGACACGATCGACCCGACCACCAACATCGCGGCGGCCTGCTGTGAGGGCGCGGTCCCGGCGAAGATCCAGGAGCGCGCCTGGACCAGCCCCATCTGGTACGTGCCGGAGTAGCTCAGCCCAGCGAGTCTTCGTCGAAGCTGGGTGCGGTGCCCACGCTCTGCGGCACCAGCTGCCTGGCTTGCCATACGTAGCGCAGGAGCCGTTGTTCGGTCTTCACGAGCTTGTCCCTGGAACGGCCGGCCTGGAGGCCAGGGATCGACGCCGAGAGCACGCCCCACGCCGCGAGCACCGCCCAGGTCGGCCCCGGGGGGAAGTCGAGGGCGCGGGGGATGATCAAGATCCCGGCTTCGGTGATCTCGAAGGTCGGGGGCCAGAGCCCGAGCGCCTCTCCAGTGAAGAGGAAACCCACGCCGAGTGCGGTCAGCACGATGAAGAGCCCCCGCACCCGCGGTGTCACGTGGGCGCAGAAGTACATCAGGTTCGTGGCTAGCAAAGGGGGTATGAAGATCAGCGGGCTGAATGCGCTCGCGAACAGGAGGAGCCCGACGGTGGTGGTCAGGTAGATCACCGTGGACGCGCCCGGCCCACGAATCCGGCCCGAGGCGTGGAGCACCGAGAGGCCGAACGCGAGAACGAGGAGCGTGCTGATCAACGCGAAGATCCACCCGACCCGGATGCCCATCACGGCATACGCTGGGAGGAAGAAGAGCCACAGGCCGAAGCGGGCGGCGCTCACCTTCGCGGCCCTGCGACGCGCGCGCTCCAGCCACTCGCTCAGGCTCTCGCGGGCGCCTTCGGGGAGCATCTTCGGTGGCTCGACCAGGAGTCGTGCGAGGTCCGTCGCCGCCAGCGTGTTCTCGGGGTCGAGCGCGACGGCGCGGGCGAGCTCCCGCAGCGCGGCCGGGCGGTCCTCGTCCGATCGCTCCAGCAGCTCTCGCCCCTTCACGGCCGCGGCCCCCGCCAGCCGTCGCCGCAGCGCATGGTCGCGGTCCCCCTCGAGGAAGGCCTCGATTCCGTCCGCGAGGATGGTGGCGCTCTGCATTCGCTGCTCGGGATCGACGTGGGTCGCTCGCACGCAGAGCTCCTCCAGCTCGGGCGGGAAGGTGACCCCCGGAACTCGCACGGAGGGACGCGCGTCGATCCCTTTGATGGTGCGCGCCATGCGTTGGCTGGTGCCCGACGCCGAGTTGGCGCGTTCGAGGGTCAGGATCTCGAAGAGGATGCAACCGAGCGAGTAGACGTCGGAGGCCGGACCGATCTCTTGGTCACCGAGCGCCTGCTCGGGCGACATGTAGCCAGGAGTCCCCAACGTGCTCCCGGTGGCCGTGGTCTCGAGCTCGTCGTCCGGGACGTCGCTCGACGTGGGCCGGCCGTCGACCGGATCGCCGATGAGCTTGGCGATGCCCCAGTCGATCAGGTGCACCTCGCCGAACGCGCCGATCATGACGTTCCAGGGGGTGACGTCTCGGTGAACCACGCCACGCTCGTGGGCGTAGGCCAGCGCTCGACAGACGCGCTCGAGGATCTGCAGCAACTTGTTGCGCCGGAAGCGGACGGTCTCGTCGCCGGACGCCAGTCGATCGAGGATGTCCCGGAGGGTCTCGCCCCGGACGTGGCGCATGATGAACCACGGCTCCTCGGCCTCCGCCTCGCTGGTCTCGTAGACCGGCACCAGCGTCGGGTGCTGGAGGCGCGCCTGGATCCGAGCCTCCCGGACGAAGCGGCCGCGGCGCTCGTCGTCGGTGCTCTTCTTGCGCCGGAGCACCTTGAGCGCGACCTCGCGACCGATGCGCTCGTCGTGGCAGAGGGCGACGACCCCCATGCCGCCCTCGCCGAGCTTGTCACGTAGCCGGTACCGCCCCTCGAGCTCGGGCGGAAGCGAAACCGAAGTGGCCCCCATGGAAGCAAGCTACCGCAGGTGACGCGGCCCGGGTGGGTGGGTATGCTCCGCCCATGAAGCCCGCGAAGCTCTTTCATGCCATCGTCGTCGCCGGCGCCGCCCTCACGGCCTGCGGGGATGACGACGACCGGACCACCGACGACGCGGTCGCGGACGCGGGCTCGATCGACGCGGGCGGAGCCATCGACGCGGGCATGAGTGACGACGCGGGCAGCGAAGAAGACGCCTTCGTCGCGATCCTCTGAGTCGGCCATGGCCTCCGTGGAGCTGCCCGCCCACGACCCGGCGATCGACGCGCTCGACGACGCGACGCGCCGGCAGCTCGGTGAGCTCTGGCGGGAGCGCGCGGCGACCGAGATGGGTGCGGGGTGGGCGTTCGCACGGGTGGTCACGGAGCTCTACGCCCTCGGGGCCGACGCCGAGGTGCTCGCGCTCGCGACTCGCGGAGCCCACGACGAGGTGCGCCACGCTCGCCTCTGTGCGCACCTGGCTTCGGTGTATCTCCGGGACCCCGTCGAAGCGCGAGCGCCGAGCTCGATCGCGATGCCGACCCACGAGGGCGCCGACGAACGCACGCGCATGCAGCTCCACGTGGTCGGCCTGGCGATCAGCGAGACGCTCGCGGCGGGGTTCCTGCAAGCATGCCTCGCGGTCTGCGAGGCCGAGCTCCCTTCGATGGTCGCGCGCTCGCATCTGGAAGACGACATCGCCCACGCCCGCGTCGGCTGGGCCCACATGGCCTCGAAGGCCTTCGCTCCCGATCGGGCTGCGGTCCGCCCGTGGGTACCGCGGCTGATCGAGGCCAACCTCCGCCACTGGCGCTCGCGAATCGCCGAGCTGCCCGTCATCCCCTCGCACGGCTACCCGGAGCACGCGGCGCTGACCTCGGCGCTCCAGGAGACGGCCCGCGAGGTGCTGGTGCCGGGCTTCGAGCACGTCGGCCTCTGACGACTGCTACCCTGCCCTCGTGCTCGGCCGAAGCCCCTACGGACGTGATGACCACCCTGCCGGTCCGCCCTTGCCCGAGGCCGAAGAGCGGGTGGAGACCTCGTTCGTGCGCGGCACCGGCCCTCACGCGCGGCGGATGTGGCGCTCGCTCGGGGCGATCTCGACGATGATGATGCTCACGATCACCGCGGCGGCGGCCTACGGCTCCGAGAGCGCGGGCGTCGCTTTCGCGCACCTGACCGCGGGGGTCGTCGGGTTCTTCGTCGGGGGCTACTTCGGCGTGGTCCGCGCACAGCGGTCGGGCCCACGGGTGGGTCGCCCGCTGCCGATCGTCGGCGCCACGCTCGGAGCGGTCGTCTCCCTGACGATCACGGCCGCCTTCTTCCTGGGCATATGGCCCGCGCTCTGAGGCCCTAAGGCGCTGGGATGCCGTTGGCGGTGATGGACTCCACCGCCTGCTTCACCTTCTCCACGTTCCCGGCGACACGGCCGAAGTAGAGGGTGACCAACATGCCCAACGTGCCGGCCGCGTAGCCGGCGACCAAACCGATGACGAGATCGCTCACACACCCATCTTCGGGGAGTCGGCCGATCGCGTCCAAAAAGCGACTCAGCGGCGTAGGCGCTTGGCCACCGAGCTGCCGAAGAGCACCGCCGCGAAGGGCAGGTCCTCGATGAGGTAGCGGCGAACGAGCCGACCGGGCTCCTGCACCATCCGGTGGACCCACTCGACGCCAGCCTTCTGCATCCACTCCGGCGCGCGGGACACCTCACCGGCCACGAAGCTGAAGGTGATGCCCACGCCCATCAGCCAAGCGCTGGGGAAACGCTGCTTGAGCTTCTGGATCAGGTGCTCCTGCTTCGGCGAACCGAGCCCGACCAGGATGATGTCCGGGTCGCCCTCGATGCTCTCGGCGATCGCCTCGACCTCGGACCATGGGGTCGGCGCCGACACCATCGGGGACGACGTACCGGTGATGCGGAGGCCTTCGAAGCGCTCCTCGAACACGGCCCGGCAGCCCTCCGCAGCGCCTGGGGCCCCGCCGAGCAGGTAGATCGAGCGGCCCTCGCGCGCCGCGCGCTCGGCGAGCGCGACGGTGAGGCTCGACCCCGCGACCCGCTCCGGGAGCGGGGACCCCGCGATCTGGGACGCCCAGACCAACGGCATTCCGTCGGCCACGCGCAGATCTGCAGCATCGTAGAGCGCCCGGGCGTCCGAATCGAGCGCGTAGCGCCGGAGGATGTCGAGGTTGGCGGTGACGATCCAGCCGCCCCGCCCCGAGGCCAGCTCGGCGAAGACGTGGTCCAAGAGTCCGTGGGAGTCGACGTCGGCGACCCGCATGCCGAGGAGGTTCACCTGCCGAAAGGGAGCCATGGCGCTCGCTACTCCGCCCCGGACCGCCTGGCAAGGGGTAGCCACACCACTGCCACGTGGTGAGTCCACGGCGCTCGTGTCATGGTCGGCGCCGGCATGGGGACTCGGACTGCGCGACGGATCGCACTCTCACTCGCTGGCTTCTCGCTCGTCGCGGGCGCGGGACTGGTGGGTTACGCCGCCGTGACCGACACGCCGATGCCGGAGGGTGCGGCGATCGACTGGGACGCCGCGGCGGCAGAGCCGACCGACGATCTGGCCGTCTACTGGATCGGTCACTCGCTCTTCAACCATCGGGACGTGACCCTCGAGGATGCGCCGCACTTGATGGACGAGGTCGGCCGCCTCGCCTCCGAGGGTGGGCTCGAGTACCGCGCCTACGACAACACACTCTTCGGCATCACCCTCTCGCTCGCCGTTCGCGGCCAGCCCCATACCTACACGCGCAGCGAGCCAGAGCTGGCCGCGAAGTTGGACGAGCTCTACGCACACGCCGCCGACTACGACGCGCTCGTGATGACCGACGGGATCCCCATCCGGAACGCCGAAGGACCGGAGCACTCCGCGTTCTACGCCATGGAGATCTACTGCACGATCAAGGAATCGAACCCCGATGCCCGCGTCTACCTCTACGAGGGACCGGTGCACCTACAGGCGAGCGACCCAGACGGTGGTTTCGGTCCCCGTGACGAGTTCGGCTGGGCGTCGTGGACGGAGGCCGACCGCGAGGCGTGGGAACGGATCGCCGATCGCGCCGCCACCGGTGACGTGCCCACCCCAGGCCTCGGGCCGCGCCTGCGCGCCATCCTCGGCAAGGAGCGCGAGGACGGCTGCGAATCGCGCGGCCCCATCTTCCTGATCCCCACGGCGACCGTTTACGTCCACCTCGCCGAGCGGCTCGCCGAACCCGACGACGACGACGTCTTCGAGCTCGCCGATGGCGAACGGCTGACCATCGCGCATCTCTTCCAGAACCCCTACGTCGACTGGCCGGAGGAGTGGCCCCTCCCGCCTCATGAGGGCCCGGACGTCGACGAGGACGCGGTCATCGACGGGCTGACGAAGCTGCACCCGGAGGCCGAGTACGACGACGTGCACCCGAGCAGGATCGGGAACTACGTCTCCGGGCTGGTCGCCCTCTCCGTGCTCTACCGCCGCTCGCCCGTGCTCGACGCGCCCGTGCCGAGTGACGATCCGGACGCGAGCCTGCCGGACGATCCCGGGGCCGCGATCGTCGACGCCGACGCCGCCGCGACCGGCCTGACGCCCGCCACGGTGCGCACCCTCCGGCGTTTGGTCTGGGACGTGGTGCGCAGCGACCCCCGTACTGGCATCGACGGATGAGCGAGAGCCCCGAGCCCGCAGCGACTCCCGCCGAATCGGCGACGGAGGGCGGCGACGCCTCCCTCGAGAAGAAGGCCGTGAAGGGCTCCATCCTGGAGATGGGGTTCTACGGGGCCGCCCAGGTGCTCCGGCTCGGCTCCAACCTCATCCTCACCCGGCTCCTCTTCCCCGAAGCCTTCGGGCTCATGACCACGCTCGCGGTGTTCAACACGGGCCTGATCATGCTCTCGGACGTCGGCATCGAGCAGTCGGTGATCCAGAACGAGAAGGGCGACGAGAAGGACTTCCTGAACACCGCCTGGACGGTGCAGGTGCTGCGGGGCTGGGGCTTGTACGTGGTCGCGCTCCTGCTGACCTACCCCATGGCGATCCTGGAGAAACAGGACGCGCTGCTCTGGCTGATCCCGATCGGCTCGCTCTCGGTCCCCATCGCGTCCTTCGGGAGCACCTCGGAGTTCACCCTCCGGCGCCGGGTCCAGCCGGGCCGGATCCTGATGCTCGACTTCGCCGCTCAGGTCGTCGGAGTCGGCGTCATGGTGCTCTGGGCGTGGCTCGAGCCGTCCATCTGGGCCCTGGTCGGCGGCAACATCGCTCGGGAGACCTTCCGCAGCGCGGGCACACACCTGGTCCTGCCCGCCGGATACAAGAACCGCTTCCGGATGCACGAGGAGTCGCGGAAGGCGATCGCGAAGTTCGGCCGCTGGATCCTGGGCTCGTCCGCGGTCTTCTACCTCGCCGGTTTCGCCGACCGGCTCCTGCTGCTGCCCTACCTCGGCGCGGAGCGGTTGGGCATCTACTCCATCGCTGCGCTGCTCAGCGAGGCGGCCTTCACGGTGATCGGCAAGGTGATCCATGGGGTGGTCTTCCCCGTGTTCAGCCGAGTGGGCGAGGAGGGCCGCGATCAACTCCGGACGTTCTACTATCGCGCACGGCTACGGCTCGATGCGCTGACGATGCCCGCCGTCGGCCTGCTCGCGACCCTGGGGCCCTTCTTCGTCCAGCTCCTCTGGGACGACCGCTACACCGACGCCGGCTGGATGCTCCAGATCCTCGCCCTCAAGGCCGGCACGCGGACCGTCTTCGTACCGGCCGACTACTGTCTGATGTCGATCGGCTTGGTTCGCTACGGCTTCTTCAACAACGTGGCGCGGGCGGTGTTCATCTTCGCCGGCATCCCCATCGGCTACTCGATCGGCGGAGAGGTGGGAGTCTTCTGGGCGGTCGCCCTCTCGGACCTGCCGAGCGTGTTCATCCTCTGGCCCGTCCTCGCCCGCGAGAAGCTCCTCCGACTCGACCGCGAGCTCCTCTCCTGGGTCTTCGCCGCCATCGGTGCCGGTATCGGCTGGCTCATCGCCCGCGGCTTGGAGATGATCTAGTCGGCGGCCGAAGGCCGACGACTACCCTGCCCTTGCCCATGCCCTCGCCCTTGCCCATGCCCTCTTCGTCATCGAGCGGCGCAGTGCGTGAGGGAGAGCGGCCAATGGATCCAGCGAGGGCACACGTTCGATGACCACCGGGACTCCGATGGCGCTGCTGGCGCTGTTCAGCCTGCTCCCGCTGACCGCGTACGTCTTCTGGACCAAGCGGCCGCAGCTCGCAGCGCTCATCGTCGCGTTCTTCGCCACGCTCTTCGGACCCGAGGGCGCCTTCATCAAGCTCCCGCTCGTCCCACCGCTCGACAAGCTCTCGCTGCCCTACATCTTCCTCTTCACCTTCGCCGTCTTGAAAGCGGGCAGCCGCATGAAGAAGGCGAAGCTGATGCGGGGCGTCGACCTGCTCATCGCGATGGCGTTCATCGCAGGCTTCGTCACCTTCTCCAACAACGGGGATGCGCTGACCTACGGCTCCTGGAAGTCCGTCACCCTCCCCGCGCTGGCCGTCAACGACGGACTCCAGATGGGCTTTCACGAGCTCCTCGTGGCCGGGTTGCCCTTCATGCTCGGCCGCGCGCTCTTCCGGAGCCCGAGGGATCTGCGGGACCTCCTCCACTTCATGGTGGTCGCCGGCCTCATCCAGACCGCGTTCATCTGGGTCGAGCTGCGCCTGAGCCCGCAGTTCCACACGTGGGTCTACGGCTACGGCGCCCACTCGGACTTCCTCCAGACCATTCGCTGGGGTGGCTATCGCCCCATGGTCTTCACGGCGCACGGTCTCGCGCTGGCGCTCTTCATGCTCGTCAGCTTCCTCTCCTGCCTGGTCCTCCTGAAGGCCGGGGAAGCGAAGATCCGGAAGTGGCGCATCGGCCGCGTAGCCATCTACCTCGGCGTCGTCCTGATCCTCTGCAAGAGCACCGGCGCGATCCTCTACGCGCTCATCCTCGTTCCACTCATCATGCGCGCGACCCCCGAGCGGCAGATGAAGGTCGCCACCTTCCTCGGCGTCCTCGTGCTCGCCTACCCGGTGCTGCGCGCGTCGGACTGGGTGCCGACCGAGGCCCTCGTCGAGCAGGCGACCTCGCTCAGCCCCGAGCGGGCGCAGTCGCTCGAATTCCGCTTCGACAACGAGGAGCTCCTGCTCGAGAAGGCCCGCGAGCGGATCTGGTTCGGCTGGGGTGGCCACGGGCGACGCAGCGTCTACGACGACGAGATGGGCAAGGAGGTCGCCGTCGCCGACGGGCATTGGATCATCGTGCTCGGTGGCCGTGGGATCATCGGCTTCCTCGAAGCCTTCGGTCTCATCGTGCTGCCGATCCTCTTCGCGCGGCGGCGCTTCAAGAAGCTCACGGACGAAACCGAGAGGAAGGCTTTCGCGGGGTTCACGTTGATCGTCGCCATCTGCGCGTTCGACCTGCTCCCGAACGGACTCTTCTCGAACTACATCTACCTGCTGGCTGGCGCCCTGATGGGCATGGCGCAGCAGACGCTGAAGGGCTCCGAGTGGGGCACCCGCTGAGGCACCAGCGCCAATGGGTGGCGGTCGGAACCGCGACCCACTCCGCCACGCCGAATCGGGTCAGTGGACGATCGTGTGCTCACGATCGGCGGCCAGCTCGTGCTCGGTCGTGACCCCATCGGGCCAATGCGCCCGCACGCTGGCCGTACTGCGCGAAGCACCGAGCCCGAAGTGGACCACGGGCTCCGTCGAGCACAGGAAGTGGGCAGCCGTCGCCACCTCGCGCACCTGTGCTCCCAGCTCCAGCCTCGCGCCGTAGGCGATGGTTCCATCGGCGTGCGTGGCGCGGACGCGGAGCCAGTGCCGCTCGTTGCCTCGCTCGTTTCGCAATAGGCGGAGCCCGCCCCCGTGCTCCGCGACGAGCACGTCGAGATCGCCATCGGCGTCGATGTCCTCCACGCAGAGCCCTCGGCCCTGCGCGCGTTCGTCGAGCCCCGCTTCGGCCGCGATTTCACGAAACGCTCCGGAGCGTTCCTGCATCCACAAGCGCATGGGCTCGCGTTCGAAGGGAAGGTCGGCGTCCGTCGACGACTCGCTCCAGCCGTTGGTCATCGTCAGGTCGAGGTCGCCATCGTTGTCCATGTCGAAGAACGCCGCTCCCCAACCCCAGCCTCCGTCGCGTAGACCGAACGAGTCCGTTCCATCGTCGAACGCCCGCCCGCCGAGCCCGCGATAGAGCCGGTTGCCACTGAGGCCCCAGCCACAGCTCTCGAATGCGCAGCGACTCTCGTCGTCCGAGATGCTCGTCACGAACCAGTCGAGCAGACCGTCTCCGTCGACATCGGCGATCGTCGAGCCCATGCCGTTCTCGTCAGTGCCGACACCAGCGGCCTCGGTGCCATCGATGAACGTCCCATCGCCGCGCCCCCAGAAGAGCCGGCTGCGCCCGAAGTCGGCCACCACGGCGAGGTCGATGTGCCCGTCCGCATCGAGGTCGGTGAATGCCGAAGCAAAGCTCTTGGCCACGCACGCGGTGCCATCCATGGCGCACTGGGGGCCAGCCAGGAAGACCCCACTCTCCACGGTCACGTCTTCGAAGTGTCCCGGGCGGTCCGGTCCGAGGTTGTGGAGCAGGCGTTCGTGGGTCGGTCGAGCGACTCCCACCGATGCCCGCCACTCCGTGAGGTGGAGGTCCGGCCAACCGTCCCGATCGTAGTCGCCGACCGCGATGCTCATGCCGGCGTGGCTGGCGTCACTCGCGAAGGCCAGGCCCCGCACGAGCGCGTCCTCGACGAAGTGATCGCCCTCGTTCCGCCAGAAGTGGTAGCGGTCATGGGGCGGGGCCGACTCCGGTGGGCCCAAGCCGAGCACGTAGAGGTCGAGGTCCCCATCACGGTCGACGTCGACGAGTGCCGCTCCGTTGGAGTGGGCCGCTACCGAGTCGAGTCCCCATTCGGCGCTCGCGTCGACGAACGATCCGTCACGCGCGAGAAACAGTCGGTCGTGCTCGCCGATTCGGGTGAGCACGACGTCGTACCGGCCGTCCCGATCCACATCGCCGATGGCGAGCGCCCCGGCCGAGAGCTCGGGCTGACAGTCGTCCTCGCTGGTGAGGCAGAGGCTACCGAGGTCCACCGCGGCGAGCCCGACGGGGTCACTCGACGAAAAGAAGCCCGCGGGGTCGGTCTCGCTCGCCCCGCCGCAGCCCAGCAGCAGAACGAGCGTGAGCCGGAGGATCACGGGAGACCGCTGACCGCGGTCGTCGGTGTGACGGGCGTCGCGGTGCTTCCTACGCCGGCTTGGCCCAGCCCGTTCGCGCCCCAGCACCACACGGAGTACGTGCCGGCGCTCTCCTGGACGGCGCACCCGTGGTGGTAGCCGGCGGCAACACGGGTGATGCCGGTGAGCGGAGTGCCGGCCCCATCCGTGATCTGGACCGGGGCTTGATGGTTCGCTGCGTCTCCCGGGAACTTGCCTTGGCTGTTGTGGCTGCCCCAGCACCACACCTCGCCGACGCCAGCAGCGTCCCGAACGACGCAGGCGAACCCGTGCTCGCTCGCGAAACGGTCGGGCTCGGAGCTCGGACTCTGACTCGCGTCGATCACATCCGGAGCGCCGCTGACGACGACCGGCGAGACCGCCTTCGTCGTCCCATCGCCCGGCCACATCCCCCAACAGTAGACTCGACCAGAGGCGGTGTTCACACACGTTCGCGCGCCGGCCCCCTGGACGAAGGTCGTGGTGTCGGTGGGGAGCGAGACGACGTTGCTGATGTAGCGGTGAGCGGTGTCGAGACCGTCGCCCAGCATCCCGCCACCGCCACGGCCAAAGCAACTCACGCGCGTGCCGGCAGCGGCGTTGACACGCAACACACACGTGTGCCCGTTGCCCGCGTAGACCTGCTGGGCGTCATCGATGCCCGGGACCAGGATGGGGCGCGACCGGTTGGAACCGTCGCCACCCGGCCCCAGCTGACCGAAGGCGTCGTTGCCCCAGCAGTACACTCGCTGGACGGGAGTGCCCATCTCGTCCTCCCGGACCACCGCGCACGCGTGATTCCGACCCATCGCGGCGTGCGCCACATCGACCAGGTCGACCACGTAGACACCGCCGGGACGGGCGCTGGTGTTCGTGCCGCCAGCGCCGAGTTGGAAGCTCGAGTTCAAGCCCCAAGCAAAGGCGCGCCCATCGACCGCGATGCCGACGGCGGCATCCCAACCCGCGTCTACATGGACGAGCGGCGGTGCGACCCCGACCACGGGCGTGAGCTGGTTGACCGTGTTCCCGGCCCCGTGTCGACCGTTCGCTCCGCTTCCCCACACCGCCAGGCCCCCACCCGCACGCCTGGCGACGGTGAAGTGCACCCCGGCGACCAGCTGAACGATCGCGCTCTCGTCGCAACCGGCCCCCGCGACGCCGCAGGTGTCACCAGGCGAGCACGCGGCGAAGCAGCCGCCGCAGTGCTCCACGCTCGTCGTCAGGTCCACCTCGCAGCCGTCGGTCTCGAGCGCGTTGCAGTTCCCCCGGTCCGCGTCGCACACCAGGTCGCAGGCGCCGGCGACGCAGGTCCCGGTGCCACCCGGCAAGTCCGCACACATCGCGTCGGTGGTCTCGTCGATCGTGCTGTCGCAGTCCTCGTCGATCGCGTTGCAGACCTCCACCGCTCCGGGGAACGCGGCCGCGTTCGAGTCGTCACAGTCGGTCATGTCCCGGACGTAACCCGACGGAGGCGCGCAGCCGGTCAGTGGAGAGTCGGACCGCCCGAAGCCGTCGCCGTCGGAGTCGGGATACCAAGGCATGTCGCTGTCCTCGTCGACCGACCCATCGCAGTCGCTGTCCACCCCGTTGCATCGCTCGTCCGCGCCGGGGAAGACCATCGCGTCGGTGTCGTCACAGTCGAGGGGCCGATCCGCCGTGCCCGCAGGCGCCGTGCACGCGAGCACGGAGTCGGTCCCGGCGCCCCAGCCGTCGCCATCGCCGTCAGCGTAGTAGGCGATCCGCGGAGCGCTCTCGTCGAGCACCCCGTCGCAGTCGTTGTCGATGCCGTCGCAGCCGTCCGGGACGTTGGGGTGAATGCTGGCGTCCGAGTCCTCGCAGTCGCCCGCCCGCGCGGCCCGGCCCATCGGCCGCTCGACGGCCTCGATGCTCGGCTCGAGGTCGGTCCCCCAACCGTCACCGTCGCGATCGATCCACCAAGGCACGGTGTCGGGCGCCTCGTCGACCGTGCCATCGCAGTCGTTGTCGGCGAGGTCCATGATCTCGATCGCGTCCGGGTTCGAGTCGGGGTCCGCGTCGAGGCAGTCGTCGCCGCCACACGTCGCGTCGGCGAACCCATCCCGGTCGTCGTCCTCGGTGTTCGAGAAGTCGCCACCGATCGCGTAGTCCGCCCGCCCGTTGCAGTCGTCGTCGATGCCATTGCACCGCTCCGCCGCCAACGGGTTGATGCCCCGATCGGTGTCGTCACAATCGCCCAGCCGCAGCACGTGCCCCTCGGGCGGCACACAGCTCACCGTGGTCCCGCTGTCGGCGCTCCCGAAGCCGTCGTCGTCTGCGTCGCGATACCAGGTCGTGGATGCGGGCGACTCGTCGACGGTTCCGTCGCAATCGTTGTCGACCTCGTCGCAGACCTCGACCTGTGCGCCATGGCGGGCCGGGTTGTCGTCGTCGCAGTCATCGGCGACGGTCGAGAAGCCCGGGAGCCCGGCACAGGACGAGATGGGCCGCGACGCGTCACCATGGAGGTCGCGGTCCGCGTCCACGTAGCCCTCGACGATCACCCCTTCGTCGACCGTCCCATCACAGTCGTTGTCCAGCGCATCACACACCTCGGGCAAGCCCGGGCGCGCGTCCCTGCGGTTGTCGTTGCAGTCGGCGCCACAGAAGCTCGGACCACCTTCGGGGTCGGCGTTGCAGCAGGCGGCGTCGACGTCTCCATCGCCATCCTGGTCCCGGGTGCCGACGGTCCGAGGGTCACAGTCTTCGTCGTGACCGTCCTCGTCGCAGACCTCCACGTTGCCGGGAAAGCGGTTCGGATCCTCGTCGTCGCAATCGGAACCGCCGCAACCGATCGCCGGCACTCCGTCGCCATCGCCGTCGGGCGCGAAGCCGCAGTCCTGGATGCACCGTGCCGCCTCTTCGTCACAACGCTCGTCCATCAGACAGGGGGTCGCGCCGACGATACAACCGAAGGGGTCCGCGCCCGGATCGTCCGGCGCACACATCTCCGTGCCGTTGCAGAAGACCCCGTCGTCACAGTCCGCGTGACGCGCGCACACCGTCGACCCATCGGTCGGCGACATGCCGTCATCCCCACAGCCAGCCCATGCCACGAGGGCGATCAGCCCCCACCCCAGCCCCCGACTCATGAGGCACAGCCTAACCGAGATTGGTGAGGCGGGAGAGCCCCCAATAGGGGCGGATGCGTTCAGTCCTCCACGCAGTAGCCGCCGCTGCAGCTGAACCCGCCAGGACAGCCCGCCCCACACTCGGGTCGCTCACAGCCGACCGATCCGCACACATAGGGCGGCGGACAGACGGTGGTGTCACAAGCCGTGTCGATGAGGCAGCGCCCCCCCGAGCAGCGGAACCCAGGCGCGCAGTCGTCCACGGTCGAGCAGTCTCGGACGCACGAACCGAACATGCTGCAGTCGGTCCCGGAGGGGCACGACGAGTCGTTGCAGCCGATGCAGATCCCACCCGGCGCCGAGAGGTTGCAGCTGCCGACGCCGCCACAGTCCGCGTCCGAGCGGCACTGCACGGGGACCGAGCCGGTGGTCGAGCCTCCGTCGGCTTCGCTGAACATGTCTCCGGCGACGAACATGTCCGCCTCTTCAGCGCCGAGGTCGACCGCTTCGCCGAGATCGGGCTCGTCGCTCCCGAGATCGGAAGCGCCCGAGTCACGACGCTCACCACCGAGGTCGACGGCCATCGGCATGTCCGTCGGCGGTGCCGCCATGTCCACCGGCGCGCGGTCGTCGTCACCGCAAGCGAAGGCGAAGAGCAGGAGCGTGATCGGCCGAAGTCGCATCCGCCGCATGCTTGGTTGGGACTCGCTCCGGTGCAAGTCGTCGAATCAGCGGCCGTCGCGCTGCCGGTCGTCCGGCGGGCCGAGCGGATCGATGCCGATCCGCTTCAGGTAGCCGAGGGTCATCGCGATGATCGCGAAGATACCGAAGGCGAAGAGGATCCGCTTCCGATGGCGGCGTGCCCAGCGCATCAGGGACGGGGCGAAGCGGTCGCGGAAGGGGCAGGGGCAGTCGGCGCGCCGAAGCGCTCGAGCAGCGGGCGGACTGCTCGGTGGATGTCGAACTCCGCCTCCACCCGCCGCTTCCCCTCGGCCGCGAGCCGCCGCCGGAGGTCCGCATCACCGAGCAGTCGGTCGAGACGCGCGGTGAGCTCCTGCCAATGGCCGGGCGCGAAGAGGAGCCCGCTCGTGTCGTCCTCCACGAGCTCGGGGATCCCGGCGACCCGCGGCGCGATCACGGGAACCTCCATCGCCAGCGCTTCCATCAGCACGACCGGGAGCCCCTCCATGAACGACGCCATGGCGAAGGCGTCCGCGTAGAGGAGCTCGGCGATGACGCCCGACGAAGGCAGGCGGCCGACGAAGACCACGCGGTCCGCGAGCCCCAGCGAGACGGCCTTGGCCTCGAGCGCGTCCCGCTCGGGGCCATCGCCGATGATGCGCAGCTCGGCGTCGGCGTCGACGGCGGCGAAGGCCTCGAGCAGCCCGGCCAACCCCTTCTCCGGCGAGAGCCGCCCGACCGAGACCAGCCGAAGCGCCCGCTTCTTTGGCGGGACCGGCGTGCTGGTCGCGCCCTGTTCGAGCGCGCCCAGGTCGAGGCCGCAGCGGGCAACGAAGAGCTTCTCCCAGTGCACCGGGTCGACCATGCGCATCGCCTGCGCGCGACCGAAATGAGTCACGCACGCGACGAACGCGGCGCTGGTGATCTTCTCGGCGAGCAGCGGCCCCGCCGGGTAGTCGAACTCGCTGATCCCGTGGAGCGTCAGGCTCCAATCGATTCCGAGGAAGCGCGTCGCGAGGAAGCCGACGTTCGCGCCGCTGTTCGCGAAGTGGTTGTGGAGGTGATCGACGCCACGGGCATCGAGCTCGTCGGCCAGGGCGATCGCCTCGGCGAAGTGGAAGAGCGACCAGGCCGCGGCCTTCGCGCCGGGGACCCGGTGGCGAGTCGCGTCCCGCAGCGTGCGGAGATAGGCGCCGGGCCGCTTTCGGATCGCACCGGCGTGAGCGCGAAGGATGCGACCGATCTTCGGCGGCAGCACGTAGTGGGTCTTCTCGTACTCGCGCCGATCGACGCCGGCCTGGCGCTCGGCTTCCGAGGGCGGCCGGATGCTGAACGTGTCCACCGACACCCCCGCCTCGCGAAGCGCTTGGATCTCGCGACGGATGAACGTGTGCGAGGTAGCCGGGTACTGACTGACGAGGTAGGCGAGCTTGCGCGGCACGGAGCGAGCTTACGATGCCAGGACCGCAGCGCACCTCCTTTCCTCGGCCAGCGCGGCAAATCGTCGCGTCGACGCGGCGATTTGCCCGGTTGGCGCGACCGCTCGTGTTTGCTAGACCGGCCGGCCATGTCTTGTAGGGGGATTCTTCTCGGCCTCGCCGTTCTCGCGTTCGGCGGCTGCGTTCCAGGTGAGCTGAGCCACCGCACCGCGACACCCACGGACGATTCCCCGCCGACCGACACGCCGGGCATCGACTCGGGCACCCCCAGCGGGGTGGACGGTGGCGGTAGTCCCATCGATGGCGGCGGCGGCCCCACGGTCGACAGCGGCACGACCACTCCCCGGGTAGACGGTGGTCCGCTCCCGCCGGTCGGTAGCGATCCGCGCTCGAGCGCGAACGTCTACTGGGTCGGTCACAGCCTGATCAGTCATCGAGACATCTACGACAGCAGCGCGCGGACGATCTTCGAGCTCGTCGGTGATTTCGCCCGCGCCCAGGGTCACGGCTACGACTACTTCCGCCACACCACTCCTGGCGCGCCACTCAGCTGGAACTGGAACCAAGTCCCGGAGCTCCGTAACGAGCTGACCAGCAACGGTGGCGCCTACGACGTGATGGTGCTGACCGAGGGCATCTCGCTCACCGAAACCATCCGGTGGCACTTCTCGCCCTTCTACTCGCGCCGCTTCCAGTGCGCGTTCCAGAACACGAGCCCGTCCGGCGAAGCGTACGTCTACGAATCCTGGCACCACCTCTACGCCTCGGACCCCGAGCTGAACTATCCGGACCCGCACGTGTGGGACTGGCGCGCACGCCTCGACGAAGATCGCCCGCGCTGGGAGCAGCTCGCGGACCAGGCGTACGATGGGACCGCGACGACGCCCGACCACAGCTACTACTCCGGTGCCGGCGACTGCACGCCCGCGAATCGGATGCGGCTCATCCCAGTCGGGACCGCGCTGGCGGCGCTCTACGACCGCATGCAGTCCCCGAGACCCGGTGACGACTTCCAGGGCTTCACCATCCACCACTTCGTGCAGAACGGCTTCACCAACTGGCCAGCCGAGTGGCCCGTCTCCGCCAGCGAAGCGGGCAGCGTCGACTGGCGGAGCCGCTGGTCCAGCCTGAGCACGATGCGTGGCGGCCAGCTCGACGACATCCACCCGAGCGCGCGCGGCGCGTACTTCGTCGCACTGGTGCACTACGCGACGATCTACCGCCGCAGCCCGATCGGCCTTCCGCTGGCCAATGGCGTCAGCGCCGAGCTCGGTCGCATCATGCAGGAGACGGCCTGGGAGGTCGTCTCGCGGGACCCGCGCACCGGCGTGGGCGGCTGAGTGCGAGCGTCTTCGTTCGAGGACTCTGAAAAGGGCGACCCTTCCGTATGGGTCCCCGACCTTCGCTTTCTGGTAGGGTCGGGCCGATGATCGAGGGCAATTTCATCGTGCTCGAGGGTGTCGACGGCGCCGGGACCACCACCCACACGCGCATCCTCCAGGAGGCGCTGGCCGCGCGGGGCCTCCCGGTCCGATCGACGCGAGAACCGAGCGACGGCCCCGTCGGGGTGCTGATTCGTCAGATCCTGACCGGCCGTTGCGTCGTGCCGGGGATCCATGGCTCGCGCCCGCCGAGCTGGACCACGATGGCGCTGCTCTTCGCGGCCGATCGGGTCGACCACATCGAAGCGGAGATCGTCCCGAACATGATGGACGGGGTCACGATCATCTCGGACCGCTACGACTATTCGTCGGTCGCGTATCAGTCGATCAGCGCTGGCGACGACGACGTCGTCAGCTGGGTGAAGACGCTCAACGAGCACGCCCGCCGACCAGACCTCACCATCGTCCTCGACATCCCGCCCGAGGTCGCGGAGCGCCGTCGCATCGAACGACGTCGGGGCCGCGAGCTCTACGACGACGAAGAGATGCAGAAGAAGCTCGCGAGCTTCTACGACACCATCGAAGACCACTTCCCCGGCGACAGCATCGTCCACGTCGATGCCAATCGGCCCATCGACGACGTCGCCGCCGACGTGATGAAGGCCGTCCGCGACCTCCGCGGCGAGTCCGACTGACGACCGAAACTTGACCGTTCGGAGCCGGCAGCGATGCTGGTTCCATGCGCGTACTCCTGGCCTTCGCTCTCGTCCTCGGCTGCGGCGGCACCAGCGCCGACCCCGAGCCGACCACTCCCGACCCCGCGACCGCGGAGGCCGAGCCGACGCCCGTCTACGAACCGCCGGTCACCAGCGGGACCATCCTGCGCGCCGAGCTCGCTCCGGTTCTCGACGCCGGCCTCGGGCGCTTCCTCCAGGGGGTCGTGACCGAGCCACGCCTGGCTGGAGGCGACTTCGTCGGCTTCGAGATCGTCAGCCTCTACCCCGACGACCCACGCTTCGCGCGGCTCGACCTGCGGCCCGGCGACGTCGTGACTCGGGTCAACGGTCAGAGCATCGAACGGCCCGAGCACGCGCTCGCGGTGTGGAGCAGCCTCCGGGTCGCGAGCCAGCTCCTCGTGGAGTACCAGCACGAAGGTGAGCGGAAAGAGCTCCGCTTCGAGATCGTGGACTGAGGACCGCTCAGCCGAGCTCGATCAAGCGCACGCCGACCTCTCCCTCGACCTCGACGAGCTCGCCGGTGGCGACGACCTTCCGCCCCACGCGCAGTCGAACAGCCTCGCCGATCGGGACGCCGGAAGCGACGACCTCGCCCGGCCGGAGCGCAGCCAGCTCCTCGAGGCTGAGCTCGAAGCTCGCGAGCTCGAGGCTCAGCGTCACCGGCGCGTCGCCGACCGCGTCGAGCGCACCCTCCGTATCGGTCTTCGTCACGTCGTCGCTCATCCGTCGTCCCTCCGCCATCGGGCTGTCGAGCCCCTTCACCTGTTCGTCGACCACCAGCCCGCCCTGCCCCGGCCGGCACCACCACGACGTCCGCGCTGCGCCCTCGGCCGCGACACGGACGCGCCCGCTGCCCCACCAGAAGACATCGGGCACGAGCACGTCGCCCGGCTGCAGCGAGCCCAGCACCGACGCTTCGAGCTCCGCCTCGCCCGCGTCGATGCACATCCGCAGCGCGAGCTCCGTGGGCAGCCGTGGCGCCTGGCCCGCCGGAAGCGCGTCGAGGATCGCGGTCGGGACCCAGAGTCGAAGCGTCCGAGGGGCTGCCAGCGCAGGCACGGACGCGCTCAGCTCGACGGACCAGACCGCCGAACCCCCGTCTCCGATCGCCGCGACGAACGCGTCGGTCGTGGTGAGGACCGGCCCCACCCGCCATGCCATGCCCGCGACGCTAGCGATCTTCGCGGCGGCGTAGGCCAGCGCACCACGACGCACGTCGTCGAGCGGAGCGCTGCCGTCCACGGAGCCCTCGCCGCCGAGCAGTCGATCCGCGAGCCAGGCGGCGAGCCCCGGGTCGGCCTCGAGGATCACGAAGCGACCCGGCGCCGCGCCGCTCGGCGCGATCGCGATTCCGACCAGCGGCTCGAGCAACGACGCGCGAAGCATCCCGGGGTCACAGACGTGCAGGACCTCGCCCGTCGCGCTGACGTCCGCGCCCACGAGCCCCGAGAGCGCGCCCAGCGCCGAGCCCAGGTCCATGGGGAGCGATCGGCGCGCGGCCCGTCGCCGGAGCTCGGCCTCGGCCCGCGCCACCTTCGGGACCCGCTCGTAGGGGAAGGCCTTCACGCCTCCCGCCATAGCACACCCCCTCGGCGTGGCGCTTCGGTTCGGGATAGGCTCCGCGGATGACTCGCGCGCTGACCCTCTCGCTCCTCATCGCCTGTGGCGGCGGCGCCGAACCCGCCGACGAGGACATCGCCTTCGTAGACGAGGGGTCGGAGACCGAGCTCGATGGGACCGCCGAGGCATCGGAGGGCGAGGAGGCCGACGCGCCTCCGGCCACGCTCGCCCCGCCGATGGCCGCCGTCCTGGCTGCCCACAACCACGCCCGCGCCGAGCACTGCGCGCCGCCGCTCGAGTGGTCCACCGAGCTCGCGAACACGGCGAGCCGATGGGCAAACGAGCTCGCGTCGCGCGGATGTCCGCTCGAGCACAGCCAGACCGGACTGGGCGAGAACCTCTTCGCCGCGACCGCCGGGTCCCGCACCCCCGCCGAGGCAGTGCAGGTCTGGGTCGACGAGCGCGACCTCTACGACTTCGATCGAGGTGGCTTCTCCATGCAGACCGGCCACTTCACGCAGGTCGTCTGGAAGGGCACCCAGCGAGTCGGCTGCGCGACCCTCGAATGCAACGGGTTGGACTTCTGGGTGTGCAACTACGACCCCGCCGGGAACATGCGCGGCGGGTACCAGGCGAACGTCAGCCGACGCGGCTGCGACTGATCGGCGCCTTCCCTTGCCAGCGGCGCCCCACCGCATCACATCCCCGGGGCGATGTCCTCTCGCGACCGCTACGCCACCGCTGCCTGGGCCTTCCTGGGCTACACGGTGCTCGTCGTCCTCTGGGGTGCGCTCGTTCGAGCCACCCTCTCGGGCGATGGTTGTGGCGACCACTGGCCGCTCTGCAACGGCGAGGTCGTCCCGGTCGAACCGAGCTCGAAGACACTGGTCGAGCTCACCCACCGGGTGACCAGCGGCTTCGCGTGGATCGGAGCGCTCGCGTTCGCGATCGTCGCCCGTCGGAAGTTCCCCAAGGGCCACGCCGCCCGCCGAGGCGCGTTCTGGGGCTTCTTCTTCATGACCACCGAAGCCCTCGTGGGCGCGGGGCTGGTCATCTTCCGGATGGTCGCGGACAACCCCGACCACGCCCGGGGCTACTGGGCCATCGCCCACCTCTGCAACACCTTCCTGCTGCTGGCGGCCCTCACGCTCCACGCCCGCTGGGCCTCCCGCCCGGGTCGGCTCTCCTTCCGCGGAGCCCCAGGGGCGATGGTGGGCGTAGGCATGCTCGCCATCCTCGGAGTCGGCGCGACCGGCGCCATCGCCGCGCTGGGAGACACCCTCTTCCCTGTCGACAGCCTGGCCGAGGGCTTCGCGCAGGACCTCGATCCGGCGAGCCACCTCTTCCTCCAGCTGCGCGGGCTCCACCCGCTCATCGCGATCGGCGCCGCCGCTTACCTCGCCACGTTCGGTGGGGCGCTCGCGTCGCGAGGCCAGGCGAAGGGGCCGGCGATCGCGGTCGCGGGCATCGCGCTGCTCCAGGTCCCGCTCGGCTTCCTCAACGTCGTGCTCCTCGCCCCGGTGTGGCTCCAGCTCGTTCATCTGCTCGTCGCCGATGCGCTGTGGATCGCGCTCACGCTGCTCGGCACCACGCTCGCAGGCCGGTCAGCGGACGATCGTGATCGGATCGAAGTCGAGCCCCGCTCGGGAGAGCTCGGCGTCGAGGCGAGCGGCTAGCCGCTCGGCCTCGTCCACGTCGGCGCCGGTCGCACCGTCACGGAGGTGGAGCTCCGGGACCAGCGAGTCGCCCTGCTGCCGGAGCCTCACCTCGAGGCCTGCTCCCGCGAGGGTGAGCCGTACCTCGTGGCCGCCGGCGACCTTGCCGACGTGCACCGAGTGCAGGAGCCGTTCGGCCATGGCCGCCGCCTGCGCCCGCTCGAGCCCGGATCCCGCCACCGGCGCGCTCGACTCGGGCAAGGGCTGCAGCACGGGCATCGCGCGGAAGGGCTCCAAGGTCAGCGCCTCCGGATCCGATCCGTCCCGCTCGCGCCGGATGTGGGCTCGCTCACGGGGCTCGTCCCGAAGCGGAGCCACCTCGCCGGCGTCACGGCCTCGTCGAATCGGCTCCGGTGTCATCCGTTCGCCACGGTCGGGAACGAAGCGTTTCAACGCGCTCGCGAAAGGGTGTGGTCCACCGCGGCGCGGCGCCTTTCGCCTCGGTCGAACGGGAGAATGACCCCGATCGGGGCCCATGCGGGTGTGCTCTGCTCCACGGGAGCCTCGGGGAATCGCCATACCCCCTTCTTCGCGCCAGAAACCGCGCAGTTGCGTCCCATTCGTGTAAGCTCGCTCCGTGGCTGATAGCTACGTCGGACGCGAGGTCGCGGGACAGTTCCGCATCGTCGAGCGCATCGGCTCGGGCGGCATGGGAGCGGTCTACAAGGCCGAGCAGCCCCAGATGAATCGCCACGTGGCGATCAAGATCCTCCACTCCCGATACCTCTCACGGAAGGATCTGGTCTCGCGTTTCCGCCGTGAAGCGCGGGCGATGAGCCATCTCTCGCACCCGAACACCGCGCGCGTGTTCATGTATGGCCAGCTCGAGGACGGCGCCTGCTACTTCGTCATGGAGTACCTGGAGGGCCGGAACCTGGCGCAGCTCGTGCGCCGCGAAGGTCCGATGGACCAGAAGCGGGCGCTGCACGTGATGTCTCAAGTGTGCGGCGCTCTCGACGAGGCCCATCGTGCAGGGATCATCCACCGCGACCTGAAGCCCGAGAACGTCTTCCTGACGACCCAGGGCGGCATCGAGGACTACCCCAAGGTGCTCGACTTCGGGCTCGCGAAGGTCACCGAGAAGCAGATGCGGCCGGGCTCCATGATCCTGACCCGGGAGGGCATGGTCTTCGGGACGCCGGAATTCATGAGCCCCGAGCAGGCCCGCGGAAAGACTCTCGATCCCCGCAGCGACATCTACTCGCTCGGCGTGATCCTCTACGAGCTCCTCACCGGGAAGCTGCCCTTCGACGCCCGCCAGCCCATCGAGTTCATCCAGCTCCACGTGAACGAGCAGCCCATCCCGCTCTCCGAGCGGGCGAAAGACATCGAGCTGCTGCCCGGCCTCGAAGCCGCCGTGATGAAGGCGCTCGAGAAGAACCCGGACGACCGCTACGCGACCGCCGCGGAGTTCGCGGAAGCCCTCGAGGCCGTGGCCGCCGGTCGCCCCTCGTTCGGCGCGAGCAAGTCGATCTTCGGGCCGGCCTCGGACCCGGCACCAGCAAAGCCCAGCGACCCGGCGCCGCCCTCTCGGCGCCCACAGCCCGCCAGCGAGCCGGCGCAGCAGCCGCTCTCGCAGCCGCATGGCCAGCCGATGGGCCCCCAATCCCCCCTCCCCTGGCTCGTCCTGGGGGCGGGTGTGGTCCTGGCGCTCGGCGGCGCCGCCGCCCTGATCTTCGCGCTCCTGCAGTGAGCCCTCCTCGCCGGGCCGTTCCGGCCCCAGGCTCCTCCGTACCGTTCGACGCAGCCGCATCTGTGTCCTCGCCTTGACGACACCGGCACGGATCGGCCATATCCCGCGCGAGCTTCAGCGCCATGTCCAGCCGTTCCGTCCCTCAGAGCGCGCCCGTCGCGACCCTTCGCGACCTCGCCTCCCTCGCCAAGCCCCGCATCACCTTGATGGTGGTGATCACGGCCGCCGGCGGGATGTTCCTCGCACCCGCGACGATCCCCCTGGCGACTGCCCTGGTGATGCTGCTGACCACCGCGACCGTGGTGGCCGGCGCGAACTCGCTGAACTGCTGGCTCGAGCGCGACTCCGACCGCTTCATGCAGCGGACCATGGACCGTCCGCTGCCCGCCGGGCGGATGGAGCCGAAGGTCGCGATGGTCTTCGGGGCCTCGCTCGGCCTGCTCTCGGTACCGGCGCTGACCCTTTGGGTGAACCCCACCACCGGTGCCCTCGGAGCGCTCGCGCTGGTCTCCTACGTCGCCGTGTACACGCCGATGAAGCAGCGTTCCTCGGTCGCTCTCCTGGTCGGTGCCATTCCCGGCGCGCTGCCGCCGCTGATGGGCTGGACCGCTGCCACCGGCACGATCGATGCGCCCGGCCTGGTCCTCTTCGGCATCCTCTTCTTCTGGCAGGTGCCCCACTTCCTCGCGATCTCGATCTATCGCCAGAGCGAGTACGAGAAGGCCGGCCTCAAGACTCTCCCGGCCGAGCGCGGGCTCGGCGCCGCGAAGGCTCAAGCGTTCCTGTACACGGGCGCGCTGGTCGTCTGCACCGTCCTGCTCGCGTTCTTCCGCACCGCCGGCGTCATCTACCTGGCCGCCGCGGTGATCCTCGGCGCCCACTTCCTCTTCGTGGCGGCCCAGGGCTTCCGCATCGAGGAGCGCCCCGCAGTCGACAAGTGGGCCCGGAAGCTCTTCATCACGTCGCTCATCTACCTGACCGCGCTCTTCGCGGCTCTGATGGTCGACGCCATCGTCCTCTGACGATGCGCCTGCTCGCGCTGCTCTCGATCGCGCTGCTCGGCTGCTCGGAGCCGGAGCCGCCGCCCACCCTCCTCGAGGTGCCGGCGTTCGAGCTCACCAGTCAGGCCGGCGACGCCTTTGGGAGCGAGCAGCTCCAGGGCGAGGTGTGGATCGCCAACTTCATCTTCACCCGCTGCCCCACCATCTGCCCGCTGCTGACCAGCCAGATGAAGGGGCTGAGCGACACGCTCGCGGACACGCCGGTGCGCTTCGTCTCGTTCAGCGTCGACCCCGCGAACGACACCCCCGAAGTCCTGACCGAGTACGCCGAGCGCCACGGCGCGGATACCGATCGCTGGACGTTCCTCACCGGCGACAACGAAGCGCTCCAGGACGTGGTGGTCGAGGGGCTGCGCGTGCGGATGGGCAACGAGCCGGACGAAACCGGCAACATCCTCCATGGCAGCCACTTCGTGTTGGTGGATGGCACCGGCACGATCCGCGGTTACTACCAGTCGAACGTCGAAGGCCTCCGCGACATCGCGACGGACGCCCGGACCCTGACCGACTCGCACTGAGTCAGCGGGGCCGCCGCAGCCGAATCCCGATCGCCAGACCGGTGAGGAGGAGCAGACCGCCCACGGGGCTGCGTCCGCTCGTCGAGACGGAGCACCCGTCGGCGTCCCGGTACCGAATGATGGGCGGCACCGGGTTGCAGCGGTCCGGCCGGGAGCTCGCAAAGCGGCCACCATCGACGCGGTGAGTGGTGTCGCCGATGACGATCTCGATGGGCGCCTCGTCCTCGTAGTACTCGTCGGAGCACCGCCGGAGCTGCTGAGCCCGGTAGGCGTTGGGGACCGTCGGCATGTCGGGGTCGACCTCGAAGAGCGGGTCGACCGTCATCTCGTCGGGGTCCATCGCCGTCGACATGCGTGTGAGGTAGCCGTGGCGAGCGAGCAGCTCGTCGAAGGCGCGCCTCGGCTCGACCTCGATCGCCGTGAGCTCGTCCGTGATCGCCGCGGGGTCGAACCGCTCGGGCTCTCCGCAGCTCGCGTCGTCGCGAGCAAGAGCCACGCAGTTGAGGTAGTCGATCAGCGCGGTCCCTGCGGGCGGCTCGAGGTGCGTGGTGAGGATCGGCAGCAGCGAGGTGGTGTCCTCGTACCCCCGCTCGACGAGCGCCTGGACGAAGAGCCTCGCGCTCGACCAGTCACTCAAATCGTCCACGGCCGGCAGCGCGGTCAGCAGGCGCGGGGTGAATCCGGCGTACTCGGTCACGAACCCCTGGCCGCCCACCGAATCCACGACCGAGCCCACCTCGGCGCTCCATCGGCGACCGCCGGTGAAGAGGCCGAGTTGCTCCTCGACGTTCACTCGCACCTCGGAGTAGTTGCTGGGCACGACTCGGGCGTCGCCGAGGAAGTAGAGCGTGATGGGCATGTCGACGACCGACGCGATGCGAGTGAGTCGCAGCGGGAGACAGCCGACCTCGTCAGTCGCCATGCGAAGGGTCAGCGGGCGAATGAGGTTGGTCGAATCGTCGGTCGCCATGCGCAGCGCGACGAACACGTAGTCTTCGTCCGCGTACTCCTGCAGCGGCCCGTTCGCGTCGTCCGGCACCCCGAAGCCCGCGTCGTTGAGCCACTCGACGACCAACGAGGCATCGCTCGATCCGATGACCGCCGTCTCGTACGGGCCGACCTGACCGGCCGAGTGGACGATCACCGGCGGCGATCGGTCCGGGTCCGCCCCCCAGCTCCCCATGTCCTGCGAAAACACGGACATGTCGGCGGTCACCCAGTCATCACCGCTGGATCCGCCAGCGCTACGAGTGCGGGTGATCACCTCGGGGGCACAGTCCGGGATCTCACGACACGTCCCCGTCGTCACCAGAGGGCCGAGGGTGAAGCGGGGCTCGGTGAACTGCTGGAGCGCATCGAACGACGAGTCGCTCCCGACGCCGATCTCCGGGACCACCGGCACCGGCAGGATCCACACGAAGTCGTCGCTGTTTCCCTCGTATCGGATCTGCACCGTCATCACGAGCGTGCCGTCGGGCTCCTTCGCGTAGATGACCGTCTCCCCCGCCTGGTTCACTGGCGTTCCTGGCGTGAATGTGTCCGGCGGGACGTCCGGCGGCGGGGTCTCGCCGCACACCATTCCCCCACACGCATCGGCGTGCGACGGGGTCATGGCGGTCCAGGTGAGTGCGACGGAAGCGGCGGCGAGGAGCGCGAAGCGGTGCGACATGCAGTCTCGGACTGCACGTTCCGTGCGCGGCCGTGCACGGCCGACGATCGTGACGGCTCACCCGGTGAACGCGCCAAGGAGGCGCGCTCCGGTGTGTCGCCCCGTGCCAGCGCTACGATGTGCAGGCGCTGCGTGGCGCCTGGTTGATCTGCCGCAGCTTCCGCCGGGCGTCGTCCCGCAGTGGTGACCGTCTGTGCCCGCGAATCAGTGCCTCCAGGGCAGCCTTCGCGTCGGTGCACGCGTGCAGCTGGAAGAACGCATCCGCCATGTCGAAGAGCGCCTCGTCGACGGCGTCGCCGCGCGCGTAGTTCGTGATCACGCGGCGGAACTCGCCGAGCGCGTTCGCTGGCCGGCGCTCCAGGAGATAGGCCTTGCCCACGAGGTACTGGGCGTCGTCGGTCTGGTCGTCCTCGGGGTAGCGGCGGATGAACTCGCGGAAGAGAGCCCGCGCCTGCGAATGCTCGCCGGCCTCGAGCGCACGTCGGCCCGCGGCGAAGTGCTCGTCCTTTCCGTCCGGGATCTGCGAGTCGTCGACCGCCATGTCCACGCCGGCCTTCTGAGCGAAGCGGCGGATCTGCTGGTCGAAGGCCTGCTGCTGCTCGCCCATCTGGCGCTGAGTGTTCGCCAGCTCGTTCTGCAGCTCGGCGAGGCTGCCCTCGACGGCCTGCAGCTGTTCGCGCAGCTGGATGACCTCGGTGCCCAGGTCGGCGCTGTTGCGCGTGACCACGGCGGTCGCCTGCTCGAGCACCTCTTGGAGCTCCGCGACCTTCGTCTCCGCCGTCTCGAGCGCGGCGTCCATGCGCTGGCGCGTGTCGGCGATGCCACTCTCGAGCTCCGCGAGCCGCTCGTTCTGCTCGGCCAGCTTCTCCTCGAGCGCGTCCCCCTTGGCCTTGGGGTAGCAGCCACCGAACGCGAGCGCGGCGGTGAGACCCAAGATCCAATGCTGCGGCCGAATGGTCATCGCTGCGTGAAGGTGACCTTGCGGTCTCGGCGCCAGCCCGACTCGTCTTCCCCCGTAGCCATCTCCTCGCCCACCGAGGAGGCGCTGAGGTTCGCCCCATCGACGCCGAGGGAGGTCATGAACTGCTTCACCGAGCGCGCCCGCCGGTCACCGAGCGCGAGGTTGTACTCCTCGGTCCCCTGGGGGTCGGTGTAGCCGGTGAGGTGCATCCGGGTGATGTTCTGCTCCCGCATGCACTCGACGTTCGCCTGAATCTGGTCGCGGGCGGACGACGAGAGGTCGTTGCTGTCGAAGTCGAAGTAGACGGTGTCGATGGTGCAGCCCTGGGCGACCGGCTCCTCGGGGGGCGGGAGCTCGGTGGACTGCATGGCGACGCACTGGTTGTTCTGGCACTCCTGACCATCTGGGCAGTCCCCGGAGCCGGTGCAGTAGCCCTCGATCGGGTCACAGCGACCACCGCGGCACTGCTGGCCAGCGGGGCAATCGGTGTCCTCGCGGCACTGCTGGCACTGCCCGTTCACGCAGAATTCCCCTGCGTGGCAGTCCTCGTCGTCGTTGCAGTTCGGGTACTCCGGCCCGCACGCGACGAGCGCGACGGCAGAGAGCATCCCGAGGCCCAACCAGAGATTCCGGGGTTCCATGAGCGTGTTCTTCATCCTCAACCGTGGCGCTACCCGCGCGCGATCCGGTTGTCAATGTGTGGGGCACCCCGTTTCATTTCGCCAGGGGAGTGACCCGATCCACTCTCACTGTGCCTCTTACAGTAGGATGAGCCCCCACACACCGCCTTGTGCTACCCTCGTCCCACCTTCCCCGATGAGCAGATTCGACGCAGGTCCCGACGGTCCGGTCACCGGGGACACCGAGATCTGTGCGTTTCACCCCCTCGAGTCGGTGATCGCGATGCTGGTGAACACCCGCCGGCTCCTCGCCCTCGAGGTGGGAGCGCTGGTCGGCATGGAGCTCTGCGAGCGAGCCATGGAGGGGAACGCAACTGGCGCTCACGCAGTACAGATCGACGTGATCGGCCACTTGCGGGTCACCCGGGCCATCCGACCCGACGACGATGGCCTCGTCGATACGCTGAAGGCGTGGGAGCGAGCGCTCCATCCCCGCGGGCGCGAGCAGTTCCGGCGAGCCCACCAGGACATTCCGGCGTCGCTGCAGGGGCAGGACCTGATGCTCTTCCTACGGGACCGCTTCGCCGGGCTCCTCTACCCGATCGACCGGGTCTCGGCGCGCACGAGCCTTGCGGGCGCCATCGAGCTGGCTTCCCGAGAGGCGGCGCTCCTCGACACTGGCAAGCGAGAGCGGGTCGACCCGGACGCCCCCGACTTCGACGACCTCTCCACCAGCCGGGGCATCGGTCCGGCCAGCGTGGAGCACATCCTCTCGGGCCTCGACGACTCGGTCTTCATGAACGCCGAGACTCGGCTGAGAGTCGAAGCCTACGGTGGGCCCGGAGCGCCGGAGTTCGCCGACCTCACCACCGACGAGGTCACCAGCGAGGAGCCGCACTCCCTCGAGGTCGCGCTCCTGGGGCCCTCGCCGAGCGAGTCGCCCGTTCGCAAGGTCGGGCAGTTCGAGATCTTCGGGAGACTCGGCGAAGGCGGCATGGCAGAGGCCCTGCTCGCCCGCCACGTCGATGGCGGCACGCCCTTCGTGCTCAAGCGGCTCCTTCCCGAAGCCGCGGCCGACCCGAGCCTGCTGCGAATGTTCGAGGACGAAGCACGCCTGGGGCTCTTCCTCGACCACGAACACATCGCGCGCGTGCTCGAGTACGTCCCCGGGCCTCAGCCCCTGATGAAGATGGAGTGGGCGCCAGGCCTCACCCTCGCGAAGCTGATGAAGCGCTCGCGGGAGGCGAGCGCCCCCATCCCTCTCGACGTGATCCTCCGCGTCGGTGACGCGGTCAGCTCCGCGCTGGCCTACGCCCATGGCGCACGCGGAGTGGACGGTCGCCCCCTCCGGGTGGTCCACCGCGACGTGAGCCCACAGAACGTCGTCCTGCAGTGGGATGGGCAGATCAAGCTGCTCGACTTCGGCGTCGCGCGGAGCGCGGTCCAGGCCGAGCACTCCGAAGCTGGCGTCATCAAGGGCAAGTTCGCGTACATGGCTCCCGAACAGTCGCTCGGGATGCCGCTGGACGACCGGGCCGACGTCTTCTGCGTGGGCATCTGCCTCTACGAAGCGCTCAGCGGCAAGCGGCTCTTCGATAGCGACGAACGCCTCGCGGCGGTCCGAGCGCTCGCGGAAGGACCCATCCCCGACATCCGCCGCCACCGCCCAGAGGTGAGCGAAGAGCTCGCGACCCTCGTCCGCCGGTGCCTCGCGTCCGACCCGAAGAACCGCCCGCACATGGACGAGCTGCACGACGAGCTGCGGTCGCTGCGGCGCAAGCAGCGCGCGCGCCGGCAGTCGGTCGTGGACATCGTCCGGACCTACGAGCCCGGCTGGGAGGACTGGCGCCGAGCGCTCGCGCCGACCGATCGCCCGACGGTGGCCCCGCCGGGGCCAGCCCGGCGCGAACGAGACAAGCGAACGGAAGAGGGCCTGCGCCCCATCCAGCCCCAGGGCCCGAGCCTGTGGACCCGGATGTGGCCGGCACTCCTGTTGATCGCGTCCTTCGTCGTCGGCGCAGCGACCTACGCGCTCATCCGGAGCGTGGCCGCCCCGGACCCGGCCCCAGAGCCGGGCCCGGAGCCCCCGCCCGCGTTGGTGGAGAGCAGCCCGGCCGCGGCCGACCAGCCGACCGCCGACTCCGAGGAGCCGACCGCCGAAGCCGAGGAGCCGACCGCCGAAGCCGAGGAGCCGACCGCCGAAGCCGACTCCGAAGAGCCGACCGCCGAAGCCGACTCCGAAGAGCCCGGAGCGGCCGCCGAAGAGGCCACGGGTACCCTCCTGATCCGGACCCGCCCACGCGGGGCACGGGTCACGCTGGACGGGGTCCGTCTCCCTGGGCGTACCCCGGAACGCTGGACGATCCCCGCCGGCGCGCACGAAGTGCAGATCTTCCGCGCCGGCCACCGACCGGAGACGCGTCACATCGTGACGGAGCCGGACGAGGGCGGGATGCTGAGCATCCGCCTGCGGCGGCGCTGAACCGGACCGGGGCCACCGCCGCGGCGGTGACCCCGGAGGGAGGTCAGGCGGCGGCGCGCTCGATGGCGCGAAGGACGGTCTTGCGGCCCTTGTTCGCCGCCTCGTAGGCGGCCACGGCCTCGACCGTGCCAGGCTCGAGCTCGGCGATGAGGCCCACGATGGCCTTGGCCGAGAGGTCGTCATAGCCCTCGATCGGGGCGCCCTCGGCGACCGGCTTCTCCTCGAGGCGCGACTGCAGCTTGGCGTCGACGCGGGAGATCATGTCCCGAAGACCGACCAGCAGGCGTCGCTCGAGCGCGTCGACCTCCACCGTCGAGAGCTTGGGCGCCGCCGGCGGGTTGGTGGCGGGCAGGAGCTTGCCGGTCTGGGCCGTGATCAGCTTGGACCACGCTTCGGCCTCTCCCTTGAAGGCCTCCGCGAGCTCGGTCGAGGCACCTCGGGTCTCTTCGGCGAACGCCAGCCCCGCCTTGCGGGTGCGGTCGGTGAAGAGCACGAGCTGCTCACGGAGCGTGCGGCGGCTGGTCTCGATTCGGTCGGCGACTGTTTCCATCGTTTCCTCCTGTGGCCGTGACGCGGCGCACCAGCAGGGTGTAACGCAACGCGTTATAGCGGGCAAGGCCGTCGCCTTAGAAAAGTCCGCCCAGGCTCTCATCCCTGCATTTGTTACATTCTGGACATTGACGCGGCGCGTCACGAGGCCAACGGTGGGGGCTGGAGGTAGAAATACCATGCAGTTCCCGAAACCCACTGACACCCCCATCGACAGCCCCCGTGAGGGGCTGTTTGATGTCCTCCGTGCCCGCATCGGGGGAGCCTTCGACGCAGCGCGTCGCAGTCTCGCCGAGCGCGCCCGCGGACTCACAGAGGCGCTTCGGCGCCACATCCGGGCCAACTCCCTGGTCCGGATCCACCGGGACCGGATCTCCGTCGGCATCGAGGTCGAGGACATCGGCCTGGGCCGGCTCGACCCGGCCGACGTTGGAGCATGACCCATGTTCGAGAGTGAGCTTCTCATCTTCGCCTGGGGCCTGGCCCTGGTCGGCGCGGTGACCGCCAGTCTGGTCGTTCGTGCCGTCGACGGCGTTCTCCACGGAGTCTTCGACCGCGAAGGCCGAAACCGCCTGAAGGGAGACTGAACGACACCGAGCCTCGCCAGGGTCGTTCCCTTGACCCTGAGCGAGGGCTCGTGCTTCAACCCGGTCGCCCCCATCTGTCGTACGAACGGGGGCCGACCACCCATGAACGACGTCATCCACGCGACCTTGCTCAACCTGCAGACCTCCGCCGGGGTGTCCGCGGGTGAGTCCCTCGACCCCTGGACGCTCATCGCCGACGCCTCGTTCGTCGTGAAGCTGGTGATGATCGTCCTCGCCCTGATGGCGGTCGGTTCCTGGTTCATCATGGGCGCCAAGGCCGTCCGCCTGGCCCAGGCACGCGGCAAGAGCCGCCGCTTCCTCGACGCCTTCTGGAGCAAGACCGAGGGCGAGTCGTGGACGACCGAGCGCATCGAGGCGCTCTACGCCAGCGTGAAGAGCTACGAGGGCTCGCCCATCGCCGCGGTCTTCCGTGCTGGCTACGTGGAGCTCGCTCGCGTGATGAGCAGCCCCTCCGCGAACGCCGGTGACGTCGACAACGTCGACCGCGCCCTCGACCGAGCGGCCACCAGCGAGATGACCGCCATCGAGACGATGTTGCCCTTCCTCGCGACCACCGGGTCGACGGCCCCCTTCATCGGTCTCTTCGGGACGGTCTGGGGCATCATGAACGCCTTCATGAACATCTCGCAGCAGGCGAGCGCCAGTCTCGACGTCGTCGCGCCCGGCATCGCCGAGGCGCTCATCGCCACCGCGATCGGGCTGGCCGCCGCCATCCCCGCGGTCATGGCCTACAACTTCTTCATCCGCCGAATCCAGGTCCTCGAGTCCGAGGTCCACGCCTTCGAGCGCGACTTCCTCAACATCGTCCGCCGCCACTTCCTCCGAGGTTGATCCAGCCATGGGAATGAGCGGCGGCGGAGGAGGCAAGCGCGGGCGTCAGCCCATGGGGGAGATCAACGTCACCCCCCTGGTCGACGTCATGCTCGTGCTCCTGATCATCTTCATGGTCGCGGCGCCGATGATGAGCACCGGGGTCGAGGTGGACCTGCCGCAGACCCGCGCGCCGCGGATGGAGATGGACGAGGAGAAGCTCATCCTCTCGATCGACATCGATCAGAAGGTCTACCTCGGCGAGACCGAGGTACCGGCGGACCGACTGGAGGAGGCGCTCCTGAACAACGCGCGGATCCAGCAGGACGACGAGATCTACGTCCGGGCCGACGCCAACGTCCCCTACGGGTTCGTTTTGCGGGTCTTCACGATCATTCGCCAAGCTGGGGTCGAGAAGCTGGGTCTGGTGACGGACCCGGCGGGTGGCGCCGCGCGAGTGCCCGGCGAAGCGCCGCCCGAGTGATCCCGCGATGACCGAACCGTCCGCCCACCAACCGCGCCGAGCGATCTACCGACCGCCCTCGCTGCTCACGCAGCCGATGCCGAGCGTTCCGGAGATCGTCGGTGGCCTGGTGAGCGCGGTCGTCATCGGGGGTGGGATTCTCTTCATGGTCGTCCTCCTCCGGGCCGGTGCGCTCGCGATCGACCTGCGCACCGCGCCGGACCCGATCGACGAGGCCGAGGTGATCCCGGCGCAGTTCGTCCAGCTCGGACGTGACTTCCAGGAAGAGCTGCCGAACCGCGACGTGCCCGTCCGCTCCACCGCGCCGGACGACCGGACGGCCATCAGCGAGAACCCACGCGACCACGAGCCGCCGCCGGACGCCGGCGTCCGACCGCCGGACCCGATGGACGACCCGATGCAGCGCCTGGTCGATCGCGCCGATCTCTTCGCCGAGATCGCGGAGCAGCAGGAGATGGAGGGCGACCCCGACGGCATCGAGGGGGGCACCACCAATCAGGAGGGCGACCGCTACGCCGGCCAGCTCTACGCCTTCTTCCGGCGGGGTTGGAGCGTGCCGACGACCATCGACGCCGACGAGCAGCGCGAGCTGCGGGTGGAAGTCTCGATCGACGTCAGCGAGGACCTCGAGCTCGTCGACTTCCGGCTTCGGGGCTCCAGCAGCAACCCGGACTTCGACCAGTCGGTCATCGCTCAGCTCGAGCGACTGCGGGCGGCCAACGCCACCATCCCCGAACCGCCCATCGCGATGCGGCCGCAGTACATCGACCAGTGGTTCACCCTGCGTTTCCGCGGCCGGGACGCCCGCTGAAGCCCTTTTGAAGCGTCGGGGCCCCGGACCCGTCGGATTCGAAGCACGAGCAACGAACCCCGGCTAGGGGTACCCTCAGGGCTCGCGCCCGCACGCAATGCACAGGATGTTCATGGATCGACGCCTCTCCGCTCTCACCATCGCCGCCGTCGCGCTCAGCGCGTTGGCCGTCGTCGCGATGCCCGCGAGCTCGCAGCGAGACGATGAAGAACCCCTGCCCGAGCGGGGGACGATCATCGAGATCGACTCGCCCGAGCGCTCGCTCTACAAGATCGCGGTTCCCAACCTCCGCGGCTCGAACCTCGGTGGGCCCGGCGCCGAGGTCCTGCGCAACGACTTCCGGCTCGTGTCGCTCTTCCAGGTGCTCGACGCACGCTCGTTCGTGGCGAACCTCGAGCAGGAGGGCCTCGGCATCAACCCGCCGTCGTGGAGCGCCGTCGGCGCACAGGGCGTGATCAAGGGCGAGATCGAGCAGAACGGGAACGACATCGTCGTGCAGATGAGGCTCTTCGAGCTGTCGAGCGGCTCGAGCGCGACGCTGAGCGAGACCTACCGCGGCAACCGCGGCGAGCTCCGCGGCTTCATGCACGACTTCGCGAACAAGGTGCTCCTGCGGCTCACCGGCAAGGCCGGCGCGTTCAACAGCCGCATCACCTTCGGTCGCCGCGTCGGTCCCGGACGCAAGGACGTCTACGTCGCCTCGTGGGACGGTGACCGCGTCGGCCGAGTCTCGAGCGGCGAGGGCGTCAGCATGTTGCCCAGCTTCGGCCCGGGCGGCGTGTGGTTCAGCCGGCTCACCGAGACCGGCATGTTCATCACCCACTCGAACGCGCGGAACCGCCGGATCATCGACGGCGACGGTCTCAACATGGGCCCCACGATCTGCAACGGGAAGGTCTACTTCACGAGCACTCGGGACGGCAACAGCGAGATCTACGCTGCCGACCTCGACGGCTCGAACGCGCGGCGAATCACCCGGCACCCAGCGATCGACGTCAGCCCCTCGTGTGGTCCCGGCGGTCGGCTGGCCTTCGTGTCGACGCGCCATGGCAGCCCGCAGGTCTTCGTGATGAACGGCAACGGCTCCGGCGTACGCCGGGTGACCTTCCGCGGCAGTCACAACCAGACGCCGAGCTGGTGCATGAACGGCGACGCACCACTGCTCGCCTTCACCGGGCGCAGCGGCGGCATGGACGTGTTCACCGTCAACATCGCCACCCAGCAGTACCGGCGAATCACTCAGGCGCAGGGCACCAACAAGGACCCCGCGTTCTCGCCGGACTGCCGGATGATCGCGTTCTACTCGTCACGGGGCGGCATCTTCGTGTCCAACCCCGAGGGGGCGAACCAGAACCGCGTGATCGCCGGGCACGCCGAGACGCTCCGCTGGCGCTGACGTCTCGACCCCCGTGAGCGAGGAAGAGGACCCCTGGCGCGAACGCGGTCGAGCCGCGCTCGTCGGCCTGATCCTGGCGTTCGGGGTGGTCGCGATGGTGTTGCTCCAGCGGCGAGACCGACCCGACGACGAGTGGCCGGCGGTCGCCGGTCTCTACGAGTTGAGCGGCGAGTGCCGCGGCTGCGGCTGTGAGCTCGCTGACGTGGAGGGCCTCGCGGTCGTGCACCCGGGGCTCCCGTCCGGGCGACCGGTGGCGGCGCCCTGTGGTAGCCCAGAGCAGTGCGTCGCGATCCTCGAGCGTCGCGCACCGCCCAACGTACGCGCGCCAGTGGTGCTCGAACCCGGCTCGGACCCGGCCCTCGTGACCCGCGAGCTCGACCACGGTCCGCCCCTGGGGCCCGAGGGGGATGGCTATCGGGCGAGCGTCACCCGGGACCGGAGGACGTCGGACAGCTGCGTTCGCGTGCGCCGAACCCGCGAGCTCACCCCGTTGCCCGATGGAAGCTGGCACTGGACCGAAAGGTACGATGCGGCAGAAGGCACGGCCTGCCCCCCAGAGGAGGGCCTCCCTTGCATCGCGTCCGTGTTTCGCCGAATCGCGCCGCTGAGGCGGTGATCCGTGTTCACGGAGGGAGTAGAGTCCTGACATGGCGAAGGCCACACGCACCCTGGTGGTGGAGGACTCCCGTTCGATGCGGAAGCTCCTGGAACACCTACTGGAGGAGCGTGGCCATGTCGTCCAGAGCGTCGCGACGGCCGAGGAAGCGCTCGCGCTCTTCGACGAGAGCCCCGTCGACCTGATGATCGTCGATTGGACGCTCCCCGGCCAGAATGGCGTGGAGCTCACTCGGGCGATCCGAAACAGGCCCGGCGGTCAGGCGCCCTTCATCCTGATGGTCACCGGACGCAGCGGAGCCGATGACCTGGCAGCCGTGCTGGACGCCGGCGCGTCCGACTTCGTCGCCAAGCCCCTGAGCTCGCGCTTGCTCGAGACCCGATTGGCGATCGCCGAGCGCTCGATCGCGGTCGAGCAGAGCCAGCGGCGCATGCGCGAGCACCTACTCCTGACCGACCGACTCGCCTCCGTGGGAACGTTGGCCGCGGGCATGGCCCACGAGCTCAACAACCCCCTCGCCTCCGTGCTCTCGAACCTCGAGCTCGCGAGAGAAGAGCTGGGACCTGCGCTCGGTCCAGAGCAGATCGCCCACCTCCAGGAGCAGCTGACCGACGCGCTGGACGGCGCCGAGCGCATGGCACGCATCGTCCACGACCTCCATGCGTTCTCGTCCGGCGTCAACGCACCCGTCGACGTGGTCGCGGTGCAGGAAGCGGTGACCGCCGCGGTTCGCCTCTGCTGGAACGAGCTGCGCCACCGAGTCCAGCTGGAGCAGACGCTCGGGCCGGTGCCGGACGTTCGCGCGCCCCAGGGCGTCATCGCTCAGGTGGTGCTGAAGCTCCTGCTGCACTCCATCGCCTCGCTCGGTGACGAGACCGACGAGCGCAAGCTCTTCGTGGTCACGGGCACGAGCCCCGGCGATGGCCGGGCGGTGATCTCCGTGGGTCATGACGGACCACTCATCCCACCCGAGCGCATGGAGTATCTCTTCGACCCATACCTGACCTCGCCGGAATCGAGCGAATCGTCGGGGCTCGGACTGGCCATCTCGAAGAGCCTGGTCGAGCGCATCGGCGGGACTCTCGAAGCCGAGAGCTCGGAGGTGCGCGGAACGCACTTCCACGTGAGTCTCCCGGCAGCGAGTCACCTCCGCTCCTCCGCTCCGCCCAGCAGGGACGACGAGCCAGGAGACCGGCGGAAGGCGCGGGTCGTGATCATCGACGACGAACCGATGCTCGGTCGCTCGCTCGGCCGGGTCCTCCGGAAGCACGACGTCTTCGTGTTCGAGTCGGGGCGCGAGGCTCTCGCGCACCTCGCGAAGGGCGAGGTGCCGGACCTGATCCTCTGTGACCTGATGATGCCCGAGATGAACGGAATCCAGTTCTTCGAGGCCCTTCGGGAGGAGCAGCCGGCGCTGGTCGATCGGGTGACCTTCATGACCGGCGGGGCGTTCACCCCGAAGGCGGCGGACTTCGTCCGTCAGAGCGGCAGACCGGTCCTCGCGAAGCCCTTCGACATGGGTGAAATCCGCCGGCTGGTCCGGTCGACGGTCGCCCCCGAGGGGCGCTGAATCCGGTCCCCGAACGAAGACGAACGGAGCCGTTGACAGGGGGCCGGCCCCACTTATACTCCGCGCTCTTCGGCGATGTAGCTCAGGTGGCTAGAGCGGGCGTTTCATACGCGCTAGGTCGCTGGTTCGACTCCAGCCATCGCCACCGAAGACGAGCCTCTGGCCTCTGGCCCGAGGCTCTTTTCTTTCCGTCCGAGCCCCGCTCAAGCCTTCGGAAGGTCTCGGGTGACCAGCCACGCGGGGTCGATCCCAGCAGCACGGAACGCGCAATCCCATCGGTCCGCCACCGGGACGTCGTAGACGATTGAGGGGTCGACGTCGGTCGGGATCCAAGAGCCCTCCTTCATCTCGCTCTCGAGCTGCCCCGGAGCCCAGCCGCTGTAGCCGAGGCTCATGATGACCCGTCGAGGCCCATGGCCGATGGCGATCTTCTCGAGCATGTCGACCGACGACGTGAGGGCGAGGGACGCCCCGATGGGAAGGGCTTCGCCCGGCCGGATGCCATCGTCCTCCGGGTCGAAGACGAGCCAGCCGGTGTCCGGCGACACGGGACCGCCGACGTGAACCGGCAGCTCTGGCGGGCTGGGGACATCGATGGGCACGCGGAGGTCACCGAGGACGTCGCGGAAACGAACGGGCGCGGTCTTGTTCACGACGATGCCAAAGGAGCCATCGCTACCATGGTCGATGAGCAACACGACCGTGTGATTGAAGAAGGGGCACGCCAGCGAGGGGGCGGCGACCAGGAACCCGGGCGCGAACTCGGTGGTGTGGTCCACCCACGAAGAGTGCCACCGGGAGAGCCCATGAGCACGCCTGGTGGTCCACCTCGTGGTAGAGCCCTCCGGTGACCCGAGCATCGTCACCCATCGACCTCCGCGCGCGCGCTCGAAGTGGTCTGCGCATCGCACGCTTCGGCGGGCTGCTCACCGCGACCCTCGGTCGGTGGGAGCTGGAAAAGCCGCGAATGTCGCTCGCTCGTCAGGAGCGCCGAAAGGAAGAGCTACGGCACTCGGTCAGCGGACGCATCTTGGACATCTTGGGCGTGGAGCTGCGGCGCAACGGACCAGCACCGATGGGTGACCGAGCCCAGCTGGTGGTCGCCAACCACCGGGCGGCGCTGGACATCGGGATCCTCCTGCACGAGCTGGGAGGTACCTTCCTCAGCCGCGCGGACCTCGCGGAGTGGCCGGTGGTGGGGCGGTTGGCTCGGGAAGCCGACACCATCTTCGTCGACCGCGAAGACCGCAGCAGTGGAGCGGCGGCGATCCGGTCGATGCGACGAAGCCTGAAGTCGGGCAAGAGCGTGATGATCTTCCCGGAGGGCGCGACCTTCGCCGGAGACGACGTGCAGCCGTTCCACGCCGGAGCCTTCATCGCGGCGCGGGGGCTCGACGTGGAGGTCGTCCCGGTGGGCCTCGCCTACCCGCCGGGCGTCGAGTACGTCGGCGGCATCACCTTCGTGGAGCACGTGGAGGGGCTGGCCCGCCGCCCACGAACTCGAGTGGGGGTAGCGTTCGGTGAGCCTTTCCCCGCCGAAGGGCGCGCGGACGCGCTGGCGGAACGGTCCCATGCAGTCGTACAGTCCCTCGTGAGAGAGGCGCGGGAGCTCGCGAACCGATGACGGAGGCGGAGGCCTTCGAGTGAATAGCGGCACCGCCCCGCCCATCCAAGGACCGACTCGGCGCAACGGTCCGTCGTGGACCCGACCCGCACCCAACGAGACGAAAGAAATCCAGTGAGACGACCCATGCGATTCCGACCCCATTCTCTGGTCCCGTACCTCGCCATGGTCGCCATGCTCGGCGGCTGCACGATCCATCACGTCCGGACCACTGGAACGGTGCGGGCGAGCGGCAGCGTACGCGTGACCACCCCCACCTATGTGACCGTTGCAGAGGCCCCGCCGCCTTTGAAGCCTGCCGTTCAGACGCGACCGGCGGCCAGCGGCTCGGTCTGGATCGAAGGCCACTGGTCCTGGAACGGCGGCTGGGTCTGGGCCGAGGGTCACTGGGACTCCCCGCCGCAGCCCGGCTACGTGTGGGAGCCGCCCGTGTGCGTCGCGGTCGCCGACGGTGGCTACCAGTTCCACCGTGGCTACTGGCGACCCCGGGACCAGGAGCCGCCGACCGTCTATCGCACCGACGGCACCATCCGGGTGCACGTCCGGCCGGCCGACGAGCCGCCCCGCGCCAACCGCGTGGTCGTGACCGCCGGCGAGCCGCCGCCTCGGACCGTCGTGGTCACGGCGACCGCGCGTGAAGGCAACTCGTCCTCGGTGACCGTTCGTGGCTCGTCGTCGGCGACCGTCCGTACGCGGCCCGCCGGCAACGACTCCAGCGCCACCGTCCGTACCCGGCCCGCCGGCAACGACTCCGGCGCCACCGTCCGCACCCGGCCCGCCGGCAACGACTCCAGCGCCACCGTCCGCACCCGGCCCGCCGGCAACGACTCCGGCGCCACCGTCCGCACCCGGCCCGCCGACGGGAACGGCGGAGCCACCGTCCGCACCCGACCGGGGAACAGCACCGCCACCGCACGCGGCAACGACGCCCGGGCCAACACCACCGTGCGCCCCGCTTCCAACGCGCGCGGGAACGACGCCCGGGCCAACACCACCGTGCGCCCCGCTTCCAGCGCGCGCGGGAACGACGCTCGGGCCAACACCACCGTGCGCCCCGCTTCCAGCGCGCGTGGGAACGACGCCCAGGCCAACACCACCGT
>CAYXAP010000007.1:160395-230063 GCA_964462035.1 uncultured Sandaracinus sp.
CCGTGCGCCCCGCTTCCAGCGCGCGTGGGAACGACGCCCAGGCCAACACCACCGTGCGCCCCGCTTCCAGCGCGCGTGGGAACGACGCCCAGGCCAACACCACCGTACGCCCCGCTTCCAACGCGCGTGGGAACGACGCTCGGGCCAACACCACCGTGCGGACCCCGAGCGACAACCCCAACACCCAGCCGAGCGGTCCGCGGAGCTGTCGACTCCAGGTCGCGGTGCTGCCTCGGAACGGCGTCCTGGTCATCCGCGGCTCCGGCCTCGCGGCGGCGACCGGCGTGATGATCGGCTCGCAGCGAGTGCCGCTGCTCGACAAGCGGGACGACCGCGTCCGCGCGCGTGTGCAGGGGCGGAACCACGGCGGCAGCGTCAAGGTGCTCTTCGGCAACGAGCGCGAGAGCTGCGGCTCGCTGCGCATCACCGGGCGCTGACCACTTTCTTGGTCGCCCCGGGCGGCCGCGGCAGAAAGGAGCCATGCGATTCGCGTGGCTCCTTTCGTCGTTTCTGATCCTCGCGCTCACGCCTGCGTGGGCCACGGCGCAGCGAGATGGGACGCCGCATTTCTGGCCGGCCGATGCCACCCCTGATTCGCAACCAGGACCCACCCCGCGCGAGCTCCTCGGGTTCCGCTTCGGCGCGAGCCGGCGCGCCGTGGAGCGGGCTTGCCACCGCGCGGGACACGACTCGAAGGTCGTTCGAGATGGTGGACTGCTCTGCAATGGCGCCGCCGAGCCGCGGGATCTGCCCGCGCAGGTGCACCTGCGCTTCTGCGAGGGGCGGCTCTGCGAGGCCCGTGCGTCGATCCACGAAGCGAGCGCCCGCGTCGGCACCTACGCGCGGGCCCTCCGCTCGTTGCGCGGCGCGTTCGGCGCACCGCCCCAGCGTCGACTGCGCGTCGACCACCAGTGCTTGGCCGAGCTGGTCTCCGGTCGCTCGGACCGCTGTCTCTCCGTGGAGGGCTCGGGCGTCCGCCACTGGTGGGACGTCGGCGGAACCGAGATCTTCCTGGCCCTCGAGCACCGGGCCGATGGGCGCCGGCTCGAAGTGGCCTATCGCACCCCGGAGCGCTTGCGAGCGATGTCGCGCACCTCCGATTGAGGAGGCTCCGTGCCGGCAGCGTTGCGCGTATACTTCGCGAAGTGACGCCCGAGCCGGACGATTCGAAGCGGGACATCTGGGTCCTCGGCTTCCGCGACTCCGATGAACGGCCGGAGAAGGCGCTCGGCCGAGTCTTCGGGATCGACTCGGTGCGGGCGCGGCGGCTCATCGCGAGCATGCCCGCCGTCGTGAAGCGTGAAGTCACGCCCGCGCAGGCGGAGCCCATCATCGCCGCGCTCAAGAAGATCGGCGCGCGAGTGGCCCTCGTCCCGGCCGGCGCGTCCCGCTTCCCCGGGAAGCCTTCGAGCGCGCCTCCAGCAGCCGCCCCACCCCCGGCGAAGGCGCCGGTGCCCCCGCCCCCAGAAGACAGTGGAGGACTCGGCGACATCGAGAGCCTGGGCATCGACTTCGGGCCGTCGGGACCGCCCAGCTCGGGGAGTCACGCGAGCTACCGAGAGTCGCTCCCGCACCCTCGCATCTCGAGCATGTTACCGACCGAACCGGCGAAGGTCTCGGTGGCCCCACCGGAACCCGAGCCGGTGCCCGCGCCGCCCAAACCGGTGACCTTCCTCGAGCCGCTGTCGATCCCGGAGGAACCCGAGCCGGCGCCGAAGCGGAGCACGTTGGGGGCGCAGGTCTTCGGTCTGGTCGCCAGCGGCGCCGGAGCCGCGGCCCTCTTCTTCGCGAGCACCCTCGAAGGGAGCGTCTTCGGGGACGCCCCCGATGTCGTCGGCGCAGCGGCGGCCGCCGGCGCCATCGCCCTGCTCCTCGTCGGAGTGCAAGGGCTCGTCGCAGCGTTCGCGTTCGACAGCGCGCTCCCGAAGGGTGGAGCGATCGCGTTGGCGCTCGTCCTCGGGGGAGGCATCGGTGCGACCAGCTTCCTGGTCCATCGGGTCGACCCCGCCGAACAGGCCCGGCGAGAGCGAGCGGCGACCATGGAGGCCATCCGGCAGGGACGGATGCCCGAAGCGCGGACCTTCCTGACCGACCCCCAGGCTCAGCTCACGGGAATGGACCGCTCCGCCGCGAGCGCATGGGTGGAAGCGCTCTACGCCGCGGGAGCGCGCCAGGTCTACGTCGTGGTGGACTACGAAGAAGCGCCAAACGAAGGAACCGGGGTGGCGATCAGCCTTCCCCTGACCCAGAACCGACGCATGGCCGTGGCGACCGCCGTTCGCCGACAGGTCCAGAACCCTCCCGGTGACGACGGGGAGTGGTGGCTGATTCCCTTCGAATGACACCGACGATCGACACACCCAAACGAGGGACGGGGCTGGTATGCTCCCCCATCCTGCTGATGCAGAGGTCTCGCTGGTGAGTCGTGTCGACATTTGGGTCCTGGGGTTCGATCCAGGCTGGTCCGAGTCACCCTCCGACGGGCTGCGGCGGGTCTTCGGGATCGACACGCAGGAAGCGCTCACCCTCGAGCTGACCGTGCCCACCCCGGTGAAGCGAGTCCTACCGACGGACGCCGCCAAGTGGATGGTCGCCCTCCGCTCGATCGGTGCCGAGTGTGAAGAACGACCGGAGGACTCGAGCACCCCACCCGCGTTCGACCTCCCGGAGCCCAAGGTCGTTGCGCCCCCCTCGGCCGGAGGCGCCGAAGCGCCCCCCGGCGTCGTGATGCCCAGCGGCAAGGCGCAGGCGAAGGCGAAAGCGAAGGCCGAGGTCGCCGCGCTCTCGTCCAAGAAGAAGCCGGCTCCACCCCCGAAGCCGAAGGGCTCGGGCGCCGTGAAGGAGGAGGTGCATCGGGTCATTCGCACTCCGTCGATGCCGCAGGACCGCCGGCCGCCCCCGCAGCGGAAAGCGAGCACGCCTGCCCTCCTCCTCGACGAAGCGGAGATGGAGGCCGCGAAGGCGAGCGCCACCAAGCCCAAGGTCGACATGGCTCCGCCTCCGGTCGATCCGAGCGCCGCCGACGACTTCGGCGACCTCGATCTCGAGGACGTCCGCGCGAAGGCCGCCGAGCGAGAGATCGAGAAGAAGCGCAAGGCGAAGGCACGCAAGGACGCCTCGGAGCCCCAGCTCGAGCTGGCCGACGTAGCGCCGCCCAAGCATCGCAAGGACCCGGAGAGCGTGGCGCCACCGGAGCAGGCCGCCAAGCCCGTCGTCGAGGGCCCCTCGAAGGTCAAGGACATCGCCATCGGCGGGGGCCTCATGGTGCTCGGCCTGGTCGCCCTCTACGTCGGAATCATGCGCTTCGAGAGTGCCTTCTTGGGCACCGGCTCGTACGCCACCTGGGCGATCGACGGCGTGGGCATCGGAGCGCTGGCCTTCGGGCTGCTCCACCTCGCGCTCACCGTCGCAGGTCGCGAGCCCGAGCTGGTGATCGGCCGCCTCGTGGGTGCGGTCGTGGTGGGCTTCGGCATCGCGTACGGTGTCGCCTTCGTCCAAGCCGCCAACGACGAGGTCCTGGCGACTCTCCAGAGCGGCAGCGGCGAGACGCGCGCCGTCCGGGACGTGTTGAACGATCCGCGGGCGCGGCTGGCGGACTCCACGGAGGAGGAAGGTCAGGCGATCGTCGACGCGGCTCTCGAAGGCGGTGCGATCTCGGTCGAGGTCGGACACGAGAGGGCCTTCCTGGGTCGCACGGTCGCGCACGTGTTGGTGATCGAGCTACCAGCCACTGGCGGCGCTCGCGCACACATGGCGGCGCTCATTCGGCGCGCGCTCGGCGCCGACCGAGCGGCGCTCGCCGCGGACGTCCCGAGCGGAGACCGCTGGGCCCTCCCGCTGAGGTGAGCGGTGCCTGAAGGCGACACCATCCACCGTGCGGCGCGGCGGATGCATCGCGCGTTGGCAACGAAGCCGATCGAGCGAGTGGAGTCACGAGCGCCGAACGTCGATGCGTCCCGACTCGTCGGAGCGACCATCGAAGCGGTCCACGCTCGTGGGAAGCACCTGGTGATCGCGCTCACCGACGGGCGCGCCCTGCGAACCCACATGCAGATGACCGGCTCCTGGCACCTCTATCGGGCGAGCGATCGTTGGCGGCGACCACGGCACCGGATGGTGCTCCTGCTCGAGACCGATCCGTGGCACGCGGTCGCCTTCGACCTACCGCAGGCCGAGCTGCTTCGAAGCGAGATGCATTCGCGTCAGCTTCGAAGGCTCGGGCCGGACCTGCTCGATCCGGAATGCGATCTGGGCGAAGCGCTCCGGCGCCTCATGTCGAACGCCGACCTACCGATCGGCGTCGCGCTGATGCGCCAGGATCTGGTGGCCGGGATTGGCAACGTCTACAAGAGCGAGGTCCTCTTCCTGGAGAAGCTCGACCCCTTCGCGCCGGTCGGCGAGGTTCCCGCCCCGCAGGTCCGGCGCGCGCTCGAGCACGCCCGACGGCTGATGCGCCGTAACCTGCGTGGGCGACGGCGCCACACCACCCGTCGCTCCGACATGAGCCAGCACGTCTACGGCCGTTCCGGCGAGCCCTGCCCCGAGTGCGGCACGACGATCCGAATGCGGCGCCAGGGGGACGGTGGGCGCTCGACCTACTGGTGCCCGAGCTGCCAGCCCGCGGCTCAGTAGGCGTTCTTGCGGACCTTCGATCCGAAGACGGTCAAGAAGATGATCTTGATGTCCCAGAGCAAGCCCCAGTTGCGGATGTACTCGAGGTCGTGCTCGATCCGCTTCTCCATCTTCTCGAGCGTGTCCGTCTCACCACGCCAGCCGTTCACCTGAGCCCAGCCGGTGATGCCGGGCTTCACCTTGTGGCGCAGCATGTAGCCCTGGATGCGCTTCCGGTACGCCTCGTTGTGCGCGACGGCGTGAGGCCGCGGCCCGACGATGCTCATCTGGCCGGTGATCACGTGAATGAACTGCGGGAGCTCGTCGAGACTGGTCCGGCGGATGAACGCGCCGAAGGGCGTGATCCGACTGTCGTTCTTCGTCGCCTGTTTCACCTCGGCCCCGTCTTCCATGACCTTCATGGAGCGGAACTTGAGGACATGGATGACCTCACCGTTGAGGCCGTAGCGACGCTGGCGGAAGAAGACCGGCCCTTTCGAGCTGAGCTTCACGCCCAGCGCGATGAAGAGCATCGGGATGCTGATGAGCATCATGATGAGCGAGCCGACGACGATGTCCTCGGCGCGCTTGAGCCAGCCGTCGACCCCGTAGAAAGGGGTCTCGTGAATGCTCACCACGGGGACGTCGCCGAGGGAGCCCCAGCGCGCGTGGAGCAAGTCGAAAGCGTCGAAGTCCGCCGCCATGTAGACGCTCGCGGTCGTGTCCGCGAGCTTGCGAACGAGCTCGTTGATCCGGGGCTCTGCACGTAGCGGCAACGCGATGTAGATGATGTCGACCTCGCCGTTGCGGGCTCGCTCCACGAGCGCGTCGAGCTTCCCGACGTAGGGCCCGAGGTCTTCGGGGATCGGGTGACAGCGCTGCGGGATGCGGTCGTCGTAGAAGCCGACGACGCGCATGCCGAGCTCGGGCTCGTCGTGGACCGTCCGTCCGACGCGCTCGGCGAGCTCGGTCAGACCGGCGATGGCCACCGAGCGAGTGTTCCGCCCGCGCTTGCGAAGCTCGCGCAACGTGAGCCGCAGGCTCGCGCGCCATATCGCGATCGCCGTGGCGGCCGCGCCGAACCACGTGAGGGAGATCGCACGCGAGTAGTTCTCGGAGACCTTCGAGACGAAGGCCAGCATGAGCAGGACGGCCCAGGTGATCATCCACGCGAGGAAGACTCGCGCCGTCTCCGGGGTGATCGCCCGACCACGCCAGGCGGAGTAGAGGCCGAGCCATTGCGCGACCAGGTGCATGATCACGACCGCGAGCACGGTCGCGGTCGTGTGCATGTCCCGCCACGTCTCGTGATTGACGAAGATCGCGAAGAAGTGGGTGGCCGCGATCAGCCCTGCGTCGACGAGACGCATGATCAGGTTGAGCGCCGGGCTATAAGGCTTGACCAACCCCTGGGAACCCACGGTTTCTTACTCGCCTACTCGTTGCTCGGGGGGGAGGGTGTGACGGTGATTCGCACAGCGGGAGCGGAACTTTTGTCCCGCCACCAGAATCGGTTCGGTCTTAGCCTCGCTGATCCTCGTATGCAAGTGTGCGTATGGGTACGCCCCCGTGGTTGGACACCTTCCCTGATGGGGGTGATCCGATGGTCGGCGAGAAGGCCTTGAAGCGAACGCCCGCGCGGGGTACGAGCGACCTTCATGGGGAGGCCGATCACCATCGCGCTCGCGTTCGTCTTGGCTGCGGGTTGCCACCGCTACGACGACCCGCCGATCTATCCGCACCAGGATCCGGCGTTCACTCAGACGCAGCCGCCGGAGCCCGCGGGCGTCGACGACGATCCGCCCGAGGCGATGAAGGTCCTGCCCGGTGACGTGATCCTCCTTCGCACGTTCAGCGCCGAGAACACCGAGTATGGCGGCCTGGTCGTCGACGAGCAGGGCACGCTCCACGTGCCGCTCGGCGGTGACGTCTCCGTGGGTGGGCTGACACTCACCGAAGCCGAGGAGCGCGTGCAGACGGCGCTCCGTCGGTTGGATACGGTCGTGCGCGTCGGCCTCGCCATCATCGAGCCGAAGGGACACATGGGCTCGGTCGTCGGCGCCGTGGGCGAGCCGGGCCGATACATCGTGTACCCGGGCATGCGTCTCGCTGACTTGCTGGCCGCCGCTGGAGGGCCCCGAACGACGGTCGAGAGCGTCGGCGACGCCGGCCCGATCGCCGACATCGCCGGTGCCCGTCTCGTGCGAAACGGCGAGACCGTCGACGTCAGCATCCGTCGCGCCCTCGAAGGCGACCCGCGGCACAACGTGCGGGTTCGGGCCGGCGATCATCTCTACGTGCCGATGGCCCGCGAGAACCTGGTCGTGGTGCTCGGCGCGGTCGACTCTGCCGGCGTCTTCGCCCACCGCGAGGGGCTGCGGCTCACGGAGGTCCTCGCGCGCTCCGGCGGTCTCGACGACCGCGGCGACCGCACGCACATCAACATCGTCCGTGGCTCACTGGAGGCGCCGCAGGTGTACACCGCCAGCCTCCGCGCGATCAGCCGCGGCAGCTCGCCGGACGTCTACCTCGCCCCCGGCGACATCGTGTACGTCACCGAGGAGTGGACCGCGCACGTGGGTGAGGTCCTCTCGCGACTCGGGCCGCTTCTCGCCGACCCGGCGACGGTCGCGCTGGCCATCGCCGTCACCCAGTGAGGGCGATCGCCAACGCGACGCCAACCACGGCCACCGCCAACGCACCGACCACCACCGGACCGACCCAACGCGGTCGCGGCGGACGCGCGCCCAGGAGCTCGAGCACCTCGCTCATCGACTTCGGGCGCTCGTCGGGGTCGCGCTGCAGGCAACGGCTGAAGGTCCATGCGAGATCCGGCGGCAGCTCGGGCGGTGGCTCCGGTGGTCCCTCGCGGAGCCAGGAGAGCACCTCCGAGAACTTCGCCTTGTGTTTGATGGGGTGGCCCCCCGAGGCCATCTCGTAGATGAGGATGCCGAGCGTCCACACGTCCACGCGCGGGTCGATGCGTGCGTCCTCGTCGAACTGCTCCGGCGCCATGTAGCGCGGCGAGCCGACGAGCTCGCCCTCGTCCGTGAGGCTCACCCGCGGCGCGAAGAGCTTCGCGATCCCGAAGTCGAGCACCCGAACCTCCGGGCGCTCGGAGCTCGAGCCCTTCACCAGCATGATGTTCGTGGGCTTCAGGTCACGGTGGATGATCCCGCCATCGTGCGCGGCCTGCACGCAGGAGGCGATCTCTCGAGCGATGTGTCGGACCACGTCTGGCGCGAGTGAGCCCTCGCGCCGAATCCGATCGCGCAGGGTCTCACCCTCCACGAGCTCCATCACGATGAAGGGTCGGCCGTTGCCCACGTCGTCTTCATAGATGCCGTAGTCGTGGGCGGCGACCGCGTTCGGGTGCCGGAGACGCGCCAGAGTCTGGGCTTCGATCGTGAACCGCCGGCTGTCTCGCGGCGAGCCACTACGCATCATCTTGATGGCGACGAATCGACTCAGGGCCGGCTGGAAGGCCTTGTAGACCTCCGCCATCCCGCCATGGCCGATGCGCTCGGCGATGCGATACCGGCCGGCGATCACCGTGCCGGATGAGAGCATCGGCGTGGAGTCCCCCCCCACGTCCGAGTCGGTCGTCAGAAACCCCACCTTCCACCCAGTCTGGCCCCGCCGAGACCTCGCTGGCAACGGTGCCCCAACAAAAGCTCTCCCTGAACGCAACTCGCACCCGCACCGTTCGAAGAAGGGCCCATGAACGGCTGCCTCGCTCCCTCCCCTGCTAGAATCGCCCCGATGACCGACGCTCTCGAGGTCGCGAACCACGTACCCATCCAGGGTCGAGTGCTCGATCGCTACGATGTCTGGGGACGGCTGTCGGCGGGGGGCATGAGCGAGGTGTACCTCGCCCGGCACGCCCGGCTCGCGGCGCCGGTCGTCGTCAAGACGCTGCGGCCGGAGCTCGTCCGTCAGCGGCCCGATGCGCTCGAGGGCATGACCGAGAGCGCGCACCTGATGGCTCGAGTCACCTCGCCCCACACGGTGCGGGTGCTCGACGTCGGCGAGATCGAAGGCCCGGGCGACGGCATGATGCCCTGCCTCGTCGAGGAGTACGTGGACGGGGTCGACCTCGCGGAGCTGGATGCCCGGAGGCGCCGCTCCGTCCGGCGCCCGCTCCCGCTCTGGGCAGTGGTGGACTGGACCGCGAAGGCTGCCGCCGGTCTCCACGCGGCCCACCAGGCCGGGGTGATCCACCGTGACGTGAAACCCGCCAACCTCTTCCTGCACGGAGAGGGGCAGATCAAGGTCGGTGACTTCGGAGTCGCGGTGCCGGCACGAAGCGGCGAAGCGGTTCGCGCCGCCGGCACGATGGCGTTCATGGCGCCGGAGCAGATGTTCGGCGCCGCGGTGGACCGCCGCGCGGACGTCTACTCGCTCGGCGCGTCCGCCTTCGCGCTGCGCTACGGAATGACGCCCTACGCCACTCGCGACGACGCGCTCCGCGCCGACGTGCCGCCCCGCTTCCCGCCAGCCGCGAGCCCCGAAGAAGCGTACTTCCAGCACGTGCTCGGTCAGCTCCTCGCGCAGCGGCCCAATGCTCGTCCGCGGACCGCGCGAGTCGCCGCCGAAGCCCTCCACCGGCTGGCGCGGTCGGTCCGGCCGCAGCTGGCCATCCACCTCGGCGCCGAAGACTCGATCCAGGTCGAGGGCTGCAGCATCCGCTTCGACGTCGGCGACATCGCGAACGTCCAGACCGACGCCATCGTGAACAGCGCCTACACCGCCATGACGATGGCCAACGGCGTCGGTGGGGCGCTCGCGAAGCGAGGCGGCCAGGCCCTGGTCGACGAGACGGCGGCGCTCGGTGAACGCGCGCTCGGCGAGTGTGTCCGCACCGGCCCCGGGGCCCTCGACTGTCGGGCCGTGCTCCACGCCGTCTCCGCCTGGCAGGAGGTCAGCTGCGTGGCTCGCGCGATGCACCGAGCGCTCTTCCTGGCCGAGGAGCACGGATTGAAGCGGATCGCGGTCCCGGCGATCGGCACTGGCCAAGGCGGCGTGCGGCTCGAAGCTTGCGCCCAGGCGATCGCCTCGACGCTCCGGCTCCACCTCTCGCTGGGCGGCTCGACCCTCGAAGAGGTGCGCTTCGTCCTCTACGACAGTCCTGCGCATGCCGCATTCGTCGACGTGCTCCACGGCGTTTTCCTCAGCGGCCACGAACCGGTCGACTCCCACGCCGACGTCCCCACCACCGACCAGGATTTCGACGCACCCACGGTCTACGCGGCGGACAGCTCGAGCGTCCGGCCCCCGTCGGGCTCGGGGATGGTGACCCGAAGCGGCACCGACGAGGACTGACCGACACCCGTCCCCTTCCTGGGGGTGGAGCCGCTCCCGATGTTCCAGCGGTGAAAATACCGCGAGAGCGGTGCGCTTCGCACATGCGCGAGCGCGGGCGATGTGGCAAAAGCGCCACCATGGCCAAGCTCGATTGCTACGTGATGGGAGCCGAGTCGCTCCTCGCTCAGTGCGCTCAGATCCTTCGTGACCGTGGACACCGCATCCTCGGTGTCGTCACCGACAGCCGTGACCTGACGCGCTGGGCCCAGAGCGAAGGGCTCGAGGTCATCGCGCCGGGCAAGGGGCTGGCCGAGCGCATCGGTGAGCACGATGTCTTCTTCAGCATCGCCAACCTGCGCATCGTGCCCGACTCGGTGCTCGCGAAGGCCAAGCGAGGCGCGGTGAACTTCCATGACGGGCCGCTCCCCCGCTACGCGGGTCTGAACGCACCGAACTGGGCGCTGATGAACCAGGAGACGACCCACGGAGTCACCTGGCACCGGATCGAGGGCGGCGTCGACGAGGGGCGGATGCTCGCGCGCCGCGAGGTCGAGGTGCAGCCGCTGATGACCGCCTTCGAGCTCAACGCCGCCTGCTACGCCGCGGCCATCGCGAGCTTCCCGGAGGTCCTCGATCGGCTCGAAGCCGACGACGAGCGCAAGGGGCTCGGCGAGAAGCAGGATCTCGGCGAGCGGACCTACTTCGCGAAGAACGACCGCCCGGCGCACATGGGCGTGATTCGCTGGCGCGACCAGGACGCGAGCGAGATCGTCGCGTTGATCCGCGCGCTCGACTACGGACCGAAGTATCCGAGCCCGCTGCTCTTCGCGAAGGTCGTCGACACGGCCGGCCGCGTGCTCCTGGTCCGCGAGGCCGCGACCAGCGCCGGCAAGGGCCGCCCCGGCGAGGTCCTCGAAGCGGACGACGACGGAGCCGTCGTCGCCAGCAAGCAGGGCGCCGTTCGGATCACCCGGCTGACGGACCTCGTGGGCCGCGCGGTCTCGCCGGCAACGCTCGCCGGTCTGGAGCTGGGTACGCTCGACGAGGAGACCCTCACCCGGCTCACGCAGAAGAACGCGCAGGTGGTGCCGCACGAGGGGTTCTGGACCCGCCGCCTCGAGGCGCTGCAGCCGCTCGAGCTCGGCGCCATCGCACACGGCGACGGCGACGCGAAGCCCGCGCAGGTCGGGCTCGACTCCGCCGGTCTCGAGGGCGACCGCTGGATCGCGGGGATCGCGCTGGGCCTGGCCCGACTGGCGGGCGCCGAGGTGGGCCACGTCGGTTACCGCGGCAAGGCGCTCTCGGAGCTCCTCGCCAGCGATGGGGCGTTCTTCGCGGACGCCGTCCCCCTTCGGGTCCAGGCCGAGGGCACCGCGGCGGAAGCCGCCGAGGCGCTCGCCGCCGAGCGAGCGAAGCTCGACGAGAAGCTCACCTACCCGGCGGACCTCGTCGCCCGTCGGCCCGCGCTCGAAGGCCACGACGTGCACCGAATGGCCATCGTGATCGCGCCCGGCGCGACCGCGCTGGTCGGCGGCTCGGCGGTGACGCTCACGGCGCAGACGCTCCACTACGACTCGGGACGGATCGACGCCGACGCGGCGGGTGAGCTCGCGCGCCGGCTCGGCGTGCTGCTGGCCGCGTTCGCCGCCGACGCGAGCGGCCCGGCCAACGCCCTGCCCCTGCTGAGTGACGACGAGCGCGAGCGACTGCTGCGCGGCCTCAACGCCACCGACGTCGACTACGAGCAGGCGACCATGCACGGCCTCTTCGAGGCGCAGGTCGATCGCACGCCCGACAAGGACGCCCTCGTCCACGAAGGGGCGCGCCTGACCTACCGAGCGCTCGACGAGAAGGCCAACCAGGTCGCGCACGTGCTGCGCACCGCGGGCGTCTCGAAGGACGACGTGGTCGGCCTCTGCTGCCACCGCTCGCTCGACCTCGTGGTCGGCGCACTCGGCATTCTCAAAGCGGGCGGCGCGTACCTGCCGCTCGACCCGGACTACCCGGTCGAGCGGCTGGCCATGATGCTGGAGGACAGCGGCGCGAAGGTGCTGGTCACCCACGGCGAGGCCAAGGGTGCGCTGAGCCACTCCGGCGAGACGGTCGTCCTCGGTGAGGACTCACGGATCAGCGAGGCGAGCACCGCGCGGCTCGACGGCGGCGCGAGCCCCGAAGACCTCGCCTACGTGATCTACACCTCGGGCTCGACCGGCCGACCGAAGGGCGTGATGGTCGAACACCGGAACGCAGCGAACTTCTTCGTCGGTATGGACGCGCGCGTCCCGCACGGCGCTCACGACACCTGGCTGGCGGTGACCAGCCTGAGCTTCGACATCTCGGTGCTCGAGCTCTTCTGGACCCTCGCGCGCGGCTTCACCGTGGCGGTCCATCGCGAGCGCGAGCGCGTTCGCCCGGGCAGCAACCGGGAGATGGCCTTTGGGCTCTTCTACTGGGGCAACGACGACAAGGAGAGCGCGCGCAAGTACGAGCTGCTCATCGAGGGCGCCAAGCTCGGTGACCGCGTCGGCTTCACCTCGCTCTGGACGCCGGAGCGGCACTTCCACGCCTTCGGTGGCCCCTACCCCAACCCGGCGGTGACCGGCGCGGCCGTGGCCGGCATGACCGAGAACCTCGACATCCGCGCGGGCTCGGTCGTGTCGCCGCTGCACCACCCGGCGCGCATCGCCGAGGAGTGGGCCGTCATCGACAACCTCACCGGCGGACGCACGGGTCTGGCCTTCGCCAGCGGCTGGCAGCCGGACGACTTCGTGCTGCGTCCCGAGAACACGCCGCCCAAGAACAAGCCGGCGATGCTCGAAGGCATCGACATCGTGCGACGCCTCTGGCGTGGTGAAGCGGTCGCCTTCCCGAAGGAAGACGGCACCATGCACGAGGTCGTCACCCAACCGCGGCCCGTCTCCAAGGAGCTGAACGTGTGGGTGACCACCGCCGGCAACCCGGAGACCTACCGGAACGCGGGTGAGAAGAAGGCCCACGTGCTGACCCACCTGCTGGGCCAGTCGCTCGACGAGCTCGAGGAGAAGATCGCCATCTACCGCGACGCCCTCCGTGAGGCCGGCGCGAACCCAGACGACTACAAGGTCACCCTCATGCTCCACACCTACCTGGACGCGGACAAGGAGACCGCCCGGGAGATCGCACGCGAGCCGATGAAGGACTACCTCCGCTCCGCGGCGGGTCTCATCAAGCAGTACGCCTGGGCCTTCCCGGCGTTCAAGAAGCCGGAGGGTGTGACCAACCCCTTCGAGATCGATCTCGGCTCGCTCGACACCGAGGAGATGGAAGCGATCCTCGAGTTCGCGTTCATGCGCTACTTCGAGGACAGCGGCCTCTTCGGCACGGTCGAGGACGCGGTCGCGCGGGTCGAGCAGCTGAAGGCGATCGGGGTCGACGAGGTCGCATGTCTGATCGACTACGGCATCTCGGTGCCGAAGGTGCTCGAGAGCGTTCGCCGGGTCGGCCAGGTCATCGAGCGGACCGCCAAGCCGAAGGACGAGGGCGCGCGTGAGGACTGGTCGGTCGGCGCGAGCATCGAACGTCTCGGCGTGACCCACATGCAGTGCACGCCCTCGATGGCGCGGCTGATGACCCTCGACGACCGCACCCGTGGCTCGCTCAAGCGGCTCCGCCAGCTCCTCATCGGCGGCGAGGCGCTGCCCGGCGCGCTGGTGAGCGAGCTCCGCAGCCTGACCGACGCGAAGATCGAGAACATGTACGGGCCGACCGAGACCACGATCTGGTCGTCGACCCACGACACCAGCAAGGACGCGACGCCGCAGGACATCACGCCCATCGGCACGCCGATCGCCAACACCCAGCTCTACGTGCTCGACGCCCAGCAGCAGCCCGTACCCGAGGGCATCCCCGGCGAGCTGTGGATCGGCGGCGACGGCGTGACCCGCGGCTACCTCCATCGCCCGGAGCTGACGGCCGAGCGCTTCGTGCCCGATCCCTTCCGGGGCGTGGACGGCGCGCGCATGTACCGGACCGGCGACCTGGTGCGTCGACGCAAGGACGGCAACATCGACTTCATCGGTCGGGTCGACCACCAGGTGAAGCTCCGCGGCTATCGCATCGAGCTCGGCGAGATCGAGGCGCGACTCAACGAGCTGCCGACCATCCGCGAGGCGGTGGTGATCGCTCGCGAGGACACCCCCGGTGACAAGCGGCTCGTGGCCTACATGACCACCGACGGTGTCACCGAAGAGGAGGCACTCCGCACCCACCTCGGCGGGAGCCTCCCGGACTACATGGTCCCGAGCCACTTCGTCTTCCTGGACGCCTTCCCCCTGACGCCCAACAAGAAGGTCGACCGCAAGAAGCTCCCGCGGCCCGACCAGGTCCGGAAGCGCACCGAGCCGGCCGAGTACGTGGCGCCCACCAGCGCGACCGAGAAGACCATCGCCGACGTGTGGTCGAAGATCCTCGGCGTCGAGAAGATCGGCTCGAAGGAGAGCTTCTTCGAGCTCGGCGGTCACAGCCTGCTCGCGGTACAGGCGCACCGCGAGCTGAAGCAGGCGCTCGGGGTGGAGATGGCGATCACCGACATCTTCCAGTACCCGACGCTCGGCGCGCTCGCGTCGCACCTCGACGACCGCGGTCAGGCCACCAAGGTGCTCGACAAGACCGCCGCCCGCGCCGCCGCGCGTCGCGAGGCGATGCGCCGGCGCCGCGGTCGCTGACCACGCTTTCGGCTTCAGTGCACGAAGAAGCGGGCGCTGAAGCCGAGGGCGATCTGGAAGTCGGTCGCCGCGTCGGTCAGGCCGTGCTGCGCATAGAAGTCGACCTGCGTGTCCTGCGTGATGCGGAACGCCGCACCCCAGTCGAACTGGATGACGGCGTCGCGGTCCGTGCCGAGGGGGATCAATCCGAAGGACTCGACGAAGACCGAGAGGCGCTGGTCCAGGAAGGGAAGCGCGTAGCCGAGGTTCACGACGTAGAGCGCCCGCGCGAAGCGTCCGACGCCATCGTCGGGGATGTCGAGCCCCGCGTTGAGCAGCAGACCGAAGCCCTTCGGCAGCGACCACGAGAGCGCGCCGCGGATGTCCGGGACCACGGCATCGTTCGTGAAGGGCGCGCGGCCGGAGGGCAGGAAGAGATCGGTCATGATCGCGACCGCGGGAACGGCGCCGTCGTTCTCGGCGAGCTGGATCTTGAGCCCCACCCACGTGTCGGTCGGGTGGGCCGTCTTCTGCCCCATCGGCGGGTTCCCGTCGATGCCGAGCAGCGCCGAGCCGAGCCGGATCTCGAAGATGTCGAGCAGGCCGAAACGAAGGAGCGTCGGGAACGCGAGCAGGTGCTGATCGCCCGCCATCGGGATCCGCTCGAGCGCGTAGTTCGCGCTGGTCTCGATCTGGAGCGCCCACTGCGGAACGGTGGTCGCCGCGTTGCCGTTGCCGGGTCGGTCCGTCGCGATGGGCGCGACCATCACCTCGTGGCCCTCGACCTCTTCTTCGTTGTGCGCGTCCTGCTCGGCAGTCGCGGGCTCGGCGTCAGTCGCGGGCTGCGCAACGGCGGGCACCGCCGCGAGCAGAGTGAACGTGCCGGCGAAGAGACGAAGGACGCGCATCGCTAGCGAGCGTTGGGTGAACGGCGCGCCATGTCCAGCGCCCCGTGCGAACGCGCCCCGCATCCGGATAGAGTGCGGCATGCGCACGTTGTCGTTGACGGTCGTCTGCATCTCGCTGTCGTGCTCCCAGAGCGACGGCGACGGGATTGACTCCGACGCCGGCACGAGCTGCCCGTCGCTGGGCACGCTCGGCGGGGAGCGCGCGTGCCCCGATGGCTGCAGCGGCTTCACCGCACGACGCGTCGACGAGGCGAGTGAATGCGTGACGGCCGACGAGCTGGTCGTCGCGTGCTTCCCCGAGTCGGCGACGGTCATGGGAGATGGCGCGCTCGAGTGCTTCCGAGACGCGGCCAATCCGACCTTCGTCATTCGTTCACCGTCTGACGTGGTCCGAGTCGAAGGCGTCACCGAGGACCTGCTCGTCGACCATGGATGGGTCCGCTGCGAGGGCGTGCCCTTCGTCGACGACTGCGGCCCCTGACGACGGGAATCGTCCGCACCGACTCGCGCGTCTTCTGGGAGTGCGAGCGGCAGCGGCGATGGCGGGTCTCGGCGGTGTGCTCCTCGTGTCGTGGGCAGTCTCCACGTTCTTCTTCATGCTGGAGGCGTGGGGCGCGCGGGGGATGCCGAAGTCCGCGGCGTTCGAGCTGTGGGCGGCGATGACCTGGTGCGGCGGCCCCCTCCTCGTGCTCGGCGTGCTGACGTCGGCGGGGGTGCTGGCGCTTCGTGAACGACGGCGCGCGTCGTCCTGACGTGCGGACGGGTCACCGATCCGTCTATGCTGCCCCGCGGGAGGTGAGGATGCGCTTTGCTTGGATGGGCGCGCTGCTGTGCGTGGCGCTGGCTTGTGGGGACGACGACGGACCAGCCGAGACGGACGGGGGGCCACTCGCGGACTCGGGTACGGGCGGGTCAGACTTCGGCATCGACGACCGCGACGGTTCCGCGCCGGACGTCGATGGTGGACTGCTCGCGGACGGGTCGACGCCGAGCGGCGACGGCGGGATGGACGACGGCGGACGCGACCCCTTTGCCGACGCGGGTGAGCTCCCGGTGTGCGGGATGCCGCCGACCTTCGCGATCGACGTCGTCGACCCCGGCGCGTGCCCGGCGTTCACCGCCTGTGGCGGCGACGAGGTCGGCATCTGGGACTTCGCCGGCGGCTGCATCGAGGTGAACCTGAGCGCGGTGAGCGCGTGCACGGGCGCAACGGTGACCCGCAAGGAAGGCTTCGGGCGCGGCTGCGTGGACTTCGACGGCACCTTCGGCCGACGGGTGGGCCAGGCCACGGTCGAGATCGAGACCCACGTCCCGCCCGGCTTCTGCACGGCGGGCGGCTGCATGGTGCTCCAGACCCAGCTCCGTGCGAACGGGGTGATGGGCGCGACCTGCATGAACGCCAGCGACGGCGGCTGCGACTGCGAGGCGAGCACCACCACGAACCTCGAGCAGGCCTCCGCGTACACGATCGAAGGCAACACGATCGTCGCCGGGAGCCGACGCTGGGACTACTGCGTGGAGGGAGGCACGATGACGTACACGGATGTGACCTTCGGCTCGGCCGAGCCCGGCATCTACGAGCTGACCCGGCGCTGAGTGCGATAGGGTTCCGCCATGCCCCGCTTCTGCGTCTACAAGCCGAAGACCTCCTGCCCCGAGTGCGGCAACCCGGTGATCCTGGACGGGCCGGTTCGCACCCTCGACTGCCCCAGCTGCTTCGAGACGCTGAGCTTCCCGCCCGACTTCTGGAAGTCGCTGATGGAGGACGCGTACAACGAGTACGCGAGCCTCGGCTGGGACGAAGGGAACAACTCGACGATCTTCACCCAGGGGTTCCAGATCCAGCTCCAGCACGGACGGCAGATGCCCAAGTGCCCGGTGTGCCGTGAGGAGCTGCCGATCGATGGCATCGGCGACGACCACGAGGGGCCGATCTTCTGCGCCGCCTGCGGCAAGCGGACCAGCTCGCACTCGGCGCCCGCTTGGCTGAGGCAGGTGATGCCCGGCGCGCAGCGGCTCTACTGCGCGGCGACCGAAGAGGATCCGAACGGCGCGCAGGAGCTCGACATCCCGCCCGCCGACAAGCCGGTGATGATGGCGTGCATGGGCTGCGGTGCTTCGCTCGGGATCACGACGCAGTCGCCACGGATCACCACCTGCGAGTACTGCCAGGTGGAGAACTTCCTGCCCGACCCGCTCTGGCGGCGACTGCATCCGGTGAAGAAGCGCGTGCCCTGGTACGTGCGCTACGCCTGATCCTGGGGCATGGACAACGCTCGTGGACGAGCCCGACCAGCCCCCGACGCACGCGCCGCTCTTTCGAGAGCTGCTGCCGGAGTCGATCGTGCTCGAGGAGAGCACGCCCGATCGATTCGGCGACGACCTGCGTGAGCTGACGGAGGGCGAGGCCGCGCTGATGGCCAAGGCGGTCGCCAAGCGGCGTCGCGAGTACACCGCCGGTCGGGTGCTGGCGCGGCGGGCGGCGGCAAAGCTGGGGCTCGGGCCGATCGAGCTCTTGCCCCGAGAGGACCGCTCGCCCGGTTGGCCCGAAGGAGTCGTGGGCAGCATCACGCACACCAAGGGGCACGTCGCGGTGGCCCTCGCGCACGCCGACGCGTTCCGCGGCGTCGGCCTCGACGTCGAGCAGGCCGAGCCGCTGAAGCTCCGGCTCTGGGACATGATCTGCACCGAAGAAGATCGCGCGATGCTCGCGACCCACGCCGAGGCGGAACGCTCGCTGCTCGCAAAGATCGTCTTCAGCGCGAAGGAGGCGGCCTACAAGGCGCAGTTTGCGATCACCGAGCAGTTCCTCGGCTTCTCGGCCATGCACATCGACCTCGACGTGCCGAACGCCCGCTTCGTCGCGACTTTCCGGCAGGAGGCGGGCGACGCTTTCCGCCCGGGCGACACGCTGGTCGGGCGCTTCGTGCGCACCGACCGATTGGTCGCGACCGCAGTCGTCATCGAGCCCTGACTACTCGGCGGCTTCTTCCTCGGGCGGGCGCTCTTCGCGGCCGTCGGCATGGATCGCAAAGCGGCCAGCGTCGCGCGCGTGCGCCGGTCCGTCGCTATCCCAAGGCCAACCGCCGAAGCCTGTCTTTTGGTAGTCGATGAAGGCCTGCTGCAGCTCCGCGCGGCTGTTCATCACGAAGGGGCCGTGGTGCGCGACCGGCTCGGCGATCGGCTTGCCCTGCAGCATCAGGATCTCGACCTCGTCGTCGCTGGGGTTGTGGAGCATCGCGGGAAGCTCGGGGCGCACGTCGATGGCCGCGTGGTCCTCGGCGCGGGCGTTGCCGATCACGACCGCCTCGCCACGGAAGAAGTAGAGGGTGCGATGCAGCCCCTCGCGGCCCGCCGGGATCGTCCAGCGGGCCCCCGGACCGAGGGTGATCGCCGCGATGCACACGTCGGTGTCCGGCTGTGATGCCCACGAGCCGGGCGGCGGTGCGGGCGGGTCACCGAAGCCGTCGAGGTGACCCGTGTAGAGGACGACCTCCGCGGGACCACCGTCCTCGAAGGTCCGCCGCGGAATCTGCGGCCGCCAGAACATCGTGAAGAACGGGTCGGTGAGCTTCGAGTGGCTCGGGAGGTTCAGCCAGATCTGGAAGAGCTCGACCGTGTTCGGGGCATCCGAGTCGAGGAGCGGGAACATCTCGGAGTGCACGACCCCTTCCCCGGCGGTCATCCATTGGAGGTCCCCGTGGCCGAAGCGTGCCGTGGCGCCGAGCGAGTCGGAGTGGTCGATGTAGCCCTGCCGCGCGATGGTGACCGTCTCGAAACCGCGATGCGGGTGGCGGGGGAAGCCGGGGATCACGTCGCCGTGGTACATGCGCCAGCCGTCCTTGCCCTCGAAGTCCATGCCGATGCGGCGACCCGCGAGCGAGGCGGCGGGACCGAGCTGGTCGTTCCCCTCCGGGTAGTGGTCCAGGTGGTGGACGCAGAAGAGGAAGGGATCCCGAGTGGCCCACGGGAAACCCAAGGGTCGGGCGCTGACGATCACGTCGGTCATGTGCCGCTTGGGATAAGTCCGATAGCCCCGAACGCCAAGGGCTGCGCACATCGACGCACACTGTGCGCGATCCCGAGGTAACGGCGCCGGCACCGCTCTTGCTGTCCAATCCATGAACCACGCTCACGTCAGCGAGAAGCGATGAGGATCATGGAAAAACTCCGGCCCGCGGGCCGATCTCCGCGGGGGCTGCGACCCCCGAGACGCGCGCGTCTGCACACCGCGAGCGCCCTGGTGTTGGCCGTCTTCGGCCTCGTGCTGAGTGGCTGCTCGGGGGAAATCGGCAGCTCCGAACGGCCGCCCGTGGAGGACCTCCCGCCCGACGACCCGATCCGCTCGACCCCCATCTTCCACTTCGAGCCGGAGGATCCGAGCACCCAGCCGGGGGTCCGACGGCTGACCAAACACGAGCTCGAGCGGGCGCTCGCGGACCTGACCGGGGTGACGCCCGACCTCTCGAGCCTGCCGGACGACCTCGAGAGCCTGAACCTGCAGAACGACGCCAGTCGGCTCACCGTTCGTGACGGCAACCACCTCCTCGCGATGATGCGCGTCGCTCACGAGGTTGCGGTCGCTGCCGACGTCGACGCCCTCTTGCCCTGCGCGGGCGACTGCACCGACGACGAGCTGCGCAGCTACCTGGAGCACATCTTCGTGGAGCCGGTGAGCGGCACCGCCCTCGCCGAGTATCGATCGCTCTACGACCGCGCGCTCACCGAGCTCGACGGCGAGAACGCCCGCCGGGCCGTCATCCAGACGTCGCTGATGTCGCCCCACTTCCACTACCGTACCGAGCTCGGCGACGGCGGGGACCGGCTGACCGCCCACGAGCTCGCCGAGAAGCTCTCCTACTTCGCGTGGGGCCGGCCGCCCGACGCCGAGCTGCGCGCGGCCGCGGACGATGGATCGATCCTCGAAGCCGACACCTACGCCGCTCAAGTCGACCGACTGCTCGCGGACGCGCGGACCGAAGACCGGGTCGTGGAGCTCATCTTCGACTGGCTCGGCCTCGACCACTTCGACCTGCAGTCGAAGGACGCGGCCGCCGACCTCCCGCCGGAGCTCGAAGACTCGATGTTCGCCGAGGCCGAGGCGATGATCCGAGCCGAGCTCTTCGAAGGCGAAGGCACGCTCCGATCGCTGCTGACGACGGACACCACCCAGGTCGACGAGCTCCTCGCCGGCCACTACGGGATCGACGGCGTGAGCGGGAGCGACCTGCGGCCGGTCTCGCTCGAGGGCACCGGTCGCTCCGGCCTGTTGACCACCGCCCTGGTGCTCGGCGCCCACGCCAAGGAATCGGGCCGCTCACCGATGCAGCGCGGCAAGTTCCTGGTCGACGAGCTGATGTGCATGGGCTTCCCGCCGGAGGCCGGCGCCGCGGCGATGATGCTCCCGGACGGGGTCGAGGACCTGACCTTCCGCGAGCAGTTCGCGCCGCTCGAGAGCACCCTGCCCTGCAGCAACTGCCACCAGATGCTCAACGCCGGCTTCGCCTTCGACATCTTCGACAACGTCGGTCGCCGCTACCCGCTGGAGCGCGTCGGCGACGAGGAGGCCCACGGCGCCTTCAACCTGGCGCCCTACGCCCGGATGACCTTCGAGAGCACCATCGAGGCGAACGAGGGCTTCGCCCAGCACGGCGCGTTGGTTCGCTGTTTCGTCGCGCAGACGCACCGCTACGCCCAAGGCAGCGTGCCCGCCATCGACGACGCCGAGCTGATGGCCGAGCTCGAGGCGACCTTCGACGCCAACGATGGCCACGTCCTGAACCTGATGAGAGACATCGCGCTCAGCGAGCGCTTCGCCCAGCCCGCCGAGGGATCATGAGCAAGAGCAGCCGAAGAGACTTCCTCCGCAACACCGCGCTCGCCGGGCTCCTCGCGCCCGTGGCGCACTACTGGGACGACCTCGCCGAAGCCCAGGAGATGGGCGATGAGAACAACCTCATCCTGATCTTCCTGCCCAACGGCAAGACCGCGTCGAACCCGTTCATCAGTGGGAGCGGCTCGAGCTTCTCCTTCGAGGACGGCTTCCGCCCCTACGAGACCTACAAGGACCGCTGCATCGCGATCAGCGAGTACGGCTTCCAGGCCTTCATCAACGCCGAGTACACCGGGGACCACGGCGGCCACGTCGCGCCCGGGGCCGCCATGTTCTCGGGCGAGGTCGCCTTCTCCGAGGACGGCGCGGGCCGGGCGTCGATGGCACCTACCGTCGACCAGATCGTGGCTTTCGACCGGCAGCGAAAGGGACTGATCGCCGATCCCCTTCGGGCGAGCCTCAACATCAAGATGACGGGCTCGAGCTTCCGCATCGGCACGGTCTTCACGCAGACCCCTGCCGACTACGAGCTCGGCATGACCTACTCGCGCGCGCTCACGCCGGTGACTCAGCACGGGGCCCCGCAGGCGGGCTTCGACCAGATCTTCGGCAGCCTCGCGGACATGGCCGGCAGCAGCACCGCCGAGCTCTGGGCCTTCGGCAAGTCGACCCTCGACGTGCCGCGAGCCGAGCTGGAGCGCATCCGGCCGCAGCTCCCGCGCGAGGGCACCCTGATCCTGGACGAGCACCTCTCGGCCCTCGCCGACCTCGAGGCCTCGTTCATGGCGGAGGGCGGCCTGGTCGGGGAGATCCCCGACGCCCCCGGCTCGATGGACACCAGCCCCGACTCGCACCGCGACGTCTGGTCCCATTGGGTCCGGCTCATCGACGCGGCGATTCGCCTCGGGCAGACCCACATCTTCACCGTCCAGTTCGGTGGAGTGGCGAGCCGCTTCAAGGTCCCCGAGCTCGGCCTCGGCTTCGTCGGCGAGTCCGGCGACAGCAACAGCGGCGACGACCACCACTCCTACACGCACTGGGACGAGACGAAGGTCCCGCTCTTCATGAACTGGTACGCGGAACGGGTCAGCGAGCTGCTCGGTGCGCTGGCCGGCGATGGCACCGCCGCGCGCCCGGACGTGCTCGCCAAGAGCGCCGTGATGGTCGGCATGGAGTTCGGCCGGAACCACAACGCCCGCGACGTGCCCGTGACCATCTTCGGCGAAGCTGGCGGCTACCTGTCCACGGGTCGGGCGATCACCTACGGCAACGAGATCGAAGCGACCCACAAGCACACGGGAACCTTGCTGGGCCTCGCGCACGCGATGGGCACCACCGACCTGGCGACCCTCGGCAACCCGAAGGCTCAATACCAGGGCGGTGTCCCGGACGAGCTCCGCGGCTGAGGCTGGGGAGATCGACCGCGCTCAGTCGGGCGCCCGGAGCGCACGAACCTCGACCGCGTAAGGGGAGCCGCCATGGCGTGAGAGGAATCGCTCGATGGCCCGGCTGGCTCGGTCTTCCTCGCCGAGGGCACGAAGGGCCCGGATCCGATACAGCTCTCGTTCCGCTTCGAACGACGAGTGGGCGCCGAAGCGCCGTGTGTGCTCGTCGGCCAGATCGAGAGCCTCGCGAGGGGGCGCGCTGCGCAGCCGCTGGAGGAGCCGGAGCTCCATCCCGAGCCAGGAGCCATTCCGCACGACTTCGGTCGCGGCGTCTCCATCGTCGGCGGCCCCGTCATCACGACCGGCGACCCCTGCTCGCACCGTCGGCCGGCCGGCCGCATCCTGGGCGCGCGCGGCGGGGGCCGAAACGATCGACGGCGAGGGAGCCACGCCGAGGCTCTCATGCGCGGGTTCGACCGGGAGCCCTGGTCCCTCGCGGTCGTCGGTCGAAGGGACATCTGGCTCGACCCTCGCTTCGGTCGATGGCGCAGGCTCCTTTGCCGCCGAGCCCACCGTGCGCAGGCGGGGCTCCCTGAGGCCGAGGCCGACGACCACGGCCAGACCGAGACCCACGCCGACGATGGCGGCGACGGCCTTCGCGGCGCCGATCGTCGTCGGTGTCGGCGTTGGCGGCTCGGATGGGGCTGCGCCGTCGCCTCCGCTCGCTGCGGCGGAGGCGCCGAGGCCTGCGAGCGTCTCACGCATGCGAGCCATCGCCTCGCCGCTCGGCTCGTCCTCGGCCGCGGCGCGAATCGTCGCTAGTGCCCTGGGACCGAGGCTTCTCGTCCACTCGGATTCGCGCATGGCTACACCACCTCTCGCATGCCCAGGGAGCGCATCAGGTCCGCCCGCGTCTCCAGTGCAGCGCGCATCTTCCGACGGGCCGCCTTGAGACGGGAATAGCCGGTCTGCTCGGGACAGGCAGCGATCGTGGCGCACTCACGCATCGGGAGCTCCTCCAGCTCGTAGAGCACGAAGATCGCGCGCTCGTCGTCACTCAATAGCTCGAGAGCGTCGTCGAGCGCCTCGCGAAGCTGGCCATCCCAGACCAGCGCTTCCTGGCCCGCCGATGACGGCGTGCGCTGCTCCGGCGGCGTCGTGTCCAGACGCTCCAGTCGCCGCGAAGCCCGGCGACGGTAGTCGGCGACCACCCTCGTCGCGATGCGAAAGAGCCATCCCCGGGGCGACGCCCCATCGAACGAGTCGCTCTTTCGATGAGCGACGATGAAGACCTCTTGGGTCAGGTCCTCCACGTCCTTCGCCGGCGCGCCGAGCCGACGGACGATCCGAAACACGAAGGCTCCGTGTGCTTCGAAGAGCTGCTGGGTGCGCTCGGTCGCGTTCACGTCAGTGCCGTCCGATCCACAGCCCGAGCTCCAAGAATCCCCGCGCGGACACCGGGGACTGCTCGAACACCGACCGCGTGACCCCACCGACGACGGTGAGCCGCTCCCGACGCCACCAGCCGTCGATGGCGCCACCCATCCGCAAGCTCCAGGCACCGCGACCGATCCCGACTCCGAGCTCGACGCCGGCACCGACTCCGAACACCGGAGCGGACCGGGACTGCGCGAAGTCCCTGCCGCGAGCCCTACCGAACGACACGAGCGGTCCGACGCCCAGCTCCAGCGTCACCCAGTGGTGAACGGGAAGGCGCAGGTGGGCCCGAACTGCCGCATCCACGAGGTCGAGCTGGACGGTGCCGTCGTCGGCGCGGCTTGCGCCTCGGCGGTAGACCGCGCTCACCGTCACGGCGGCGGCGGCCCGTGCCCAGCCGAGCGTCAACCGGGGACCGACCCCAGTCCGCGGAACGCGCTCGCTCGCCCCATCGAGGCCCAGCGCCAAGAAGCCGCGACCCCGAGCGCGGGGTGCAGCGACTCGGGGAGCCTCGGGCCGGGGGCCCTGCCAAAGCGACGCCTCGTCGGGCACCGCGGGCGCTGACGGTTCCTCGGCCATCGCGAGGGCAACGGAAGGCTCGCCTTCGGGCAGCTCGATCGGGGACGGCTCGAACGTGCCGATCATGCCGCCCTCGATGATGGTGACCAACACGAAGAGGGCCGCTTCGGTCAGCGCCGCGCAGTCCGCACCAGGGATCGCCAGCTGGCGTTCACCGATCGGCCGTCCACCCTCCGCGACGACGATGGTCACCGTGCCACCGACCTCGTCGAGGACCGCGCGCAGCGTGCGTCGGGGCCCCGCGCCGAGCTGGTCGTGGGTCACCATGCCCTCGAGACGCGCGGCGAGCACGTCGGCGCTCACACAGCTCTCGGCAGGCGCTCGCACCCGCCACTCCGCCTTCGCGGAGGTCGCGAATGCGAGCACCAATAGAGCCGAGAGCAGGCGCAACGCTCAGGTCCAGTCGGGGAACTCGAACGACTCGACATCACCCATTCGAAGCTCGACCTGATCGCAGGCGACCGGCTCGAAGGTGTCGAAGTCGTCGTCCGAAGCCGCCGGGACGCCCCGCCCGCAGCTGAATCCCTCCGGGAATTCGTTGACCCAGCTCAGCGTTCCTTCGAAGGGAGCCGAGCCCTCGCGATAGACGATCGCGTGGTTCGAGGCAGCCCCAATGGCGTCTTGGAGCTCGGCCTCATCGCTGAGCCGCGCGGGCTGTCCGGGGGCTCCGCCGGAGGGCCAAGCAGCAATGAAGCCAACGCCCAGGCGGCTGTCTCCGTAGGCATTCAACGCGTCACTCGGGACGGGCGTGGGCAGCTCGAAGTCGAAGCCCCCCTCGTCGAAGGCTCCGGAGCCGGCCAGGTAGACGTGGTCGGCCGAGCCGCTCGTGACGAGCCAGAGAGCACGCAGCTCGCCGCTGGCGCCCGGGTCGGGGTTTTCCACGATCCCCGAGACCACACCGTCGGTGATGCCGATGGAGGACTCGTGGGTGCACCCCAGGAAGAGAGTCGAGGAGTAGAGGGAGAGCAGAAGAAGTCGATTCATCAGGGAAAGTTCCTTTCTGCTTTCCTCGATGGAGCGACCGCCTGCGATTTATGATCGTGGCGCGCGTTTTCTTCGGGATGCGGGAGCCTCATGGCGCCGCGCCCCATTGCAAGGACGAGACCAAGACTCCTGGCCCCCGCGTGGCGGGATCATCTCGCCATCCTCGTGAACGGCGCGGCACGCATCGTGAGCCATGGTTCACGGACGGGACTCACCCCCGGAACACTCCGGCGAGCCCACTCCCGGCAGTCGCCGATCCCAACTGGGGCGTGGTCAGCCGTCGATGAAGCGCAGGTCGGCGAAAGCGACGTCGAGGATGATGGCCTCCGACACGCCGGCGACACGCTCGACCGAGAGCTTCACGCTCGGGGAGCCGAAGACCGGCTTCTCCATGTTGAGTCGTTCGAGCTGCTTGCGTTCGAGCTTCACCTCGAGTGCGACCACCGTCCACGTGTCGGTGTCGATGTCGACCCCTTCGACGTCACCGATGTCGGTCCCGTCCTGGGTGAAGACCCGCTTTCCGGCGAGCTGCCGATGCGCATAGGTGGGCATGGACGGAGTTCTACCGCGCCTCGGCCGCGACGACCACGGTCACGAGCGTCAGCGAGACCATAGGCCGCGACTGGCATCCCGCGCCTCCCGCTCGGCGTCCAGGAAGCGCTCGACGTGCCGCACGTTCGGAGGGACCGTGAGCACCCGAGCGAAGCCCTCACGCAGGAGCTCTTCGTTGACCATCGTCTCCCCCACGTAGACGTAGGCCAGCAGCCGGCCGTAGCGGTCGCGCTCCTCCACGTCCATGACGAGCCGAAGCGCTCCATCGCCCAGCAAGCGCCGGTTCGCATCGGTGGCCGCGTCGCCGAAGGGCTCGGACACCTCGCCCTCGCGATGAGCGACCTCGGGCGTGTCGATGCCGATATAGCGAACGCGCTCGTCCCGCCCGTCGAGGCGTACGCCGATGGTGTCCCCATCGACGACCCGCAGCAGCTCGGCGGCGATACCCGCCGGTGCTTCAGGCGGCGGACTCGGAGCGTCGGGCGCCCCGGTCGGGCCATCGGTCGCGGCGATGGGCTCGTCGGCCCCCCGGTCGCACCCCACGACGAGCGCCACGGCGCACGCGAGTCGGGCGACTACTCGGCGCATCGGTCCGGCACCGAGCTCGCTGCGTGCTCGCGCTCCTCGACCGTGATGCGCTGCATGAGGGAGACCTTGCGGCGTTTGGTCGGCTTCGGCGCATCGGCCGTCGTGGCGTCGGTCATGGGAGTCCCCGATGAGAACACGGCGGGCGACCACAGAGAAGGACTCAGGGATCGGTGCGGGAGCCGAAGAGCACCGTGCACTGGCCCGTGACGCAGGCGGCGCTGACGCCGTCCGGAAAGGTCGGCTCGCAGTCGCAGCCGTCGTCACACAGGAGCGCCGAGACGTCCAGGTCCGCACGCACCGCAACCGTGTCGAGCTCGGAGACCGTGCCGCACTCACAGCAGCTCGCCACGGCGAGCTTGCAGTCGCCGTCGCCGGAGCACGTTCGGAAGCTCTCCTCCTCCAAGTCGAGCACGGCGCATGCGGGCCGGAAGCCGGTCACGTCGCAGTAGGCCGCGAGGTGAGGGTTGTAGCCCTCCGCGCACTCCGGGCACAGCACCTCGCCGTCGCGAGCCTCGGGGCAGGCCTCGTTCAGGTAGTAGTCCTCCGCGTACGTCTCGTTGATGGCCGCGTAGTCGGCGGCCGTCGGCTCGCCGCAGGTCGGACAGCAGTAGCGGCCGGTGAGGATGCAGTCGGACGACAGGCCACAGTCGTCGTAGAGCGGCGGCCGTCCCATGTCGACGCCCTCACAAACCGGATCGATGCGGCCACACTCCGCCTCGAAGAAGGTGTCCGCCGGGCACGTCCACCGATCCGCTTCGCAGGTGGCCTCGGTACCCGGCTCCAAGCAACAGTCGGAGGAGCGAGACCACCCCTGGTAACACTTCGGCGCTGGCCCTGGGCAGCCCGCGGTGCCGTCGGGCGGAATGGCCGAGTCGGACGGAGGTCGAGCGTCCCGCCCCGTCGCCGCGTCTTCGCCAATGATGTCGATCTTCGAGTGACAGCCGACCGCGCCGACCATCACCGCCACCCCCACCCAACGCCAAGTCATGGGCAACAAGAGTAGACCCCGAGACGCGAGACGTCACGACTCGGAGCCCACAGCGCGATGCCCGTGCTAGATCCCTCGCCATGAGTCGCGTCCAGCCGTTGGCGACGTGCGCCGTGTGGTGCCTCGCCCTCCTCGCCTCGACCGGCTGCGGTCGGTCCCACGGCACGGGTCCCGACGACTCGGATGGCACCGAGGACGCAGCGGTGGACGCCGCCACGCCGCGAGACATGGCCGAGCCCGATGCATTCGACATCCACCTCGCGCTGGGCTGCTTCTGGGAGACCGTGGAGGTCTCGCCGGACGTCTCGCTGCGCGGCGTCCATGGCCGCTGGACCTTCGGCGAGTCCCACCCGGTGTGGCTCGTCGGCGGTGATGGAGCCGCCTTCGGCTGGGAGGACGGACCGCCACTCCAGGTCGTGCCCACCGGAGACGACGCGCTCCTCTCGAGCGCCTGGCACGACGACGACGAGTCGCTCTGGGCGACCGAGCTGCCGGGCACGATGATGCGCCTGCGCGACGGTGAGTGGGAACGGGTCGAGTCCGACGTGAGCGAAGCGCTGCTCGCGGTGGACGGCACGGCGCCCGACTCGGCGTGGGCCGTCGGCATCCGCGGCGTGATGGCGCGCTGGAATGGCGACTCGTGGACCGCGCTGCCCTCGCTCGTGCCTCACCATCTCACGGGCGTGTCGGCGCTCGCACCGGACGACGTTTGGGCCGTGGGGTCCACCGACACGAGCGGCGTCGTGCTCCACTACGACGGGGACGAGTGGTCCGTGACCGAGGTCGAGCCGAGGCTGCACGACGTGTCGGCCCACGCACCGGACGACGTGTGGGCGGTGGGCTCCACCGTACTCCACTGGGACGGACGGAGCTGGTCCGAGGTCGACGTCGGCGAGTCCGGCGAGTGGGGAGCGGTCATCGCCGACGATGCGCGCGTCTGGATCGCCGGTGTGGCGAACCGGGTGATGACTCGCTACCGCGACGACGAGTGGATCACGGCCCTGGAGGACGTCGGCTTCCTGTGGGACATCTGGACTCACCCGGGCACCGGCGACGTCTGGGTCGCCGGCGAAGGGGTCGCTCACCGCTGCGTCCCCTTCTTCCTCTGAGACGGCCCGCCCGCGAGCGACGCGAGCGTCAGCTGGCGAGCGACCAGCCGAGCCGTTCGCCCGCGTGGAAGGGGGTCAGGTCGAAGCCCTCGGGGTCGATCCGTTCGGGCACGTCCTGGCCGGTGCGCTCGAGAGTCAGGGTGGGTTCGTTCGGGGCAAGCCCGTAGAAGGCCGGTCCATGGAGCGAGGCGAAGCCCTCGAGCTTGTCGAGGCAGCCGAGCTCGTCGAAGGTCTGCGCGTAGCTCTCGATCGCGAAGGGCGCCGAGAAGATGCCGGCGCAGCCGCAGGCGCTCTCCTTCGCCGAACGCGCGTGTGGGGCCGAGTCCGTACCGAGGAAGAACTTCGGGTTGCCGGTGCTCACGAGCTCGCGCAACGCCTCTTTGTGGCGGGCACGCTTGGCGACCGGCAGACAGTAGCTGTGGGGCTTGATGCCGCCAACCAGGATGTCGTTCCGGTCGATGCGGAGGTGATGAGCGGTGATCGTCGCGGCGACCTTCTCGCCCGCGCCCTGCACGAAGGCGACCGCGTCCGCGGTGGTGATGTGCTCGAGGACGACCTTCAGGTCCGGGAAGCGGTCGAGGGTGGGCGCGAGCACCCGCTCCAAGAAGACCTTCTCGCGGTCGAAGATGTCGATGTCCGCGTCGACCACCTCGCCATGGACGAGGAGCGGCATCCCGATGGACGCCATACGCTCGAGCACGGGGTGGATCGCGGCGATGTCGGTGACGCCGCGGTCGGAGTTGGTCGTCGCGCCGGCCGGGTAGAGCTTGCACGCGGTCAGCACGCCCTCTTCGTGACCGCGGGCGACCTCGTCCGGGTCGATCTGGTCGGTGAGGTAGGCCGTCATCAGCGGCTCGAAGGTCGCGTCGGCCCCCACGGCCTCGCGGATGCGCGCACGGTAGGCCTTCGCGGCGGCCACCGTGGTGACCGGCGGGACCAGGTTCGGCATCACGATCGCGCGGCCGAACTGGCGCGCGGTGAAGGGCGCGACCAATTCGAGCATCGCACCGTCGCGGAGGTGCAGGTGCCAGTCGTCGGGACGTCGGATGGTGAGGGTGTCGGTCATCGTCGCGGCCGTCCTAGCAGACTCAGAGCCCGGCGAGGATGGTCTCGGTCACGTCCCAGAGCTTCTTCGCCATGTCGGCGTTCCGGGCGTGGCGTGAGTGCTTGGCGGGGTTGCAGTCGGCGTAGTACTCGCCGGTCACCGAGGCCGCGTCCGGGTGGGCGGCGAGATAGGTCTGCGTCGCCGCGCCTTCCGGAACGCTCTTGAACGCGATGGCCGAAGCGATCGGCATCAGGATGCGCGTGCCGAGCGACATGTGGCGACCGAGATTCGTCGCGATCACACCGGGGTGGCAGGCGTTGGCGACGGCGCCTTCGGTGCCGAGGCGGCGCGAGAGCTCCTTCGCGAAGAGCAGGTTGGCGAGCTTCGACTGGCCGTAGGCGGTCCAACCCTTGTAGCCCTCCTCGAAGGTCAGGTCGTCGAACTGGATGCCTCCCTCGGGTGCCATGCCATGGGCGGAGCTCGAGAGGATCACGATCCGTCCGTCCGCTGCGACCGAGTCGAGCAACCCCGTGACCAGCTGGAAGTGGCCGACGTGGTTCACGTAGAACTGCTTCTCCTGGCCGTGGAGCAGCTCTCGCTTCGGCAGCGCCATGATGCCGGCGTTCGCGATCAGGCCGTCGAGGGTGCCGTGCGCCTTCACCTCGGCGATCGCGCCACGGACGGAGTCCGGGTCACCGAGCTCGCACGCGACCGGTACGGCGCCGGCGAAGTCCGCGCACGCCTCCTCGGCCTTCGCCAGGGTGCGAGCGGCCCCAAGGACCGTCGCCCCACGGAGCGCCAACACGCGGGCGGTCTCCTGCCCCAAGCCGGAGTTCACGCCGGTGATCAGGAAGGACTTGCCCGAGAGATCGACGCCTTCGCTGACCTCCTCCGCCGTGGAGGCGTAGCCGAAGCCGTTGGCGCCGCGGCGCCCCTTGATGAGCGAGACGAGAGACATGCGCGGACCTTGGAGGAGATCGCTCGCCGATGGCAAGGGATGTCGGGGACTCGATGAGCGCTAATCACGGAGGGCGAGCGGCGGGAGTGGCCGGCCGAAGAGCTCCGCCCAGAGGGCGGTCGCGGCCTCGGAGAGCTCGGCGCCAGAGTGCTGCCGCAGCTGGAGGTGCAGCGCCGCGAGCGCCTCTCGCTGGACACGCCGAGCGACCACGAGCGGCTCGTGGGTCAGCCCGAGCTGCCGAGCGAGCCCCTCGAAGATCAGCACCGTACCGGTCGACTCGGCCGTTCCCCAGGCGCGCGCCAGGTAGAGGTGCTGGCCGATGAGCGCGAGGTTCACGCGAGCGAGCTCCGGCGAACGCGCGAGCTCGCTCAGGTAGGCGCTGAGCTCGGCGCGCCGGAGCCACGCCCGGCGGTCGCGACCGCCGTCGGGCAGCCGAATCGAGCCCAGCCGTTCGTCGAGGAGCGGCGCCTCGTCGCGGAGCGTGCCCGCGCCGAAGTCGAGCCGGTGCTGCGCCTCGTGTCGCTCGACGGAGTCGGTGAAGGCGGCTTCGAGCACGGCATAGCCCTCACGGAGCGAGTCGTCCTCGAGCTCGTCGGCGATGCCCTCGAGCTCACGCCACTCGGCGCTCGTGAGCCGCGGACGGACCGCACGATAGCGATCGGGGTCGAGGTCGAAGCCGCCGGGGCCCGCGATGACCAGGTCGCCTTCGAAGCGCTCTCTCCAGTCCTCGATGAGCCGGCGGCGACGCGCCAGCAGCTCACCGACGGCGTCCGCCCGTTCGCCGACCAGGGACCGCGCGAACGCGCGGGCATCCTCGGCCATCGCGGCCTCGATCGCGTCGACCCACTCCTGGTCGCCGCGAACCGTCTCGCGGTCGATCAGCGCCAACTGCCCCTCCGGCTCCAGGCTCGGGAGGATGAGCGCGACCATGTAGTGCTCCACGCGAGACTCCAGCACCAGGGCATCGCTCACCTGCTCGCGTGTGAAACCGAGCACTTGGCGGCCGTGGTTCAACCGGTCGAGTCGGCGAAGTCGGAGCACCCGAACCGGCCCCTCGGGCCCCTCGTAGAAGCGCACGCGGCGGACCTCGAAGGTCGAGAGCACCAGCCGACTCGGCGCCACGGCCCGCCGAGAGACGAGCACCTCCGCGTCGACGTAGTAGGCCAGGCCACGGTCCGCGATCGCGGCGTTGAAGGCATCGACCGAGCGGATGTGGCTGTCGGCCGCCGGGGGCTCGTCGCTGAGGATGAGCTCCCGGCCCTGGTCGGTGACCGCGTGGAGGAAGCTGGTGAAGTCCGCCCCGAAGAGCGCGCGGCTCCGCGCGAGCAGCATCTCGCTCTCCACGTGGAGCCGCTGCTCGGCGTCGGCCTGTGGCACCGGGCCCTGCTCGCGCGCCCGGCGCAACCGGTCCAGCTCCACGACCCAGTCCGGGAACACTTCGGCGAAGAACTCGCGCACCTCCGGGGACCCCTCCCGGGGTCGGCCGCCCTCACGCCAGGCGTCGTTGCTCTCCTCGACGGTCTCCCGGAGGTCGAGGGGCGGCTTCAGCGCCCACCAGCTGCCGACGGCGACCAGCGCGCCCAGCACGAGCAGCACCGCTCCGATGCGGAGACTCGCGCCACGCGCGGACGGCTCCTCGAGCTCGGCCGCGTGGGCCTCGAAGCGCTCCGCGACCGCGTCCTCGTCCACCGTCCCGTCATCCAAACCCGCGAGCACCAGGTAGGCCTGCCGGTGAACGTGGGCCTCGTCGTCCGGATGGTCGCTGGAGAGCAGCTGCTCGGCGACCAGCCGCTCGACCCGCTTCCGCACCCGACCGCGCACGGCGGGGTCGACCGAGCGGTAGAGCGCCCGGCGGACCTTCGAGGGTTCCTCCGCGCGCGCGAGCTGCGCGAGCACCCAGAGCGCACGAGTTCGAACCACGGCCGGAGCCTAGTACAGCGCCGACTTTCTGCTATCGATTGCCGCGAGGGAGGAACGATGACGAGCAGCGACGACGATCTGATGGCGGCAGCGTCCACGCCGACCGAGGTGAAGGCCGCGGCTGCCTTCGTGGCGCTCGGCGGCCTCTTCGTGGCGCTCACCGGGCTCCAGGTGATCAGCGTCACCTGGCACGACGAGTGGCGAAACTTCGCGCCCTATCTCTTCCTGAGCATGGGCGCCCTGATGGTCCCGACGGGCGCGACGCTCTACCGGGGCAGCCCCAAGGCCGCGTTGCTCGGGCTCTTGCTCTGCACCTTCTCCATGTTCGGCACCTGCGGGTGGTTCATCACCACCTGGGGCTCGGTCTTCTCGCTGATGAACATCGCCGCGGTCCCGATGGCGGTCATCGGCGCGGTGCTCTGCGGCCTGTCGATCCCGGCCACCCGGAAGATGGCCGACGCCCGCGAGCGGCTGGCGGACGAAGGTCTCAACCTCGGCTTCTGAGCCCATGCGGGTCCCGATCGTCATCGAGGTGCCGCGCTTCTCGTTCGTGAAGCGCGCACCGAACGGGTCGATCGACTTCGTCTCGCCCTTCCCCACCCCGTTCAACTACGGCTCCGTGCCGGGGACCCAGGCCGAAGACGGGGAGCCACGCGATGTCCTGCTTCTCGGACCCCGCCTCGATCGAGGGACCCGCACCGAAGCCGAGGTCCTCGGGGTGGTCCGCTTCCTCGACGCAGGCCTCCCCGACCCGAAGATCGTGGCTGGCGCGCGACTCCGTCGCCGCGATCGAGCGACCATCGAGGGCTTCTTCCGGCTCTACGCCCTGGCCAAGCGGGTGACCGGTCGGCGTCCGACCCGCTTCGAGGGGTTCATCGCCGCACGAGATTTCGTCGAAATCGGCGGCCTGCTGGCGTAGGGTCGGGCCGATGTCCCGGGTGCACCCCCTTTCGCTGCCCCTCGTCGGGCTCGTGGCCCTCGCTCTGACGGCCGCCGCGGCGCCCGTCGCGGAGGCGCAGGACGCTGACATGGACTCGATCCTGGACACGGACGAGGCCGGGGTCGACACCGACATGGACGGCGTCGACGACGACCTCGACACCGACAGCGACGGGGACCGGATCCTCGACGCGGACGAGGCCGGCGACGACGACCCGATGACGCCGCCCGTCGACACCGACGCGGACGGCACGCCGGACTTTCGTGACGATGACAGCGACGACGATGGGCTGAGCGACCGCTTCGAGGCTGGCGACGACGACGAGCTCACCACGCCCGTCGACACCGACCTGGATGGGACGCCGGACTTCCTCGACACGGACTCGGACGACGACGGCCTCGACGACGAGCTCGAGAGTGGTGGTTTCCCGCCCATCGACACCGATGGCGACGGCATCCCCGACTACCTGGACACGGACAGCGACGGCGACGGGCGACCGGACTTCGACGAGACGGCCTTCGATCTGGACGGCGACGGCATCGCCGACTTCCGTGACCCGGACGCCGATGGCGACGGCGTGAACGATGGGGTCGATGGCTGCCCGCTCCTCGCGACCCGCGACCAGGCCGATCTGGATGGCGACGGCGAGGGCGACGCCTGCGACGACGACTACGACGGCGACACCATCGACAACGACGTCGACGTCTGCCCCTTCGTGGCCGATCCGGACCAGGCCGACAGCGACGGCGACGGCGTGGGCGACGCTTGCGTGCTCCTGGACGGAGACCGCGACGGCTGGGACGACCGCCTCGGGGTCTCCGGTGGCGGCTGCGCGGCCGGTGGCTCGGGCCACGGCGGCGCGCTCGCGCTGCTCCTCATGGTGGCCCTCGTCGGCTTCCGTCGCCGCGGCGCGCTGATCGCCCTGGTCACCGCCGTGGCGTTCAGCAGCGCGGCGAGCGCCCAGACCGCGCCGACGGAGCGGCAGGACTTCTCGGTGGAGCGCTTCCGGCTCGCCACCGATCGCGGCGGCATCCTGGACGTCGAGTGGGCCGGCGTGCCCGGCCACCTCCGCGCCCAGGGCGCGCTCTGGGTGGGCTACGCCGACGACCCGCTGGTGCTCTACCGGCGCGGCGACGACGGGGAGCGCGACCGCGTGTCGCCGTTGGTCGACCACCGCACCACGGCCTCGGCCGTCTTCGCGCTGCCGCTCTTCGACACGCTCTCGCTCGGCTTCGAGCTCCCGCTGGTGCTCTACCAGAACCGGCCGACGCTCGGCCTCGACGAAGGCCTCGGCGCCACCGCCGGCGACCTCGCGACGGCTGGCTTCGGTGACCTTCGGCTCGTGGCCAAGGTCCAGCTCCTGCAGGCCGCCCGTCACGGTCTCGACCTGGCCATCATGCCGGTCTTCACGGTCCCGATGGGTGACCACGACGGCTACCTCCGCGAGCGCGACTTCACCTTCGCGCCCGAGCTCCTGCTCTCCCGCGCGAGCAAGAACGGCGCGTTCCGCTTCTCGATGAACGTCGGCTACCAGGTCCGGGAGAAGACCCAGCTGGTGAACCTCGAGGTCGACGACGAGGTCTCGGTCCGGCTCGGCATCGCCGGCCGCCTCGGCGAGCTCGGCGCGCCGCCCATCGAGCTCGACCTCTCGCTGGCGCTGGCCTTCGCGGCCAACGACTCCTTCGACAACCGCAGCCAGACCCCGCTCGAGCTGCGCGCCGGCGCGACCTACGACCTCCACGAGATGGTCGCGCCCTTCGTCGGCGCCGGCGTCGGGATCGTGCGCGGCTACGGCACGCCGGACTGGCGGATCTTCGCAGGCGTGCGGGTGGGCCTCATCGGCGAAGAGGAAGGCCCCTGCGACGGCGAGGTCGAGGACGTCGACGGCTTCGAGGACGACGACGGCTGCGCCGACCCGGACAACGACGAAGACGGCATCCTCGACGAGCGGGACGACTGCCCGGACGAGGCCGAGGACGTCGACGGCTTCGAGGACGACGACGGTTGCCGCGACTACGACAACGACGGCGACGGCGTGCTCGACCCGCAGGACGAATGCCCGCTCGAAGCCGAAGCGCCGGGTGGCAACGGCGACGGCTGCCCGAACGACCACCCGGACGCCGACGGCGACGGGATCGAAGACTCGGCCGACCAGTGCGTCAGCGAGCCCGAGGACCGTGACGACTTCGAGGACGAAGACGGCTGTCCCGAGCTCGACAACGACGAGGACGGAGTCCCGGACGGCGACGACCGATGCCCGCTCGAGGCCGGGGTCGCCGAGAACCACGGCTGCCCGGACACCGACCGCGACGAGGACGGCGTCCCCGATCGGATCGACAACTGCCCCGACGAACCCGGCACCGCCGCTCGCCAGGGCTGTCGCGCGCGCCAGCAGGTCCGCATCGAAGAGACCCAGCTGGTCATCACGGACAAGGTCTACTTCGCGCACGACTCCGCGCGAATCCTCGGGCGATCCAACCGGCTGCTCGACAACATCGCCGCCGTGCTCACGAACCACCCGGAGATCACCCACGTGCGCGTGGAGGGCCACACCGACTCGAGTGGCGACCACGACCACAACGTCGAGCTGAGCCTCCAGCGGGCGCAGGCGGTCGTGGCCTACCTGGTCGGCAAGGAGATCGCGGCGGAGCGCCTCGAGGCGCGCGGGCTCGGGCCCGACCACCCCGTCGCCGACAACGACACCGCCGAGGGGCGCGCGCAGAACCGGCGCGTCGAGTTCCTCATCGGCGAGGCCGAGCCGGAGGCGCCGACCGAGGAAGAGCCGCCAGCGGACTCCATGGGCGAGTCAGTCGAAGAGTGAGGCGTCGTCGAGCGCTTCCCTGAGGAGGTCGATCGCCAGGCTCGGGCTGGCCGAAGCACGGCGCTCGACGTGGACGGCGACCGCGTCGACATCACACTCGGTCAGAGCGACGCCCATGAGCGTGAGCGCCTCGAGCTCGCGTCGGATGGCCTGAGCGCCGTCGTTCGATCGCTCCGGCGGTCGGAGCGGACCCGGCATGAGTCCCACGAAGGTGGCGTTCCCGTCAGAGGCCCGGCCGAGTGTCCACCGATTGCAGGGGAGAGGCCGAGCGCGACGCGCAGCCCAGCGCTCCACCCCTTCGACGAGCAGCTCCGCCAGCTCGCAGAGCCGGTCCGCGACCATCTTCGCGCTCGGCAGCTCTTCTCCAGCCCCAAGCTCCGTGAGGCGGTCGGCCAGCGAAGGGTGGTTGCGCACGAGCTGCCAAAGTCGATGGCGACCGTCTCCGACATCCCCGAGCAGCAGCACCCGGCCCGCCGACAGCTCGTTGGTCATGACCGCGTGGGTCCTGGCCCACTCGATCAGCGCCGCCCGCCCCTCGTCCGCATTGCGAAAGACGTCGTCGCAGGCGGAGTGAAATCGCCAGCCAGCGCCCGACGCACACCAGTCCCCATTCTCCGCTTCGTGCGCGACGAGCTCGAGATCGTGAACCTCGTGGAGCATCACGCGCCCTTCGACCGGAGGCCACAACAATCCGCCGGGCATCGCCGGATCCGGTCGAAAGGGATGGGGACGTACTTCCGGCTCCTCTTCGACCGGAGGCACCGCTCCAGGAGCGTTCCACGTCGGCCGAACCGACTCTCTCTCTCCATCGCCCGAGAGATCGGTCAATGAGGCAAGGAGCTCATCGGCCCCCCAGACACGACTCACGTCGGTGCCCAGCTGGCCGAGATCGCCGAGTGCGCGCACCCGATCGAGGCCTAGACGAACGGCAAAGACGAAGGTCTCCCGCACACCATCACCGGTCGTGGCGACGCTCTCCTTGACTGCGACCGTCGCGAAACGACTGAGCCGTTCCCGAATCTGGTGCACGGGCATGCTCGTCGGATGATCCCGCTTGTTGGCCTGCAACACGACCCCGACCGGTGGATCGCGCTCCGAGTAGTCGTCCAAGACCTGCTCGAGCAGCGCGAACGACTTCTCCGCCACCGGCGCCCGCATGTCGCCGACGAAGACGATCACGTCCGCGTCGTCGAGCAAGGCCAGGCGGCGCTCCCGAAGCACCGCCTGGCCTGGCACCGAGACGATCTGGCATCGAATGCGGCAACCCTCGAAGAGCCCTCCGACGTAGTCGGCGTAGTCGAAGAAGAGGGTACGACCGTTGGCCTCTCCCGGCGTGATGACCTCGACCCCGAGCCCCTCGGCCAGCGATCGGACCGTGGTCGTCTTGCCCGAGAACGGGGGACCGTCATACGCAACACGGAGCAGCACCACCCCGCGCTCTCTGTCGAGGACAGCCATGAGCGCCGACCTACGTCAGTTCTTTGACGTGTTTGTTCACCGCCATACGGACGATCGCAATGTTGCTCTGAGACTTGTCCACCGCGAGATAGAGGAACGTCCCCGGGCTGACCATCTTGATGAGGTGGATCTGGTCCGAGAGCGTGATCAGCATGTCCTCGATCGTTCCTTCGAGATCGAGAGTGCGCATGATCTTCAGCTTCTGTTTCACGAGCTCGCTGTTGTAGGCGCTCGCCGCGGTGAGATCGAAGCCCTGTTTGGACGTCTTCACCGCTAGCGTCATGCCGGACTCGAGGTCGACCAGCGACGCCGCGATGAAGCCGGACGCGTCTCCCTCGATCTTCTCCAGCGCAGCCGTCAGTTCTTGTTCACTTGCCATATGCTCTGCTTACTCCTTTAAACGGTCAGTTCTTTCTCGATGGCGCCAAGCTTGTGCCGCGCCATGGCGAGATTTCCCTTCGTCTTGTCGACGACGAGATAAACGAACAGCGCATCGTTCTTACCGAGAGGTCGGATGATGTGATACGCGTTTCCGAGCGTGATCAGAATGTCCTCGATCTGATCGTCCAGCTTGAGGGCACTCATCGTCTTCCGCTTCGCGCGAACGACCTCGGTGTTCCCGGCCGCAGCGACCTCGAGATCGACCGGACCGCCACCCTCGGCGCCGAGCATCATCCCGCTATTGCTATCGACGACGCATGCTCCTACAGCCCCATCCAACTGCAGGATCTCCTGCAGTGCTTCTTTTACGTTTGCCAACCTGACCTCCTGTTTCGCTTCGACGCTCAGTGCGCCGACACCGAGAGGGCACTGCACAAGGTGGGCCAGCGAGAAATCCCGCACGCAACGCCTCCGAGGCGCCTTCGGGTGGCGGATTCCGCCGATCGGCGGTGACTTTCGCCGATCGGCGGATGTGAACGACGCTCTCGGCGCCGGAGTCGTTGGGCAATCCGTCTGGCCCGGGAAGTGCACCTCTTCGTAGCCATGAAGGTGTCTCACCTCGCCCTGGACGCGATCGATGCCCCGATGCTGGTGGCAGCGGCGGACACGGCAGAGGTGCTTCACGCGAATGAGGCAGCGCGGGTTCTGCTGCAGCGGGTGGCCCCCAACCTCGAAAGAGTGCCGGATTCCCTGCTCGAGCTCCTGAAGGACGCCCCCGATGGACAGGCGGTGGTCTGGCGCCCGATCTCACGGTCCCGCATCGGCTGTACGCGGTACTCGGTCGGCGACTCGCTCGTCCTACTCCTGATGAAGGAGATCTCGCGCAAGCACGCCGAGAGCTCCCAGAAGCTCCACCGCGAACGGCTCGAGGCGATCGGCCGGCTGGTCGCGAGCATCGCCCACGACCTGCGCAACACCGTCGCCTGCATCGTCTACAACACCGATCTCCTGGCCATGGGAGAGATGCCGGACCATATCCGCGAAGAGACGTTCGGGGAGATTCGGCACGCGAGCGAGAGTCTGCAGACCACCGTCGATCACCTGTTGGACTACGCGCGGCTCGGTCCAACGGTCTCCAGGCCCGTCTCCCTCAGCGAGATGCTGACCCGCGCCAGCGGGTTCTTGCGCCGCTACTACCGCGATGGCGCACACCGCCTGTCCATCAGCATCCCCCCTGAGGCCGACACCGTTCGCGGGAACGGACTCGTGATCGAGCAGGTGTTCGTAAACCTCCTGCTCAATGCGGCGCAGGCGGCGGAGGAGCCGATCACCGTCGCCATCTCCGGCGAGCGAGCGGGCGCACTCGTGCGGATCCGAATCGAGGACGATGGGCCGGGGATCGCCGACGGGCTCTCCAGCTCCGTCTTCGATCCCTTCATGACCACTCGGGACGACGGGACCGGCTTGGGTCTGACGAATGCGCGGGGTGCGGTCGAGACTCTGGGGGGGTCGCTCGAACTGGCGCCGAGCGACACGGGGGCCGCGTTCGTGATCCACCTGCCGCACGCGGAAGGAGGAGAGAGGGGGTCATGACCATGGGGGGAGTACGTTCGATCCTGCAGCAGGTCGAAGGCCTACCGCCTGGACGGGGTGGAGCGCTGGAGCTCGAAGGACGGGGGACGATCCTCTGCGACGCGCGACGGGTCTGCTGGGCCACCGCACCTGGCTGCACGACTCGCTTGGGTGAGCTGCTGCGCCACCAGCGAAACCCTCCACTGCCGAAGAGCTACCTGACGGAGGTGGTCCGCCGATGCCGGATCGATGGGCAGCGCCTCGGCGAGGCACTCCTGGCCACGGGGGAGATCTCCGAGCGCGGACTCCGCGCCGCACTACTGCACCAGACCTGCGAAGCGATCGGAGCCATGGCGGATGCCGGCAACGGAGCCATGGCGTTCAGGCCGCTGGCCCCGGAGGCCGTGCGCCACGACGGGCGGTTCGCCTTCTATCCCGCCGAGCTGCTCGCGGCCATCGCGGCGCGTGCCCATCCCGCCGTGGCGATCCTCGCGCGCCGACGACTGCAGCACCACTCCAATGAGGACCGGGCTGCGATCGCGCTCTTCTCACCGGGTGAGGATGCGGAGCCCTTGCCCATCGCGGTGTCTCGACCCTCCGGTCTCCGCATCACGGACGTCCCCCGAGGAGCATGGGCCCGCGGGCTCGTCGCGATGGCTTCCGCCGAGCCAGAAGAAGCCCCGCCCTCGCCGAGCGGAATGCGCGCCCGAGTGTGGCGATGCGAGCACCTGTGCATCGTCGAGCTCGAACCGGCGAGCAGGGTGTCGGCCGGGACGGCGGCCTCCGGAAGCGGGCTCGGAGAACGGAGGCAGCAGTGAGCACGCGCCTACTCATCGTGGACGACGACCGGCGCCAGGGAGACGCCCTCGCACGGCTGGTCTCGGTCCAGCGTCGCGACCTGACCGTGCTGACGGCGCGCAACGGAGCGGACGCGATCGACGTGATGGAGTCGGCGGCGATCGACTTCGTGCTCACCGACCTCCAGATGCCCGAGCTCGACGGCTTCGGGCTCCTGGCGTGGATCGCCTCTCGGCAGCCACACGTGTCGGTGATCGCGATGACGGCGTATCCGGACGTGGTCTCGACGTCGAGGCTCGTGGAGCTCGGGGGCATCGAGTGCCTGACGAAGCCCATCGACGTGTCGCACGTGCTCGCGCGGATCGACCAGGCGATCGGAGACCAATCGCGCGGACACCTTCGAGACATCGGCCTGCCCTCGCTACTGCAAGTCATGGAGATGGAGCAGAAGACCGCAGTGCTCACGGTCGAGTGTGGCGGTCGCGTCGGCCACCTCTATCTGCAGACCGGTGAGCTGGTGAACGCACGCTTCGGGACGCTCCGCGGGGATGATGCCGCGCTCGAGGTGTTGTCGTGGACTGGTCCGTCGATCACGATCCAGGGGTCGGCCACCCCGATGGAGCGGTCCATCGAGCAACCGCTCGGCTTCTTGATCATGGAGGCCATGCGGCTCCAAGACGAACGTCGCGCGGCGCGGTCGCGTGGAGACGACGACCGGGATGACACGTCGCCGAGCTGCGAGCCGGAGGCGCTGCCCGACGGGGTCTTCGCCCTCGACGTGCGTGACCTGGACTCCGGCGACCGCGTTCTGTGCCAAGGAGAGTGGGGACCGGTGGCACCGATGGCCGACTTTGCAGCCCGTGCCTGGGAACCGCTGGTGGAAGAGGTGATCCTGACGAGTCACGAGCACTGGGTCATCGCACGACCCGCCGGGCCCGACTGCATCGCCGTCGCTGGGGTCGGTACTCAGCCCGCGCATCTGATGGCGGCTCGCCGCCTCCTGGCGCGGGCCATTGCCGCGCTCAACGAATCCCGTAGCGCTTGAGCCGGTCACGAAGTGTCGTCCGCGGAATCTTCAACCGCTCGGCGGCGCGGCTGACGTTGCCATCGCACTCCTTGTAGACCTCCTCGATCAACTCCCGCTCGACGTCGCGGAGCCCAGGTCGGCTTGCGCGGGATTGAACTCCACTGGGCGGCGCGGGGGGCGGGGGCGGGACGCTCGTGGGTCGCCTCGCGGCGGGCAGGCTACGCGCCACGTGTCGAACCTCGATGCGACCGGTTGCGGTGGCCAGCGCCCCCAGCAGCACGGCCCGGAGCTCCCGCACGTTCCCCGGCCACCGATGGGTCCGCAGGGTGAAGAGGGCCTGTCGTGAGATCCCTTCGACCGCCCCGGGATGGCGCCCGGCGAACATCGCGAGAAAGTGGTGCGTGAGCGGCTCGATGTCCTCCGGCCGATCCCGAAGGGGGCTGGTTTCCAGTCGGTACCCAGCGAGCCGGAAATAGAGATCGCCACGCAGAGGGTCGCTCGGGCGCCCTCGAAGGTCTCGGTTGGTCGCGCTCACGATTCGCGCCCGAAGATCTCGTTCTCTGGTCGACCCGACCCGTCGGAAGCGGCGCGTCTCCAGGACGCGGAGCAACTTCGCCTGCAACGACTGCGGCAACTCGCCCACCTCGTCCAGGAAGAGGGTCCCGTCCGACGCCGCCTCGAGTAGCCCACCTCTCGCCTCTCGCGCACCGGTGAAGGCGCCGGCGGCGTAGCCGAAGAGTTGCGACTCGAAGAGCGGTTCCGGCATCGCCGCGCAGTTCTGAGCCACGAATGCACCGCGTAGCCCGCTGTGATCGTGGAGGGCACGAGCCACCACCTCTTTGCCGGTCCCGGTCTCCCCGAGGATGATGACGGAGAGGTCGTGCAAGGGGGCGACGGTGGCCACGAGTCTCCGGAGGTTCAAGATCGACCGGGAGACGCCCACGAGCTCCGGAACACGCAGCGGCGCGTGCTCGTGTTCGTCGCCGACGAGATCGTCCAGGACCCGGTAGAGGTGCTGCGGTCTCAGCGGCTTCTCCAGGATCTCGTGGGCCCCGAGTCGGTATGCGCGAACGGTGCGTGCCTCGTCGAGGTAGCCCGAAATGAGTACCACCTTGGTCCTCGAGCCCTGGAGATCGCGCAGCACCTCCAACCCGTCCATGCCGCCCGGCAGTTGCAGGTCCAGGAGCAAGAGGGGCGGATCGTGCCGGGCAACGAGGTCCAGAGCCTCGGCGCCGGTGTTCGCCAAAGCCACACTCCACCCCTTCACGGACAACGACCGTGCGAACGACCGAGCCAGCGCAGCGTCATGCTCCGCGATCACGATCAGGCTTTGCTCCTTCGTCATACCCCCCCCGCAAGGTGGGTGTATATGTCGAGCCAACCCGCGATCATATCACCTGTTCTGGTGAGGCACTAAATACCACACATAAGATATCGTGATTTAACATTCGCGTTTCCAGATGCAGAAATGCGCTGAACGACCAGAAATGGCCGACAAACCGGTGGCTGGGCCACATCATATCAATTTCGCTCTGGCGGTACGAATCCGCCGAGCATCCCCAACTCAGGCGCCCATGCCAAGATGGGTGACCGAGGTTCGAACACTGTACAGCCTTCTGGTGTCGAGGCTCGCGAGAGTGCTCGAGCAGCTGGCGGGCCATGGCGCCGAGCCGTTACTGTAGTCGAATGCGTGTGATCGGGTTCGTTGCCATCACGATGGCGATCGGCGCCTGCGAGGTCGCCGAGCCCGTCGGCTCCGCCGCCGAGGCGATCACCGACACGCCCACCCTCGTCTTCCACCGCCGCGTGGCCGAGCCCGCACCCGGCTCGGACGAGCGGCCGCTCCACTCGTTGGCCTGGCGGCTCCCGAATGGGCAGATCGAGCCGATCGACCTGCCGTCGCCGGCGCTCCACGCGGTGGCGCTGGACCGGGTGCTCTATTGGGTCGACGGCGACCACCGCCTGCATCGCCTCGAGGGCGACGCGGACGAGCTCGTCGCCGACGGAGTCTTCGCGCGGCCGATCGCGAGTGGCGAGCGCGTGTTCTTCGTGGAGGGCGGCGCCGGCGAGGCGCAGACGATCCACTGGCGCGACGCCGATGGCGACGGCGGGGGACTGGCGACCGGGCTCTATCAGCTGGGCGCGCTCGCGCTCGCGCCCGACGAGTCGGCGTTGCTCGGGGTCGGGTCGGTCGACGGCGGTGTCGCCGGTCTGTGGGTCGTCCCGCTGGGCGACGACGAGGCCCGCTGCCTCAGCAACTGCGAGCTGCGCGTGGGGCGGCCCTGGGGCGATGCGTTCGTCGCGCCGCCTGCCGCGGCCGACGGTCTCACCTTCGACGGTGACGAAGTCCGCTGGGACACACCCGCTGGTCCGGTCAGCCGCACGTGGAGGCGGCCATGAGAGTCGCCCTGGCCACGGTCCTCGCGCTGGGGACGGCGAGCGCGGCGAGCGCGCAGATGAGCCGTCCGACCGAGTGCAGCTCGTGCATCGCGGGCTGGTACTACTTCGACAACAACGGCGGCGCCGCCGGCGACCAGGACTACACCTGCGCGAGCAGCTCCTACGACGGGCACCGCGGCAGCGACTTCAGCCTCGCGGGCGGCAACGGCGCCATCGACGGCGGCTGGGGCGTGGTCGCGACCGCCGACGGAACGGTCGAGAGCGCCCAGGACGGGCACTACGACCGATGCACCGCCTGCGGCGGCGCGAACTGTGGGACCGACTTCGGCTTCGGCTTCGGCAACCACCTCGTGATCAACCACGGCTCTTACAAGGTCGTGTACGCGCACATGCGCACCGGCAGCCTCCGCGTCGGACCGGGCGACTCGGTGACCTGCGGTCAGGTCATCGGCGAGATCGCCAGCTCCGGCTGCAGCACCGGCGCGCACCTCCACTACGAAACCCGCCCGCTCGGTGGGAACTACCTCACCGCCTTCGATCCCTTCCAGGGCGCGTGTGGCCGGTCGAGCTCGCTCTTCAACGACCAGGGGCCCTATCGTGGGCTGCCCGGCGACACCTGCGGGCCCGTGACCCCACCCTGCCCCGACGGCACCTACGACATCTGGACCTGCAACGGCGCGATGACCGAACGGATCCGCTGCATCGACGGCGAGGTCATGACCGAGAGTTGTCCGGCCGGCTGCGTCTCGATGCCGGTCGGGACCGACGACGTCTGTGCCGATCCTCCGACCTGTCCCGCGGGCCTCACCGCCGAGTGGAGCTGCGATGGGTCCGGCCGACGGCGCTGCATCGGCGGGGCCGTCGAGACCCAGGACTGCCCCGAGGGCTGCACCCCGGTGGCGGGTGGTGACGACGTCTGCACCTCGGGTCCGATGGACGCGGACGGCGATGGCCACAACACGAGCGTCGACTGCGACGACTCGGACCCGACCCGCCATCCAGGGGCGACCGAGACCTGCGGGGATGGCATCGACCACGACTGTGACGGGGCCGATCCCGCATGCCCGGGGACCGACGGCGGGATGCCGAGGGACGGCGCCGTACCCCCGACGGACGGCGGTGGCGTGCCCCCAGGCATGGACGGTGGCGGGGCCGTTCCGCCCGACTTCCGAACCGCCACCGGCGGCTGCGGCTGCGGCGTTCCCGGCGCGGGCGCGCCCTTCGGCGTGCTCTGGGTCGTCGGTGCGCTGATCGCCATGCGACGACGCGGGTGAGGTGAACCGCCCCATCCGAGGGCGTGAGAATCCTCCATGGGTCCCCGAACGTTGGCAGCGGTGGAGGAATCTTCCGAGGGAAGGCCCCGTACAACCGCCCGTGGCCGCATCCAACGACAACCCTGGATCGGACCGACCTCGCGCCATGCAGACCCTCCCCGAATTCGCCGCCCCCTCGATCCCCGTCCCCGAGTCCGCCCGGGTTCCGAAGACGGGCCCTGGCCAATCGCGCGTGGTGCCGAAGACCTGGGAGGGGCCGGCCGCGACCCTCGTGGACGTTCCGCGCGCGGCGATGCAGCCGAGCGAGCCCCCCAGCGCCCACCCGGAGGAGCGCGAGGGCCGCATCCTCGGCGGCGCGTACAAGCTGCTCGTCCCGATCGGGACCGGCTCCACGGGTGCCGTCTACGAAGCGCGCCACCTGCCGAGCGGTCAGGCGGTCGCGGTGAAGGTGCTCCGCGAGAAGTGGCGCACCTCGGACGGCCAGAAGCGCCGCTTCGAGCGCGAGGCCCGCGCGGGCTCGATCATCCGCCACCCCCACATCGTTCGCCTGCTCGACGCCGGCGTGGAGCCGGACGGCACCGCTTGGCAGGTGCTCGAGCTGCTCGAAGGACGCGAGCTCGCGACCGCGGTCGAGCAACGGCCGCTCGCCATCGAAGAGGCGATGCTCTTGGGACGCCAGCTGCTGGAGGCGCTCCACGCCGTGCACCTGCGCGGCTACGTCCACCGGGACGTGAAGCCCGAGAACGTCTTCTTGGTCGACCGCGAAGACGGGCGGCTCTTCGCGAAGCTGCTCGACTTCGGGATCGCCAAGCCGATGATCCCCACCCTGACCACGCCGGCCCTCACCGAGGAAGGGGTCATCCTCGGGACGCCCCAATACATGGCGCCCGAGCAGATCACCGGCGACCTACCGGTCACCCCGGCGTCCGACCTGTGGGCGCTCGGCGCGGTGCTCTTCACCTCGCTGGCGGGGCGCCCTCCCTTCTACGAGGCGCAGCTGAGCACGCTCCTGGTGAAGATCGCCCGTGAGCCCGCGCCTTCGGTCTCCTACTACCGTGGCGACGTTCCCCGCCGCTTCGCGGAGATCCTCGCCCGAGCGCTCCGCACTCACCCGGCCCATCGCTACCGCGACGCGGCCGAGATGAGCGACGACCTCGAGCGCTGCATCGCCGACCACGGCAGCCTCTCCGACTTCTGAGCGTTGCACCGAGGGCAACGCGTGTTGTCTACCGAGCAACACCCACCGCCACTGCCCCACTTTCGCGTGCACGAGCGCGGACGGCGCGTATCGTGCAGGACATCTTCGCCATGTCTTGCCTCCGCCCTTCGCTTTGCTCGCTCCTCGCCGCCACCGCCCTGATCACCGGTGTCATCGGCGCCCCCGCGCCGGCGGCCGCCTTCGAGGGCTACGCCGCTCAGGTCCCCAACCGAGCCACGGCCGTGAACACCGTCGGGACCACTCGACCGTGCATCACCTGCCACGACAACGCGGACGGCGGATCGGGCTGTGGCATCACCGGCGGACCGCCCCCGTGCCTCAACCCCTTCGGCATCCAGTTCCGCGCGAACGCGTACACGTGGAGCGCATCGCTGGCGAACATGGACGCCGACGGCGATGGCTTCCGCAACGGCCAGGAGCTGCAGGATCCGAGCGGCAGCTGGGTCTTCGGTCTCCCCACGCCCGGCAACGCCTCTTGCGTGACCCGACCGGGCTTCTCGAACAGCCACCCCGGCCAGATCGACGCCGACGGAGACGGCTACTGCTGCTTCGGGCGCGACCTGAACATGAACGGCACCTGCACCGGCTTCGGGAGCGAGAACAGCGGCCAGTTCGACTGCGACGACGGCAACGCCGCCATCCACTCGGGCGCGACCGAGGTCTGCACCAACATCGAGGACGACGACTGCGACGGCCAGGACACCTTCGACGAGCCGATGTGCTCGCCGGTGGTCGACCAGGACGGCGACGGCTTCTGCCCGATGGGCGTAGACCTGAACGGCGACCGCAACTGCGTGAGCTCCGCGGCGGAGATGACCAGCGCCTCCGACTGCGACGACACCCGGATCACGGTGAACCCGGCCCAGGACGAGAACTGCGGCGACGGACGCGACAACGACTGCGACGGCGACGTCGACACCGCCGACTCGACGTGCCGCAACGACATCGACGCGGACGACGACGGCTTCTGCCCGCTCGGCACCGACCTGAACGACGACGGGAACTGCATGGGCCCCGGCGAGAACGTTGGCGGCGACTGCGACGACAGCGACCCGCTCGCGAACTCGGGCTCGGCCGAGGTCTGCACCGATGGCAGCGACAACGACTGCGATGGCGATGCCGACTTCGAGGACGACATGTGCATCGGCTTCGAGGACGAGGACGGTGACGGATACTGCCCCGCCGGCCAGGACCTGGACGGCGACGGCAGCTGCGTCGACCCCGGCGAGGAGGGCGGCCTGCTCGACTGCAACGACGCCGAGCCGACCATCAACCCCGGTGCGCCGGAACGCTGCCTCGAAGCGGTCGATGCCGACTGCGACGGAAACATGGGGATCGCCGACACCGACTGCGGCGGCTTCCGCGACACCGACGGCGACGGCTACTGCTTCCGCGGCCAGGACATGGACGGTGACGGGAGCTGCGTCGATCCCGGCGAGGCCGACGTGGCCACCGACTGCCGCGACGATTTGCCGGCGGTGAACCCGGACGCGACCGAGCTCTGCACCGATGGGCTCGACAACGACTGCGACGGCAGCACCGACGCCTACGACCCGCTCTGCTCCATGGACTACCTGGACCACGACGGGGACTTCTGGTGCGAGGTCGGCGAGGACCTGAACACCGACGGCGACTGCTCCGACCCGGGCGAACAGGCGGGCCCCGCCGACGCCGCACCGATGGACCCGACCGTCTTCCCGGGGGCGCCCGAAAACTGCATCGACGGCAAGGACAACGACCAGGACGGCACCATCGACCGCGACGACGACCAGTGCACGACCGACGAAGACGCGGACGGCGACGGCTGGTGTCCGATCGGCCAGGACCTCAACGGTGACGGCGACTGCAACGACGACATGGAGAACGTCGGCGCCTCGGACTGCGACGACAACGACTTCCGCCGAAACCCGGGCGTCTTCGAAGACGAGTCGCCCGGCCCCGGGTGCCTGAACCGCCGCGACGACGACTGCGACGGCTTCGTCGACCTCGACGACTCCGAGTGCACCTACCTGATCGACCAGGACGGGGATGGTTTCTGCGGCGTCGGCATCGACGACAACGGCGACGGCGACTGCATCGACGTCGACGAGGACCGCGGCGGCGCCGTCATCGACTGCGACGACGACGACCCGACCAGCTACCCCTCGGCGGCCGAGATCTGCGACGACGAGCGGGACAACGACTGCGACGGTCGGGTCGACGCGCTGGACCCGGCGTGCGGTGGCTGCGCCGGCGACGGCACCTGCAACGACGGCAACCCCTGCACGATCGACCGCTGCACCGACGACGGCCTCGGCTGCGAGAACATCCCCATCGAAGGCTGCACGATGGGCGACGGCGGCATGGACGTCGACATGGGCGGCGACGGCTGCGGCTGTCGGACGACCGGCGGCAGCGGCAGTGGCTGGCCAATCCTGATCCTCGGCGCGCTGCTCGCGTGGCGACGGCGTCGGCGCTGAGTCCTCAGCTCGAAGCGCGCGCACCTGCGGCGCGCGCGCTTCGAGGGCGGATCGACGGTCAGCTCTTGCGGTAGCCCATCACGACGATCCAGCCGTGTTCCTCGTCGTCGTAACGACGCTGAAGCAGTGGTTGGCCGCGACGCTCGCCGAGCTCGAGAACGCTGCCGTCGGCGAGCTGGAGCCTGTTGCCCTCGGCCGTCCACTCGCCGTCTCCGGTGTGACCGAAGAGCGTGTCCTCGTAGCGATCGGCATGGATGACCAGCGTGGAGCCGTCGAGTCGGTCCATCACGTCCTCGAGCTCTTCGTCCGGATCGACGCCCTCATCCGGCTCGGTGAACTGGCACGTCCAGCGACCGATGAAGGGGCCTTCCCCGGTGGGCTCTTCGGCGGTGGCGCCGGCGGCAGTGAGGAGGGCCATCAGCGAGTCGTCGCCGTCGCCCGCACACATCTCCGCGAGCTGGCGGAAGGTCTTGAAGTTCACGCTCTCGTCGAACACCGCCTCGTCCGGATCCGCGCCCTTCTCGAGCAGGTACGCGATCTGCTCGTCCGATGTGGCCAACTGCAGCAGCAGCGCACCCGGCGCGGACTTGCCGGACTCGATCTCCTTCTCGAGCGCCGCGAAGTCACCGGCCTCTGCCGCGCGGCGCGCCTTGGCGCTGATTCTCTTACCCACGAAACACCTCCTGAGGATGGGACCCACGTCATACGACGAGTTGCTGACCGAATTCCATGGGTCCGTGCTCTAGCAGCGGCGTCGTCGAGTCGATGAGACGCGTGCCTCGACTCAGATGTCGTTGGCGGGGCCGCCGAAGAGGGTGGCGTGAACGTCGCGGAGGATGCTCTGGACCTCGTCCTTGGGGATCTCGAAGGCGGCGGCCAACGAGTCGATGGCGGCGGCTTCCGCGTGAGCCACGAAGTCGTCGACGAAGGCCACACCGGCTGCGAGACGGAAGGCGAAGGAGCGCGCGTCCGGTGCTCGAACGCGCGCAGCCGCGTCGGTGAGTCGCTGTGACCACCCCTCGGTGTCCAGGCCCTGGGTGAAGCTCTCGAGCATCGGCTCCACCGCAACACCGTCGATGGCGCCCATGTCCTCGATGGCCTGGATGCTGGCCCGAAGCTGCTGGATCTCCTCGTCCGAGATGTGACCGTCGACCGCGGCCATCAGGAACATGATCTCGACGATGGCCTCGGACTCCTCGCGCGCTTCGTCGCTCGGGTCCGGCGTCTCCGCCGCCTGCGCGTCGATGTAGGAGGCGATGGCGTCGGCGACCGACTGACCGGTCGCGAGGGTCTTCAAACGTTCCTCGAGCTCCATCTGTCTCCCCGGGCGGTGTGCGGCGCGGCGTTCTCCGACCGCACGAAGGAGGCTATCACGGCCTGGCGACCGATCGGCTCAGCGGCAGGGGCGGCCACCCGGTCCTCCTGCGGCCACCGTGAGGCATTCACCAGCGCTCATGGTGCAGGCCGTGATGGGCGGGAGGTAGTAGATGCTGCCGAATCCGCAGGTGGTGTCCGGGCTTCCGATGAGCCTCTCGCCAGTATCGAAGAAGGAGCACGTGGCGTCGCAGCTCCCGCCCCACTGACGAACCTCGCCGTCGCAGTTCAGGTCCCAGACCGGCCGGAGTTGGGCGTTGGTGAGGATGCCCGAGCAGCCTTGGCTCTCGACCACACACTGCCAGCGGCCGCTGCAGATCCGGGCGTCCACGACCTGGCGGGCGCCGCCGACCATGGCGCCGCGGGGGCAGTCGGGCTCGAACGCGAAGGTCCGACCCGGATTGACGCCGCGACGATCGTCGCGGCAGTCGCCGGGAAAGGGCACGTAGCCCCCGGGCGGGGCGCACGCGATCCGCACGTCGTCGGTGTTGCCCCAGCCGTCGGCGTCGGCGTCCCGGTAGTAGGTCACCAGATCGACCGCCGGGCTATCGGTGTCGGGGCCGAACTCGTCGATGTTCCCGTCGCAGTCCTCGTCGATGCCCGCGGGGGCGCAGCGTTCGGTACCGCCGGGCTGGGCGAAGGCGGACTCGTCGTTGCAGTCGCCGGGGATCAGAGCGTAGCCGTCCGGCCGCTCACAGGCCTGGACCGGCCGCTTCGCCTCCTCGAGGTCCGGATCGTCCGCCAGCCCGAAGCCGTCGCCGTCACCGTCGTAGTAGAAGGTGAGCGTCGCCTCTTCGTCCACGTCGCCGTCGCAGTCGTCGTCGGCGCCGTTGCAGATGTCGGGCGCGCCCGGGTAGGCGCTGCGGCTGAGGTCGTCGCAGTCCATGCCGCAGGAGCGCTCGGCACCGTCCTCGTTGCAGCACCGGTCACCGACGAAGCCGTCGCCGTCGATGTCGAAGCCCACCGTCTCGAGGTCGCAGTCCTCGTCGTGGGCGTTGGCGTCGCAGACCTCGGCGTTGCCTGGAAAGCGGTTCGGATCCGAGTCGTCGCAGTCGGTGCCGCCGCAAGCGATCGAGTCCACACCGTCGCGGTCCCGATCCCCATCGACGCAACCGCCCTCGCACTCGTCGGCCTCCTCGTCGCAAGCGCCAGCGCAGGGCGGGGCGTCGCCCGGAGCGCAAGCGCCACCCCCACTCGATGGAACGCAGCGCTCCTCCCCGTTGCAGAAGACGCCATCGTCACAGTCGGCGTCGACCATGCAAGGCTCGCCGCCGTCCCGGTCCGTGACACCACCTCCATCGTCTCCGCACCCCCAGACGACGACCAACCCGACGACCCCGATGATGATGCGACCCACCCCCTGAGCGTACCTCAAGGAGCTCCCGAGGCGATCACCGGAGGACACGACGGTCCGCCCGTGGAACGGCTCGCACCCCACGAGTGGGCAGAGTCACCACTTGCCGATGGGGCGCCGCGACGCCACAACGAGCCAGGTGCGCGTCCGCTTCGTCGAGAGCCTGAACGAGCTCGAGCCCGCCGCCTGGGACGCGCTCACCGGCGCGGACGATCCCTTCGTCGAGCACGCGTTCCTCCGCACGCTCGAGCGGTCCGGCTCGGTAGGCGCCGGCTCGGGCTGGGAACCGACCCACGCGACCGTCTGGGACGGCGACGCCCTGGTCGGCGCGCTCCCGCTCTACCTGAAGGACCAGAGCTACGGCGAGTACATCTTCGACTGGGGTTGGGCCGACGCGGCCCACCGTGCGGGGATCCGCTACTACCCGAAGCTGGTCTCGATGGTCCCCTTCACGCCCGCGACCGGCCGCCGCTTCCTGGTGGCCGAGAGCGTGGACCGCGAAGCCGTGGTCGGTGAGCTGCTCGAGGGAGTCCGGGGGCTCGCCGAACGGATGGGGGTCTCGAGCATCCACCTGAACTTCCTCACCGACGGGGAACGGAAGCTCGCCGCCGACCACGGCTTCCTCTCGCGGCGGACGATGCAGTTCCACTGGCATGCCGAGGGCGACGCGACCTTCGACGACTTCCTCGGGCGCTTCCGTTCGTCGATGCGCAAGAAGACCCGAAAGGAGCGGCGGGTGGTCGCCGAGTCGGGCCTCGAGGTGCGCGCGCTCAGCGGCGAGGATCTCACGCCAGAGGTGTGGGAGACCATGCGTCGCTTCTATCGCGACACCTGCATGCGCAAGGGCGCGATCCCCTATCTCACGAACCGCTTCTTCGATCTGGCCGCGGACACTCTCGGGGACCGGGCCGTGATCGTGATGGCCTTCGATCCGGAACAGGACTCGGAGCCGGTCGCCGCGAGCCTCGCCTTCGAGAAGGGCGCGCACCTCTACGGTCGCTACTGGGGCTGCTCGGAGGACCACGAGATGCTCCACTTCGAGCTCTGCTACTACCAGCTCATCGAGCGCGCGATCGCCGGGGGGATGGAACGCTTCGAAGCCGGCGCGCAGGGCACCCACAAGCTCCGGCGCGGGCTCATGCCTGTGCCGATCCACAGCGCGCACTGGCTGCGGCACCCGGCTCTCGCGGAGGCGGTCAGCGAGTTCCTGATCCACGAAGCGATGGCCACCGAGCGGCAGATCGAGGCGCTCGCCGATCACGGCCCCTTCCGCCGCGACTGACTCGAGCGAGCCGGGCTACTCGAGCATCGCCGCGAGGGCATCGCGGACGACCCTGTACTCGGCGGGCGCCGCTTCCACGAAGTCGTCCGCATCGAAGATGCCCCGCATGACTTCGCGGCCCTCTTCGTGCCGCGTCAGTCCACGGAGCGCGCGTCGCATGCTCACCACCTCGCGCGCCGTCGCTACCGGCCCGGCGACGATGACGTCTGCTGGGATGGGTTCGGAGACCAGCAGGACTCGATAGCGATGCGCGTCTTCGACGAAGGACTCCTCGAGCGGGTTGCCGTCTTCGTCCACGCGCATGTACGTCGCGCCTACGTCAGCGAACCCACGGCCGACCGCGTGGACCACGGCAGAGTGACTGCCGAGGAAGAGCTCTTCCACGAACACCTCGTGGGGCTGGATACCGGTGGATCGCAGGGCCAAACGCGGGAAGAGGTGACCGGCGCAGGAGTCGCGGTCGACCCAGGCCACGCGAGCGTCCTTCAAGGCGTCCAGGTCGCGGACACCCTCGACGTCGCGGGTGAAGAGCACGCCACGATACTGGCTCCGATTGCCACGCTGGATGCCGCGCACGATGGTCAGCGGCATCCGGGTCTGCGCACGGACGAAGGTCGCCGGGGGCAGCCATGCGAACGCGAGAGTCTCGAGGTCGTCGAGCAGCTCGCTGTAGGAGTCGAAGACGCGAACCCTCGAGGGGCGCCCGGTCGCGCCCGCGAGGACCCACCGAAACGCCGTGCGCGCCGCGCGACGCGCGGGCCCCATGCCGGCCGGACCGAGCCCGAACGTGGCGGTGCCGTCGATCTCCGCGCTCGGCTCGCCATCCCGGCTGGCGCCCATCAGTCGTCCCCGGTGTGCGCCGGCGAAACGAAGACGGGGATGTCGCCTGCGTGGCGGATGACTCTCTCGGTCTGGCTGCCGAGGAAGAAGCGGCGCAGCGCGTCCCGCGGACGACCCCCGCTCTGAGCGGCGACGGCGACGCCGGCGCCCCGCTTCTTCGCTTCGGCGAGCAACACTGCAGCCGGGGCCCCGCTGGTCACGTGCGGCTCGATCGGAACGTCGAGCTCGAGGGTGAGCCGGGCCATCTCTTCACGGGTGGCGGCGTCGGTCGCGGCGACCAGCGCGTCCGCTTCCTCGCCGGCTTCGCCTTCGAGCTCCGGCATCTCGGGGAGCACGCGGGTGGCGATCAGGCTGCTCGACGTCATCGCCGCCAGCGCTCCGATGTCCTTGAGGAGCGCCGGCACGCGATCGTCGTGGGCGATGCCGACGACCCAGGGGAGCTGGGCGAAGCTGGGCGGATCGTGCGGCGCCGCGACGAGGACCGGACAGGTCGCGTGGCTGGCCACCCGCCGGGACGTGGTCCCGAGGCCACTCGCGTGCGGTCCCACGACCAGCAGCGACGCGCGAGACTCGGCCGCGTTGGCCACCAGCTGCTCCCATGGGCGGCCGGTGAGGACCTTCCGCTCCGTCTCGACCCCGAGGGCATCGGCGAGGTGGGCGAGCTCGTCCTCATGGGCGGCGCGACGCGCATCGAGCCGAGCGTGGAACGCGGCGGCCGCGTCACGAACGCTCTCTGGGAAGGCATCGAGCGACTGGTGCTCCGCGTCGTCGACGTGCACCAAGCGGAGGGACTGGCCGGTGACCCGCGCGAGCGCCGCTGCCCAACGGGCCGCGAACTCGCCACTGGGCCCCAGATCCGTGCCACAGACGATCATGCCGCGAGAGTATCAGCTCGGGCGGCGCGGGCCAGGGACAACGACGTCTACGCTGGGTCGCGGGCTGGCTGACGGGAGGGCTCCGCTGGGGCATGCTGCCCAGGTGAGCAATGCAGCCACGATTCTCCTCACGCTCCTCCAAAAGGTGGACGCCGAGCGGCTCGAGGTCTTCCTGGACCCGCACGTGATGCTGCACCTGCTGGGAGAGACCGGGACCAACGAGGAGGCGCTTCGCGCACGGCTCGAGGCGGGAGAGAAGCCGGGGACGCTCCTGATCGCGCTACTCGACGAGCACTCGGCCGACGAGCTCTGGGCGATGATCCCGGACGAGCTCCGGGAGCACACGCTCGCGAAGGTGCGCGCGCTGAGCAAGCACGACGTCAAGGAAGAGAAGAAGAAGCTGCCGCCGCTCGTCCTCGGGCTGGTCGGCGCGATCCTCCCGACGATGATCGCGCTCGGCACCTTCCCCGAATGGGGCACCGGTACCAGCTTCGGCTGGCTGCTCTTCGCTGGCGTGGTCAGCGGCACGGCCGGCGCATGGGCCCAGCCGAACGACCGGCTCGCCGCTGCGATCGCCGCCGGCGCCGGCTCGGTGGTGTCGGTGCTGACGGGCGTGGTGCTCGCGAACTACGTCGACGGCTTCTACCGACTCGGCGTTCTCGCGGCGCTGGCGCCCGGCGCGTTGGTCACTGGGCTGCTGTGGCTCGCGCTCACCTGGCACCGCCGGAACGAGCCAGCGTCGTTCTGACCTTCAGCGGCGAGTCGCCACGAAGAGAGTCTCGCCCGTGGGCAGGGTTCGCTGGTCGTGGATCGCCGGGACGAGGCCTGCCTGTCGGGCGGCGCGATAGAGGTGGCCGCGCGTCGGGTAGATCGGCGTCGACGTCGTGGTCTTCGCGTCGGTCGACCGCACGGCGCGGCGGCCGCGGAGCTGGTAGGCGAGCGTGTTCGCGATGGCGGTGAGGTCGTACTTGAGAGTGCCGAGGCTTCGGCCACGCGCGAAGCGGACGACGCTCTCCCCGGTGAAGGGGAAGAACGTGTTGCCGACCACGATCAGTCGACCCGCGGGGCGAAGAACCCGGGCCATCTCGGTCAGCGCGTCGTCGACCCGCATGTACTGGTGCGCCGAGTAGCAGAGCACGGTGTCGAAGCTGGCGGCTTCGAAAGGCAGGTCACGACCCCAGCCCGCGACCACCTCCGGCGCGGGGAGCCCAGCCATCGCCGCCAGCATCGGCGTCATCTGCCGGTACACCGGCATCGGCTCCACCCCGACCAAGCGATGGGGGATGCCGCTGAGCGAGAGCAGGTTGCAGCCGCCCCCGGAGCCCACCTCGAGCACGTCCTTGGCCACGAAGCGAGGCCGCGCGAGCACTGGCGAGAGCTCCTCGCTCGGGAGCTTCCGCCCGCGCTCCTCCCAGAAGACGAACTCGCGGAGCGGGTCCTTCACCAGGTTGCCGAGCTCCGTCGGTTTGCCGTCCTGGTCCAGCCAGCGGAGCGCGATTGCCCTACGGAGACTGAGCTCGTCGTCGACCGGCTGGCCGAGGGAGATCGAGAACATCGCCCGCGCGAGCGCGGGCCCCGCGCTGCTCCGCAGGGCTCGGTCGGCGGCCGCGTGCTCCGCGTCGCTGAGTTCGGGGAGGCCCATCGTTCTCAGCGCGGCAGGATCTCGCGCGCCGCGCGACGGAAGGAGTGGTTGAGCAGCCCGCTCAGGAAGCGGGGCGGGTCCTGGTCTGCCTTGCCTTGGAGCCGGCGGCGCAGCTGCCACACCGACGAGCCGAGGACCCGGCTGGCGGTCGCCGCGGCCAGGTAGGCGCGGCCGTGGTTCTTGGCGAAGTAGTGCCGACGAGAGTCGAACCAGTAGTCGGGCACCTTGTCCCAGCGCTTCATACCGGTGGACGCACTGCCGACGTGCGCGACCTCGCTCTCGCGGACGTAGACGGTCGTCCAACCGGCCTCGGCGGCGCGGTGGCAGAGGTCGGTCTCCTCGAAGTAGAGGAAGAACGACTCGTCGAAGAGCCCGATCTGCTCGAGCACCTCGCGGCGGAACATCATGCTGGCGCCCGCGAGCCAGTCGACCTGGGTGGTGTGCTCGGGGATCCCCATCGGCACGACGAAGTCGTTCAGGGCTCGGCTGACCACGCCGAGCCGGAGCGAACCCTCGAGCTCGGACTGGACCGACGGGAAGCGGAACGCGGTGCAGTGAGGCTCGCCGTCGACGCCGTAGATGTAGCTCCCGACGATGCCCACGGTGGGGTTCGCGTCGAGGTGGTCGACCAGGTGCCGGAGCGCGCGCTCCTGGGGGAAGGCGTCGGAGTTGAGGATGTAGAGGTACTCGGGCGGGTCGTCCGACTTCAGCGCGCGCCGGAGGCCGACATTGTTGCCAGAGCCGAAGCCCCCGTTGTGTCCCGACTGGACCACCGAGATGCGGTCGTCGCCGCGCTCGGCGACGGCTTCACGGAGCGCTTCCTCGCTGCCGTCCTGCGAGTCGTTGTCGACCAGGGTGATCGCCCATGAGTCGCCGACGCCCTCGAGGGAGAGCACGAGCGCTTCGAGCGCGTCGAGCGTCATCGCTGGCGTGCGCCAGTTGAGGAGGACCGCGTGGACTTTCATGTCAGGCGTTTACCGGGCTGGCAGACGCGCGTCGAGCGCTCGATGCGCGAGGGGTGTTTCGGTCGATTCCGTCGAGGATTTCCCGGAGGGTGGACGCGAGCACGCGCACGTTCGGTTCGAGGACCATCGAGTCGTGGTCGCCGGGCACGACGTGGACACGGACGTCGTCACAGAAGTGGCTCCAGCCGTTGTCTTCGTAGACGTACTCGCGGTCGTGGTTGAGAATCCGCCCAGGCCCGAGCACGTAGGCCTCCTCGAGCGGCGGCCGGAAGAGCTCGATGGGGCCGTCCCAGGTCGGGATCTCGTAGCGGGCGAGCGCGCGTCGGAAGGCGGCCTCGATCGCTTCGTCGTGGAACTCGGTGTTCGGAGCCTCTTCCGGCTCCTCGAAGCGCTTCCGGAGCCTGCCGATCTCCCACTCGACGCGGCTCGACGCCCACTCCACCAGGTAACCGGCGCCCTTCTGCTCGAGGCGCTGGGTCTGGATCGCGATGCGGTCCTTCAGCGAGAGCGGCTCCGGGAGGAGCGCCGCGGGCGTGTCGAGCATCACGAGCAGGCCGATCTCTTCGCCGGCGGCCTTGAGCTGCCGGCCCATCTCGAGGGCGGTGTAGCCACCGCCGGAGAACCCACCGAGCAGGTAAGGCCCCTTCGGGCAGACCTGACGGATCTCCTTCAGGTAGTCGGTCGCAGCCTCCTCGAAGGTCTCGTGCGGATCTTCGTTGCCGTAGAGCCCACGCGCCTGCAGCCCGTAGAAGGGCCGGTCGCTCCCGACGAGGTGCGCCAAGTGGCGGAGGTTGAGCACGTTGCCGAACATGCCGGCGACCAGGAAGAAGGGGATCCGGTCGCCGCCCTCCCCTGGATGCATGGGCACCAGGTGCGTGAAGCGACGCTTCGGAGGCGCCTTCGCGACGGGCTTGGCTTCCGCGGTGCCGTTGCCACCAGCGCTGACGCCGGCGTCTTCGATGAGCCCCGCGCACGCGCGGATGGTCGGCGCTTCGAAGAGCACGCTGATGGGGAACTCGACCTTGTAGGCCTTCTTCACCATCGCGAAGAGACGCACGGCGATGAGCGAGTGACCGCCGAGGTCGAAGAACGAGTCCTCCACGCCGACCTGGTCGACGCCGAGGAGCTCCTCCCAGAAGCCGACCAGGGTGCGCTCGATGTCGTTCGCCGGTTCGACGTAGTCGCTGTCGAGCTCCGGGCGCGCGAACTTCGCGCTCGAGGGCGTGCCTTCGGAGAGGCTCTCGCCGGCCTGGGCGATCAGCCCCTGCAGGTCGAGGCTGGTGGCGAAGATCTCGGGGAGCGGGTCCTTCGAACGGAGCCGCGCCAGTACCCGCAGGAGCGCGTCGCCGCCCTCCGCGCGTTCGATGCCGCGCTCGAAGTTCCGCTGGAGCCGCTGCTCGGCGGGCGAGAGCGGGCGGTCCGGGTCGGCCTCGGGCGCCTTGTCGAACTCGACCTCGGCGCGGGTGGGTGCCTTGGCCAGGGCAAAGCCTGCGTCGGCCTCGAGCCGACGGATGGCGAAACGCTCGACCTCGAGGAGCACGTTGCCAGCGCCGTCCGTGAGCGTGACGTCGAAGAGCGCGAAGTCGTCGGTCGAGGTGTTCGATCCGGCGCTGCGCACCCAGCTGAAGACCTCACGCGGAAGCGGCGCGTGCACGCGAATGCGCTCGTAGCTCACCGGGACCCAGACGTGGGTCGGCCGGTAGCCCTCGATGAGGCCCATCGCATAGCCCGTCGCCAGATCGAGCAGCGCGGGGTGAAGCGCCCAGCCCTCCTGTAGGTCGCCGGCGAACTCGTCCTGGAGGGCGAGCCGGCCGTAGGCCTCGCCGTCGCCGTAGCGCTCTTCACGGAGCACGCGCCAGCGCGGGCCGAAGCGGAGGTGTTCCTCCTGCGGCGAGCGGAGGCCCTTCTCGTCCATGCGGACGTCCTTGGCGCAGCGCTCGCGGAGCGCGGTGAGGTCGAGCGGCTCGGCCGCGCTGCGGTCGGTGATGGAGACCTCCGCCTGCGCGTGGAGCTGCCAAGCGGCGCGCCCCTCGACCACGCAGGCGGAGCGGAGCTCGACCCGGTAGCCCTCGTCGCTGCGGCGGGCCTTGAGCCGAACCTCGCGGGTCTCGCCGTCACCGATCTGTAGCGGGCGCAGGAAGTAGAGGTCCTTGATGGTGAAGTCCGTGCCCTCACCGAGCTCGCGCATGCCCTGAGTGATCAGGTCGACGATGCCGGTGCCTGGGATCAGCGCCGGTCCGGTGCCCTCGTCACCGATCGGGCGGACGCGGTGCTCGCTCAACAGCCAGTGGCTGTCCGGGGAGAGGTGCGCGAAGAGGTGGGTGAGCCCCTGCGCGTCGCGGACCCGGCCCTGGAAGAAGGGGCCGTCGGTCTCGGGCAACGACTCGGGGCCGGCGCTCAGGTCGGTACGTTCGAAGGCCTCGGCGGCCATCCCGACGTCGCGCCAGATGCCCCAGTGCAGCGAGGTGAACTTCGGTCCGTCGGCCTCCCGATGCTTCGCGGCGAAGGCGTCGAGGAAGGCGTTGGCCGCGACGTAGTCCACCTGGCCGGGGGGCGCGATGGCGGTCGAGGTCGACGAGTAGAGGACGGCAAAGTCGCAGTCGGCGCGGTGGGGCGCTTCGGCGAGAAGCTCACCGAGCACCATCGTGCCGTGGACCTTCGGGGCGAAGACCTCTTCGATGGCGGAGAGGCTCTTCACCTGCAGGAGCTCGTCACGGACCACGCCGGCGGTGTGGACCACGCCACGGATCGGCCCGTGAGCGGCCCGCACCTTGGCGAAGAGCTCGCGGATCTGCGCGACGTTGGTCACGTCGGCCTTCTCGACCACGACGGTGGCGCCGAGGGCGTCGAGCTCGCGGACGCGGGCGATCTTCAGCGAGGTGGAGTCGGTGTCGCCGTGCTCGGCGATGTGCGCGTCCCAGCTCTCCGGATCGGGGAGGCCGGAGCGACCGACGAGAACGAGCGTCGGGGACTTCACGCTCTTGGCGATCTCTTCGGCGGCCACGAGGCCGAGGCCACCGAGGCCACCGGTGATCAGGTAGACGCCCTCGTCGCGCAGGAGCGGACGATGATCGCCATCGGACGCCTCGAGCTTGCGGCGACGGTAGGTGCGCTCGAAACGCTTGCCGCCGCGGAGCGCGGCCACCGACGAGCCGGGCTCGGCCAGGGCCTCCTCGAGCACCGACTCGGCGAGCGCGTCGAGGCCGGCGGTCACGGTCTTCTTGCCGGCGAAGGGATCGACGAGCGCCATCGCGAGCTTGCCGCCGAAGAGGCGCTTCTGGACCTCGGGCAGTCGCACGTCGAGGGTTCGCACGTGGACGCCCGGGAGCTCCCGCGGCGTCACGAGCGCCGGGCCGAGAGCGAGCGCCTTCTCCGGGTGAGCGAGCCGCTCCCCCGCGACCTGTTGAGCGTCGCTGGTCACCACGGTGATCTGCAGCGGGCGCGGGAGGTTCTCGTCGGCGATGGCCTGGGCCAGGAAGAGCAGCGAGTAGAAGCCGCGCTCCTGGTTGCGGTGGAAGAAGCTCGAGCCGGGCCGATGGCTCTCGTCCGCTGTGGTCAACCAGAGGTGCAGCACCCGAGAGGGGACGTTCCCCGACTTCACCAGGTCCTGGATCATCAGGTCGTAGCCCTCGCGACCGCGCTCGGGCGAGATCACGTAGGAGCCGTCGCTCATCTTGGCGAAGGTGTCGCCCGGGCGGACCAGCGTGGTGGTGTGGCCGGCGGCCTTCAGCTGCTGGACCATCCGATCACCGAGACCGGCGTCGTCGAGGAAGACCAACCAGCTCTGGGCCGGGAGCTCGGCGAGGGTGTCCATCATGGGCGCCGCGGCCGGGCGCCAGGCGGGTGCCCAGAACCAATCGGCGACGTCGGCTTCCTTCTCGAGGCCAACGGACTCTTCCCGACGCTCGCCGGGATCGATGAAGTAGTGCTGTCGCTGGAAGGCGTAGGTCGGGAGCTCGACCCGGTGGCGCTTCTCGCCCTCCCAGAGCTTGGCCAGGTCGACGTCCGCGCCCAGCGCCCAGAGGCGACCGACCATCTCGAGCAGGTAGTCGTCGTCGAGGACGGCTTCGTCGCGGTGACGGAAGCTCGAGAGCACGGTCTGCACGTCGACCTTCGGGTGCTGCTTCGCGAAGGAGCCGAGCGCCTTGCCCGGACCGACCTCGATGATGATGCGGTCGTCCTCTTCAGCGAGCGTGCCGATGGCGTCGGCGAAGCGAACCGGCTGACGGATGTGCTGGGTCCAGTACTCCGGGTCGGTCGCCTCGGTGGCGGTGATCCAGGTGCCGGTCATGCTCGACACGAACGGCCGATCGGGCGCCTTCAGCCGCATCTTGGAGACGTACTCGCGGAAGGCCGGGAGGATCGGGTCGAAGAGCCGCGAGTGGGGAGCTCGATCGATGTCCACCCGGCGGGCCTCGATCTCCTCGGCGGCGAGCTTCTTCTCGAAGGCGGTGATCGCGTCGGGCGTGCCAGAGACGCCGGTGAGCGAAGGCGAGTTGATGGCGGCGAGATCGAGGTCGGTGCCGGCGAGGCGCTTTCGGATCTCGTCCTCGCCGAGTGGGACGGCGAGCATGCCGCCTTCGGCGACGTTCTCGTCCATCAACTGGGCGCGGAGCAGCACGAGGCCGAGCGCCTCCTCGAAGTCGAAGACGCCGGTGAGGCAGGCGGCGACGTACTCGCCCATCGAGTGCCCGCCGAGAGCGTCCGCGCGAATGCCCTCGAGTCCACAGGGCCCGTTCTCGAGCACGCGGGCCATCGCGTACGAGCACATGAAAATCGCCGGCAGCTGGCACGGTAGCGGCGCGAGCGCGGCGGCGGCCTCGTCGCTCGGCTCGGCGAAGAGGATCGCCTTGAGGTCGAAGCCGACTTCCTTCTTGGCGAGGTAGGCGAAACCGCGGTCGAGGATCTCGCGGAAGAGGGGCTCCGACTCGTAGAGGTCGAGGCCCATGCCGACGTACTGCGCACCACCGCCGGGGAAGACGAAAGCCACGCTCGGGTCCCCGAGCGCGGTGTGCGTGTGCACGCGGAAGCGGTCCTTGGTGCCGAGGAGCTCGGCGGCGTCCTCGTGGCTACCGCTGACCACCACCCGACGGCGCTCGAAGGCCTTGCGGCCGTGATGGAGCGTGTAGGCGACGTCGGCGAGCTTCTGCTCGGGGTGGGCCTCCAAGTGCGCGGCCAGGCGCTCGGTGTTGCCGTCGAGCGCGCCCTTGCTGCGGCCGCTGATCGTGAGGAGCTGGACCTCGCGGTGGCTCTTGCCGGACTCGGGGCGTACGGGCGGTTCTTCGACGACGATGTGCGCGTTGGTGCCGCCGACGCCGAGGCTCTGCACGCCCGCGCGGCGAGGCTTGCCTGGTGTCCGCGGCCACGGGGTGAGCTCGGTGTTGACCAGGAAGGGGCTCGACTCGAAGTCGATGGTCGGGTTCGGCTTCTCGAAGCCGAGCGAGGGCGGGATCTCTTCCTTCTCGAGGATGAGCGCCGTCTTGATGAGGCTGGCGACACCGGCAGCGGTGTCGAGGTGGCCGATGTTCGTCTTGAGCGAGCCGATGCGACAGAACTGCTTCTCGTCGGTCGAGAGGCGGAAGGCGTCCGTGAGCGCGCTGATCTCGATCGGGTCGCCGAGGTAGGTGCCGGTGCCGTGGCACTCGACGTAGCCGATCGAGTCGGCGTCGACGTCGGCGAGCGCGTGGGCTTCGACGATGCACGCAGCCTGACCAGAGACACTGGGCGCGAGGTAGCCGGCCTTGCTGGCGCCGTCGTTGTTGATGGCGGTGCTCTTGATGACCGCGTGGATGCGGTCGCCATCGCGGATGGCGTCTTCCAACCGGCGAAGGGCGACGACACCCGCGCCCGAGCCGAAGACGGTGCCCTGCGCGCGATGGTCGAACGCGTGACAGTGGCCGTCGGGCGAGAGGACCTCGCCCTCCTTGTACATGTAGCCGCGGCGGTGGGGGATCTCGATCGTCACGCCACCGGCGAGCGCGAGATCGCACTCCTGGTTCAGCAGCGACTGCGCCGCGTAGTGCACGGCGACGAGCGAGGTGGAGCACGCCGTCTGCACGTTGACGCTCGGCCCCTTGAGATCGAGCACGTGGCTCACGCGAGTGACGAGGAAGTCCTTGTCGTTGCCCGTGTGCCGGAGCAGGAACAGGCCGACCGAGTCGACCAGGTCGGGGTTCGAGCAGAGGTTGAAGTAGAAGTAGCTGCCCATGCCGCAGCCACCGAACGCGCCGATCGGTCCGTCGAAGGTCTCCGGCACGTGACCCGCGTCCTCGAGCGCCTCCCACGCGCACTCGAGGAAGTGGCGGTGCTGAGGATCGAGGATCGCGGACTCCTTCGGACTGAAGCCGAAGAACTCGCCGTCGAAGAGCTCCATCTCGGGCAGGGGCGCCGAGGCCTTCACGTAGCGCGGGTGCCGGATGGCCGAAGGCGACTCGCCTTCGGCGAGCAGCTCGTCGTCGGTCCAGAACTGGATCGACTCCACACCCTGCGTCAGGTTCGACCACAGCTCACGCGTGTTCCGCGCGCCGGGGAGGTGAGAAGCCATGCCCACGATGGCGATGGCGGTGGGGTCGATGTCGGTCTCGAAATCGGTTGCGTCGTCGCTCACGAAAACTCCTGCCCGCGCTGCTTTCCACCGTGTGCCGTACGGCTGGAATCCGGGTCGGGTGCGTATAGCACCTACACTCTTCGTGCCCACCCGGAACACCCTCCTGATTCGGGGGCACACCGACTACCTCGTGACTGCACGGGGATTCGGCTCGTGAGAGGTTCTTCGTTGCCAGCCGAACGGACGGAGCAAGACTCGGAAGATGACTCGTCTGCTCCAGGTCGATGCCTTCGCCGATGGACCCTTCACCGGAAACCCGGCGGCGGTGGTGATCTTGGAGAAGGCGCGGGACGAGAGCTGGATGCAGCAGGTGGCCGCCGAGATGAACCTCTCGGAGACCGCCTTCGTGCTGCCGGCCGGGAGCGACTGGGCGATCCGTTGGTTCACGCCGACGACCGAAGTCGCGCTCTGTGGACACGCGACGCTCGCCAGCTTCCACGCCCTGCGCGAGGAGGAGAAGGTCGCCGACTCGGTCACCTTCTCGAGCGCGAGTGGACCGCTCGTCGCTCGCGCGGTCGGCGAACGAGTGGAGCTCGACTTTCCGGCGACTCCGCCGGAGGCATGTGACGAGCCGGAGGGGTTGCTCGACGCGCTCGGGCTCGCTGACGCCATGCACATCGCCCGCTCGCGCCACGACGTGCTCGTAGAGGTCGGGGAGCGAAAGGAGCTCACCGATCTCCATCCCGACTTCCGAGCGCTCTCGGGCGTCGACGCGCGTGGCGTGATCGTCACGGCGATGGCGGACGAGGGCGGCGAAGGGCTCGACTTCGTGAGCCGCTTCTTCGCACCGCGAGCCGGTGTGGACGAGGACCCGGTGACCGGCAGCGCGCACTGCGCACTTGCGCCCTACTGGACCGCGAAGCTGGGCGCGCGACCGCTGCAGGCGCGACAGCTCTCCAAGCGGAGCGGACGACTCGAGGTGGAGCTCCGCGGGGATCGCGTCGCGCTGCGCGGGCGGGCCGTGACGGTGCTCGCCGGCGAGCTCCGCGTGTGACGAGCCCTCAATCGCGTTCGTAGTCGAAGAGCTCCCCGAGCTGCTCGCGGCTGGAGATCTCGAGCCGCGCGAAGATGTTCCGGAGGTGGGTGTGAACCGTGTGCGGGCTGAGCCCGAGCTCGTCGGCGATCTCTCGATCGCTGAAGGCGCGCGCAGCGAGGCGTGCGACCTCGGTCTGTCGCTTCGTGAGCCGGTCGTCGGTCTGGCGACTCATCGGTGAGCTCGATCCCTTGGATTCCAACCCATGAGGGGGGTCATATAGCAATCAGTCCCCAAACGGTCACCCTCAATCGGGATCATCCAAATGAATGATACGGGAGATCGGGGCGGTCGGGTACCGAGGAGTCAGCCGAGCTCGGCTCGCAGGGAGTCGCGAGCGAGCGTCACCTCGCGAACGCTGGCCTGAAAATCGTCGAGGTCCGCCTCGATGAGCCGGGCGAGCGACTTCGCGGCGAGGCGCGCGCTCTCGTAGCGTTCGCTGGGATCGCGGGCACAGAGCCGATGGACGAGGGTGACGAGCTCTGGCGGGAGATCGCCACGGAGCGTGTCCAGGTGCGGGATGCCCCCCTTTCCGGCCTGGACCATCAGCTCCACGGCGTTCTTGGCGTCGAAGGCGCGGCGCATCGCGAGCGCTTCCCAGAGCGTCACACCGAGCGCGTAGAGATCGGTCTGAGCGTTGGGGCGCTGGCCGGCCGTGAGCTCGGGCGCGACGTAGCCGAGCTTGCCCTTCACCACTCCCGGGCTGGTCATGGTCGCCCGATCGCCGGCGCGGGCGAGACCGAAGTCGACGAGCTTTGCGATGCCCTGAGTGGAGAGGAGGATGTTCGTCGGCGTGACGTCCCGGTGGAAGACCGGGCCCTCGGGCCGTTCGTGAGCGGCCGCGAGCGCGCGAAGGGTGTGCAGCCCGACCCGGGCGATGTGCTTCCACTTGGTCGCGTCCCCGACGCGGGCGTGGAGGCCACGGTAGGTGCCGAGGTCGACTCCGTCGATCCACTCCATGACGATGCACGCACGGCGCTCGTCGTCGAAGAAGAGATCGATGATCTCGACGATGTGCGGGTTGGAGAGCGCCGTGACCACTCGCGCTTCTTCGACGAAGAGGCGCGCGAACTCCGGGTCGTCGCCGAGCGCCGGGAGCATCCGCTTGATGGCGACGCGCCGCGTGAAGCCTGCGGCACCGAAGAGCTGTCCGCGGAAGACCCGCGCCATGCCGCCCCGAGCCCACTCCTCGCCGAGGCGATAGCGACCGCCGAGCAGCGCCTCTTTCACAGGCGGCGCCTCGAGCCCGCCCTCCGGGACGAAGGCATCGCGGACGTCGTCGCTCATACCAACATCTGTAGCCGTTTGGTCTCCGGGCGTTCACGGGGCGGCCGCCGTGCGCCCCGCTCCGCTTGGCGGAGGAGCCGCAGGATCTCGGGGCCGAGGACGTCGATCTCGGTCGAGACGTACTGCTCGCCGCCGAAGCGTTGGACGTTCCGGGTCTGCTTCTTCAGGGCCGCGGCATCCTGACCCAGGACCTTGAGCGCCAGCGGCTTGAGCGCGTTCACGATGGCCTTGGTCGGCATGAAGCGCGCAGAGAGGATGGGGAAGCGGAACTCGGCGGCGCCGAAGAGGCGGGTCTCGTAGTCGCTGATGGGGGTCAGTGCGGTGGTGGCCACGATGTGGCCCTCGCCGAGCTGATACTCGACCTGCGCGATGCAGGGGAGGATGAAACGGTCCACGTGTCGGACCTCGACCGCACCACCGCCGGGCGCGAGCACCTTGCCCAGGAGCCCCTCCGGACGCTGCTCACCGAAGTACTCGGCTTCGACGCGGTCGTGATGGCGGCGGACCTCGACGTCGATCTGCTGGCGCTCTCCGTCCTCGCGGAAGAGGCCGCTGTGGAGAAACGCGGTGTGGGGCACGTCGAGCGCGTTCTCGGCGGTCGCGTGGAGCGAGCCCTCCATGTCGAGCGCCTGGTAGACGGTGGTGTAGCGGTCGTCGTCGCGGTGCGGGAGCCGGAAGGGCTCGCGCTCGGGCTCGGTGTCGGGTGTGCCGTAGACCCAGACCCAACCATCGTGCTCGCGGGTGGCGAAGGCCGGGACGTTGCGGCCGGTGCCCTTGTCGACCGCGCCGCAGAGGCCGGGGATGGCCTTGCAGCGGCCGTCGCCGTCGAACTGCCAACCGTGGTAGCCGCACTCGATGTTCGAACCGCGGACCCGGCCCATCGAGAGGGGGACGTTGCGGTGGGGGCAGCGGTCCAGGACCGCGGCCGGGCGACCGTCGGCGCGGCGGAACACCGCGATGGGCATGCCGAGGAAGGTGATGGCGAGCGGCTTGGCGCCGAGGGCGGTGCTCTCACAGGCGACGTACCAGTCGTCGAGCACCTTCGCGGCAGAGCTGACGCCCTTGGTCGGCGGGGGAACGAAGCGGGGCTCGAGGGACATCGTGCCGAAGTATAGAGCCCGGTGCTCCCCGTGGCAGCCGCGGTGTGGTCAGCGGGAGAAGCGCCCGAGATTCAATGGCCCGCCGCGTTCCTCGGCAGCCCGGTAGCCGTCGCGAGCGCGGAGCGTCTCGATGTAGGCGGAGAGGGCTGGGTAGCGCTCGGGGGTGAGACCGGCGCGGACGGTCGCGCCCTCGAGGGGGAAGCCGAGCTGGATGTCGGCGGCGGTGAAGTCGTCACCGCAGAGGAAGGGGCGCTTGGAGAGCTCGCCCTCGAGGAACGCGAGGTGCCGGCGGAGCTCGGGGTTCGTGTACTGCTTGTCCAGCGCTTTGCCGACGCCGCCCGTGATGGGGCGCGCGATGGCTGGAACGTTGCGCCCGCGCAGCAGGCCAGTGAGGAGCTTCACCAGCAGCGGCGTCATCAGCGAGCCCTCCGCGTAGTGCATGAAGTATCGGAAGCGGCGGTGCTCGACCGTGTCCTTCCAGGGGTGCAGCCGATGGTCCGCGTCGAACGCGTCGAGCAATGCTTCGAGGATCGCGCCCGACTCCGCGAGCACGATCCCGTCGAGCTCGACCAAGGGTGCCTTCCCCAGCGGATGGATCCGCCGAAGGCTCTCCCCCGAGCGATGGGTCTTCGGGTCCCGACGATGCAGCTCGATCGAATACGGCACCCCCAACTCCTCGAGCAGCCACAGCACCCGATGGGACCGCGAGTTCTCGAGATGATGCACGACGACGGAAGCGCTCATACCGAGCCCTAGCACCTCCCCTCCCTCTCACCACCCGCGAACCATCGGAACACGTCTTTCGAGGTCTTTCGGGGACGCTCGTTTTCATCGTTTTCAAACTCGGCGCCACGACACACTCTCGCCCCGCCAACCGCGGGCGATTCGCTACGGGACGCTCGTTTTCATCGTTTTCTTCGCGCGTATTCGATCGACGACGCAACCACGCTCCGGCCGCGCCGAACAGGAGTCCATGCCGAGGCGCCGTCGCCACTGGGTGCCTGGGGAAGGCGCTCACATCATCTCCCGGTTCGTGGACCGCCGGTTCTTCCTCGCCGACGACGAGGACCGCCAAGCTCTGCTGCGCGCCATCGGGAAGGCCCAGCGCCGATGGGACTGGCGGTGGCTCTCGTACGGGTTGATGTCCTCGCACGTGCACTACGGCCTGGTCCCAGGCATCCGAAATCCAGACCCGTTCTTCCGGTCCACGCACACCCGGTTCGCCCAGCACGTCCACAAGCGCACCGAGGGACGTACCCTCGGGCCGGTTTTCGCGGACCGTCCGTCCATCGACCCTTATCGCCGAGGGCGACTTCGCCGCCTGGTCGCGTACCATCACCGGAACCCACCGGACGCGAACGTCGTCGACTCCCCCGCAGAGTCGAGGTGGACGAGCCATCGGATCTACTTGAGGTTGGACCCGGAGCCGGGGTGGCTGCACGTCGAGTGGGCACTCAGCGTTCTTGGATTCGCGGACACGGCCGCCGGTCGGCGAGAGTTCGACGAGTTCGTGACCGAGGTGGACCTCGATGAGTTCTTCGCTGAGTCGAGCGAGGAGCCGCGACGGGAGCCGGTGATTCGGTCCGCACCTCCCGAGGTGAACTGGCCGCGACTCGAAGCGCAGGCGCGCCAGCTGACAGGGCTCCCCAGCGTGGTGTCGTTGAGATCACGAGTGCCTCTCGCCGTCGTGACTCGTTGGTTGATGGCGCGACTCGCTTGCCACGACCTCGACCAGACGTATCGAGTCGTGGGCGCTGCCCTGGGGATGAGCCGAAGCGCGGTGTGCAACCTGCTGACCCGAAAGTTGGTGACTCCCGAGATGGTGCGGATGGAAGAGGAGTTGAGGCGGCAGTTGGGCCTGCCACGCTGAGACAACGTCGAAAACGAGCGTCCCCCGGTTGATTGGCCGGTTTTGGCAGCATGAAGGGCGCGCAGGGGGCGGAGAATGAAAACGATGAAAACGAGCGTCCCCTTGTTGGCCGGGTTGGATTGCGGCTCGTTGGAGCGGTGAGCGATCGGGGCTATGGTGTCGCGGTGATTTCGAGATTCGTCGGCTCGGTGCTCGTTGCATGGCTAG
>CAYXAP010000008.1:0-140451 GCA_964462035.1 uncultured Sandaracinus sp.
GGCGGGGGAGCTCGGGTGAATCGAGGAGGCCTAGCCGACGAGAGAGGGTTTGGGTTCCAAACCCTAATTAGCAATGCCGATCCGCTTCGAGAACATCCACAAGGCCTTCGGGCCGAAGGTCGTCCTGAAGGGGGTCGACGTGACCGTCGACGATGGCGAGTGCTTCTTCGTCATCGGCGCCTCGGGCGTCGGCAAGAGCGTGCTCATCAAGCACCTCATCGGGCTGCTCCGCCCCGACGAGGGCAACATCTACCTAGGCGACCACGAGGTCTCCCGGCTGGAGGAGAAGGCGCTCTACCCCGTCCGGATGAAGTGCGCGATGGTCTTCCAGAACTCGACGCTCTTCGACTCGATGAGCTGCGCCGAGAACGTCGCCCTGCCCCTCCGAAAGCACAAAGGGATGAGCATGAAGGAGGCCATGGCCGACGCCCGGCGCCGCCTCGAGCAGGTCCACATGCAGGACTTCGCCGATGCCTATCCCGCCCAGCTCGGCGACGGCATGCGCAAGCGCGTGGCCATCGCCCGAGCGCTGACCCTGGACCCCGAGTACGTGCTCTTCGACGAGCCGACCACCAGCCTCGATCCGGTCAGCGCTCGCCGCACGGACGAGCTGATTCGCCGCCTTTGCGACGAATTCGGGGTCACCAGCATCGTGGTCAGCCACGACCTCGTCTCCATCTTCGCCATCGCGGACCGGATCGCGATGTTGTACAAGGGCACCGTGAGATTGCTCGGGACTCCCGAGGACTTCCGAAAGACCGACGACCCGGTCGTTCGGCAGTTCATCGACGGCCGCGCCGAAGGGCCGATGGAAGTATGACGCCGGTGAACCCAGAGGTGCGTTCATGAGCGTCGAAGTCCGCGTCGGGCTGCTGATCCTGGTGGCCATCGCCCTCCTGGGCGGCTTCATCTTCGTCCTCGGCGGCGTCGAGCTCGGCGAGCAGTACTCGGTCTACGTCGACTTCGACAATCCGGGGAACGTCCAGCCCGGGGCCTCGGTGAACATCGGCAGCATCCGCGTCGGCGAGGTCGAGAGCATCGAGTATTGGGGCCAGAAGCTGGACCCGGACACTGGCCGCCGCCCCATGATCCGCATGCACGTCCGCATCGACAGCGAGGTGCAGGAGACCATCCACGAGGACGCGCTCTTCTACGTGACGAGCCAGAGCGTGCTCGGAGAGTCGATCATCTCCATCGACCCCGGCGACCCGGAGAAGCCGCACCTCGAGGACGGCGCCGTGGTCGAGGGCGTGGACCCGCCCAGGCTCGATCTGGCCTTTGCCATGGCGTACGAGCTCCTCGAGGGCATGACCCGGCTCCTACGGGAAAACCGCGAGGACCTGGGCGACCTGCTGAGCTCCGCAGCCAGCATGATCCGGCGCGCGGACGCATTCTTCGCCGAGCACGACGACCGGCTCGACCGCGTGATGGAGAACATCGAGACCGCGACCTCGCAGACGAACGAGCTGCTGACCACCGCCAACGACACGATGAACGGCCGGGTCCAGCGCGTGCTCCGCAACCTCGACAGCACCCTCGCGCGGGTCTCGCGCGACATCGACCCGATCATGACCGACGTCCGCAGCCTGGCGACCAAGGCGGACGACGCCATGGACACCCTGGGGCCCGAACAGCGGCAGCAGATCCAGGAGATCCTGGCGGAGGCCGAACGTTCGGTGAACGACGCCCGAGAGATCGTCGCTCACATCCGCTCGGGCCGGGGCACCGTCGGCGCGTTCCTGATGGACGAAGAGGTCTATGACGACGTCCAGGAGATGCTTCGCGACCTGAAGCACAACCCCTGGAAGCTCTTCTGGCGCGAGTAGCGCCCCCGCGGAGGCTCGATTCACTCGCGACGACTGGGGGAGCTTCTCAGAATCCCCCCAGAACCAGGCCTCAGCCGGCGTCGGACTCGACGAACATGTCCGGCTCCGGCGTGAACATGTCCGGCTCCGGCGTGAACATGTCCGGCTCCGGCGTGAACATGTCCGGCTCCGGTGTGAACATGTCCGGCTCCGGACCCAGGTCGGGCTCCGGCCCCATGTCCGGCGGCGGACCGAGATCCGGCTGCGGACCCATGTCCGCCTCCGGGCCCATGTCGGCCTCCGGACCCAGATCGACGTCGATGCCGAAGTCCGGGACCTGGCCGCCGATCATGCTCGGGTCGGTGCTGCACGTGCCGAGCACGCACGCCAAGCCGGGGGCGCACTCGAACGAGCGAACGCAGCTGTCGCCCGGACCGAGCCCCCCCTCGCCGCCGCCGCAGCCGAAGGCCAGGGACACCAAGGCACCGAGCGCCACGGGGTGGAGAGTGCGCATCGGCGCGAAGATACCACGGCCGGAGACCCCCGGCAGGCCCATGGTTGGGGACGGACACGTTGGAGTCACAACGAAAAGCGCAGTGATTACGGACGCCGGACCGTTACAGCAGCGTTGACATCCGCGGATCGGGGCTGCTAGCCTTCCGGCGCCAGCGCGGGGGTCGTCCCAAACCCCAGCCACGAGGAACTAGATGTCCGACGAAAAGGAATCGTCCGTTCTCTTCAACCTCAAGGAGTTGATGAACCTCGAAGAGGATCGCATCGCCGAAGAGGAAGAGGAAGCGCGTCAGCGCGAAGAAGAAGCCCGCCGCAAGAAGGAAGAAGAAGAGCGGCGAAAGCGCGAAGAAGAAGAAGCCAGGGTACGTGCCGAGGAAGAGGCTCGCCTCGCCGAGGAACGTGCCAAGAAGGCCGAGGAAGAACGCATCCGCCGGGAGCGGGAGGAGCACGAGCTCCGTGTTCGCCTCGAAGAGGAAGCCAAGGCCCGCGCGGCCGAGCAGGAGCGCCTGCTCGCTCATGAGCGCGAGATGGCCAAGGCGGCCGCCGAGAAGAAGAAGGGCATCCACCCCGGCATCATCGCCGGTCTCGTGGTCGTCCTCCTCGGTGTCGGCGCTGGCAGCTACTTCGGACTGATCCAGCCGATGCTCGAGGAGAGCGCCGAGCGCGAGCGACTCGCCCAGGAGCAGGCCGACCGCGTCGCCCGTGAAGCCCAAGAGGCCCGCGAGCAGGCGGCCGCCGAGGCTCAGGCGCGCCGTGAGGCCGAGGAAGAGCGTCGTCGCGCCGAGGAAGAGGCGCGCGCCGCGGCCGAGGCTGCTGCTGCCGAAATGGAAGCCGAAGCCACGACTCGACGCCGGACCCGGCGTGCCCGACGCGGTATGCGCGGCGGTGGCGGCGGTGGCGGCGGTGGCGGTGGCGGGATCAGTGATGACCCGCTGGCCGGTCTCGACGGCCTCTGACGGCCGCCGACACAGCCTGAGAACGACCCCGTGGCCCCGTCGGCACACGAACGCATCGTCTTTCCACTCGATGTATCGACGCTCGACGAGGCGCGGGCGTGGCTCGACCGATTGGGCACCCACGTGGGTGTCTACAAGGTGGGGCTCGAGCTCTTCACCGCCGTCGGACCGGCGGCGGTGGAAGCCGTCCACGACGCAGGCGCTGCCTGCTTCCTCGACCTGAAGGTGCACGACATCCCAGCCACGGTGGCGAGCGCGGTGCGCTCGGCCGCCAAGATGGGGGTGCGCTACCTGACCGTTCACGCCTCCGCCGGCCCGGCGGCCCTGGCGGCGGCGGCGGAGGCAGCGCACGGCACCGACACGCAGCTACTGGCGGTCACCGTGCTGACCAGCCTCGACCAGGGTGAGCTCGACGCGATCGGGCTCGTGGGGGCCCCGGCCGAGGCGGTGAGCCGCCTGGCCGCAGTCGCGCACGCGTCGGGCGTGGACGGCTTCGTCTGCTCGCCCCACGAGGTCGCCGGGCTCCGGGAACAGATCCCGAGCGCGACGCTCGTGGTGCCCGGCGTGCGCCCGACGGGCAGCGCGACCGGCGACCAACGTCGAACCGCCACGCCCGCCGAGGCTCGCGCGGCGGGAGCCGACCTGCTCGTGATCGGTCGACCGATCCGGCTGGCGGACGACCCCGTCGCCGCCGCGAGCGCAATCGCCGCCGAGATCGGCTCGTGAGCCGCCGCGCGTCCAAGGGGCGCGGCAAGAAGCGAGGCAAGAACCCGCAGAAGGAAGGCGGCCGGCGCCTCATCGTGGGCCGCCGGTTCATCCTCGAGGGGCTCGCCGGCGGCACGGTCGACCAGGTCCATGTGGAGAAGGCAGCGCTCGAGAAGCTGCCGGAGCTGCAGTCCGCGGCCGATCGCGCCGGGGTGCCATTGAGCATCGCGACCCGCGACGAGCTGGACCAACGCGCCAAGGGAGTGCGGCACCAGGGGGTCATCGGCACTGGGCCGCCCTACCCCTATCGATCCGTCGAATCGCTCCTCGAGCTCGACGCGCCGCTGCTCGTCGCGCTCGACGAGATCACCGACCCGCAGAACTTCGGTGCGATCATCCGCAGCGCGCTGGTCTTCGGCGCGGACGGCGTGCTCGTGCCTCGCCATCGCAGCGCGACGCTCAGTCCGGCCGTGGTTCGCGCCTCGGCAGGCGCCACCGAGCGCGCGCGCATCGCCGAGGTACCGAACCTCCAGCGGACGCTTCAGATGGTCGGTGACCAGGGCCTCGAGATCGTCGGCCTCGCCGCCGAAGGCGATGTCACCATCGACGCCCTCGGTCCCGCGCCGCTGGGACGCGTGGTGGTGGTCGGCTCCGAGGGCAAGGGATTGCGCCGCATGGTCCGCGAGCGCTGCCATCGCATCGCCTCGATCCCTCAGGCGGGCGACTTCGACTCGCTCAACGCCTCGGTCGCCACCGGCATCGCGCTCTACGAGGCCAGCCGCACCCGCTGACCCCTTGCGCGCGGCGGGTCGCTCGGCGATACGGACGCATGCCGACTCCCCAAAACGTGAAGCGTGTCTGCATCCTGACCGGCGGCGGTGACGCGCCCGGTCTGAACCCCGTCTTGCGCGCGTTCACCAAGCAGGCGAACGCGCTCGGCATCGAGGTCTACGGCTCCGAAGACGGCTTCGAGGGCCTCGTCGATGGGCGCGTCCACCAGCTGGGGCCCGACGATGTGCGGGGCATCCTTCCGCGGGGCGGCAGCATCCTCGGCTGCTCGAACCGAGGTCAGCCCTTCGCGTTCCCGGTGAAGAACCAGGCCGGCGAGACCGAGCTCGTCGACCGCTCCGACGTCGTACTCCAGCGGCTGAAGGAGCTCGCCATCGACGTGCTCGTCTTGGTCGGCGGCGACGGGACCATGGAGATCGGCCTCCGCTTCGAGGAGCTGGGTATCCCGGTCGTGGGCGTGCCGAAGACCATCGACAACGACCTCGACACCACCGACTTCACCTTCGGCCTCGACACCGCGGTCGGCAACGCGACCTGGGCCATCGACAACCTGCACGCCACGGCCGAGTCCCACGACCGCGTGATGATCCTCGAGCTGATGGGCCGCAACGCCGGGTGGATCACCCTCTGCGCCGGTATCGCCGGCGGGGCCGACGTGATCCTCATTCCAGAGATCCCCTACGACGTGGATCGCGTCGCCGCGAAGATCCGCGAGCGGAGCGAGGCTGGCACCACCTTCTCGATCGTGGTCGTCGGCGAAGGCGCCTGTCCGGTCGGTGAAGAAGTCTCGACCACAGACGCCAAGCCCGGCCACGCCCCACGGCTGGCCGGCGCCGGCGTTCGCCTGAAACAGCTCCTGGAGACTCGCGTGGACATGGACATCCGCGTCACCGTCCTCGGCCACCTGCAGCGCGGCGGCACGCCTTCCGCCTTCGACCGGCTCCTCGGCACCCGCTTCGGCGTCCGCGCCGCCCAGCTCTGCGCCGAGGGCCGCACCGGCCGCCTCGTGGTCCTGCGCGGCACCACCATGCGCAGCGTCCCGCTCGCGGACGCCTGCGCCAAGCCCAAGCTCGTCCCCCCCGACGGCGAGCTCGTCGGCGCCGCCCGCGCCGTCGGCATCGAGCTCGGCGCCGCCCCCTGAATCCCCAGGGAGAGGAGCACCCCCCCCGAAGCCCCACAAACACAGGGGCTTCCGGACAGAAGATGAAAACTACTCGTCGGCGGCCCGGAGCACCGCGTCGAAGAGCGCCCGTGGGAACACCCGACCCATCAGCCGGTCGCGCGTCCGGAGCGCCGCGCGGTTCCACTCGGCCTGGTGCGGGGTCGTATCCACCGCCGTCATTCGCTGCTCGACCACGCGCAGCGCCGCGTCGTCCGCGCGCCGAATCATCTGCTTGGCCACCCGATGCGCCCGCCGCGACACGTCGCGGATGACCTGCCGGTGGTCCTCGCTCAGCGAGTCCCACTTGGCCTTCCGCATCACGCTCGCGCCGACCAGGATCCCCGCGTGGTCACGCGAGTAGTAGTCGAGGTGCGAGTGCCACTGCAGCGCCACCGCCGCGAGCGCCGAGCCCGGCACCGTGTCGACCATCCCGGTCTGCAGCGCCGGGTACACCTCGGTCACCCCGAGCCGCCGCGGCTGCGCCCCGACGATCGACAGGAACTCGCTGAAGACCACGTCGGTCGTCGGTGCCCACACCCGCGCCGAGCGCAGGTCGCGCGGTCGCTGGATGCGGTGCTTGCTGAAGAGTCGCCCCTTGCCGACATCGCCCCACCCGAGCAGCACGAACCCCTCCCGCTCGAAGATGCGCTCGAAGCGCGGCCCCATCCGGCGCCGCACGCGGTCGAGCGTCGCGTAGTCGTCGACGATGCCAGGCAACCCGAGCACCAGCACCGGCCGCACGATCGTCGAGAGCCCGGACGACGTCAGCGCCGCCGCGTCGAGCTGACCCGCGCGCATCTTCGCGATGTAGTCGCTCTCCTGTCCCTGGCTGCCACCGCCGTAGATGCGCAGCCGCAGCTGCCCGCCGGTCCGCTCCGCGAGCTCCGCATCCAACGCACGGAAGACACGCATCCACGGGGACCCATCCGGCGCGAGGGTCGCCACCCGGATGTACGTGATCTCCTGCGCGTCAACGGGCGGCGCGCCACCGAGCGGCACGATCGCGAGAAACGCCAGAATCACCCACACCTGCCGCCGAATCATGGCGGCACTCTACCCCCAGCACCGAGCGTCTGTCAGATCACGGAAGGTGTTGGCTGCCCCTCGTGGAATCCACGCAGGGTGCGTCGCCCGTGGCTCTCGCGCTCCTCGGTCTGCCGAGACGAGCCGGGCAGTCGCTACCGCAGCCTGAAGCTCGCCTCTGCCACGACCTCGCCATTCGCGAGCACCTCCACTCGGTGCTCCCCCACGTAGAGCGTTCGAATCGTCGCCGTCCGCATCGAGTGCTTCTTGGTCAGCGTGGTGTCGCCCTCGAGGGTGAGCTCCCTCCACTTGAAGACCTTCGGTCGCGCGCTCCCGTCGGCCTTCACGTAGTGGACCTGGTAGTCGAGCAGCAGCGGCTGCGGCCGATTCGAGGCGTTCGTCAGTGAGAGCGTGAGCAGGGCCGATCCACCGATCGACACCTCGGCCGGGCTCACCTCGAGCGACGCCTCCAGCGCTCTCGGGGGTCCGTAGCCGAGCACGGCGAGCGCGCCCCGATCGCCATTCTTGATCAGGGTACGCAGCGCATGCCGCACGAGCCGCCGTCGGTTCTTGGAGGCGCCCTTCCACCAGCGCTCGGCGATCGACACGACCAGCGCCGGCTTCGACTTCGCGATGTCGTTCAGCGTGTTGGCGACCGAACGGCGCACGTACTCCTCCGGGTCGTCCTTCAGGGCTTCGAGGAGCGGCAAGATCGGCGAAGGGTCCCTCTCGAGCGAGTGGGCGCGCTGCCCCCACGGCAGCCGCGGCCGGACGCCCTCCGAGCACCAGCGGCGCACGTGCGGGCTCGGGTGATCGGTCAACTCCATCAGCCTCGTGATCACGCGCTCCGGCTCGGCGATCAGGAATGGGCGAACGGCGAACTCCGACGAGAAGCGCTGGGTCAGCTCGATCATCGCCTGGAAGGACGCGTCGAAGTCGTCCTGGCCATGGTCCGCGATGAGCTGGCCGACCGGCCACTGCAGATAGCCGTCGGTCACCTGCTCGCAGTCGGGCAGCGGCGCCGGGAGGCTCGCGGTCACGGCCGCCATCGCCGCAGCCGTGTCGTCCGGCAGCTCGCGACGCAGCGCGTCCGCAATCTGTCGGACCCGGGCCATCATCTCGAGCTCGGCGAGGCCCCGACACGCCCGCTGAACGAAGCGCTTCCGGTCGAAGGCCGTGACGTGCGGCTCGAATTGGTCCGCAAGCGACCGAACGGCCGCCCGGTCGAAGTAGTCCTTGAAGGCCTTCCGTTCGCTCACCGAATCGTGTCTACGACGCCTTCAGCCGAAGCGGTAGGCGCTCACCTCGACGCCCATCACCTGGTCGCCGAAGACACGCGCGCCCGCCTCGCCCTCGGCGGCGCCTGCGACCACCATGAGCGGGAGCAGGTGCTCCTCGCGCGGGTGACAGGCGCGACCTTCCGGTGCGTCTTCCCAACGCTCGAGCGCGGCCTCGCGGCCCTCGGGCCGGGTCATCGTCTCGGCGAGCCAACCATCGAAGCGCTGCGACACCGGCAGCGATGTGTCGCGACCGAAGCCGCGCATGTCGTGGTAGCTCATCCCGCTGCCGACGATCAGCACCCCCTCGTCGCGGAGCGGCGCGAGCGCCTTTCCGATGGCGATGTGCGCAGCGGGGTCGAGCCCGCGCACCAGCGAGAGCTGGACGGTCGGAATGTCGGCGGCCGGGACGCTGAGCTTGAGCGGAATGAAGACACCGTGGTCGAGACCACGGGTGCCGTTGCCGGCCGAGGAGATGCCCGCGCCCTCGAGGAGCTCGCGGGTTCGCGCCGCCAGATTCGGATCGCCCGCTGCGGGCCACGTGAGCTCGTAGGTGTGCTGCGGAAAGCCGGAGTAGTCGTAGAGGAGCGTCGAGCTGACGCCCTCGGTCACGGTCGGCACGGGCGCCTCCCAGTGAGCGCTCACGACGAGCAGCGCCTTCGGTCGTTCGGGTAGCTCCTCGACCAGCGAGCGCAACCAAGTGGCCATGCGGTCCCAGGTGTCGGGCGGACCCATCCGCCACTCCATGAAGAAGCAGGGGCCGCCGCCGTGGGGAATGTAGAACGTGGGCTGTCGCATGGTGGTTCGCTCCCGAGCGCGGGCTTGCGCCGCCGACTCGGTCGGTCGAGACTCACAACCGGCCGCCAACACCAAGCCGGCGAGGCCGGCCATCGCGTCGCGTCGGCCGATGGGGGGTTCCTTCTCGTCGCTCATGACCCGAAGAACGTAGCGTGGGGTACGGTCCGTCGGAAGCCCCGACAGGGCTACAGACTGTTGCCCTGACGCAACCACACGACCCATTGAACGCGCAAAAACGCGACGCAGAATGGCCGCCATGACCGACCCCAAGCTCACCATTCGGCGCTCCGAGGAACGAGGCCGCGGCCGGCACGGCGGCTGGCTCGACTCGCACCACACCTTCTCGTTCGCCGGCTACTACCACCCCGAGCACATGGGCTTCGGCGCCCTGCGCGTCATCAACGACGACCGCGTCGCGCCCGGTGCGGGCTTCCCGACGCACGGCCACCGTGACATGGAGATCCTCTCCTACGTCGTCGACGGAGCGCTGGAGCACGAGGACTCGACGGGCACCGGCTCCGTGATCCGCCCCGGCGACGTGCAGCGGATGAGCGCCGGAACCGGCGTGATGCACAGCGAGTTCAACGGCTCCGAGGAGGAGCCCGTGCGCTTCCTGCAGATCTGGGTCGTGCCCGAGAAGGGCGGCTTGCCGCCGAGCTACGAGGAGAAGCACTTCGGCGATGAGCGCAACGGCAAGCTCCGTCTCGTCGCGTCCCGCGACGGTCGCGAGGGCTCGCTCACGGTCCACCAGGATCTCTCGCTCTACGCGAGCGTGCTGAAGCCCGGGGATACGGCGACCCACACCGTGGCCGAAGGGCGGCGCGCCTGGGTCCAGGTCGTGAAGGGTGAGGTGGCCCTGAACGGCGAGAGCCTTCGCGAAGGCGACGGCGCCTCCACCGAGCAGAGCGGCACGCTGACCTTCGAAGCGAGCGCGGACGCCGAGCTCCTCCTCTTCGACCTGGCCTGAAACGAGAATCGACATGACGAACGAACTGACCATCGCCGGCATCGCCGGCAGCCTCCGCCAGCGCTCGCTGAGCAAGGCGCTCCTGCGCGCCATGGGCGAGCTCGCCCCGGAAGGCCTCCGGATCGTGGGCACCGACATCGGCGTCCTGCCCCACTACGACCAGGACCTCGACCAGGACGGCGAGCGACCGGAGGCCGTGGAGGTCTTCAAGAAGACCATCGCCGAAGCCGACGGTGTCCTGATCGTGACCCCCGAGTACAACCACTCGGTCCCGGGGGTGCTCAAGAACGCCATCGATTGGGCCTCGCGGCCCGGCTTCCGCGCGCCCTTCACGCACAAGCCGGTGGCTTTCGCGGGCATCTCCCCGGGCGCCCACGGCGCGGCCCGCGCGCAGATCCACCTCGAGAACATCCTGCTCGGCATGCTCTCGGTGCCCTTCCCTCACCGCGGCGTCGCGGTGGGGGGCGCACCGGCCAAGTTCGACGACGACCTGCGGTTGAGCGACCAGGGGACCCGCGACTTCGTGGCGACGTTTCTGGCGCAATACCGGGACTGGCTCCGCGAGCGGGCTTGAATTGACGGCGGACGCCGGTCTCGGCTTCGTCCCGCCCCTGGCGAAGCGCGCCTAGGCCGCCGGCTTCTTCGGCTCGAGACCCGCCGCGTCGAGCTTCGCGCGGACCCACTCCTCTGCCTCGGCGTAGGTCTCGACCACGACATGCGGGCCGGGCATGTCCGCGATCCAGAGGATGGCCGTCAACACGCCCCGGATGAGCGGGGATGGAACGACGAACGCGCTCCCTAGCGAGTTGCGTCGGAGCATCTCCCGGTGACGCTTCATCCACTCGGCCTGCATCCGCCGCTGGCGAGCCGGGAGGTAGCCAGCGTGCGTCGCGTCGAGGATGGCGGCGTTCGGGCCGCGCGAGCGGACCGCCTCCGCCCGCTCGAGGTACGCGCGGAAGTCTTCGTCGGTCAGTAGACCGACGAAGCGCACCACGACGAGCGGAAACCGCGAGTCGTCGATCTCGTATCCGATGCCCACTCCCGCATTGTCTTCGACGGAGAACGCCGAGACCAGAGGCACGGGCGACCTACGTGCACGAGCACGGAACGGGCGCGGGGCCCGCTCACCCTTCGGCGAGATGGGCACACACGAGCACCTGCCCTTCGACCCGCTCGAGGTACGGGAGCCCGAAGGCGGAGCGCTCGAGCCCGTCGAATAGCTCGGGCGGCAGGTCGCCTTCGACCTCGGCCGACGCCGAGGCGCACGCGAGCGCGATGGTGGCGACCGAGTCGACGTCGCCGGTCAGCGCGATGCACCGGTGTAGGAGGTCCGCCTGCGAGCTGGCACCATCGATGGCCGTCGCCGCGGCACGAACCGTCGACACGCCGTGCACTGGAACCGGACCACGCCACGGTTCACGCCAGTCGATGCTCGGGACATGCTCTTCGAGGAACTCGGTCAAGCCCTTCTTCGGACCGACGTTCCGCGCGAAGTAGTGAGCCATCAGAGCCGCCGCGACCGCCGAGTCCACGCCGCCGGGGGAGTCGTGCGTCACCCTTGCCTGAACGGTCGCCCGCTCGCTCACCTCGTCGAGGTCGCCCATGAGCCCCACCACCGGCGCGCGCATCGCGGCGCCGTTCCGTTCGCTCGTCGGCTCGAGGGTCGCGAGCAGCTCCGCGCCGCTGGACACCGACTCCAGGAGCGCACGAAAGCGCTTCGCATAGCCGGGTCGAGGATCGCGATGATAGGTCCGCACGAACGCATCGGCGATCGCCAACGGCGTCCACGCCTCGTCCGCGACGAAGAGCTCTGCCAACGCGAGCTGCATCTGGGTGTCGTCCGAATAGGCACCCGGCACGATCGGCAGCTCGGGGTGCGGGTGGTAGCGAAGGTGGTTGTGGGCCGCCACGTGCTCGGGTGGTGCGAACTCGAAACAGAAACCGTAGGCGTCCCCGATGGCACCGTGGACCAGCGGTGAGGGTCGAAGCGACACCGGCCCATCGTAGCGCGTTTGGAACGTGCGCCGTCGTTCGAGCGGATTCGTCCGAAACGATGCATCCCCGTCTGGAGGAGAGGGACACGCGATCACGGCATGGCCCGGACTGGCTCCGCGAGCGAGCTTGACGGCGGGCGCCGGTCTCGGCTTTCGTCCCGCCATGGCGAAGAAGACGAACGTCGAGATCTGGCACAACCCCCGATGCAGCAAGTCGCGGCAGACGCTCGCCCTCCTCGAGGAGCAGGGCATCGAGCCGACCATCGTGCGCTACCTGGACGAGCCGCCGAGCAAGTCGCGGATCAAGGCCGTGGCCACGCTCCTCGGCGGACCGGAGAACCTGGTCCGGAAAAAGGAAGCGGCGTTCAAAGAGCGCGACCTGAAGGGCGCCACCAAGACCGCGCTCATCGACGCCATGGCGGACGAGCCGAAGCTCATCGAGCGGCCGGTGGTGATCACCGCCAAGGGCGCGAGGATCGGGCGTCCCCCGGAGAGCGTCCTGGAGGTCCTGTGATGGCCCGCGCGACGCTCGCGCTGGTCGTCCTGCTGGGCTGTGCTCGCCAGGCGCCGCCGCCGGCCTGCCCCGAGCCGGTGCTCGCGGTGATGGACGACGGAGACCTGCCCCCGACCACCGACGACGCCGCGGCCATCGCCGCCCTCCTCGACGACTGGCACCAGGCGGCCTCGGTCGGCGACGGTCCGCGCTACTTCGGCTACTTCACGCCCGACGCCGTCTTCATCGGCACCGACGTGAGCGAGCGCTGGACGGTCGACGAGTTTCAGGCGTACGCCTCCCCGCACTTCGAGGATGGGCACGGCTGGACCATGACGGCCCAGCGTCGCGAGATCGTCGTCCGCGAGGGCTACGCCTACTTCGACGAGGACCTGGTCAGCGAAGGCCTCGGCCCGGTGCGCGGCAGCGGGGTGCTCCGTCGAACCCCCGAAGGCTGGGCCATCGCCCATTACGTGCTCTCGTTCACCATTCCGAACGAGCGCGTGAACGAGCTCAAGGAGCTGCTCGCCAGCCCCGCCCCGGAGACCGACGAAGCCGAGGAAGCGGCCGAAGAGCCCGAGGCCGAGTGACCCAATCGACCGCCGGCCCCTTGTCACGGAGCCCACGGAGCATTAGCGCTACCCGCTCATGACTTCGGACTTGCCGACCGCGCTCCCCACGACCGCGGACGTGGAGATCAACGACCACGATCTGATGCTCCGGCTCACCGGGCCGGGCGAGGAACACCTGCGCGCGCTCGAAAAGGAGCTGAACGTGACCATGGGTCTCCGTGGCGACACGATCCGGATCCAGGGCAGCGCCGAGGACGTGGCCGTGGTCGAGCGGGTGCTCGCGGAGCTCGTGGACGTGCTCTCGCGCAACAAGAAGCTCAGCGGACCGGAGATCGCCCGCGCCGCGCGCACGGCCGCCAACCACCCGGAGGTCCGCCTCCGCGAGCTCTTCGACGACGTGGTGCTCACCACGGCCTCCAAGCGAGTCATCGCGCCGAAGGGCTTCAACCAGCAGGTCTACGTCGCGGCCATCCGCAAGAACGACGTCGTCTTCGGCATCGGCCCGGCGGGCACGGGCAAGACCTATCTCGCGATGGCGATGGCGGTCGCCGCGCTCCAGCGGAACGAGGTCAAGCGCATCCTGCTCACCCGCCCGGCGGTCGAGGCCGGCGAGAAGCTCGGCTTCCTCCCCGGCGACCTCGCCGAGAAGGTGAACCCCTACCTGCGCCCGCTCTACGACGCGCTCAACGACATGATGAGCAACGACAAGGCGGCGATGCTCATCGAGCGCGGCATCATCGAGGTCGCTCCGCTCGCGTTCATGCGCGGCCGGACGCTGAACGACGCCTTCGTGATCCTCGACGAGGCGCAGAACACCACGCCGGAACAGATGAAGATGTTCCTGACCCGTTTGGGCTTCCGCTCACGCGCGGTGATCACCGGCGACATCACCCAGATCGACCTCCCCGGCGGCCGCCGCAGCGGCCTCGAGGACGCGGAGCAGCTGCTCTCGAAGATCGAGGGGATCTCGTTCTGCCGCTTCACGGACGCGGACGTCGTCCGTCACCCGCTCGTACAGAAGATCGTGCGAGCCTACGACGAGCGTGACGCCCACCGCGCCGCCTACGACGCCGCCGAGGGCGGCTGACGCGGCACGGCGCTCAGCGGGGCTCGAGCCCCGCGGCGCGAAGTTGCTCGCGAGCCCACGCTTCGGCTAGCTCGCGGGACTCGACCACCGTGTGTGGTCCGGGCATGTCCGTGATCCAGAGAATGGCAGTGAGCGCGCCTCGAACGATCGGGGATGGCATCACGAACGCCGACCCGACCGAGTAGCGTTGAAGCATCGACCGATGGGTCTTGAGCCACTCCGCCTGCATGCGCCGCTGGCGAGCCGGCAGATGTCCCGCCTCGGTGGCGTCGAAGACGGCTGCGTTGCGGGCCCGCGAGCGCAGGTTTTCCATGTGGTCGAGGTAGCCTTGGAAGTCAGCGTCGGTCATCGGCCCGACGAAACGCACCACCAGCAGCGGGAACGCCGATTCGTCGACCTCGTATCCACTCGGCACGGAGTGATGGTTCACTTCCACGGGCCGATGCGTCAAGACGCTGGGTTCAAAGGGGCTCGAACGGGCGTCGGGGATCACGAATCGGATGAGCGAAGAGGCGCCGCAGGAAGCGCGAGCTGCGCGCGCTGATGGGCACGACCACGCTCCGCCGTTGCCGCTCCACCCACGGACCCAGGACGACGAGATGGTCCCCTCGTCGCCAGAGCCTCGGAAACGCGCGACGTACGGCGGCGGCCGGCGCCCCCTCGTCGAGACCCCGTAGCGATTCTCCGAGCTCGGCGACGCCCTCCGATGGGTGGGCGGTGACCACGTCGCCCACGTCCGGCCCCTCACCTGGCCGCCCTGGAGCCAAGACGGCGACCACCCGCAGTCGCAGCTCGAGCTGCAGCTGACCGTCGTACCCGCCCACGGTGACCTCCGGTGGGGCTGTCGGGCGTGCCACCACGAGCGCCGAGTGACCATCCATCGACTCGAGCGATTCGCCGACGGCGCGATGCATCGCCATCGCGTCTCGGGCCGACAGGCCCGCAATGCGCCACAGCTGCCCCTCTGCGAAGAGGCCTCGGCCGGCGAGCGCAGCCTCCAGCCATGGGCCCCACGCTGCCGGGGGCTCGAGGTGGCTTCGTACCGTTCGAACCTCGCAGACGGTCGGGGCGCCGATGCAGCTCGCGATCTCGATGTCGAGCGCGACGCGGTCCGCGTCCTGGTCGTAGCTCGCGATCGCGAAGCCGCGAGGCCCCACGCGCCGGGCGAACACATCGCCACCGCCGGCGACGCCGGCGGTGCGCCGTAGGCAGCCGCTCCCCACGAGCCTTCCGAGTAGATAGTCCAGGCTCCCTTCGGACGCTTCGAGACGGCCGCGGGAGGGGCAATTGGCCGAGTCGACTTGGACGGTGGGCAGTGGCTCTCTCACGAGCATGTCCACGACGTCGGCTGCCACCTGCCCCGAGCGCCCCGTCTGACCGAGGAACGTGTCCAGGTCGAATCGGTAGCCCCCGTGAAACAGCACTTCGAGCTCGGCCGTCACTCGACGGCCGGTTCCACCCGGAACCGTCTCGTACCGACGAATCGACGTCATGGGCCCCACCGCACTCAGTAGCTCGCGCCGACGCTCGTGGGTCCCGTCCGGGGTCCGCTGACTCGTGTGCTCGAGAACGGCAGCCCCGTCGTTCCATTCGATGGTCAGCGCCGGTGCCCTCGGTCGGGAGATCCGCGCACGGCCCCCCGAGGGTCCCTCCCCACGCTGCGAGAACGCGAGGCCCGCAGGGAGCAGTACGACCAGAGCGACGGCGAAGCACTTCATGGTGCTCACAACGTCCCTTTGGCGCCGAGCTTACGGTGACTGGCCGATGCAGGTGAGCGGCTAACGCATGATTTCGGCGGCGAGCGCCGGGTCCGGGTTGACCTCCCCGAAGAAGCGGTGCCGGAAGCGACCCTTCTGGGTCAGCAGCCGTGCGCACATGCGGTCGATCGCGGCCACCGAGAGCACCGTCTGGATGTAGCCCTCGATCAGGTCGTCGGTGCCGATACCCAGCTTGTTGAAGTCACGGTTGTCGACCAGCAGCAGGCGCTCGGTCTCACTCTTCCACTCGCCGTCGGCGAGCTTCACCGAGAGGTTGGTGCCGAGCATCTCCCACGAGGACGCCACGCCATCCAGCTCCGCGGTGAGCCCCTTGCGCGCGCGGCGTGCGTAGATGGCGATGGGCCGGAAGCCGTCCCGGCCGCCACCGACCATGAAGCGCAGGTCCGCCGCGTAGATGCGGTTGCGCTTATCGGGGACCGTACCGACGTGATAGAGCCGGCCGTTTCGACTCCGGCTGCTCCAGTGGAAGTTGCCGATCAGCGCCTGGACGATGAAGCGGTCGTAGCTCTGCTCGAGCTCCATGAACGCCTTCAGCTCGGCGTCGTTGGTCAGGGTCCACACGCCCTGCCCCGCGTTGCTGTAGGGGTTCTTCACCACGGCTACCCCGCCCATGCGCTCGACCCAGAGCGGCACCTCCTGGTGGCCCACGTCCCAGATGGTCTCCGGCGTACGGATGCGTAGCCCGCGTTCGCGCAGGTCCGCGTTGAAGAGGTCGTAAGCCTTGGCTGCGAGCAACTTGTTCCGGCCACCAGCGAGGCACGCGAGGATCGGATTGAAGATCATCGTCTTCGTGACCGGGGGGATTCGCTGCCAGGGCGCCTGGGTCACGTAGCGGAAGGCCGCCCGGATGGGCTTCCACTCTCCCTCGTGGCGGACCTCGAGGATGCCGTCGTCGAAGCGGACGAACTGGTCGTGGCCGTCCTTGAAGCAAGGGACGAGCAACACGGTCTCGCCGGTGAGGTCGGCCAACGTCGCGGCGTAGCCCGAGGCCTCCATCTCGTTCTTGTCGTAGAGCACGGCGAGGCCGCCACTCGGCAGGCGCGCCTTCTCGAGCCGCCGCATGAAGGTGTGCTCCAAGAGCCGCTGGTAGCCCCCGTGCTCGGCGTGATCGTCGAAGAGCGGCATCGACTTCTGCCCAGACGGGCACGAGTTGGTCTCGATCACCACGATTCGCCGCGCGCCGCTCTCGTTGGTGATGACGAAGAGGTCTGCGCCGCCCCAGCGGAAGTGGCGCGGTCGATAGGCGAGCGCCTCCCGAACCGCCGCGGGGTCCGCCTCCGGGTGCAGGTGCACGTAGCGCTCGGCGATGCGCTCGTTGCCGAGGGTCAGGAAGCTCTTCACCAGCGGGTGTAGCTGCGCATTCAGGACCCGCGGATAGAAGTGCCTCTCCGGCTCGAAGTCACCGGGGGCGTAGACGCGAATGCTCCGCTCACTCATCGGGGCGAGCGTCGGAGCTGGACCGCCTCGCGTCAAGGCGCCGTTGCGTGTTCCATCAGCCCGGACGGAACTCGAACGGATGGCGCACCTCTCCCCCGTTCGCAGAGGACGGGAAGCGGAGCGAGGACACCGCTCGCACCATGCACGAGCTCACCACCGGCGAGCCGAGCGTGTCCGCTCCCACCCGCACGTCTCGGACGCCACCGGAGGGATCGACTCGCCAACGGAGCGTGACCCTCCCAGCGAGACTCGGGTCGCGCCCGCGCTGGTAGCAGCGTCGCATCGCGCCACCCTGGCGACCGACCACGGATCGAACCACGGACGGGCTCAGGCGTCCGTCCGACACGGCCGGAGGTTCGGACGGCCGAGCCATCACCGACCTGCGCCTGCGCTGGTCGGGCGCGGGCCGTGCGCCCCCGGCGGCCTCGGTCGTGCCGATTCGACCCGCGGCCCATGCCCAGGCGTCGTCCCAGGGCGCGCTGCCGTCGAACCGAAGGTTCGGGAGGAGCCCGGTACGGTGAGTGCTGTCCGGACACGCGGGCAGCTCCCCCCGAATGCGCTCCGTCGCGGCGAGGCTCCCGTCGGCGGCGAAGGCTTCGGCCACGATGTCCCTGGCGCGCCTGGACGAACGCTCGACGGACTGACTCGTCGCCCCATCCGGCCCGGTCGACCGCACGAGATAGGAGCCACAGCTCCGGGCATCCCGCCACTCGGGACGCAGCCGCACGATCTCCTTCACGTCGCCCAGCTGCTGCACACCGTAGCGACGCATCCTGCCGAAGTGCCCTCCGTCGTCCGCCACGGCGAGCACCCCCGCCGCCCCCGGCTGCGCCTCCCACCCTCGCCCCACCCTCGCGAGCGCTTCGCGGGCGAGCTGGTCGCGCGCGTCGATCGAGCCCATGACGAGCTGCCCTTCCCACCGCACCGAGTCAGCGCCTTCCCGAGGAAGAGCAACGTGCGCCGTGATCGGCAGCCTGAGCGGCACCGACCGCTCGGAGAACGGCGTGGCCAGGTCGACGCCGGGCCTGAGCACCACGGGACCGGGCAGCTGGATGGAGCCGGTCGCGCCGGTGGCATGCGCGGCGCCGACCTGGACCGCCGTTCCCTCGGGACACTCCCGATGGTGGAGCCGAGAGCCGTGGACAGCGAACACGCACTCGGTCCCGTGCGCCTGCATCATGCCGTCCTGGTAGCGGTAGACGAGAGGTAGCGGGACCGAGAGGGTCGTGAGGGCGTCGAAGTCGCCGTTCACGTGGATGGCGACCGCGGCGGTCAGCCCTTCCACCGCCCCTTCGACCTCGAGCTCACAACGCCCCTGGCCGTCGGTGGTGCACTCCCCGCGGGCCGGCGACGATCGAACCCGAGCTTCGACGCGAGTCCCCGGCTCCGCGCGCGCCGTGACCACGATCGCTTTCCGCTCCGGGTCCCACGCACCACTCACCGTAGGCTCGAGGCCGCACGCGACCATCCAGAGCGAGGCAGCAACAGCGACGCGCGCGACCATGGGCCCAGCGTGCGCCACGCCGAGGATGGCGCCACGCATCGTTTCGGACGTCAGGGGGCGAGGACCAGCGCTTCGCGAGGGCCGAGCGCGACCGCCACCGAACCGTCACCGTCGACCGTGAACATCCCGCCGCCGAGCCGGTCGCGAAGCTCCGCCCCTGGCGTGAAGCCGGTCGGGATGGGGCCGGTGGAGCGCTTCAGGGCGTGCGCGTTGAGGACCACCAACACACGCTCCCCGTCCAGCTGGCGTTCGTAGGCGAGCAGACCGGCGTGGTCGACGTCGCTGAGGCCGTCCTCGTCGCTCGCGAAGCGGACCGTCAGGTCGCCGCCGACCAATGGCTGGAGCTCGGCTCGCAGGGCGCGCAGCTCCTGGATCCACGCCCAGGTCGGCGTGTCGCGCCGGTAGCCGGTGTCCCACATCCGCTCGCGGCTCTCGCCACCGCCCTGCCCGGTCAGCTCCTGCTCGGTGCCGTAGTAGAGACACGGGATCCCATCGATGGTGAACACCACCAGCAGCGCCAGGCGCGCGGCCTCGAACGAGTCCAGATCACCGCGGATGCGCCAGGTGTCGTGGTTGTCGACGAAGGTGACCCGAGAGCTCCACGGATCGAGACCGATGCCCCCTGGCTGCTCGAACGGCCGGAAGCGGGTGCGCGCGTCGGCGAGCGCGTCGACGGCGGTCGAGGCCGCGTTCCCGTCGAGGATCACTCCGTCGACGAGCTGGAGCTTGAGCGGGAAGTCGAGGAACGAGTCGAGGTCTCCCTCGTCGTCGGTGGTCACCGCCTGGGCGTCCGGGCTCCCATCGAAGGTCTCGCCGAAGAGGAAGAAGCGATGCTTGCCCATCGCCGCCAGGCGCGCGCGGAGCCGACGGCCGAACTCGGGCCAGAACGCCTCTTCGACGTGGGGCACGGCATCGAGCCGGAAGCCGTCGACGTCGGTCTCGGCGACCCACCAGGCGTAGGTACTGACCAGAGCCTCGAGGATGCGCTCGTCGTCCGTCCGAAGGTCGCGCAGGCCGGTCGGGAAATCGCCGTAGATGCGGGCCTCGCCGCGCAGCCCCAGCCCGCGCCGTCGGTAGTCTTCGGCCCGCAGCTCGAAGGAGACACCGCCGCCGTCGAGCAGGTGCGGCCGCGCGGTCCAGATCAGCGGCACGTCGTAGGGCATCGGCTGGTAGGGGGGCTCGATCTCGCCCATCCCCACCATGCCGTCGCCGTTCAAGTCGTAGTCGAAGACGCGGCCAGCGTGGTTGACCACCACGTCGACGACGACCGCCATGCCCCGGTCGTGCGCCTCGCGGACGAGCGCGCGCAGCTCGTCGAGGTCACCGAAGCGCGGATTCGGCGCGGTGAAGTCGCTCGCCCAGTAGCCGTGGTAGCCGTCCTCGTCGCCGGCCCGGTCCACGTTGGCGACCACCGGTGAGATCCAGAGCGCCGTCGCCCCCAGCGCCTCGATGTAGCCGAGGCGCTCGCGCAACCCGCGCCAGTCGCCGCCTTGATGGCGACGCAGGTCGCTCGGGTCCGGACCGATGCCGTTCTGGACGTCGTTGCTCGGGTCACCGTTCGCGAAGCGGTCGACGACGACCTGATAGATCAGCTGGTCTTCCCACCGCTCGACATGGGTCGACACCGAGGGCGGCGGCGGGCCCTCCCCGCAGGCCGCGACGAGCGCGACCACCCCGAGCCAGCGAAGGCTCATCGCAGCACGAGGAAGCTCCGCGCCGGCAGGGAGGTCGCGCCACCGCTGACGGTTCCACCGTTCAACAGGTCTTCGTGGTCGCCCGCCGGGAGGTTCACCGTGCGCGGTGCGTCGGCCTTGTTGATGGCCACCGTCACCGTGTCGTCGCAGCCAACCCGCTGGTAGACCCAGGTGTCCGCCGAGACCTCCACGGTCACCCGCCGCCCACGGCCGAGCACCGGGTTCTCGCCGCGCGCTCGCGCGAGCGCACGCACGTTTGCACGGAGCGCACGCTGGTGCGTGTTCAGGTCGCCATCGTCCCATTCCATCATGCGGCGGTTGTCCGGGTCCCCACCACCGGCGAGACCGATCTCGTCGCCGTAGTAGATCAGCGGGACGCCCCCATTGGTCATCAGGACCGCGAACGCGACCCCCAGCCGCTCATAGGCAGCGGGGCCGGCGGGTTGCGAGGGAACCCAGTCCCAGCCGTTGCCGGGGTTGGAGCCCTCGCGGCAGTTGGTGATCTCTCGGCTCGCGTAGTGAATGGCCCGCGGGATGTCGTGGTTGCCGATGAACGTCGACATGATCGCGTCCTGCCCATAGTACGCATCGTTCGAGTCCATGAACGAGCTCAAGAAGCCGAGGTTGCCGCCCTCTTGGAAGACTGCCTCGCAGAGCCGGGCACGGAGCGGGAAGTCGAACTGGCCGTCGAGCATCGTGTCCGGATTCACGTACGACGCGAGCACGTCTTGCTGATCCCAGTCGTAGGTCTCGCCGACCATATAGAAGCGGTCGACCTCGCTGATGCGGGATTCGACCGCGGCGCGGAGATCAGTGAGCCAGACGAAGGGCACGTGCTTGATGGCGTCGAGGCGGTACCCGTCGATGCCGTACTCCTTTGCCCACCAGATGGCGTCGTTCACGGACCAGGCCCGCGCCTCGGCGTTCTCGTAGTCGAAAGGCGGCAGGTAGTCCGTGAACGCGCAGCGCGTGCCCCAGTAGGGATCGTTCCACACGTCACCGTCACCGCAGGTGCGGATGCTCCCGCTGTCGTAAGTGACCCAGTCGGGGTGGGCCATGAAGAGACCGCTCTCCGCGTCCACGTGATTCATCACGTAGTCGAAGAGGATCTTGATGCCGTGGCCATTGGCGCTGGTCGCCGCGTGGGCGCCGTCGATGAACGCGCGCAGATCTCCCTCGGTACCGATGCGCGACTCCACCAGCGGTCGTGGCGTCGGGTCGTCCGGGTCCGAGTAGTCGATGTTCGCCGGCTTGGGCCAGTAGCCATGATACGCGCTGTACATGCGCGGGTCGGCGCCCGGGTTGGTCGAGGCACCAGCGAGCTCACGGTTGTCGTAGGGCGCGCTCAGCCAGATCGAAGTGACGCCGAGGTCGGCGAGGTAGTCGAGGCGGTCGGTCGCGCCCTGCAGGTCTCCGCCAGCGTACTGGCCGCTCGGCCCGCTGGTCGCGTCACCACCGGTCGCACCGACAACCGGGTCGCTGGACCCGTCCGAGTCGCTGAACCGGTCGACCATCGCGAAGTACATCACCGTGTCGCGCCAATCGAAGTCGTCGACCTCGCCGCAGCCGGCGCTGCAGACGTCGAGCACGCTGTTGACCCCACCGAAGCCATCGGGCGCGGTCTGAGGGTTCGACGGATCGGCGATCCACTCGCCATCGACGATGAGCTTGTACTGATGGCTGGCGATCGGTTCGATCAGGGTGGTCACCGTCCACTCGCCACCCACGAGCATCATCTCGAGCGCGCCGTCTTCGGCGGTCGCTGGCCAGGAGTCCCCCGGGGGCACCAGCCACGAGCCGCTCACCAGCACCGATGCCACCGCCGCATCGGCGTACGTGAAGGTCACCTCGTTGCAGGGGGGCGGAGGCGGTCCCATGTCCGTCTCGATCGGCGGCGTGTCCCCATCGAGACAGGTCCCCGCGTCCCCACACCGCGGCGGGCGATAGGGCGGGACCATCGAGCCGTCCGGGCGGTCGGCGTCGAAACGGAAACCACCGTCCTTGGTGCCGCAGCCGACACCCAACGGCAGCAGAGTCCCCACGGCGGCGAGAAGCGAGAGGAAGCGAGCGAAGCCCATCGTCCTAGGACTACCATCATCTCGCCCAAACGGCCCGCGCTCGACGGCGCGGCCCGCGGGGGCTAACCCTTTCGGCGGATGAGAGCGCTCCGGCTGACCTTTCGGTTCCTGCACGTCTTCTGGGTCTTCCTGGGAGCGGCCATCGTCTATGGCTTTCGGCGCTTCGCGCTGCTCTTCCGAGGCGGCGGGCGAGACGCCCGTGAACGGCTGCGCGGCGAGGTGCTGGCGAACACGTTCCAGCGGCTCGGCGCCACCTACGTGAAGTTCGGCCAGATCCTGAGCACCCGGCCCGACCTCTTCGGGCCCGGCATCACCGAATCGCTCGCCCGCCTGCAGGACCAGGTGCCGCCGATCCCCTTCAGCGAAGTGGAAGAGGTGCTGGACCTGGAGCTCGACCCGGCCACCCGTGCCAAGCTGGTGGTGGACCCGACGCCGATGGCGGCAGCCTCCGTGGCCCAGGTCCACCGCGCGACCTTCGAGGACCGCCCCATCGCGCTGAAGGTTCAGCGGAAGCTCGCTCGCCCGCAGGTAGAGCGCGACCTGGTGCTCATGGGCATCGGCGCGCGGCTCGCCGACAAGATCCCCACGCTGCGGCTCATGTCGCTCCCCGGCTCGGTGGAGCGTTTCTCCGAGGCGATGCACGGCCAGCTCGATTTCCGGTTGGAGGCCGCGAACAACCGCCGCTTCGCCGAGAACTTCGCTGACCTCGATGGGGTCGGCGTCCCGGCGCTCGAGGACGAGCTCTGCACCGAGCGCGTGCTCGGGATGGAGATGGTCGAAGGGGTCAAGGCGACCGACCCCCAGCGGGTGGGTGGCGACCGGGCAGCGCTCGCACGGCGCGGCCTGAGGGCGATCCTCCAGATGGTCTTCGAAGATGGCTTCGTGCACGCCGACCTGCATCCAGGGAACATCCTGCTGACCGCCGACGACGAGGTCATTCTCATCGACCTCGGGCTGGTCGCCGAGATCGAAGACGACCTGCGGCACCCGTGGATCCAGACCTTCGTGGCCCTCGCCGGTCAGGACGGCGCGCTCGCGGCCAAGCTCTTCTACAGCTACGCGCCAGCGGTCGGCGACGTCGACTACGACGCGTTCGAGGCCGAGGTGCAGTCGCACTTCAAAGCGCTCGAGGGCAAGGCGCTCAACGAGCTCGAGGCGAGCAAGGTGCTCATGGGCATGATGAGCGTGCTCCGTCGGCACCGCGTTCAGATCGACCCGGTCTTCACGGTCGTGAACCTCGCGATGCTGGTCGCCGAAGGGCTCGGCAAACAGCTGGACCCGACGCTCGATCTCATCGCCGAGGCGACCCCCTATCTCGCGAAAGCGCTGGCGACGGCGCCCCCGCCGCGACCGCCCCGACGCGACGCGCCGCGCCCCTGAGTTGCGGTCCTCGCATGGCCCGCTGTTAGGGTCCGCCCAATGGAATGGTTGCGATGCAGCGCACTTCTGCTCCTGCTCTCATGGGCAGGCGTGGTCGATGCACAGACGCCCCCGGTGCCCTCGGAGGGCGCCACCGGGGACACGGAGGGCACCAGCGAGGGAGACGTGGTCGAACCGGACGAACCGGAGCGACCACGCCCGCTGCGGGTCGGCGTCAGCGGGAGCGAGCCCTTCGTCATCCGCGAAGCGGAGCGGCTCGACGGGATCAGCGTCGCCATCTGGGAGGCGCTCGCTCAGGACCTGGGGGTCGAGTTCGAGCTCGTCCCGGTCGACACCCCCAACGACGCGATCGACCAGGTCGAGGCGGGGACCATCGACGTCGCGATCGGACCGATCAGCATCAGCTCCGCCCGCGCGCGCCGGGTCGCCTTCACGCAGCCCTACTACGAGAGCTCGATCTCGATCGCCGCACCGATCCGTGACCCGAGCGTTCTGGACCGGCTCGCGCCCTTCGTCAGCAGCGGTTTCCTCGGCGGCGCCGGCGCGCTGCTCTTCGTGCTCCTGGTGGTCGGCGCGGTGCTCTGGCTCGTCGAACGGAAGAAGAACGAGTCCATCGCGATGAAGCCGCTCTCTGGCATCGGCACCGGCGTCTGGCTCGCCATCGTGACCATGACGACCGTCGGCTACGGGGACCGCGTCCCGGAGACGCCCGCGGGGCGGGTGGTCGCTGGTGTCTGGATGCTGCTCTCCTTGGTGGTCGTGTCATCGCTGACGGCGTTCCTGGCGACGGCCCTGACGGTCGCACAGCTCGACGACACCACCATCGCGCACGCGGAGGAGCTCGCGGAGCGGAAGGTCGCAGTGGTCGATGGAACGACGAGCGTCGCCTTCGCCAGCCGCTTTCGGGCACGGCTCGTTCGCGAGCCCGACCTGGAGGACGCGGTCCGCGCCGTGATCGATGAACGCGCGGAAGCGGTCGTCTACGACCGGCCAATTCTGCAGTGGCACCTCCGGGAGCTCGAGGACCACGGGTTGACCATCAGCGAGGACCGATACGAGCCGCTCGGCTACGGCTTCGCGGTGGCCCGAGACGCGAACGAGCTCAGCCACCACCTCGACGTCGCACTCCTGGGCCTCGAGGAGTCGAAAGACCTCGAGGAGATCATCAGCCGCTGGCTCTGATCCACCGACGCAGAGGTTCTGACTGGTTCAGCGTGGATGATCGGCCTCGTCCTAGCGGCGGCGCCGAATCCAGAAGAGCACGAGCGCGAGCGGCCACGCCGCCGCGCCGGGCGCTCCGTCCACGCGGCAATCACAGCCATCCGGCTCGGGCCCGGTGCTGGCGCCGAGGTCGGGCACCGGGTCGTTGGGGACCATGTTCGCGTCGTAGCGAGGCGGGACCTCGGCATCGGAGGGCTCACTCGTTCCCCCATCGGTGGGCGCGCCGCCGTCGTCGGCCACGCCACCATCGCCCGGGACGCCACCGTCCATGTCGCACATCGCGATCGGATCGAAGACGCATCCCGTCGGCTCGGTGCACGAGTCGGTGGTGCAGGGGTCGCCGTCGTCGCAGCTGTCGCCCGCCTCGACGATGCCGTTGCCGCAGCTGTCGGCGAGCCCGAGCACGACATCGTCGATCGCCACCTGATCGTAGGCCATGCCGCCACCGCGATGGCTGACGACGAACCGGATCCCGACGGTCCCGTCGGCAGGCACCGGCGTCGCTGGCGTATAGATGGTCTCCAACGTCTCGGACGACCAGGCCGGCGACCCATCGGCGGCGACCGTTCCCGTGCAGTCGAGCTCCGTCGGGCTCTCGGCGACGCCCTCGACGGTGATCTCGACGCTCACGTCGGTCGCGCGTGCCTCGTCGTTGAGCTGCCAGCACACGTACTGGACCGTGAACGAGTCCAGCGCTGCTCCGGTGCCGTTGGTGAAGCGAGTCTCGAGCGCGCCGGGCGCCAGCTCGTTCATCGCGGGCTGAACGCCGAGCGCGGGGTTGGAGGCCTCGACCTCGAAGGCCCACACGCCAGCATCCGTGACCGAGAGCGCGTCGGTCCCCCGGGCGTAGCTGCCGGTGGTCGCGGTGTCACCGAACGCGAGGTCGCCCGCGCTGAGTCCGGTCACGATCCACGAGTCGCTGTCCAGCTGACCCGCGGCGGGATCGGGGGCGAAGCCGGAGCCGGCGAAGCCGTCGAAGGGTTCGCGCAGCGGGGCATCGACCAGCGCGGGCTGGGCGTGAGCGCTCGCGGCACACAGGAGAACGAAGGCGGAGAGGAAGCGCACGGGCGCATGGTACCCGGTCGCGCGCCGGGTGGAACGCTCTTCCGGTCGCCGCGGTGACCGTTTGGTGACGACGGCGCGGCCGCGATGGTCCTTTCCATCAGGACCGGCTATTCGCGGTGGGTGACCGACGGTGTGTGACTCGAACGAGCGAGGCTTGGAATGGCGATGAATCGGCGAGATCTCCTGAAGAAGATGGGCTTGGCGGGTGTGGCCGTGGCGGCCGGCTGCGGGGACGATGACGACACGATGGCCCTCGATGCCGGCGTGGACGGGGCGATGCCCCCGGTCGACGCCGCCCAGGACATGGGCCCGATCGACATGGGCCCGCCCGAGCCGACCGGCCCCTTCCGGCACGGGATCGCGAGCGGGGACCCGCTCTCCGATTCGGTGCTCCTCTGGACACACATCACCACCGAGGACTCGAGCGCCGAGGTGGACTGGATGGTCGCGACCGACCCAGCCATGAGCGACGTGGTCGCGATGGGCTCGGTGACCACCGACGCGAACCGTGACTTCACGGTGAAGGTGGACGTGACCGGCCTCGAGCCGGCGACGACCTACTACTACCGCTTCGGCGGCGCCGGCACGATGTCCCGGGTCGGCCGGACGCGCACCGCACCCACCGGCAGCGTGGACCAGCTGCGCTTCGCCGTGATGAGCTGCTCGAGCTTCGACCACGGCTACTTCCACGCGTATCGGCACATCTCCGAGCGCGCCGACATCGACGCGGTGCTCCACCTCGGCGACTACATCTACGAGTACGGCCCAGGCGAGTACGGCGGCGTGCGCGAGGCGGACCCGCCCAACGAGATCGTGACCCTCGAGGACTACCGCCGGCGCTACGCCCAATACCGGCGGGACGGCGATCTGCAGGCGGCACATCAGCAGCACCCCTTCATCGTCGTGTGGGACGACCACGAGACGGCGAACAACAGCTACCGCGACGGGGCCCAGAACCACGACGCGGACGAGGGGAGCTGGGAGGAGCGGAAGGCCGCCGCGTTCCAGGCCTACGTCGAGTGGATGCCCATCCGCGAGACCGACACACCGCTGCAGATCTGGCGCTCCATCCAATACGGCGACTTGGTGGAGCTGCTGATGCTGGACACACGCATCTGGGGCCGTGACGAGGAAGCCTCGCAGGAGACCCGCACCGACCCCGAGCGCGACCTCCTCGGCGCGGACCAAGAGGCGTGGCTCGTCGACCGGCTGGAGAACGGCAGCGCCCAATGGAAGATCCTGGGCCAGCAGGTGATGTTCGGCCACTTCGAGAACGAGAGCGACGACGGCGTGTTCCGGCCGATCAACCTCGACCAGTGGGACGGCTACGCCGCCGCCCGAAGTCGCATGCTCGACGTCTTCGAGACCGTGGACGACGTGATCGTGCTGACGGGCGACATCCACTCCTCGTGGGTGATGGACCTGACGCCGGTGCCCCACACGGACGGCTACGACCCAGCCACCGGCGAGGGGGCCGTGGCAGTCGAGTTCGTCACGAGCTCGGTGACCTCGCCGGGCATCGTCGGCGTGATCGGCGACACCCTCTCGATGATCGCGATGGAGCAGAACTCGCACATCCACTACGTGAACCTCGGCCAGCGGGGCTACTTCGTCCTCGACCTGACCGCGGAGCGCGCGCAGGCCGACTACTTCCTGCTGGATGGCGTGCTCGTCGACGAAGGCGCGCAGGAGTGGGCCGTCTCCTACGAGGTGCCGACCGGCGTTCCGCACGCGAGCCCGACCAGCGGCCCGCTGCCGACTTCGAGCGACGCCCCCGAGCTCGCCCCGGACCCGCCGCCACGTCCGCTCTGAACGATGTAGAGTCCGACCCATGCGCTGGATCCAGCTGAGCCTCGCCGCCGCCCTGCTCTTCGGTGGGTGTGGTGGCTCGAGCGACGACACCGGAGAGACGGACGACACGTCCGAGGAAACCACGGGCGACGAGGTGAGCGACGCCCCGGTCCCGCCGATGCAGACGGTCGAGCCACCGCCGGGCGGTGAGCCGAGCGTGAACCCGAGCGCGGGCGGCTGCCGATCCTCCAGCGACTGCGCGCAGGGGGAGATCTGCGCGGGCGAGGAAGGCTGCGACCAGGTCTGGACCTGTCAGCCCGCTCGGGCATGCACCCGGGATCTGGCCACCTATTGCAGCTGCGGCGGTGAAACGGTCCAGGGGTCGGGCTCCTGTCCGCCGGAGCCCTACGCTCACCGCGGCCCCTGCGAATAGCCGCCGACGTTGCGGACCCGGCGTTGCCGACCCACACAGTGCGGGTGGGCCGCGTCCTCCTCGTTCTCTTCACCGTCGTTCCTCTGGTCGAGCTCTATCTCTTGATGTGGCTCGGCGGGCTCATGGGCTTCTGGCCCACGGTCGGCCTGGTGCTGCTCACGGGTGTGATCGGCGCGACGCTCGCCAAGCTGGAGGGCCTGCGGGTGTTGGGCCAGTGGCAGAGCGCGATGGCGGAGGGCCGGGTCCCCGAGGCAGGGGTGCTGGACGGTCTGCTCGTGCTGGTGGGCGGCATCTTCCTGGTGACCCCCGGCATCCTCACCGACATCGTCGGCTTCTCGCTGCTCCTGCCGCCGACCCGGAAGCTCGTCGCCGGCTTCCTCCGCAAGCGCGTCGAGGCGGGTATCCAGAAGGGAAGCGTCCACGTCCAGATGGGCGGGTTCGGGACCGCCCCACCCTTCGGCGGCTTCGGTCCGCGCCCGCCCCGCGGCGGCGGCTCGGTCATCGACGTCGAGGGCCGCGACGTGACCGACGAGGCGACCTCCAAGCCCCGGCTGCCCGAAGCCGACTGAGCGCTTCACTTTTCCGCCGAGCCCGCAATCTCGCCCCCACGGTTCCGATCGAGCGCCGGTTGCGTTATCGCTCGGCCCCATGACGAACCGATGGACTCCCCTCCTCGCGCTCGCCCTCGCCTGCGGTGGCACGCCCGAAGGCCAGCGCCCGACGACGGTCGCGCCGGCCGAACCCACCGACGAAGGCCCGATCCTGGTGGCGGAAGGCGAAGCCCCGACCGGCCAGCTCCCCGAAGGTGTGAGCCCGCTGAGCTACGCGCTCGCGCTCACCGCGGACCCGAGCCAGGACAGCTTCTCGGGCACCACCGACATCCGGGTGAGCCTCGAGGGTGCGCAGCAACACATCTGGCTCCACGGCAAGGACCTGCAGGTCACGGCCGTCACCATCACCCCCGACGGCGGCGAGCCCATCGCCGGCACCTTCGAGCAGGTCGACGACGAGGGCACCGCCATCGTCCGCTTCGAGGCCCCCGTCCACGCGGGCGAGGCCGACCTGCACTTCGAGTACACCGCGCCCTTCAACCGCGCGCTCCACGGTCTCTACAAGGTGACCGAGGGTGACGAGGACTACGCCTTCACCCAGTTCGAAGCCACCAGCGCGCGACTGGTCTTCCCCGGCTTCGACGAGCCCCGCTTCAAGACGCCCTTCACTGCGAAGCTGACCGTCCGCAAGGACGACGAGGCCATCTTCAGCACGCCGGCGACCGGCACCGAAGAAGCCGGCGAGATGAAGACGGTGACCTTTGCCGCCTCTCGCCCCATCCCGACCTATCTGCTGGCCATCGCCATCGGACCGCTCGACGTGGTCGAGCACGAGGCGCTCCCGGCCAACGACGTGCGCGAGGAGCCGCTCGCCTTCCGCGGCGTCGCCGCGAAGGGCAAGGGCGAGCGCCTCGCGTACGCGCTCGAGCACACCGGCGCGATCCTGACCGCCCTGGAGAGCTACTTCGGGATCCCCTTCCCCTATCAGAAGCTCGACATCGTCGCGGTGCCCGACTTCGGCGCCGGCGCGATGGAGAACGTCGGGCTGATCACCTTCCGTGAGACCTTGCTGCTGCTCGACGAGAACGCCCCCGAGCGGCAGAAGCGCGCCTACGCCTACGTGATGGCACACGAGCTCGCGCACCAGTGGTTCGGCAACCTGGTCACCCTCGCGTGGTGGGACGACCTCTGGCTCAACGAGGCCTTCGCCACCTGGATGGGCTTCAAGGCCACCGCCGCGGTCTACCCCGACTACCACGCGGACCTGACGCTGCTGCAGTCGGTCCACTCGGCGATGCACACGGACTCGATGGTGACCGCCCGACAGATCCGACAACCGATCGAGAGCAACCACGACATCCGCAACGCCTTCGACTCGATCACCTATCGCAAGGGCGGCGGCGTGCTCTCGATGTTCGAGGCGTGGCTCGGTGAGGAGACCTTCCGCAACGGCGTACGCGCGTACCTGCGGGCCAACGCCGATGGCACCGCCACCTACGAGGACCTGCTCGGGATGCTGGACGCCGCCGCGGACGACAAGGAGGTCGCGGGGCCCTTTGCGACCTTCCTGCTCCAGCCGGGCTTGCCCTTCCTCTCCTTCGCGGTCGACTGCGACGGCGACACGCCGACGGTCGGCATCACCCAGCAGCGCTACCTCCCGGTCGGCTCCACCGGGTCCACCGACCAGACCTGGCAGCTGCCGGTCTGCGCGCGTTACGGAACCGAGGGCGGCGACGACAACCTCGCCTGCACGCTCGTGCGCGAGAACGAGGCGACGCTCCCGCTGGAGGCCTGCCCCTCGTGGCTGATGCCGAACGCCGGGGGCTCCGGTTACCTGCGCTTCGCGATGGACGCGGCGGACCTCGAGAAGCTCCGGGACGCGGGCTGGGAGCACCTGACCGATCGCGAGAAGGTCGCCTTCGCCGACAGCCTGGTCGGCGCGTTCCAAAACGGCTCGCTCCCCGCCGCTGGCTTCTACACCGCGATGCAGCCGCTGGCGCGCTCGGAGATTCGACCCGTGGCCACCGCGCCCATCGGCTCACTGCACTTCGCGGTCGAGCACCTGGTCCCCGAAGCGAACCAGGCAGCCGTGCGCACCTACGCCAAGCGGCTCTACACCCCGGCCTACCGCCGACTGCGCTTCCGCCCGCGCGGCAACGAAGACGGCGAGCAGGCGCTCTTGCGCGCCTCGGTGGTCGACGCGCTCGCCATGATCGGCGAGGACCGCGGCGTTCGCCGCGAGGCCGCGCGAGCGGCCCAGCGCTACCTCGGCTACGGCCGGCGCGGCGATGGAGAGGTGCACCCGGACGCTCTCGACTCCAACCTGGTCGGTGTGTCGCTGGCGGTCGCCATCCAGGATGGCGACGCGGCCTTCTTCGACCACGTGCTGAACCTCTTCGTGAACGCCGACGACGCGCTCCTGCGCGCCCAGCTGCTCTCGGCGCTGGCCCACACCAAGGACCCCGAGCTCGCTGCGCGCGTACGGGCACTGGCCCTCGACGAGCGGCTCCGCCTGAACGAGGTCACGACGCCGCTCCGGGTGCAGATGGGCATGCCCGAGACCCGCGAGCCGACCTGGATCTGGGCGAAGGAACACTTCGAGGAGCTGCGCAATCGGCTCGAGGACGGCGCCGGTCGGCTGCCGCGACTCGGCGGGGCGTTCTGCAGCGCCGAGAAGGCCGACGAGGTCGAGGCGTTCTTCCGCCAGCGAGCCGAAGCGCTTCCGGGCGGTCCACGCACCCTGGCCAACACCCTCGAGCAGATTCGCCTCTGCGCGGCACGCGTCGAGACCCACCGCGAGAGCGCGGTCGACTTCTTCGACTGACGGCCTTGCGACCCGAGCGATTTTCCCCATGTCGGTATCGGCAAGAGCGAGAGGACACGAGATGAACCGAGCACGATGGATGATCCTGCTGGCCGCCCTGGCGGTCGGCTGTGGAACCGATCCCGCCGGCGATGGCGGCGACGACGAGACCACCACCGGTGACGAGACCGAGACCGAGACCAACGTGGAGGTGGTCCGTGAGGATCCGGTCCCCACGGCGGACGTCGGCGCGCGCGCCGTCGCCGAGATGGCGCCGACCGAGGGCAACTCGGTGTCCGGCACCGTGGTCTTCATGCAGGGTGACGATGGCCTGCAGGTCAGCGTGGATCTGACCGGACTCGAGGCCGGCACCTCCCACGGCTTCCACGTCCACGAGACCGGCGACTGCTCCGCCGCAGACGGGACCAGCGCCGGTGGGCACTACAACCCGGAGGGCCACGACCATGCGCTGCCGGACGCCGCGACTCGCCACGCCGGTGACATGGGCAACGTCACCGCCGACGACGACGGCAAGGTCCAGACCACGCTGGAGTTCAGCAACATCACCATCGGCGGCCCGAACCCGATCGAGGGGCGGGCGGTGATCCTCCACGCCAGCCCGGACGACGGAGGTCAGCCGACGGGCAACGCCGGCGCCCGGATCGCCTGCGGCGTCATCACCCTGGAGGGCGAGACCACCGCGGCGCCCACCGCCGAACCCGAGACGGCCGCCGCGCCCGCGCCTGCACCCGCGGCGGCGCCGGCCGCGCCCGCCCGGCGTTCCCGCGCCGCTGCCGGTGCGGAAGAGGACGAGATGGCTCCCTGAGCCGATCGCGACGATCCCATGCGCCCGAGTCGGTCTTCTGGCTCGGGCGCTCTTGCGTCGGCTCCACCTCACGCAGTACACGCCCCCGCATGACCAAGAACGCCGCACTCCTCGCTCTCGCCTTCGCCACCGCCTGTGGCGGCGGCTCCGACACCGAGGCCGAGGATCCGATCGAGGTCTCGGAGGGCGGTGAGGCGGAAGACCCGATGGTGGCCGATGACACCGCGACCCTCGAGGACGACTGCCGCACCGAAGCCGAGATCGCGCCGGTGGCCGAGGGGGACTCGATCCCCGCACCGCCCGACGTCGCGGCGCCACCGGCCGACGCGGAGGTCACCGAGTCCGGCCTGGCCAGCAAGCGCCTGATCCGCGGCTGCGGGACCGAGCACCCGACCGAGAGCAGCCGCGTGACGGTCCATTACACCGGCTGGACCACCGACGGCGCGATGTTCGACAGCTCGGTCACCCGGGGGAGCGAGGCGACCTTCCCGCTCAGTGGGGTGATCCCGGGCTGGACCGAGGGCGTGCAGCTCATGACCGTCGGCGAGAAGCGCCGCTTCTGGATCCCGGGTGACCTCGCCTACGGCGACAACCCACGGCCGGGCGCTCCCGCCGGCATGCTCGTCTTCGACGTCGACCTGATGGCCATCCAGTAACCGAGCGCACCCCCTTCGTGCGCCCTCCACTTGCCGGGTCGGCCCACCCGCTGTAGGGCGAGGCCATGGCTGACATCCTTCGTGGGTCCCTGATCCTCGCGCTCGCCCTCCCGGCGCTCGCGGGCTGCAACAACGAGTCGGACGTGGTCGAGACCGTCGAGGTCGAGGGCACCACCGAGACCGACGACACCCGCAACGCGGGTGGGGGCGAAGAAGGCGGTGACTCCGTCGCCGCGCCCGCCGACGTGGCGGCGCCACCCTCCGACGCGGAGCGCACCGAGTCCGGCCTCGCCAGCAAGGTCCTCGAGGCCGGCGACGGGCCCAGCCCGGACGCGAACGACCGCGTCACGGTCCACTACACCGGCTGGACCACCGACGGAGAGATGTTCGACAGCTCGCGCACGCGCGGTCGCCCGGCGACCTTCCCGCTCAGCGGCGTCATCGCCGGTTGGACCGAGGGCCTGCAGCTCATGAAGACGGGCGAGACCCGCCGCTTCTGGATCCCGCAGGACCTGGCGTACCGCGGGCGCCCCGGCGCCCCCGCCGGCATGCTCGTCTTCGACGTCGAGCTCATCAGCGTCGACGCCGTCCCGAACCCGCCGCCGGACCCCGAGGCGCCCGCGGACGTCGCCGCGCCCCCGGCCGACGCCGAGCGCACCGAGTCGGGCCTCGCCAGCAAGGTCCTCGAGCCCGGCACCGGCACCGAGCACCCGACCGCTCAGAGCCGCGTCCAGGTCCACTACACGGGCTGGACCACCGACGGCGAGATGTTCGACAGCTCCGTCACCCGCGGCCGCCCGGCGACCTTCCCGCTCGGCGGCGTCATCGCCGGCTGGACCGAAGGTCTGCAGCTGATGGTCGAGGGCGAGAAGCGCCGCTTCTGGATCCCCGAGTCGCTGGCCTACCAGGGCCGCCCCGGCGCCCCCGCCGGCATGCTGGTCTTCGACGTCCAGCTACTCGACATCCAGTAGTTGGGGGTCTTTTGAAAAAGACCCCGGCTCGTCGGGAGTGAATCCCTCCTCACCTCCCCAAAAACCTGAAGGTCTCGCGCGGAGCGCTCGGTGCGTCCTCGCGTTGCTCGTCCTCCGGCTCTAGTTGGGGGGTCTTTCGAAAAAGACCCCGGCTCGTCGGGAGTGAATCCCTCCTCACCTCCCCAAAAAGCTGAAGGTCTCGCGACACTCGGACTCCCTGCTGGCACGAGGCACGACTCTCAGCGCCGTGCCGCGGCCTGCACCGCAGCCCAGTCCACCTGGAGCGGCTGCCGGGGCGCGGCCGGCACCTGTCCAGCCACCTCGCGCACGTGCGCGATGCGTGCGTCGTGCTCCGGGTGCGACGAGAGCCAGTTGGCCATCCCCGCCAGCTCGCTGCCGGAGCGCTGCTTCAGCCGCTCGAAGAAGCGCGCCAGCGCGAGTGGGTCGAGCCCCGCGGCGGCCATCAATCGCACACCTTCGGCGTCGGCTTCGGACTCCGACTCGCGGCTGTACGCGCTGCCGTTGGCGTAGCTGGCCGCCTCGCCGGCGAGGCCGAGCCACGCGGAGTCGTCCCCGATCAGAATGGTCAACGCGAGCCAGCGGCCGGCCCCGTGGGCGGCGCTGCGGATCCCGTGACGTTCGGTCACGTGGGCCATCTCGTGTGCGAGCACGCCTGCGACCTCTTCGGGATCGCCAGCCTCCGCCAGTAGCCCTCGCATGACGACCATCTGGCCGCCGGGCAGCGCGAACGCGTTCACCTCGTCACTGTCCACCGCGTGAATCCGAAAGCGGAAGTCCCGCTCCGACGCGTGCGGTTCCAGCCGCGCGATGGTCCGATCGAGGAACGCCTGGATCGTGGGGTCGTCCATCCGCGTCCCCAGCGTGCCCTCGAGGTCGCCCATGGTGGAGTCGCCGATCTGCTCGTCGACCGAGAGCGGAAGGCTCGTGGCGGTCGCCGCCAGGATGTCCGGCGTGTACCAGAAGAGCAGGCCACACCCGAGGACCAGCAGCGCCGCGACCGCGACCCCCGCGCGCTTGCGGCGACGATGCTTGCGAACCTTCTGGTCCACGGCACCGAGGTGCTCGGCGATCGACGGATGGCCATGCGAACGGATCGCGTCGGCGAAGCCGGGGGCGCTGCACTGGACGGCGTACCCCTCGGTTCGGGACCGGCAGATGACCACCTCCGCGTCCATCCCCGCCGCGTCGACGTCCATGTCGTCGTAGCGTAGGTGCGCTTCGCGCCCGTCGCGCAGACGGATGCGGAGCCCGTCTGGGCCGACGTCGACATCGGCCCAGACGGGCAGGCCACCTTCCGGGAAGGTGACCGAGGCCGCGAAGCCTCCGGCGGCGTCAGCCACCCATCCCCATGCCCATGCCGGCGCTCATGCCCATCGAGGACATGCCCATCTCGCTCATGCCCATGCCGCCTGCGGCGGCACCATCGGCCTGGCCATTGCCCTGAACGCGGACCTCGCCCTGGACCTCGGTCTCCGGCAGGTTCACCTGCGCGTTGCCGACGGAGACGACCGCCGCTTCGCCGCCAGAGACGCGACCGGCCTGGATGGTGACCTGCGCGTTGCCGCTGGCGTCCACCCCATAGGTGCTGCCGCTCACCTCGGAGTTGGTCAGGGTGACCTGGCAGTTGCCGCTGGCTCGGATGCCCGCACCGTCGTCGTTGGTGATGGTCACGCCATCCAGGGTGATCTGTTCCTGACCGGCACACTCGATCGGGTCCTGCGCCGTGGGTCCGGTCGCTGCGGGCTCGGCAGGGTCGTCGACCGGCTCGGCGACGACGGTGGTGGTGGTGTCGTCACCTTCGACGGGCTCCGCCTGGACGGTGTCGTTCCCGTCGCTCGTGCCCGCACCGCCCCCGGTGGTGGCCGTCGCGATGCAGCCGCTGAGGGCGAGGAGCGTGAGAATGCGAATGGGTTTGGAGCTCATGTGTCTCTCTCTTTCCTTGTTCGCGGACGAGTCCGCGGTCCCGAGAGGATCCCCCAGCCGCCCCCGTTCCGCATCACCCAAACGGGTGAGGCAGCAACCCCGCCGGATCATTCCGCCCCGAGTTCAGCGGGCCCCTTGCACACGCCCCGCGACCCGTGGCAAGGGGGTGGGCGCACATGGCGGATTACATCTATTCGATGCAGGGCCTGACGAAGGTCCACCCCCCCGACAAGAAGATCGTCGAGGACCTCTACCTCTCGTTCCTGCCCGACGCGAAGATCGGCGTCATCGGCGTGAACGGCACCGGCAAGTCCACGATCCTTCGGATCATGGCGGGCGTCGACAAGAACTACAACGGCGAGACCTGGCTGCGCCCGGGCAAGACCGTCGGTTACCTCCCGCAGGAGCCGGACCTCGGCGACGCCAAGACCGTGCTCGAAGCGGTCGAGCAGGGCGTGAAGCCCATCCGCGACCTCATGACCGAGTTCGAAGAGCTCTCGATGAAGCTCGGCGAGCCGATGAGCGACGACGAGATGACCAAGCTCCTGGAGAAGCAGGGAGCGCTTCAGGACAAGATCGACGCGGTCGACGGCTGGAACCTCGAGCACACGCTCGAGATCGCGATGGACGCGCTCCGGCTCCCGCCCGCCGACGCCGATCCGAAGGTGCTCTCCGGCGGCGAGAAGCGCCGCGTCGCGCTCTGCAAGCTGCTCCTCGAGAAGCCGGACCTGCTGCTGCTCGACGAGCCGACCAACCACCTCGACGCCGAGAGCGTCGCGTGGCTCCAGGGCCACCTGCAGAGCTACCCCGGCTGCGTCGTGCTCGTGACCCATGACCGCTACTTCCTCGACGAAGTGGTGGAATGGATCCTCGAGCTCGACCGCGGGCAGGCGATCCCCTACCAGGGCAACTACTCCGGCTGGCTCGAGCAGAAGCAGAAGCGGCTCGAGCAGGAAGAGAAGCAGGAGAGCTCGCGGCAGCGGAAGATCAAGGAAGAGCTCGAGTGGGTCCGGGCGAGCCCCAAGGCGCGCCAGGCCAAGAGCAAGGCGCGCGTGCAGGCCTTCGACCAGCTCGTCCAGGACCGCGGCCGCAAGGCGCGGGACCCGAACGAGGTGCGCATCCCGCCCGGGCCGCGGCTCGGCAACAAGGTCTTCGAAGTCGAGGGGCTCACCAAGGCCTTCGGCGACAAGCTCCTCTTCGAGGATCTGGATCTGCGCATCCCGCCTGGCGCCATCGTCGGCATCGTCGGCCCGAACGGCGCCGGCAAGACCACCCTCTTCAAGCTCCTGGTCGGCAAGGAGGAGCCGGACGCGGGCAAGGTCGACGTCGGTGAGACCGTCAAACTCAGCTACGTGGACCAGCACCGCGATCACCTCGAGGCGGACAAGACCGTCTTCCAAGAGATCAGCGAGGGCGCGGACGAGATCGACGTCGGCGACCGCATGGTCTCGGCGCGCGCCTACTGCGGCTGGTTCAACTTCAAGGGCAGCGACCAGCAGAAGCCGGTCGGCAAGCTCTCCGGCGGCGAGCGCAACCGGGTCCACCTGGCCAAGCTCATGAAGAGCGGCGGCAACGTCCTGCTCCTCGATGAGCCGACCAACGACCTCGACGTCGAGACGCTCCGCTCACTCGAGTCGGCGCTCCTCGAGTTCCCGGGCTGCGTCCTGATCATCAGCCATGATCGTTGGTACCTGGACCGCATCTGCACTCACATCCTCGCCTTCGAAGGCGACAGCCGCGTCATCTTCCACGAGGGCTCCTACGAGTCCTATGCGGCCGACAAGAAGAAGCGCCTCGGCGACGACGCCGACGTCCCCAAGCGGATCAAATACCGCAAGATGGCCCGCGGCTGAGTCGCGCGTCCGCCTGCCTCGCTTCCGGTCCGCTGGACGGACCGCTCAGGGCTCGGTCGGCGAGAGCGCGTCTTCCGCCCGCCAAAAGTGCACCAGGACGTGGACGTCGGGGACGTAGCGGTCCGTGACCAGCCGACCATCGCCTCCCTCGAAGCGCGTCTGAGGCCCGAGCTCGATTCGCTCCACCCGAAGGCGATGGGCACCGGCCGCGTACGAGGGGTGGAATAGCGGGTCGTCCGGCTCGAGGAGCGTCGCGCCGGCTCGCTCCCTCGAGGCCGTCGTCAGCTCGAGGGACGCACCCCACCCGTCTCCCTCTCTCTCCGGCCAGAGGTTCAGCCGGACCGTCGCGTCCGCGGGGAGATCGAACCGGCCGCGAGCGAACTGGAGATGCGTCGTCCCCGCGGTGCTCAGCCAGAAGTAGATGCCTTCGCCCGGCTCGAGGGGCGGGTGCAACGCCCAGTCGTCGCAGGGGCTCCGCTCGATGCCGACGTCCAAACCCTCGGGCCCGAGCGCCAACGCACGGTAGCGGATCCGTCTCGGAGCAGTTGCCACAGCCGGCGAGAGCGAGCGCGAGTAGGAGCGAACGGATCATGCCGGGGTCCTCGCACGGCGAGCACGAACGGACCCATTGTTCCCTTCAACGTGGGCTGCCGAAGCGCTCTTCGTAGGCCAACGCCTCGGCGTCGCCTTCGTCCGTCCTGCCGACCCGGTAGAGCAGCTGGATCTGGAGCGCTCGGGCCCGCTCCTCGAGCGGTGACGTCCGACTGGTCACACCGAACTCTTCGAGGAGCCGAAGGGCGTCCTCGGGGGAGATCCGTGCCCGCAGCTGAGCCGCGGCGAACGCGGCGCCGAACCGTCGATTCCGGTCGAGGAACCGAGCTGCCCGCTCATAGGTCCGAGCCGCCTCGCCGGCGCGGCCGAGCCCACGGAGGGCATCGGCCCGGAGCAGGAGCCACGCCCCGTCGTCTTCGTGCGGCTGGCTGGAGAGGAGCGCTGCCTCGAAATCCCCACGGGCGAGCATCGCCCGCGCCCGAGCCAGCGCGGGGGCCGGACCATCCTCCACTCGAGGGCTGGACGACTCGACGGCCGGCGGGTGAGGTCGCTCCCTCGTGTTCGACCGTGCCCGGCGCGCGGGCGCACGACGCTCGTCCCGGTGCCCGTCGTCGACGATCCGACGCCACTCCCGCTCGCTACGAGAACGCCAGCCCGCCGCCTCGTTCAGCGACCCGGACGTCCACTCGTCGCCGGCCTCCAGCCGTCGCAGCTCGGCTCCCTGGTCGTCACGAACGAGCACCGTTCCCTCGAAGACCCGAACGCCCACGGCACCCTGCTCGCGCCGGACGGCGAAGACGGTACCGAGCACGGTCACCGAGACGTCGTTCGCGTGGACGACGAAGCGACCGTCCGGCCGATGGGCGACGTCGAAGACCATCTCCCCCGAGCTCAGGCGAACGACGCGCTCACGCGTCTCGGAGAGGACGTCGAACTCCACGGAGGGAGCACCGATGAGCACGTCGCCGGTGGACAGGCGCAACCGCCGCGGCTCCACCATGCGATTCTGGGTCGCTTCCACAGGTGCCGCGCGCTCCGCTTGGGCCTCTTGGGCCGTCTTCGCGATCGACGCGCCCGTGGCCGGCTCCCGAGTCGCAGCCCATGCGCCCCAGCAGACACCCAGCGCGGCGACCGCAGCCGCGGCCCCCGCCACGAAACGCCCTCGACCCGCGCGTCGCACCCGCCCTTCGACACGCGCCCGCGCGATGGCCTCGCGGGCCACCTCGGCCGGATCGATGCCACCTCCGATGGGGACCTTGCGCGCCTTGGCCAAGGTCGCGTCCAGCAGCTCGTCCGGAGTCACCTGTCGCGCTCCATCAGCTCGCGGAGGTAGCTGTCGTGGGAGAGCAAGCGCGCGAGCTCGCGCCTCGCATGACGCAGCCGACTCCGCATCGTGGCCGCCCGGGTACCTTCGAGCGCCGCCGCCTCGACGGCCGTGAGCCCCTCGACCGCGCAGAGCACGAACGCACGGCGCCGGCGCTCCGGCAGCCGGTCGAGCGCGCGGTAGAGGGCGCGAAGCGCCTGCCGGTTCATCGTGACGCTCTCGGGGTCCACCCGATCGGGCAGCGGCGGGGCGGCCTCGACCGCCGCCCGGCGCGCTGCCGTCCGAAAGCGACGGGCCACACGGACGACGATCCGGTACGCGTAGGTATCGAAGGCCGATCGCCCATCGAAGGCGTCGAAGGCCAGCACCACCGCGCTGAGCGCCTCCTGGAGCGCCTCCTCGTGGTCGTAGCCAGGCCCCAGCTCGCGGGCGACCCAGCGCTCGGCCTTCGGCACGAGCGCCGTCAGGGTCGACTCCAGGTCGCTCGGCCCCTCGCCCCCTCGAAGCAGGCGCAGTCGGGAGGGGAGCGGCACTAGTCGAACTCCCACTCCACGCTCACGTCGTAGCCGACGAACCACGAATCCGGCGCGCGGGTGATCAGGGGGCCGATCTTCACGAAGATGCCCCCGTGTTGGTTCACGGCGACCCCGAGCTCGAGGGGGAAGTAGAACCGCACCGACGCCCAGCTCGTCTCGATCTCGGAGTTCTCGTCGTGCTCCTTGGCCACCAGGAGGCCGGCCTCGGCGGTCAGGCCGAGGCGGATCCGAGTCTTGCTCTGAACGGACACGAAACCGTTGAGCGAGCCGTTCCAGAGCCCTCCAGCGTGGAGTGACACCACGGAGCCGCCGACCAGCAATCGACCGTCGAAGCGTGCGGCGAGGGACACCCGCAAGCCCAGCGTCGGCCATGCCCACACGGAAGGATCGGGGCGCCCCCACGATTCGAAATATTCGTGCCGTGGGGAGAACCCGTGCACCCATCCGAAGCGGAAGGCCAGGCCGCTGGGCGAGAGGGGCGAACCCCACCGCCGTCGGCGTTGCCGCTGGCGTGTCGCCACTCGTTCCCGAAGCGACTCGCGCGAGCGTGCCAGCCGAGCGATCCGCTGAACGTCCTGCTCGTGTCGCTCACGGAGCTCCTCGAGCTCCCGGTTTCGGATGCGGGCGGCGCTCTCCTCGTAGGCCTCCATACGGCGACGCTGCGCCCAGAGCTCGTTGAGGAGCCCGACCGCCGCCAGCGCGTAGACCCGGGTGAGGTCCTCGCCGGACGCATCCGCAGGGATCGGGCTGGAGAGGGCTCGGCCCTCACTGCCGCTGACGACCACGTGCACCACCGCCTCCCGCGGCTCGAGCCACAGGAGCGCGTCTTCGGAGCGCAAGGTCGCCTCGATCCGCTCGATGGTGAGGGCTGTCGGCTCCTCGTCGCGTTGCTCCACGTCCCAGCCGGGCAGCTGGGTGCGGACCATCGTGACCAGCTCACCCGCGTCCCTCCCGTCGCTCGCGAGCACGATCAGCCGTGGGGCCTGCCGCGACGGCGCCACAGCCTCCTCGGGCGCCCCCTCGTCGCCCGGGGGGGCTCCGAGCTCCGCGCCGCTCTCGACCGGCTGCGCGGCGGCCGACGTCGCGAGCAGACACGCGACGAGGCCGATCGATGTGGAAACGCCCCTCATGGGCCGGTGCATGCCAGCCTCGGCGACCGAGGACACTTCCAACCCGTGCGCCGAGTCAGTGGACACCCGTCACGACCGCGGGCGGACCGCTCTTCTCCGGTGTGGCCGGCTCCCGGGAGAACGGCGGACAGTGGTAGTCGGCGTCCACCTCGAGTGTGGCGTGGACGACCGTCTGGTCGACCGAGAAATCGAACTCGAGGACCTCGGTTCGGGTGCGAACCAGCGAGGTCGAGTCGTCTTCGCGGGTCACGGACGCGACCCGGTACTCGCCGTCGACCACGAGCCCGACCTCGCCTCCGTTGGCGACCAACCTCGCGATCTGACTCGCCTCGAGCGCGAGGTGATGCCCCTCGAAGTCGAAGGGCAGGCTGTCGTGCTTCCGCTCGAAGGGCGTGGGCAGGTCGAAGCCGAGCTCCTCGAGGACCTCCACCTCCCTCCCGTCGTCCAGGACGAGCCGAACCGGTGTGACCCGGACCGCCCCGTCGTCGATCAGGGACGCTTCGGTCGGCGCGTTGGTGTTCAGGACGCACCCGGCGCACGTCAGGACCATCGAGACCAGTGCTCTCTTCATGACCCGGTTAGTGCGAGTCCCGACGCAACCGTGCCATTTTTCTCGCCTCCCGATTCCGAGCTCGTCCGTCCCGGTGACCACTCGTTCCCAGGGCCCGACTTCGAGGAGTATGCTCCGCACATGGAACCGCTGGCGGCGATCGTGGTTCGCTGGAGCGAGCTCGACAGCGTAGGCGCGCTGAGGCTCGACGATGGCCGAGAGCTGCGCTTCGGTCGCACGGCGTGCCATGGCTTCACCCCTCGCGAAGGGATGCGATTGTTCGTGGCGGCTGTCGGACCTCATCCACTGGGTGGCCAGCGTGCGCTCAGCGTCCGCGACGAGCCGATCACGGACGAGGCCGCTGCCCGACGTGCGGAAGCCAACGCCGAGCAGGCGAGACGCGCGGCGCTGGAGCCCGTCGAAGCGATGGCTGGTGCAATGGCACCGATGGCGCTCGACGAAGGCTACCAGCCGACGATCGACGAGATCGAGGACCTGCTCCCTCCGCGGACTCGCGCGCTCCTGGCGAGCATTCGTACCGACCGACACCGCTTCGGGGAGCTGATGTGGGACGGATCGCCATGGCCATTCTACGACCCATGCCTGCGAGCGTTCGGGTCCGATGGAGCTGGCAATGTGTTCGCCCTCCACGTGCACCCACCTCGACTGCTCGAGGGCCGACCCGCGCCGGTCGTGTTCTGGGACCACGAACAGCATGGGCACGTGTTTCGAGCGGACTCCTTGGAGCGCTTCATCGCGATGTTGCTCCACGAGGCGATGGAGGATGATGAACGCCGTCCGGATGCCCAGTGGCTCGCGGGCGAGCTCGCCATCGAGCCCGAGCCCCCCACGGACGACTGGCTGCGATGGGAAGCCAGCGACGAGCACGGGTGGCCGATTCCGCGCGGAGCCTCGCGGGAGCCCGTGACGTTCGAGGGCACGTTGGAGGCCGAGCGATCCCTCGCCCGAGCATTGGTCGAATCCACCTTCGACGACAGCCGGGCCGCAGAGCGCTTTCGAGCGCTCGACCGCACCTACGTAGACCTGGAATGGCACGCGCATCGGCGGTGCCTCCACCACCAGGCGCACGACTGGCTCGCCCAGCGTCGCCGCGAAGCCCTGTGGGCGGTCGAGCGTGCCTCGACTGGCTGACGTGGTGCTTGGCGACAGTTTGAATTCTCGGCTCCGAACGCTCGTGTTTCGTGGGGGATCCGGGAGGGGGGAGTGTCCCCCGAGATCCGCCGCGCTCGATCGCGGGTATGCTCTCCGCGATGAGTGAGGGGTTGGAGCTGGAGACCGCGCTGGGGCACTTCCTGGCGGTCGTCGAACACGGGTCGTTCACGGCGGCGGCGAAGGCCGAGCACGTGAGCCAGCCGTCACTCTCGGTGGCGGTGCGGAAGCTGGAAGAGCGGCTGGGGACGACGCTGCTCCATCGGCATGCGCGGGGCGTGGAGCCAACGCGTGCGGGGCAGATCCTGGTGGAGCGCTCGCGGCAGGCGCGGGGCGCGCTCGAAGCCGCGGGCGACGAGATCGCGACGCTCCAGAGCGAGCCGCGCGGTCGCTATCGACTCGGCTGTCACGAGAGCCTCGGCACCTACTTCCTCCCGGGCTTCATGGGTCCCTTCCTCGAGAAGCACCCGGGCATCGAGCTGACGCTCTTCAACGCGAATTCGGTGCAGGTCGAAGAGGCCATCGTCACGCGCGAGATCGATCTCGGGCTGGTGGTGAACCCCGGCCGGCACCCCGACACCGTCGTTCGCCACCTCTTCGACGATCAGGTGGTCTTCGTGGCCGCGAGCAAGGTCGCGAAGCGCTTCGACGACCCGGTCGACGCGCTCGCGAACCTGCCGTTGCTCCACGTCCCCGCCATCCGGCAGACCCAGCACCTCCTCGGCTCGCTGGACCAGGAAGACGTCTCGCCGCCTCGGATGATCGCGTGCTCGAGCATGTCGCTCGTGAAGAGCTTGGTGCTCGACGGCACCGGCGTCGGCATCCTCCCATGGCGAGTGGCGGTCCACGGCGTACCGAAGGGCCGCCTGGTCCCGCTCGACCTGCCCCGCTACGACGATCGCATCGCGCTGGTCTGGCGGGCAGACGCCCCGAGCACCGCGGCCCTCGACGAGCTGCGCCAGGGCCTGCGCACCCAAGGCGCGAAGCTCGCAGAAGACTGACCCCACGCGGGTGCTCCCCGCCCGCGGACCATTGCGCCCCACCAGCGGATGCGGGTATCCCGCTCCTCCGAAGAGGGGGTGGAGATGAAGTGGTCGCTGATCGGGTTGGTCGGAGTGATGGCGTGCGGGAGCTCGTCCACGACGCCGGTGGAAGAGGTCACCTTCGGTGACGACGAGGTGGTGGAGGGGCAGACCGACGAACAGAAGGTCCGGGCGCTCTTCGACCAGGAGATCGCGGCCATGCGCGCCGCGGACGCGGACGCGGCGCTCGCGTCACACGCGCTCGGCCCGGACAGCTTCATGCTGGGCCCCGTCGCGGCCGCGGTGTTGGTCGGTGGTGACGCGGTCGAGGCCACGGTGCGCCAGGTGATGGCCAGTTGGCAGCCCATGGAGATCTCCGTGACCGAGCACGCCCTGGCGGTCGTCGGAGACGCGGCCTACAGCGGCCACGAGGTCACGTACGAACCGCCGGGCTCGCCATCGATCACGTATCACGCGGTCCAGCTCTACCGTTCGACGCCCGCAGGCTGGCGTGTGGTCGCCACGTCGTGGACCGTGGCCCTCCCGGAGGAACGTTGGCTCCCGCTCGCTCAGGCGAACGCGATGCCCGAGTCCGCGCCCGTGGCGGCTCGGATCGACCCTGGGTGCGAGACGGCCGCCGCCGACGTCGAGGGACTGCGGAACGATCAGCTTCCGCCCACCGAGCGGGTGGTGGGGAGCTTCACCCTCGGCACCGATCCTGGCGAGGCCAAGCCGTTCAGCCAAGAGGAGTACGACGGCATCGCCGGTGCGATCGAGAGCGGAGTGATCACCAGCGCCCCCGGCGCCGGCGGGGTCCACGCGCAGCGTGTCGGCGACCTCTGCTTCGTCGTCGCCGCCGTGAACCGAACCGCGCATCTCCCGGACCAGGAGCTCAACCTCCGCATGCGCGCGGTCTCGGTATTCGACACGCGCTCGGGCACCCATCGGCTCGGCTCCTTCAGCCTCGTGCTGCCCGACGGCCCACCGGAGCCAGCCGAGGGAGCGCCCGCGAGCGACGAGGCGGCGCCGGCCGAGCCCGCCGCCGGCTGAGCTCGTCGCGCTCATAGCCTGCACCTATGGCAGGAATGTTCAGGATGACTTGGTTCTATTCGCGAGCCGCCGTCACCGTGTCCAGAGGAGGATTCTTCATGGACGACGCGAAGAGAGCACGACGGAGGGCGCTGCGTGCGGCGCGCGTAGCGACGCTGGGCCTGGCGCTGGCGGGGGGCTGCTACGCCCAACATGGGAGCGAGCCACCGGAGCCGGTGGCGGACGCCGCGGCGATGGATCTGGCCACGGCATCGGATCTGGGGACCGACCTGGGGACCGACCTCGGCGCCGATCTGGGGAGCGACCTCGGAACCGACATGTTCGCGGCCGACGCCGGCGCCGCCTGTGCCAGGGACGAGAGCTGGGCCGAGTGTTGCGACCGGGTCGACTGGGCCTGTGATGGGGCGAACACCTGGGGCTGCTGCGCGTGGGGGCCCTACGTGCCTCCCGGCGATGGCGCCCTCCCCCCGAGTCGAGAGCGGATCGGATGACCTTCGACACCACACGCCTCGACTTCGAGCTCGGTCAGAGCCCGCTGCGCGCCGAGCACGAACGGCTGCTCCGCACCGCGCTGCGACGCGGGCCGACGCCGGAGGACATGGACCCGACCATCGCGGTGGAGAGCTACGAGCCGCAGGCGCTCGAGGCCGCACGCCACATCTGGCGGCAGCGGATGGTCAACGAGCATCACTCGGCGACGGTCTTCTCCGCGATGCTGCCGCAGATGGTCGCGTGTGGCGCGGCGCTCCCCTTCAAGACCGCGCTGATGCGAATGGCAATGGACGAGCTCCGCCACGGCGCACTCTGCGCGCGAGTGGTGCAGTCGCTCGGCGGCGAGCCCAGCGTGCAGGTCTCGCTCCAGACCGCGCCGCTCCCCGACCACCCGGGCTGCACACCGCTCGAGATCGCGCTCCGCAACGCGATGTTCGTCGGGTGCCTCGCCGAGACCGTCGCAGTCGCCTTCACCGCCGAAGAGCGTGAACGGACCCAGGAACCCTTCGTGAAGGCCGTGATCACCCAGATCAGCGCCGACGAGTCGCTCCACGCGCGCTTTGGCTGGGCGTTCGCCCGCGAAGCCGCGCCCCACTTGGACGCGGATGCGATGCGACGCACCAACGGCTGGCTCCGGACGGCGTTTCGCTATCTGGAGCGCGAGGAGATGCGCGAGGTACCGGACGTGCGACCACCGAGCGACGCGCTCCGCGACGAAGGTCTTCGGCTCGGCGTCTGCGAGAACCCGGCGACCCGTGAGCTCTTCTACGAGACGGTCCATGAGGCCATCCTGCCCGGGCTCGACGCTCTCGGCTTCGACGCTCACCGCGCCTGGCGCGAGCGCCGCGAGAGCGCGGCAGCGGCCTGAGCGACACGCTCCGAATCACAGCTTCGAGCGGGCCCAGGCCTCCGCCTCGCCGAGTGAGGCGAAGGTCTGGTGCGCCTTCGCCGGCCGAGCGAAGACTCGACTGAACGCGACCGCCCTCCGCACGCCCCGGTCGGGGCTGACGAACGCCTCGGCGGCGTACCGACCGCGGAGCAAGGGCCGCAGTCCGGCGACCACCCGGCGCATGGCGCCGAGGTGCGCACGGCCGAGCGACCGATAGTCGAGCGACGACGCATCGACCACCGTCGCCACCGGTCCGTCGAGCGTACCGAGCAACGAGCGCATGCGCTCGAAGTGGGCTTCGAGCTCGGTCGCCGCAATCGCGCCGTCGAGGGTCACGCGGACCAGCGCGCCGTCGTTCTCCTCGCGGATGGGCACCCACGTAGCGTATCAAGACCCCGTGGCCCCCACCCTCCCGATCGACGCCCACCTGCCAGCGATCCGTCGCGCCATCGAGGCGCGCGGGGCTGCCGTGATCGTCGCGGAGCCGGGTGCCGGAAAGACCACGCGAGTGCCTCCGCTCCTGCTCGAGGCGACCGAGGGCGAAGTGCTGGTGTTGGAGCCTCGGCGGATGGCCGCGCGGCTCGCGGCACGACGAGTGGCGAGCGAACGCGGAGCGAAGGTCGGCGACGAGGTCGGCTACCGGGTCCGCTTCGACAGCAAGACCTCGAAGGCGACCCGGCTGGTCTTCCTGACCGAAGGCATCTTCATCCGGCGATTGGTCTCGGATCCGGAGCTGAAGGGCGTCGGCGCGGTGATCTTCGACGAGGTTCACGAGCGGCACCTGCACACGGATCTGGCCCTCGGGATGGTCCAGCGCCTGCGCGCGAGCCACCGCTCCGATCTGATCGCGGTGGCGATGAGCGCGACGCTCGACGCCGGCCCGCTCGCTACCTACCTCGATGCCGAGGCCTTCGACGTGGAAGGCCGACAGCACCCGGTCACCATCGAGCATGCGGGCGGGGAGACCAAGGAGCCGCTCGAGCGACGGGTGGCGAACGCGGTGGGTCGCCGGATCAAGGACGGTCTCGATGGGGACGTGCTCGTCTTCCTTCCCGGGGCTCGGGAGATCGGTCGCGCCCAGCGCAGCTGCCAGGAGCGCTGCACGAAGGCGGGAGTGGACGTAGCCATTCTTCACGGCAGCCTCGGCGTGGACGCGCAGGACCGCGTGGTTCGCCCCGCCGAGCGACCGCGCGTGATCCTCTCGACCAACGTCGCCGAAAGCTCGCTGACGCTGCCGCAGGTCACGACGGTGATCGACTCCGGGCTGGCGCGGGAGCCGGACTTCTCGCCCTTCACCGGATTGCCCAGCCTGACCGTGACCCGGGTGTCGCAGGCGTCGGCCGTCCAGCGCGCCGGTCGCGCCGGTCGCGTGCGCGCAGGCCAGTGCATTCGGCTCTTCACGGAGGCGGACTTCCGATCGCGACCGGAGCGAACGCCACCGGAGCTGCTGCGCGCCGACCTCTCGGAGCTGGTGCTCTTCCTGCGAGCCAACGACGAGGACCCGCGCACGTTTCCATTCCTCGACCGGCCGCCCGCCGCCGCGCTGGACGCCGCCCACCAGCTGCTCCAGCGGCTCGGGGCGCTGGACGGTCAGCAGGCGACGGAGCGAGGCCAACGGATGTTGGCGCTACCGACGCATCCGCGACTCGGGCGGCTCATCGCCGAGGGGCTCGAACGCGGAGTTGGAGCGCGGGCCTGTCTGCTCGCCGCGAGCCTGGCCGAGCGACCGCCGGGCCGGAGCGTCGAGCTGGACCCCTCCAGCGCGGACGCGCTCGCCTGGGTCGACGCCATCGAGCGCGCCGAGGACGAACGACTCCGCGACCGCGAGCTGCGCGCGCGTGGCTTCGACCCGGGCGCGCTGGCGCAACTCCGTCGCGCGACGCAGCAGCTTCAGAGAGCCGCTCGAGCGCCCCGCGACGCCCAGGCACCGCTCATCGACGAAGACGAAGACCTGCGCCTCTGTCTGTTGGCCGCGTTCCCCGATCGAGTGGCGGAGCGGCGGAGCGAGGGCAGCGAGGAGCTCCGCTTTCAGGACGGCGGCGGCGCGACCCTCGCGCCGAGTAGCGTGGTCCGGGAGGGGCGTCTGCTGGTCGCGGTGGACGCGACCGACGCCTCCGAGAAGGGCCGCGGCCGACGGGTGATCGTCCGTTCGGCGGCGGAGATCGAACCAGAACACCTCCTCGAGGTCGCACCCGAAGGGCTCGACGAGATCGAAGAGCACGTCTTCGACGAGAGCACGGGCACGGTCATCCGGCGCCGCGCGCTCGCCTACGGCGCCATCGTGCTCGACGAGAGCGTGAGTCACGAGGTCGAAGGGGAAGACGCGGCGCGGGCGCTCGCGGAGGCGGCGAAGGCGCGCGACCTGGCGAACTTCTTCGACCTCGACTCGCTCGAGGAGCTGAAGCAGCGGGTGCGATTCGCGAGCTCGTACGGGCTCGAGCTCCCGGCCGTCGACGACGCGATGATCGATCGTGCGCTGACCGATCTCTGCCTGGTCTCACGCTCCCTCGCGGACCTGCGGAAGGCGTCGCTGACCGACGCGCTCTGGAACCACCTGGGCCACGAGCATCGGGCGACGCTGGATCGAGTGGCGCCAGAGGCCGTCGCCCTCCCCGGCCGCAAGCGGGTGCCCGTCAGCTACGAAGCCGACCGCGATCCGTGGATCGCCTCACGGCTGCAGGACTTCTTCGGCATGAAGGACGGGCCGCGAGTGGCCGATGGGAAGGTCCCCCTGGTGCTCCACCTGCTCGCGCCGAATCGCCGGGCGGTGCAGGTCACGACCGACCTGAAGGGCTTCTGGGAGCGTGCGTACCAGGAGCAGCGGCGGGCGCTGATGCGGCGCTACTCGAAGCACAGCTGGCCGGAGGACCCGGCGAACGCCGAGCCACCGGTGCGACGCGGGCGACGGCGCTGACGTCGATCGGGCACGGGCACGGGGCTGATCGAACTGGCGTTCGATCAGCGGACGAAGAACGCGATGAGGATCAGCGCCGTGATGGCGTAGCGGACTCGGTCGAAGGTCTTCAGGTGATTCTTCTTGGTCCAGTTCCACGCCCACGCGAGCGCGGCCATCAGGACGAAGAAGACCGAGACCACGCCGATGGAGCCGAGCAGGTCGAGGTCGCGATGCACCCAGCGGCGCACGCCCGGAAGGAAACCGACGCCGTAGATCAGGAAGAGGTGGGCCACGTAGATGACCAGCGTCTGCTGGCCGACCACCTGGATGAAGCGGATGACCTTGCCGTTCTTCGGGCTCTCGCCCGGGCTCGACTCGCGCGGCGCACGCTTCTCGGCGCGACGACGGCGCGCGCGGGCGATGCCGACGTCGATGGCGCAGAGGATGGCCAAGACGATGAAGATCCAGCCGGCGCGGATCAGGAAGAACCAGGGACTGGTCTTCCAGAAGTTGTGCTCCGGGAAGGGATCGACGCCGCCATCGCGGAGGGCGATGCCCGCGCCGAGCGCGAGCAGACCGATGGCCGCGATGGGAAACGCGAGCTCCTTGAGGTTCGGCGCGACTTTGCCACGCCGACGCTCCACGAAGCTGGCGGTGAGCACGCCGCAGAGGATGAATCCGCACCAGGGCACGATCGGGAAGATGCTCGTGGTGTGGTCGTTGACCCACGCGCCGATCGGGATCGGCAGTGCGCTGATGTCCATGTTCCACACCCAGGGCGCCGACCCGACGCCCAGGACGAGCAGGATGCCGATGACCGCGAGGTAGGGCCCCTTGGTCCGCAGCGCGAGGACGAGCGCCTCGCAGACCGCGAGCACCAGTCCGATGTGCTGGAGCGCGTCGATCCGGGTGAGCGCGGAGAGGCGTTCCGCGCTCAGGCCCAGCACCCAGCTGAGGCTGATCACCGGCAGGTGGATGAGGTAGCCCAGCCCGATGAGGATCGCGTAGCGCTCGAAGCGCTTGAGCACCGGCTTGCCGAGGGTGCTGTGTTCCTTCCAGCGACCGAGGGTCGTGATGCCGAAGGCGAGCCCGCTCGAGAAGAGGAAGATCGGCGCCGTGAACCCATGGACGTACTTGTGCCAGCCGTACCACCCCTGGTTGCGGACGACGTCGGAGAGCACCTCATAGAAGACGTGCCCCTGGACCATCAGGACCACCGCCAGGAAGCGGAAGAGGTCCAGCGCCAACCAGCGAGCGACCTTCACCTTCGCCGGTGCCTGTGCCTGTGCGGCCTGGTCGGCGGCACCCACCACACGTTCGCCGCTGACGTTCGCCGGCTCGGCGCCCCGCAGATCGCTGGGGGTATGGGGCAAGGCACTGCTCACGGTTCTGAGCCCGCTCATGGAGCGAAATCGGGACCAAATCAAGGCAAAGGCCCCCTCCACGCTCACGCGGAAGGGGGCCAAGCCTCCGGAATCATTGAATTGCGATCCCAGCTCTCAGTCGAACTCGAAGCTCGCCAGGCCCACCGCGGGGATCGGCCCAGCGCGGGTGAAGGTCCCGCCGACCCAGAGCGCGCTCGGCGTGGCGACCATCGCTTCCGAGATGTCCGTGAGCTCGCCGAAAGGGGCCCAGGAGCCGTCACGGAAGACGGCGAGTCGGGTGTCCTCGGCGCCGGCGGCGGTGGGGAGATTGTGCCCGGTGGCGAAGAGCGCGTCGCCCACGACCGCGAGGTCATTGACGTAGGTGGGGCTGAACGAGAAGGGGCTGAAGAATCCGTCGCCGACCGACTCCCACGCGGTGCCCGTCCACGTGGCGATACCCGCACCGTCGGCGTCGGGCAGGCTCGAGAAGGTGCCTCCGGCGACGAGCTGCCCCTCGAAGAACGCCAGGGATCGCACCCCGCGGCCAATATCGGCGGGGAGCCCTTCGCCGAAGGCCGACCACTCCGTGCCATCCCATCCGGCGATGTTGACCACCGCCACAGCACCCGCCTGATCGAAGTCGCCGCCCACGACGATGGTGCCGTCGGCGAGCTCGAGGAGCGCGCGCACCGGACCGTCCACGCCGCCCGCAGGGACGGCCCAGTCGGTTCCGTCCCAGACGGCGATGTGCTCGGCTGCGGTGCCACCCCCGACCTCGGTGAAGTCGCCGCCGACCCAGAGTCGTCCGTCGCTGGCCACGAGCAACGCCGCGACCGCGCCGTCGACGCCTCCGCCGACCATCGGCCAGGTGGGCCCACCCTCATAGCGAACGAGGTTGCCGTCGACGAGGTCGCCGCCGGCGTACACCGTACCGTCCTCGGCGACCGCGAGCGCGCGGACGACACCCACCGGGCCGGCGCCCAGCGGCTCTGGACCCGCCGGGGTCACGCGGACGACGTTCCGGGCCGCCACGCCACCGACGTATTGGAACTCGCCGCCTGCGTACATCTCGCAGGGGCCGCGTGCGGCGAGGGCATCGACGAAGCCGCCGACACCCGCCGCAGCGCCCGCCGGCTTCTCCAGCGTCGACCACTCGAAGGTCTCGTCCCAAATGGCGACGTGGCTGGCGAGCATGCTGCCCACGCGGGTGAAGCGCCCGCCGATGACGAGCTGCCCACCCGAGGTCGTGGCGCCATCGAAGACGTTGTTCGTCTCGATGCCGAAGCCGACCTCCGCGTAGGCGCCGCCGATGTTGCCCCAGGCCCCGGACTCGAATCGCGACACGCTGTTGACCTCGGTCGCGCCACTCGCGCGGAACGACCCCGCGGCGTAGACGATGTCGCCGACGACCTGGATGACGTCGACGTAGCCCGGACCGATCGAGCCGACGAAACCCTGGCCCATGAGGCCCCACTCGGTCCCGTCCCAGCGGGCAATCGAGCCGCCATCCTCGCTGTCGCGAGGGTCGAGGTCGAAGTGGCCACCAGCCAGCAGCGCGCCGCCGGAATCCCTGGCGAGCACGCGAACCTCGTAACCCGGGGTCGGTAGGCTGCGAGCGCTCCAGCTCGTGCGGTCATGGCACGCGACGGACGTTGCCTCGGTCGCGCCGACGTTCGAGAAGCGACCACCGATGCAGATGCCGTCGGCCTCGGCCAGGATGGCGAGCACCTGTCCGTCGGGGCTCACCCCGCCGATGGAGCGCCAGGTCCCGCCGACGAACGCCGCGAGGTTGGAGACGGCCTCACCGTCGATGGCGTCGAACGAGCCGCCGACGAAGAGCGTCCCGTCGGGCGCGAAGGCCAGCGCGTTCAGGAAACCGGGCGACTCGTGCTCGAGCGACCAGGCGCTACCGTCCCAGCGGTGAATGGCGTGGTCGCCGGCGTCCCGCACGATGGCCCACAGGTCTCCGCTGGACGGATGGAGCTCGAGCTCGACGACGTCGCCGGCCAGACCATCGCCCAGGGCGGTGAAGCCGACCCCGTCTTCCCAGGCCACCACGTTCTGGGCCGGGATGTCGTTGCCGTGGGAGAAGTGACCACCGACGTACACCACGTCGTCATCGTCGACCGCGACCGCCAGCACGTCCGTCGGCGCGGTACCGCCCGCTCCCGGAATGTAGAAGCGGCGGTCCCACTCACCTGCGGTCGGATCCGCCGGCGCGGGAGCCGGACCGATCGGACAGGGCGGCCCCATGTCGGGCGGCGGCCCGAGGTCTGGCGTGCCGGCGTCCATGGCGGCGTCCGGTACATCGGGACCGAGGTCGGCCATCGTCATGTCGGCCGGGGGCGGACCTCCGTCCTCGTCGGTGAGGACCGGCCGCTCGTCGCCGCAAGCGACGAGGGCGAGGGAGGCCAAGCAGGAAAGGGTGAGCGCGCGTGTCATCGTTCTTCGCTTCTCGAGGGTGAGGGGTTCACCGCTGCGGTGCCCACGAACGCGCTCGACCGGCTCAGGAATCTCCTCACCGCGTGTCTCCCAGGAGCGCGGCGAGATCCAGGGCGAGGGTCCCGAAGAAGCCACCGGTCGTCACCGGCGGCTCGTCGCTGACCAGCCCGGTGGGGGCGTTGAGATCGACGCCGAGCGTCAGGACCAGCCCGCCTCGGAAGTGGCCGGCGACCAGCGCGGGCCGAAGCGCCAGCGCAACGCGGGCGCCGAGGTCGCCATGCGCGTCGGCCCGAACCCCGCCCTCGGCTCGGCCTTCGATCCGCGTGTAGAGCACGCCGGCGCGCAGATCGGCGCCGAAGCGGAACGCCCCCGCGCGAAGGCCCCGCCAAGCGACGCCGAGCTCCACCGTTCCCCACCACGCGACGACGGAGCCACGCTGTCGCTGCGCCTCACCCCGCTCGACATGCGTGGCGAGAACGAGGCCCCAGGGGCCGCTCGGATGCAAGCTGGCGCGAAGACCGCCGGCGACGGACGCGAAGGGCTCGCCGAGATCGCGTAGGCCCGCGCCCGCCTCCAGACCGATCGCGCCCCACACCCCTGGAGGCGGAGCGACCACCGTCGGCAACGCGGTCGCCGCCCGTTCTCGAGCCGCCGTCCGGAGAGCGGTCTGCGGCTCCGGCTCCGGCTCCGGCTCGGCTCCCGGTTCCGGCTGGGTGAGGAGCTCGAGCCAAGAGGCGATGTAGAGCTCGGCCACCGAAAGCGCGATGGCCCGCTCGGCTCCCGAGCTCGGACGCGGCACCTCGCGCGTGACGGTCTTGCCGGTCGCGGGGTCGCCGATGGTGAGGTGCACGGTCTGCTCCACGCAACGGACGACGACCGGCGGTGCGCCGAGCTCGCGAAGCGATGGCGCCACGTCGAGCAGCTCCAGCTCGAGCTTTCCCGCGAGCACATCCCCGTCGAGCCCTTCGCACCCGTCGAGCTGCAGATCGAACGCGGGCGGGTCCGCGCTCGCCGGCGCCGCGACGACCAGCAACGTCAGCGCGAGCAGTGCCCGCACGCCCTACTCTCCACTCAGGAGGCGCTCGAGGCGGCTGCGGTGGAGCCCGCGCGGATACTCGGCCGCGTAGCGACCGGCAGCGGCTCTGGCGCGCTCGGCGTCGCCCGCGGAAGACCACGCGAGCGCCTCTTGGGCGAGCGCGTCCTCCGCGAGCGGACCGGCGGGAGCGAGCTGTCGCGAGCGCGCGAAGGCGCGGGCGGCGGCCCGGTGGCGACCGCGGCGATTCTCGACCCGACCGAGGGTGAAGGCGGCGCTGCCCGCGCGGCCGTCGCGGGCGTGATGAGCGAGGAAGGAGTCGAGCGCTTCGGCAGCACGCGCGGGGTCACTGGCGAGACGAGCGGCGTCGGCGCGTTCCAGGAGCTCATCGGCGCTCGGTGGCCGCGGCTCGGGTTCCGCGCCCGACTCCGAAGGCCGACTGCCGACCGCCGACTCCGAAGACCGACCGCCCACTGCCGACTCCGAAGACCGAGCACCGACTGCCGGCTCTGACTCCGAGGTCCGCGCACCGACCTCCGACTCCCGACCGCCGGCCGTCGGCTCCGCGACCATCTCCGCTGCGGCCACCGAGAGCGCATCGCCCGCACCGAGCAGCGAACGGCGGGCGTCACCGGTCCGTGCTTCGACCTCCACTCGACCCTCGCGCACTTCCACGTGGGTGGCATCCGTGTCGACCTCGACCACGAAGACGGTGCCGCGCACGCGAACGATCGCTGCCGGCGTGTGCACCTCGAAGCTCCGCGAAGGCATGCGAGCGACGGTGTAGACCGCGCGCCCCCGCTCCTGCTCGAGCACGACTCGAGCGGGCTCCTGGAGCGCGAGCCGCACCCGTGCGTCGGCGTCGAGGGCCACCGTGGACCCGTCGGCCAACACCATCTCGCTTCGCTCCGCTGTCGGGACCTCCGGCGGAGCGGCGGGCTCGCTCTCGGCAACGGGCGGCGCGGAGCTCAGCAGTCCCGCTGCCCAGAGACCAGCGGCGACGCTCAGGAGCACGAGCGCTGCCATCGCGATCCAAACGACGCGCGGGCGGGCGGGCTCCGGCTCGGCGCGCGGCGCCCGCCGGATCGATTCCAACACCCGCTGCTCGCGGAGGTCGTCCCAGTTGGGCTCGACATCCTTCGCCCGGCGGGCGAGCTCCTCGAGGTCCACGCTCATCCGTCGAGCTCCCGGCCGAGCGCCGCTCGAATCCGAGCGTCGGCCTTCGCGATCCGGCGCTTCACGGTCGCCAGCGAGACGTCACAGAGCTCGGCGGTGCGCGGGAGGGTCTCCCCCTCGATGCGGTGGAGCGACCAGGGGATGCGGAGCTTCGGCGGCACCTGCTCGAGCACCTGGAAGAGCGCACGCAGCTCGTGGTCGGCCACCGGGTCGGTGGAGCGCCGCGGCGGGGGCTGAGCCGCCAGCAGACGGCGACGACGACGGCGCTTCTCCAGCCGCTTCGTGGCCCCGCGAACCGTGACTCGGACCAGCCAGCCGCGGACCCTCGCCGGCTCCTCCAGGGTGTGCACCCGATCGCGCAGCGCGATGAACGCCTCCTGTACCACCTCGTCGAGCTCGAGCTCGTCCCCCATCAACCGCCGCGCCACGCCGGCGATATAGCGTGCGTGCCGACGGTAGAGCTGGGTCAGCGCGCGGTCATCTCCCTCTTGGAGCCTGGCGACGAGCCGCTCGTCGGGCTCGGCCTGCGCCGCGGGGGAGGTCATGGCGACAAAGGATGACACGGGTCCAACCGTTGCAGTGGCCCCCAAGACGACAAAGCGGCTCAACGAAATCGAAAACGTCGCTCTTTCACTGTGATCTTCAGGGCTTGGGGATCTTCAAGCGGCTCACCATGAGCGCGCCGTTCAACAGATAGAGCAGCGAGAGCGGATGCAGCAGGTAGGGCCCGAGGCGCCACTCGACCAGATGATCCGGCGCGTGCCCCGAACCGAAGAGGTACGCGAGGATCGCCACGACGATGAGGCTCATCGGGATCGGCGTCCCCTCGTAGTGGGTGACCTTCCCCTGCGGTCCGGTCATCAGGTCCGCGACCACGTTGTAGCGGGCCAGTCGGGCCACCCCACAGCCGACGAAGAAGATCAGCATGGCCGCGTCCCATCCGCCGTTCAGTCCGAGCGCGTACGCGAGCGTGGCCGGTGCGACCCCGAAGGAGACGACGTCCGAGAGCGAGTCGAGGTCGCCGCCGAAGGGCGACTTCCGCCGCTTCCGCGCGATGACGCCGTCCATGACGTCGCAGAGGAGCGCGAGCGGCAGCGCGCCGAACGCAAACCAGAGCGAGCGCCTCTCGCCGCCAGCGGCGTAATGCACCGCGGCGAGGATCGCCATCATGCCGAAGGCGGTGTTCGAGAGCGTGACGAGATCGGCGAGGCCGAGCTCCCGAAAACGGGGCGGCGTCGGCGGGGGTGCAACGGGCTCTGGGTCGTTCTGGGACGTCACCTGGTGGCCGAGAGTAGAGCATCCCGGCCAGCCGAGGTCACGCTCAACGAACGCGCACCCGGCTACGGCCCCGCGACCGACCGCGCCGTCCGCGATCATCGTCACGCCCGCGCCGTCGCGACTCCATGCGACTGCGGCCGCGGTCGCCTCGGGTTCGCACCCGCGTTCGGTTCCCGCGGTTCGTCCGCACTCGCGTTCGGTTCCCGCGGTTCGTCCGCACCCGCGTTCGGTTCCCGCGGTTCGTCCGCACTCGCGTTCGGTTCCCTCGGTTCGTCCGCACTCGCGTTCGGTTCCCTCGGTTCGTACGCACTCGCGTCCGGTTCCCGCGCGTCGTTCGCACGCGTGTCCGCGGCGAGAGCCGACTTCGCCGCGCGCGGCGAACGGTCGTCCGGTTGCGCCGCTCCCAACCGCCCGTGCGCAGCACCCAGCCGCTCCCACGACGAACGTATCGCGGCCGGATGTAGACGTAGCCAGGTCGCGGCCGAACCCATCGGCCGGTCCGCCAGACGTAGCGCGAGCCCGTCCAGTCGTAGTGGCCATCGATCCAGATGGCGCCGGCAAAGGGCCGCGCCGGACGCACGATGGCGGGCGGTGGGGGCGGTGCCTGAGCGACCACGGTCCCGCGCACCGCATAGGAACCAGTACAGGCGGGAAACGCGATCGCCGTGGCGAGCGCCAAGGTCAGGTGAAGTGTCTTCATGCGTTCTCCAATCGTTCGAAGGCGGCGAGCGCGGCGTCGGTCGACCGACGTCGACGCACGCGTCGGGCGTGTGCTTCTTCGCGCAGGCGCCGGAAGAGCCGCTGGTGCAGCCGATGTCGCCAGAGGTACTCGGGGTGCCACTGCACGCCGAGCCACCAGCGGCCCGACTGCTCTGGCTCGATGGCCTGAGGCACCTCGGCGAGCCCCCGCGCGGTCACGCGCAGCCCGTCGCCGAGTCGGTCCACCGCCTGGCGATGGATTCGATTGACTCGGATCCTCTCACGCCGAACGACCGCTCGCAAACGCGAGGCCTCGGCCACACGAACCGGATGCTTCGCCATCGGCGTGTTTCGAGTGTCGCCTCCCACGCCCTGCCAGACGTCCTGGTCGAGGGTCCCGCCGAAGCACACGTTCATGAGCTGCATGCCGCGGCAGATGGCCAGCACCGGCACCCGCGCATGCCACGCCAACCGCAGCAGCTCGAGCTCGAATCGATCGCGCTCCCGATCGAAGGCCGGCGAGCTCGCGAGGATGGGCTGACCGAAGAGCGAGGGGTGCACGTCCGCGCCTCCACCCACGACCACGCCGTCGAGCTCTCGAACGCGCGCCGGCTCGCCGTGCGGGGGGAGTCGGACGGCCCGAGCTCCGGCCCGCAGGAGCGCGAGGCGAGTCATCAGCCAGGCCGGGCTCCATCGATAGTGCTCCGGTCCGGTCACGCCGACGATCGGTCGGCTCATGCCCTCAGCCTCCCGTCGACGACGTCGGCCCACGGTCGCATCAGCTCGGCCAGCGGGTCGGCCCGATGGGCACGCCAATCGGCCATCCACTGCTCGAGGCGGTCACGGTCGTGCGCGAGCTGCTCGACCAGCAGCCAGCTCCGCCACTCGTCCGACACTCGCCAGCTCGGGTCTCCGACCTGCGAGTTGGGCAGGCGATAGTGGAACGTCGGGCGTGGATTGATCTTCTCGGCCGGAAGCACGGCACGCACCCGCGACTCGTCGAGGTGCGCGAAGAGCGGAAGCATGTCCAGGTCGCGGTTTCGCGTCGGGCTCAGTCGGAGGTAGTCGTCGATCAGCTCCTCGAGCGAAGGCGCGTAGTCCGGGGCCATGAAGCGCTCGACCAGTGCGAGCGGGTGCGGCTCGATGTGTGGGGTCATTCGGCGCGCCAGATCCGTGTCACCCTCACGGCGGATCCAATCGCGCAACAGGAAGAACGCGCGCATGTGGGCGACGATGCTCGCCGGTTCCGTCGACGGAACCTCCGGGTTGAAGTGCACGCCGAACGCGTAGAAGACACGGTCGTGGGTGCCCCGCGCGCCTTGCTCCCGCAGGTCGGCCACGAGCTCGTCCAGCACATCGAGCTGGTCGAAATCGAGCGGAGGCGTGACGATCTCGACCGGAACGAAGGGCTCCGCGAGCCCGATCAGCACGCGGTTCTTGAAATCGTCGAGCTGGGCGCCCGCGTCGGCGTCGACCGGATGCTCGGCACGCTCTGCAGCCAGCTCCTTGATCGGACGCGAGTCGAGCTCGACGCGAAACGTCCCGAGGGAGGACTCCACGAAGGCCTCGCCCTCGTGATGCGCGTCGACCGTCCCGTCGAAGTGGGTTGCCACGGCCGCGGCGCAGTCGGCCACGGTCGCGCCGCCGAGCTCGATCTCGACCCCTACCCGACGGCGCTCGCCGTCGCGCTCGGCGACTGGGACCGTCGCCTCGAGCTCGGCCGACGAACGACTCCGCCTTGCTGCCCGGATCACCTCCGCGACCATCGCGGAGACCCGCAGCATGACGACGAGCGTCGCCACCGCACCGAGCGCGAGGAGCGTCCACTCCCACCAGGGCCGGCCGCCCCCGCGCCAGACCCCACGCGCCATCGCCCCCGCGGCGACGTAGAGGAAGAGCGGCGGCAGCATCGCGGGCGCTGTGGCGAAGAAGAGCCGAGGTCGCATCCGCGCGAGACCGAACGCATAACCGCTGAGCGCCAGCGGAACCACTGGGCTCAGGCGCAGGCCGAGCGCCAGCTTGCCGTCGCTGGCCAACCGACGACGCAAGACCCCGAACCACGGGTGGCGCTCCGCGAACGCGACGCTCCACCGACCACCGAGCAGACGGGCGACTCCATAGGTCAGCGTCGAACCGGCCATGCAGGCACCGAACGCGACCGCGGTCCCCGGCCCGAGGCCGAAGAGCGCACCCGCGCCGAGGTTCACCAAGCTGGCAGGTCCCGTGGCCGCGACCAGCAGAGCCCCCACCAGTCCGTAGACGACGGGAGCCCACGGACCGAGCGTCGCCTCGAGCGAATCGGCCCAGCCGAGCAGCGCTTCGGCGTGAGTGATCAACACGACCGCGAGGGCCGCCACGGTGAGCAGACCAACGAGTCGACGAGACGGAATGCGGGGGCCTTCGGCCCGCTCGTCGAGGGCCGGCGTCGAGAGCGCGGTCACGTCAGGCCTCGCTGGCTTCTCGAAGGAGCGCCACCGCTCGGCCGACCAGGTCGGACGACGACTGCTGCGTGAACAAGGCGTAGACGCGCTTCCGGAGCCGCGGCACCTCGGCGAGGGCCCGCACCTCACGGCGCTCGAGTCGGTAGCGCGCCACCGTGTTGGGGACGAACGCGACACAGCGCCCGGTGCACGCCACTTCGAGGAGCGTGGTCACGTCGTCCGTCTCGCCGACGACGTTCGACTCGACGCCTTCGGCCTGCAGGTATTGGTCGATCGCCCAGCGCTCGGGCGTCCCTTCGGGATAGTGGAAGAGCGGTCGCTCGGCGAGCACCTCGCTCAGTGTGCCGCCCGGCCCCTCGGCACCGACGATGGCCAGCATCCGCCGGTCGGAGATCGGCTCGTAGCCGATGCCCAGGGCCTCTGCGTTGTCGGGTTCGTTCTCCGCGATGACGAGGTCGAGCTCGCCCGCTTGGAGCGCCCGGCGAAGCGCTCCGCCCTCGCCGGAGCGGATGCGGAGGCGCGAGTCCTCGAGCCTCAGCAGGGGGACGAAGAACTCGCGGGCGAGCACCCTCGACACCGAGGGTGCGACGCCGATGCGGAGGACGCTCGGATCGGTCGGCGGCTTCCCGAGGAACTGGTGCGCGAGCGCACGACCGGCCTCGAACATCGTCCGGGTGTGTCGGTGAGCCCGCTCGCCGGCGTCGTTCAGTCGGAGGCGGCCGCCCCGTCGATCGAAGAGGGGCTCGCCGAGAAAGTCCTCGAGCTGCCGAACCTGCGTACTGATCGTGGGCTTGGTGACCGAGAGCCGACGGGCGGCCGCGCCGAGCGAGCCCGTCTCGGCCACCACGTGGAAGTAGAAGAGGTGGTTGTAATTGAGATTTTCCAATGGGGGGGGGCGACGGCCAGGTAGCCACCGTTCGACAAGACCTCACGCAAAGGCCGTGCCGGCGTTCCCCTCGACGAAACGGGGAGGCGACTGGGGCAAGTCGCCCCGAAGCCCACGCCGCGCCACATCACTCGGGGATCGACGGCTCCCGGCGATAGTCGGATCCGACCCAGATTCGTACGGCTTTCGGCACGATCGTGAAGGTCACCTGAGTCTCCGGCACCAGCTCGCCATCGAGCACGAAGCGCATCGGCGGATCGCTGTCGATGGTGACGCTCGCACCGAGGAAGCGTTCGATGGCGTCGTCCACCGGGACGGCCCCCAGCCGCATTCGAGCCGCGAGCTTCGCGGCCGTAGCCGCCGGGACATCCTGCAGGAGGGTGACCTCGAGGAGCCCGTCCTCCGGGTCGGCGGTGGGAGCGAGGATCAGACCGCCTCCGCAGGTGCGACCGCTCGAGACCGCGACGGTGAGAGCCTCGCGTCGTTGGGCGGGCTCGTCGTCGATCTGGATGGCCACCTGGTGCACGACGCGAGAGGCGAGGACGTCGACCGCGCCGCGGGCGTAGGCCAGCGCGCCCCAGCGGCTCTTCGTCTCGCCGTCGAGCGAGTCGCCGATGTCCCAAGCGAGACCGCCGTTGGCGACGTTGAGCACGAGGCGCTCGTCGCCGTCGACCGACCGCGCACGGATCATGTCGATGGGGTGCTCGTCGGCGGAGTCGAGCGCGGCGAGCGCCGCGTCCATGTCGAACACGCCGAGGGTGCGCGCGAAGTCGTTCGCGGTGCCGAAGGGCAGGACGGCCATGGGGGTCGAGGACTCGGCCGCCGCGAGCACCCCTGCGACCGCCGACACGGTGCCGTCGCCTCCAGCGGCCACGAGTAGCTCGGCGCCCGCCTCGAGCGCCGCCCGCGCGAGCTCGTCGGGAGGCCACTCGTCGCCGATGGTCTCCAGCACCCAGCCAGGGCGGCCCGCGAGCAGGGTCTCGAGGACCTCCGCCTGTGCGTCGGTCGGCTCGGGCCGGCCGAGGATGATCGTGGCGCGAAGCATCCCTTTCGGGCTGCCGCCCTCGTCGTAGAGGTCAGGCTTGGGCTTGGTCACCTTCGCCTCCGTCGGCCGCGAGCATGGCGTCGAGCTTGGTGCCCCCGTTCGGATCGAAGTCGAGCGTCCGAATCGGGAAGGGAATGACGATGCCCTCGTCGTCGAACGCACGCTTGACCGCGATGATCGCCTCGGACTGGCATTGAAGCAGGTCCTTCTGCGAGTGATAGGAGAACCAGACGGTGGCGACGAAGTTGATCGAGCTGTCGCCGAACTCCGTGAAGAAGAAGCCTGGGTCGTGCTCGTCGGCGCGGCTCGGCAAGCCCCGGAGGGCTTCGACGGTGACCGCCTTCACCTTCTCGAGGTCGCTGCCGTAGCCGACGCCACAGGAGAGGTCCATGCGCTTGTGATCGTTGTCGGTGTGATTGATGAGCAGGTCCTGGAAGATCTTCTTGTTGGGGACGATGATGCGCTTGCCGTCAAAGGTCCGGAGGATGGTGGTTCGGAGGTCCAGGACCTCCACCACACCGGTCACGCCGTTCGTCTCGATGATGTCCCCCAGCTCGAAGGGATGCCGGACCGACAGGCCGATGCCGCTGATGAAGTTCGCGGCGAGATCCTGAAACGCGAAGCCGAGCGCCAGGCCGACCACACCGGCGCCGGCGAGGATCGAGGTCACCAGACCGTTCAGATCGAGGATGCTGAGGGTGATCATCAGCGTGGCCACCAGCATCCCGAAGTGGATCAGGCTGACGAGGAGGTCGCGCGCCGAATCGGCCATCCGGGTCTGTTTCAGACCCTTCGCGATCGCCTTGCGCACCCCCTTCGCGACGAAGGTGAGCAGGACGCCGACCACCAACGCCATGACGACGTTGGGCAGCATCTCGACCGCCTTGTGTGCCCACGCCTGCAGCTTGTCGCGCAGCGTGTTCCAGAGCTCCTCGTAGTCCATCCGTTCCTCCGACCCGAGGGTAGTCCCTGGGGTTGGCCATCGAGACGGTCGAGGGCCCGCGCTCGTAACGACGCCCCCCAAGGCTGTCCCAGTGAGGGAGTGCCCTCGTGGCGTTTCGCCTCGAATCACCCCCGTATCGCCTGATCGAGCGCCCGATACACGCCGGCATGCTCTCTGCACCTCTGAAGGGCATGCCCACCATCACCAACACTCATCCCGCACGCATGGAGCGTGCTCAGGCAAGCTTGGAGAACGCCCACTCCCCCATCCACCAGAGCACCTTCCCCCGACTCCTGCTCGGCGCCATCGCGCTGGTGCCTGCGGCCTCGTTGATCGCCGCCCTCGCGACCGAGGGCGCGACACGAATGGCGTTCGGGTACTTCAACATCCTCTGGACGGGTCTGCTGATGCTGGTCTTCGGTGGATGGATGCTGAAGAGCGGACGCTTCTCCACCGACCGGAAGGTGGCCTGGGTCTTCAGCTGGATCCTCGCCGCGCCGATCAGCCTGCCCCTCTACTGGTATCGCCACGTCTGGCACGCCCCCGAGGCACAGCTGACCCACGCCTGAGCCCGGCGGCGTGATCGATCGCGCCAGGGTGCTATGCCCTGCGCATGATCCGCAGCCCCAAGGACTTCTTCCGGCCGCTCGCTCTGGGCGCGCCCGACCCCGTGCGCGAGGTGCCCTTCCGGCCCTCGCGCATGATTCATTTCTTCGACCCGTCGAACGAGAAGATGGCGGCCAAGGCTCCGTCGATCGCGGCCAAGGTCGACGTGCTCCTCGGCAACCTCGAGGACGCGGTCGCGGCCGATCGGAAGATCGCCGCGCGCGAGGGCTTCATCGCCATCGCCAAGGCGAACGACTTCGGCGAGACCCAGCTCTGGACGCGGGTCAACAGCCTGGACAGCCCGTGGTTCCTCGACGACGTCCAGCAGATCATCGCCGAGGTCGGCGACAAGCTCGACGTGATCATGGTCCCGAAGGTCGAGGGACCGTGGGACATCCACTACGTCGATCGGCTCCTCGCGCAGCTCGAGGCCAAGCACGGACTGAAGAAGCCCATCCTGGTGCACGCGATCCTCGAGACCGCGCTCGGCGTCGCGAACGTCGAGGCCATCTGCGGCGCCAGCCCGCGCATGCAGGGGCTCAGCCTCGGACCCGCCGATCTGGCCGCGTCGCGCCGCATGAAGACCACGCGCGTCGGCGGCGGCCACCCCGGCTACCTGGTCCGCGAGGATCCGAACGCCGACGACGCGGAGGCACCGCGGGCGACGTACCAGCAGGACCTCTGGCACTACACGATCGCGCGCATGGTCGACGCCTGCAACGCGCACGGCATCCTCCCCTACTACGGTCCCTTCGGTGACATCCGCGACACCGTCGCGTGCGAGGATCAATTCCGGAACGCCTTCCTGCTCGGCTGCGTGGGCGCCTGGTCGCTGCACCCGGTGCAGATCGGCATCGCGAAGAAGGTCTTCAGCCCGCCGGTCGACGAGGTGAAGTGGGCCAAGCGGGTCATCGACGAGATGGGCGACGGCACCGGCGCCGTGATGATCGACGGCAAGATGCAGGACGACGCCACGGTGAAACAGTGCCGAGTGATGGTGGAGCTCGCGACCGCGCTCTCTGCCAACGATCCGGAGCTGAAGGAGGCGTACGGGCTGTGAGCGAATCGACCACCAACGCGCGTCCTCGCCGGAGCGTGCTCTACATGCCGGGCTCGAACGCCCGCGCCCTCGAGAAGGGGCGCACGCTCGACGCCGACGGGTTGATCCTGGATCTCGAAGACGCGGTGAGCCCGGGGCAGAAGGCCGAGGCCCGCGCGCAGGTCGTCGCGGCCCTCGCCGAGGGTGGCTACGGTCACCGCGAGATCCTCCTGCGGGTCAACGGCCTCGATACCGAGTGGGGCGAGGCCGACATCGCCGCCGCGGCCAAGTCGGGCGCCGACGCCGTGCTCCTCCCCAAGGTGGAGTCCGCCGAGACCGTCCAGAAGGCCGAGGCGATGCTCGACGCGGCCGGCGCACCCGCGGAGCTGACGCTCTGGTGCATGATGGAGACGCCGCGCGGAATCCTGCGCGCCGAGTCCATCGCGGACTCGACGCCCCGACTCGCCGGCTTCGTGATGGGAACGAGCGACCTCGCGAAGGATCTGCATGCCGCGCACACGTCCCTGCGGCTGCCGCTGCTGACCGGCCTGAGCACCTGCCTGCTCGCGGCGCGCGCCGCGGGGCTGGCCATTCTCGACGGAGTCTACCTCGACCTCAACGACGCCGAGGGCTTCGCGGCCAGCTGCCAGCAAGGCGTGGAGCTCGGCTTCGATGGGAAGACCCTGATCCACCCCAAGCAGCTCGAGGCTGCCAACCAGGCGTTCGCTCCGAGCGCCGAGCAGGTGGAGTTCTCGCGCCGCATCATCGAGGCCCACGCCGCCGCCGAAGCGGAGGGCAAGGGCGTGGTGTTGGTCGACGGGAAGCTCATCGAGAACCTACATGTAGTCGCCGCCCATCGACTCGTCGCGATGGCCGAAGCGATTGCCAAGCGGTGAGCTGACCGCCGTTCGTTCTTGAGCAAGGAGGTCAGGTTTTGTGTACCCTCACTGAATGCTTCGCCTCCTCCCCCTCGCGACGCTCGCGTCACTCCTGTGTCTTCTGCACGCATCGACGGGGGCCGCGCAGGCATCCCTGATCGATGGGTTCGGCGGAACGGTCGACTACGGCACGTCATGCCTCAGCGCGAACGACGATGGCTCATCCGCGTCGATCGACATCTCGAGCGCGTTCCCGGGCGGGCTGCGTTTCTTCGACATGACGCACACCAGCATCTACGTGAACACGAACGGGAACATCTCGTTCTCGGATCGCTTGTCCACGTTCACGCCGAACGCGTTCCCCGTCGCCAACCGACCGATGATCGCGCCCTACTGGGGTGACGTCGACATCCGGCGCACCGGTGGTAGCTGCATGGGCTCGGCCGGAGTGACCTGCACGGTCTGCTCGCCCTGCCACAACCCGAGCGAGAACGGCGTGTGGTGGCACCTCGAGCCCGGCCGATTGATCGTGACCTGGGATCGCGTCGGCTACTACAGCTGCAACAACGACAACCGCATGAGCTTCCAGCTCATCCTCACCGCGGTCGAGGGCTGCGGCGCAGCCGGCGACTTCGACGTCGAGTTCCGCTACAACCGCTGCGAGTGGGAGACCGGTGACGCGAGCGGTGGCTCGGGCGGCTTCGGCGGGACCGAGGCCCAGGCCGGCTTCGACGCGGGCAACGGCACGGACTTCGTCGAGATCATGGGCTCGCGGGAAGCCGGCATCGCGAACATGCTCTGTACCGGCTCCAACGTCGGTGAGACCGGCATCTGGCGGTTCCAGATCCGGAGCGGCACCGTGACCTGCCCCGACGCCGGTGATGCGTGCACGGTGGCGGGCGCACAGGGCGTCTGCGCCGATGGCCTGACCAACTGCGTGGGCGCGGGAACCGAGTGTCAGTCGGTGCTCGAGCCCTCCGGCGAGCGCTGCGACGCGCTCGACAACGACTGCGATGGGAGCACCGACGAGGGCGACGACATCTGCCCCGGTCTCGAGACCTGCGTCGACGGCCTGTGCATCGACGTGTGCTTCGAGGGGAGCTGCCCCGCAGACGAGGTCTGCAGTGACTCCGGTCGCTGCGTCGAAGCCGCGTGCGACGGCATCGACTGCCCCGAGGGCCAGCGCTGCGTCGGCGGCAGCTGCGTCGGCGCCTGCGATGGCGTGACCTGCCCGGCAGGACAGGAGTGCCGCGCCGGGCGCTGCCTCGATGCCTGCGACAGCCTGACCTGCGACCCGGAGTGCCAGGTCTGCACCGACGGCATGTGCGTGACCAACTGTGAGTTCGCCCCCTGCGGTGGCGGCGAGACCTGTCTCGCCGATGGCCGTTGCGTGGAGACGGCCTGCGCCGACGTGACGTGCGGGGCCGGCGAGTACTGCGACGGAGGCACCTGTGTGGACGCGTGCACCGGTGCGGTCTGCCCGGACGGCCAGTCCTGCATGATGGGCGAGTGCATGGACATCCCCATGACCACGCCGGACGCCGGACCGCGCCCCGGCCTGGACGCCGGCCCCGGTGGCAGCACTGACATGGGCGGAAGCACCGGTGGACCGGATGGCGGCGACGAGGGTGAGGCCGACGGCGGCCGAGTGGTTGGCGATGGCGGCGATGGCGCGGGCTGCGCCTGCCGCTCGGCCGGCAACGGCGCGAGCAGCTCGCTCTGGAGCCTGCTGGTGCTCGGGCTGATCGCCCGACGCCGGCGGCGCTGAGCGCCACGGGGGAGCACCCTGCCCGGTCCACGGACTGGTGCAGGGTCGCTAGAGGCCGTCCCAGATGGGCGCGAGCTCACCGAGGTCGCGCCGGAAATCCGCGCTCAGATCCGGTCCGCCCACGTCCACGCAGAGCGCGATGGCGCGACCGGCGTAGCGGAGGAGCTGCACCGGTTCGATGCCGGCGGGATCGTCGAAGAACCAGCCGCAGCTGGTGAACATCATCAGCCGATGGTTCGCGAGCTCCAGCAGCGACTCGACCGGGTTCTCCGGTATCTCCACGGCCCGGCCGACCGCCTCGTCGTCGAGCAGCCGCTCGATCCAGCGGTCCCGCGCCGTCCACGGGTCCTCACCGTGCGAGCGCATCCGCGCATCGTAGATCTCGTCGAGACGATCACGCAGCGCGTTCAGCGCGCCACGGAGCGTCTCTCGCCACTGGTGCTCTCCCGAGCGCGCCGGGTCGATGGCGCAGCCGCAGTTGCGCGACCAGCGGCCGACACCGTGGGCGCAGCTCCACGCGCTCGGGGACACGACTCTCGCCTCGAGCTCGGGCGGATGCTCTGCGAGCCAGGCCGCGTAGTTGGTCACCTCGACGTCCAGAGCCTCGAAGGTCTTGAAGGCATACGCCAACGCCATCTCGCCATAGCGGTGGTGGTGTCCATAGCTCTCGCCGTCCGTCGCCAAGCTCACCAGTCCGTTGCCGGCTCGGGCCAGTCGATGCGCCAGGGCCTCGCCGTCGTCGAGCCACCCGCCGAAGGCGATTCCCTGTGCGAGACCGCCGTCGTAGAAGAACGCAGCGATGCTCCGTCCGGACGGGAGCGGGACCGAGTACGCCCGCCCGGTGTCGGGGGTCTCGACCTCGGCCCACGCGTCGCCGGACACGCGAACGCCACCGCACTGCTCCGGTGCCAGCACCACGAAGCGGACGCCCTCCCCCGCGAGCACTTCCAGCGTGGCCTCGTCGACCGCGCACTCGGGGAGCCAGAAGCCTTCACTCTCGCGACCGAAGCGACGACGAAAGTCGGCGAGCCCCCACCGCACCTCCGTGTGCCGGTCGCGCTCGCTCGCGAGCGGGAGGATGGCGTGGTGGTAGCCCTGCGCCATCGCGTTGCCGTGGCCGAGCCGAGCCACGCTCGCTCGGTCCGCGGCGACGATCCCTTCGAGGACGTCGGGCGCCTCGAGCGCCATCCAGCGCAGGAGCGTGGGCCCCACGTCGAAGCTGATTCGCTCCCACGTGTTGAGCCGCCGGACCACCTCGCCGTGCTCGCCGAGGATCCGCGCCGCCAGATTCGGCCGATAGCACTCGTCGGTGATGCGCTGGTTCCAGTCGTGGAAGGGTGCCGCCGAGGGCTGACGCGGAACCAGGCCCGTCGCGGGGTCCTCGCGAGGCGGCTGGTAGAAGTGGCCATGGATGACGATCGAAGGCATCGGGGCGAGGTATCCCCCGAAACGGCCCGTCCGTTCCACCCTTCGATCGTGAGTCGGCGAATGCGGCTCGCCAGCGGGCAGGCCCGCTGATAGATGGTGCGACCATGGCTTCGGCCGAACTCCTCACGCACCGCGAGCGTGCTCCCCAAGCCCTCCCCGAGGCGGCTCGCCCGCTGCTCCCCGCCGCCGCCCTCCTCGAGCTCGCGTTGACGCGGAAGCTCGCCGCTGCGCTCGACGACGAGGCGAGTCGAGCGCTAGACGTAGCGAGTCGAGACTTGAATGGCTGGACTCGTGAGCTGGCGCTCTGGCGCCGGCCCGAAACCCAGACCGAGGTCACCGCGGCGTTGGTGTCGTGGGCGCGCCGCGAGAACCCCGCGCTCGAGCCACTCGCGCCGCTGACCGGTCCCGAGCGGGTGCCGGTGCTACCGCAGCTCGGCGAAGCGTTGGCGACCCAGGGAACCGGCCCCGAGGGCGGCCTCGCCGACCTCCTGCTCGCGCCGAGCCGGGCCCATCCGACCGACCTCTTCGCCCAGCTCGCGTGGGTCCTCTCGAACTGGCCCGACATCCTCGACGACGCGTTTCGGCTGCAACTCCTCCGCGCCCAGGACGGACTGGCCGAGGCCGCGAAGGGGGCCTTCGAGGGCGCGGGCGGTGAGCACCACGACGCTCCCGGCTGGCGGGGTGGCGCCGGGCCCGCGACCTTCAGCGACGACCGCGAGTGGATGCGCGAGCTGGTCCTGGTGGCCAAGCACACCCGCGTCTGGCTCGCCCAGCTCTCGGCCCGCTCCGGCCGGGACATCCACACCCTCGACGCCATTCCCGACGAGGCCCTCGACCAGCTGGTCCAGCGCGGCTTCAACGGCCTCTGGCTCATCGGTCTGTGGGCACGGAGCCCGGCCAGCGCCGCCATCAAGCGGGAGCGCGGCGTCGCCGATGCGGTCGCCAGCGCCTACGCGCTCGAGGACTACGTCATCGCGAACGAGCTCGGCGGCGAAGCAGCGCTCCAGCAGCTCCGCGAACGCTGCTCCGCGCGGGGAATTCGGCTCGCCGCCGACATGGTCCCGAACCACGTGGGCATCGACGGTCGCTGGGTCGCCGAGCATCCGGACTGGTTCGTGCAGACCGACCAGCCGCCCTTCCCCGGATATCGGTTCACGGGCCCGAACCTCTCCGGCGACTCCCGCATCGAGGTGCGCATCGAGGACGGCTACTGGCGCGAGAGCGACGCGGCGGTCGTCTTCGAACGCCGCGACGCGGCCACCGGCGAGACCCGCTACCTGTACCACGGCAACGACGGCACCCGGATGCCGTGGAACGACACCGCGCAGCTCGACTATCTGAAGGCCGAGGTTCGCGAGGCGGTCATCGACACCATCGTCGATGTCGCGCGCCGCTTTCCGGTCATCCGCTTCGACGCCGCGATGACGCTCGCGCGCCGGCACGTGCGGCGGCTCTGGCATCCGGCGCCGGGCGACGGCGGCGCCATCCCTTCGCGCGCCGAACGCGCGGTCTCGGACGAGGTCTTCGACGCGGCGATGCCCGAGGAGTTCTGGCGCGAGGTCGTCGGACGCATCGAGCGCGACGCGCCGGACACGCTTCTGCTCGCCGAAGCCTTCTGGATGATGGAGGGGACCTTCGTCCGCGACTTCGGCATGCACCGCGTCTACAACAGCGCGTTCATGCACATGCTCCGGGACCGCGACAACGCCGGCTACCGAGCGCTGCTAGCCGAGACCCTCGCCGAGGAGCCGCGCATCCTCGAGCGGCTGGTCAGCTTCATGAACAACCCGGACGAGGAGAGCGCCCGGGACCAGTTCGGCGACGGCGATCGCTTCTTCGCCGTCAGCACGCTCATGGCGACCCTGCCCGGGCTGCCGATGTTCGGCCACGGCCAGGTCGAGGGCCTCGCCGAGAAGTACGGCATGGAGTTCTCGAAGCCGCGACGGGAGGAGCAGCCCTCGGCGGCGCTGCTCGAGCGGCACGACCGGGTCATCCGACCGCTCCTGAATCGTCGAGCGCTCTTCGCGTCTGCCGATAGCCTCCGCCTCTTCGACGTCGTCGAGCCTTCGGGGCGCATCAGCCAAGACGTCTTCGCGTTCTCGCAGCAGCGCGATGGACGGTGCGCGCTGGTCCTGGTGAACAACAGCCCCCACTCGATTCGCGGCCGCCTGTCGCCCTGCGGCCGCACGGGCGCGTCACTCGCCGACTGCCTGGGCATCGACGTGCGCGAGGGGACCTGGTGGTCGCTGCGGGACCATGCGGGCGGCGGTTTCCGGCTCTGCCATCGAGACGAGCTCACCGGCGGCCTACCCGTTCGCCTCGAGCCCTGGGACCACCGCGTGGCCTTCGAGCTCACGGCGCTCGCGGACGACCCGCGCTGGGCGCGACTCGCGGCGCACCTCGATGGGCGCGCGACCCCCGACCTGCAGGAGGCGCTCGAGGAGCTGCCGCCGCCCCGCCCGATCGGACCGCCGGCGGACGGCAGCCTCCCGCAGCGCGCCGCGGGTCTGCTGCTGCATCCGACGAGCCTGCCGGGCCCGGAAGGCATCGGGACGCTCGGGGCCTCGGCCCGCGCGCTCATCGACTGGATGGCCCAGGCGGGGCTCGCCGCGTGGCAGGTGCTGCCGCTCTGTGCCGTTGGTGGCGGCGCGTCGCCCTACACGAGCCCGGCGTCGCTTCTCGGCAACCCGTTGCTCATCGACCTGCGCGACCTGGCCGCGGCGGGGCTGCTCTCGATGGACGAGGCCGCCCAGGCCGACGCGCCGAACGAGGGGCGCGTCGACTTCGCGGCGGTCCGCGCGGCGAAGATGCCTCTACTGCGGCTCGCCGCTCAGCGGCTCCGAGCCGGGCACCCGTGGCTCTCGGAGCTCGACGCGTACCGCGAAGCGAATCCCTGGCTCGACGACGTCGCCCTCTTCCAGGTGCTCCACGACGTCCACGACGGCGACTGCTGGTGGCTGTGGCCCGCGGCGCTGCGCGATCGCCAGCCCGAGGCCCTCGCCAACGCCCGTACCGAGCACACCGACGCCATCGACGTCGTCGTGACCCTGAGCTTCGTCTTCGACCGACAGTGGACGCAGCTGCGCCGGCGCGCCGAAGCGCGCGGCATCACCATCGTCGGAGACCTGCCGATCTACGTCGCCCACGACAGCGCGGACGTCTGGGTCCACCGGGAGCTCTTCGAGCTCGACGACGAAGGTCAGACCACGCGCTGCGCCGGTGTGCCGCCGGACGCCTTCAGCGACCTGGGCCAGCGCTGGGGCAACCCGCTCTACGACTGGAAAGCGATGGACGCCCACGGCTACCGCTGGTGGGTCGATCGCATGCGCCGCAACCTCGCGTGGACGCCGCAGCTCCGCATCGATCACTTCCGCGCCTTCAGCGCCTACTGGGCCGCGCCCGGCGACGCTCCCGACGCGCGCACCGGCGAGTGGGTCCCCGGCCCCGGCGAGGCCGTCTTCGACGCGCTCACCGAGGCGCTGGGTCCGAAGGCGCTCATCGCCGAAGACCTCGGCGACATCGACGAGCCGGTCCACGTGCTCCGGCGCGCCGTCGGCCACATCTGCATGCGCGTCCTGCAGTTCGGCTACGGCAGCGGGCCCGACAACATCCACCGCGCGGATCGCTGTGCCCCCGACACCGCGCTCTACACCGGCACCCACGACAACGACACCACGCTCGGCTGGTGGCGAGAAGCCAACCCCGAGGTGCGCGCCGACGTGCGGTCGACCCTCGGCCTCGGCGAGGACGCCGATGGCCCGCAGGTCGTCGACGCCCTCATCGAGCACGCGCTCGCGAGCGAGCCGGTGCTCGCGGTCTTCCCTGCACAGGACCTGCTGGGACTCGGCAGCGAAGCCCGCATGAACACGCCCGGCGTCGCAGACGACCAGTGGCAGTGGCGGATGACCGGCTGGTTCGCCGACGGCCGCGCCGACTGGCTCCGCGACCAAGTCCTGGCAGCCAGTCGTTAGAGCGGCGACCGGACCAGAAGACACGTTCGAGCGGAAGGCCCAGGAGGACGCAGCGCGAAGCGCGAGGACGCACCGAGCGGCTTCGCCGCGAGACCTTCAGGTTTTTTGGGGGAAAGGAGGAGCGATGACTCGCGACGACTGGGGGGATTTTCTCAAATCCCCCCGCCCAAAACGGAGTTTTGGGCCAAGAGCTCAGTGCTGCTGGAGCTTGCGGCGCTTCGAGAGGAAGTCGATGAAGTCCATCTTGGTGACGACGGCTTCGACCTTGCGGTCCTCGTCGACGACGATGGCGACCTCGCCACGCTCGAAGATCTCCGGGAGGCTGGCCGCGTCGTCGTGGGGACGGACGGTGCTGACTCGGCGCTCCATGAGCTCCGCGAGCGGGGTGCTCGAGTCGCGGCCCTCGACGAGGAAGCTGAGCACGTCGCTCTCGGTGACGATGCCCGAGAGGCGACCGCCGCCGGAGACGCAGGGCATCTGGCTGATGCCATGCGCCTTGAAGAGCTTCACGGCGTGGTCGAGGGTGCGGTCGTCCTCGATGGTGATGACGCTCTGCGGCGGGAGCGCGCGAATGATCTCGGCGATGGAGCCGAGCTCCGAGTCGGCGTCGACGAAGCCGTTCTGGCGCATCCAGGCGTCGTCCACGAACTTCGTCATGTAGTTGCGGACCGAGTCCGGGAGGATGACGACGATCTTCGGCTTGGAGCCGTCGGCCTTCGGCTCGAGCTGCTTGGCGACCTCGATGGCGGCCCAGGCGGCGGTGCCCGAGGAGCCGCCGCAGAGCAGGCCTTCCTGCCGGATGAGCTGGCGGGCGACGCGGAAGGAGTCGCGGTCGTTGCTCTTCACCCAGCGGTCGACCAGGTCGCGGTCGAGGACCTTCGGGATGAAGTCGTAGCCGATGCCCTCGACCTTGTAGGACTTCACGTCGCTCGGACCGGCGAGGATCGAGCCCTCCGGATCGACGCCGACGATCTCGCAGGAGGGGACTTCCTTCTTCAAGACCTTCGCGATGCCGGTGATGGTGCCGCCGGTGCCGGCGCCCGCGACGAGCACGTCGATGTCCCCGCCGGTCTGCTCCAGGATCTCCTTGGCGGTGGTCTCGGCGTGGGCGTCCGGGTTGTCCGGGTTCGCGTACTGGTCGAGGATGTGGCTGTTGGGGATGACCTCCTTCAACCGGTTGGCCACGCTGATGTGGCTCTCGGGCGAATCGAAGGCCGCCTCGGTGGGCGTGCGGATGATCTCGGCGCCGAGCGCCTCGAGGACCACCTGCTTCTCGCGGCTCATCTTCTCCGGCATCGTGATGATCATCCGGTAGCCGCGGACGGCAGCGGCCATGGCCAGCCCGATGCCGGTGTTGCCGCTGGTCGGCTCGATGAGGGTGTCGCCAGGCTTGATCTCGCCACGCTTCTCCGCCTCGAGGAGCATCCGGACGCCGATGCGGTCCTTCACCGAGCCGCCGGGGTTCATGAACTCGCACTTACCGTAGATCTCGGCGGGGAGGTCACGACCGATGCGAGAGAGGTGAACCATCGGGGTCTGGCCGACGGCGTCGAGGATGGAGTCGAGGGTGGAAGACATGTCGCTGAGGGGGTAGCTCGCATGAGGGCGGTGCGCCGTGCGCCACGTCACCGCCTCGCGGGGCTCTCGGGGCCGTGTTAGGCCGGAGGCCATGGGTCGCAGGTCGGTCATGGCTCTCGCTCTGCTCGCGCTCGTCGCGGGGATGCCCGGCTGGGCCGCCGCTCAGGCGCCCGCGGAAGCCGACGCCGCAGAGCCGAGCGCCGACTCCGAGAGCCCAGCGCCGAACGCCGAGCCCGCCGCCGGCAAGATCGCGGTGGTGGTCGCCGGCGACCCCGACGAGGCGCTCCGGGCGACCGCAGCAGCCATCGACGATGCGCTCGCCGAGGAGGGCCTCCAGCGACCGAGCGACCCGGGCCTTCGAGCCGCGCTCCGAGGTGAGCCGAGCACGGTGGAGGACGGTCTCGAGCGCGTGCGTCGCGAGCGGCGGGGACTCGGCTTCGGTGAGGACGACCGCCCCATCCTGGCTCGGCTCGGTGGCATGGCCGGCGCCGACGCGGTCGTCGTGGTCTCTCGGCAGGACGGGACGATGCGCGCCGAGGTCTTCGACGTGCACGCCGAGCGCTTCTACCGGGACCGGCTCGACGCCGAGCCGGTCGAAGCCGTGGTCGCGTTCACGGCCCGCGCAGCGCGGGCGGCCCATCGACGCGCACAGCGCGATGCCGGCGCGTCGACCGCCCCGGAGGAGGCCACCGAAGAACCCGAAGCGGCGGAAGCCTCGACCGCCGTCCCGACGGCGGAAGAAACCGCCAACGCCGCGGTGGACGCGAGTGACGACGACGCGGAAGAGGACGACGAGCCCTCCCCGGTTCGCGAGTGGTTCCGCAAGAACTGGGCGTTCATCCTGGCTGGAGCACTCCTTGTGGGGGTGGTCACCGGCTTCGTGATCCGCTCCCGGCGGGACGACCCCGGCATCGATGCAGTGATACTCTTCCGTCCGGGCGAATGATCGACGGGGTGCAGCTGGGTGGTCGAGCCGAGTCCAGGGGGACGGCGGCTAACGGCACCGCTGCGCGAGCGACTGCCTCTCACGTGCGACCGCTCCGATGGCTGCTGACGCTCCTCTGTGCCCTCTGGGTGGCGCTCGCGCTCCCTCGGGCTGCCGCGGCGCAGTCGGGTGACGCCGTGGCGTGGGCTGGCGGCGGTGGCGCGCTGCCGGAGCCTCCGGACGACTACGAGACGCGCGACGAAGACGGCGTCCGCTGGATCTTCCCCGGGGGCGCGGAACGCGACTACGAGACGCTTCGCGACCTCTTGCCCGATGCCTGGGAGACGCTCGAGGACGACCTCGGGGTGGACGTCGACGACGCGCTCGAGATCCGGATCGCCCGCAACCCCGACGAGATGCGTGACCTCGGCCCGCGCTGGGCGCCGCCGCCCGCATACGCCGCCGGCGTCGCCTACGGCTCGAGTGGGCTGATCCTACTGACCCTGAGCGCGCCGGACACCTGGGAGCGACCGGACATCGAGACGGTCTTCGTCCACGAGCTCAGCCACATCGCGCTCCGCCGCGCGGTCGAGGGCCACGAGCTGCCACGCTGGTTCGTGGAGGGCGTCGCCATCCACCAGTCCGGCGAACGGTCGCTCGAGCGCGTCAAGACGCTCTGGGGCGGTCACTTCGGCGATCGGCTGATCCCGCTCGCGCAGCTCGACCAGAGTTTCCCGAGCAAGCCCCACGAGGTGAACCTCGCCTACGCGCAGGCGGCCGACGTGGTTCGCTACCTTCGGCGCGACGCGCGAGAGGGCCGCCGCTTTCGCACGCTCATCGGCGAGCTGGCCGAGGGCGAGACCTTTCCCAAGGCGCTCAGTGACGCATACGCCGTCACCGAGGGGCAGCTCGAGCGCGACTGGCTCGCGTCGGTCGGCGAGCGGGCGCGTGCGCTACCGCTGATCGTCGGCGGCGGCACCTTCTGGGTCATCGCCGCCTTCCTGCTCATCGCGGCCTGGCGACGTCGACGCAAGCAGTCGAAGAAGCGCCTCGCGGCGATGGCTGCGCAAGAGCAGGCCGACGAAGAGGCGATCGCGTCGCTCGAAGCGCTCGCGGAAGCGAGGCTCCGGGATCTCGCTGCCGCAGACGAGGAAGGCTTCCTCATCTACATGGCGCGGAACCCGGTCCCGACCGAGGCCGACGTCCCGACCGTCGAACACGACGGCCATCGCCACACCCTGCACTAGCCGACCAACCGTCGGCGCCGTGCCCGTGCCCCTGCCCTCGCCCGTGCGGAAAGCGGCCAGAAACACGAGCCGAGCAGAAGAGCTCAGCTCTTCGCGGACTTCGCGGTCGGCTTCTTCCCCTCCGGATGAACCGGGAACTTCGGGGTGGTGCCCTTGGCGAGCTGCTTCTTACGGTCCTGGCCAGCCTTCTTGAGGCGAATGGCGCGGCGGGTCTTGGTCTTCTTGGTATCCGACATGAATCTGGTCTCCGAAGCGGCCCAGGCCGCCGAGACTCGCCCTCATAGCCCCGCCCTCGCCGGTGGTCAATCGCTCGCTGCGACGGACCAGCGCGAAGCGTCGGCTCGGGCTGCGGCCTCGTAGCGAGCGGCCAGCCGGCGGGTGATCGGACCGGGCTCGCGGACGCGGTCCCCGTCGACCGAACGGACGGGGAGAACCTCTCGGACGCTGCTGGTCAGGAAGAGCTCGCTCGCCCGCCGGATGGTGTCGCGCGAGAGCGCCTCCTCGACGACTTCCAGCCCTTCGTCGCGAGCCTCGCGGAGCACCACCTGACGGGTCACCCCCGGCAGGATGCTTCCCAAGCTCGGAGTCCGCAGGACCCCATCCACGACCGCGAAGACGTTGCTGGTGGCGCCCTCCCCCACGAGACCGTCGGCATCGGCCATGAGCGCCTCGTGGGCGCCGGCGGCCCGGGCGCGCCGAGTGGCGAGGATGTTCTCCACGTAGGTGGCGACCTTGGCGCCCGAGGCGTCGGTAGCTCGACCGCCCACGACCAGGCAGTCGACCCCGTCCCGATAGGCTTCGGGAGGCGGGCGCTGGATGGCGTAGGCCATCGAGACCCGACGGGTCCGCTCGGTCTCGCCAGCGATGCCGCCGCCGTCACCACGGGTCCAGTAGAGTCGGAGCAGCACGTCCTGGTCCGCGGCCGTGATCAGTCGACGGACGTCGGTGGCGAACGCCGCGACGGGGCACCGCTCGCCGAAGGCGAGCCCCTCGCCGCCCTGGGTCATCCGCTCCATGTGGGGGCCGAAGAAGCCCGGCGACCCATCGTAGGTCCGCATGACCTCGAAGAGGGCGTCGCCGTAGAGGAAACCGCGGTCCGTCACGGGAACGGACCGGGACTCCTCGCCATCGACGAGCACCGCGAGCGGCGCGCTCACCGTCCTCAGCCCGGCTTGAGCTCGGCGAGGAGCGCGGTGGCCTGTGGGTGGCCCTTCTCCTCGGTCACGGCGCGCTCGAGCATCGAGATGGCCTTGCGCTGGTCGCCGTCCTTGTTCGCCAGGTCTCCCAAGTAGAAGTAGACGTCGGCCTTGGTGATGCCCGCCTTGTCGTCGAGCTTCTGCAGCAGCAGAGCCCGGAAGGTCTTCTGGGCGCGGGCGTAGTCGCCGGTGGCGTGCGTGAGCTTTCCGAGGTCGCGAAGGACCGCGACGTTGGTCAGGTCGATCTTGAAGGCGGCGTCGTAGTGCTCGAGCGCGCCCTCGTTGTTGCCCATGCCCTCCATCGCCTTGCCGAGGAGGTGGTGGTAGGACGCGAGCTCCTTGCTCCGGCGGCCACCGAAGCTCTCGATGATCTTCTCGAGCACGGGCACCGCGTCTTGCTGTCGACCAGCCGCGATGTAGAGGTCGCAGAGCGGGAGCAGGATCTCGCGGTCCTCGCCGCGCATCGCCGACGCCTGTTCGAGGGCGGTCGCCGCCGAGCCCGGGTCGTCGAGCTTCTCTTGATAGAGCTCGGCCACCTTCTTGAGGAGCTCGACCTTCGCGTCGTCGTCCTCCTCGGCGTCCGCCTCGGCCTGGATCATCACCGCGAGCTCACCCCAGCGCTCGTGCCGGTTGTAGTGCTCCTTGAGGAGCTCGTGAGTCGTCGCCGAGGGCTCGAGCTCGTAGGAGCGTTGAAGCGCTCCGAGCGCTCGCTCGGGCTCGCCGAGCTTCTCTTCCGCCATCGCGGCGACTCGCCGCTCGGTGGCCGCCGCGGCGTGCGGCTCCTGTAGCCCGACGAGCCGCTCGAGGCCGTGCACCGCCTGCGCCCACTGCTCCCGGCTCTCGTGGATGCCGATGAGGCGCTCGAGCGCCGCGATGTCGCCGGCGTCGACCGAGAGGATGCGCTCGAGGGTCTCGACCGCTTGGTCCAGATCCTCGCGCTTCGCCTCGTGGATCTCCGCGAGCCGGAGGAGGATCGGCTTGGGCTCCCCGGACTGAGCGACTCGGTTCTCGAGCAGCTGGACGACGTCTTCCCAGCGCTCCTCGAGACCGAGCAGCCGCTCCATCTCGTCGAGCGCGTCGTCGTTGTGTGGGTCGATCTCCAAGATGCCCTGGAGCTGGTCCATCGCCTCGTCGCGACGGCCGAAGGCCTTCTCCGCGAGGCGCGCGAGACCGACGCGCGCGACGATCCGTGCCTCGTCCGACTCCGCCATCTCGAGCCGTCGGTCGAGGAGCATGCGCAGGTCGTCCCAACGCTCGGCGCTCTCGTAGAGCCTCTGCAGCGCGTCCATCGCCTCGGCGCTCTCCGGCGCCTCTTCGAGGAGGCCCTCCCACGCCTCGGTGGCGCGGCGGGTGTCTTCGAGCTGATTCGCGAGCACGCTGGCCAGCTCGCGGCGGAGCCCGATGCGCTCGTCCACCTCGAAGGTAGCCTCGATGCGGCGCTCGAGGAGCACCACGACCTCGCCCCATTGCTCCTGGGCCTGACGGATGCGCGTGAGCTCGGCCAGGGCCTCGGGCTCGGTCGGGTCCGACTCGAGGATCGAGAGCAGGCACTGGGCCGCCTGGGCCGTGTCGCCGAGCACCGACTCGGAGATTGCGGCCGCCTCGCGGAGGCGCCCCTTGCGGGCCTCTTCGTCCATCTCGATGTCCGCCCACTTCCGCAGGGCGGTGACGAGATCGGCTTCCCGACCGTCGAGGGCGCGGAGGAGCTCACTGAGCTCGGCGTGGGCGTCGACCGCGTCTGGGTCGGCCTGCACCGCACCACGGAGGCGAGCCTCCGCCTGCTCGAGGTCGCCCAGACGGTCGCGGTACCAGCGGGCCGCACGCATCTCCAGGTCTCGCCGGAGCATCCGGTCGATGCCCCCATCTTCGACGACCTGCTCGACCATGCCGCGCAGGGTCTCCCAAGCGCCGGTCGCCTCGGCGAGCCGGTCGATGTCGTCCAGGAGAACCGCATCGCGCGGGTCGACCAGGAAGGCCTTCCGGAGCGACTCGAGGGCCTTCTCGGGCTGACCGAGGTCGGTCTCCCACAGCTGGGCCGCTTCCTGGAGCATGCGCACCCGCTCGCCGTCCGAGTCGGCCAGCTCGATGCGGATGTCGTAGAGGCCCGCGATCTTGTCCATCGCGCCGGTCTCCCGGTACGCCTGCTCGAGGACGTCGACGACCTCGAGGGCCATCTCCGGGTGGCGCCCGAGGCGCTCGAGGGCTTCGGTCGCGCGAGCGTCACCGGGGTCCCGTTCGACCACCTCCTGGTAGGCGGCGAAGGCGCCGCGCAGGTCGCCCTGGTGCTGCTCGCGCAGCTCACCGAGGCGCACGAGGAGCCCCGCGCGCTCGGTCGGGTCGTCGACCATGTTGCCGCGACGCTCGAGCACGTCGCCCAGCTCGTGCCAGCGCTCGGTCGCGACCAAGAGCTCGTCGAGGTGGCGCAGCAGATCCGGGTCGTCGCCCACCTGCTCGAGCGCGCGTTGGGTCGCCGAGACGGCCCGCGCCGGGTCGTTCAGCTGCTCCTCGCAGATGCGCGCGAGTCGCCCGTAGAGCTGACGCGCGTTCTCGGGGTCGAAGGAGTTGGAGGCGCGGCTCTCGAGGGTGTCGGCGAGCTCGCCCCAGAGCCCGGTCTTCTCCGCCAGCCGCTCGAGGTTGGCGGCTAGCTCGGTGTCCGAGGGGTCCTCGCCGAAGGCTTGCGCGAGCGCCTTGAAGGCAGCGGTGTCGTCGTGCCGACCGTGCTCGTGGACCTCGGCGAGCTTGCGGAGCTCGGCCTTCTTGTCGAAGGGATCGGTCGCCGCGTCCGCCTTGAGCCGGTGGAGGTCGGCGAGGTCGTTCCAGCGCTCCTGGACGTGGAGCAGCGGCTCGAGGATCTCCGCCGCCTGCGAGCGATAGTCCTCGAGGTGGCTGACCCGGATCACCGCCTGGAGCGAAGCCTCGTGGCGGTTCTCGATCTCGAGAGCCTGGCTGTACTTCGCCAGCGCCTCGTACACGTCGTCGAGCTCGCGCTCGTGGATGGCACCCGCGCGATGCAGGAAGCCGACCCGCTCCTCGGAGCTCTCGGCCATGCCGGCCCGCAGCTCGAGGTTGTCGAGCAGCTCGGGCCACATCGCCTGCCGCTCGTAGAGCGCGCCGAGCGCCTCCACGGCCGGTGGGTGGCTCGGGCGAATCTCGAGCACGCGCAGGTAGGCGTCGATCGCGTCCTGCGGGCGGTTCAGCTGGGTGTTGGCCAGCTGCCCGAGGCGCATGCCCACCTCGACCTTGATGTCTTCGTCGTCTTCGACGTCGATCCGTCGCGTCAGGATCTCGGCCAGCCGCTCGGAGTCGCTCGCCGCGGCGAAGAGGCGGTCGAGGGACTCGAGGGCGATCGGGTCGTCCGGGTCTTCCTGGGCAGCCCGCTGGTAGGTCTCGATGGCGGCGGCGGTGTCGCCGAGGAGCTCCTCGAGGACCGACGCGCTGCGGCGCAAGAGCTCCGCTCGCTCGATCGGGTCGTAGGTCCGCTCCACCTTGGTGGAGAGCACCGCGGCCAGCCCCTTCCAGTCGCCGACCATGGTCTGCAGCGCCTCGAGGGCATCGAGGGCCGAGTTGTCGTCCGGGTCGTGCTCGACGAGCCGCTCATACGTCTCGATGGCCGAACGCGGATCGCCGCGCTTCTCGTCGTGGACGCGCGCCACCATCGAGAGCAGCTGCGTCTTGAGCGCCGGGTCCTCGGCGCGCTGCAGCGCGCCCTCGTAGGCGGCGACGTGTTCGTTCCAGCTGTCGAGGAGCCCCGCCAGCCGGTCGACGTTGGCGCGAGGCTCTTCCTCGAAGGGCTCGGCGGCGAACGCGCGCGCCCAGGCGCCGAACGCGAGCGAGAGGTCCTGACCGCGCTCCTCGTGGAGGCGGCCCACCTCGGAGAGCGTCGAGCGGATCTCGAAGGGGTCTTCGCTCTGACTCGCGCGCGCCTCGAGCACGGCCACGAGCTTCTTCCACTCGTCGGCGCCGCGGTAGATGGGCTCGAGGATCTCGGTGATCCGCTGCTGGTGATCGGTGTCCATCACCAGCCCCTCGAGGGCCTGGATGGAGGGCTGATGGTCGGGCCGCGCCTGGAGGACGCTCTCGAAGGTGTCGATGGCGCCGACGGTGTCGTTCTGCTTGGTGAGCAGGAGCTGGCCGAGGCGGTGCTTGAGCTCCGCTTCCTCCGGTAGGCCGATCGACTGATCGATGCGCGCGCGCAGGTGGTCGGCGAGGTCCTCCCAGCGTTCGGTCTGCGTGAAGAGCCGGTCGAGCGCCTCGGTCGCCGTCAGGTCCGACGGGTCGATGAGGAGCGCGTCGCGGTGCGCATTGATCGCCGCGTCGACGTCCTCGCGGGTGGTCTCCTCGAGGTGCGCGACCTGGTGGAGGAGCAGCACGCGCTCCTCGTCGCTGTCGGCCACGTCGACCCGGCGACGAAGGAGGCCGAGCAGGTCTTCCGATCGGCCGAGCCCCTCGAGGCAGGCCCGAAGCTGATCGAAGGCCCGACGCTGGGTGGGGTCGAGCTCGAGCACACGCTCGTAGAAGGGCACCGCCTTCGCGGGCTGCTCCGCCATCTCCTGATAGAGGCGACCGGTCTCCATCGAGAGCTCGGCCATCTCCTCGTCGAGCACGCCTTCCTTCTCGACGGCCTGACCGAAGATGCCCGCGAGCTTCTCCCACTCCTCGAGCACTTTGCCGAGCCGCGAGAGCGTGTCCTGGGTGTCGCGGTCGCGGACGTCCTCTTGGAGCAGGCGCGCGTAGCTCGCCATCGCTCCCTCGAGGTCCTCGAGGTAGTCCTCGTGGATCTGACCGAGTCGCCGGAGGATCTCCTTGCGACCGTGTGGGTCGTCGGTGGCGGTCAGGCGCGCCTCGAGGGTCGCCGTGACGTTCGGCCAGTCCATCCGCTGGAGGAAGACGGGTTCGAGGATCTCCGCGGCGGCGCCGCGATGATCGGTGCTCTCCATCAGCTTCTGGAGCGCGGCGATGGTGGGCTCGTGCGAACCGTCGGCCGCGAGCGCCGCCTTGAACTGGTCGAGCGCCTGATACGCGTCGTTCAGCCGCTCGATCGCGACCGTACCGAGGCGGTAGCGGACGTCGACGGCGTCGCCAGCGCCGGCATCGAGCTGGCGCTCGAGGGTGGACGCGAGGTCGGGCCAGCGCTCGGACTTCTCGTAGAGGGCGCCGAGCTTGTCGTAGGCCTCCGCGCGGGCGGGGTCTTCGACCAGGACCTGCTCCATCGCGTCGATCGCGCCGGCCATGTCGTTCATCTGCGTCTCGCAGATCCGCGCGCGACGCTCGAGGAGCTCCACCCGCTCCGCCGGGGTCTCGGCGAGCTCGGTCTTGCGACGAAGGGTCTCGAGCAGCGCGTCGAAGTCGCCCGCGCCCGCCTGGAGTGCGTCGAGCGAGTCGAGCGCCTCCTGGTGGTCGGGACGGACCTCGAGCACTCGCTGGTAGAGCCGGCGCGCCCGCTCGACCTGCTCGAGGGGCGAGCGGGCGAGCGAGGCGGCCCGCATCAGGACCTCGGTCTGCAGCTCGCCGTCGAACACGTCCGGCGCGATCTTCTCGAGCAGGTCGACCTGCTCGGCGTGCTTGCCCGCCGACTCCCCGAGCCGCGCGAGCTCTTCGAGCATGCGCGGCAGGTCGGGCTCACCGAGGGCGTCCTCGATGGCCTTGGCCAGCAGTCGGAACGCCTGGGCCTGGTCGTCACGACCGATGTCGGCGACCTCGGCCGCACGACGGAGCGAGCGAAGGCGCTCGACCGGATCGTCCGACCCCGCGAGGACGTCGAGGGCGCCGACGAGCTCGTCGAAGGCGCTCTGCCCTTCGTAGACCGGGACGAGCACACGCGCGGCGGCCACGCGTTCGTCGGAGTCCGGATCGGTGATGACCTCTTCGAGGGCGTTGATGGTCGGCGGGTGCCCCGGCGCGACCTCGAGGATGCGCTGGTAGGTGTCGATGGCACGCTCGACGTCGCGGGTGTGCTTCCGCATCACCTCGGCCATCTCGAAGTGCAGACCTGCGAGGGTGTCCGCGTCTGCGCCGGCCTCCTCGGCCCGCAGCAGCTGCATCTCGAGCACCTCGAGCAGGTCGTCCGGCCGCTCACCCTTGCGGTAGAGGCGCGCGAGCGCCTCGAGGGTGTGGTCGTCCGGACCGAAGCGCGAGAGCACGTCGTTGTACGCACCGATCGCGTTGTCGACGTCCTCCTGCTTCTCTTCGAAGATCTCGCCGATACGGCGGCCGATGATGCGGCGGTCCTCGTCGTCGTCCACCGCGCCGTCGAGGGCCTGGAGGATGCCGATCAGCCGCTGCCACTCTTCCTGACGCTCGTAGAGACGTTCCAGCGAACGAAGCGCGTCCCGGCTGGTGGGATCGATGTCGAGCCGCTCTCGGTGGGCCGCGATGGCGCCGGGCACGTCCTCGAGCTCTTCCTCCAGGAGAGTCGCGAGGCGGACCAGCAGCTCGCCGCGGCGCTCCGCGTCGAACTCGGTCTTGATCTGGAGTCGGTAGTCCCGCGCGAGCTTCTCGTGGTTGCCCTTCGCGAGGTGGATGCGCTCGAGCGCGCGGGCCGCGGGGAGCACCGCGTCGGGGTTGTCGGCGTCGACCTCGAGCAAGCGCTCGTAGGCGCGTTCGGCACGCTCGGTGTCCTGGATCTCGTCGTCGTAGACCCGCGCGATCTCGAGGAGCAGCTCGCTCTCGAGGTGGGCCTTGCCCTCGGACGCGGCGAGCGCCTTCTCGAGGATTTCGGCGCGCTCGCGAGACGCGCCGCGCATGCCGCTGAGGCGCTTGAGCTGCTCTCGCGCGGGCAGGTCCTCGGGGTCGGCCAGCACGGCGCGCGAGAACGACTCGAAGGCCTTGTCGAGGTCGTGGATGTGGCTCTCGTAGAGCTCGCCGAGACGGGTCAGGAGCGCGACCTGGCCGGCGGAGTCGGTGATGGCCTCGAGTTGAATCTCGAGAATCTTCGCCAGGTCCTGGAAAGCGCCCTGCGCTTCGTAGAGCGGCTCCAGGATCGCAGCGATGCGCTGCCGCTGCTCGGCGTCGTCGATGAGCCGCTCGAGCGACTGCTGCGCCTTGAGGTGCGTGGGGTTGGTGTCGAGCACCTGCTCGTACTGGTCGACGGCCGCGGATGCCTCGCCGAGGTTCTTCTCGTGGAGCTCACCGATCTCGTAGGTGAGCTCCAACCGACGGTGCTCGTCTTCTTCGCGATCGAGATCCTGGCGCAGCAGCGCGACCAGGTCACGCCACCGCTCGGTGCGGCGGTAGAGCCGGTCGAGCGCACGCCGACTCGGGGTGTGATCGGGTTGGAGCTCGAGCACCTCTTGGTAGGAGCGGATGGCGAGCTCGGCGTTGTCGAGGATCTCCTCGAAGAGGAAGCAGACCTGGAGCAGGAGCTCGAGCTTCGCCTCTCCGTCGAGGGTCTCGGCGATGCGGTTGCGGTAGAGGACCTGCAGGTCGTCCCACCGCTCCTTGTTCGTGTAGAGCTCCTTCAGTGAGAAGAAGGCGCGCTCATGCAACGGGTCATGGTGGAGGACGCGCTTGTGGTGCTTCTCCGCCTTGTCCGGCTCGCCGAGGATGATGTCGTAGATCTCCGCGACCCGCTCCGAGAGCGCGGCCACGTCGTCTTCCGCGAGGGCACCGGCCTCGATCGCCATGTCGAAGGCAGCGGCGAGCTCTCCGTGCTTGCCGGCCCCCTCGGCAGCCATCCCGAGACGGTCCCAGAGCTCCCGCTCCGAAGGTGAATCGAGGAACGCGGTCTCGAGCGCGGCGTACGCCCCCTCCGGATCGCCGAGCGCGGTCGCCGAGAGCTCGGCGATCCGCAGCAGCAGCTCGCGCTTGGTGTCCGCGTCTTCGGTGGCGGCGAGTCGGTCCTTCAACACCCGCGCGAGGTCCTCGTAGCGCTCGGTCGCCTCGTAGGCGGCCTCGAGGTGTCGGTATGCCTCGGCGTGCAGCTCCTCGTCCGCGGCGATCGTCTCGATGCCCTGGATCGCGGCCTGATGGGTGGCGTCCGCGCGAACGACGTCGGCGTACGCATCGAGCGCCCCTCGCAGGTCGTCGAGCTTCTGTCGGCGCACGTCGCCGAGCCGGATGATCAGCGTGACGCGCTCGTCGCCCTCGGCCAGGTCGGCGCGGCGCGCCAGTACGTCGGCCAGCTCACCCCAGCGCTCGTTCTCGACCGCGAGTCGGTCGAGCGCTTCGAGCGCCGCCGGGTCGCTCGGCTCGAGCTCGAGGATGGCGCGAAAACGCTCGGCGGCGGACTCGGGGTCGCCGAGCACGTACTCCTCGAGCTCGGCCAGCTCGCCAAGGAGCGTGTAGCGCTCGGCGGCGTCCTCGGAATGCTCGAGGCGGTGGATGTAGAGTCGGCGGAGGTCGTCCTTGCGATCCTCCTGGCGGTAGAGCCGGTCCAGCGCCTCGACCGCTTCCGAGTCGCGCGGATCGGTCTCGAGGATCTGCTGGAGCTGGACGATCGCGTCGTCACTCTTGCCGAGCTTCTCGCCCGCGAGGCTCGCGAGCTTTCGGCGGAGCGCGGTCTTTTCGGAGCCGGAGACGTCCTGCTCGAGCCGCGCTCGGTAGAGCTCGGCCAGCTTCTCGTGGGCGGAGGCCTTGGCCGCCGCATCCTCGACGGCCTTGCGCACGCCGTTGTCCTCGGGCGCGAGCTCATAGGCCTTGGCCGCCCAGCGGAACGCGCCATGGTCGTCGCGGGTACGCGTCGCCGAGAGCTCGCGCAGCTCGCCCAGGAGCTCGAGGCGCTCCTCGAGTGGGGCGTCGGCCGGCAGGTTCTCGAGCAGCACCTCGTGCAGGCCGACGAGGCGGCTCCACTTCTCCTGCTCTCGGTAGATGGGGATGAGCGCCCGGGCCGCCCGCACGTCGTTCGGGTCGACGGAGAGCACGCGCTCGTAACTTCGGAAGGCGCGCTCCGGGTTTCCGATCCGTTCCTCGTAGATGGCGGCGGCGCGGAAGCTGAGCTCCTTCTTGAGCTCGGGGTCCTCGGCCCGCTCGGCAGCGGTACCGAGCACGTCGACCAGGCCGTCCCAGTCCTCGTTCTCCGCGTAGAGCGCCTCGAGCCCCTCCCAATCGCGAGCGGCCGCGAAGCTCTCGCGGAGCGTTCGCAGGGCGCGACCGTTGCGCGGATCGATCTCGAGCACGCGCTTCCACGCGCCCGCGGCGCGCGCAGGGTCCTTCAGGTGCTCGCCGTAGGTCGTGCCGAGCTTCTGGAGCGTCTTGATGCGGCGGCGCTCTTCGTCGGTTCGTTCGAGCTGCAGCTCCAGCGCCGCGGCGAGGCTCTCCCAGTCCTTCTCCTTGTCGGCGAGCTTCACCAACGAGTCGAGGGCCTCCGGCGAGTCCGGCTCTTCGGCGACGACTTCCTTCCAGAGGGCGATGGCCTCGGCGTGCTTGTGCAGCCGGTCACCCGCGAGCCGCGCGAGCTCGACCTTGAGCTCGAGGCGCGCGGAAGGGTCGCTCGCGAGCTGGACCTCGCGAGCGAGCACGTCGAAGAGCGCCTTCCAGGCCCGCTTCTTCGTGTAGATGGTCTTGAGCTCGGAGAGCGCGGCGCGGTGCTCCGGCTCGATCTCGATGATCGCCTCGAGCGGCTTGGTCGCCTGGTTGTAGTTGGCGAAGCGGTCGATCCAGAGCCGCGCGATGCGCATGAGGATCTCGACCTGCGTGCCCGCGTCTTCCTCTGCTTCGACCTGCAGCCCCAGGACCTGGATGAGGTCGTTGTAGCGACCCATCTGCTCGTAGGTCCGCGCGAGCTCGCCGAGCGCCTCGCGGTCGCCCGGCTCTTCCTCGAGCAGGGCGTTGTACGAGTTGATCACCATCACATCGAGGTGGAGCTGGTCGCGATAGATGGCGATCAGCTCGCGCAGCAGGCGCACGCGCCGCTGACGCATCTCCGGGTCGTCCGACGCCGCTGGAAGTGCGTCGAGCTCTGCCTTCATCACCTCGACGAGGGCGTTCCATTTCTCGCCGCGCTTGTAGAGCTCGCGCAGCGCGTGGCTCGCCTCTTCATGGGAGGGGTCGAGGCGCTGGACGGCCTTCCACGCGTCGATCGCTCGCTCGGTGGCGCCAGCCGCCTGCGCGGTGCGCGCGAGCTGAACCCCGAGCTCCGCCTTCTGCTCCGGGCTCTCCGCCACGCGAAGCGCATCGCCGAGGATCGTCAGGTGACGGGACTTCGCCTCCTGCGCGACCTCCGGGTCGTCGCTCTGGGCCTTGGCCTGGAGGAACTCACCGTAGAAGTTGAGCATCCCGGGATGCGCCGGATCGATCTTCCGGAGCCGCGCGAAGAAGGGCTCGGCCTCGTCGGCGCTGTTGCGGATCCGCCAGTGGACCATGCCGATCTGGAGCAGGATCCCCTGTTCGCTCTCGAGCTGCTGCCGGGACCGGAGCGCCTCCTCGTAGAGCGCGACCAGCTCCTCCCAGCGCTCGCGCTCGGTGAAGTATTCGACCAGGAAGCGCAGGGCCTCCTCGTGGCCGGGCGCGAAGTCGAGCGCGCGCTGATAGCAGGTCGCAGCCGAGTCCGGGTCCTCGAGCTGCTTGAGGAACACCCGCCCCGCCTGGACGTAGAGGTTGAGCTTGTCGTCGCGACCGCGGGCGGCATCGGCGGTGCGTGAGAGGACCTTCGCGACGTCCTTGAACTTCTCGCGCTCCTTGAGGATCACGCAGTAGAGGCGTGCGGCGCGAGTCGCGGCGGGATCGGCCTTCAGGGCTTCCTTGAAGAGCCGGTCGACCTCCTTGGTGCGGCCCTTCCCCTGGTGCTGCCACACCAGCATCGCGGCGCGGGTGAGCATCGATGCCTTGAGGCCGGCGTCGCTCGCGTCGCTCGCCTCTTCGATGAAACGATCGGCGATGGGCCGCCACTTCTCGGTGGCCTGCTCGATCTCCTCGAGCGCCATCTCGACCTCTTCGTCCTCGGGCTGGAGCTCGAGGGCGTTGCGATACGCGGTGACCGCGCCTTCCGGGTCGAGCAGCTCCTCGTGGCAGAGGCGACCGAGCTCCTTGTAGAGCACGGCCTGGAAGCTGGGGTCGTCTTCGGTGAGCGAGGTCTCGAGGCGAATGAGCCAAGCGACCGCCTGCAGCTCGCCACGGCGCTCGTGGCCGTGCCGTGCCGCTTCGAGCAAACGAAGCGGCTGTTCCCCCACGATCGCCGCGTCTCCGGAGCTCAGCGCCTCGGCGAGGCCCTGGAATGCACCCTCGTCGTCAGGGTCATCTCGTAGCTGTCCCAGGTAGTTCGCGACCGTCAACGACGCCATTCCATTGCCTCCCGCGCCTCGCGCTCCCCGCGCTTGGCGTAACCGTGGTTGCTTCTGGGCTCCCCAGCCCGAAAAGCATAAGGATTCTCAAGGGTAAGAGACCGCGCCACAGCAGTGCAGGATGGTACCGGCGCGCGGAGTCAACGATCAAGGCCGAAGTTCGGGGACGAAGCGCGACAAACTCGTTCCTTGGCGGTTGGGCACCAGGTAGCGATACTCCCGCGCATGGGAACGCTCGCAGCTCTCCTGATCGCCACCCCCATCTTCGGTTTGTCCCTCGAGGTCGACCCGAGCATCGCCGTCGCGCCCGCCGCTCATGGCCCGCTCACGGCCGCGATGGCGACCCTGGACGACGGCGGCGGTGACGCCGCGAGCGACGCGGCGCCCACGAACGCGGAGCTCATGCAGATGCGCGGCCGGATGGCGCCCATCCACAAGTGGTTCGGCATCGCCACCTGGGCGGCAATGACCGCAACCGTCTTCCTGGGTTGGATCCAGTACTACAACCTGTACGGGTTCTTCGACGGCAGAGACGACAACCCCTGCGTACGAGGCGACGCGGTCTTCGGGCAGGGTCAATGCTCCGGGACACCGATACCGCACCTCACCAGCGCCATCCTGACCACCGCGCTCTACTCGGTGACCTTCGGTCTCTCCTACCGGATGCCGGACCCCTTGGACCTCGACGAGGGCGACGGTGATTACGCCAAGAACCTCCGGCGGCACAAGCGGCTCCGCTGGGTCCACCTCGCCGGGATGATCGCGCAGATGGGCCTCGGCCTCATCATCGCGAACGGCAGCCGCCTGGGGATGGACCGTACCAACGACTACGGCACCCTCCAGGCGCTGAGCACCGTGCACCTGGGAATCGGGATGGTCACCTGGGCGACGCTCACCTGGGCAGGCGCCCTCATGGTTTTCTGACCGCTCTCCGATTGTGCTTGCCAAGGGGCCGGGCCCCGCGCTCCACTCGTCCGCCTGGGCCCACCGAGGGCTTTGGTTCGCTGGGGGCCCATGGCCGACAAAGGGCCGATTCTCTCCTGGTGCCCCTACGGAACGAGGAGAGAGTCATGAGCAAGAAGCTTTTCGTCGGCAGCCTGGCCTGGGCGACGACCGACGACGGCCTTCGCGAAGCATTCGAGCGCTTCGGTGAGGTCGTCGACGCCAAGGTGATCACGGACCGAGAGACCGGCCGGAGCCGAGGCTTCGGCTTCGTCACCTTCGCGGACGACGCGGCGGCAGAGGAAGCCATCGAGGCGATGAACGGGAGCACCCTCGACGGGCGCACCCTCAACGTCGACGAAGCGCAGGACAAGCGCGGCGGCGGCGGTGGTCGCGGCGGCGGACGAGGCGGCGGCGGCCGCGGTGGCGGTCGCGGTGGTCGCGGCGGTCGCGGTGGCGGCGGCGACGACTGGTAGGCCAGTCCGAACGACGAAAGGGGCGCCCTCGGGCGCCCCTTCTTCGTTCCGTCGAGATCTCGTCGCCTGGGACTCAGGAAGCCAGCGAACGTACGCCGGCGCGATGGACCTTCCCGGGTAGCTCCCGCCCGACGATGGCCTCCGCCACCTGGCCCGCGTTCCAGACCTTGGGCATGTCCACGCCGGTCCCGACGCCCATGCCGTGGAGGGTGTAGACGAGGTCCTCGGTCGCGAGGTTCCCCGCAGCGCCCGGCGCGTAGGGGCAGCCCCCGAGGCCGCCGACCGACGCGTCGAAGTCGCGAATGCCCATCTCCAGGCCGACCAGCACGTTGGCGAGCGCCGTGCCTCGCGTGTCGTGCAGGTGCAGCGCCAGCTTCTCGGGCGCGACGTCGGCGAGGAAGAGCTCCAGGATCCGGCGCGTCTGCAACGGCGTGCCGACCCCGATGGTGTCGCCCAGCGAGACCTGATAGCAGCCGCGGTCGAGCAGCTCCTGAGCGATGGAGAGCGCGGCGGCGGGATCGACGTCGCCTTCGTAGGGGCAGCCCCAGACGGTCGACACGTAGCCGCGAACCTTCAGGCCGCCATCGACCGCGGGGCCGATCACCTTCTCGAAGGCGGCCATCGTCTGCGCGATGGTCTTGTTCACGTTCTTGCGGTTGTGGGTCTCGCTGGCGCTGATGAAGACCGCGACCTCGTCGAGGTTCGCCTTCATCGCCCGCTCGAGCCCGCGCGCGTTCGGCACGAGCGCCGAGTAGGTCACGCCCTCGTGGCGATCGATCATCTGGCAGACCTGGTCGGCGTCGGCCATCTGCGGCACCCACTTGGGCGACACGAAGCTCGTGACTTCGACCCGCTTGAGCCCAGCGTCGACCAGCGCCTCGATCAGGCGCACCTTCGCGTGAGTCGCGACCTGGGCCGATTCGTTCTGCAGGCCGTCGCGGGGAGAGACCTCGTAGATGGAGACCTGATCGGGGAGGGAGTCGAACATCCTCTCTCCCTTCACCACCCGAGCGCCCTGCGTCAAGCGCCGCGCGCCGGGCAGCTCACTCCCCGGGAGGCGGCCCGTGGGCCAGACCGGTGCGTTCGTAGGGGTCGACGATCACCGCGAGCCCGTCCGTGTAGTGCCCCTCGAGGAAGGCTAGCCAAGCGTCGATGCCCACATCGGATCGCCCGACGTTGTCGTGCGTCGCGGCCTCGATCACCCCATCCTCACGGATCAGGTCGAACTGGAGGAAGCCCGCGGTCCGGCTCCCGTCCAGTCGATTCCCCGACAGCGGCGCCGCGATGGCGGTGTCGATGCCCGGCTCCGGTCGCAGGAGCTCGGCGACCAGCGGCAGATTCATCGCCCGCATCAGCGCGTAGTTCGCGACGTTCGGAACGGTGTCGTCGTCGAGCACCACACCGGCGAGGACACTCGGTGGGTCCGCGTCGTCGAAGCGGTCGGCGAAGACGTGGGGCGCGTAGGTCGCCGCGTCGCCCCGCTCGAGCAGAGTCTGCAAGACGGGAAAGAAGCGCCTGACCTGACCGTCACTGACGCCCGCGGGAGTCGCGAGGGTGATGAGCGGCGCGAAGCGGGAGCTGTCGGCGATGATGGCCGAGACCCGCCCGCCGGGCACGACCAGCACCGCGGCGCCGAAGGCGTCCGTCAGCGCGAGCGGCTCGACCCCCATGATCCCACCGAGGCTCACGCCGAGGTAGGTGAGCCGGGTCGCGTCGAGGTCGGGGGTGTCGTCACCGTCCAGGTCGATGCCCGCTCGGATCCGCTCCACCAGCTGGAGCTTGTCGTAGGTCGACTGTCGCCAGTGATCGCGGAGCTGGAGCGGGGCGAGGTTCCGCTCGGGCAGGTCGATTCCGAGCGTGAAGAAGCGCAGCACGGTGGCGAGCCCATCGCTGCTCTCGCCCTCCGGGACCGACGGATGTTCACCGTGCTGCACCGGGTCGATGGCGATCACCGCGTAGCCCTCGGGGACGGCGAAGCTGGCGAGTGCGGAGCCCTGCCCTCGCCCGCTGCCGAGGCCGGAGCCCCACACGATCGTGGGCAAGGCTTCGGCGGGCGGCTCGAGGGGAAGCCACACCGTGTAGGGGAGCCGGTAGGTGGTGTCCGTGTCGAGCGGGTCGCCTGGGTCGCGTAGGATCATCGCGTCGTCGCCGCGGTAGTCGATGGCCTCGAAGCTCCCCTCGCAGCGACGCCACTCGGCCCCGTCGACGCAGGCGGGCGCGTCGATCTCCGCAGGCACGCGCCCAGCGATGTCGGCGGCGATGGTGAGCGAGTCGTCGGTCAGGGTCTGGATCGGGAAGGTAGTGATCGCGACGAGGTCGCTGGGCTCCGCGATCACGCCTAGGTCGGTGAGCGCGGCCAGCGCCTCGGCGTCGCGCGGCCCCGGCGCCGCGAGTAGATCGACCATCGACGGCGAAGGCTCGAGGCAGCCGCGCGCGGCTGTGGTCAGCTCGCGGGTGACGTAGGCCGCCGCCCAGCCGTGCTCCGGGAGCGGGTGCATCGGCGCCATCAGTAGCGTGCTCCCCTCGTCGGTGGTCTCCACCAGCACTGGCTCGAGACGCGGGCTCTCGCCGAGCACCACCATCCCGAGCCCGGCCCCCGGCACGCCCGTCTCGACGCCGTTCGGGAGCTCGCCCTCGTCGAAGTGGCGCCCGAACTGGAAGAAGGCCTGGGCACTGTTGCCGAAGCCGTCGAGCGTTGGCAGGTCCTCGAGGAAGACCGGCTGATAGCCACGGACTCCTTCGAACGTCGGCGACCAGCGCTCGGTGACCTCGAGCCGAAAGCCGGTCCCGGTCGCCGGGTCGTCCATCAGGAGCATGGGCTCGGGCCACCGGGTGACCTGACCCGACTCCGAATCCCAGAGCAGTTCCGTGCAGCTCGGGCCCATGTCGATGACCGCATCGACGGCCGTCGAGCCGTCCACCGGGTCGGCGCCGTCGTCGTCGCCGCACGCCGCGAGCACCATCAACCCACAAGCGATCCGTCGCCCCCACTCACCCATGGCGCGCAGCATACCGGCGCGCGCTGGGCGCGTCAGGGGTCGGTGCGACGGAAGACTCCTCGGTCGCAGGCGTAGCGCCGCAGGGCCGACTCCCGGCCGAGCTGGGTCGCCACCAGGATGGCCTCGCCCGTCCACACGGCGCGGTCGGCGCTACCAGCCATCGCCGCAGGCAGGAGCGCTTCGAGGCCGTCGCGGGGCGCGCCGAGCACCACGTCCTGCTCGCCGAGGCGCAGGTGCACCCGTCCGTCCTCGCAGCGGGCCTCGGGCGAGCTCAGAGACGCGACCGTGCGAGCGGCCTCCGAGGCGAGCCACCCGCGTCGCTCCGGTCCGGAGTCGCCCTCGCAGTCGCCCATGAGCGCGACCCCATCGCCGAAGGGTGTGAGGCCCACCGGCTCACAGCCCTCGAGCAGCGGCTCGGCGTGGGCATAACGCGGCTCGAACTGAATGGCGAAGAGCATGGTCCGCGGACCGCCGTTCTCGATCGCGCAGAGCGCGTGGTAGCGGATGTCGTTGGCCACGGTCGCTCCGACGAGCGGCAGCGCGCACGGCTCGGGGAGCGAGTAGCCATCGCCGCGTGAGGGGGTCCCCTCACCGAGGCTCGCGCGGCCGAAGCGAGCACACGAGCCGCGCCCCGTGCCTTCGCAGGATCCGTCGGCGGTTCGATGGAGCACCGTGATCCCGGTCCCCTGTCCGACCAGCGCGACCGAACCGCGAGGGCCGGAGCGCGGATCGTGGGCTCGCTCCGAGAGGCTCTGCGGCTCACCGAACGTCCGCCCTTCGGCGTCTCCGAGCACCGCACGCGTGCGGAGCTGCAGGCCCTGCTGTTCGACCCAACCGATCCCGAGGCGCCCCTGGACGACCGCGGCATCGATCTCCACGGCCGTCGGCGCCAGCCCGGAGCCATCGCTCTGACCGCGCACCGCCGTACGCCACTCGCCAGAGGACTCGCCGAGCGCGTTGAGCGTCCCGACCTCGATGCCGCCGCCGGTGCGCGAGGATTGACCGATGACCCAGAGCACCGAGTCACCGCTGATGACGAGATCGAAGGCGCCCGGGCCGGCGCTCATCTTCGGAGCCACGAGCTGAGGGCGCGGCGCCGGAGGCTCTTCCGGTGTGGCCGCCTGCTCCCGTGGGAGCGGAACCGAGCGAGGCTCTTCGTCGTCACAGCCGAGCGTCAGCAGGACGAGCGCGATCGCCAGGGACCTCATCGCGACCACTCGCCCGAGCGGCCCCCGCGCTTTTGCTCGAGCTGGACTCGCTCGATGACCATGCCGCGATCGATCGCCTTGAGCATGTCGTAGAGGGTGAGCGCCGCGACGCTCGCGGCGGTCAGCGCCTCCATCTCGACCCCGGTCCGGTCGCTCGCTCGTGCGACCGCCTCGATCGCGACCGCCGACGGCTCCTCCTCGAAGTCGAAGCGGACCTCCACGCTGGTCAACGCGATGGCGTGGCAGAGCGGGATGAGCTCAGGCGTGCGCTTCGCGGCCTGGATGCCCGCGATGCGCGCGGTGGCGAGCGCGTCGCCCTTCTTGGTGGTCCCTTCCCGGAGCGCACGCAGCGTCTCGGGCTCGAGTCGCAGACGCGCGCTCGCGCGAGCCTCCCGCTGGGTCGTCTCCTTGTCGCCCACGTCCACCATGCGTGCGCGTCCTCGCTCGTCGAGATGGGTGAGACCGGGACTGGGGGTGTCGCTCATGGGCGAAGGGTAGCGCGCGTGCGGCCCGCGGGTCCGCTATCCTTGGCTCGTGACCCGTTCTCCCTTGGCCTTCTTGCTCTTGATGGTGGTGGCGTGCGACTGCGGGGACGACCCGGGCGGGGACCCCTGCACCAGCACCGCCGAATGTCCTGCCGACCAACTCTGCATCGACGGGCTCTGTACGCCCCGCGACATGAGCGACCTCGGCGAGCCGGGGGACGGATCGATGGATCCGGACCTCGGTCCCACGTGCGCGTCCGACGACGACTGCAGCCCGGGCGTCTGCCTCGACGGGGTGTGCTGCGCGTCGGAGGACGCCGTCTGCGGGAGCGCCTGCTGCGGTGCGAGCGAAACCTGCTTCGCCAACGCCTGCGTGGTCCCCGGCGACACGTGCCGCACGAACGCGGAGTGTGGGGACGACGAGTACTGCGAGCCCGGCCTCGGTGAGGGCGGCGAGACCATGGACGGCGGGATGCCCGACCCGATGGACGGCGGAATGGCCGCTTGCTCTCCCTCCGTCGCCGTCGGCCGCTGCCTGGCCCTGCCCCCGTCCTGCGACGGCGCCGCGCCCGGCGAGCCGTGCGTTCGCACCGACTGCGAGTTCCGGCCGGAGGTCGCCGACCTGGACGCGGTGCCGCAGTGGCGCTGGGACCCCACCACGGTCGAGGAGTACCCGGCGCTGGTCGATGTCTGGTCCACGCCGGTCGTGGGCCGCCTCTTCGACACGAACTGCGATGGCGCGATCGACGAGCTCGATCCGAGCGCGATCGTCTTCGTGTCGAACGACACCATGTCCGGCGCGTGCCACAGCGCCGGAGTGGATGCTTGCCGCGACGGGGTGCTCCGAGCGCTCGACGGAGCGACCGGCCGCGAGCTCTGGTCGCTTCGAAACCTGGAGGGCTCCGCAGGCTTCTCGGGCGTCTCGCCGGCGCTCGGCGACCTCGACGACGATGGGGTGCTCGACATCGTGATCTTCACCGCCGAGGGGCGGTTGGCGGCCATTCGCGGCGACGGCACCCTGCTCGGGATGGGCACCGACGTGCTCCCGGCGCCGACGGCCATCGGTCGCGGCTGGGGCGGCGGGCTGGCCATGGCGGACATGGATGGCGACGGCGATCCGGAGATCGGCTGGCAGGGCGCCGTGCACACTTGGCGGGACGGTACCTTCACCGAGCGTTTCGACGTCGGTGGCGTCATCGGCGGGTGGCCCCACGGCACGGTGAGCACGTCGACCAGCTTCTTCGTGGACCTCGACGACGACCCGGACCTCGAGCTCTTGGCCGGCCGAGCGGCGATCGACACCGAGGGATCGTTCCTCTGGAACCGCACCGACCTGCCCGAGGGTTTCTCCGCGGTCGCCGACTTCGACATGGACGGCAGCCCGGAGGTGGTTCTGGTCGCCTCCGGTGGGCTCTACCTGCTGAACGGTGCGACCGGCACGAACGCCCTCCCCGCGTACACGTTGCCCGGCACCGGAGCGGGCGGCCCGCCCACCATCGCCGACTTCGACGGCGACGGGGAGCCAGAGATCGGCGTCGCGCAGCAGAACCTCTATTCGATGATCGACGTCGACATGGATGGCGGAGCGATGAGCGCCGCATGGAGCGCGACCAACCACGATCGCAGCTCGTCGGTGACCGGGTCGACCGTCTTCGATTTCGAAGGCGATGGCATCGCCGAGGTCATCTACAACGACGAGTGCTGGATGTGGGTCTACGACGGACCGACCGGGAACGTTCGCTTCTTCGCGCCGACGGACTCGTTCACCGGTACCGAGGCGTCGCTCGTCGCCGACGTGGATGGCGACGGACACGCCGAGATGGTGATGATCTCGACGGGCGCCAGCCCGATCAACTGGACCTGCGCCGAGCACACGACGGGCACGGACGGCTATCCGATCTGGGAGCCGCCCGCCTACGGCCCCTCCTGGCGTGGGCTCTCGGTGTTCCGGGACCGCGCCAACAGCTGGGTCGGCACGCGCACCCTCTGGACGCAGCACGCCTACCACGTGACGAACACCTGCGATGACCGCGACTCGGCGTGCGATCCACCCGCGGGATATGGCGCCGTGCCCACCCGTGAGCGGAAGAACTGGACGGTGCCCTGGCTGAACAACTTCCGACAGAACGTGCAGGACGAGGGGCTCTTCGACGCGCCCGACGCGATCCTCGAGCTGCGGGCGGAATGCGTGAGCCCGATCCAGCTCGTGGCGACCCTTCGCAACCAGGGTCCTGCCCTGCTGCCCGCCGGCGTCGAGGTCGGCTTCTACCAGCGCGAGGGCGGCACGGACACGTTGCTGGGGATCGGGACCACGACCGTGCCCGTATTCGCGGGACGGGTGGCCGAGGTCCGCTTCGAGGCGCCCGCCGGGCTCGCCTTGGATTCGATCTTCGTCGCAAAGGTGGAGCTCGATCCCGACGCACCGCTCTTCCGCCAATGCGACGAGACCAACGACGAATCGGCGGAAGCACGGCCCCGTTGCATCAACTGAGCGGCGGGCGCGTGGTCAATTTCCATCGCCAGCGGTATCGTTCGGTGGTGCGCATCTCGATGATGGTCTTGGCTTTGGGTGTGTGCGGCTCGGTCGCCTCCGCCCAGTCAGCGGACGCTGGTGGGAATCTGGAAGAGGAGGCACGGGCCCTCTTCATGGCGGGGAGCAGCGCCTTCGAAGGGGCCCGCTACGAGACCGCGCTTCGCTATTTCCGCGAGGCCTACGAGCTGAGCGGTCGAGCCGAGCTCCTCTACAACATCGGCGTCACCGCCGACCGCCTGCGTCAGGACGACGCGGCGCTCGAGGCCTTCGAGAAGTTTCTGGCGGAGGTGCCCGAACACCCACGCCGTCGAGAGGTCGAGGTCCGGGTGGCATCGATCCGACAGGCCCGGGCGCCGGAGCCGGAACCGGAGCCCGAGCCAGCGCCCGAAGCGGAGCCGGAAGCCGAGCCGGAACCGCCAACGCCGGCCGAGGCGGCAGCCGCGGCAGAGACCGAGCCCGAGCCCGGGCCGAGCGAGGGCGGGCTCTCGACCGGAACAGTGGTCGGTGGCATCTCGCTCGGCGTCGTCGGCCTCGCTGGAGTCGTGGCGGCGGTCGTGGGCATGACCGGCGGTGGGTGCATCGACACCGCGCCGGGTGGGGCCTGCATCGAAGAGGACCAGACGAACTGGGGCGCGGTCGGCGCCTACGGCGGTCTCGGCCTGGCCGCCTTGATCGGCGCGGTCGTGTGGCTCGTCGCGGGCTCGAGCGGCGGCGACCAGGATGAGGTCGCCCTCGACGGAAGGGGCGTCACGTGGAGCTTCTGATGCGATGGGCCACTGGGATCGCCGTGCTCGTGGCGGCGGGCTGCGTCTACGACCCGCAGTGCGTCGACGGGTACGAGTATGGGCCGGATGACCGCTGCATCCCCGAGACCACCGGCCCCAACGACGCGGGCACGGACGGATTCAGACCTGGCATCGACATGCGGATGCCCGGGGTGGACATGGGAACGGCGGACCTGGGGATGGAGTGCGACCCGGAGCGCTACCTGATGGGCCGCAGTGGCCAGTGCACGCTCGGTGACGAGGCCAACCTCACGGACTCGGACGCGCTGGCGTCCGCGGGGGCATGCTTCGACGACTGCGCTGGTCGGGGGGAAGACTGCATCGCCGAGTGCGTGACCACCGACTTGAGCCTCACCGTCGACTGCGGCGAATGCGTGGCCGCCACCACCCTCTGTGGCCTGGACCAGTGCGCGGCGTTCTGCGCCGACCCCACGAGCCCGGACTGCGCTCGTTGCATCTGTGAGACCAGCGACTGCCCCGCGTGCGTCACGGTCTTCGCCCGGTGCGCAGGCTTCCCGGCACCCTTCTGTGGTGGCATGGCCAGCATGTGCACCCAGCCGACGCCGTTCCCGCCGGCTCCCCCCAGTGGAGCGCCCCCCCGTTGCACCGACCTGACACGGCAGTGCGTTCGGACGTGCCTCGACCAGGAGTGCGTCGACCGCTGCCTCGAGAACGACACCCGGCCGCCGACCCCGTCGGGCGACACCTGTGCCGACTGCGTCTACCAGGTGTCGTTGGGCTGCCTGTCTCGGCACCCGACCTGTGAGGCCTTCGCCGACGACTATCTCTGTTGCGTCGAATCCATGGGCTGCGAGCGCGACAACGGGATGACTTGCTGCGTCAGCGAGTACGAGGCGCTCGTCGATTGCAACTTCACGTCGGCGGCGACGGCCTGCACCATCGACAACTCCAACTTCGACGTCTGCTTCTGAGCCCGGCTCAGCGCGCTTCGAACTCTTTGCAGAACGTGAGCTCTTCGGTCTGCCGACCGGCGCGGCGGTGCGTCTTGGTCGGATAGCCGTGCGCGCAGCCATCCGTCGCCGGATCGAAGCGGGTGCAGTCCTCGCAGTTCCACCGGAGCGAGAAGCGAGACTCCTGCTCGCGAAACGCGTCGCCGAGCTCGAGCTTCACCCGCTCGCGAGCTCGATCTTGCCGACGCGCCGGGCGTGACGACCACCTTCGAACTCGGCAGCGAGGAAGGCCTCGAGCACGGCGCGTGCGAGCCCCTGACCGATGACCCGCTCACCCATGCAGAGCACGTTGGCGTCGTTGTGCCGGCGAGCCATCTCCGCGCTCCACGGCTCGTGGCAGAGCGCGGCTCGAATGCCGGGGTGCCGGTTCGCGCTGATCGAGATGCCGATGCCGCTACCACACACGAGCACGCCGACGCTGCCTTCGTGCTCCAGGACCGCCTCGGCCACCCGATGACCGAAGTCCGGGTAGTCGACGCTCTCCGTCGAGTGCGCGCCGAGATCCACCGCTTCGTGACCGAGCTCGCCGAGCGCCGCCTCGAGGACTTCCTTGAGGGCGAACCCGGCGTGATCGGAGCCGAGGAAGACCTTCACGAGAGCCTCAGGGAGCCTTGCGGAGGATCAGGCTGACGTTGGTGCCGCCGAAGCCGAACGAGTTGTTCAGCACGACCTTCAAGTCGCGCTCCTTGGGCGTGTTGGGCACGAGCTCGAGGCCCTCACAGGCCGGGTCCGGGTCGGTGAGGTTGATCGTCGGGGGCGCGATGCCGTTGACGAGCGACTCGACCGAGAAGACGGACTCGAGCCCGCCCGCCGCGCCGAGCAGGTGGCCCGTGACGCTCTTGGTGCTGCTGACCCAGAGGCCGTCCTGAGCGTGGCTGCCGAAGACGCTGCGGATGGCCTGCAGCTCTTGGACGTCGCCGGTCGGCGTGGAGGTGCCGTGCGCGTTGATGTAGTCGACGTCCTCGGGGTTGAGCCGCGCGTCGTTCAACGCCTGCCGCATGGCGCGCTGGGCGCCCTCCCCTTCGGGAGCCGGCTGGGTGAGGTGGTAGGCGTCGGCAGTCGCGCCATAGCCGATGATCTCGGCCAGGATGTTCGCCCCGCGCGCCTGTGCGTGCTCGAGGGACTCGAGCACCATGATGCCGGCGCCCTCGGCGATGACGAAGCCATCACGGTTCGCGTCGAAGGGGCGGCTCGCCTCGTGAGGGGCGTCGTTCCGCTTCGAGAGCGCACGCATCGACGCGAAGCCGGCCACGCCGAGCGGGGTGACGCTCGCTTCGGCGCCACCCGCGATGGCCGCATCGATGCCGCCACGCTGAATCCAACGGAAGGCCTCTCCGATGGCGTGGGCGCCGCTGGAGCAGGCGCTGGTCGTCGTGAAGCTCGGCCCCTTGTAGCCCCAGCGCATCGAGACCTGGCCGGGGGCCATGTTCGAGATGGCCGAGGGAATGAAGTAGGGGCTGACCCGACGCGGGCCCTTGTTCACCAAACGGTCGTGCTGCGCCTCCACGACCTCCATGCCGCAGAAGCCGACACCGATGAAGGTGCCGACGCGCTCCGCCGCCTCGTCGGTCTTCGGATCGAGGCCGGAGCGCTCGATCGCCTGCTGGCTCGCACCCATCGCGAAGTGAACGAAGCGCGCCATCTCGCGCAGCTTCCGCTTCTCGATGTAGGTCTCCGGGTCGAAGTCCCGGCACTCACCGGCGATCTGCGACGCGAATTCCTCCGGATCGAACAGCTCGATGCGTTCGATGCCGCTCTTGCCGGCGGAGACGGCGGCCCACGTGGACTCGATGTCTGCGCCGCAGGGGCTGACGGCCCCGAGGCCGGTGACGACGACCCTCTTCATTGGTTTCACTCCTGATGGGATCTGGCGCCCGGCGCGACCGGGTGGTCGCGCCGGCGACGCTACTCAGCTCGAGTGCTCTTTGATGTAGCTGACCGCGTCACCCACGGTCCGAATCTTCTCGGTGTCCTCGTCGGGGATGTCGATCTCGAACTGTTCCTCGAACGCGAGCACGAGCTCCACGATGGCCAGAGAGTCGGCACCGAGGTCGTCGATGAAAGACGCATCGTCCTTGATGTTGTCCGTGTCGACGTCCAGCTGCTGCGAAATGATCTCTTTGACCTTCTCGGCGATTTCCATTCGTTTCCTCCGAAAGAGCGGTCCAGCGGACCGCATAGAACCAGTGCGGCTCGAAGCGAGCCGCGAAAACTCAGACGTACATGCCCCCGTTGACACGGAGCACCTGGCCGGTGATGTAACCGGCCTCCTCGCTGGCGAGGAAGAGCACCGCCGCGGCGACCTCTTCGGGCCGACCCACGCGGCCGAGCGGGGTGGAGGAGACGATCCCCTCCTTGATCTCGTCCGAAAGTGAAGACGTCATGTCCGTGTCGATGTAGCCCGGAGCGACCGCGTTGACGGTCACGCCGCGCGAGGCGTACTCCCGGGCGAGCGTCTTCGTCAACCCGAGGATGGCGGCTTTCGACGCGGAATAGACCGCCTGTCCGGGGTTGCCCGTTTCGCCGACCACGCTGGAGAGGTTGATGATCCGCCCCTCCTTGGCGCGCATCATCGGCCGGATGGCCGCCTTGCAGCACCAGATGGGCCCGGCGACGTTGGTCGAGAAGGTGTCCTCCACCTCGTCCGGCTTCACGCGCATCAGGAGCTGATCCCGAGCGATTCCGGCGTTGTTGACCAGGATGTGGAGCCCACCGAGGCGCTTGGTGATGTCCTTGATCGTCTCGGCGACGGTGTCAGCCGACGCCACGTCCAGCTTGACCGCTTCCGCCTTGCCGCCGGCGGCCTCGATGGCCGCCGTGGCTTCCTTCGCGGCCTCTTCGTTGCCTCGGTAGGCCATGACGACGTGGGCGCCAGCGGCGGCGAGGGCCTCGGAGCAGGCGCGGCCGATGCCGCGAGTGCCGCCGGTGACGAGGGCGATCTTTCCATCGAGTCGAAACATCAGGAGCTCTCCCCGAGCTTGTCTTTGAGGTCCAGCAGGCCCGCCAGGGGCCCCGGCTTCTTTGCGTCCGGCCTGTCCAGGTAGGCCGAGATCTGCGGGTCGGCGCAGCCATCCGGGCAGCGCGGCGTCATCGGCACCTCGAGGATGAGGTTCTCTCGGACGAGCGCGTCGAGCGCAATCTCATCGCCCACGTAGGTCTCGCGCTCGAGATCCTGCGGAGTGAGCTCGACCTCTTCATCGACGTGCTGCTCCTCGTAGGAGCCGCGGGGAATGAAGAGCTGGGTGAAGCGGAGGTCGATCGGCCAGTCGATGTCTTCGTTGCAGCGCGCACACGGGACGCGGAGGGTCGCTTGGATGCGCCCATCGGCCAGCACGTCGGACGAACCCATCTCGCGGCCCGTGACCTCCAGGGCGCCGGGAGCGGTCCCCTCTTCGGGCGGACCATACTCGGTGTCCTCGAGCGCCTCGGCGAGCCACTCGCGAGTGATCGGGAACTCGTAGGCCTTTTCACCGGTGGGGGTGAGATCGGCGAGATGGAGAACGAAGGCGGACATGGGTGCTGCCCATCCCACATGGGGGGATCGGGGCGCCCGCGGTGTAAGGGTTTCGGCCCCTGGGTGCAACCATGGTGCTGCGCCTCCTCATCGGGCGAGGTGAAGTGCGGCTTCCTCGAGTTGGAGGGTCGCGACGCCACCCGTGGTCCAGCTGCCGTCGGGACCTTCCACGATACGCCCCCAAACAGGGACGGACACGTGGACGATGCCGTCGGCTGGGCGGTGCTCGGAGGCCGCCTCTCGGCGAGGCCAAGCGAAGAGACCGCCTTTGGCGCCGACTCGCTCGGCCAGGGTGTCGAGGGACTCCGTCCCGACGCCCACGCCCTCCAGTCCTTGCGCTAGCGGCCCTGCGCCGGTGGGGGCCGCCCAGCTGAGGAGGTGCCGGGGGCCTTCGGCTTCCGGCAGGTCGACCGTGGTCAGGTCCTGGGCGGAGAAGCCGCAGGCGCTCTCTCCGCGGGCGTATCGGCCATCGGGTGCACCGGCGATCGGGACCCATTCGTGGCCCCCGAGGTGAACGCGGTGGATGCCCCGGAGGTCGACCAGGGCCGGCGAGTCGATCTCCGAGAGCGCGTCGTCGAAGACCTCGTTGTCGTCTTCGCCGCCCGGCAGGAGCAGCGTCGGCCCCACCTCGGCGAGGGCGGCGAGGAGCCGCCGAGCGGACGCTCCATCTCGGGCGAAGCCACCGACGACGATCTGGAGCGGCGCCTCCGGTAGCTCGTCGAGCTCGGCGTCCGGGGTGAGCGCGAACGCGACGATGGAGGGCACTTCGCCGATGACCTGAAGCTCGCGGTCCTCGAGGACGAACTGGAGCCCGCCGCTCTCCCATTCCCGCTCTTCCGGCTCGACCTGAACGCAGCGGACGTAGGGATGCTCGCCCTCGACGCGGAGCTCTTGCCCGCACCCGCCGCATGCATCGCACGCCGCGAGAAGGAGGACGAGAACGGGCGCGAATCGGACCATCGCCGGACCTATGCAGCTCGAAGGGCTCGACGCAAGCGACGGTCGACAGGAACGAAGGCAGCCCGCAGAATCGATTGCCTTGTTGCTCCGTTTGATCGTGGTGTTCTTCGGTGGTCTCTTCGGGCTGGCATTCGCTTCTGAAGCGGCCGCTCAGGGGGACGTCTTGGGTTCCCATCGGGCCTCGCGGAGCAGCTCGAGCGACTCTGCCGTCTTCGCACCGCGGGGGATGTCCTCCTCACGACGACAGCCGGACCGGCCCTATGTGCCCGACCGATCCGTGCCCCTACGGCGGATCCGTCTCCTGGGGCAGGGCGTGGTCTATCGACTCGAGGCACCAGGCGAAGGTCAGCGCGTGTATCGGGACATGGACGCCATTCCCATCGTGGTCTGCGCGACTCCGCCGTGCGAAGTCTGGCTGCCGAACGACGTGTCCCTCGCCGTGCAGCAGCGCGGACGGAACTTCGCTCTCGGCCAGCTGACCCTGCCGCCGGGGCCGGGCACCGCGACGGCGTCGATCGCGGGCCGTGGTCGCCGAATCGTCGCGGGGGTCGTGATGGTGGCGACCACACTCTCGGGACTCCTGCTCTTCGTCGCAGGGGCGAGCGAGGACCCGGACGCCACGGTTTCGTTCCAGCCCGTCTTCAACGGCCTCGGCGGGGCTGTGATCCTCGGTGGGCTCGTCGGGGGCGGCATCATGCTGTCCATCCCGCGTCGTGGAGTCGTCCGGTGGCGGGGGTCCGGCGCCGGCCGCGGCTGGCACTGAGCCGCCATTCATTCTAGACCGTGCAGTGATGTCCACGAACTTCGTCCGGTTCTCGGGAACCGATACCTACCTCTCCAACGAATCCCTCGAAGCCGCGGTGAATTGCGCGCTGGTCCTGGAGCGACCCCTCCTCGTTCGGGGAGAGCCCGGCACCGGCAAGACCCTCCTCGCGGAGGCCGTCGCCGAGGCGCTGAAGATGCCGCTCATCCGCTGGAACGTGAAGTCGACGACCCGCGCCCAGGACGGCCTCTACGTGTACGACACGGTCCAGCGGCTCTATGACTCCCGCTTCCAAGACAAGGACGTGAGCGACATCGCGAACTACATCGAGCTCGGCCCGATGGGTAAGTCGTTCGACGCCGAGGAGCGCTCGGTGCTGCTCATCGACGAGATCGACAAGGCAGACGTCGAGTTCCCGAACGACCTGCTGAACGAGCTCGACCGGATGCGCTTCGTGATCGACGAGACCCAGCGCGAGGTCGCGGCCAAGGACCGGCCCTTCGTGCTCATCACGTCGAACGCCGAGAAGGAGCTGCCGGACGCGTTCCTGCGTCGCTGCGTGTTCCACTTCATCGACTTCCCGACGCCGGAGCTGATGGAGCAGATCGTCCACGTCCATCACCCGGAGCTCGAGCCGAACCTGCTCAAGCAGGCGATGGAGACCTTCTACGAGATCCGCTCCATGAAGCGGCTTCGGAAGCGGCCCTCGACGAGCGAGCTGATCGATTGGATCGCGGTGCTCAAGGCGGCCGGCGTCAGCGACGTGCAGCTCGACGGCAACCTCCCCTTCCTCGGCGCGCTGCTGAAGAAGGAGCAGGACCTGGCCGCGTTCGCCGACCAGCTCGCCGGCGGCCGCCGGTGGAGGAGCTGAGCCGAGCGCATGTTCATCCCCTTTCTCTATGAGCTGCGAGCGCGGGAGGTGCCGGTCGGCGCCACCGAAGCGGTCGCGCTCGCGAAGGCGCTCGAGGCCGGGCTGCACGAGCAGTCGCTCGACGGCTTCTATCACGTCGCTCGGTCGATCCTGATCCACTCGGAGCGGCACCTCGACGACTTCGACCAGGCGTTCCTGAAGACCTTCCGCGGGGTCGAGGTCGAGGCGAAGAAGCTCAAGCAGGAGCTCTTCGACTGGGTGAAGGAAGCCCGCGAGAACCTGCCGGAGCTCACCGACGAAGAGCGCGCGATGCTCGAGGAGCTCGATCCGGAGACGCTGGAGCGGATGTTCCAGGAGCGGATGGAGGAGCAGAAGGGCAAGCACCGCGGCGGCAACCACTGGATCGGCACCGAGGGCACCTCACCCTTCGGCAACAGCGGCAAGGCCGCGCGCCAGGGGATCCGGGTCGGTGGCGCGGGCAAGGGCCGTAGCGCGATCAAGACCGCGGACGCCCGATTGTACGCGGGCTACCGACAGGACCTGACCCTCGACGTTCGGCAGATGCAGCTCGCGCTACGGAAGCTGCGCACGTTCGCGCGCGTCGGCGGCGAGGAAGAGCTCGACCTCGAGGGCACCATCGAAGCCACTGCGAAGAACGCGGGTGAGCTCGAGGTCGTGGTGCGCCCGCCTCGGCGACCGAACACGCGCGTCATCCTGATGATGGACGTGGGCGGTTCGATGGACCCGTTCGCGCATCTGTGCAGCCGACTCTTCAGCGCGACCAAGAAGTCCACGCACTTCAAGGAGCTGCGCACCTACTACTTCCACAACTGCGTGTACGGGCGCGTCTACGAGACGGAGCGCTTCACCGATCCGATCCGCGTGACCGACCTGCTCCACGAGTGCGGCCCCCACTACAAGCTGATCATGGTCGGCGACGCGCTGATGGCGCCCTACGAGCTGATGAGCCCCGGTGGCTCCATCCACTGGGAGAGCGACGGCGAGCGCGCCGAGGGCATCGTCTGGCTCATGCGCCTGCAGAAGCACTTCCGCCGTTCCATCTGGCTCAACCCGGAACCGCAGAAGTACTGGATGGGGAACACCATCGAGAACATCGCGAGCGTCTTCGACATGTTCCCACTCACCCTCGACGGGCTGGGCGAGTCGATGACTCACCTGATGAAGTCGAAGTAGCGGCCCACGTGGGCCAGAGCGGCCGCGGCACACGTGGGCCACGTGCGCTCAGCCGAGATCCCGCTTGGCGAGGTAGAACGCGACGCGGCGCCGAATGTCGTCCTGCTTGTGGCTCTCGGTGCATCCGCCACAAGCGCAGAAGCTCATCGCGTTCCCTTCGGCGACGAGCTCGTCTCCTTGGTGGACCTTCACCATCCATAGGTAGATCCCATGGGGGTCCTCGCGTGAGGAGATCTCGATGCGGTAGGTCGTGTCGCGGATGCGGAGTTGCTCGCCCTCGAGGCATCCGACACGACGACCGCGCCAGTGGAGGTGGCAATTCCGGAAGAAGCCGATGCGCTCGTCCCCCTCGTAGGCTTGGAGCCGTACCGGATCGTGTCCGACGACGCCGAACAGCCCCATGATGCCGCCGACCCGGAACCTCTGTTCCTCACCCAGTCGATGGTCCATCAGGCTCCATTCGCCGCACGCGAACGCGGTCGATGGAGCAAGAATCAAGAGGCTGAGAATGGAGAACCAACGTTTCACCGTTCGAGTCTCCGCAGCTCGGCGGCGATCACCGCCGGATGAATGAGATAGGCGAACGCGGAGCTGTGGCGCACGCTGACGCCCTCGCTCACTTCCCGGCGGCGATTGACCGTCGCGGCCGCGCCCGCCTGAACCGGGCCACCCCAGATCATGCCGACGAGCCTCCCGCCTCGGTTGAACGCCGGCCCACCGGAGCTCCCTTGGAAGTGCGCGGCGTCGACCACGATGCAGTTGCGCCGCGGCCCGCATGGGTCGTATTGGCGCCCGGCGATGTGTCCGGTGACGACGCCCTCCGTGGTCTGGAACGGCAGCACTCCGTGGACGGACCCAGGGTTCCCAGAGAGCACCACGCGCTCGCCACGAACGACCTGAGTGTCCGAGCGGAGCTGCACGGGCCGTGCGCTGTCGGGAGCGTCGTCGAGTAGCTTCAGGACCCCGAGGTCGATCTCTCGTGCCACATGAAGACGTTCCGCGTCGACCGTGACCTCTGGTCGGCTCGCACCACGATAGAAGTGCACGCGAAAGCGACGCGCTGCTCCGGCGATGTGCTTGTTCGTGACCACGACCGGTCGCTCGTTCTGCTGCAGCAGCCAACCCGAGCCCGAGAAACCGGGACCGGTGATTCGGACCGTGGCGAGCACGGCGCGCTGGTGGACCGACCGCAAGTCTCCGGTCTGCGCAGCGCTGGGGAGCGCGACCGAGGACGTCGCCAACGACAACGCGACCAGAACCAGATACCGCGCACCCACGGTTGCATCGTACTCAACGGCTTCGATGCCAGCATCACCAGTTCTGGGGAGCGTTCGAAACGGCACACGTGGGCCAGCGAGGTCGCCGAGAACGTCACACCTGAGACGTAGCGTCGTCGTTTGCGAAGCCGACCGGCTTCGGAGGAGGGAACGACGATGGGCTTGGCATGTGTGCGAGAGGTGGAGGCGGCGTACGAGGCGGCGCCGCAAGAGGGTTGGTACGGGCGCGACGAAGCGCATGGCCGGTTGGTGAGTCTCGCGCGGCGCCGCGCCGCGGACGACGTGGCGATGCTCGAACCGCTCTTGGTTGCGGAGGAGACCGCAGCGCACGAGCTGCTCGGGCTCGGGAGCTTTCAGGAGTACTGCGCGCGACTCTTCGGCTGGGGCGGGCGGCAAACGCGCGAACGACTTCGCGTCGCTCGGGCGGTGCGGGAGCTACCGCGGATTCGTGCGCGCTGGGCGAAGGGCGAGCTGACGTACTCGGTGGTACGCGAGCTGACTCGCGTGGCGACGCCGGATGTGGAGAGCGAGTGGCTGACGTGGGCCACCGGGTCCGAGGTCGGCGGAACGGTTCGGCGCACGGCGCGAGAGGTGCAGCGAATCGTCGCGATGCGTGGGCGTGGGTCGCGGCCCGATGATGCCCCCCTGCCCTTCGAAGAGCAGACTGTACGGATCTCACTGGAGGTGTCGGGCAGCGAAGCCGCGCGCTTCTCTGAGGTTCGAGCGGTGGCCACACGGCGTCTGGGTCAGTCGGTCGACGACGAGACGCTGGCGAAGATGCTCTTCGATGCCTTCCTGCGGGGCGGAGAGTCGAACGCCGATCCCGGGGAGGCGCCGAACCAGGTCCGGCTGACGGTGTGCGAGCGGTGCGGCGAGACCGAGCGAGAGGCCGGCGCGGAGGGTCTGGTTCCCGTGGCGCGAACGGTGGGCGAGGTGGCGCGGTGCGACGCGCAGGTCCTTCGGGACGGCGAGCGTGCGAAGCAAACGGTGCCGCCCGCGACTCGACGGCAGGTGGTTCGCCGCGACGAGGGAAAGTGCGCGGTGCCTGGTTGTCGCCATGCTGCGTTCGTCGAAGTCCACCACGTCCTGCGTCGATCGGACGGCGGCGATCACGACCCGACCAACCTGGTGAGCCTCTGCTCGGTGCATCACGCCGCCGCGCACGAGGGACGGCTCGTGATCCGTCAGAACGAGGACACGGTTCGGGACTCGGCCCTCTTCCGATTCGAGCGCGCGGATGGGCGCTCCTACGGTTCCATGGCGACCGACGATGAGCTCGGTCGTTGCTCGTCGCTGACGCAGGCGTTCGAAGACGAGCTCGCGCGAACGGGTGATGAAGGGCGCGCGCGCAACGAGGCCGACCGATGGGTTCGCCTGCTCCGAGAGGCGGCTCGTGGGACGGAGGCCGACTCGACGGCACACGTGAGCCATCCGACGACCGGTGCTTCGACGCACGGGCGTTCGGGTGTCCCCAAGGAACTCGGCGACCGAGTGGTGGGGTACCTGCGACGAATGGGATACTCCCGGCAGGTCTCGATAGCGCTCGTCGAGGCTGCGATCGCGGGAACGGAGCTTCCCAGCGACCGACGACCCACCACCGAGGAGTTGCTTCGTGCTGCGCTGCGCTGCGGTTGATGCGACGGCTCAGCCGGCACACGTGGGCCACGACTAGACGGTCTCGGGCAACCGCCAGGTCAGCGCGGCGCGGAAGACGAACGAGCCGGGCAGGCTCTCGGTGCCGCCCGCGATGGCCCGGTCGCCTTCGTTGCGAGCCTCGAGTCGTCGGTGGAACGAACCACCGACGAGCGCGGTGAGCCAGACGCTCGAGAAGAGCCGCACGCCCAGGTGCAGGCCCGCGACACCGAGCGTGTAGGTGATGTGGTCGACGCACTGACCCGGCAGGGGCCGAGTCTCGTCGACCATGGGGGTCGCGGGGTCGTCTTGGTGCGCCGCGGAGCAGCGCCAGTCTCGGGCGACCCGTTCGTCACGGACCGCGTACGACTGCCCCGACACCTCCACGCGAGCGCCGACTTCGAAGCGTTCGTCGTGGGTGTAGGTCAGGTTGGCGAACGCGGGGACGAAGACCTCGAGCTGCCACCGCGGCGACGGACGCCAGTCCAGGTAGAGCGCGGGCAGCGGAAGCAGCGTCCCGAACGACCAGAGCGCGAGAACGCCCCCGCCGACGGTGGTGCGGTCCGACAGGTCCTTGGTTCCGAGCGCCATCACGGACCAGCGGACGAGCCCCCGATCGACCGTGGCGAAATCACCGGCGAGCCCCGCGGTGAGTCGGAGGACGAGCGTCCAATCCTCGGGGAGGAACTGCACGTAGAGCAGACTCGCGTCGACGGCGTGGAAGGAACGCAGCGGGTCGACCTGTGGGGACATGCCGCCACGCTGGACCGAATCGACGTGGTACGAGGCGCCCGGGATCAGGTACGAGCGCGCCGCGATCGGGATCGGCAGCTTCAGCGCCAGGTCGTATGACGAGAGCTGCGTCTCGCTCGGCTCCGCATCGCCGAGGCTCGACCGCGATTGGTAGGTACCCGAGATCTCTGCGAGGTCGGTGAGCTGTGCCACGGCGCGGGCCGGCAAGAGCGCCGCCACCACGAACGCCCCGAGAACCCACCAGAGGCTCCTCGTGCGCTCCACTCGCTCTGACTCCTCGCTCGTCACCGACCCACTCGTGGGGCCGGCGCGGCCGAACGTTGCACTCGACATCGGGACCCGAGCCGAATCAGCGACGCATGATCGCGTCGGCCACCTGTGCCACCGTCAGCTCCTGCTGGTCGCCGGTCGCGAGCTCCTTTACCTGGAGCGTCCCCGCCTCTGCCTCGGCGTCACCGAGAACGAGCGCGAAGGGAGCAGAGCTCTTGTCGGCTCGGCGGAACTGGCTCTTCATCGACCCACCACGCAGGTCCGCGTCCACTCGGCACCCCGCGTCGCGGAGCTGCTGCGCGATCGCGAGGGCCTTGCTGCGGAGCTCCTTGCCACGAACGACCAGGAACCCATCCAGGCTCGGCTTCGGCTCCGAGTCCGCCATCACGAGCAGCAGCCGGTCGAGACCGATCGCGAAACCGATGGCGGGCGTGTCCGGGCCCCCGAGCTCCCTGACCATGTTGTCGTAGCGACCGCCACCGCAGAGCGCGGCGTTGGCGCCCAGGTCGCCTCCGCGTCCCCGCACCTCGAAGAGCGTTCGCGTGTAGTAGTCGAGGCCACGGACCAGCCGAGGCTCCACCACGTAGGGCGTGCCCATCGCGTCGAGCGCCGCCTTCAGCTCCTCGAAGTGCTCAGCGCTCTCGTCGTCGAGGTAGTCGAGGATCTGCGGGGCGTTCTCCGCGATCGCCTGGTCCTGGGGCGCCTTGCTGTCGAGCACCCGGAGCGGGTTGCGCTCGAGCCGTCGCTGGCTGTCCTCGCTGAGCTCACTCGCGTGCGGCCGCAGGTACTCGAGAAGCGCCTCACGGTAGCGCTCGCGCGTCTCCGCCGCGCCCAGCGAGTTCACGAGCACCTCGATGTCCTGAATCCCGAGCGCCCGAAGGTAGCGCACGACCAGGTCGATGAGCTCGGCGTCCACGAAGGGGCCAGGGTCGCCGTAGATCTCGCAGCCCGCTTGGAAGAACTGGCGGTACCGCCCCTTGGCCGGCCGCTCTCGTCGGTACATCGGCCCCAGGTAGAACCACTTGCTGACCGGCTGCTGTCCGCCGACCGAGTGCTGAATCCAGGCGCGCGCCGCCGAAGCGGTGCCCTCCGGACGTAGCGTCAGGCTCTTGTCGCTCTTGTCCGTCCAGGTGTACATCTCCTTCTCGACGATGTCGGTCGCCTCGCCGATGGAGCGCACGAAGAGGTCGGTCGACTCGACGAGGGGCGTTCGCACCTCGCCGAAGCCATACCGGCCGACGAGCTCACGGAACGTGTCTTCGAGTCGATGCCAGCGGACCGCGTCCTCGGGCAGGACATCGTTCATCCCCTTGACGGATCGCAGCTTGGCCATGCCGCACCCTTAGCGCGCGACTCGCGCCGCGCAACGCGCGTCAGTTCGCGGGCGCAGGGGTCGGCGGCCAGTCCACGTAGAGGTACGTGTAGCCGTCCGGTCCGCTCCCCGAGCTCACCGAGGGGGTGCTGGCGCCCTTCAGCTCGAAGACGAACGCCAGATCACGCCGCCCACGACGCTCTACCCGAGCCCGGCGAACCGGCGTCGGGAAGAACCGGGTGTCGAGCCAGCGCCGCGTGTTCCGAACGTGGGTCCGGGAATTCTTCAGGATCACCTCGAAGCGCCCCTCCGACGGCTTGTTCTCCGTGACCGGCGCCGAGGTGGTTTGGAGGAAGAACCGGCTCCCATTGGGGGTCATTTGAAATCCCGGCCACGTCAGCACGCTGACTGGCCCACGAGACGCCAACGCCTTCGCGGCCTTCTCGCGAGGCGGCGGGTTGTCGTCCCCAGGACGCACGCCACCGTAGTCACCGACCTCGCGGGCCGGGACCACCACGGCCGTGCCGTCGTCCTCCTGCGCCATCGCGACGCCGAGGAAGGCCACGGAGGCGGAGCCCGCCGCCAGGAGGGCGGCCCGCAGGAGGTTGGAACGGTGCGACATTGCGGGATCCATGGTAGGGGAGCGTCCGCTCCGGCCGCAAAGAAGCGGCGAGCTCGGCCACCATGTCGCCGCTCGCGACACTCATCCTCGCCTCGTGCGCCGTCTACGGCTACGTGTGCATCTACTACACGCTGCTGGCCACCCGCCGGCGACGTGATCAGGAGTACCTCGCCTTCGGGCTCCTGAGCGGTGGCCTGGGTCTCTACGCCTTCAGCGAGCTGCTCTACGTTCGCTCGGAGACGGTCGGCGAGGCAATTCAAGCGCACCGGATCGGATCGGTGGCCCTCCTCATCGTGGCCGCGTTCCTCGTGGACTTCGTGGCCGCCCTCCTCCGGCGCCGGAATCGCGCCCGGCTCCTCGTCTACCTCTGGGCGGTCAGTGGACTCATCGCGCTCGGGCTGGGGCTGATGTGGGAGGCGGGCGAGCCCGAGTTCGGTCCCTTCGTCTCCCTCCTCCCACCGATCGATGCCCCCGCCGTGCGAGCGACTCCGGTCGGCATGGCCTATTTGGCCAGCGGCGCCATGGTCCCCATCGCAGCCGGCTTCTTGCTCACCCGCGACTGGCGACCGCGAGGAATCAACGAGACCTCGGAGAGCGGCGCGATGGGTCAGCGCTACCGGCGCGTGATCGTCATCACCCTCGGCATCGCTCTCCTCGCCGGCTTCCACGACACGCTCGTCTGGGCAGGCATCGTGCGCTCGTTTCGGATTCTCGAGCACACCACGATGCTCTTCATCTTCGGGATGAGCTACATGCTCCTCGATCGCTTCGTGCGCGCATCGCAGGCGCTCTCGGAGCGAACCTCCGAGCTCGGCAGTGCCTATGACGACCTCCGGGCCAAGCAGCATCGACTCGTGCGCAAGCAGCAGCTGGCCGCGGTCGGCGAGCTGAGCGCGGTGGTCGCGCACGAGGTCCGCAACCCCCTCGCCGTGATCAAGAACGCCGTGTCCGGCCTGCGGCGAACGACGCTCTCGCCCCCCGATCGGGCGACTCTCCTGAGCATCCTCGACGAAGAGACCGGCCGACTGAACCGGCTGATGCACGACCTGCTCGCCTATGCTCGGCCAGTCCTCCCCCAGGGCCGCGAGCTGGACGCCGAAGAGCTCCTTCGGCGCGCGGTCGAGCGTGCCATGGACGCCGCCGACTCCGCGGAGGGCATCGATGTCGTCTGGGAGCTCGAAGGCCCCACCCACGTCCATGGCGACTCCGAGCTGCTCCGCCATGCGCTGGTCAACGTGCTCGAGAACGCCATCCAGGCGATGCCCGGCGGAGGCACGCTAACCGTGGGCACGCGACCGGTCACGCTCGAGGGTGGTCACGAGGGCATCGGCCTCTCGTTCCGCGACACCGGCGAAGGCATGGACACCCTCGTTCGGGACAAGGCCCGCGACCCCTTCTTCACCACACGGCCCGCGGGCACCGGTCTCGGCCTGGCCATCGTCGAACGAGTGATCCGCAACCACGGAGGCGAGGTTCGGATCGAGAGCGCCCACGGGCGCGGCACCGAAATCGTCCTATCGCTCCCGACCGAGCGACTCTCCCAGCTCCCGATCCCTCCGCCCGAAGGCACGAGCGGACCGCGCCTGAGCGGCATCACCGAGGTGCAGTCGTGAGTACCGCACAGCTCCAGGCGGTGCTCGTCGCGTGGACCGCGGTCACGATCTTCTCCGTCGTGCTGGCCGCGTTCCTCTACTGGCGACAGCGGGCGCGCGAGTACCTCGCCTTCGGCGTCCTCGGGGTCGGCAGCGCGTCCTACACGGCGGCCTCGGCGCTCTTCTACGGCGCGACCAACGCCGCGGATGCCGCGTTCTGGATGGAGGTCCAGTTCGCCCTGGGCGCGGTCGGCTTCGTCGGTGTGTGCCTCTTCAGCCACGAGCTCCTCGGCCGACCGACCGAGCGCGCCGTTCGCTTCCTGATCGGGGCGTCGATGGTCGGCATCCCCCTGACCGTCGCGGGCGCCCTCGTCGACCCAGGCATCGCGGTCTCGAACGACTACTCCTGGGTCGACCTCTCTCCCCATCGCGCCGCTGGCGTAACGCCGTTCTTCTACGCCTACACCGCCTTCGGCGTAGCCGCGCTGGCCTATGTGGCCTCCCAGATCCTCCGAGCCGAGAGTGCTCCCCGCAGCGGACGTCGGCTACTCACCATCGCTCTGGTCTCACCTGGGATCGCTTGGATCAACGACGCCCTCCTCCGCTTCTTCCACGTCCAGGCTCCCTACCTCTCCGAGCACGCGTTCTTTCTGACCTCGCTCCTCATCTCGTACCTGCTCCTCGACCGCTTCATCCACACCGCGTCTGCTCTCGAAGACCGAACCGAGGAGCTCGCGCTCCGCTACGACGAGCTCCGTCGCGTCGAAGAGGAGCTGGTGCGGAAGGAACAGCTCGCTGCCGTCGGCGAGCTCAGCGCCGTCATCGCCCACGAGGTCCGCAACCCACTCGCCGTCCTCCGAAACGCCGTTGCCGCGCTTCGCAAGAGCGACCTGAACGACGACGATCGGCTGACCCTCCTCGAGGTCCTCGACGAGGAGACCAACCGCCTCAACCGGCTCGTGCGCGACCTGCTCGTCTACGCCCGCCCAGTCGAGCCGCAGTCCGTTCCCCTCGAGTTGCGCGCGGTGCTCGAGCGGTCGATCGACCTCGCCCAGAAGGACCACTCGCGTTCGGCGTCCATCCGGGTGGAGGTCGACGTCGAAACCGAGCGCACGCAGGTCGAAGGCGACCCCGACCTGCTCGAGCGCGCCTTCGCGAACGTCGTGGAGAACGCCCTACAGGCGATGCCCGACGGTGGGGCGCTCACCATCCACATGGACGACACCGAGCTCGACGAGCACACCCCCGGCATCGCGATCCGTTTCAGCGATACCGGCGAGGGCATGGACACTCTCGTCCGCTCGCGTGCCCGGGACCCCTTCTTCACCACACGCCCCTCCGGCACCGGTCTCGGCCTCGCCATCGTGGAGCGCGTCGTCCGCGCGCACGGTGGGAAGGTAGAGCTCAAGAGCAGCGACGAAGACGGCACCACCGTCACCCTTCGGATGCCCGTGAAGCGCCCGGCCAAGGCGAGCGCGTCGGCCTCCTAGGCGCTCACATGGTGTCGGGGTCGACGACCCGCGACTGTCCCGCGCCGACGTAGAGGTAGCGGAACTGCTCCCGTTCCCCCCGTCGGAAGAGCAAGCGATGCCGCCCCTCGGGGAGCGCGATCGAGAGCGGCGCTTCGCCGAGCTCTCGCTCATCGTCGCCGTCGCGGAGCATCACCTCGACCGGGTCGCCGCTGTCCGGCGCCTCGACCACGAGCAGGCCCTCGCCGTCGGCGACCTCGACTCCCCGGTCGAGCACCTCGTCGACCGTCTCACCGAAACCGAGACCCGCGGCCTCGGCGTTGGACGCCGGCTCCTCGGGCTCGACCTCTTCCGGCTCTTCGGGCGTGACCTCGGGCTCTTCTGGCTCCACCGGGAGCTCCTCCGGCTCGGTCGCACCCGCGGACTGCTGCGCCTTGTACGCCTGCCATCCGAAGAAGCCGACCACGGCGCAGAGCGCGATGGCCATCAGCCAACCCACCAGACCGAGGCCCCCGCCCTCGGCCTCGGCCTCGGCCTCGGCGCCTTCCGACCCAGCGCTGGACGCCTCCGGCCCTGCCGCCTTGGGCGACTCCATCGAATCGCTGCTCAGGAGCTCCGGCTCGAGCTTCGGTGCCTCGTCGGCCTTCACGTGTTCGCCAGATGGCGGCGCGGGCATCGTGTCCGCGGCCTCGAGGTCCGCCAGCGTCAGCGGCTCGTCCGGCGGATCGTCGTCCTCCACCACCCGACGTCGCTTTGGTGGCTTCGGCGGGGGAACCACCGGCGCGGCGGCGATGGCGTCGTCGTCGACCTCGAGGATTCGCTCGTCGTCGGCCGGCTCGTCAGCCTTCATCGGCGACGAGAAGTCCACCAAGCTGTCCCGCTTGGCCTCACCGAAGAGCGGGGGCGGATCGTTGGTCGGGGCCTCGAGCAGCGCCGCCTCGTCGTCGCCCTCGGGCATCACGAGCGCGCTCGCCGGCACGTCGAGCTCGCCGTGCTCGGCCGCGAGCTCTTCACCGCCGCGCTCCGCGAGCGCCTCCGCGACCAGGTCTTCGTCCTCGAGCCCTCGCACCGCGACCACGGCGCCCCGCCGAGAGAGATCGAGCAGCGCTTCCTCGACCACGTGCGGCTCGACCTCACCGCCGACCAGGAGGTCTCGCGGGAGCGTGCCGCTCATCAGGGACTCGACCACCGAACGTTGGGCCGGAGGCGAGGTGCGGGCGAAGGCCGAGGCCACGTCCTCGTCGAAGATGAGCGTTCCCACCCGCGCCAGCCGCTTCCCGCTGACCGCGTCGACCAACGCGCCGAGCTCGGCCGCGGCCGCCGCCAGGAGCGCGTCCGAGTCGCCCCCGGGAAGGCTGGCCCGGATCGCGCTGTCACTCGCCGCCGCGGAGAAGCGTCCGGCCGTCACGCCGAGCAGCTGGGTGAGTGCTCGTCGACCGCGCGCAAAGCTGCCGTCGGTCGCAGTGCGGGTGACGTCCTGCAGCTCGCCACCGCGGATATCGATCTCGTAGAGGTTCCACGCGTCGCGAACGGTGACCCGCGAATCGCTGCGCAACCGAGCCACCGCACGAAGGAGCGGAATCACGCCGATACCCTCGACCCGACCACGGACCTCACCGATGCCGGCGAGCTCGCTCTCGAGGCGCAGCCGGGGGCGGAGGACCTCGCGAACCCGCTGGAGGATCTGCCCGCTGGCCGCCTCCTTGCGGAGGTAGCCGCTCGCGCCGGCCCGGAGCTCCCGCATCCGCTGGAGGAAGTCCTCCTTCCAGCTGATCAGGATGACCGGCACCTCGGCCAGCGCCGGGTCGCGCTCCAGGTGTCGGCAGAGCATCAACCCGTCCATCCGGGGCATCAGGATGTCGCTGACGATCAGGTCGGGGCGCTTCCGCCGGGCCGCCTCGAGCGCCTCGACGCCGTCTTCGACCTCGACCACCACCGCGCCCTCTTCGCGGAAGAGGCCCGCGAAGAACCAGACGACGGCGGGGTCGTCATCGGCCACGACGATGCGGATGTCTTCGAGCGAGACCGGCTCTGCTTCGTCCTCGGCGGCCGCCCGAGACCCCTCGGCCACGAGCGACACGAACGCGGGACCACCGCGTCCGCTCGCGTCCCGGAAGCGCACCTGGCCCTCCGACGCTTCCGCGAGCTCCGCGCGCACCTTGGCGATCGTCGCCCACGCAGCAGCGAGCAGGTCCGAGCCCTCGCCGAGGGGAATCCGCAGCCGCCGCCCTTCGACGGCCGCGTCGACCAACCCTCGATGGATCTCCTTGGCGAGCCGGTCGGCGACCTCCTCGAGCGTGGCCTCGCCGAAGGCGCCCGCGCTTGGCATCGCCCCGGCAACAGCCGTCAGGCTCTCGAGCCGCGCCTCGAGCCTCTCCTCGATCCCGTCCCGACAGATCTGCGCATCGGCCCCCATCTCGCGGAGCTCGTGGGCGTCGAGCGAGTCGTCGCCATCGTAGAGAAGCGCGATCGGGACCAGATCGGTGAGCGGGTCGCTCCGCAGCCGCGCAATGAGGTCCGCCCCCGACCGCTCGGCGACCCCTCGGTCGATCAGCACGATGTCGGGCGCGACCGAGCGCGAAAGACGCAGGGCCTCCTCGGGGTCCGCCGCCGCGACGATCTCGAAGCGATCCGTCGGGAGCGCGGCACGGATCCGCGCCTGCGCCGCCGCACGGTCGACGACCAGCAAACTGACGACCGTTCGGAACACGTCGCCCGCGGTCTGGGGCCGGCTCTCGTGCCCGTGCCGGGCCACGGTGAAGGAGCCCGCAGGCGCCGGTGGCTGGGACTTGCGAGCCTTGTCTTTCGGGACGCTCTTGAGCTTCACGCGCCCGAGCGCCTTGCCTGCGGGCGGGTTGGACGAGGTCGAGCCCGCGTCCGAAGGCCGACGGGTGTCGTCCGCGGGCGCCGGCGTCGGGGCCCGCGCCGAATCGGTGGGCTTGCCCACGCCGACCCCGATCATCGTCTGCTGCCGCTTCTTCTTCGTGGGCTGGTCGGGGCCGGTACCCGGCTGGGTCGCGGCGAAGGGCATGCGCTTCTTGGCGCGCCCTTCCTGGCTCGACTCGGGCGGCTCGGCGAAGCCGGGCGATGTCGCGGAGAAGTCGGGCTTGGCCGCCGGCGCGGCCTCCTCGGGGGGCGCTTCCGACGCGGGTCCGGGCTCACCCACCCCCAGCTGCGTGGAGGCGAAGGCGGACTTCTTCGGGCCATCCGCGGGCGCACGCGCGGCCTGAATGCCCATCATCGTCTTGGCGAGCGACTTCTTCTTTTTCTTCTTCTTGGGCGGCGCCTCCTCAGCGGTGCCACCGGCGACCGGCGCGGCCGGGTCGCCTTCGGAGCCCGCAGGGGCCGCCCCGACGCCCAGGCCGATCATGGTCCCCGGACGCTTCGGCTTCGGCACGGCGGCCGGCTCCTCCACCGCCGCATCCGGCGCGGGCGGGCGGGACGACTTCCGCAGGGTACCCGGGGGCGGCGCCGCGATCGAAGGGGAGGTCTGTTCCGGCTCCGCGGCGCCGGCGAGAGTCGGAAGCGTCGCGCCGAGGTGCGCGAGCGAGTCCAGGTCGTCCTGGTCCAGCGCCCGCTTCTCGTCGCGCGCGGCGTCGAGGCGCGCGATGGCCTCCTTGAGCGCCGACGCGAGCGGGTCCAGCCGAAACACCTGGGCCGACGCGTAGAGCGCATGCATCCGCCGACGCATCTCTTCCCGCGGACGCTCCGCGTCCGGCGTGGCCACCAGGAGCGCCATGGCGGCCTTCAGCTCCTTCGCCTTGCGGGGTAGCCCCTCTACGAAGCGAGCCCGGGCAACCCCGAGCGCCGAGCCCTTCTTCGGCATCCGGCGCATCCTCCCCTGTCAGACGCCTATCCGTCCAGGAAAAGACGCGATCCGCCGATGCACGCCTGTGCGCCCGATCAGTGCCAGCCACCGATGGAGACGCCCCAATTGACCCAGTCGCGGGCCCCATCGACGTAGAAGCCGGCCCGGAGCCCCCAGCCCCAGAGCTCGATCACCTTGAACTCGAAGCCCAACGTGCCGTGAAAGCGCCCCTTGAGGTTTCCGACCCGGACAGGAAAATCGGCGTAACGAGAAGGCTCCCAGTACACCCCGCAGCGGACCTTCATGCGATCCCGCCAGGGCTCGGACTCCGCCCCCACGTGGACGCCGACGTTGACCCGGTCACCCCGCCGGTTCTGTTCCTGCGCGATGAACCCGTCGACACCGACCCCGTTGGACCCCACCGGCCCCAGGAGCCGAAGGTCGGCGCTGACCAGCAGGTAGCGGCGCTCGCGGGACGCCTCGATCGTATCCCAGAGCTCGCCGACCTCCTCTTCGCCCCGGTCGATCTCGTCCTGGGCCAGGCGACGCTCCTCTTGGCGACGGGGCCGCTCCCGCGCCCACCAGCCCTGGTCCCGCGGGCGACGACGGATCCGCGGACACTCTCCGACGGCGTCTTCCCCGACGCCCGGCTCGAGCTCGCGCACCGCCTGCGCCCGCTCCCGCTCGCACCACCGCTGCTCGAGTCGCGCTTCGACCGCGTCTTCCACGTCCTTCGGCGGCGCGAAGCGTGGGTTGAACTGCCGCTCGAAGAACTGCCACGCGAAGCCTGCCCGGATCTCCCAGGGTAGGTTCACGGACTGCGGCAAGACGAAGCCCGCGACCTCGGTCGGCGGAGCCGTCGGGTCCCCAGCTTCGTCGAGGACCCGCGCGTCGACCGGCGACCTCGCCATCAGGCCGGCGCGCCACCGCCGGTTCGCGAGTCGCAACACGGCCCCCGCCTCGAGCCCGACGCCGCTGAAATCCACCAGGCGGGTGGGCCCGTCCTGGACGGCCATCGAGACGAACTGTCCGCCCACGCCGATGGCCAGCTGCCCCTCGAGCAGGTTGTAGCCGCCGCCGAAGCGAACGGTGGTGAAGCTGACCTCGATGGGATCGTCGGGCCGAACGTCGAACGACTCCACCTGCAGGCTTCCGCCGACCCCCAGCTGGGCGAATTGGAGCCGGCCGGAGACCCCGTAGCCGTAGAAGCCCGAGACCTCGCCGATGCCGGTGCCCTGCCCGTTCAGGAAGTAGTCGACGTCGGTGAAGGTACCCGCGAGCTGCAGGCTTCCGGAGAGCTCCCACTCGTACCACTCGTGCTCGTACGCGGCGCGGGCCGCGTAGCCAGCCGGGTTGTAGGGCACGCTGTCGATGCCTTCGGCCAGCGCCGTGTAGGCGCCCGCGAGCCCGACGATGCGGCTGCCGCCCAGGACGGGCGTGGTCTGCGCGTCGATGCGGAAGTCGTTGTCCGTGATCGACTGTGCGTGGGCGACCACGGCCGTCCATGCGAGCAGCATCGCGGCCAGCCGAACGAGCCCGGCCCTCCCCCATCGAGGCAACGAAAGCATGCGCGCGGAAGCATAGCGCCCTTGCCGCCGCGCGCTCGGCGCCGTACGCAATGCCGATGCAGTTCGTGGACGAGGTCGTGCTCGAGGTCCGCGCCGGCAAGGGCGGCGACGGCTGCGTCGCGTTCCGTCGCGAGAAGTTCCTGCCGCTGGGCGGCCCGAGCGGTGGCGACGGCGGCAAGGGTGGAGACGTGATCTTCCACGCGCACGACCGGCTCACGACCCTGCTCGACCTGCACTACCGCCGTAAGCTCAGGGCCAAGAACGGTGAGAATGGCCGCGGCAAGGACCAGTACGGGGCCGCAGGCAAGGACATCGTCCAGCAGGTCCCCGTGGGCACCCAGGTCTATGACGACGAGACCGGCGCCCTCATCGCCGACCTCGACGAGCACGACATGAAGGTCGTCGTCGCCGCTGGTGGACAGGGCGGCCGCGGCAACATCCGCTTCGCCACCCCCTACGACCGGGCTCCGCGCCGCGCCGACGACGGTCAGCCCGGCGAGGTCCGGCGGCTGCGCCTCGAGCTCAAGCTGGTCGCGGACGTCGGGCTCGTGGGCTTCCCGAACGTGGGCAAGAGCACGCTCATCGCCTCGGTCAGCCGTGCCCAGCCGAAGATCGCCGACTATCCCTTCACGACCCTGGTCCCCAACCTCGGCGTCGCGTCGTTCCCGGACGGCCACGGCTTCGTCATCGCGGACATCCCCGGAATCATCGAGGGCGCCGCCGAGGGCGCGGGACTCGGCCTTCGTTTCCTCCGGCACGCCGAGCGCAGCCGCGTGCTGGTGCACGTCCTCAGCGTCGACCCGGACCCCGAGCGCGACCCGGTCAGCGACTACGACAAGCTGATGGAGGAGCTTCGCTCCTTCAGCCCCGAGCTCGCCGAGCGGCCGATGATGGTCGCGCTCTCCAAAGCCGACCTGCCGGAGGTCCGCGACGTCGCCGACGAGGTCACCGAGGCGCTGACCGAGCGCGGCGTGGACGCGGTCCACGTCTTCAGCGCGGTCACGCGCGACGGGCTCGACGACCTGATGGTGGCCATCCGCCGCTTCCTCACGGCGCGCGAGGACGCGCCGCCGGAGCCCGAGCTGCCGAGCGCCGAGGATCGCCCCCACGGAGACGCCAAGGGCTTCCTCGAAGAGCCGCCGGGCGAAGACTGATCAGTCCACCACCGGCAGCGAGCGCTTGCCGTTGGCGAGCACGATCCGTGCGTTGCGGGCCATCCGGGCCTGCCCCGGTCGGCGCAGCGGGGAGCCTTCGGACCAATCACGGTAGGCGGCCTCGTCCATCGCGATGAGATCCTCACAATCGGTCTGCTCGAAGCGCGGGTGCGGCGCGAAGGGCTCCGTGGTGGCCGCGTCCGGAAGCGACGTTCGGTTGTAGGGACAGACGTCCTGACAGACGTCGCAACCGAAGAGCCAGTCCCCCATGCGGTCCGCCAGCTCGGGCTCGATCGGCCCCTCGTGCTCGATGGTCAGGTACGAGATGCAGCGGCGCGCATCGAGCTCCCGAGCGCCGACGAAGGCATCCGTCGGGCACGCGTCGAGGCAGAGACGGCAGTCCCCACAACGCCGCTTCATCGGTGTGTCGGGGCTCAGCCGGGCAGTGGTCACGACCGCGCCGAGGAAGAGGTGGCTCCCGAGGCCCGGGACGATCAGGCAGCAGTTCTTACCGATGAAGCCGAGCCCCGCGCGCTCCGCCCAGGCGCGCTCGAAGAGCGGGCGGGAGTCGACGCTGAAGCGGGCCTCGTGCCCTTGCTCGCGCAGCCAAGCGACGACCTTGCGGAGCCGCTTCGAGAGCACGTTGTGGTAGTCGCGGCCGCGCGCATAGCGAGCGACCCGACCCGGATCGGGGCCGACCCGCTCCGCCGAGCGCGCGTAGGGAAACGCGCCGACGATCACCGAGAGCGCTCCCTCGACCATTCCCGGATGTCTCGGGTCGGCGCGAACGTCGGCGGTGCGGGCCATCCAATCCATCTGGCCGTGGCGCCCCTCCGCGAGCCACGTGCGCAGCTGGTCACCCTCCGGTTCGAGCGCCTCGGCGCGCGCCACCCCGACCCTGGCGAAGCCGAGCGCACGCATCCGCTCGCGCACCTCGTCGTTCAGCCCGGCGTCCATCGCGGCGCAGGGTACCCTTCCGCCCATGCGGGTGCTCGCCGTCGTCCTCGTCCTCCTCGCCGCGTGCGGCAGCAAGACGGGGCTGGAGGTCGAATCGCGGATCGACGGTCGGGACGCGAGCGCCGGTCCCTGCGAGCCGATGGCGCCAGCCCTCTTCAGCCCCGTCCAGCTTCGGCCGCTGGACGCCGACTCGGACCGGGTCTGGGGTCAGGTGGTCGGCCCCGACCACGAAGTCGGCTTCCTGGACTCGTCGGGCGAGCTCACCATCGTCGCCAGCGACCAGTTCGGCACCCGCGACCTCGTGGCCGATGGCGACACGGCCTTCTGGTCGATGACCGGCCTCAGCGATGGCAGCGGCGCGATCATGAGAGGCACCGCCGGCGGCAGGGTTCGAACGCTCGTGCCGCGCATCGCTCAACCCGGCGCGCTCGACCTGGATGGCGACTGGGTGAGCTACGGGATCTGGACCAACCTCCCCATCGTGGGCGACGACGGACGAGCGTCCATCGCCCGCGTCAGTCGGAGTGGCGACCGGCGGGAGGACTGGATCGACGGCCGCGGCATGCCCACCGCGACCGCGCACCTGGAGGGCGAGCTCTTCTGGCTCGATCGGCGACGCAGCGAGGTCGCCATGCTCCCCGCCGGTACGCTGACGCCGCGGGTCGTCGCGGGCATCGCCTCGGTGCGGCGACCGATGATCGCCTGGAATGGTGCGCTCTACGTCGCCGCGCCACGCGAGCGAGGGGAGGCGATCATCCGCGTCGAGCGAACGATGCCGCCGGAGCCCTTCGCCGTGAGCACGCTCGAGGGGGAGGTGCGGCACCTGCACGGCGTCGACACCACCGAGACTCGCGGCATCGCGATCGGGCTGGGCGGGCTCGGCGGCATCCGCTACTACCGGCTGAGCGATCACGAGGTCGTGAGCGTCGACGAGGGAAGCCACCCGGCCGTCGGCGCCCGCCATCTCTACTGGCTCGCGGACGACGGTGTTCGGCGCGTCTGCCTCGAAGCGCTCGAGCGACTCTGATCGTCAGGCCGCGGGTCGCTCGTCGTCCTGTTCCGGACGGGGCTCGGACTCCGGCTCCGCCTCCGACTCGGACTCCGAATCCGGCTGCTCTTCCGACTCGGACTCGGAGCCCGACCGGCCGAGCCCGTAGTTTCGCTCCGTCCCCTCGGGCACGACCGCGCCCCACTCCGGTCCACCGGGGATCGGGGTTCCGGGAGAGCTGTCGCTGCCACCACGCGTGGGTGGGTTGGGGAGGATGTAGGGCGCAGCGTGCGCCACGTGGCAGAAGGGCTGGTCCCGCTTGAAGGTCCAGTGAAGGTAGACCTTCCCGTCGCCGCTCAAAATCGAGCCAGGAGGCGTCGCGAAGGGCACCGCGTCCATCACGGCCGTGAACGCGCCGAGGTCGAACTGCAGGTTGCCGCTCGTCCGAACCACGCCGATCCGGTCGATGGTCCCATCGGCGCCGAGGATGATCTCCAGCCGCGTCTGGAGCGTCATGTCGCTCATCGGGCCGCCCGGGCGCAAGCCGCCGAGGAACTGGTGGTACTGCATGTGGATGCGCCGGTGCATGTCGGCGAGGAACGCAGCGAAGGGCGAGGCCGCCGTGTTCAGCGCGGTCTGGTTGCCGGGCTGAACCGACGAGACGTAGTTCTCGATCGCGGTGCGGAACTGACGCCAGCGGCGCTGACGCTCCGCGCTTCGGCCCCGCTGCTGGCTGAGTCGCGCCTGAGCGTACTCCTCGCGCTCGCGCTCGAGCTGCTCCTCACCGATCACCGCCTCGAACTGCGACCAGCCGATCTGCAGGTTGGGGCCGGAGCCGCCGGCCCCGCCACCGCGGGCTCGCCGCGCCTCTCGGCCGCCACGGCGAGCGCCGCCGCTCTCGCCGCCGCCGCTCCCTTCGGCCGTTCGCCGGGGCCGGGTGATCGTGAAGGTCCCGATGCCGTCGCTGACCACGATGGTCTCCGTCTCGGCCTCGCGGCCGCCGGCGTTCGCTCGCCGGGCGCGCTCGGCCTCGACCCGCTCGCGCTCCGAGCCGTCGCCTTCGCCCCCCACGCGCTCCTCTTCGCGGGCGGTGCTGGCGCGGGACGACTCGCTCTCTTCGGTGGCCAGGCGTTGGTCGGGGGCGTCGCGCTCCTGCATCTCACGCACGAGCTCTTCGTCGGCGTTGCCCTCTTCTTCGGCCTCGCTCTCCTCCTGGGGCTCGCCTGCGGTCGGGTCCGGGTCGTCCTGCACCATGCTGCGGATTCGTGCGACGGTCTCCTGCTCGACCCGATTGTTCTCCTCCGCGATGAAACGAGGGTTCTCGGGCGTGTCGACGCTCGGATCGCGCGAGCGTTGGGTGACCGCATGCAGGTTCTCGGGCGGGGGCTGGACCGGCGCCTCGATGGTCTCGGTCTCCTCCTCCGGCTCCTCTTCCTCTTCCGGCTCTTCCTCTTCGGGCTCCGGTGTCGGGTCGGGCGTGGACTCTTCCGCCTCGTCGTCGAGCTCACCCTCCTCCTCCTCGGGGTCCTCGAGCTCGGTCTCTTCTTCCTCCGGCGGCTGCTCTTCCTCGGCGTCGTCCTCGAGCGGCTCGAGGTCGAACTCGACGGTCATCCCGTCGTCGGCCCCACTCGAACGCTCGGTGGGTGCCGAGGCCAGGAGCTTGTCCGCCAGCACCCCGAGCGCGCCATACACCGGTAGATGGACGCTCAGGCTCGCGAGGAGCCCGAGCGCCATCGTCAGTGTGACGTGCTCGCCGCGGGGCTTCATGGCCCCGTCAGCCTACGTCCCCCGGCGGGAACGTCGAGCGCTCGTTAGCGGACCCGGACAGAAGCGCGTCCGCCGCCCCGACCCCCGCGGCGCCCGCGATCGTCGTTCCGGCGGCGAGTGGTCGTGGTGGTACGACTCCGGCCGCCGCCGTTGGTGCGAACCGTCGTGGTGCGACTGCGAGTGCCACGGTTTCCGTTCACGCGCGTCGTGGAACGGACATTCCCTCTCGGTCCCCGAACGGTCGTCGTTCGAGTACGAGTCGCCGGCCCCCGACCTCGCACGGTGGTCGTGCGGCGAACCGTGCCGCGATTGGTGCGCACCGTCGTCGTCCGGCCGCGCGGTCGCACGACCGTTCGCCGGTTGTTGGTACGGACGACCGTCCGGCCGCCACCGCGACGCCAGTTGCCCTGCACGTACACGTAGCCGTTGCCGCGCCGCTCCCAGCGGGGCTGCACGTAGGTGTAGCCGGCGCGGGGCTGAACCCAATAGCCGTCGGCCCAGACGTACTGGTAGCCGTCCCACTGCCAGTGGCCGTCGACCCACACGGCGCCCGAGTACGGGGCCGCCGGGCGCACGCTGACCGTCCGACGGGCCGGCGGCGCGTTGTAGACGACCGTGCCTCCCGGCGCGGGACCTTGAACCGAAACACGCGCTCGCGCGGGCCGGGTGTAGACGGTGCAGCCCGAGAACGCGACCGCCCCTAGGGCGAGCGCGATGATCCATGAGCGCTTGATCATTCCAGTTCCTCCTGTGGGTCCTTATCCCTCGACGCCACTCTACCAGGCGTCGCACCGGCGCGCCCGATCCCCATCTGGGGACGAAGACTGAACGCTGGCCTCACCATGAGACCGCAGCGCTTGCGGGAATCTTTGGACAATGGTTCTTTCCGCCCGTGACGAGCACGGCCGAGTGGTCGCTGGACGAAGCGACGACCCACAATCTTCAAACGCATGGCTTCGACCGCAAGGCCTTCGATGGCCATCGCGAGCGCCTGAAATCGGGGCGCGCGGGCCCCGAGTCCAACCGCATCCATGGAAGGGTCACTGCGCCAAAGGACAGTGATCTGATGGACTTGCCTCCCGAGGGCACCCCAGAGCGGGATGCCCTCGCCGCCAAGGGCAACGCCGCCATCGCCGCAGGCCAGGTGGGCGCGGTCATTCTGGCCGGAGGCATGGCCACCCGCTTCGGCGGCGTGGTGAAGGCTGGCGTGGAGGCCGTCGAGGGCCTGTCCTTTCTCGAGGTGAAGGTCCGCGACATCGGCGCCGCCGCAGAGCGCGCCGGAGGAACGGTCCCGCTCTACCCGATGACCAGCTTCGCGACCCACGACGAGGTGGTGCGCCTCGGCGAGAAGGCCGCCACCGAGCGGACCCCCATCACCTGCTTCTCTCAAGGCATCTCCCTGCGCATGGACGAGGAAGGCGAGCTCTTCCGCACCGAGGACGGCGCGGTCTCGCCCTACGCGCCCGGCCACGGCGACCTGCCGAGCGCGCTACGGCGCGCCGGGGTGCTCGACGCCTTCCTCGAATCGGGTGGCCGCATCCTCTTCATGTCGAACGTCGACAACCTCACCGCGACCTTGGACCCGGCGGTGATCGGCGCGCACATCGAGGGCGGCAAGCCGATGACCGCCGAGATGGCGCCCAAGTGGCCCGGCGACAAGGGCGGCGCACCGGCCTTCGTCGACGGTGATCTCCAGATCGTCGAAGCCTTCCGCTTCCCGGAAGAGTTCGACCAGGACTCCATCCCCGTCTTCAACACGAACACCCTCGTCTTCGACGCGGAGCGGCTGCGGGAGCCCTTCCCCTTCGACTTCTTCGCCGTCCGAAAGACCGTGGATGGCAAGACCGCGATTCAGTTCGAGCGGCTGGTGGGTCAGCTCAGCGCGTTCATGCCCTGCACCTTCCTGAAGGTCCGCCGCGAAGGCCCCGACGCCCGCTTCCAGCCGGTGAAGGACCCGGCGGAGCTCGAGCGTCGCACGGACGAGATCGTCACCGCGCTGAAGGCGCGAGGGATCCTCTGACGCGGCTGCTGGGCATCGTGGTCGCGCTCGGGCTGCTCGCCGGCTGTCGTGAGCACGACCTGATGCGCTGCCACTTCGGCGAGGAGCAGACCCTCGCCGAGACCGCGGGTGGTCGCTTCCACGCCGTTCGGCATCTGGGCGACGCACTGCTCTGGTCGGCACGCGAAGGGCTCTTCCTGCGCGCAGGGGACACCGAACCCGAACGCCTCGGCCCACCCTGCGATGCCGGCTTCGATGCGATCGCCGACGATGACGTGACCTTCGTGGTGTGCGCCCGTCGGTCCGAGCCCGACGCGGCGAAGGAAGGCGGACTGGTCGCCTGGCGACTCGGCAGCGAACGGAGCGCGCGCGCGCTGCCCGGGGCGGTCGGCGAGGAGAGCGACGGTGTGGCCCTCGCGAAGCACGGCGATCGGCTGGTGGTCGCGTGGCACGAGGGTTCGCCGAAGTCCTTCCAGGTCTGGCGCCAAGAGCTCGACCTCACCACCCTCGCGCCTCGGGACGAGCCAGAGCGAATCTCGAACCCACGCTTCGCGGCCGGGCCCCCGACCCTCTACTCGGACGACGCGCATCTCGCCGTCGTCTGGGGCGAGCACTGGGCGGACCACGAGGGGCGGCATCGTGTCTCGGGCCACGTGGTCGTCTCGGTCGACGGCTCGCACGCACGCGCGCTCCTCGAGGTCGAGGACACGATACCGGCCCCCGTGATCGCCCGCGACGCCGAAGGGCTCATGCTCCTCTTCCGCGATCAACGCGACCCGCTCGACTACCCCTCGATCTTCGGCCACCGGCTCACCAGCGACTTCCGCCTCCACGGACGACTCCGGCTGGTCGGCCGCGCAGACGAGGGCGGACCCATCCGAACCTTCGGCTGCGACATCGACGGCGCCCGCACTCAGATCGCGGTGGTCGCGCGCAGCTGGGGCGCCGAGGACACGCTCGTGGCCGCCCACCTCCTCGACGATCAGCTCGCCGAGCGCTTCCACGAGCTGCAGGTCTACGAGTGGGGCGGCCAACTCGTGCTCGGCGACGGAGTCTGCGACGACAACAGCCTCGAGCTGCTGGTCGCCGAGCGCGTCGTGCCCGCGTCGGACGACGCCCGCCGCCGCACCGCGCACCTGGTCACCCTCCCCGCCCGCTGCGGCGCGGGGCCCTACCCGCGAAGCGGTAGCGACTGACTCTCGTGGGCGTAGCTCTGGACCACCTGAGCCCCCGAGCGCTCGTCGAGCCAGCCGAGGCGGCGTGCCTCTCCGGGAACGGCTGAAAAGGAGGGCGTCGACCTCGACGGCCGGTAGCGACGCCTGGACCCAATTCCTCGACGATGCCGAGGCGAGCTTGAAGGAGCAGCTCACCAAGGTGCGGGACGAGAAGCTCGACGCGAGCACCTGCGACGTGGCCGTGATCAGTCCGCGTCGACAACCCGGACGCCGCGGCCCTCGACCAACGCCAAGACGCGGCCGTCGGGGAGGTAGGAGAGCAGGAGCGGTCGACCGTCGATCGGTGTCGTCTCCCCCCTTGCGAGGTCGGACCGGGCGAAGCGGGTCACCCCGTGGGGGCCGCCGGGCCGGAAGACGGCGACCGCGATCTCGGAGCCGTCCGGGTGGGCTCCGGCCGCGCCGAAGACGCAGCCTTCGCAGCGGGTCTGGGCCACGACGCCGGTGCGCTCGACCAGGCCGAGCCAGCCTTCGCTGCCGCGATAGATTCCGCGGGCGGCGGTGGCGCGCGGGTCCCCGATGTCGAGGCGCTCGAGCACCTGCCCGTCGGCGTCCCGGACGACGGCATTCACCAAGCTGCCGGCGCAGGTCACGAAGGCCGTATCGCCCGGCAGGAAGACCGGCGGACGCCCAAAGTCGATGCAGTGGGCCGCCTCGGAAGATGGTCGGGTCCAGACCACCTCGCCGCTGCCATCCACCAGCAGCATCGCGTGCGTCTCCAGGTCTCGGAGCAGCACACGCGAGCCGTCGGCCGCGACGTCCAGGATCTCGGCTCCGTGGCGCTCGCGGATCCGCTCGAGCGCCGGGTGGCCCTCCAGGCGCGCGAGGTGGGGCGGGAGCGTCCGTTCCCTTGGCTCCATCGACTCACAGGAGCCGGTCACGAGGTTCCAGCGCGTGAGGACGTCGGTCCGCCATCCGCGATGCACGAAGTCCACGTGTGGGGCATCGTAGCGCCGCATCTCGCTGGCGCCCACGGGGAACACCTCCCGCGACGGGTCGGCGCGGCCGGTGTCGAGGCTCCAGCGACGGGAAACGGCGACGCCGTTGAGCCAGACCTCGTCATCCGCCATTCGCATGCTCGCCGAGCTCGTTGGCAGCCCAGCAGGCGTGGGGCGCCGCTGCACGTCGGAGCCGGCGAAGAAGACCAACTCACCGCGGTCGAGGGTGGCCACCCTCCCTTCGTCGTCGATCGCGAACGGCCCAGCGAGGTTGTAGAGGTCGACCTCGGCACGTCGACGGGCGCTCGAGGCGAGCTCGGTCACGACGATGGCATCCTGGGTGAAGCAAGCCAGCTGGGTGCCACCGGGCGAGAGGGCAGAGCGCGCGCCCGGTTCGCACCGGCCGAGGACCGCCCCGGCACGGTCGACGACGACATGCCCGCGGTCGAGCACCAGGAGGATTCGCTCCACGTCGTCCGAGACCATCACGACCCTCTCGGAAGGCAACGCGAAGCGTTCCATCGCGCGGCGGCCGTGGACCTCCGCGCGCACTCGGCGCCCTGTCCGGGTGAACTCGACCCGGACCAGCACGAGCGCATCACCCGCCGGAACGACGCGTTCGACCCCCTCCCGCGACGGCCGACGCACGATCCGGCCGCGCTCCAGATCCCAGACCTCGAACGCCCGGGCGCCGACGCGGTAGCCGGCGAGCAGGCCCAGGTCGCGGCTGACCTCGATCTCGCTGAAGACCAGATCGGACGAGCCAGCGATGGGCCGGGCGTCGAGCCGAGCCCCGCCCACCGAGGAGTAGGAGAGCCGGCGCTCGCCACCTTCCGTGGCGAAGTGCGCCGTCGGCTCCGGTGAGCCGAGCCAGTCGGGCAGGGTCAGACCGTGCCACCCCTCGACCGAGTCCGAGGGCGCCGAGAGTGGCGCCAGGTTCGTGGGATCCGCGCGCTCCGGGCGCGACGCCGAGTCACCGCCCGCCGCGCTCGCCGGTCGCGCCGTGGTCGTTCGGTCCTGGGCCTCGCCACCGCACGCGATGAAGAAGGCCAGAAACGCGAGCGCACTCCCTCGTCGGTGTCGCATCGGCGCATCCTACTCGGCGCCGCAACCGATCTTCCCAGCGTTGGCGGAGGGAGGCAGGATCGAGACGGGGTTGACGTTGCAGCTCCCCCGCGACTACCAGGACCTGCTGGAGGCGTTCCTCGCCGCGGAGGTCGAGTTCGTGTTGATTGGCGGCTGGGCGGCTGCCGTGCACGGACATGGTCGCGCAACCGACGACATGGACGTGCTGGTGCGAGCGGAAGACGCCGCGGAGTGCGAGTACGCCGTCGTCCGCTGCTGCGCGGGCCACTGCACGATCACCGGCGACTGACGGCGACGCCCGTTCAGTAGTCGCGAGCCGGCACGGGTGCGCCGCACTTCGAACACGGCCCCTCGTCCGCGTCGGACTCGGTCCAAAGAGTCGCGCGCCCTCGGCAGCCTTCCATGGGACAGACGAAGGATCCCGCAAAGAACATCCGAGCGAGCTCGCTGCTCGGGTAGTGCCGCTTGGCGACCCGGTGGGCGAGCACGAGCGCCTTCCACAGCGCCCAGTCCTTCTCACACCACAGGGCGAACTGGGCGACATACGCGAGCCCTTCGGTCGAGTCGGCCGCATAGAGCTGGCCGCAGTCGTTGCCCCAGAGCACGAGCACGTACCGGGTCTCCTGGGTCTCGGCGTCGACGACGTCCCACCACTCGATCGGCGCGCCGAGCTGGTGCTCGAGGATGTCCTCCATGTCTTCGAAGTAGGGCTCCGGATTCGCGAGCACCGCGGCCATGGACACACCCTGGTGTGCGCCTGCGGTCCAGGCCAGGACGAGCTGTTCGTTCTCGAGCTCGTCCAGATCGTCGGCCGACGTCTCGGTCGGCGCCGGTCGGAGCGACGCGGCCTCACCCGTCGGCGGCAACGGCTCCGGCGCGGTCACCGCTCGATACGCGGCCGCCGGAGCACTCGCCTCTCCCGTCTCCAGGCGGCGCCAGTTCGTGAAGACGAGGGTCACGCGACTACTGGCAGAGGTCTTCGCACGCTCCGTACGCGTCTCGGTCCTCGGCGCGGCCGATGCACTCGAGCACGGCGTCGCCGTTGCTGCATTCGCCCCGGAGATCGGCCACGAAGGCCTCGCAGGTCGCGCGATAGTCGACCCCCTCGAAGCCCTTGTCGATGATGTGGTCGCACACGTCGCCACCGCCGCCACTGTCGCAGCCGATGACGAAGGAGAGCAGACCAGCGGCCACGAGAGACACGAGAACGCGAATCATCGGGTGACCATACCAGCAGAACGGAGGGTCCGAGGTGGTCAGGCGCTCGGGGCCCTCGGGCGCTTCCGCCACCAGGCGACAACCGCCAGCAGGACCACGAAGACCGCCGCGCCCACGAAGGACCAGCGCTCGAAGCGGGTCCAACCGGGGACCTTCACCCGGAGCGACACGGCGTCGGGCGCGGCCCGGAAGTTAGAAGTCTTCGATGACCTCGGCGTCGGCCTCGAGCTCGGCGCCGGGGGCCCGCGGCGAGCACCGCGACCGGAGTATCGTCGCTTCGAAGGGCCCTCCGAGCACCGCCCCAAGGGTTCACGGAACCCTCTTCTGCGAAGTCGATGCCGATCGTGACCGCGAAGGCCTGGGATTCTGGAGGGGGCTCATCGCCGGCCGCGGCACGGTGGGGCCCGACTCGTGGGACGACGCGGCGTTCCTCGGGCCCATCGTCGATTCGATTCGTTGATGCCGCGACCCCGCGACGATCGGGTAGAGTCCTCGCCCCACGATCCGGGGAGACAGGAGGGGACCGATATGAGCTTGGTGGACGCCGCACGCGCCGGAGACCTCCCGCGCACGAAGGAGCTGGTCGGAAAGGCGACCGAGGGCGAGGCGATCGCCGCCCTCTACGCCGCAGCGGAGAACGGCCACGCGGACCTCATCGATCTGCTGGCGCAGAAGATGGGTCACGCGAAGCTCTACGTGATGAAGGCCCTGGTCCCGGCGGTCCGCGGCAAGCACCTGGCGGTGATCGAGCGCCTGAACCGGAACGGCGCCCGCCCGAGCTCCGACCTCGACGGCCGGACCGCGGAGGGCGAGGCGGCGGCGACGGGCGACGTCGACCTGCTGCGAGCGGCCCTCCTGAGCTACACGAAGAACGGCGACGAGTTCCCGCGCTTCCTGGACTGGAAGTGGATCCGCGTGACCACGATCCCCGTCGAGGACGAGCACCTGCCGGCGGCCGCCGATGGCTACCACCCGCTCCTGAACGCCATCCGGGGAGGGCACGTCGAGATGGTCCGCCTGCTCCTCGAGGACGGCCCCCATCGCGTGGGCACCGAGGGGGCGGACCCGAACCTGCCGACCCTGGTGGGCCGCCACCCGATCGAGATGGCCGAGGAGCTCGGCCACGCCGAGATCGTCGCCGCGCTGAAGGAGAAGGGCGGCGCGCCCCTCGATCGGTCGACGCTGAACCTGGCGGCCTGCGCGGGCTACGGGTTCGAAGCGGAGTTCGACGCGCTCTTCGAGGCGGCGAGCGAACAGGAGAAGAAGACCGCCCTCTGGATGGCCTCCCAGGGGGGGCGCACCGCCTTCATCCACCGCCTCGCCCCCTTCGCCGATCCGCAGAGCCTGGTCGACGGCCTGAGCCTCGCCGCCTCCCGCGGTCACCTCGAGGCCGTCCGGGCCCTCCTCGGCCTCGGGGCGGACCCCAACAAGTACACGAGCACCATCGGCTCGACCGCCCTCGGACGCGCCGCCTCCCAGGGTCGGGCCCGGGTCTGCGAGGAGCTGATTCGCGCCGGCGCCAAGCCCGACAAGGCGAGCAAGGGGGACAAGGTGCCGCCCCTCCACGACGCGCTCAACGGCGGCCACGTGGAGGTGGTGAAGGTCCTGCTGGCCGCGGGCGCGAGCCCGAACGAGGTGGAGAGCGACGGCACCACCACCATGGCCGCCGCGAAGGGCAGTCCCGCGGCCGCGGAGGTCGTCCCGCTGATCGAGGCCGCCGGCGGCGAGGCCGACCTCCGCAAGACGCTCCTCAAGGAGCTCAAGAAGACCCTCAAGAAGGACAAGCGGAAGGCGTGGCCCTTCGATGGCGCGCTCGGCGACCTGGGTCCGAAGGCGTCGAAGCTCGGGGGCGAGCCCTTCCTCCCGGCCGGCCACCCCCGGCCGACGGGCGCGGGGGGCCCGCTCCCCCTCGCGCTCCAGCTCGACCTCTCCGCCCACCCGGAGAAGCAGGCGCAGCACGACGGAATCCTCCAGCTCTTCTACGACGCCGAAGCCGCCGGCGACGGGCGGGGGATCCTTCGCATCGTCCCGCGCGAAGGGGACCACGTCCCGGACGACGGTCCCCGGCTGCCCGCGCGCAGCGTGGCCGAGTGGGGGCGGGCGAAGAGCGACTTCCCGAGCGTCGCGGACGACCCGGCGCGCACCGCGGTCGAGCTCCGCGAGGAGCAGGTCGCCGTGCTCCGGGACCTGAACCTCGGCGGGGACAAGCTCGGGGGCTGGCCCGACTGGCTCCAGGACCCGACCTACCCGAGCTGTCCCGAGTGCGGCGCGGCCTGCACGCGGCTCGTCTTCCAGCTCGAGGGCGGCCGCCACGTGGCGGTGGACTTCGGAGACGCCGGCATCGGCTACGTCCTCCAGTGCCCCGAGCACCCGGCGCAGGTCGCCTTCCAAACCCAGTGCTACTGAGCGCCGGCTCGGGCGTCACTCGAGCAGCGAGCTCAGGAACTCGGCGAGGGCACCCGGCCCCTCGACGGCGAAGCTCGCCTGTTTCGGGCGCTGTGGGCGCTCCGCGCTCTTGATGAAGACGCCGATGCCGCGGCCCTTCGCGTAGCGGATGGCGGGCAGGTCGGCGAGGTCGTCGCCGGCGAAGAAGGCGCTCTTCGCCCCGCTGAGCTCGTGGTCGCGCCCGCCGTACCTCGGACGGATCACTCGGAACCGAGTCGGGTGTGGCGGAGCCCTTCTCCGCCCACCCGGCTCGTGTGGTCAGGCCTTGGTCGGCACCGATCCCTCTTGGCGCGGGTCGGGCCGTTCTCGCTCGACCGGCGGCGACTTTCGCGCTCCTCGCGCACTGGCCTGGTGCTTGCTTCACCCTGGCTCGTGATTGCCTCCCACCGACTGGCTTCCTGTCTGTGCCTCTGCGCGCTCGGGTGTGGTCCGACCGATGGTGGACCGGCCGACCTCGGCGCTCGCGCGGACGCGGCGTTGGTGCTGGATGCTGCGAGCCACGACCTCGGGTCCGGTGACGCTGGCGGCGGGCTCCCCGAGGACGCTGGAGCGGAGGACGCCGCGACGGTGGACGGCGGTGAGCCCTGCGTTCGGCGCTACTACCTCGACCCGGCGGGTGACGACGGCGCGGAGGGGACGAGCGCGGCGAGCGCCCTGGCGACCCTCGAAGAGGTCGAGCAACGCCTGGTCGACGATCCTCCGGCTTGCGACGTGGAGGTCTGGATCGCGCCGGGACTCTATCGCGAGCAGCGAGTGGATTGGCGCTTCACGATGCCAGACCACACCATCACCTTCCGCGCGGCCGATCGAACGGACCGCCCCGTCTTCGATGGCTGTGCCGCCGACGGCAGCTGCGCGGGTGGGAGCTTCTTCATCCTCCGGCACTCGGCGGGTGAGGAGACGAACCTGCACTTCTGGTACCTGCGCGTACGCAACTACCAGACCGCGATCTCGCTCAACGGCGCGCGCGACGAAGAGGCGACCAGCAACGGAAGCAACCGGATCTTCGGCTGCTACTTCGAACGCATCGGCAACGTCTTCGACACGAGCCTCGAGCCGTCCACGGCCTGCGTGCGGCTGGTGAACAGCGACGACAACGAGATCGCCAACAACCACTTCGTGGAGGTGGTCAACACCCGCAGCGGCGGTCTCATCCACGCCATCTACGTGGCGCACATGAGCGACCGCAACACCATCCGTGCCAACCGCTTCCTTCGGAGCACCGGCGACCCGGTTCGGGTGCGTGACTACTCGAACGGCAACGTGATCACGGACAACCGCTTCATCCGCGTGGGCAGCCACGCGGGCTACACGGACTGGTACTGCGACCACGACGCACGCGACGACTGCACCAAGCCGACGGCCGAGTGCCCCTCCTGGGACAACCAGTTCCGCGACAACTCGCTCGACGGGACCTGGAGCTGCGACCCGCTCTCCGCGTTCCACTACTTCCAGGACGACGCCACGACCGGCTGCGCTCCACCGCGCGCGGATGCGCGCCGCCTGCGCACCAGCGGCAACGAGCAGACGGCGACCGCCTGCGCCATGGACTGACCGCGGTCGGGATACGCATCGTGCCCGCCGTACCTCGGACGGATCACCCGAAGAAGTGATGAATGTAGCCGTTCACTGCACGGTCGAGCATCGCTTCGCGAGTATATATATCGGCGCACTGCGGGAGTGGGTGACAACGAGTCGAACACTCTCGGCCGATCCGGAAAGCCTCTTCGACGCTGCCGTCCTGCGAACGGAACTGGCACGGGCCGCTGCTGGACGCGATGGAGCGTCCGCCCTGTGACAACTAGCGGACCAGCCACCACACCAGCGCGACGACGAAGCCCAGCGCCAGCAGACAACCGCCGATCGTGGTGACCGTCTCCGCGCAGCTGAGGGGCGGTGCGGGCTTGCGAGGCGAGTGGTAGTCGAGCGAGCTCAGCGCCGCCCCGATCAGCAGGTGCAGCACCTCCTCCACCCCGGACCAGCTCCCCATCACGACGTCGGGGTCGGAGTTGTCCACCTCGTACACCGTCATCGACTCCGCACCGGAGTCCCAGAAGAGGAAGCGATGCCCATCGTGGCCATGGGCGATGGCGACCCACGACTCGGTGGCCTCCTCGTTCAGCCACTCGAGCTCCTCGGCCGATCCATCCGTCATGTCGGGTCGCCCGTCGCGCACCATTTCCTGGAAATCGTCGGTGGGAGGAGCACCGGGCTGCCAGATCTCCCACCCCGTGGGAAGGCAGCGCTCCACCCAAGCCCAGAGTGTGGGGAACGACTCGAGGTCCTCGAGGCTGAGCGGCTCAGCGGCCAGGATGGCGAGCACGTCCAGCAGGTGGTGACGAACACGGACCTCCGGCGGCAACTCGCGATAGCTGGCGTGCTCGGCGGGAACCGCCGCCAGCAAGCGCCGCGCTTCGGCCGCTCGCGCAGCGGCGACCTTCGGGTCGGGTTCTACGAAGGGCTCCACGGACTGACCTACGCCGGCGAACCGGCGTTTCTGCCTCCCGAGGAGGATAGTTGCCGGATGGGCGACGACGACCACGCCGTGGTCGACACGAAGCTCCGCTTCAACGGCTTCGAAGGCCCGCGCGTTGCAGACGCGAGCGTCAGCCGGTCACCCCGGTGGCCGCGCTCAACGCGCCCTCGATGATGATCGGCTACCGGGCCAGCCAGCTCCTGCTCGCGGGCTGAAGCTCGGCCGCGGTCACGTGCGCCACTCTCGGCTCGTGGGGCGGTGTCTCGATCGGCAGATGGTGGAGGACATCATTGGCGCGGTCCGTGAGCACGGGCGAGTGACGGTAGCTCTCAGGATCTGGACCAACGCCGAGAACGTCGTCATCCACGCGCCGGCCGCAGGCGCAACGACCCTTCGCCGTGACGACCCGGATCGTCTCGGACGACCCGGTCTGGAATCCGCCGATGACGGTGACCGAGCAGTTGCTGACCGAGCCGGAGCTGATCGCCTACCTGCTCGGACGAACGCTGGAGCTCGTATACGTGCAGGCGGGGAGGACGATCCTGATGGACGGGCGGGGTGCTTCCCCGATGGCAGGTCAGTCGTTGAAAGTGGTCGGGGGCTTCCGGCCCTGCTTCGCCCAGAGCGTCGCGAGCGCATCTTCGGCGTCGGGGTCGCCCATGCCCATCGCGTGGGCGAGCAGCCCGCGCTCGGCTTCGTCGGGTGAGTCGGCCGTGAGCTCGAGATAGTGGGAGAGCGGCTGGACGTCGTCTTCGATCGGCGGCAGCCATGGAGCGGTCGCTTCGAAGTCGAGCTCGACCGGCGCTCCGTCGAAGCTCACCCCAAGCTCGGCGAAGACGGTGCGCAGGCGCTCGATCGTTTCCGCTTCCTCGCTGTACGACTCCAGGTCGGCGATGAACCCTCGAAGGAATCGGTCCGTGTCGGGCGCTAGGTAGTGGAGCGTGTCGTCCTCGTGCTCCCAGTAAACCCACGGCAGGACTCCATCGGCGCCCCGTGCGTTCGGGTGCAAGTAGAGACCGTACGCCGAGCCGCGACCGTTCATCGCGATCACGAAGAACCACGGGTTGCGGCAGTCGATCTCGTCGGCCGTCGAAGGCCAAGGCTGGAAGCCGCCGAGGTCGAGCTGCCCGCGGAAGTCGTCATCGGCTTCGACTCGCTCGAGCAGCCGGCGGAGGAGCGCGTCGATCGGGACGACGTGGCGGTCGATGGCGGCGAAGAGGTTCTCGGTCACGAGCTGGCTCCGAGGGGCCGAAGAACGAAGGCGTGGAGCTCACCCCAGGACATGCCCATGTGGCCGAAGCCTGGCAGCGAGCCCTCACGGGGAGCGCGCGGGAAGAGCCAGAGCCCTTCCACCTCCACGAGCAGTTCCCCGTCGCCATGCTCGACGTTCGTCCGACGACGCAGCCAGCGCCGGCTAGGAACGAGCGCTCGAAGCCTCGGTCTTCGAGAAGGTCGACCGCCTGTCCGCGCCGCGGCCTGGCCGAGTACTGGGAGCGAGACCCTTGTCCGGTGCGGAGCGGAGGGATCGACCTCCTCGACCGACCAAGCGGTGGGGGGAGGTCGACGCGGTCGGCGTTCGTTCGAGATCTCGCTGGCCGCACGGGTTCGCGTCGAGGCCCGCTTTCGGGTGGGCGAGTACCGCATCGTGATCCTCCGCGCCGACGACTCGTCCGCTCTGGCGACCTGGCTTCGGGAGCGCGACTTGCCGCCCGGGGCCGAGAGCGCGCTGGAGCCCTACGTGCGGCAGGGGACGCGCTTCTTCGTCGCCGAGGTCGACCCCGCACGGGTCCGCTTCCATGAAGGGCGGGCGCCCCTTTGCCGCTGCGGGTCGGTTTCGACGCGGAGGCGTTCGCGCTCCCCATCCGGCTCGACCGCTCGAGCGTCAGCGGCCCGCGAGACCTGATCGTGCACATCCTCGCGAGACAGTCCTACGTGTCGCGAACCGGGACAACGTCATGATGCCGACCGGCTTCAGGTCCCCGAGGGCACCCAGCACTCGTTCGCCGCCTGGGCGCTCTGGGTTCTCGGAGCGGTGGGCCTCCTCGCGCGCCGTCGCGGCCGCTGACGCCTCTCGTCGAGGCGGACCGGATCAGTCGGAAGGGGTCGCCGCGCCGCGCTGCTGCAGCAGGCGCCGGATCTCCCGGTTGGCGTCCAGGTTGCGGCGCGCGAGCTCCTGCAGGTCCTTCAGCGCCTTCACGGCGCGTGACGCGGAGATGGCCGTCCAGACCAAGGAGGTCAGGGCGATGACGGCGACGACGATGGCTTCGATGTCGGACATGCTCCAACCCTATCCGTCCGGGGCTCGGGCGCGAAGAGTATAGTCGCTTCGAAGGGCCTCTCCGAGCACCGCCGGCGATCATCGACGGAGGATCGCTCCGCGAGGGGCGCCGCAGCCCGCTCGGGCATTGTGGCCCGTCTCTGAGATAGTCGCCTTCGACCGGTTCTCTTGGTGCGGACGGCATCTGGGGATCGACGGAGGTCGTTGCCGCGCGTCGACAGCTCCCGTCGAGCGCTGGGGGATGATGTGCGTCCACGGCACTTCCGGCGTCGAGGCCGCCCGAATCGTGGTTGTGTGATCTGCGCATGTCAGACGCCTCTGCCGCCGGATGGTGTGGTCCCGCGCGTCCGGACGTCCCCACGCGCCCGGACATGGGCGGCCCACGACCGATGGCCGATGCGGGTGCTCCGGTCCCCGAGGATGCTGGGTTCGACGGCGGCGGCGAGGATTGCGCCAGTCACCCAGAGAGATCCCACGAAGGGTCCTTCGTAATCCGCACCGAAGCGGACGTGCGCCTCGCCGAGGAGCTCACGTCCATCACCGGGCAGCTGCTCATCGATGGAAGCGAGCGAGACACGGCGTTGACCATATCGCTTCCACGCCTTCGTCGGGTCGGGGCGTTGCAGCTCGTTTCCGCAGCAGGCTCTTTCGGCTGCCTGGAATCTGCACCGAGACTGGTCGCCGCCGGAACCAGTCGCGTCGGAGGCTCCCTGCAGCACCTCGACGAGGTCATCCTGACGACCGATGGGCAGCTGACGCTGGAGGCGCTGCGAACGGCGGACACGATCGATGCAGATGGAACGCTCGTGGTTCCCCAGCTGCGAAGCGTCCGGGTGCTCGAAGTCTCGGGCCGGGCGGTATTGGAACGACGGTGTGAGGAGCTCGCGATGCGAGCCGATGAGTCGACCTGTGAGAACCTGACCCCGTGTGACTAGCCAAGAAAATCGAAACGAGGAATCGAGTCCAACATGAACATCAAAGGCAAGACGGTCTGCGTGACGGGCAAGATGGCC